>NZ_PNYA01000005.1 GCF_002879885.1 Trinickia dabaoshanensis
ATGGAACCGCTCGGCTATATCCCGCCCGCGGAAGCTGAGGCAAACTACTACCGGCAACGTTGCAACTCAGTCGTCGTGCCGGCATCAACTTAAACCAACCAGCCTCCACGAATCCCGGGGCGATTCAGTATCCTCGGGCGTTGCGCTTCTTGGTTTGGTTTACCTGCCCTGTTGTTTACTGAATATCGTGCCGTTACCCGTAAAGAACGATGGTTGGCTAGTGTGTCGGCCGGACACCCCATTTCGATAGGAAAACATCATTTGGGAAGAGGAGGGCTGGCCATGATCGCAGGCAATCGCGCGCGGAGAGGCAAGGAGTTCGCCGGGCCGAGCCGGGCTGGCCCTCAGCCGTGCGATTTGGAGGGATTCGCCAGGATGGCCCGCTCGAGCAGCGGCGGATCATCCGCGAAGGCATGGATGCAAGCATCGTCGAGCGCGTCGCGACGAATCTTCTGCATCTGAGTGTCCCGACGTTACTCGTCCATATCAACTTGCTGTGCAGCACGATCTTGCGAAGGATCAAACGCGCTGAACGCCTAACAGCCAGTGAATCGGATCGGATCGCACGCGTGCTGTTCGTGCTTGAACATGCCAGGGAGGTGTTCGCATCAGCGGAACTAGCGGCGGAATGGATGCAGCGTGGTAACGCCGCTTGGTGGCCCCAAACCGCTCGAGGTGCTCGACAGCCAACCCGGCTATGGATCGCGTGCGGACGCGGTTGGTGCGCGTAACGCATGGCGTGGCCGCATGAGTCTGTATAGGCTCGAGAGCAGCTGTAGCAAGAAGATCGTGGAGAAGACGCAAGCGCGGCGGTACGTTCACCCGAAGTCGCCGTACGGCCCAACGATTTCAGCCTAGGGGCTAGGAACAAATTTGTGCAAAAAGGGGGAACAGATTTCTGCAAACCAATGCGAGGTGATGAAGTACAACCGCGTGGACATCATTGACTTGACATAATCTCAATTATCGAACTTTTGGGGTGTTAGAGCTATATGCAAATGTCGTGTTCTAGCTAGATAGAAATGTCGGGTTTTAACCTGGGTATGCTTGTCGGCTCCCCGCAGGACAACGGAGCCGACCATGCACGCCACTGCACTGGTGACATTGAACATGCGAGAACTCGATCGTCTGAAGATGGTTCAGGCTGTGGTGGAAACGGGACTGAAGCCCGGGCGTGCGGCTGAACGGCTGGGCCTGCGAGAAGCTGTGGGAATGCCATGGCATCCATCTGGCCAAGGAGACGGTCAGGAAGCTGATGATCGACGCCGGCCTATGGATTCCGCGCCGGCAGCGCCCGCCCAAGATCTATCAGCCGCGGGCGCGCCGAGCGTGTCTGGGGCAACTGATCCAGATCGACGGAAGCGAGCATGCGTGGTTCGAGGATCGGGCACCGCAATGCACGCTGCTGGTCTATGTGGACGACGCGACGAGCCGGCTGATGATGCTGCACTTCACGGCCACCGAGTCGACCTTCAGCTATTTCGAGGCGACGCGTGCGTACCTGGAGCGCTACGGCAAGCCCCAGGCGTTCTATAGCGACAAGGCCAGTGTATTTCGCCCGACGACCAAGGGCGAAGCGGGCGTGACGCACTTTGGCCGGGCGATGTACGAGCTCAATATCGACACGTTTTGCGCCAACAGCAGTTCGGCCAAGGGGCGCGTGGAGCGCGCGCACCTGACTTTGCAGGATCGGCTGGTGAAGGAGTTGCGGCTGCGCGGGATCGACACGGTGGAGGCGGCCAACGCCTATGCGCCCTCCTTTATCGCGGCCTATAACGCGCGCTTTGCCAAGCCGCCCAAGAGCGCGTTCGACGCGCACCGGCAGCTGCGCGCCGACGAGGATCTGGATAGCGTGTTCACGTGGCGCGAGTTGCGCAAGGTCACCAAGTCGCTCACGGTGCAGTACGACCGCGTGATCTATCTGCTGGAGGACAGCCTCGCGAATCGCAAACTGGTCGGCCGCTATCTCGAGGTATGGGAGTATCCGGACGGTCGCATCGAACTGCGGGCCGACGGTGTGTCCCTGCCCTATGTGCCCTATGACCGGCTGGCGCATGTCGATCAAGGCGCGATCGTCGAGCACAAGCGTCTGGCGCATGTGCTGCAGGTGGCGCAGGCACTGCAAGCGCAGCGCGACGATCGACGGGCCTGCGGCTCGCCCTCGCGCACGAATCACGGCCAGCCTGTGCGAAACAAAGAACGCGTGCCGGGCACCAAGAAGCAGCGCGAGTTCACGCAGGCCGATTTGAACGACGTCATCGCGCAGTTGTCGTCCCCGCCTCCACCTTCAAAACCGGCTCGTCGGTCTGCCCAAGTGGTCACCTGATGCATCGGCGCCCTGCCCGTTCAACCCTCGTTCTTCTACGCTGCACGAACGGTAAACCGACGACAGATACGACATTTCTAAATAGCTGGCGCTACGACATTTGAATCCGGCTTTGACAAAATTTGTTAGAGCAAAGTTCTAATGTCGTATCTGGGCAAAGTTCAGATGTCGTAGTGCCGTGCTGTTTGAGCGCATTCTGGCGGGGTTTCACCCTGGCTCCCCGCGCCGGCAATCGGCTATTCCAAGTTGATCGCAACGCTTTTGAAGAATCGATTGAGCGCATCGCCGACGTGTTCCGGCGCAGCCGCGCGTATGCGCGGTTGACTTTGCGCGAGCATCTCCAAGTAAAAGCGCGGATTGGCTTCGCATAGCTGGATGCACCTCACCGCGCGATCGATGAGTTGATTGTCGGTTTCCTCACCGCGCCTGGAAAACAGCAGATGCCCTTCTCGAACAACATTGACCATCGCGGATGCATTGAGGCGATAGCCTAGCCGATCGAACGAGATGGCATACCGGCAGCCGGCATAATGATCGAGCCCGTCGATAGGGCCAGCATAGAGGACCCTCGGATTCGTGGCCGGGAGCGCTTTCATGCTGCCCACTAGCTGATCATCGGATTCCCTGCCGGCGATGACGATCTTCAACGATGCGTCGAGCCCAGCTTCATTCATCTTCGTTGCCAATCGCTCGACCGCTGCTTGGCTCAGCCCGTGTCTCGGCATGATCATGCCAAATATGACGATTCCCTTGATACCTACGCTAGCGACGACAGGTGCATTGCTCAGCCTGAGCAATTGCTGCGAGCGAGCCCAAAAGAGATTGCTCGCCGCACTGTATCGGTCGACCGGTTCGAGGTACTGCCCGACGAGCTTGAGCAGCAGATCGATCTTCGTTGTGTGGATCGAACTCATCAAGCCGGGGACCCGCGAGACATATCGGCGAACACGGGGGAATTGCAGGTCCATCGCATGCCCGACATCTGGATTCAATGAAACAACGCCGGACGGCACGAGTAGGTGGCTCGTCAGATCACTGGCCTCATGGATCGTGTAAACAATCGCAAGCTTTTTGCCGGCCATCCGGCACATCTCGGTCAACCTCCTAACCAGCGCGCCGTTTATGCCTCTACCGGTCCACCCGTTCGGCGTTCCATTGGTAAAGCGGATGTGCCAGTTGAGAATGATGATGGGTGCCTGCAGAAAAGCAGCAGAATCGAGTATCCCGGCGAATTGGGGTACAAAAATCCGATTGAATTGATTCGCGAGCAGCGAATCCTTGATGTTGCCAGTGGGGCCATCGTATCGAACCCGGCTGACCGCTAGACATCCGTTGCCGGCGGTAGCGCTAGCGCTAGCGCCCTCGAAGTGGCGCTGCATCCAATCCGAGTACGCGCCATCCCCTGCGAGCGGGTCGAACTTGAGGGTCGGCCGGGATTCGTGGATTTTTCGCTAAAATGGCGTTAAGTGATTGATAGGAAAGAGAGAATCGTCGCTCTCACGGCGCTGGAATCCCCCTCTCGGCTGTCGACGCTATCCGTCGAGTGACTGCGCGCCGCGAAGTGCCGAGGCTATTCGACTCTTCCATGTCCCCGGCTCAACCTCGTATCGTGAGAGCAGACTGAGAAGCCTCTCGCGGGGTGCAGTGGTTGTGTATCGGCCGCCTTGGATCCAAGACTCAGTATCGAGCCATCCCATCGACTTGCCGACCCCTACCGATTCAGGATAGGTCAGCGCATAGATGGTCGCTGTCTCCGGTTGTCCGATACCCCAGACGAACGCCAACTGGAGATCCGGAGATTTCGCGTATTTTCGATCGATTGAAAACGAGCGCTGCGTGGCTGTTTTGATCTGAATCGGCAGAGCCGCGAACCGTCCGATCTGCTCATCGATGTCGAGGTATGCGATCAGATCGACGCCTCGACCGCGAGCCGGTGTTGCCACCTCAACGCCGCCTCGCAGGAGATCGTTAATCAGCCTGTCGTTTCGCGCGCGTGATCAATTGCTGGTCCCGCCGGAACAGTGGACGCGCGAGCGCGACTGGTATCTGTCCTCGCTCGGCCTACCGCGCACGGCTGAGCCATTTCTCCAACGCCTCACAGAGCACCTGACGGCAGGTCTGGCCGCACTCGAGGAAGCCCGTGAGACTGAACGCGTGACCATTGGCGCCGACGGCATGCTACACCTGTCGGCACTTGAGGCGCTGCCAACTAGCGCGCGTAAAAGAGCGCTGGCGCCTTGTGGGTCGTACCGGGCAGTGCACGATCCCCTTCGTGCGAGGGAGAACGAGCGTCATGCCGCGACCAGGCTCGATGGTGACATGCTCGACGCACAGGCGGCTCAACTCGTCGGGGCGAAAGCCGCGCCAAAACCGAGCAGCACCAGCGTCGGGTTACGCAAGTGGCTGAATTGCATCCGCGCGTCGCCAGTTTGCTGTACGCGCGCAATCTGTCTGTCGAGCCAAGCAGTGAGCCGTTCGATTTGCGCAAGCTGCAATGGCTTGGCGCGCTTCCCCGTGGCGGGATGGAGCGTCGCGATGCTCTTGAGCACCTTGCGAACATGGGGCGGCATGTCGTCCGGAATGGCTGTGACCGCGCAGCGCGAACGTGCAACACGTGAACCGCAGACAAACGGCTCGGTTATACTGCGCCGATGAAAATTCTGCGGACCCTGCTCGTGCTGCTGCTGTGCGCGGTGCTGCCCCTCACCGGGCTGGCAGCCAGCGGCTCGGCCGGGCAATGTCCGATGCAGATGGCCATGACCGATGGCATGGGCAGCATGATGCAAGGTGGCATGCCCGGCTGCGATACCACAAAGCGTGTTTCCGATGGCAAGATGAAGAGTTCTCCTTGCAAGGTCTCGGCGCAATGCCAGGTGGGGAGCCTTTATCACCCGGTTTCTTCCCCGGTTGTGCTTCGGCCCGCCGGCACGCATTCCCCTGTTGTCTTCCACTACGTGGAGTCGCTTTCCGTTCGCGAGCCGGACGGTCCGTGGCGACCTCCGCGCGCACTCTAACCCCGTCCAGTAGCGGCCGCATGCGCGGTCATGTTGTCCCGCACTTTAGTCGTGCGGGACGTGATTCCCATTGGGATTCGACCATTCGGGGTTGATCAATGTTTTTAAGAACGAACGCGCCGGGTTCCCGGCATGTACGGGCACGCGCGCGTGCTCTTTTCCTCGTGCTCGCACTGGGCAGTGTCACCGCCTACGCTCAGGATGCCGCCATGACGCTCGATGCGGCGCTCCAGTCCGCGACCGACCGCTCGAGCGCCATGCAGGCGGCCCAGGCCGGGGTACGGGCGGGCTCGGAGGCCGCCGTGAAGGCGGGCCAGTTGCCCAATCCGATGCTAACCGCAGGTGTCGATAACCTGCCCATCGATGGCCCGCAGCGTTTCACGATCGGCCAGGACTTCATGACGCAGCGGCGCATCGGCATCGAGCAGGAATGGGTCTCGCCGAAGAAACGCCGGCTACGGTCCTCGCTTGCCGACCGTAAAGTGGACCGGGAGCGCTCCGACTACCTGGCGCAATTGGCCAGCGTCCGCGAGCGAGCCGCCGCGGCCTGGCTGAGCGCGGTCTATGCCAAGAAGGCGCTTACGCTGCAGGAAGACCTTGCGGACCACATGGCACACGAGCTGGCCGCCACGGAGGCGTCCTACCGCGGGGCCAAAGCGACGGCGGCCGATGTCGCGCAAGCCCAGGTCATGCTTGCGCAAACCCAGGACGATTTGCTCAAGGCGCAGCAGACGTACCGTTCGGCTCTCATTACGCTCTCGCGCTGGACCGCGGTGCCCGTCGGCGACGTCGTCGGCGAGCCGCCCGAGGCACGATCCGGCGTCGCCGAGCTGCCGCCGGACCGGCTTCGCAAGGTGCAGCCCGCACTCATCGCGGCCGCGGCCGATGTCGCCGTGGCCGATGCGGCGACGGCGGTGGCGAGCAGCGACAGGAGCCCCAACTGGACCTGGGACGTGTCCTATCAGCAACGGGGAGGCGCGTACTCGAACATGGTCTCGATCGGCGTCACCATTCCGCTGCCGCTCGACCGCAAAGACCGCGAGGATCGGGACGTGGCCGAGCAGGCCGAGCTGGCGACGCAGGCCCGCCTGACGCTGGACGAAACGCAGCGCCAGGTCGAGGCCGACATCCAGAATCTCGCGGTGAGGCTCGAAACCGGGCGCGAACGCCTCGCCCAGTTCAAACAAACCTTGTTGCCAGCCGCCGACCGCCGCGTGCGGCTCGCGGACGCGGCGTATCGGGGCGGCACCGGCTCGCTGGCCGATACCTTCGCCGCAAGGCGCGCTCAGCTCGACGCGCAATTGCAGATCCTTGACCTGCGACGCGATGTGTCGCTCGACTGGGCCCGGCTCGACTATCAGGTGGTCCCGCCGGCGATGGCCGCCGCGGAATGAAGGAGCATCGATGAACAGGAAAGTGTTTACGCGAACGACGTTCGCGCTCGTTGCCGCGGCCGCACTCGTCGCTGCGGGCTATGTGGCGGGAAGCCGCCGTGCGACACCCAATGATCCGGCCGCGGCGGTTGCAGCATCCGGCGACAAGATCGACCCGAAGACGGGCCGCAAGGTCTTGTACTGGCACGATCCGATGGTCCCGAACCAGCACTTCGACAAGCCGGGCAAGTCGCCCTTCATGGACATGCAGCTCGTGCCCGTTTATGCGGACGAAGGCGGATCGAGCGGCATTCGGATCGACGCCGGACTTCAGCAGAACCTCGGCATCCGCTATGCCAGGGTGCGCCGGCGGGACGTGAGCGCAGGGTTCGACGCGGTCGGCACGACGCAGTTCGACGAATCGATGGCCGCAGTGATTCAGGCGCGCACGACCGGCTACATCGATCGTCTCTACACCCGTGCGCCGATGCAGCGGGTCGCCCAGGGCGAGCCCATCGCATCGATCTTCGTGCCGGACTGGCTTGCGCCGCAGGAAGAATACCTCGCCCTGGAAGCAAGTCACGCCGACGAGAACCTGCTCGCCGCATCACGGGCCCGGATGCGGGCCCTGTCGATTCCCGACGGCGTCGTCGCCGCGCTCGACAGGACGGGCAAGGCGCAGACCCATGTGGTGCTGGTCTCGCCGGCCAACGGCGTGCTGACCGAGCTGAATGTCCGGGAAGGTGCGATGGTGGTGCCGGGCCAGACGCTGGCCAAGGTCGAGGGGTTGTCGAGCCTCTGGCTGATCATCGACATCCCCGAAACGCTCGCGTTGCAGGTGCGTCCCGGCATGACGGTCGATGCGACGGTGGCCGACGACCCTGCGCAGCATTTCGGCGGACACATCCGCGAGATCCTGCCGGGCATCAGCACCGGCACGCGCACGCTGCAAGCGCGTCTCGAGATCGACAACCCAGGCACGAGGCTCACGCCTGGCATGCTCATGCGCGCCCATGTGAGCGCGGCGAAGCCTGTCTCGCGTCTCGTCGTACCGTCCGAGGCGATCATCACGACGGGCAAGCGCTCGGTCGTCATCGTCCGAAACGCCGACGGCAGGCTACAGCCCGCGATCGTCACGGTCGGCAACGATACCGGCGACGACACGGAGATCACCGATGGTCTCCACGAGGGGCAACAGGTTGTCGCCTCGGGCCAGTTCCTGATCGATTCCGAAGCGAGCCTCAAATCGGTCTTGCCGAGCCTGGAAGGCAGTGCCGCACCCGACGGCAGCGCGTCGACGCCGGCGTCTGCCTCGACGGCCGGCGCTTCCCGAACCTACGAGACCACCGGGAAGGTCGAGCAAGTCACGGTCGCGGGCATCACGTTCTCGCACCGGGCGGTGCCGGCGCTCGGCTGGGGCGCGATGACGATGACCTTCAACAAGCCGGCGGCCGATGCCTTCCCCGACGTCAAGGTCGGGCAGACGGTGCACTTCGTTTTCAAGCAGACGGGCGACGGTTATCAGTTGACCCAGGTCGAGCCGGTGGGAGGCGCACAATGATCGCGCGCATCATTCGCTGGTCCATTCACAATCGGTTCCTGGTTCTGCTTGCGACGGTGCTCGTCGCGGCATGGGGCGTGTATTCGGTCACCGAGACGCCGCTCGACGCGTTACCCGATCTCTCGGACACACAGGTCATCATCAAGGCTTCCTATCCGGGCAAGGCGCCGCAGGTCGTCGAGGACCAGGTCACCTATCCGTTGACCACGACGCTGCTAGGCGTGCCGGGCGCGAAGACGATCCGGGCGTACTCGTCGTTCGGCGATGCGTTCGTCTACGTGCTGTTCGACGACAAGACCGACCAGTACTGGGCGCGCTCGCGCGTGCTCGAATACCTGAACCAGGTCCAAAGCCGCTTGCCACGTGGGGCGACCGTGTCGCTCGGGCCTGATGCCACGGGTGTCGGCTGGATCTACGAATACGCGCTCGTCGATCGCACCGGGCACCACGACTTAGGCCAGCTTCGCGCGCTCAACGACTGGTTCCTGAAGTTCGAGCTCAAGTCGGTGCCGGATGTGTCGGAGGTCGCGAGCATCGGCGGGATGGTGCGTCAATACCAGGTCGTGCTCGACCCGGACAAGCTGCGCGCCTATGGCATTACGCAGGCCCAGGTCGCCGACGCGATCCGTCAGGCGAACCGGGCGTCCGGCGGCTCGGTCGTCGAGCTTGCCGAGTCGGAATACATGGTGCGATCGACCGCCTATTTGCGCTCACTCGACGACTTCCGCCACATCGTGTTGCGCGCGAACGATGCGGGCACCCCGGTGCTGCTCGGCGACGTGGCCACCGTCCGGATCGGCCCGGAAATGCGGCGAGGCATTGCCGAACTGAACGGCGAAGGCGAAGTGACCGGTGGCGTCATCGTGATGCGATCCGGCAAGAACGCGCTCAAGACAATCGAGGCAGTCAAGGCAAAACTCGCAGACCTCAAACGCTCGCTGCCGGCCGGCGTCGAAATCGTACCGACCTACGACCGCTCCCAGCTCATCAAGCGCGCCGTCGACAACCTGAAGGACAAGCTGGTCGAGGAGTTCATCGTCGTTGCGATCGTCTGCGCGGTCTTCCTGTTTCATCTGCGCAGCGCATTCGTGGCGATCTTGTCGCTGCCGCTGGGCGTTCTGACCGCGTTCATCGTCATGCGCTATCAAGGCGTCAATGCGAACCTGATGTCGCTCGGCGGCATCGCGATCGCGATCGGCGCGATGATCGACGCGGCGATCGTGATGATCGAGAACGCACACAAGCACCTGGAAGCGTACGAGCACGACAACCCGGATGTGCCGATGACCGCCGCGCTGCGCTGGGAGCTGATCGCGACCTCCGCGGCGGAAGTCGGTCCGGCGCTGTTCTTCTCGCTGCTCATCATCACGCTGTCCTTCATTCCGGTATTTTCGCTGGAAGGCCAGGAAGGCAAGCTGTTCTCGCCGCTCGCGTTCACCAAGACGTACACGATCGCCGCCGCCGCTGGTCTGTCCGTCACGCTCGTGCCGGTGCTGATGGGTTATCTGATTCGCGGCCGCATTCCGCACGAGAACGCCAACCCGATCAATCGCGTGCTGATCCGGCTGTACCGACCGCTGCTCGAGGCGACGCTCAAGCGTCCCTGGTTCGCAATCGGCCTGGCCGCCGTCGCGCTGGTGTTGACCATGATCCCCGTATCGCGTCTCGGCGGCGAATTCATGCCGCCGCTCGACGAGGGCGACTTGCTGTACATGCCGACCGCACTGCCGGGCATCTCCGCGGAAAAGGCCGCCGAATTGCTGCAGCAGACGGATCGGCTCATCAAGACGGTGCCGGAAGTGGCGACGGTGTTCGGCAAGTCGGGACGCGCCGATACGGCCACCGACCCCGCGCCGCTCGAGATGTTCGAGACGACGATTCAGTTCAAGCCGCGCAGCCAGTGGCGTCCAGGGATGACAATGCGCAAGCTGATCAACGAACTCGATGCACGCGTCAAGGTGCCGGGCCTGTCGAACGTCTGGGTGCCACCGATTCGCAATCGGCTCGACATGCTCTCGACCGGGATCAAGACGCCGGTGGGCATCAAGATCTCCGGTCCCGATCTTCAGCAGATCGACCGCGTTGCCACGCAGGTGGAAGCCGCGGTCCGGCACGTTCCGGGCGTCACCTCGGCGCTCGCCGAGCGCCTGAATGGCGGGCACTACATCGACGTCGACATCGACCGGCTCGCTGCGGCCCGCTACGGCCTGTCGGTTGCCGACATCCAGGACGTGGTTTCGTCCGCGATCGGCGGCGAAAACATCGGCGAGGTCATCGCGGGACGCGAGCGATTCCCGATCAATATCCGTTACCCGCGCGCGTTTCGCGACTCGCTCGACACGCTGAGGCAACTGCCGATCGTGACGGATCGCGGGGCGCAGATCATGCTCGGCGACGTGGCGAAACTGACGATCGACGACGGCCCGCCGATGATCCGCAGCGAGAATGCGCGCCTCACGGGCTATGTCTACGTCGACATCCGCAACACGGACCTCGAGACTGCCGTCAAAGCCATGCAGCGTGCCGTCGCGCAGCAGGTGACGCTGCCGCCTGGCTACTCGATCGCTTGGTCCGGCCAGTTCGAGTATCTGGAGCGCGCGGCGGCCAAGCTGCGCACCGTGATCCCGGTTACGCTCGTCGTGATTTTCGTGCTGCTGTTCCTGACGTTCAACTCAGCCGCAGATGCGGCGCTGCTGATGTCGACCGTGCCGTTCGCGCTCGTGGGCGGCTTCTGGTTCATCTGGATATTGGGCCACGCGGTGTCCGTCGCGACGTCGGTCGGGTTCATCGCGCTCGCGGGCGTGGCGGCCGAGTTCGGCGTGGTGATGCTCCTGTACCTGAAGGGGGCGCTGAACCGCCGCCTCGACGAAGGCGAGCCGTTCACCGAAGCGACGCTGGTTGCCGCGATTCGCGAAGGGGCCGTGCTGCGGGTGCGGCCCAAGGCGATGACGGTCGCGGTCGTGCTGGCCGGGCTCGTGCCGATCATGATCGGCCACGGCGCGGGCTCCGAGGTCATGCAGCGGATTGCCGCCCCGATGGTGGGTGGCATGGTAACCGCACCGATCCTGTCGATGTTCGTGATCCCCGCCGCGTGGCTGCTGCTGCAACGCCGCCGCGCCGCGCGTGCCCGGCGCGATGCCGAAGGTTTCGCTGTAGCTGTTGGCACGACCGTGCCGCAAACCCACCCTGGAGAAACTCGATGAAGCAGTTGATGACCCTGTCCGTTGCGTGCTGTATGGCCGTTTCCTTGACCGGCGTGGCATTGGCCGGCGAAAGTGGCGCCATGAAGATGCAGACGGGCACGATGGGAGCGCAGGCCAGCACCTCGGCGCTCACGGATGCCGTGGTCAAGAAGGTGGACACCGCCTCGGGGATGATCACGATCAATCACGGCGAGCTCGCCAACATCGGCATGGCGCCGATGACGATGGCCTACAAGGCCAAGGACGCAGGCATGCTCGAGGCGGCCAGGGCAGGTGAGAAGGTCAAGGTACGCGTCGAGAACGTGAACGGCGCGTTGACCATCGTGGCGCTCGAGAAGCGGTAACGGGCTTCGTCGCCGTGTCGCCAGGCACGCCGCTGGTGAAACGCATCTCGCGGCGTACCAGGCGAAAGGACCGCCGGACGAGGCTCGTCCGGCTACGGTTGCACTTCGGCCTGCGTATAGATGCTGTAAAAGCGCGCCGGGCTGCCGCCGGCATCCACGCTCGCACGCCTTGCCGCAGATGGGCGGCGGCGGGCACATGTATGGATTCGGACTGACGATCGGCAGGTGCGAGCTGCCGGCCCCCCGTCTGAAAAGTCAGGGATGGGCGATCCTGCGTAACAGCCGGCGTTCCATTGTGTTGCGAATCGTCGCCACGGACACGTCGACAACCACTCATCACCCCGCATCGGGCACCGCCTATTTGCTCCATGTAGGGGGCGTACGCCGACAGCTGGCGATCACGGCGGATACAGTACTCGTCGGGGCATTTCCCCCGATCGTCAGCAACCCGTCCCCTGTCGACAGCGCGAACCCATCCGGGCGCGGAATGTACCGCCGCGAGTGGGGGACCCGGTTTGCGGGCCATTCACATTCGATAATGGGCGATTATCCAATCCTAAAAAGCCGCGCTTTGACACCAGCTTGACGGGATCTGTCGATACGTATATACATAGTACGTATTACGGTACGAAATTGTAGGAGCTACCATGGTCCGCGCTGGCCTCACCCGCTCAGCCGTCCAACGCGCCCGCGACGCACTCGTCGCCCAAGGGCAGTACCCGTCGATCGATGCGATACGTATCGCGCTCGGCAACACGGGTTCGAAAACAACGATCCACCGCTATCTGAAGGAACTGGAGGAAGAGGAAGGCACGTCGCTCACGCGCGCAGCATCGCTCTCCGACGCCATCCAGGACCTGGTCGCACGGCTTGCGGCCCGCCTGCACGAGGAAGCGCAGGCGCTCGTCGACCACCAAGCCGCCGCCTTAGCGACGCAGCGCCAGCATGCACAGACCGAGATAGCAAAGCTCACAGCTGAGCTCGCCACGCTGCAGGCGCAACTCATGGCGGCGGCCACCGCCCTTTCCTGCGAGCAGGACGCGCACGCCGAGACACGCCTGGCGCTGCATCAGCGCGACCTGGACGTCGAGCGTCTCACGCAGCAGGTGCGCGACCAGATGGCTCGACACGCCGAGCAGGAGACCTTCCGCCAGTCGCTCGAGGAAAAGCTTGTGCACGCGCGCAACGCCCTCGATCACTTCCGTACGGCTGCCCGCGAGCAACGTGAACAGGAGGCCCGACGACACGAGCAGCAGGTCCAGCAGCTGCAGGCCGAGCTTCGGCAGGCGAACCAGATGGCGATCGTCAAGCAGAACGAGATCACGCAGCTGAACAAGGACAACGCGCGGCTCATCGCCGAAGCGGGCGCCACAGTCAGGCAACTGCGCGAGCAGCAGGCGCTCGGTGAGCGGCAACAGACGGCGCTCGCCCAGGCTCAGGTCGACGTCGCACGCGGCGAGGCCGAGCGCGAGGCGCTACGTACGACGCTCGACAGCCAGGCCGAGGAGTTCGCACGCACGCGCGAGGCGCACGCGTCGTTGACAGCCGAGCGTACGCACTTTGCGGCGCAACTCGACGCCCAACAGCTACTGCTCAGCGAGTACCGGACGCGCCTGGGGATTGAGGGCGCACCGGCGACAAACCGCCAGATTTCGCACGAAAAGGACACGCCGTCTTGAAATCGCGCGATCCGTAAGTGATTGATCTGGCGCGTGATTTCAAACGAAACCGCCAGATTTTGCACAAAAAGTACGATTACCCCGTCAACTGCTCATAGGTAAAGGTGAAATGCGTGAGTATCGTTTTATTTTTTGAAAAATTGCTGCTGGGGCGACGCTCAAAATTGGATCATCTGCTGCTTTCCTGCAGCGACGCGATCATCGGGCACGACACGTGCCCGTCCCGGGCATGACAGGCGCAGACCAATTGCGCCAGAACCGACTCCATCCGCGCGAGATCGGCGAGTTTCGCCCGGATGTCGTCGAGCTTGTGCTCGGCGAGGCGGCTTGCTTCCATGCAATGGGTGCCGTCCTCGAGCCGGAGCAATTCGCCCACTTCGTCGAGGCTGAAGCCGAGCCGCTGCGCGGATTTCACGAACCGGACCCGCGCGACGTCAGCCGCGCCGTAGCGCCGGATTCCGCCATATGGTTTGTGTGGCTCCGACAGCAACCCCTTGCGCTGGTAGAAGCGGATCGTCTCCACGCCGACATCGGCCGCCGTCGCGAGCGCGCCGATCGTCAAATTGACGGTTGTGTTTTCCATACCACTTTACTCCGTACATAAGTACGGAAGTAACGTTACACCATCAGAAGTCAAACCGGAAAGGAGCAATCGCATGCCTGAGTCCCCGAATGGCCGCGGCCCGCTGGCAGCCGGCGGGGTGGCGGCCATCCTCGCGTCGACCTGCTGCCTGGGTCCGCTGGTGCTGGTGGCACTGGGTTTTTCGGGGGCGTGGATCGGCAACCTGACGGCGCTGGAGCCGTATCGTCCGCTGTTCATCGGGGCGGCGCTGCTCGCACTGTTTTTCGCCGGGCGCCGGATCTTTCGCGCACCGCGAGTCTGCCAGCGGGGCGAGGCATGCGCCGTATTGCGCGTGAGGCTGACGTACAAGGTGCTCTTCTGGATCGTGTTCGCACTAGTGGTCGTTGCCGTGGCCTTCCCGTACGTGCTGCCACTGTTCTATTGAAAGATTGACCGGAGCCTGTGATGCAAAAAATCGTGCTCGTCGCCGTGGTGGGCATGTTCGTCAATACGATGACCTGGGCCGCGACGAAAACGGTCACGCTGTCCGTGCCGGGCATGACGTGCGCGGCGTGCCCGATAACCGTCAAGACCGCGCTAACCCGGGTTGCCGGCGTCGGCAAGGTAGACGTGGTGTTCGAGAAGCGCGAGGCGCGAGTTACGTTTGACGACGCGCGCACCAGTGTTTCGGCGCTGACGAAGGCAACGGCGGATGCGGGCTATCCATCAAGCGTCAGGCAATGAGAGAACCGTGATGACCACCATATTCGAATCGGTGCTGACCTGCCCGCATTGCGGATTCACTCAGCGCGAGGTGATGCCGACGGACACCTGTCAGTTCTTTTACGCATGCCCGGGTTGTCATGCACTGTTGCGTCCGAAGCAGGGGGACTGTTGTGTGTTTTGTTCATTTGGATCGGTGCCTTGCCCGTCGATTCAACAGCAGCGGTGCTGTCCGCCGTAATGCGTTGACTTGCCGGCCGGAGGACCACTGCACGTTCCGATACGCGGGTTGTGCCACCAGGCATTTGCGATTTGCTGCCGGATCACCGTTCGTCCTGCGGTGATGAGCACGGACAGCGACGGCCTAGCCAATGATCCACCGACAGTACGCCCGCGCCACGGCACAGCAGCACGAGCAGCATCGCGGCCCACTGGATATGCGTCGGCCATGCCAGCGGATAGACGAAAATCTCGATCATGGACGTCATCCCGAGCAGCACGAATGCCGCCAGCCGCGTGCCCAATCCAAGCACGAGCAAGACGGGCATGCTCAACTCGATCGACACGGCCAGGTAGGCCGCAATCTCGGGGGGCACCACGGGCAACCTGTATTCGTCGCGAAACAGCTCGAGCGCAACGTTCCAGTCCGCCAGCTTGGCCATCGCCGAATTCCAGAAGATCGTCGCGACCGCGAGCCTGAGCGGAATCGCGAGTAGCCAATACGGCACCTGCTCGAGCCACTGCACGACGCGCAACAGGCGGGTGAGCACGGATGACGCGTGGAAGTCCGTTCGAGTCAGGTGACGCATGACGATGATCCTCCGTGATACGGCCGGTCATCTGATGCCGGCACTGCGTCGGCAAAGCATCCGCGCGCGAGCAGCATGGCCACGAGTGCGTAGCCATCCGCGTGCGTCGCGTGAAACAGCGCGTCGCGAACCGGTTCGCCGGCGAACAGCGCGGTCGCGATGCGGTACTCGCCGTTGCCCAGGCGGATCATGTCAACCCCTTCGGTTACGCGCTGCACGAGCAGATGCACCGGTCCGTCGTCCAGCCGGATTACCTGCATCCCTGGCGTGTCCTGCTCGAGCACCGCACGCCAGATTGTGTCGGCCGGAAAGTCACACCGCACCAAACGTGCCGCCGGATGGGGTCGCAGACGCAGTGCGCCGAGCGCGCCGTCATCGAGCGAGGCGAGACCTGTAAGGTCAAGTGCCGGAAAGGCCGGCGCATGCAGCACGACATTCACCTGCCATTCGAGGTGCGCGACGTCGGCCAGGTAAGGGATCGATGCGAGGTCCGAAAGCTGTGCGAGAAACGTGGGAAACGCCGCGCCGTATTCCTCCAGCCAGGCGCTTCGCGGCGATGACACATCGACGAAGCGCCGGGCCGCACCCTCGAAGCATTCCGCGCCGACCAGACGCTGCACCGCCGGAAACGCGAGACGGAGCGCGTTGACGAGGACGCTCGTCGCCGTGTTGCGATAGATCGACAGGCGCGCACCCGGTGCCAACCCGTCGGGTTCGATCCAGGCCGCCGCGTCATCTGCGGCGCCGCCCAGGCCCCGTCGAACGGCTAGTTGCAGCTCAGCGAGCGTTGGCGAGCGCGGGTTCATGTCGAGTCGCCTCCAACATCGATTCGGCGATCGCCGCATCGTGCATCAAGGTTTCCAGCGGCGGGACGTCGGTATCCCATTCGATCAGCGTCGGCACTGCTCCGAAACGGCGCAGCGCGTCGCGGTACAGAGACCAAACTTCGAAAGCGACGCGCGAACCGTGATCGTCGATGCGCAGCGTTCGGCCGTTCTCCAACTGTCGGACACTGTGGCCGGCCAGATGAATCTCGCCGATCGCGCCCGGCGGTAGCGCGGCAAGATAGGTCTGCGGATCCCAGCCGTGATTGCATGCGCTGACGTAGACGTTGTTGACATCACAAAGTAGACCGCAGCCCGTGCGTCGCGCGATTTCGGCCAGAAACTCCCATTCGGGAATCGTCGAATGGACGTAGCGCAGGTAGGTGGACGGGTTCTCCACCAGGATCCACCGGCCGAGCGCGGTCTGGACCTGGTCGACGTGCCGGCATACCACGTCCAGCGCCTCTTCGGTCAACGGCAACGGCAGCAGATCAGCCAGATAGGTGCCGCCAATCGCACTCCACGACAAATGCTCGGAAACCAGAGCGGGCTCGAAACGCTGCACCGCGGTCCGCACGCGGGCCAGATGCATGGCGTCCAGCCCGTCCGCGCTGCCGAGGGACAGACCCACGCCATGCAGCGCGAGCGGGTAGTCGCGACGAATGGCGTCCAGACATTGCGACGCCGCTCCGCCTCCCATGTAGTTCTCCGTGTGCACCTCGAACCATGCGACAAGCGGGCGTTGGTCGAGCACCGCCTGATGGTGCCGAAAGCGCAGCCCGACGCCCGCCCGGGCCGGAACCTCGCGCGGCGTCGCGCAGTGCGATGGCGCGGACACGTTCATGGCGAGAGAGCCTTCAACTGGCCTTGAGCTTGCCGCCCGCGATCTTGCCGCAGTCGCCGGCCGGCAGCAGCACGAAGGACTTCGTGTCACGGGCCTGCGTCGCTTGGCCGGCGCACGAATGTGCTCCCTCGGCGCAGTCGTTCTTGGCCACGGCGTTCACGCCGTAGCATTTTTCGAGATGATTTTGTGCCATCCTCGCCATGTTGTCCTTGACGACCTGCGGCATATTGCTCATTTCCTTCATGCCCTGTGCTTGTCCCGGGACGGCTTGCATGGCAAGCGCGAGCCCGACGGCGGCGGACAGGGAGGAAATGGCCGAAACGGATTTGTTCATGGTGTCTTCTCCTGCGGTGGGGATCGCCGGTGCGCGACCTTGTCAGAAAATTCGCTCCGTTTCGACTAAAGGTTACGCAATGCGCTGGAATTTTTTCTGCACACGACCTCGCGGCGGGATCGATCGGATATGACTGACGAGAAAGGCCATCAGCGACACCGCATCCGTCTGGTCCGGCCGGTTTCCGGACCGGAGCGCGGCGTCGGCAAGCATGCGGCGATTCGGGAGGACGGTTCGCCCGACTGGTCAATGCTGATGGCGTGCGCGCAGATCGGGGATCAAGACGCCTACCGACGCTTGCTCGAGAGCATTGCACCGTACCTGAGACGACTCGCTACGCGCCACGGCGTGCACCCCGACGCCGTTGAAGACGTGGTTCAGGACACGCTCACGACCGTGCATCAGGTCCGTCATACGTACGCACCCGAGCGCCCGTTCGGGCCCTGGTTGGTGGCGATCGCGAGCCGCCGGATCGTCGACGCGTTGCGCCGGCAGGGACGTGCGGCATCGCACGAATTGTCGCTCGATCCAGATCATGAAACCTTGCCGGGACTCGGAGCGAATCTTATGGAAGCAGCAGCAGATGCGCGGGTGCTGCGCGACGCGATTGCTCAGTTGCCGCCCGGACAGCGCGACGCGATCCAGATGCTGAAACTCGAGGAGATGTCATTGAAGGAAGCCGCCGTGGCGAGCGGCATGACCGTGGGCGCGTTGAAGATCGCCGTTCATCGCGGGCTCAAGGCGTTGCGTACGTTGCTGGAAAAGCGGGAGAACGGCCGATGATGCGCTCGACCTCCGAACTGATCGAATCGCTGGTGGTCGACAGCGCGCCCGTGCGACCGCTGCGCCGGCCGCTTTGGCGGGCGACCGGGTGGCTGATGTTTGCGACGCTGCTGCTCGTGTGCATCGGGATTGCTCACGGCCTGCGGCCGGATTTGTTGCTCAAGCTGCATGAGCGTGTATTCGTGACGGCCCTCGTAGCTGCCTCGATCACGGGTGTCCTGGCCGTCTTCGGTGCGTTCGTCGCCAGCGTGCCCGGCCGCTCGCTACGCTGGTTGCTGCTGCCGCTGCCGGCCTTGCTCGTCTGGATGTCCACGATCGGTTACGGCTGCCTGACGAACTGGGTCGAGATGGGGCCTGAGGGCCTGTCGCCGGGCGAAACCGCCCGCTGCTTCGCGACGCTCGTGCTCACTGGCATTCCACTTTCGTTGACGTTGCTGCTCATGCTGCGCCATGTTGCGCGTCTCGCGCCCGTGCCGGTGGCGATGGAAGGGAGCATCGCCGTGTCGGCGATGACGGCGGTCGCGCTGTCTCTGTTTCATCCACTCGACGCCACAGTGATGATCCTCGCGTGGAATGTCGGTTTGTCCGCCATCCTGTTGATCGGGAGCGCATGGTACGGCCCAAGACTGTTCCATTGGATCGAGCCGCGTTCCTGATCCATCGCGTTCGGCAGCATCTAATATCCTGCGGCCGGACCGGTCAGGAATGGAATATCGGATGCCGCACTCCGCGGCGATTCAGCGTCGCAACCAGCCGGACGCGATCGGACGTGCCAGAAGTTTGCGGTACGCCAGGATGATCACATGTGTCACGGCGTCGCCCGCGCGATGCCAAAGTGGCGCGATCAGCACGCCGGTCGCAGACGCGACAGCGGGTATGAACAAGGTAAAGCGCAATTTGCTTTCATAAGCCTTGGAGTTATGAAATCTCTCGCGCTTATGTTCCAAATGTCATTAACCGGCGACCTACTACTTGAAATTCCGTGTGCTAAAAGCCTGATCGAACTGCCGAGCTCGCTGCACCTCGTCGCTATGCAGATAGGTCGACGTCGTCGAGATCGACGCGTGGCGCAGGTTGTCGCGCACCATGATCAGCTCGGCGCCACGCGCGAGCGCGTGCGACGCGTGCGTGTGCCGCATCCAGTGCGGGCTCGCGCGCCGCAGCTTCTCAGGGGTTGCCGGCCGTTCGTCCTGGATCGCGTCAGCCGACAGCACGAAGAACCGGCGCAGCACGCGCCAGAGTCGAGTGCTTTCGATGCCCGCGCCATCTTCATCGAGACTCGCAACGAGTGGCGTTTCCGGGTTCCAGCGCGCCGGCGTGACGGGCAGTCCGCGCTGCACGAGAAATTGATCCAGCGCGGTTCGAGCGAGCGACGGCAACACCACCTTACCGAGCTTGCCGCCCTTGCCGAGCACGTGCAGCCAGTGATCGCCGTGCTCGTCGCGGCGGATATCGCCGAGCGTCGCACAGACCAGTTCGCTCGCGCGCAGGCCGGTCGCGTAGCCGAAATCCAGCATAAATCGCAGGCGTTGGGCGGCCGGCGCACTCCAGCCGTATGACAATTCGAGGCCATCGGCAAGCGTGCGGATCAGCAGCCACTCACCCTCGGTAAAGCCGCGAGACACGTCCAGTCTCGCACGCTGCACGTGGCTCTTAATCTTGACACCGGCAAACGGATTCGCGAGCACGTAGCGCTGCTCGACGAGCCATCGAAACAGCGCCGACAATACGTTCAGGGCGTACGCAGCCGAGCGAGCAGACAGCGGACCGGTGAACGGTCGCCATTCGAGGTTATGCCGCGGCCGCGATGGGCCAACCCAGCGCTCGCGCGGCGTTGGCCGCCGCAGGAAAGTCCGGCGTGCCAGACGTAATAGCCGGTCATGTTGATGTGGTTCCGCTCCAGCGGCGCAAGGGGCGTCAGAAAGCTGTTGTCGACGTTCTGTTGCTGTCGCAAGGTAGCGACCGCCCGTTCCAGATAAACCGCGTTCCACAGCGTGATCGTGGCCGCCGCCAGGTTGAGCACCGTGGCGCGACAGCGCTGGTTCTCATATGAGCAAATACGAGCGCCAGCCCACCCGGCTTGTCCTCGATGGTAGATGCCCAGACATCTACGCGTTCCACGAGCAGTTCCGTGACATTCCTCCTGCCCGTCGGGGCCTCAATGAAAAAAATTTACGTCAAGAGTCACTGGCGTGCGAGTCGGATCACTGGAGGAGACGGGAAGCTGCCACTCGCGAAATAACTATGCACGTCCATGCCGCCTCTCTCGGTCACTAGCACTCACCTCATCCCAGCCCACCGGCCTCGACTGCCGCGAGCGGCAAGATGGCGGTCAGCGCAAAGCCCGCTGCGGGCGACGTATGGATCTGGATTTCGCCGCCCAGCAGCGCCGCACGCTCGCGCATCCCCAGCAGACCGAACGAATGCCGCCCTGGGGTTGCGTTGCACGTGGCACCGCGGCCATTGTCGACAATCCGCACAATGCAATATGGATCGTCGCGAAGGATGTCGAGCGTCACTTCGGTCGCGCCCGAGTGGCGTGCAACGTTCGTCAGCGCTTCTTGCACCATTCGAAACACCTCTATCCTGCATTCGCGATTGAAGGCGATCTCGTTCTCATCGATATGGCGGATCACAGGAATGTGATAGCGCGCTGAAAATTCCTTAATAAGCCATTCGATCGCGGGAATCAGGCCGAGATCGTCCAGCATTACGGGACGCAGGTCCGCTGCGATGCGGCGGACCGAGTCGATCAACTGATCGATCATCGGATACATGCCGCGCACCTCGCCCCCCGATAGCGGCGGTACCGCGCCGTTTAGGTTGAGCTCGATCAGCGTCACGGTCATTTTCAACGCGGTCAGTTGCTGGCCCAGGTCGTCGTGCAGTTCGCGTGCGATGCGAGCTTTTTCTTCCTCGCGTATGTGCTGGATATGCGCGGACAGCCGCCGCAGCTCTTCGCGCGAGATACGCAGCGCTTCCTCGTCGCGCTTGCGATCGGTGATATCCGTAATCCAGCCCACCATCCGGTATGGCTCGCCGGATTCGTTCCACAGCGCCTGCCCGCGAGACTCGATCCAGCGGAAATCGCCCGACTTCGTGCGCACTCGGTATTCGACGTTGTAGGCGCTTCGATGCGCCAGATGTGCGTTCAGGCTTTCCGTAACCCGGCCGATATTGTCCGGGTGAATCGCATCCAAATGGGCGCGCCGCTCGTTGGGCAACTCGCGGTCTTCATAGCCCATGATTCGCTTGAAATGGGGCGAAAAATAGATCTCATCGGTCTGCGGATTCCAGTCCCACAACCCGGCGGTCGCGCCGCTCACGGCAAGCTGGAATCGCTCCTCACTGGCCGCCAGCGCCTGCTCGGCAGCCTCGCGATGACGCAGTTCCTCTTCTTCGGCGAGTGCCCGCCGAACCGCCGGGCCGAGGCGCGCAAGCCGGTCCTTCAGCACGTAGTCGCGCGCGCCCGCCTTGATCAACTCCACCGCCTCGTCGTCGCCCAGCGCGCCGGTCACCATCACCACCGGCACGGTGCGGTCGTACTGCCGGACAATAGCGAGCGCCTCCAGACCGTTGAGGTCGGGCAGGTTGTAGTCGGAGAGCACGATGTCGGACGAAACTCCCGCAGGTTACTCATGAATTCGCTCTTGTTCCCTGCGCGGGTCGCGACAAAAGCAATGCTCGCTCTTGTCAGCGCGTGACGAATCAGTTCCGCCTGTTCAGGCGCGTCCTCGAGGAGGAGTATCCGAAGTTCCCGGCTCGAAGCCGTTGTCACGTCGTGGTTCATTTTCATGATTTGACGGGAGTCGCTCGTCATACTGATGCCTCAACGATGCCATCACGCGATCGTGGGTGGCCGCTGATTGAGCACCAGCCAATATATGCCCAGCTGCCGCACCGCATCGGCGAACTGCGTGAAGTCGACCGGCTTGACGATGTAGCTGTTGGCACCGAATTCATAGCCGCCCAGCACGTCCGGGTCCTCCTTCGAGGATGTCAGGATGACTACCGGAACGTGGCTGGTCCGTTCATCCGCTCGAATGGCGCGCAAGACATCGAGCCCGTCGATCTTGGGAAGCTTCAGGTCCAGGAGAACGACCTGCGGAAGCTCCCTGGCATCGCGGCCGACATAGTCGCCGCGCGCGAACAGGTAGTCCAGTGCGGCCGCTCCGTCGCGCGCCACAACCACTTTGTTCGCAATGTGGCTCATCCTAAGAGCCCGCATGGTCAACTCTTCGTCGATCGAATTGTCCTCGACCAACAGGATCACGTGCTGATCGTTCATTTTCCTGGCCCCCTTTCGTTCAATGTGAAGTAGAAGGCAGCCCCGCGTGCCACTTCGCCTTCGGCCCAAATGTGTCCGCCGTGGCGCCGGACGATCCTTTGGACCGTGGCCAGGCCGATACCCGTCCCCTCGTACTCGTCTGACGGGTGCAGTCTCTGGAAAACCCCGAAAAGTTTGGACACGTAGGCCATGTCGAAACCCGCCCCGTTGTCACGGACACAGAAAACCGACTGCCCGTCTTGTCGCGTCGATGCGAGCTGGATGCGGGCATGGGATTGTTTGCGCGTGAACTTCCACGCGTTGTCGAACAAGTTGTCGATCACGACGCCAAGGAGCCGGCCATCACCCGTGGCTATCAATCCATCTTCAATGAGGAACTCGACGCCACGGTCAGGTTGCGAAGCCTTCAGCCGTTCGGCGGCGGCATGGGCGAGGCCGCTCAGTTCGACCCGTTCGCGCTGCAAGTCACTGCGCGAAATACGGGCCAGTGTAAGCAGGCTTTCGATGAGCTGCGCCATGTGCTGTGCCGATTCGCGCACGCGTCGCAGGTAACGTTGCCCCTGCTCGTCGATATTCGCGGAGTAGTCCTCCAGGAGCGCCTGGCTGAAGCCGTCGATGCCGCGCAGGGGGGCGCGCAGATCGTGCGCCACCGAGTAGCTGAACGCCTCGAGCTCGCGGTTGGCAGCATCGGTGGCCTCCTTGGCTTGAGCAACGGCCTCTTCCGCGCGCTTGCGATCGGAAATATCTCTCGCCACCTTCGAAGCGCCGACGACGTTCCCACGTGAGTCATGAATCGGAGAGATCGTCACGGAAACATCGATGTCTCGCCCATCCTTGCAGCGGCGCACTGTCTCGAAAGGTTCGACGCGCTCGCCGTTCTTGAGGCGCTCGATGATGGCCGGTTCTTCTCCCTGACGGCCGGGTGGCAGGAGCAGTGATACCGGCTTGCCGATCACCTCGTCCGGAGCGTAGCCGAAGATGCGTTGGGCCCCGGAGTTCCAGCTGCGGATCGTGCTGTCAAGGCTCTTGCCTATGATCGCGTCATCGGAGGAATCGACGATGGCGGCCAGTTGCGTCCGAAGCTCTTCGGCCTTCTTGCGTTCCGAGACGTCTCGAATGGTGCTGGATACGAGGGTTTCGCCCTCACTCTCCAGAGGGCTCAGGCTGACCTCCGCGGGGAACTCGCTGCCGTCTCGGCGGCGCCCCCATAGGTCCAAGTGCGAGCCCATGTAGCGGGCCTTGGGGTCGGCGAAATAGTGTGCTCGGTGGCCGGGATGGATTTCGCGAAACCGCTCGGGGACTAGCACCTCCACCCGCTGTCCGATGAGTTCGCTGCGGTTGTAGTCGAAGAGCCTTTCGGTCTGGGCGTTGACGAGCATAATCCGCCCCTCCTTATCGACGATGACCATCGCGTCAGGCGCCGACTCGAGGAGGCCACGGAACTTTTGCTCCGCCTTCTTGCGCTCAGTGATGTCGCGGATTGCACTCGAGACGATGACGCCCTCGTCGGTCGCGATGGGGCTCAGGCTGATCTCGATCGGAAACTCCCGGCCGTCTTTGCGGACGCCGAACAGCTCGAGGCCGGAGCCCATCGCGCGCGCTCTCGGGTCCGAGAAGAAGCCTGTCCGGTGCGCCCCGTGCTTCTTGCGAAACCGCTCTGGCATGAGCATCTCGACCCATTGGCCTACCATCTCGCTGCGAGCGTAGCCGAAGAGCTTTTCGGTCTGGGCGTTGACCAGCCCGATCCGCCCCTCCTCATCGACGATGACCATCGCGTCAGGCGCCGACTCGAGGAGGTTTCGAAACTTCTCCTCGGCCTTTCTCCGCTCACCGCCGTCACGGATGGAGGCCGAAACGAGCGTGCCCTCTTCGGTGTCAAGAGGGCTCAAGCTGATTTCGATCGGAAACTCGGTGCCGTCCTCACGCAAGCCAAAAAGCTCAAGCCCCGAGCCCATCGACCGAACCTTCGGCGCGCCAAAGAAGTCCGCGCGATACCGGGGATGGTTGGAGCGGAAGCGCTCGGGGATCAGCTTCTCGACCTGCTGTCCGAGCAGCGCCCGCCGAGGGTAGCCGAACAGCTTCTCGGTCTGGGCGTTAACGAGCACGATGTTGCCGTACCTGTTGACGATCACAACCGCGTCGGGGGCCGACTCGAGGAGCCCTCGGAACTTGTCCTCCGCCTGCTTGCGCTCGGTGATGTCGCGAATCGCGCTGGCGACGAGCAGTCCCTCCTCCGTTTCGAGCGGGCTCAGGCTGATCTCGATCGGGAACTCCGTGCCGTCCTTGCGCAGGCCATAGAGCTCCAGGCCCGAACCCATGGAGCGAACCCGCGGCTGCGCGAAGTAGCCGCGGCGGTGCACCGGATGCGCACCGCGAAAGCGCACGGGAACAAGTGCCTCCACTTGCCGGCCGATGAGCTCGGCTCGCGGATAGCCAAACAGCTTCTCGGTTTGCGAGTTGACCAGCACAATGCCGCCATCGCGGTTGACGATCACCATAGCGTCTGGCGCGGCCTCCAAGAAGCCGCGGAACTTCGCTTCGACCTTCCTCCGCTCGGTGACGTCGCGAATGGCCGCTGTGACGAGAACGCCTTGATCAGTCTCGACCGAGGCGAGGCTGATTTCCGCAGGGAACTCGGTCCCGTCCTTGCGAACGCCGTGTAGGTCCACGCCGGCACCCATGGGGCGCGGACGCGGTGCGGCAAAGTAGCCGGCGCGACGTGCCGGGTGTTCGTCCCGGAAACGGGACGGAACGAGAACCTCCACCGACTGCCCCACCAGTTCGGTTCGGTGGTAGCCGAACAGCTTCTCGGCCTGCCCGTTGATGAGCAGAATCCGGCCGTCCTGATCGACGATGACCATCGCGTCGGGCGCGGCTTCGAGGAACGCAGGAACGTTCACCTCGATAGCTCGCTGCGGGCCCTCAGGCGTGCTCTGCTGCACTGACTTCTTGTCCATGCGGCGTTCCTTTGTTCACCCGCGGCTTGTATGCGAATCGCGCTCCGTGTTTTTATGTCGTCCTTCCGGTCACCGCCTAAATCAGCAACATATTCATATTATTAAAAATTCCGGCCGTCGTCGCGCCCATTCTCGCGACCTGTCGAACGGCCGGCGTCCCGGCTACCCGGCAGGCGAGGCGATGCGTCGTTACCGATGGTTACACACGCGACAATGCGGTATCACCCGCCCGGTCTGCGCTGTGTATCCTTCAATGAGGACGAATGGGTTGCCCGTCTGCCGGAATGGCAGCAAACGGGGTGAAAGGAACATGACACGAATTTTGCTATCCAGCGTTGTCGGCCTCGCTGCGGCGTGCTTGTCGGCCAGCGCGTATGCGCACGCCGACATTGGCGTGTTCTTCGGTGTTCCCGGACCGGTGATCGAAGCCCCGCCGCCCGTTGTCTATGCGCCACCGCCCGTGGTGTACGAGCCTGCGCCCGTCTATTACGGCCCGTATTACGGCAGATACCACTATCGCCGTTACTGGCACGACGACGGCTGGCATCGACGTTGGCGCCGTCACGACGACGACCAAGACGAAGGCGAAGACTAACCCTCGCAGCTCCGCCTTGCGGCGGCTTGGCGCTCGGATTTTCAACTTTCAATCTTCATAGTTGCCAGCTTGAGGGCCTTCGGTTTCGCCGTGCTCCGCAATTTCGGTGCTGGCGGCCATTCCGAGGCTCGCCGCAAGCTGCTTGAATTGCAGCTAGACACCGCGCTCCTCGCATACTTGCGAATCCCACCCAACCCTCATTTCGGCTCAGCCGGCGCTTTGCCTGACTCGCTTGCGGAGCGGGCTTTTTGTCTTGTAGCTCACACCGTGCCGCTCGAGATACTCGCGGATCAGTAGTCGCACGGGTACCTTCTCAGCCGGCTATTTCCCAAGGGCGAAGGGACCGCGCGTGGGCTTATCTGCGTCAAATAGCACGTTTGGATCTCGATGCATCGCGCCAGTGCTGGTCGCGGATGATAGGTACGTGTTCATGGTCGCCTAGGAGAGGTCCGGCCGGGATTCGCAAAAAATCCGCCACATCTCGTCCTAAGCTGCTGGCTTGAATGCGAAATCGATGGTCAGATCCAGCAGATAGTCCCCGAGCCGATTGATATGCTCTCGCCGGTACGGTGACAGGACCCTGAGCACCTCCGCGTCGATCGAATGCCCGTTCTGCTGCAGTTTATTACAGCCGTAACCACCCTCGGCCGATCGGCCGAGCCATCACTTTGCGATACACCGCAATCAACGTCCGGGAAAAAGCGTCACCTCCAAGTCGCCACAGCGGTGCGCAGAGAACGTAGGTCAACCAAGCGATCATTGCCGCTCCGGCCATGTCAAACGGGAAGTGCACACCGACAAACACGCGCGCCCAAGCGACTGCGATATCGACGGCGAGAGCAAGCATGCCGAGCAGGCGTCTCCCGTTGTAGAAGAACGTAAAAGATAGTGCCGAGAGCAGCGTAGCGTGATCGCTAGGAAACGATGAGTCGGGGGCGTGCGTCAAGAATGTATGCCCCAGGCCGATCGCGAATGGCCGGGGGTGATACCACGCCATACCAATCAACTGGTTGATGCCAAGTGCCACAAAGCCAACGAAAGTCCCATGAGCCGCGAGTCTTCGACGATTTTCTCCGCCTGCCAGCCACATCCAGACAAGCATAATTGGAACTGTCCAGATCGCGTAGTTGGCAATGAATACGCTCACGGCGACGAGCCAATGCGGTGTGGCCGGCGTAGCGTTGATCTGAAGAAAGATGGCTTGATTGAAGGCTTCGATTGTTTCCATTGCAGACTATCGTAATGAAGATGGTATTTCTGAGGCTATGGCTTTGTCTGACGTGGCGAAAGCCGCACATGGCCAGAGGGATGCAGGTGACACGCGCGTCGGTCGTCATGCGGCGATTATTTTCCTTGCCGATTTTCACGATCTGCCGCACATACTGCCCTCGAAAGAGCGTCAATCTTGCTCGAGCCGGGAATGGGCTCGAGTTCGCCCGTGGCCCCGCTGAACTGCCGCAACACCTTCCCGGAGCCATCGACGAACTTGCCGGCCGCAATGCCATACCGAGCGTTTTCGCAGTCCAGAACAAAAAGCGTCATGTCCTCCGTGTAGTGGACCTCAACGTCCGTCTGGGGCGAAGAATAAAGCGTCTTTGTCCAGACATGGATGAGACCATGCGCGTCCTTTTTCAACGAGCCGGCATCCACGAAGACCAGGACATCGGGGCTCGCAGCCACACGCACCCAGGCTGGGTCGGCGATTGCATCGACTGCGGTGACGAGCAAGATGGCGGCCAACACGAGGTGGTCTCGCTGCCATCTCGCGGTAGCGCGAACGATGCGCCGAAGGTGCCACGCAGGAGATCGCATGATAGTCATGGGTGTCTGGAAACGTTACAACGGTCATCCCGGCTGAAGCGTGCCGAGCATGCACGTAAGTGAGTTCGGTCAGGGACTTGCTGCGGCGACGTTGTGTTCGTTTCGGAGGTATCGGTACTCGTGCCACGTGAGCGCGATGATGACGACGTCCAGGGCTGTGATGAGCAGCAACCATATCGAATGCGTGAAGGTGTATCGGTAGAGTTGGTAGACGATAAACGCGCCGAAGACGACGATTGAGACGGGGTAATACCACAGCCTCTCTCGCAGCAGTCCGACGATCAGCCAAAGCTTGATCACACCGTGTCCGAGCAGATAGATGGCCGCGAATTCCTGGGTGCCGACGGAAAGATGCTGGACGGTATGAAGGAGAAAGTTGGCGACGAGATCGTGGGGGTCTTCGACGAACTCGTCCGTGGTGACCCAGAGCACGAGTGTCAGAAAAAGTTGTTGCGAAACGAAGTACGTGACAACGCCGGCGACGATTTCTGAAAGCGCGAAAGCGGCCTTGAACCAGAGACTCACCTCGAAGACGAGATGAAGCTTCTTTTCGTCGAGAAATTTGTTCAAATCGATCACAGGAATCTCTCCAAACATTCGGATCGCGAGTTGCATTAGGGCCGTTCGTGTGGCGGCATATCCGTGTTGGACGCGCCGGACACAACAGGCAGCACCAGCACGACATCTCGAGTCCGGTTGGCTGCCCGCATCGAGCGGATCGTGGGCCGATCCTGTAGATCGAGCAATTTGACGATCGTCGCGGCACTCGTAATGTTTTGCGTGGACACCCGTGTGAAAAGATGTGCGGGCCAAGACAACGTCTCATGATAGACGGCGCCGTACCAGAGCGGTTCCGCACCCTGGGTGCCCTGAATGGCGTAATGGGATGACCAAAGGCGCAGCACAAACCTGCTTTCCGGCAAATCCGGGTCGGGGCGCATGAACGTGAGTTGCGAGTTTTCCCCTTGCGCATACTTCGGCAGCACGGGCAATTCATCCGGTCGGCTCCGAGGCAGCAGCCAGCCCAACGCCGAGCGAACGGACCACGCGGGCGCGGCCTGCCAGCCGCTCCGTTGCAAGCGCTGCTCGATGAGCCTGCTACTCGCCGGCCATTGAAGCAACAGCGGCTCTTCCTCTTCGCCACCAAAATCCATGCGTCTTGCCGGAATCTGTTGCCAGCCAGCGGCGGTCCACTCGCTAATCTTGAATATCGTGATCGCCGGAGAGACCGGAACCGATGTTGCCACGATCGACTGGAGCCCCGCTGGAATCGCCCAAGATCCGGCGACCGCCAGTGATCCGATCACGACAAGGGCCACGCTTTTGGGATGCATGTCATCCTGCACATGCCAGAGCGCATAGGCCCCACCCAGAATGGCGAACCACGCCAACCCGAGCGCCCAGCCGCCCAAAAGACCACTCAGCCAAGTCTTGCCGAAGTAAAGATCCGCAAGACCGCCAATGACGATCCAGAGTGCGATTGCGATCGCGACGGCTCCGCGCCATGATGTCGCCTGCCGACGTGTGATCACCCACCCCAAAAACCCGTACACCAGGATGTTGAACGCTGCCAGCCCATCCGGCAGCGGGATATGCGGAGCGCCAGGGCGCCAGTCGAGCGGTAACGCGCCTCCCGATTTTGCCCAATCGAAGGGGGACTGCACGACGGCTATCCCGACCAGGATGATCCACCATGCCGCTGTCTTCCAGCTTCGCCGCAGGACGAACCAGATCAGCACAGCGGACGCCATCGCGAAGCCTACGATGCGGCCATTCAACGCAGCGATGCCGGCCATCACCGCGTCGGCCGGCGTTGCATGCAGTGATTGCAGAAACGTATAAAGCGCGGTGTCGGTTCGCATCAGCGGATCGTTGGCAATCACGTCCTGCAACACGCCACCGAAGAGCCATACACTGGCAATCAAGAGCAAGGAGAATGCCGAGATGGTGGGAAATTCAGGATCATCGAGTTTGATCACGCGTTGTATGCGACCTCCAAACTGAGGGAGGCGGCGCGCCATCTCGAGCATCGCATACCGCGCGGTGCGCTTTGCGGCGGGAATGCCATGCGTGGTCGTCAGTCGAGCCAGACGGACGACGAGGTAAAGCAGTACCACGAGAAGAATCAGTGCCGCAGCCAGGCGTGTACTGACGGCTTCGGCCAAGGCCGCCGATGCGCCGAAGACGATACCGGGTATGAGATTGATCGGTGCCCAGACCAGTGCCGAGGCGACGTTGGCGGCGTAAAACTTCAACCGCCCCATGTGCGCCGTCCCAACCAGAAGCGGCACGGTCGAGCGCACCGGCGCGAAGAATCGGGCGAGCAACAGGCTCTTGCCCCCATGTCGCTCGACGAATTGCTCACCGCGCACCCACCGGACTTCTTGCCCCTTTGCCTGGAACCATGAACGAACCTTGCCGTGAAAGTGACGACCCAATTCGTAGCTCAGGCCGTCACCCACGATTCCACCCAGAGCGGACAATGCGAGTGTCGGCCAGACGTCGAGCGCCCCTGCACCGACGAGTGCGCCCGCGAAAAACATGACGATGCTTGCCGGCACCATCGCGATCGTACCCACGACCGCGATCGCCTCGGCAACCGCGATGGCGAACACCACGGCCAATACGAGATAGGGGTGGTTGCTGATCGATACGAGCCAGGTGTGCATGGACATCTCCGTTATCCACACGCGCCGCTTGGACTGTATTGTCGCGTCCGGTCACCCGACGCATCAGAAAGCACTGCGGTGCAAAGGAGCCAGACCCGCCCATCCCAGCGCCGGAAAGCAGCGCTGGCCGGATCGTCCCGCGTGACGCTCTGCGCATCGGCGAACGGCCTCGCGAACGCGGCAGCCGGCGCTGTGAAGTCCTCATTGATCGACGGCACCGAGAACGACCACGCGAACGCTGTCGCGGGAGATTCGCGCGTCACCGTGCCCGTCCAGAGCGGAACGGTACCATGCCTTGGGCTGCGCAATACCAGGTCGGCGGCCGGCCAGAGCCGCAATACGAGCAGCGTGTCGTGCGCTTCGTCGGCAATTCGAACGAACGCCATCGCGGGAGCGGCGCCCTCATGGAACTTGAGTGCGATGGCGGGCGTCGCCCGCTCGTCGCCCGATGCCGGCACTGCCGGCCAGGCCGGATCGCTGCGGGCCGCCCGCCATCCTTGCGCCTGCATCACGCGTTCGATCGTTCGCGCGGTTGCCGCCCATTGGACGCTGAACGGCTCGTCGATTCTGCCGACCACCGCCACGCGTCCGACGGGCAACGTACGCCATGCGCCCCCTCGCCACTGGGTGGCCGTCATCCGCTCGGTCCTCTCGAGCCGACGGTAAAGCGCGACGTCCGCATGATGCCGTTTCGCCATGTGCAGTGCAGCGCCGGCAAGCAGCGTCAATGCAACGATGCCCATCAGTCGCTTCGCGCCGATCGGCTGGATCGGCTGAAGCGAATAACCGACGGCGAGCACGGTGACCCACGCGAGGCCGAAGCTCAGGCCCGCGACGACATCGGAAACCCAGTGCACCCCCAGATAGAGACGCGACGCCGCAATCAGCGAGACGGCAACTGCGGTAACGAGCACGATGGCGGTCCGCAGGCGATGCCGCTGCCCCTCGCACAACAGGAAAGCGAGGAATCCGTAAGTGACGACGGCCAGCGTTGCATGGCTGCTCGGAAACGAGAAGCTCTCGACGCCGCTTGCGAACGGGTTCGGGCGGGTGCGATGCAGCGCGAGCTTCAGGAGCTTGACGATCACCTCGGCGCCGCCCACGGCGGCCAGCCAGTAGATCGCGGCGCGCCAGCGCCGGTGCCAGACGAACCACGACAGCACGACCAGCACGACGGGAACCACCACGGCGGCATCGCCCAGCTCGGACATGCCGGTCATCCATGAATCGAGATAAGGCACGCGGATGTTCTGCAGCGTGCGATAGACGATGAGGTCCGCCTGCATGAGCGGGTCCTTCGACAGCACGTCTTCCAGCACGCCGAGGAACAGCCAGGCGCTGCCGCAGAACAGCAGGGCCGACACGGGGACGAGCACCTTGTGCCGGCGCCACAGGGCGAGCCATGCGCGTGCCGCCGACAAAGCCGACGGCGGGTCGGGAGATTCAGCGGAGTCCAGAATGACGTCGGCACGCGTCGTTATGCCACGCAGCGCGGAGCACGCCAATACGATTGTGCCGATCGCACCCAGCCAGATGCGCAGCGGCAGTGGTTCGAGCGCAAAAAAGGCGCGCAGCGGCGCCGTGCTCGAGACGAGCGCAAAGGACACGGCCATCGCCGCGACGATGGCGATGCGCAGGCGGGTGAGCGGCCGCACCAGCAGCGCGACGATCCACAACGCAATACCGAGCAGCGTCACGGTTGCTGCGCTGCGGGCCGCGTCGAGCGTGCCGTGCAAGTAGCTGAGAGTGACGGAATAGGCGGCGAACGTCGCGATCGCGGCCAGCACGCCTGCCGGCACCGTGAAGCGCAGCACCCGTTCGACGAAGCCGCGGCGGGCGCGTTCCGCGGTCGGTTCGAGCGAAAGAAAGAACGCGGGAATGCCGATGGTCAGTGAACCGACGAGCGTCAGGTGGCGCGGCAGGAACGGAAAGGCGAGATCGGCGACGCCGACCGCGAACGCAAGCAGCATCACGTAGACGGTCTTGGTCACGAACAGGTTGGCGACTCGTTCGACGTTGCCGATCACGCGCCGGCCTTCATTGACGATCGACGGAAGGCTCGCGAAGCGGTCATCGATTAGCACGGCCTGGGCGACCGACGCCGCTGCGCCGCTGCCGCTTCCCATCGCGATGCCGATGTCGGCTTCCTTAAGCGCGAGCAGGTCGTTCACGCCGTCGCCGATCATCGCGACCACGTGGCCGCGTCCGCGCAGCGCTGCCACCATCGCCTCCTTCTGCTGCGGCGAAACCCGTCCGAATACGGTCTCCCGCTCCATAAGCTCGCCGAGCTGGCCGGCGCCCTCCGGCAGCGCACGCGCGTCGACGCCGTCTCCCGCCGCCTCGATCCCTGCGCGTCGCGCCACCTCGGCGGCCGTATCCGCGTGATCTCCGGAAATCACCTTGAGCGACACGCCCTGCGCAGCGAAGTAGGCGGCGGTGGTCGGCGCGTCGGCACGCACGCGCTCCGCGAGCAGCACCAGGGCGACCGGCGCAAGTTCATCCGGCAACCGGTCTCCCGCAAACGCCGAACCGGACCGCGCGAGCAGCAGCACCCTGCGGCCTTCGCGCGCATACGCGGACACGGTCCGGCGCAGATCGTCTGCTGATGCGCTATCGCCGAGCATGACGTCCGGCGCGCCGAGTATCCACGTGCCATGCCAGATAAACGACGCGCCTGCCCATTTCCTTGCCGACGAAAACGGGATGGCATGGACGGTGTGCCATTCGGGTCGCGCGGTGCAACTCGCCGCGATCGCACGCAGCGTCGCATTCGGCGCGGGATCGCTCAGCACCAGCGCGGCAAGCGCCTCGTCGACATCCGGATTGGCACCGAGCCGTTCCAGACGCTCCATGACAGGCACCCCTTCCGTCAGCGTGCCGGTCTTGTCGAGGCAGATCACGTCCACGCGCGCGAGCGTCTCGATGGCGGGCAACTCCTGCATGAGGGTGCCACGCTGCGCGAGCCGCACCGCGCCGATGGCGAGCGCCACGCTTGTCAGCAGCACGAGCCCCTCGGGCACCATGCCGGCGACCCCGCCCGCCGAAAAAAGCAGTGCCTCGTCGAGCGACGCGCCCCGCAGGAGCTGCGTCGCCACCATCAATGTCGACAGCGGCATGATCGCCCAGCAGACGTAGCGCAGGATGCGATTGATGCCGGCATTCAGTTCGGAATGCGGCGGCACGAAACGCCGCACCTGTGCCGCGAGCTGGTGAGCCCAGGCTTGTTGGCCGACCCGCGTGGCCCGATACCACCCTTGCCCGGCAACCACGAAGCTGCCCGACTGTACTTCGGACTCGGGCGTCTTGGTCTGTGGCTCGGACTCCCCCGTCAGCAGCGACTCGTCAATCTCGAGGCCATTCGCCGCCCACACGACGCCATCGACGACGATCTGGTCACCTCGCTCAACTGCGATCAGGTCATCCTTCACGATGTCGTCCGGGTGGACCTCGATCGTCTGCCCCGCGCGGCGCACGCGCGCGCGCGGCTGGTGCAGCAGCGCGAGCCGGTCGAGTTGGCGCTTCGCCCGCCATTCCTGGACGATGCCGATGAGCGAGTTCGTGATCAGCACGCCGCCGAAGAGCGCATCCTGCCAAGGGCCGACCACGAGCACCACCGCGCAGAGCGTGCCGAGCAGCGCATTGAAGCGCGTGAACACGTTGGCGCGCACGATCGCGCCAAAGCTGCGGCTCGTCTGCCGCTTGACGCGGTTGACTGCGCCGCGTCCCCGGCGCTCGGCCACCTCGTCAAGGCTCAGGCCGTCGGGAAGATCCGCCATCGCCGGTCGCCCAGTCACTGGCCGTCCTCCATTTCGGCCTATGCCGGCGCAGTGCCGGGCTCGGCCAGTTCGTCGCGCTCGAAGCGTCCGTAGCGCAGCGCCAGCGTCGGCAGCACGATCAGGTTGAGGGCGGTCGACGTGATCAGGCCGCCGAGAATGACGATCGCCATCGGCCCTTCGATTTCGTTACCCGGCGCGCCACTTGTCAGCGCAAGCGGCGCCAGCGCGAGCGCGGTGACGAGCGCAGTCATCAGGATCGGCACCAGCCGTTCCGATGCCCCGCGCACTGCTGTATCCATGTTCCACGTCAACCGATCGACGTGCACGAGATGCTCGTAGTGGCTGATCAGCATGATCGAGTTCCGCAGCGAGATGCCGAACAATGTGACGAAACCCACCATACCACCAATGGACAGATTCGCCCCCGTCAGCACCACGCTCAGCACGCCGCCGACGAGCGCGAAGGGCAGGTTGACCATGACGAGCAGTACGCCACGACGGCTCTTCATCGCGAGGAACAGGAGCAATGCGATGCCGATGAGCGACATCCCCCCGTACGCCAGCAGGTCGCGCTGCGATTGCGCGCGTGCTTCGCTCTCCCCGCTGAAAACGGCGTAGGTGCCCGGTGGCATTTTAATCTCACGGTTCACTCGCGCCTGAGCCTCCTTCACGAAATCACTGGCCGGCCGGCTACCAAGGTTGACCGACACTGTTTGCACGCGCTGGCCGCCGTCGTGCGTGATCTGATAGCGGCCGGCGACTTGGCGGATCGTCGCGAGCGTGCTCAGCGGAACGGCAAACCCGTCGGCATTACGCACCATGAGTTTTCCAACGTCGCCGACCGTCTTGCGCTGCGCCGGATCGAGCACGACCGCGACGTCATAGGTGCGGCTGCCTTTGTAGATTTGCGAGACCGTTGTGCCAGCATAGGCGGACTGGATCGTATCGAGCACTTCGACGGGCCTGAAGCCCCAGCGGCTCAACGCGTCCGGCTTGAGCTTCACGTCGAGCTCGGGTATGCCGGGAGGCGAATCTACCCGCACGCTGGCGACGCCGTGGATCGTGCCGATCAGCTGAGCGATTTGTTGCGCCGTGCGATCGATGACATCGAGATTGTTGCCGAACACTTTGACGACCACCGGGGCCGTTGTTCCAGAAATGGTCTCGTCGATACGTTCCTCGAGAAACGTATTGACCGAGGTGCTCAGGCCCGGAAAGCGCGACAGCGCCTGGCGAATCCGATAGAGCGCCCAGTTTTGGCCCGATGCGCCCATCGGCTTCAGATCGACCTCGAACTCGGAGAGCTGCACGCCGGTCGGATCGACCACCCCGTTCGCGCGGCCTGCGCGCTGTGCCACGAGACGCACGCCGGGCACCTGCATCAACGCCTTCGATACCTGCGTGCCGATGCGTATCGATTCCGCGAGCGACGTGCCCGGCTCCAGTCCCATATGGACGATGTAATGGCCTTCGCGCAGTTGCGGAATGAAGCTACCGCTCATGAACGGCAGCGACGCGAGCGCAGCGACACACATTAGCGCCGCCGTTACCATGACCGCTTTCACGTGCTGCTCGACCTTTGTCAGCAGCGCGATGTAACGCGCCTTCAGGCGCGCGACGAGACGGGGTTCATGCTCGGGCAAAGGCCCCCTCGCCAGCAGGGCGAGTGCCATGGCCGGCGTGAGCGTCAACGCGACGCCGAGCGACGCGAGAACGGCCAGTATGTAGGCAATGCCGAGTGGCGCGAAGAGCCGTCCGCCGACACCCGAGAGCGTGAGTACCGGCAGGAAGATCAGCATCACGATGAAGGTCGCAAACACGACGGCGCTACGGACTTCGAGCGAAGCACGCAGCACGACGCGAAACGCGGGGAGTGGCTGGGGTCGCTTGCGATTCTCACGTAGGCGCCGATAAATGTTCTCGACGTCAATGATCGCATCGTCCACCACTTCACCGAGCGCGATTGCGAGGCCACCCAAGGTCATCGTGTTCAGGCTCACGCCGAACTTGGTCAGCACGATAATCGCAACCAGCAGCGACAGCGGAATCGCGACGGCCGAAATCACGGCGGTGCGCACATTGAGCAGAAACAGGAACAGGATGGCGATCACGAGCACGGCGCCGACGATGAGTGCCGTCCGCAAGTGACCCACCGCGGCATCGATGAAATTGGCGGGCCGGAAAACGTCCGCGTTCACGTCGACACCTTGCTTGACAAGCGCCGGCTTGAGTCCCGCGAGCGCATTTTCGATGTCGTGCGTCACGGCCAGTGTGTTGGCGCCGTACTGGCTTTCCATCACGACCATCACGCCGGGCTTGCCCATGATCGAAGCCGCGCCGACAGGCGGCGCACTGCCCCAGGCCACATTCGCGACGTCGCCAAGTCGAACCGACGCACCATTGCTCGAACGCAGCACGACACCGGCCAGTTTCTCGGGCGTGGCGATCTGGCCGTCGGCATTGACGGCGATGCGCTGGTTATTGTTCTCGATGAACCCGGCGCCCCGTACCCCGGTGGCTTGGCGGGCCGCGGCGATCACGTCCTGGATCGACAGTCCGTAGCGCATCAGCTTCGCGGGATCGACCTGGATCTGCATCTGGCGCGTCTCGCCGCCGAACACGATTGCATCGGCCACGCCGGGGACGCTCAGCAGTTGTGGTTTGATGGTCCACTGTGCGATGCCATAGAGATCCGCGAGCGAGCGTGTCTTCGACGTGAGACCGATGATGCGCACGACGCTCGTCGTCGTGGTGAGCGGCAAAAGCCTGGGCGGCTTGACGCCTGCAGGCAGTGTGGCTGCGAGTCCGTTGATGCGCTCGGTGACGAGTTGTCGGACCTGCATCACGTTTGCGCTGTCGTCGAAGACGAGCGTGATCGCGGAGAGGCCCTGCATCGACCGCGAACGCATCGACTGCAGCCCAACCATGCCGCCGAGGGCATTCTCGAGCGGTTGCGTGACGAGCGTTTCCACCTGCTCGCTCGTCATGCCTGGCGCTGCCGTCTGCACGATGCTCATCGGCGGAGCGAATTCGGGAAAGACGTCGAGCTTGGCGCGCGTGAGCGTAAAGAGCCCGTAGCCGGCCGCGACGACGGCCAGCGCATAGATGACGCCGCGAAAGCGCAGCGAAAAGCGGATGATCGCGTTGAGCATGGAACGTGAGGTCGCGTTGATCAGGGCGGGTAAGGCGTGGGTCAGTCGTCACACTCGGGTGGATCCTTGCAGGCCGTGGCGATGCCTTGTGGCTTGAGCTCTTCTGAGAGCAACAGTTGCGCACCCTGCGTCACGACCTGGTCGCCGGCTTGGAACCCGGACGTCACTATGAAACCGTGGTCGCCCTCATCGCCAGCAGGCACGAAGCGCCGCGTAAAGCGATCGGGAGCCGTCCGCACGTAGGTCCATGTTTGCCCGCCGTACCATATCACCGCCCGTTCGGGGATCCGCAGCTCGGATGCGGCCTGGCTTGACGTCGGCACTTGCGCGCTGGTGCGCAAATTTGCCGGCAGCGCGTCGTCGGCGACGTAAAGCCAAGGGCTGCCCTGCACGGCCGGATCGGCGAGCGGTGAGGCGGAAAGCTTTTGAGCGGGCACCGAGCGGCCGTCGGGCGTGTCGATCGTGATACGCGCGGGCGGTGCCATGTCGAAGATGGCCGGCAACGTGACGCGCAACACCACGGCTTGCCCCGACAGGAGACGCTTGAACAGCTTCGAGGCCGATGCCGTCGCAGCATTCGCGAGCGCGTCGCCAAACTGCTGCCGCATCGCGCCGTTCAGGCCGTTCAGCGTGGCATTGGCCGATTGGAGTTTCGCTTCATCGGCTTGCATCGCAGACTGCGCATCTTGCAGGCTCTTCTGCGAAATGTTGCGATCGTCCGCGAACAGCGCGCGGCTGCGCTGGTACTGGGCGCGCGAGCTGGCCGTCTGGGCGGTAAACATCCCGACGTCTGCGCGGGCACTCGCCAAGCGGTTGCGCAGATCGAAGAGCGGCTGCAGATCGATGACGGTGGCGTAGGCGCTGATATTGGCCTGGCGCGTGACAGCTGTGAGCGGCGCGACCTCGATGTGGCTGGCGCGTTGTTCCTCGGGACCGACGACGACCACCGTTTCGCCGTTTACTGTCTGAACGGCGGGGGGCGGGGCGGATTGCGCTGCCGCGGTTGTCGACGCGCTGGTGTCATGGAACGTCTGATAGATGTACCAGCCTGCACCGCCAGCCAGGGCCAGCGACACGACGGACAGAAGGATCAGTCGGAATTTCATCGTGGTGTCTCTTCACTGAGGGTATCGCTCACCGCCCCGTGACCGAGGGGTTGCTGCATCGCATCTTCGAGTGCGCCGGCGGCTTGCTGGACCGCGACAACCGCGTCGAGATGGAGGGTTTCACTGGTCTGATAGTCCGCTTCCGCCTGCGTGTAGGTCAGTCGGTCCGCGTTCCCGTTGGCGAAAGCGGCAGCCTGGCTGTCGAGCTGTCTGCGGGCACTCGCGAGATGGGCGTCGGACAGGCGTAACGCTTCGACGCTTGACCGGTAGCGCGCGAGCGCATGCGCAAGATCGCCGAGGATCCTGTCCTGCAGCGCGCCAGTACGGGCCGCCGCTTCCTTGCGTCTTGCCTCGGCTTCATGGATGCCGCCTTGATTCTGGTTGAAGATCGGCAACGTGATGCCGGCGAGCCCGAATGCGATCTTGTGTGTGCCCGTGTCGTACGTGTAGCCGGGGCCGAGGTGGAGGTTCGGATACTGCTTCGCGACTTCGAGCTGAAGCGCTGACTCGGCCGCGGCGTAATCGGCAAGCGAAGCGCGCAGATCGGCGCGATGGAACATCGCCGCGCGCTGTGCATCCGCGGCCGGCGGCGCGGGCGAAACTGCGCCGAAGGCGGAGAGGTCGATCGCGATGGCGTCGAGCGCTGCAGCGGGTACACCGATAGCGGCCGCGAGTTGGGCTCGCGCATCCTGCTTGGCGCTGCGTGCCGCAGCCAGATCGCTTTGAGCCTGGGTGTCGGCGAGAATGGCGGAGTCGACGTCGGGCCGCGAGAACTGCCCCACGGCAAGGCGCTTGCGGCTCATCTCGGCAATTTGCCGCTCGGCTTTGGCTTTGGCGGACAGGAACGTAATGCGCTTTCGGGCAGCATAGAGGGCGAGCATCGCGTCTCGGACTTGCGCGCGAACCTTCCACGCCTCATTGACGAGGCTCAGTCGCGCGGCTTCCGACAAGTGAGTCGCCTGATCGACGCGATAGCCACGCTTGTGCGCCGTCTCGATCGGGATGTCGAGTGCCGGGCCGAAGGTAAGCGGAGATCCCGGCCCCGGGTTGGGTGTCGAATACTGAAACGGCAACTGCAAGACCGGGTTGGGAATCGTGTCGGCGACTTCGATGCCGGCCTTGGCAGTGCCCCATTGGGCGCGCGCAACGTCGAGGGCTGGGCTAAAGTAGAACGCCGCCAGCGTAAGCATTTCGCGATTCCAGCGCGCGGGCGGCCACGGTGCGACATTGTGTCCCGCCTCGCGCACGACGAAGGCGTGCAACGCCTTGCTCGCAAGCGAGCGCTGCTCGAAATGTCGGGCAAGCTGGGCTGGGGCGATCGGCTGGGCATGATAGGTCGTACAGCCGGCCAGCCCGACGAAAGCAATCAATATCGCTCGGCGCATTCTGGGATCCATCGGTCGTTCTGCCGCCCACCAAGGGCAGCGTCCGACGCGGATGCTACGGCACCGCTTGTGAAGTTTTCGTCAACAAGGCGCCGCCCGGTGGATGCCGGGGCGGCGCTGTGGCAATGCGCCTGCTACGGCACGCTTAATGGTGCCGGTACAGCCCTTGATTGCGCTGCTGCCGAATTGGCGCACCGGCCTCGGCATTCCCGGTCATAGCAGGCCCAGAGCCCGAGGTGTCGCAGTTCATTTCTGGCATCTTGCTCGGGTAGCTGTTTTTTGGCAGGCGCATCAGCCCCCGCTGCTGCGCACACGCAAGCTGCGCTCGAACTTCGGTGCGAGTCGTGCCGGGGATTTGCTGAGCGAACGAAAACGAGGAAACGAATGCGCACGATGCGACAACGAGTGCAGCGACTAGCGATTTCATAGTGACCTCCGTCATGAGCAGGGCCATATCAATCCCGCCAGACCGCGGAATGGCCCGTTTCTTCATGCTATGCCGGGGATTGTGAAGTTTTCGTCAAGAACTCGGCAAATTCGCGTAGGGCTCAATCCGCCTCGCACTCGGCAGGCGCAGAGATACACAAGTTCCCGCGCCGGGCTCGCTTCCGATCTGGATCAACCATCCGTAGCGGTCACAGATTTTATTTACAATCGAAAGGCCGATTCCAACGCCAGACGTCGAGGTGCGTTGGGACTTCGCCTGGTAAAACCGGTCAAAGACGTGCGGAAGTGCATCCGCCGAAATGCCGGGCCCAGTGTCCTGTATATACAGCCAGCCGTGGGTATAGCGAAACCGTAGACTTCCGCGTCCGGTATGCCGGACGGCATTGTCGATAAGGTTCGACAGCACTATCGCGAGCGCTGAACGGTTTGCCAGCACCCAAAGATCTTGTCCCACCTCATTGATAATTTTCAGTCCGTTCTCTTCGATTTTGTGTGCAAACGGCGTCAACGACGTCTCGATCACGGCCGCGAGCGCGACCGACTCGACATCGCGCGCCGTATCTTCCCGGGCGAGATTCAGCAGCGCGTTTGCAAGTTCGCGCATGTTGTCAGCCGCTCGCTCGATCTGGCGCAGGCGCGCCCGCGACTTGCCCACGATCGCCGTGTCCTGCCCGAGCAACTCGCAACTCGTCGTGATGGTCGTAAGAGGCGTGCGCAGTTCGTGGCTGACGTTGCCCGTGAACTCCTTCTCGCGTTCGATCATGTCGGCCATGCGACGGTGGTAGTCGTTGAAAGCCTGAACAAGTTCGACGAGTTCCGTCTCGTCGTATTTGCCGGGCTGGATCGGCGCCGATTCACCTAGCCGTAGATCCTTCACTTGACGGGCGAACCCGGCTACCTGCCGCACCAGCAAGCCGGATAAGCCGAACGACAACCAGATAGTGAGAAGAGCAAAGACACCGGTGCCTGCCATCAGGTCGTTGATGACGTCCTTGAAATGTTTCTCGTAGACGTTGAAGTCGTAGATCCGGTATAGGCGGGCCGCGCCTAACGGCGCAATCGCCACATGAATTTCGCGTCCCTCAATGATGATCTCGTGGGTGCCATCCGATAGACTTCTAACCGTCGCCGGTAGGGAAACTCTGCGCTTGCCTGTGCCCGACACATAACCGTTCATTTGCGCATCGAACGGCGGCAGTAAAGAGGGGTTGACTTCATCGCTCTTGATTACACTGGCCATGTCGTCGCGGATAAGGGCCGTGATCAGCTTCTCTTCTTGGGCCTCTGCCAGCGTTTTTACTCCAAGCGCCTGTGCGATAAGCAGCGCGATGGTCAGTGCAGAGAAGAATAGGGCGACCTTGAAGCGCAGGCTGTTACGCATCTTGACCAGGTGCAACGAGTCGGTAGCCGACGCCATGAACCGTCTCGATCACGTCGCACTCCCCCGGCCCACATAGGGCCCGCCGCAACATGTAGATGTGAGCTCGCAGTGTGTCGCTGTCGGGCTGGTGCTCGCCCCAGACTTCGGATTCCAGCTCAGCTCGTGTGAAAGTGCGGGCAGGCGACTGCATCAGGATACGAAGCAGTTGAAGGCATTTTGGGGGAAGCTTGACCGGATGCCCGGCTCGGTCGACGGTCATCGTCGACAAAGCGAGTCGCACGTCGGCAAATCGAAGATCCATCGATGCGACCTGGCCCCGATAGCGTTTGATAAGGGCGCTAAGACGCGCACCCACTTCCTTCAGGGAGAACGGTTTGACGAGATAGTCATCGGCACCGTGGACGAAGCCGTTTAGCTTATCGTCAAGCGCGTCCCTAGCCGTCAGCATGAGCACTGGAGTATCCCGCCGCGCCTCTTCGCGTAGCTTACGACAGATCGTGAGCCCGTCCATGCCGGGCAGCGACAAATCGAGCAGAATGGCATCCCACGATTCGCCTCGCGCCATCTGTAGACCAGCGTTTCCATTGGAAGCCAGATCGACCTCATAACCGCTACCTTCTAGGTAGTCGTACAAGTTCGCGGCAATCGCGGGATCGTCTTCGACAATTAGCACCTTCATGGATCGGCAGTTCGCGCGGTGGCATGATGAAGATTGGATGCTACAGCAGATTGCATGCACTTAACCGGACGCCGATGTGCAAGTCAATCGTTCAGAGAATACTCTGCAAATGCTTGCAAACGGAAATCCTTTCCTCGCGCGCAAAAGCGAATCGATCGATTTTTCGCATGGCGATCGGCTAGGTAGCTATGTTCACCTTCACTATCATCGAAATGGTCATCGTCACCCCCACCGCACCGATACGATTGCGCGTCGTCCTTGCGACGACCCGCTCTCGGATTTGAACGTGGGTTCTGTCCAAATGCCGCACGAAAAGAGCGGGCGTTTTGCGTGCCCCCGCGCGGCCGCCCGAAAGAGTCTTCCGCACGGGACCATAATACTGCCGGTTACAACGGCTCTATTAACCTTGAACTGCCTTTTGAGCCTGCTCCTTTGCAAGTAGGCGCTGCGCTTGAAGATCCCCGCGGTGAGCTTCCTGGGCAGTCTGCACGGAAGTTTCGGTCGCTTCGACCAACGCCGCGCGGGCGGCGCTGCTGATGGATACCGAATAAGACGCGGACGGCTTGGCCGACTGCGCGGACGACGTGTTACCGCTCGATTGGGTAGCCGACGTCGACTGTGTTGCGCCCTTCGCTTGCTCCGCCGAAGCGTCGGCCTTAGGCGAAACCAAGGCGGCTGCTTGGCCGTTGATTGCTTGAATCGTCATCGTGTCCTCTCAGAAAGGTGTGCCAAAGCGTGGCATCTGCTTTAACGGCGAACGGGCGCATGGCTTGAGAAGCATATTTTTTGTTATTTCGCGAGTTCTTCAGCTTCTCATAAGGAAGTGCGTGAATCGCGCCGCGCCATGCCGCTCCCAGCGATGCTTCAATCCGGATTCGGCCCTTCGGCCTTGTTCTCGAGAATTGCGCCGGTGCGGGCATCGACGCCCACCTCTTGCGTGCCGCTTTCCGTTTTGATGTCGAACGAGTAGCGCAGGCCGCTTCGGCCCCCTTCCTTCTCGAGTTCCTCGTCCGTGATCGTTCCCGGGTGTGCCTTCAGGGCGGCGGTGCGGGCCTGGGCAATATCGATTTTGGCGTCCTTTGCGTACTCCTGGCCGCTGAATGCATACGCGGCGACGCTCGTTGCAAGTACAGCCGCCGCTACCGCTACCATGTTCAAGGGCTTCGTCATGATGTGCCTTTGCGTTGTGAATGAGATTCAACGATAGGCGCGCGATATTAGGCGAACCTTAGCCGCCGGGCGCATCGAAGAAATGGTCACCTTTTCGCAGAGGACCGCAGGCCGGTATCCGCTCACGGATTAACCGCAAACCACATGATGCCGCCCCCCGGGCTGTGATCGCCCGGCGATACCGCCAGGTAAATGCGATCGAGCGTCGTCGAAAGCATCCCGGACTTGGCGCCCGGCGCTGTGGCGACTCGGCCGAGATCGGTGTAATGGTCGGCGTCGTCTTGCCGATAAACGCCCATATAGCCATCGCCGCCCGCCACATAGATCCGCTTTCGTGCCCCGTCGTAAAACAAACTGTCGGAACTCGCCGGGGCGTCGAGCATTGCCACGGTCTTACCGTTATCGGTGTTCATTACGAAAAGCTTGCTCGGGTTGCGGGTGCCGACGAAGAGGCGATGATGAGCCTCGTCCAACGCCATCGTCAGATTCCTCGAAGCGCCATCGAGCGGCCAATGGGCGATCACCTCGAGGCTCTTCTTATCCACGACGGCCACCTGGTTCTTGCTCGCGATGTTGACGAACAGCCGGCCTCCGTGCATTTCGGGGACCATTGCTTCGACATGGTCCGCGTCGACGCGCAACCGTCTGCGAACCGTGCCGGTTGCCGGATCCACCTCGTTGATGAAGCAATGCGTCATGCCCGCATCTTTACCGCCGCTTACGATGTACAGACGGTCCGTCGTTTCGTCGAAAGCCATCGAATCCGCACCGGGAGCGAGGTGGATGTGGCCGGTGACCTTGAACGTTGCCGCATCGATGATCTTTGTGCCGCTTGTACTGCTGTCGGTGATGACGAACTTGTCTTGCTTGGGAAGGTACAGGATCGCATGCGGCGTCCCGAATGTCGTCAAGGTGCGTTCGTGTGCGCCCGTATCGAGGTTGAACACCTCGACCGTGCCGTGATCCTCTGCTGCGAGCAGCAGCCGGTTGCGCTTGGTATCGACGCCGAAATGGTCGAAATCGCCGCTGTATTGGGGCGACCACGCGGTGCTACGTCCAATCAACGTCGGCAGATGGGGGTGGCCGTCGGCCGGCACGTTGGACATCGCCGTTCGATTCGACGATCCTGGCGTGACGGATTGGGGTGCTGCATGAGCATGAAGCGCCATTGCCGATAGCAAGGCTGCGGTCAATAAAAAGCGACGCGGCACTGTGTTTGTCCTGGGTCGATGAACGCGCTGCGAGCACGTTCGATTGGGCGGAAGCGGGGGCGGGGCGCCGACGCTAACATCGAACAGCGTAAGACGCCGGGAGCTTGGCAGACCAACCTTATCGCCGCCTTAGCGCGGCGACATCAGGCGCGCATGTCGCGTATGAATGTGAACGTGGGGGATTCGATGACATGCTCGGGGCGTTCGAAGCCCAGCATCGAGCGGGGCTTCGGCCCGTGTTTTGGGCGCATGCAATCGCCGCCGCGCATTGCCGCCATGGCTACGCGAGCGGGCACTCTTATCGATTACTGAACAAAGAGCATGCCGTGCGGCGACACCATGCCCGACGCAATGGGCGTCATGTTACCGGTCTTTGCATCGTCCAGGAGTACCGTGCCTTGACCCGCGCTATACATCGACCCGCCGGCGAAACCGGATGCGGCCGTTATCTTGTAGATCAGACCCGCGCCCGTGTCGGTGACAAGCATCGACTGGCTCGAGGCCGGCGCCCAGCGAGTATCGTCGACCGGCCACGGGTTCGTGTACAAGGTGAGGAATAGCTCGCTTACGGATTGGGTTGGGGAACCGGGATTGCTCACGAATACGAGCTCGGAGTCGGCTTGGCTGTCGAGCACTAGATTGCCCGAAGGGTCGACCGCCATCGAGTCCGGGTCCTGCAGCCCTCCAGGATTGTTCGTCGAACCGTTCGGTACGAGCGGATCGCCCAGCGTCGCGTTGCCGGACGCGTCGACAGTGACACCTGCGGCGCTCGGGTTGATCACGTGCCCTCGGCGATTTGCTCGCCGCGAAGCGGCCATTGAGCAAGCGGAAATAGGACCTTGGCTGATCAAACTGGATGGCGACCGCGACCGGCGGCTCATGGCCGGTTGCTGCCCTGGGCGAACGGCCGGTGATCCAAAACGACGCGCCCCCTTGTCAACTAAGCGTCCGCTGCGTATTGTCGATTTCAGGAACCCGCTCTGCATGGGTGCAGTCACGTTGTCGATCAGGTGCCGAGCCTGACCTCTCAGAGTTGATGTGAAGCAAAGGGGCGCAATTATGGGATTTTCGTCTCGAACGTTTCTCGTCGCCGCTGACGATACCCTCTGGCGGCTGTCAACCAGCAAGTTCGACCGGATGCTTCGAGATCCGGCCAGTCACCGTTTGTCCGCTTTTGCGGGGCAACGGGCGCGAATGGCCAACGTGGTCGTTGAACTGGTGGCCAGCGAACCGGTGCGCGTCCTTAGAACCACCTATTCGGTTCTTGCTTTTGATGCCGACGGCCGACTCGACCCAGGCCGCTTCGAAAAGCAGCAATTTGCTCTCGCGGAATCGGTCGTTGCCCCCGTCATTGCTTCATCCTCCGATGAGAGCAACCAGCCTGTCGTCGTTGCGACGGCTCGATTCATCGCGCAAGGGGGCCACTGGATTCCGTCGCCCGCCGTGGCGCGCGCGATCGAAGAGGCCGCTTTGGGGCAACGACAGTACGCACGCCTGTAGGCAGCGGCGCAAAAGCGGTTCGGTGGCGTCGGCACCGCGGTTCAAAGCTCTTCGCTCGGATCCGCGATATCAAGCCTGAACTGCCATCCTTCCATGCTCATCAGCATTCGCCCAAGATCATTCCACGAGACCTCCTTGCCGTCGACCACCACGAGTGGCAAGTGTCCATCCTGCGATTCGTCCCATTCGATGCGTCCGCGCACCGTGCTGTCGATGATCTGGCGCTCAAGAAAATCAATGTGCCGGACCGATAGCGCACGGCGCATCTTTTCGACGAGGTGCCCAAGCAGGACGAGCACATCGGCGTCGGCCTCGCCGATCAGCTGGAACCGGTAGCCGGCGCGAAGTTCTCCACGAAGCTCAAAGGCATCCAGCGCGATCCGGTCGCCCAGGAGCCGGAGCTGGAAATGAAATCGATGGGATTCACCGCCGCAGTCGATCATGCGGATGGGATCGAGTCGGACATTCTCGAAATCGGTGAAACCAGTTGACTCGGCGATCCGGGCATTGAAGCACAGCGTGCAGAGCAACTGATAGCTGCCATCGCCGGAGCCGCAGTGGATGGTGTCCCAGGGCGCCGTCGGGTTGCCGCATTGTTCGCAACGCTCGTGTGCCATGTCGCGCTTACTTGTCACGGTTTTTCCTGCGATCGCACGGAGGATGGATTCCGGTTGCCGTCTTCGGCACTGTTCGTCACACATTGTCGGCGGCAGGCAGCCCCATGAGCTGGCAATGGCGTACGTGGAAGCTGGCGGAACGAATGCCGCTATTGTGACAGAGACTGCCCGTGTTGCGATCCCACGGTATGGGCGTGACGCCGGTCCTCTTCGGCATGCAGGTAGATGCCGGTGGTCTCGATCGAGGCGTGCCGTAGATTCTTTTGGATGAAGCGGATGTCGGTGCCGGCATCGGCCTGATGTGAGGCAGCGCTGTGCCTCAGCCAGTGCGTCGAGGCGCGACGCAGCGTGGCTGCGCCGACCGGATCGGTCGGTTCAAGCGTGTCGGCCGCCCGCCGAAACACCTCCTTCACGATCAGGTAGACCGCGGTCGGCGTCAGATGCCGCGTGGTGTCGCCGGCGATGCTCATCACCGCCGGCGTGGTTTCGTCCTTGCGCGGGGCGGGCGGCAGGCCGTGGAAGAGGCGGTATCGCGCGAATTCGGCCATCAGTGCGTCACTGACCGGTACCTCGCCTTCGACGTCACCCTTGCCGGTCACATGCAACCACCAACGGCCTCGTCGCTGGACGAAGTCGGCCGCCTTCGCGTGGGCGGCCTCGCTCACGCGCAGCGCGGTGAGGTACAGCAGACGCATCGCCCAGCGACTGCGCTCGTAATGCTGGCATTCCCGCGATGTGGTCCGTGGCCATGTCTCCATGGACCCGAGCACGTACTCCCACAACGTGTGATCGAGATAGCGTTCGACGCGTCGCGCCCGTGACGTTTTCCTCGTGTGTCCGCGACGCAGGGCAAGCGGATTGCCGGCGAGATAACCGGCGGACACCAGGTAATTGAGCAGACCCGAGAGGATGCCGAGCGCCTGGCGCTGACTCTGCGTGGAGAGCGGCTTGTCGAAGAGGCGCCGCGCCCCACCTCGGCGCGGCAAGGCCGGATCGGTCCAGTCCGCACTGGGTGCGGCCATGAACCGTTCATAGAGCAGGAAATCCTCGCGCGTGAGGCTCGAGAGCGGCTTGCCAAGCGCATGCGTGGCCCACACGAGCAGGCGCACGGCCTCCTTGCGATAGCTGCGCAGGGTGTGGGGCGAGCCCGCGTACTCCGCAAGCCACAGCCGCACGGCCTCGAGGTCCGTGTCGGCGGCGATCTGCCGGTGGCCGCCGCGCGCTCGGTTGGTGCCGTCACGGCCGTCGAGCGCCGCCGGAAGCGCGACGGGCAGAAGCGAATCAGGCGCTGGTGCGGGCAGGTTCATAGCGGGCGCGTTTTAGAAGGGCGACGCGGCAGCGTACACCAAAAGTTCTTACGATTATGCGTGTTATCGTAAATTTCTAGCGGTAACAGTTATAGATATAACGTAATACATAGATATACATATACAATTATCGACAAGACCCCGCCGCTCTGATCCACTTTCATGCTGAAAACCCGCCCATGAGCCGCATCAGTGACACCCGACTCCGCACCCGTGAAGCCGCCGCGCGCCTCGTCGCCAAGGGGCGGCTCCCGCACGAACTCACCGTCGACCTGATCTATGCTGAGATTCGCCAGGGCAGCCGTACGACGATCAACGACGAACTGAAGCTTTGGAAAGACGAACAGGCGCGCAACGACGCGCTCGCGGCGGCGCTGCCTGCGCCGGTCGCTGGCGCGATGCTTTCGCTTTGGGCGCTCGCCGTCGAGCACGGTGAGCAGGCATTCGCCGCACGCGGCGAGGAACTCGAGCGCGAGGCGGCCGACGCCACGGCGCGCGCTGAATCGCTGGCCACCGCCCACTCGGCGCTGGAGGCCCAGGCGCAGACGCTGCGTGCGCAGCTCGAGGAACGTGAGGCGCAACTCGCTGCGGTGAACGTCGAGCGCGCGCGGGCGCAAGCCGAGCGCGATGCGGCCGTCCAAGCGGCGCAGTCCGCCATTGTTGAACGCGACACCGTGCGCGTCCAGGGTGAGGAGGCGCTGCGCGCGGCGCAGGCGGCGCACACCCGCGAACTCGACGCAATACGAGCCGAGCGGGTTGCGCAGGAGGCCGCTTTGCGCGTGGAAATCGACACGGCTACGGGGCGGCTCGAAGGCGTCCAAAAGCGCGTCATGCTCCAAACCGAGGAGGCGCGCGACGCGCAGCGCCGCGCGGAAACCGCTCTTGCGAAGGTCCAGCAGCGCAATGAGCAACTGGTCGGCGACGTACAGCGGCTCACGGCCGATGCGGCCGAGCAACGGCGCCTCGCCGAGCGGCACGAGAAGCAGCTCGCGAGCGTCATGGAGGAAGCGCGTGATCTGCGGCGCGAGCGCGATTCGCTCGCCCAGGAGATCGCCCTCTTGCGCGGGCAACTCAGTGCGCGAGGTGCGCCTACGCCGGCGCGAACGACGAAACGCTCCCGTCAGGCCACCTGATGGAGTAGCTCGCCGCATGCGTCGACGAGCCGCCCGAGGCCCCGCGCTACAATCGTTCGGCCAGGAACGAACCTCTCGGGAACAACAACGATGAACGCCCCGCGCAGTCCGTGGAAGATCCGCTACTTTCTCGACACCGAGTTCACGTCTTTCGATGCCTGCCAGCTCGTGAGCGTGGCGATCGTCGGCGAGGATGGCCGTGAGTTTTACGCCGAGCGCTCCGACTTCGATCGTGCGCTGTGCAGCGATTTCGTTTGCGAGGTTGTGCTCCCGCAACTCGGCCAGTTTCCAGGGCGGGCGATGACGTTCGACCAGTTGAAAAGCGAGCTGCTGGCCTGGCTGCAAGCTGTACCGGTCAAGCCAAAACCGGTGCTCTGCTATGACTACGAAGGCGACTTCGTGCTGCTCGGCCAGTTACTCGGCGGCCCGCTGCCTCGAGGCTGGAAGGCCGAAAATGTCAATCCACGGCTCAACGCCGAACGCCTAGCGACATACTTCGCCGAACACGGAGGCGAACATCACGCGCTGCATGATGCACGGGCCAACGCCTGCGCCTTCATCTGAACGCAGCCGCCCAACAATCGATCCAGTTCCGACGGTATGAGCAACGTTCACGACACCGCTTACCCTGTTCTGCCTGCCGAGGTGAGCGATGACGAGCTACGCGCGGTCTATACGCCCAGCGCGGTTGAAATCCGCTTCGTTGGCGGCCTGTTTCGCCAGGCGCCGACGCGTGTTCTCATCCTCACGCAGTTGAAGCTCTTGCAACGGCTTGGATACATGCCGCTCGTATCCGACGTGCCGTCGGCGATCATCGAGCACGTCTGCACGGTGCTCGGCGCACGTCCATTGCCGCGCACGACGCTCACGCGTTACGACCGCTCGGGCAGCAAGTCGCGGCATCAGAAGATCTTGCGCGAGTACGCCCGCATCCTTCCCCTGGATGCCTCGACCCACGAGCGGCTCGTTTCCTGGGCTGCCAACGCTGCGCGCACCAAGGCCGAACTGCCCGACATCATCAACGTCCTCCTCGAGGAGCTCGTTCGCCATCGCTACGAGTTGCCGCCGCTCGCGACACTCTCGCGCATCGCGAGCCAGGCGCGCAGTCAGCTCAACGAGACCATCTATCTCGCGTTCACCGAGGCGCTGGACGAACCGTTGCGAGCACGACTCGACGAGCTTTTCCAAGCCCGAGCAGGCCGAACAGCCTGGGATGAACTGAAGCGCGAACCCAAACGCCCGGGACCGCGCGAGGTGGCAAGCTTTCTCAAGCACATCCAGGCGATGAGCGAATTGGCGGATGGATTGCCGCCGGCGCCGGATATCCTCTCCGTGCCGAAACGAATGCAGCTCGTCACGGAGGCGCGGGCACTCGACATCCACGAGATGCGTGCTCTCAAGCCCGCCAAACGATACACACTTGCCGTGTTGTTCGTCTTCTCGCAGTTGCAGAAGGCGCTCGACGACGTCGCCGAGATCTTCATCAAGACGGTGCGCAACCTGGAGAGCACGGCAAAGCTCCGGCTCGAGCAGTATCGACTGCGACACGCCGATCAGCTGCAATCGCTCGTTAGCCAGTTTCGCGATGTGCTTCACATCCTCCAAGACGACGAGTTGCCCGCGGCCGCGCGTATCGAGCGCATGCGCGTCGCACTCAACGACGACCCGGATTCGGTGTTGGTTCAGTGCAATGAGCATATCGCACAGGCCGGCAACCACACGTTCCCGTTCCTGCTCGCGCCATACCAAAAGCTCCGCTCGCTGCTGTTTCAATGCCTCGACATCCTGTCGGTGAAATCGAGTTCGCAGGACGACGCGCTGCTCAAAGCACTCGATTGGCTCAAGCAATTTCGCTCGTCTCGGCGGGAGTATCTGCTGCTCAGCGAGGCCGACCTTGCCCAGTTACGCCTCGACTGGATTCCGGAGAAGTGGGAGAAGTGCGTGTTTCCGGACGGGCGATCGTCTCGATTGCTGCACCGGAAGTACTTCGAACTGTGCGTGTTCAGCCAGCTCATGCGCGAGCTCAACTCCGGCGACGTCTACGTTGAGCACAGCGACCAGTTCGACGATCCCCGCGAACATCAGGTGTCGTGGGACGAGTTCCGCGACGAGCTGCCGCGCTACAGCGAACTTGTCGACTTCCCCGTCGACGGCAGCGCCTTCGTGCGGCAACTCAAGGACGAACTGAGCGCGCTGGCCGACGCGGTCGATGCGGCGTTTCCGGAAAACGATCACGTGGAGATCGGCGAGCAGGGGCTGATTCTCCACAAGCTCGAGAAGAAGCCAGATCCCCCGAATATGGAGCTGATCGACCAGGCCATTACGGCGTCGATGCGACCCGTCAGCATTCTCGACATCCTGACCGAGACCGAGCAGTGGCTCGACCTGCACAAGTTCTTCGGCCCGCTCTCGGGCTTCGAGGCCAAGGTCGACGAGCCGCGCAAGCGCTTCATCACGACGCTGTTCTGCTACGGTTGCAACCTGGGCCCGACGCAGACCGCACGCTCGGTGAAAAATCTCAGCCGCAAGCAGGTCGCCTGGCTCAATCTACGCCACGTCACCGAGGAGCGGCTTGACAAGGCGATCGTCAAGGTCATCAACGCCTTCAACCAATTCACGTTGCCGAAGTTTTGGGGCTCCGGCAGCCGCGTGTCGGCCGACGGCACGAAGTGGAACCTCTATGAGCAGAACCTGCTGTCCGAGTACCACATCCGGTACGGCGGCTATGGCGGGATCGGCTATTACCACGTCTCGGACAAGTACATCGCGCTGTTCAGCCACTTCATTCCCTGTGGCGTTCACGAAGCCGTATATATCCTCGACGGGCTCATCAAGAACACCTCCGACGTGCAGCCCGATACCGTCCACGGCGATACGCACGCGCAAAGCGCGCCGGTCTTCGCGCTCGCCCATTTGCTCGGTATCAACCTGATGCCGCGTATCCGCGACGTCAAGGATCTGGTTTTCTACAAGGCCGATCGGCGCCGGCGGTACAAGAACATCGAATCGTTGTTCCGCGCGAGCATCGACTGGGCGCTGATCGAGCGACACTTCGCGGACATGCTGCGCGTCGCCATCTCGATCAAGGCAGGCCGGATGACGCCATCGACGATTCTGCGCCGCCTCGGCTCCGAGAGCGTAAAGAATAAGTTGTATTTCGCATTTCGCGAGCTCGGGCGGGTCGTGCGGACCATGTTCCTGCTGCGCTACATCAACGAGCCGGATATGCGGCGCACGATCCACGCCGCGACGAACAAGAGCGAGCAGTTCAACGACTTCGCGAAATGGCTGATGTTCGGGGGAGATGTGATCGCCGAGAACCTGCGGCACGAGCAGCGAAAGGTCATCAAATACAACCAGCTCGTCGCAAACATGGTCATCCTGTACAACGTGCAGTGGATGTCCCGAAGGCTCAAGGAGTTGCAGGCCAAACGCCATCCAATCAACGCCGAGGTACTGCAAGCGCTGTCGCCGTACCGGCGGGAGCACATCAACCGGCTCGGCTCCTACTTGCTGGATCTCCAGCGGAAGGTGCCGCCGCTCGATCCGAGCATCGATTTCGCTTTTGAATCAGCGGCTTAATGCAGGTTTGGCGAAAGATTTACGAATCCCGGCCGACCCTCAACTTGGTTCTACCTAACGTATGAATCAACCCATAACGCGACGGCGACGTCGATCCGTAAGGTTTGACTGTTGGCAGACCACAGCTAGGGCAAATCGTCTTGAGCGTATAAACGTTTGGCTTGCATATCCGACACACTCGCAGCATCTCTGGTCCCCTATTTGCGGTTGTTTCGTTTTTTTTGATCGCCCAGGCCTACGTCGTCGCTCGCTATGCGCGAGGAATCGGTTTGGATGCCGAATCCGGGCCACCATTGATTCATGCCGAGTATCACGCTCCCCGATGACGAACGAATCTTATGCCGCAATCCGCCCCCTTGCCTAACATTATCGGAGGGAGCGCGCCGCCCACAAGGTCCAGTCTTGCAAACGCAAGGTTCTGATGTCCGCTTGGGTCCGCACTGAGGCGCTGGACTAGCCTGCTCAAAGCAGCCCGACCGGCCGCATCCGCGCGCGCTTCCTCAAGCCTCGTAATTCGTGCTTCTCGTGAGATGCTCCCAAGCGTCGAGATCGTGCCTCAGGTCCTCAAGCTTGGCGCGGACGAGATCGAGCGCATCGCCACCGATGACGAGATGCAGCGGCGGCCGATCCGATTCCAGCGCAGCGATGATGGCTCGGCTGCCGCGGACTGGATCGCCCTGCTGTTGTCCGTGCCCGGCGAGCACACTGTCGCGAGTCTTCCCAGCCGTGTCCGCATAATCCTTGATACGCATACCTGACTGCTTCATGGATGCACCCCGGAAATCGGTCCGGAATGCGCCCGGCTCGACAACCGTCACGCCGAGGCCTAGCGGACCGATCTCTTTCGCCAACGTTTCGGAAAGTCCTTCGACGGCAAACTTCGTCATGTGATAGAAGCCTACGCCCGGGAACGTCGTCAGGCCGCCAACCGAGCTGATGTTGACGATATGCCCTGCCCGGTGCTTACGCATGCCGGGCAAAGCCGCCTTGATCATGTTCCAGGTCCCATAGACATTCGTCTCGAACATCGCCCTGACGTCGCTCTCGTCGCCCTCTTCTATCGCGGCCAGGTACCCGTAGCCAGCGTTGTCGACGAGTACGTCGATGGAGCCGAATCGTTCATGAGCGGCGGCAACGGCGGCCTCTGCCTGCTGTTGGCTAGTCACGTCGAGGCTGACCGCCGCCACCGCGTCGCCATACTCGCAGACGAGGTCCTCAAGGGCTGCCGTATCGCGCGCGCTTGCCACGACGCGATACCCCGACTGGAGCGCGCTTCTGGCCAGTGCCCGTCCCAGCCCTTTCGAACATCCTGTGATCAACCACACCGCATTTTTCTTCAACATATTCGCTCCGTTCGTTCGCCCCGTTCGCCCCGTTCGCCATCCGCCATCGTCCATCAACCGGCATCTCATACCGCAGCGGCCTGCCGCAGCACCTTGACCGAATTTTAGGTACGCTTATTCGTTCAATCATCCCGAAGAGTTCGAATGAGTCATGCAATCTCATGGAATGATCGCGCGAGGAAACCTTGACGACCTGGCCGCCTTCGCGACGGTCGCGAGAACGCGGAGCTTCACGCGCGCGGCGGCCGAACTCGGGGTGTCGAATTCGATGTTGAGCTATACGATCAAGCGGCTCGAACAGCGGCTCGGCATCGTGTTACTCGGTCGAACAAGCCGCAGCGTCGCGCCGACGGAGGCAGGCGAAAAACTACTCTTGACGCTCGAGCCGGCGCTGCAGGCCATCGATGCAAGGTTGGGCGAATTGGGCCGGGCGCGCGATCAAATCTCCGGCACGCTGCGCATCACTGCGACCCGGCAGGCTTACGAGGCCGTTATCCGCCCCGTGCTCGACACGTTCTGCAAGGTGTATCCCGAGGCGGTCGTGGAGGTCGTCATCGATTACGGGTTTCGCAACATCGTGGCGGACGGCTTCGATGCCGGCATCCGGCTGGGCGAGAAAGTGCAGAAGGACATGGTCGCGCTACGCGTCGGGCCCACACTCCGAATGGCGGTTGTCGCATCGCCCGCTTATCTGGCGCGGTATCCGGCGCCGAGGACGCCGCAGGACCTGACCACGCACCGTTGCATCAACTATCGAATGGTTTCCGCGGACACGGTTTATGCCTGGGAATTCGAACGGGATGGCCAGCCGTTGAAAATCGCTGTTTCGGGGCCACTCACGTTCAACGAGCCGGACCTCATGCTTCACGCCGCGGCGGATGGGCTCGGGATCGCTTATGTTTTGGAACACGAGGCAAAAGACTGGCTTGCATCCGGCCGGCTGGTCAGTCTGCTGGACGACTGGATGGCTCCCTTTCCGGGCTTCTACCTCTATTACGCGTCTCGCAAGCAGGTTTCTCCGGTGCTGGCAGCACTTCTGACGCTGTTGCGAACGCGGCAACCTTCGCAAACTTAAGCCAGCACGGCCTCCAAGGGACGGCGGAGCGAAAATGGGAGCGTGGGCCCATAACCGAAGCGCAGCACGATATCAGGCCGTCGTCGGCCGGCATCGCCGATAAGGCCGCTCAGTTCATGACGAAAGTGTGCGACTTCGACGGGCTGATTAACGAAGGCGACTTTAATTCCGAGATTCGTCGCAGTCAGCGCGAAGCGCTGACAAGCTCGGCCCGCCCTGATCCAATGCATCTTGTCTTCCCGGTCGCCAATAAAGACGGCGATGCCCGCGGAAGAATCGACTTGGCGGGCATATTTCTCGTTCTCCGAGCGAGCGTTGAAGAACCGTTGAAACGCGATGCGGCCTAGGGCATTCGGTAGCACTGGATTCCCACTTGCAGCGGAGAACAATCCATCGCCCGACAGCATCGCGCTGCGTGGGTTGAATCGAATCCACTGCTCGAGTTCACGCATAAAGGCCCCATCCGCCATTTGGGCGCTGTTCGCGGCGACGATGAGGTCGCGGACTTTGTCGATTTGCGTTCGGCCGGAGAGCAGGATCAGGTGAACACCCGGCATGGCGGCCGCTTCTTCGAGGCGCACGATGTCAGCGACAGGAACCGGACGTCGATCATATTCGGCACGGGTCGATTGCCGCTCGGTAATCGCGGCATGGAGCGCGCTTGCCTTCATCGGTCCGCTTGCGAATGCGTAGCGTGCGCCGTGTCCGTCCGGCGCGATAAGAACCTCACCCGGCCACCCCATCGCAGCACCCGAGATGGCGAGGTTTTCCGCAGCACATCCGAGGCTGACGAACAAATGATGATCGTCCGGGTCGACGGCAGGCGTGCGCCGCGAGAAATCGGCGGCAATGTCGATGAGCCCAGGGCCGACGTGAAACCGCCAGGGCTGCGTATTGTGACTGTTGGGGGCAAGCGTCGCATAGCGGATCAAGTCACGGACATCGGGTGGCATGCCCGCGGCAGCGCGTAGACGCTTCGCACGAACATCGTAGGCGGCCATCGATCCCACGGACGACCGCCAGGCGGTCGTGCCGCCCGCCAGCACCAAGGCGCCACCCGCGCCGATCAAAAAAGTCCGCCTGTTCATCGCAACTATCCGTCCCTCGCCGCGGCCGCTGCATCAGTGTCGGCACTGGCCGATACGCTGCGCTGCGCTCGCCGATGCCCGCGGAAAGAGTGGCTGAAAACGGCCTTCGGTAGTTGACTTGCGTCAAGTACCGAACGGACACCCGGCACCGAAGTTAATCGTTGCCGCGATCCCCCGCGGCCACCTGCTTGGCGAACGCAAGGAGAAGCGCGCTGAGCCGAGCCGGCTGCTCCTGCTGAATCCAGTGACCGGCGCCGTCAATCAACTCGATATCGCTCATCCTCGTCGTCGCCTTCGTCCTCATGACATCGAGCGCGCCGGGCGACACATAGGTTGCCCAATCGCTTTTCCCGCCGATGAAAAGCGATGGCACATCGATCGTCCTCCCCGAAAACAGGCGCAATTCGGCATTCAGCACAGGATCCGTATAGACGCGATAAGTCTGCAAGCCGCCTTGAAATCCGGTTCGCCCATATTCCTCGACATACACGGCAAGTTCAGGGTCGGTGAGCCATTTGCAGGCCGTAACCTCGGCCGCAGAAGGTTGGAACGGAGCCACATTCTTGGGCATCGTCTTGCCGCGTTCCATGACGTAATAGTGAGGTATCTGCGCGAACTCTTTGGCCGTTCGCGCGTTCAATGGGCGCGGTCGATTGCCTGGCCAGTCCGCGCTCTTTACGTAGAAGAACGTGCGGAGAAACGCGTGCAAGCCTTGCGGGGGATACGATAAGTCGTGGTTCGCTTCGCGAGTGCTCAAGTATTGCTGATAGATCGCTCTGGGCGGATCGAGCGCGGCCAGTGCGGCAGCCAGCTTCTGATTGTCGATGTTCGGTTGAGCCGGCGGTGCGCCGCTTTCCGCGGTGTTGAATGGAAATGCCGGTGTACCGGGGAACGGCGCACTCATTAGCACGACCGAAGGAAAGACATCGGGCCGGACGACCGCACAATAAGCTGCGACGGGCGAGCCGAAATCGTGCCCAACGAGCAGAGCCGTCCTCTTATACCCCAAGGCCGAAACTAGCCCGAGTGCGTCGCGCGTCACGTTCAGGAGACTGAAGGGCGCGAGCGGCGCGTCATAGTCGTTCACCCAGCCTGTCGTGCGGCCGAAACCTCGCTGATCGGGAGCGACGACGTGGTAACCGGCATCGGCCAAAAGCGGCATCAAGTGACGCCAGCCATAGGCTAAATCCGGGAAGCCATGTAGCAGTAGCGCCAACGGGCGGTTGGGACGCTCGAATCCAGCCTCGAGGATATGCACATCGAGCCCGTTGACGCCGTTGATCATGCGCGAGCGTATCCCCTCGGGCAGCGTTCCCCTCCCATACGGTGATGTAGTCAAGTCAGTTCCTCCCTCGAGGTTTGCGCGTGCGGGTCGAAGCAAGGCCATAGCCAGGCCGGCCGCGCCCATCGTCAAGACGGCTCGCCGGGACGCCGACGGCTCGGTTTCGTTGCGCGGCATGGCTCACTCCGAAATATGGTGATCGCCATACTATGGTGATCACCATATGCGAGTCAAGCGCGACGTGATATGGTCGGGGTATGACACGGAAAACCGAAGCCCGCACGCGCGCGATCGAGACGGCCATGCGGCTGTTTCGCGTTCAAGGCTATACAGCGACTGGCTTGACCCAAATCCTCGAGGAAAGCGGTGCGCCGAAAGGATCGTTCTACTTCCACTTTCCGCGCGGCAAAGCGCAGCTCGCGGAAGAAGCCATCGATCAGTACGTCGCCAGCAGAATCGCTGTGCTACGACAAATATCGGCGGATACGACGGGGAACGCGCTGGATTTTGTCCACCGGCTCTTCGAGACATTCGCGGCCGAGATGGTCGACTCCAATTTCCAGTATGGATGCCTGATGCAGAACCTGGCGAACGAGCTGCCTGCGCTCAACGCGGAGCTCACCGAACGGGTCGCGCGCGGGTTCGTGGATTCGACCGAGGTCATTGCGGCGCATTTCAGGGACTGCGGGTTCTCTCCGACGAGCGCGTCCTCTACCGCAGCCGCCCTAGTGGCCGCCCTGGAAGGCGCGCGAACTATTGCCCGCCTAGAACGCACGCCGGCCATATTCCAAGCGCTGGCGACGGTCAGCAGTCAGACATTGGCGGCTTCGGAGTGCAATCCGAACGCGATCGCTGGAACGCGGCATGGACGGTCGAAGCAGGCGCATTGATAGCCGTGGATGGAATGTCAGAAAGCCGACACTCGATCATGTACACCGCTGGCTGCCAAGACAGATCCCGGCCGGCGAGAATGCCGGCCATATTGATAATTAGTTCGATCGGTGTTTGACGCGATACAAAGCAGAACTTCCCCATACAACCGCGGCAGCGATCGCGAAACTAAAAACGAGCATGACTACTACCACCGGATTGTCGTAGTTCTCGCCATCGAGCGGCTCGAACGGCTCGAACGGCTTCGCAGCCCAGCCTAATACCTGATGACCCACCGGACTCTTCGCCAACGTCCAAAACCAATCTAGCGACCCAAGCACCCAACCAATGGGAAATGTCAAAACAACCGTTGCAGCAAACCGGAGAAGAAAGCGCTTCATCGCACCTCCACCGTTCCATAAAAATCGATTGTAGTCGCGGGAATCTCCGCGAATGTGTGTCTTTCGGCCGCCCATTCATTCATTTCGCCAAGGCGCTCCTGTATGCATCGAGCGATGCTCGTGCTTGTGCGCGAATCGCATTCTGGACGAACGGAGTCCAGCCGAGCAACGCGCCTTTCGCGCCGAGAGCCTGCCGGGCCCAGCGCCACAAGTCGAACGAGTCCCGGTGCTCGGCGATCAACCCCTCCCGAAACGCGAACCGCGCTTGTACACGATTCACCACGACTCGTCCCGTACGCGTGAACACGTACGTCGCTGTCCAAGTCGCACGGCCGGACCGATCGTCGGCCTCAACGTCGGAGAAGGTGAGGGAAAAGTCCTGTGCTCGTTGCGTCAGCATGCGCCACATGTCGCGCGCGGCATCGCCTTTCAACTCGCCGAATGCAGGATCGGCAAAGCTGACATCGTCGGCATAGCACTGGGCCATCTGCTGCGCATCGAGTCGCTGAAACGCTTGATAGAAACGCGTCACGACGTCGGCATTCGGATGACGACTATTCATGGACAGCCTCCTCCTAGATTGTTATTGAAAACCACCCATTATCGACGCTACGGCAAGCCGATGGCTATCTTTAGCGACCTAGCGCATAGAGGTTTCATGCGGAGCTCCGCATCGGTTTCGTCTTCCTAGGTGCCTCGTCTATCACAAGAGGATATAATTCAGGCCTTCATCCGCCGCAAAGTGCGGAATTGGTCAACCTGTCGGCGCGCGCTGCTTTCAGCAAGAGCGTGGCGCTCGCCTGAGCCGCGCCGGCACGGCGCGTCGTCATCCATTGTCATGAGGCGGGCTTGCTCCCGCGTCGTGGTCGATCCTGTAACCCATCGTCTGCCAATCGGGATCGTCACCGCGTGTTGCGCACTTCGCCCCGCGCTCGTCCGCGCCGGGCCGGACACTCGCTCGACCGCTTCCTTTCACGAAACCGTTCACCCAGAGGAGACCGAATGAGCCGAATCGTCGTGGTATCCAACCGAGTTTCCGACCCGCACAAGCCCGCTGCCGGCGGGCTAGCCGTCGCCGTTAAAGAGAGTTTGCGCAAGACCGGGGGCATTTGGTTCGGATGGAGCGGGCGTATCACCGACGAACCCGCACGGGGCAGCGGCCAAGAGCGCGTCCGTGTCGAGACGAGCGGAAACATTCGCCTGGCCACCATGGATCTAAGCCGGCGCGAATACGAAATGTACTACGCGGGCTACTCGAACAACGTCCTGTGGCCCGTCTTTCACTACCGCCTCGATCTCGCGCAATTCGACAAGCGCCATGCGGCAGGCTATCGGCACGTCAACCAGTTGCTCGCGCAACAACTTCGTCCGTTACTCGAGCCCGACGACATCGTTTGGGTGCACGACTATCATCTGATTCCGCTAGCAGCCGAGCTTCGCGCCATGGGCTGCGAAAACCGGATTGGTTTCTTCTTGCATATCCCCGTTCCGCCGCCGCTCATACTAGCTGCCATCCCGGAACACGAGTGGTTGATGCGTTCGCTGTTTTCGTACGACCTCGTCGGCGTTCAAAGCCAGGCGGACTTGACTCACCTCGAACGGTATATGGCAACCGAAGCGAAAGCCGAAATCGTCCGCGACGGCGTGTTGCGGGCCTTCGGCCGCACTTTGCAGATCGGCGCCTTCCCCATCGGCATCGACGTGAACGAGTTCGCATCGCTCGCCAAAGGCACGGAGAGCATGGACATGCTTGAAACAATGCGCGAGGAATACTCGCGTCGGCAACTGCTCGTGGGCGTGGACCGTCTAGACTACTCGAAGGGTCTACCGCAACGTTTGCTGGGATTTAGAGAATTGCTCGAGCGTTACCCCGAAAACCGCAGCCGCGCCACGTTGATTCAGATCGCCGCGCCGAGCCGAGAAGATGTCGATGCCTATGGCGAATTGCGTCAACAAATGGACTCGATCTGCGGCGCGTTGAACAGCGATTACGGCGAACTCGATTGGATGCCGGTGCGCTACATTCGCCGCAACGTAGCCCGGAAGCGTTTGCCGGGGCTGTATCGGGCGTGCCGAGTGGCGCTCGTCACGCCGCTGCGCGACGGCATGAATCTCGTCGCCAAAGAATTCCTCGCCGCGCAAGATCCGGCCGACCCCGGGGTGCTGGTGCTGTCGCGATTTGCGGGTGCGGCGGAGCAACTCACCGAGGCGCTGCACGTCAATCCGTACGATACGGAAGGAATTGCGCACGCGACCCAAAGCGCACTGACGATGCCGCTGGAGGAACGCGTCAAACGACACGAAGCGCTGATGACCCGCATCCGGCGCTATGACGTGCATTGGTGGCGCAACGCATTTCTCGATGCGTTGGAGCAGGCCGTCGTTGCTTGAGGGCGTCGTCTAGGCGCCCACGGCCACCACCGGCGAAGCCCGTAGACGCGCTATGTCGCGCGCCGGCGGCTCGCCAAAAAGGCGGCGATATTCGCGGCTGAACTGCGAAGCACTCTCGTAGCCTACGCGGAAGGCCGCGGTGGCAATGTCGATGTCCTCGACCAGCATCAGGCTGCGCGCGTCCTGCAAACGCAGTTGCTTTTGAAATTGAAGCGGCGTCATCGCCGTTACGGCCCGAAAGTGTTCATGCAGGCTCGACGCACTCATCCCTACTTCCGCCGCAAGCCCTGCGATGCTGAAGCGCTCCCGGAAGTGCTGCCCGATCCAGGCGATGGCGCGGCCCACCTGGGCCACCCTGCCCTGGCTCGAGGTGATGTACCGCATCCTAGCGCCGTCCGGCCCCGCAAGCAGGCGATAGAGTATTTCCTGCTCGGCAAGCGGCCCGAGCACGGGCAGCGCAGCAGGATCGTCGAGCAAACGCAGCAGGCGTAGCGCCGCGTCGAGCAACCCTGAGCCGGCATCGGACACGGTCTTGCCCGTAGGCTGGAACGGTGTCCCAGGAGGCACCGGCACGCGCAACGCCAACTCCGCCAGCATGACCGGATCGAAATCGAGAAATAGGCAGAGATAGGGGCTCGCAGGCGTCGCCTCGATCACCCGTCCCGTCGCCGGCAGATCGTAAGTCACGATCCCATAGCGGCCCGGTGTGTATCTGAACACATGCTCGCCGAGCGCGACCTCCTTTTTCCCCTGCGCGACAAGGCACAGTTGTGGCCGATAAACATGCGGCATCGGCACGGTCACCGTGGAGGATCGAGCAAGCGTCAACCTTTCCATGCCGGTGGCGTGAAAGCCATCCTTGGAGATGTGGCGGGCGATTATCGAGGCGATTTCGGTCAGTGTTTCCATGAGACGACTATGGCACGTACGCGTAAGCGCGGCAACGCGAAGCAAAGCCTTGGAGGATTGGGCATTAATCGCGGCGCATCAGGCTAACGGTTCGGCTTCACCGCGCATCATGATCGCAGCATCGCCCGGGTCACCGCAAACCCGGCAGCAAACCACGTAAGGAGCGTACATGACGATCGACAATCCGAAGACCCCCACGGTCGCATTGGGGACCTGGGCTTGGGGCGACAGCGGTAAGGCGGGCGATGGCTACTTCGGAAGCGCCTTGACTCGGGTTGGCCTGGAAGAAGTTGTGGAAAGGGCGCATGCGGCGGGCTTCACCCTCTGGGACACCGCTATGGTGTACGGCATGGGCCGGTCAGAAACAGTCCTCGGAGACGTGCTGAAGCGCTACCCCCGCGGCGACTACCAGCTTTCGACGAAATTTACCCCGCAAGCCGCGGGGAGTGGAGCTGATCCGGTGGCGGACATGCTGGAGCAAAGTCTCGCGCGCCTCGGCACCGGCTACGTCGACCTTTACTGGATTCACAATCCCGCCGACGTGCAGCGGTGGACTCCACATCTGATTGCGCTGCTTGAGAGCGGAAAGGTCAAACACGTCGGCGTCTCGAACCACAATCTACGCGAAATCGAACTCGCCAACAGGATCCTCGGCGAAGCGGGCTTCCGCGTTGAAGCCGTCCAGAACCACTACAGCCTCCTATACCGTAGTTCTGAAAACGCAGGAATCCTGGACTACTGCCGCGATCAGGGCATCCCGTTCTTCGCTTATATGGTGCTTGAACAAGGTGCCCTGACCGGGAAATACAGCCTAGAGAATCCACTGCCGGAAGGCAGCAACCGAGCGCAGACTTACAACGGCATGCTCTCCCGGCTAAAACCCTTGACGGACAAGCTCGACGCGATCGGCCACAAGCACGGCGCACAAGCGGCAGATGTCGCGATAGCTTGGGCCATCGCTAAAGGCGCGACGCCGATCGTCGGCGTCACCCAGCCTCGCCATATCGATGGCTTGACCCGAGCCGGCACCATCATGCTTTCCCGCGACGACATGGCTGAATTGGAAGCGCTCGCTGACGGTGCCGACGTGAACACGCGCGGCTGGTGGGAAAAAGAAATGTGAGTGCCCGGCGATGACCCGCACCCGCTCAAGCTTCAGCTTGAGTCGACGCGAGCGCTGCTGCCGCGGCTTGCGCATCATGCGCCACGAGCGGACGATCCGGGCGCAGGAACAGCCAAAGCAGTGTTCCTGTATTTCGACTCAAGATCTACCCCTGTTGTTCAACGCGTGACGTTGCGCGCGGGCGATGGCCGCTTCTATACTGGCATCAGCGACGCCGAATCGGCGCTCGTGGGTCTAGCCGCCGAACACGTACGCCGAGCAATGATGGATACCGCCGCAATACCGAGCACGCATCCCCCACGCACTGAGCCAGGTAAGCGGCTCACGAGCCACTCGTGGAGCCTCGAGTTGTTACCTCGGCATGCCTACGAAGTAGCCTATACGCCGGGAGAGGCGGTCATCGGCTTTGCTTTCGAAAGCCAGTCGGGTGCGCATGCGTTTTCAAGCGATCGCGTCACGCCGTTTTTCTCCAAACCGAACAGTCTGGCCTATGTTCCGTCGGGATGCGCCGTGTTCTCGTCGTCCCGGGAAGGCGGCGAATACCTGCGCGTGACGACAACCGGCAAACATCTCGCGGAGATGTTACCTCAGCGGCAGTTCAACGACTTTATCGATCCCATTGCGATCGGTGCGGCGCAGATCATCCGTACTCAGTTGCTGATCGGCGAGCCCGCGAGGTTGATGTTGGACGAACACGTCATCGCCCTATGCGAGCGGGTTGAACACGTCCTGACTGGTCGAGCGGTCGAACCGAAGGTAGGCCGCTCGATGACATCCGCGCGACTGCGGCGAATCGATGAAATCATCGAGTCGTCCATCGATGAAGAGATCACGATCGAATTGCTGGCCAATGCGGTGGGTTTGTCCGAGGCATTTTTTATTCGCTCGTTCAAGGCAGCGACGGGAAAGAGTCCCCACAGCTATTTGATCGATCGGAGGCTGGCCAAGGCACGGACGTTACTGGAAACGTCTAAGTTCGACTTGCGAGAGATCGCGCTCGCCGTTGGGTTCTCGTCGCACGCACATATGACGGCCGCGTTTCGCGCTCGGCTAGGGGTAACGCCGAGCCGGTTACGGCAGCGCTAACCGATCAACGCTGAAACACCGCTGGATTCGGGCTCGAGCCAATGAATTCGCACGACAGGCGTTCCTTGCCACGCCCAAGGCTCTTTCTATGCACTCGTATCTGGCCGACCGGTGCGGTCGAAGCGATATGTGTGCCGCCGCAGGCAATGACGCGGCCTTCGCACTCCCAGTACCGAGCGTCCATGTAATCCGGGTGCGGATACACTTTGACTTCGCTGCCACGGGCGACATAGGCGTTGGCGATCCGTGCGATCTCTTCTACTTCGTCCAAAGCAAAGCGATTTTCCACAGCGAAGTCGAACCGTGCGGCGTTGACTTTGATGTGACACCCGATCGTGCCGGCAACGGCATCGGGACGAATATCTGCGACCGCGAGGTAGAGCAGATGCGAGCCCGTGTGGCTCAGCGATAACTGCGCGCGCCTCAGTCGATCGATCCGTACGCTAACTTCGGCTCCGATGTTCACGTCGCGTAGCAATGCCAGGTCGTCCTCGTGTATCACGTGCTCGATAATGCCGTCGACTTGGATGTCGGGAAATGCCGGTATGTGGATCGGGTTCCCGTACATTTTTCTGACGTCGACGAAGCGGATCTCCCGGCCGTCGTCGAGAACGATCACCCCATGATCGGCTTCTTGTCCGCCGCCTTCCGGGTAAGCAACCGTTGCATCGAGCTCGACGTTATTAGCGTTGATCCTTGTAACTTTCGCCGCGCACTCGCTCGCATCGGGGTTCTCGTAATACAACTTACGCGTTTTTCGACTGAGTGAAAACATAAGGTTGAATGTGCAGAAGCAGAGAATCGATTTGCGGTAAATGGCAGGCATCGCCTGCCATGCGGTGCGCCTCATCCAAGAGGATAAATGGATGCGGAAAAGCCGCTATCGAAAAACTGCCCTAATAAGGACGAGGCTCAGGAAAGCTTAAGCAGCGCGCGCGAAGATGGACCACACAGCGTCGTACGGGACGCTTACAGCACGCTGTAGCGGCCATGGATGAAGGCCCGCGATTTGCTGTAATCCGAGTGGCCCCAAACGACGCGTTCTCGGGGAGCAACACTACGAACAGGAGTTCGCCATGAGATCGTCCAGCTTATCTTCCACGTCTGAACGAATACTAAGGGGCATCGCCGCCCTGCTCGCCCTTGGCCTGTTCGCAGGCTGTACCTCCACGACCGGCGTTCCGCCCAGCGCTTCGGGCTCCGCGCAAGCCGTCTATGATGCGAACGGCCATTACGGCGGCTGGGGCACGGGTTTCGGCAACGACGGCTCGCGCGGCCGAGGCTGAACATTTCGGACCGTGGCTCGAGCGAACGGGTGTCATGACGCTACGACGGCGACATGCCGGTTGGGGCCACCGTGCTCGAGCCTAAACGACGACAAGGCCTTTCGAAGGCCAGGCTCCGAAGAGTCCAGATAGACCGATCGCAATCATCAGCGCGATGCAGGCAATAAACGAAACATACAGATCGGATTTGATCGTTCTCATAAAAGCGCTCTTGGTCTCCAATTCGTCGCTCAATCGTTTTGACGCATTGTATTCAGCTCATTCAAACGAAAGCTGTCAGTGGCAGACAGCTTTGTAACAACAGCGACGGCCGGGGGTAATTACCGACGGAAATCGACGTTTCCTGACAGCCGGTAGACAGCTTGCGCTCCCTACCATTCGGTCACTGCTCGCCGGCAACGACTCCGCGAGCAGTACTCGCGAAAACAATCACATGCAGGAGACATTGATGAAAAGGTGGGCGAATTCGATCGACCAACGGCAGCGGTGGACTAGGAAGCCAACATCGATAGCAGCGCAATTGATGTGCTTTGCCCTCGCAGGACTGACTGTCGCACCGGCCGCGCACGCGGATCAACTGAGTCAGCTCGAAGCTGAAATTCACGACCTGTCGGCGCAAATTGCGCAACTGAAGGCCACACAGGCACAACAAGCGGCCACCCAAGCGAATCAAGCAAAGCAATTGGCGCAGCCCGTTGCCGTTGCGCAAGCGCCCGGGGTCGAACTCACTCCCATGAAGGCGGAGCAGTTGAGTGCGTCTGCCGAATACGTGCGGCGCGGAACGATGCCGCATTCGTTCATCGTTCCCGGCACCAACACGTCGCTCAGCATCGGCGGCTTCATCAACTTCCAAGGGATCTACGACCCGACCGAAAACCTCGGTCCGAAATTCGCAATCGGCAATTTGGATCCCAAAGGCAGCAACGCGCGCGCGCAATCGGAACACACGTTTCACTTCCAGGACAAAGTATCGCGCCTGGTCGTCGGCACCAGCACGCCTAGCCCCTACGGCAACATCACGACGAATTTCGGCCTGGACTTCTACGGCTTCACGTCGGGCGGCGACAACAATCAAGCGCTCCAGAACAATAGCTGGGGTGCGCGTATCGTGACCGCCTACGGAACGATCGGACCGTTCCTCGTCGGTATGGCCAATTCGAACTTCATCGACGATCCGGACTCGCTGGAATCGTTCGACAATGCCGGCCCCGCCGGCCTACCCGCCGCCCGCACGCCGCAGATCCGATACACGATGCATCTCGGTAAGGGCGGTGCGTTGTCTTTCGCGCTGGAAAACCCGCAAACGGGCTATCAAGACACGCGTGACAACATCGAGGCCAACACCAAAACGAATCCGCTTCCCGATCTTTCGGTGAAGTACGAACGCGAAGGCGACTGGGGCCACTTCCAAGTCTCGGGACTGGCCCGCGAGCTCGGCTTCACGGATCAGAACGGCGCGCGTAAAACGAAGTTCGGGGCAGCGGCGCTGATGGGCGTCACGTTCAATCTGCCTCACAGCAAAGACAACTTCGGCGGCCAGCTTTGGTACGGCGCGGTGGGCCGCTACCTGCCGGACGATTTCGGCGCGAACGTCGCATCCGTGCTTGCCATCAACAACGGGACGACCGCTGCCCCCACCGGCGCGACAGACGTCGAGGTTCAGCCGGACGCAGGCGCGGAGCTGTTCTTCCAGCACTGGTGGACGCCCAAGCTGCGCTCGAATCTGGGGCTCGGCTACAACCACCAGCGCCTCGCGTCGTTCCTGCCGGCCGACCCAACGAACGCCGTCACGACGAAGACCGCGCATATCAACCTGATCTACCGCCCGGTTCCGACCGTCGACGTCGGCCTTGAAGCGATGTACGGCCAAAAGACGTTCCAGTCCGGGACGGGCCTCGGAACTCAATCGGCCTGGCGCATGGAAGCAGGCGGTATTTGGCACTTCTAAAACCCGTTGCCTCAGCTTTGGCGGCATACGAAAAACCCGGTCTCGTATGCCGTCATTTAAAGGAGAACACACCCGTCAACCAGACCTAAGACTCGAGCACTGACCCATCTACCAAGAAGTCATCGCCGCTTTTTCCGATTCCCGTCTCGTTAGCAGGCGAACGCCCAGACAGGCGATCGGCCGGAAGCGCGAAACGGAAAAATCCGGCGGCGCAACATCCATGCAATCCACCCATCGATCGGCGATGGGCCCATGAAATAAGGTTTTTTATGTCAGATACATCAACGCGGCGAGGAGGCGTTCAGTTCTCCGGGGTAACGAAGCGCTTTCCAACGCGCGACGGCTCCGAAAAGACTGCGCTGCGCGACGTCGACCTCGTCATCGAGCCCGGCATGTTCTGCGCGGTGGTAGGCCCCACCGGCTGCGGCAAGTCCACCACGCTCACGCTCGCGGCGGGCCTTTATCGCCCGAGCGCCGGCGTCGTGCGCGTGTCGGGCGAGGTCGTCGACGGCATCACGAACGGGGCGGGCTTCGTCTTCCAAAACGATGCATTGCTGCCTTGGAAGTCCATTCTGAAGAACGTCGCGCTCGGCCCCATCTTCCGCGGCGTGCCGAAAAAGCAAGCTACCGAGGAAGCGCGCGAATGGCTGCGCACGGTCGGTCTCGCAGGTTTCGAAGACTATTTTCCCTACCAACTGTCGGGCGGCATGCGCAAGCGCGTGAGCCTCGCGGCTGCCCTCATCAACAAGCCGTCGATGCTGCTCATGGACGAGCCGTTCTCGGCGCTCGACGTGCAAACGCGCGCGATCATGTCGAACGAGTTGTTGCGCCTGTGGGAACGCACCCGCCCGTCGGTGATCTTCGTCACGCACGACTTGGAAGAGGCCATCGCGCTGGCGGATCGCGTCGTCGTCATGACGGCGGGCCCCGCCACGGTCAAAGCGGTCTTCGATATCGATCTGCCGCGGCCTCGCGGTGAGGTGCAGGAAATTCGGTTCCACCCGCGTTTCCTCGATCTCTATCAACAAATTTGGGAGTCCTTGCGCGAGGAAGTAGAGCAAGCGTATTCGCGCACGACCTCCGTTTCGAATCTCAAGGGGAATGCGGCATGACCAGCATGAACTCCAGCGTGCAACTAAAGTCGGGCCCGACGGACCCGGCCGATGTCGCGGGTAACGCGCGGCGCAAGGCCCAGCGCCGCAAAACGTATGTCTTGATCGGACGCCTCGCCTTATTCTTGCTGATCGTAGGCGGCTGGCAACTGCTCACCTCCTGGGGCGTCATCGATCCGTTCTTCTTCGGCTCGCCCACCGGGATCGTCGCCCGTCTCGCCGACTGGGCGCAGAAAGGCACGGCATACGGTTCGATCTGGCTGCAGATCTGGGTGACGCTCGAAGAGTCGCTGCTCGGCTTTGCCGTCGGCGTGGCGGGCGGCGTCTTCTTCGGCGTGCTCTTGGGAGAGATTCCTTATCTTGCCGACGTCGTCGGCCCGTACATCAAGGTCGTCAACGCGTTGCCCCGGATCGTGCTGGGTTCGGTGTTCGTCATGTGGCTGGGCCTCGGCATGCCGTCGAAGGTGGTGCTGGCCGCGGTGCTCGTGTTCTTCGTGGTGTTCTTCAACGCATTCCAAGGGGTGCGCAGCGTCGATCGCAATCTGATCGCCAATGTGCGCATTCTGGGCGCGTCGCGCTTCCAAGTGATCTGGCACGTCGTGTTTCCCTCGGCCATGACGTGGATCATCGCGAGCCTGCACGTGGCCCTCGGCTTCTCCATCATCGGCGCGATCGTCGGCGAATTCCTCGGGGCGCAGCAAGGCCTCGGTCTCGTGATCGCAACGGCGCAAAACACTTTCGACGCCAACGGGGTATTCGGCGCGATGCTGGTCATCGGCATCATCGCCCTCAGCGCGGAAGTGCTGATGGGCATGCTCGAAAAGAAGCTTCTGTCGTGGCAACCGCCGTCGGCGTCCGACGGCAACCGTCCCGGGATCTAACGATTGGGTATCCGGGAAATCAGTTAGGACTACTTCATAAGAGATCCCCCCGCGGGATCTCCAATAACCAAGGAGATGTGTGTCATGAAGCAGAAATCACGCGCGACGATATTGTTGGCCGGTTTGGCTTGCGCCGCCGGCGTATTCAGTTCGGCCGCGATGGCGGCCCCGCTGCCGAAAGTCACGATGATGGTCGGAGGCATCGACAAGCAGATCTATCTGCCGTATCAGTTGGCCCAAAACCTCGGCTACTTCAAGAAATACGGCGTCGACATGCAGTTGAGCACGGAAACGGCCGGCGGCGTGGGTGCGGAGGACGCCGTCGTGTCGGGCCAAGTCGATATGGCGGGTGCCTGGTATCTCCACACGATCGACTTCCAACTCCACGGCAAAGACGTGATCGACATCGTTCAATTGAGCGGTGCGCCGGGCGAGCGTGAAATGTGTACGCCGGATTCGGGCGTGAAGACGCCGGCCGACTGGAAAGGCAAGACCGTAGGTGTGACCGACGTTGGTTCAGGCACCGACGATCTGACGCTCTATCTGGCCGCACGCTATCACCTGACCTCGAAGGACTTCACGCGCGTAGGCGTGGGCGCGGGCCCGACGTTGATCGGCGCGCTCAAGCACAACCGCATCGTCTGCGGTATGACGACGCAGCCGACTGTCAACGCGGTCGAGAAGATGAAGGTCGGCGTCTCGACGATCGATTTGGCGACGGGCCCGGGTGTCAACAAGTGGCTCGGCGGCTATTGGCCGACGGCCAGCGTGCTCGCACGCGCGGATTGGGTGAAGGCCCACCCCACGGAGACGCAAGCGGTCGTCAATGCAATGGTCGCCACGATGCACTGGATCAACACGCACAGCGCAGCCGATATCGCGAATCATTTACCTGCCGACTTCGTCAGCAATCAGTTGTCGACGAAGCAAGAGTACATCGACGCGCTGGCGCAGGATAAAGGCCAATTCCTTCCCGACGGCATGATGCCCGCGAATGGTCCCGATACCGTCCTCGCTGTCGAAAAGCTGGCGGGCAAAATCGACAAGCCGGTCGATTTGGCCAAAACCTATACGAACGACTATGTGATCAAAGCGAACGCGATGCTCGCAAAGGAGGGCGGCGCCGGAAAATGACGAAACCTGAAATCCTCGCATAGCTACGATGCATAGAGCGGTGGCTTGCCCCGCTCTTCCCGCGGTACGCAAATCGGCGCCGCTCGGGTCCCTCCTCTCCCGAGCGGAGCCTCAGTTCCGTGAAAATTCATCGACACCGTGCTGCCGCACCTCGCGCGCTCACGACCTAGCGGCGTACAGCGGCGAACGCATTGGGGTAAATCCTGGCGCTTCAGGCCGCTTCGTGACAGCCGGTTGACAGCTTGCGGTCTCTACCATCGTCGATATCGGAGACGAATCGCGATACCCGGCGCTCAGACCTGCCCGCCGTATCGCATATAACGGGTGCCGAATTGCCGGCGCTCCCCCAGGGGGAAAAGACATGAAGATCGGGGCCAGGCTAGGCTTGGCATTTGGCGTACTCCTTGCCCTCATGGCCGGCGTGGCGATCATGGGCATCACGCAGCTTTATGTTATGGACGGCGCGCTGACCGATGCCGTCGACGTCAGCGGGAACGAAAACCGGCTCGTGTCGCGGGCGCTCGAAAGCGCTCAGGAGGCGGCAGCCGCAATGCGTAATTGCGTCGCGCTCTCCGACGATTCGCGCAAGGCCGCCGAGAAGCGCTCTTTCGACAACGGCATTGCAAACTATGAAAGCGCCGCGAAGAAGCTCGACGCCCTGTTCGGCGACGATCCCGGTGTGAGCGACGACGAGCGGAACCTTCTAAAGAAGCTGAACGCGGCTCGTGACAACGCGCTGCCGATCGCGAACAAGGTGCTCGGCCTTGCGCTCGCGAACGACCCTAGCGCCCGCGGCATGATGATGAACGATGCGGTTCCGGCACTGGACCGCTGGATCGCAATCATGGTGAAGTTCAGCGATTACGAAAACGAGCAGAGCAACGAAACGTCGGCCGAAGCCCACGACACATATGGAAGCAGCGTCGTGTGGCTGCTCGCGCTGTGCGGTGCCGGTATCGTAGGCGGCATCGCCGTCGCATGGCGCGCTACGCGGAGCATCACCGTGCCGATCCGGCAAGCGGTTCGCGTGGCCGAGACGGTGGCCTCGCGCGATTTGACTTCGCACATCGAGACCGCTCGACGCGATGAGATCGGTGCGCTGCTGCAGGCGCTTCGCGCAATGAACAGCAACCTGTCGGCCGTCGTCGCGGAGATCAGGTCGGCGACGGAGTCGGTGCAGGTTGCTTCGGAGGAAATCGCAAGCGGCAACGCCAACCTTTCCGCGCGGACCGAGGAGCAGGCTTCCTCGCTCGAAAAGACCGCATCGACGATGATGCAGTTGACCGAAACCGTACGCCAAAACTCGGACAATGCGCAACGGGCCAACGCCCTGGCGAGCAAGGCGGCCGACCTGGCCGAGAGCGGAAACGATGCGGTACAGGCCATGGTTGCGACGATCGAGAGAATCAGCGGCAGTTCGACGAAGATATCGGAAATCACGAGCGCAATAGAAGGCATCGCATTCCAAACGAACATTCTCGCGCTCAACGCTTCCGTGGAGGCCGCGCGTGCCGGCGAACAGGGGCGCGGCTTCGCGGTGGTGGCGAACGAGGTGCGCGGCTTGGCGCAACGCTCGGCCGCGGCGGCGAAAGAGATCAAGGATTTGATCGTGTCATCGGTCTCGATGATCCAGGATGGGGCCTTGCAGGCCGTCGAAGTCGGGGACACCGTGGGCTCGGCGAGGCAGGCGATCAAGCAGGTATCCGACATCGTCGGCGAAATCGCGGCGGCGTCGAAGGAGCAGAGTATCGGCATCGAACAGGTCAATCAGGCCGTCATGCAAATGGACGACGTGACCCAACAGAATGCCGCGCTGGTCGAACAGGCGGCAGCGGCCGCGAAGTCGCTCGAGCAGCAAGCAGCGGATCTGAACGGCGCCGTTTCTGTCTTCACGGTCGACGAGGACGCGATACGAATAAGAAAAAAAGACGCAGGGAAACAACGGATTGCGGCATGACCGCGAGGGCACGTAAATTGCAGATGACGTGCCTCTCGGTAAGGCGGTAACTAATCTCGTTGGCGATGTGCTCGCGAACGTAAAAAATTTCTAAATGCCGATCACCGCGAATGGTTCGCATGAGACGTTGGTGGCCTCGATGAAACTGCTGCTCATAGAAGACAATTTGGAATTTGCGCTTTGGCTCAGCAAGGCGCTGCAGGCCGAGCGATTCGACGTCGAATGCGTGCATGACGGTTCGGCCGCGATCGATCGCATCGGTCAATCCCAGTACGACTTGCTGCTCCTCGATCTTCGCCTGCCCGGCATGGATGGGCGCAACGTGCTCAGCAGCATTCGGCGCCGCCGCAATGACACGCCGGTGCTCGTGGTCACGGCCAACGCCTCGATCGATGCGAAGGTGGATTGCCTCGATCTCGGCGCGGACGACTACGTCGGCAAACCGTTCGAAATGCGCGAACTCGTGGCGCGCATCAAGGCATTGATCAGGCGGCATGGCCGCAGCAGCCAATCTGTCGTTCAATGCGCCGATCTTCAGTTCGACCTCGATACGCATGAATTCCGGGCCGGCGGCCAGCCGCTCGAATTGACGCTGCGCGAACATCACGTGCTGGAAACGCTGATGCTGCGGCAGGGCAAAACCGTCACCAAGGCGCAATTGATGGTCAAGGTGTTCGACATCGGCAGCGAAGCGAGCGAAAACGCCATCGAAACGTATGTGCATCGCCTCCGTCGCAAGCTATCGGGCTCGCAGGCCCGGATTCTGACGTTGCGCGGCCTCGGCTATCTGCTGCGCGACGCGAATGCCGCGACATGAACCAGTTGCGCGTACGCCTGCTGCTATGGGTGCTCGTGCCCATGACGCTGGTGTTGGCATTGATGGCCGTCGTCTCCTGGCAGAACGCCCGGAGCACCGCCCTACTCGTTCAAGATCGACGCTTGCTTGCGTCTGCCGAAGTCATGGCCGGTCAGGTGCGATGGCAAGGAGACCGGATCGGCGCCGAGACGCCTCCCGCCGCCCTGCAAATGTTCGCCTCCCGCGAGCAAGACCGCGTCTACTTCCAAGTGAGGACGGCGTCAGGCGAAGTGCTGGCCGGCTGGCCCGATTTGACGAAGGGCGATGCCACTCCGGAAGACGCCCCCCGTTATCGCAGCGTCGAGTACCACGGCGACGCGTTGCGCATGGTCACGCTGACTCGCCATCTATATCGGGGCGGCATCACGACGGCGGTCCTCGTCAGTGTGGCCGAAAGCCGCCATGCGTACCATCATCTGCTCCAAACGCTGTGGCGGCCGGTGCTCGTCCAAGAGTCCGCTCTGCTCGCGCTTGCGCTCGCGCTGATGGTGGTCGGCCTGACGCTCGAGCTCAAGCCCCTCCTCCATTTGCGCCGCGATTTGCAGGCGCGCGAAACGGATGACTTCAGCCCGCTCGGCACCGGGCAACTGCAACGCGAACTGCGTCCGATCGTCGACACCATCAATCAGTACGCCACGCGCCTGACCGCCCAAGTCAACATCCAAAAGCGATTCATCGCAGACGCCGCTCATCAGATGCGCACGCCGGTCGCCATCATGAGCACGCAGCTCGATTACGCAGCGCATCTGACGCAAGACCCCGAACTGAGCGAGACCTTGCGCGCCGTGCGTGCATGCGCGCGCCGGCAAAAGGACCTGATCAATCAATTGCTGAGCTTGTCGCACGCGGAATCGAGCCGCGCGGCGAATCTTCCGCGCAAGAAGGCGAAGCTGCTCGATCTCGTGCAAGAGGTGCTAGTCGATCTATCGGTGCTCGCGGACGACAAGGCAATCGACCTCGGCCTCAGTGCGACGAGCGCCGAAGTCGCGATCTGGACCTACCCCACGCTCGTGCATGCCATCGCGTTCAACCTCGTCGACAACGCGATCCGCTACACACCGGATGGGGGACACGTCACGGTCCATGTCGGCCCCGGCGAAAACGGTGGGGCCGTCTTGCAAGTGGACGACACCGGGCCCGGCATTCCGGACGCCATGAAGGCCCGCGTTTTCGAGCGGTTCAGTCGCGGCAACATGTCGGACAACGATGGCTTCGGGCTCGGGCTCGCGATCGTCGGCGAAGCGGTCAAAGCGTGCGGCGCCGATATCGAACTCGCGGCCCGGTCGACGGGAGGATTGAGCGCCATCGTTCGGCTACCGCTGGATCAAAGCTGAACGCAATTCGACGCGCCGCGCGTCTGTAGGTGCGCCGCGCGACGAACTACACCCAATACGAAGTGGAGAGACCACGATGAGTACTGTAAGACGCGCAGCGGCCATGACCGTGTTCGTGCTCGGCGCGTCCTTTGCAACGCGCGCCTGCTACGCCGACGATACGATCACGCTCATGGTGGGAGGCATCGACAAGATCATCTATCTGCCCGCGATTCTTGCCAAACGGCTCGGCTATTTCGAGCAGCCTGGACTGGACGTCAGCGTCGTGACGGAACCGGCGGGTGTCAATGCCGAAGACGAATTGATCGCGGGTGCGGTGCAAGGGGTCGTGGGCTTTTACGATCACACGATCGATTTGCAAAGCAAGGGAACGGAAGTGGAATCGCTGGTCCAATTCGCGTCCGCGCCCGGCGAAGTCGAACTCGTGGCGGCGTCGCATGCCGGGGACATCAAAACGCCCGCCGATTTCAAGGGGAAATCGCTCGGCGTAACGGGTCTGGGTTCGTCGACGGATTTTCTCACTCAATACTTGGCGAAGAAGTTCGGACTGGCCAGAAGCGACTACCGTCTGTTGCCCGTCGATGCGGACAAAACTTTCATCAATGCCATGCGCGCGCACCGCATCGTAGCGGGGATGACGACCGAGCCCACCGTATCGGAACTGCTTGCAAGCCGCGAAGCCAAGGTTCTGATCGATTTGCGCACCGAAGCGGGCACACGAGAAGCGTTGGGCGGTCCTTATCCGGCAGGATGTCTTTATATGCGCGCCGCTTGGGTGAACGAGCACCCGGACGCCGCGCGCAAGCTCACGCACGCTTTCGTGCGAGCGCTGCAATATATCCACACACATAGCGCGGAGCAGATCGTCGCGCAACTGCCCCGCAGCTATTACCAGAACCGAAAGGCGCTCTATGTAGGTGCGCTCGGGGCCTATCGGCACACGTTTTCTACCGATGGCCGCATGCCCGCGGACGGTCCTCGTACGGTGCTCGGCATCCTATCGACGATCGACCCGAGCGTGAAAGCAACGGACATCGATTTGTCGAAAACGTATACGACCGCCTACTTGGACGACTCGGAAAAATAGGTGTTTGCGATGAGGACGGCAATGGAGAGCATCGCAAAGACCGTGCTTCGTGCGTCCATGGTGGCTCAGTGAAAAAGGGGGCGCAGTCAATGAGAAGCAGCCGGCTCGCGCTTCTCGCGACGACCGGTCAATCCGATCATGACCGGCATCGCCAGTAGCACCAGCGGCAACTGCACCAATGCCCCGGCGATGATGGCGATTGCCAGCGGCTGAAGCATCTGGTCGCCCGATCCGCTGACCGCGGCGCCCAACGGTACGAGCGCGAGAATCATGGCGAGCGTACTCATGGCGATCGGCCGAAGGCGATTGAGTGCGGCCTCGCGCAGCGCTTCGCGCTTGCCCATCGTCTCGCGCAGCAACTGATACTCGGAGACGAGGAAAATCGCCATCTCCGTTGCGATCCCGATGATCATCACCATGCCCATCATCGCGGTGATGTTCAATTCGACGCCGGTCGCCCATAACCCGATGAATACCGCCCCGGTCGAAAACAAGGACGTCCCCATGATAACGAGCGGCACGAACAGTTCGCGGTACAGGAACAGCAGCAAGATGATTTCGGCCGTGACTGCCGCGGCGAACACTTTAATCATGCCGCGCACGGCCATTTGTTGCTGTTTGTATGCGCCGCCGAACGTATAAGTCACGCCCGCGGGAATCAAGCCCGGCTTGTCCAATGCGCTGCGAATCGCCGCGATCGTCGATCCGAGATCGTGGGACCCGCTGATTTGCGCCGTCACCGCGACGATTTGCCGGAGGTTGTCTCGCGTCAACTGCGGTTGCCCCGAAACGAAGCGCGTCGTCGCCACCGTGCCCAACGAGAAGATCGCACCGCTCGGCGCTCGGATAGGCAGGTCGGCAAGGCTGTCGCGGTATATCGGCGAATGCGGCGCCTTGAGCCAGAGCCGTACGCCGACGTCTTGCACCGTGCCGAGGTAACGCGTCACCACGCTGCCATTCAAATAGTGGTAGACCTGCTCCTTGACGTCGGCCGGGGTCATCCCTTTGAGCGCAGCCGCGGCGGGATCGACGTGGATGTCGAGCGCATCGCCCGCGGGCACGACGCCGGGGTCGACCGAGGCCGGCTCGACACCGGGCACCTTCGAGACCGTATCCGCCACCTTCTTGGCAATGGCGCCGAGCGCGTCCGGATCTTTCGCGCTCAATTGGACGACGACAGGCTGCCGGCGGCCCACCATGTCGCCGATCATGTCGCTCATCAATTGGTGCGTATCGAAATCGATGCCAGGGACTCGCTGCGTCACCTTGCTCGAGATGTCGTCCATCACCTTCCAGATGTCGGGGCGCTTGGCGGGATCGACGAGGTGAACGAAGAAATCACCCTGGTAAGTCTCGGTCAAATCGCCCCCGAGGCCGGCGCCCGTTCGGCGCGAATAGGTGTCGACGTAACGATTGCTCTTGAGAATCGCCTCCACCTGTTGCAGCTCGCGGTTCGTTTCACCGAGCGACGTGCCCGGTGCCGTTTGATAGTCGAGCACGAAGCCGCCCTCGTCCATGCGCGGCAAAAAGCCCGTCCCGACGTGGTGATACGCCACATAGCCCGCACCGGCCAGGACGACGAGCCCCGGCACGATGAGCCATGGCGCACGAAACATGGCGTCGAGCCAGCGTGCGTGCGTGCGGCGCATCCACGTATCCTTCCCGTGGCCCGGGTCCGTCCACGAACGGAAGTCGATCATCGCGCGGGCCAACAACGGCGCGGTGAACGCCGTCAAAAAGAACGAAATGATCAGCGCCGACGCCATCGTCAGCGAGAGGAACTTGAAGAAGGCGCCGGTCACCCCGTCCAAGAAAGCAAGCGGCCCGAAGATAATCGTCGTGGCGAGCGTCGAACCGAACAAGGGCGACAGAAATTCGCGCGCCGCGTGCAGCACGCCCGCGTTCGGATCTTCCTGATCGGGATGGCCGGCACGCCGCGCAATGTGCTCGATCATGACGATGACGTCGTCGATCAACAAGCCGATCGCCGCGGCGATACCGCCGAGCGTCATGATATTGAGCGTCATGCCGAGCAGCCAGAGAATCAGCACGCTGCATAGGACAGACATCGGCACCACGATCATCGCGACGGCCGTCACGCGCCAATTGCGCAGGAAGGCGAACAACACGCCGGCCGCGAACACGAGCCCGATCGCGATGGCCTCTTCCAACGCGGCGATCGACGATCGGACAAGTTGCGTTTGGTCGTACCACTTGTACAGATGGATCGCTTTGGACTGCGTTTTCATGAACGTGTCGAGCCGCTCCTGTACGAGCTTGGCCAGGCTCAACGAATCTGCGCGATCTTGCTGGTAGACGTCGAACGTCACGGCCGGATGGCCGTTGTTGTTGACGAGCAGCCATTGCGGCTCCGTCCCGAGCTTCACCTGGGCAATCTGCGAGAGCGGCACGACACTGCCTTTGCCCGTACGCACGGTAGCTTGGCGAACCGAATCGACCGATGTGAAGGCGTTGTTGTTGACTGCCAAGTAAAGCAAATCGTTATCTTCGAGCCGCCCGACGGCTGCGACGGTGTTCGTGGACGACAGCGCCTGCGCGACATCCGCGATTGTTAGCCCATAGGCTTGAAGCGTTTGCGGTGCGATCGACACTTCGACTTCCGGCGTCTGGCCGCCGAGGACGCCCACGCGTCGAATGCCCGGAATGCCCGTGAGCATCGGCAGAATCTGGTAGCGCGCGATTTGCCGCAGCTCGGAGGGCGACTTGCTGTCGGACTGTAGCGCATACGAAACGAACGGCATGATGACGTTCGGGCTCATCTGAATGGCGCCATACGTGACGCCTTGCGGCAGATCGGGCATCTTCTGCGCGAACGCGGCATCGACGCTCAGCAACGCCCGGTTCATATCCGAACCCCATGGGAAATCGACGAAGATTTCCGCCGAGCCTCGCGAAGTCGTCGACGACACGTCGACGGCGCCGGGCACCGCGCGCGCTGCCGCTTCCAGCGGCTCCGTGACGTCCACGAGCATTTGTTTCGCCGGCATGCTGCCCGCGTCGACCTCGATGCGAATGCGCGGAAAGCTCGTGAGGGGAAACAGGCCGACGGGCAGGCTGATCGCAGCATAGAGGCCAGCCAGCGTCAAAACGAACGCAACCGCCAAAACCGGGAGGCGATGACGGTGAAGCCATCCGGCAAACGTCATTGCGCCTCCTTCTTGCCAGGCTGCTCGACGCGCATGCTCATGCCGTCATCGAGCTGATAATTTCCGGAAAGAACGAGGGGCTGGCCGGGCTTCAATCCGTCGCCGCGAATCACGTCCTGGTCGCCGTGCGCGCCGGCAATGCTGACCGCGACCTTGCGCGCTTTCAGGCCATCGTCCTGCACGACATAAGTGCCGCCGTGGTCGTCGACGAGAATGGCGGCATGCGGAACCACATAGCCTTGCGTATCGCCAACGGTGATCGTGGCATCGGCCGCCTCGCCGGGCAGAAAGCGGCCCGGCGGCAAGGCGATCTCGATCGGGACCAGGCCGGTCGCGGGATCGACCATCGAGCCACGCTGGACGACGGCGGCAGGCCAGCTCTGCTCCTCGCCGACCGCCGTGACCCGAGCCGCGTTGCCGCGGCCGACCAGCAACGCTTGAGCGGGTACCGCGCCGACTTTGAGGATCGCTTTTTCGGGGCTCGCTAGGTCGAACAGCGGCGAGCCCGCCGAAACGATCGTTCCTTGCGAAGCGGCCACATGCAGCACGATTGCGCGGAAAGGCGCACGCAGCACTTGAGCGCCACCGGCGCCCTGCGCCTTCAGTGCGGCCAAATTCGATTGCGCGTCGGACTCGGCCTTCTGGGCATCCGCCAATTGCTGCGCGGTCGCGAGATGTTGCGCGAACATTTGCTTGGTCCGCGACAGCAGTTGCTCCGCCACCCGCTGAGCCGATTGCGCTTGTGCGTAGGCCGCCGTCGTTTGGGGGCTGGGCACGAGTTGCATCAACGGGGCGCCTGCGCTGACTTCTTCGCCCTCCCGAACGTACAGCGTTTGCACGGTTGCCGAAGTCGCCGCCATCACCGTTCGGCTCGCCGCAGCGGAGGCTTGGACCACGCCATACGCTTCGATCGTGCGCGGCAAGGTGCCTTGCCGGAGGGCCGTCTGCGTCACGAGCACGCTGGGAGCGGGAGCATCGGACGCGGCGATGGCATAAGTCGACCAGGCCGCCAATGCGACGGCGCCAAGAATCCATCGATTGTTCATTATTCGTTACCTCGGGAAGCGAGCGGATCGATGCGAGTTTGCGGAAGTCCCAAGCCGAGCTCCAATGCCAGGGCGATGCGTGCCTCGTCGAGTCCACGTTCGAGACCGAATACCTCGAGGCGCCGATCCGATGCTGTCGTTTCGTAATCCATCAGCGACCGTTGATCCAGGTTGCTCTGCGCGTAGGCGCTTCGCGCCGCTTGCGCTTGCGATTCGGCCGTCGCGGCGCCCAGCTGCGCCTGGACCAAGTCGGCGGCCATGCGGCGGCTGCGCGCGTCGAGCGCGAGGATGCTGGAGACCGTATCGTCGAGCCGGGCCTGATATTGCGCGTGAAGCAAACGGCGAGTGGCACGCGTCTTGGCCACTTCGCCCTGGTTCCGATTGAAGATCGGCAGGTCGAACGTCGCCGTCGGGCCGGCCGAACGCACGTCGGACGTGTCGGACCCGTACGTGCCGCCGAGAACGAATGCCGGGAACTGTCCGAGAATGGCGGCACGCACGCTTTCGTCCGACGAACGATAGCCGAGCTGAAGCGCGACGAGGTCCGGACGCCTGGCTGGAACGCTCGAGATCAGCGCGTCGAGATCCGTCGGCGCTGCGGGCACTTGGGGCGCGGCGATCGCAAATCGAATCCCAGGCTTCATTCCGAGCAGCGCATCGAGATCTTGCCAATTCTTGAGCTGGTCGAGACGCATCGAGGCGAGCGCGCGTTCGGCCGATGCCTGCGAGGCCAAGATGGGGCCGAGCTCGGTGAGGCTCAGGCTGCCCGCGTCCACGGCACGCCGAACGTCCGCGGCCTCTTTCGACAGCGATCGGAAGGTGGCCTCGCTGCTTTGGATCGAACGTTCGCCCCAATAGAGATCGACGGCCAGCAAGCGGGCCTTTTGCGCCACTTGCCATTCGTTCCAAAGCAGATTCGCGTTGACCTCGGAGGCATGCGCTTTCGCGGCCGAGACGCGGCTTCGGTAAGAGACGAGCGATGCGATGTCTTGCGCCAGCGACGCGGTGAATGCACCGGTCGTGCCCGGCCCGCCCAGCAACGCCGCGTAGCTCAGGCTCACGGACGGATTCGGCAGCGTCGCGCTTTGGGTCACATCCGCGCGAGCGAGATCGGACTCGGCGCGTTCGGTCAGAAGCTCGGGATCGTTGAGGATGGCGAGAAGGCCGACCTGATCGACGCTCAAAGGCTGGCCGACGTCGATCGAGACCGGGTTGGCTCCAGGCGCCGCAGGAGGTAACGTGTGCCGGATGTCCCCGATGCGATTGGCCAAGTGCGCATGTTCGGACAGCGGCAGAGGGTGATATGCGGCACACCCTCCGATGAGGAGCGCACAAGCCGTCAACCCGAGCGCGGACAGGAATCCGTTAGTCATGTCATTTCGTCCAGACCTTTCGATAAGCTTTCCGAGCGTTGTGCGGAAAGGCGAAATGGAGCGGGACGGACGAACGACATGCTCGCGAGATCCCCTCCCCGTTATCTCGCGATGTCGACCGAGGCGGGCGACCCTATCCGAGAATCAGCGCAGTGTGAACGGGGCTGGCTTAAGGAATGCTTATGCGAGTAGCTTGGTAGGCGGATTAACAGATCGATCGCGGCAAGGCGGTTTTCAAGAGCAACGTCGAATCGCGCGGCGTTCACCTTGAGGCAACACCCGATACATAGCGAGCGCGGGGTTACCATCCATACTTCAACTCGGCGCCCATGTAGTCGCCGTTGCGCCCGCCCGCCTCGCGCACGGCGCTTCCCACCTGAAAATGCACCGCTTCGACAGAACCGATCAAGTTGGCCGCGATCGTCCAATCCGCCCGCAATTGAACATACATGCCGGTCCATGCGCTGCCCTTCCCGGCGGTCCCGGGCACGGCCTGGTTAGCTTGTTGATAGACGGCATCGCCCGTCGTTTCTCGCCACTGAAAGCCCAACGCGCCTAGCAGAGCCAAATTGGCCGACGGCTTGAGCGTGATCGACGGCTTGACGTGGATCAAGTTCGTATAGCCGGTGTAGCCCGCGAGCGTGAAATAGTATCCGTTCGGAAAAAGCGCGTTGAACGTTTCCACTCGTCCGTCGTTCGGATGCCGGTCACCGGAGGCCGCGTCGATCTGCAACGCGACACGGGGCGACCACGCGGCATCGAAGGAATACCCGGCGATCGATCCGACCGCCCAAGCGCTCACCGTGCTCTGCCCTACAGATCCCGTTTGCAGCATCGCTTCGACGTCCCAATCGATGCGACTGTGCGTTCCGGTATAACGCAAATCCCATACATCGCGATGTTCATCTCCGGCTGCATCGATAAAACGCGCATTGTGCCGGTTGTAGCGCGACCAATAGCCGGATAGATCCCCGGGGCCTATGGACTGCCGCTCGAAACGCACCCCGCTGAACGTGATGTTGCGGTTCGACGTGTCGTCGAACGGTGCGGCTTCGCGGTACTGCACGGGCTGAGTCGCGTAAGCGATGAAACGCCACTTATCCCATTCATAGTCGACCCACGCTCCATCGAATGATTGGCGCACGTTAGGTCCATCGCGCACGGAAATGAATCGTTGCAGATCGAACGCCATCTGCTGACGGCCCACCCGTGCCTTGAACGTGCCAGGGCCAAGGCTGCCGGCGTAGGTTGCGAATAGCTGCTCGAGATCGAGTGGATTTTTGTCGACCGGCGTGATGTTGTTCTTGCCATATGCATGGGCATCTTCCCATTGCATGAAGAACTGCCAATGTTGCGCGATGTGCGCGTCGGCATCGACCTCGACCCGCTGAATCAAATACGTATCGCCCTTCACGGCTCCAATGCCGAACAGCGGCGCGTCGTTCGTCTCGACGCGCTCACGCAGATTCGCCCCGAGCGAGAGATAGGAATCGCCGCCGTATCCGAGCGGGATGTACTTCAACGCGTCGAGGGGCTCACGCGCGACGCAGGGATTCGCGAGCACCGACCAATCTTCTTGCCAGCGATTGAAGAGAACGGCCGGGCGCTTGACGTTGCAATCGCCGCTAACCCCCGCGGCTGAAGACGCCGCCGAACCCGGTGTCACCGCCGAATCGCTAGCCGATTCGGCGAGCGCCCAACGCGGGCATGTCAGCGATAAAGCGGCAATGGACGCCAAGCATACTGCCGTTCGTTTATTGCGCGAGAATGCGCCGCCCGCGCGCTTCGAAAATCTCATCGATCCGCACTCACTTCGCTACGCTGTCGTGAATCTCGGCGATGTAGCCGCCGGGGAACTGTACGATCGCCGCATCGCGCCCGTCCGACTCGAACGGCGGCACGAGCACGGTCACGCCGGCTGCCTGAGCCCGTCCCAAGGTCGCCGCGAGATTCGGCACTTCGTAACCCGTCAATTCGCGTCCGAACGGGTACGGCAAATGACCGTCGGAGACGATCACGGTCATCTTTCCAAATCCGGATTCGATGCGTACCCGGCGATAGGTCTCGTTTGGCTGCCCGATCTCGATACCGGGAGCGCGCGATACGTCGGACACGACCTTCCCATGCGAGAAAGCAATGAATTCTCGGATCAACTTGTCCGCGCTTTGAGTCGATACATAGACCCGGTTTTCCGGAACGGTCTGCAACGGATCGTAGTGCGGTGCCTGCGTATGCCAATACAACTGCATATGCAGACCGCCGGGCCACGAGACGATCGCATCGCGGCCGATCGGATCCGGGAAGGGGTCGACGACGACGTCGGCACCGTGCGCGCGCGCCGACGCAATCGCCGCATCCATATCGGTCACGAGGTAGCCCGTGCGCTCCGCGCCGAACGGATACGGGATCGGCGTCTTGAACCCGAACACGGAGATCGTGCCGGACGGCGTGAAAACGAGCTGCGATATCGTCTGGCTCGGCGTCGGCGTGACCTGAAACACGCCCTGCTGCGATTTGGTGCCGCCAAACGTCGCGACGAAGCTATCCGTGAATCGGTCGAATGCCTCCGGGTCCACGTAGACGTGCGTCGTGTCGTATTGCGGACCCACCGCGAAGGAAACGGGAGACTGCGATGCCGTCTTGGCAAACGCAGCGGGCGCGGCGACGAGTTCGCCCGCGATCATCAATGCCGCCAGGGCATACCGAATGAGTTTCATCGGAGGTTTTTCCTTGCATTATTAGTGGGTGACTGCGTATCGGCAAACCCGATCGCGCGCAGCGCTGCTGCCGCGACCGGTCGCGATCGGGGAAATATCAAACCGCCCAGCACGAGCAACCGAAGGCGCCCCAGAAACTCTTCGGGTCCGAAGCCGGCACTGCACTGCCCCACGCCTGCGCATGCGCATGGCCGTGCAATCCACAAGCGCTCGCGCAACCGCAGGCGGCGGCCGCGGCGGCACGTTGCAACGGAGCGCCTTCGCTTCGCTGCGCGCCCCATCCGGCGTAGCCGCCGTATTGACGTACCGGCGACCAATCGGGCATCGCGGGGGGAATCGGTGTGTCGAATTGCGAGAACGGGCCGGCACCCCAGACGATCTTGCCGCCGACGACCGTCAGCAAGGCCGTCGTGGCTGCGATTTCATTCTCGGCGCACGCGAAGTAGTCGCGATCCGGGACGATCGCATCGGCGAGTTGGCCCACCGAGATGCGCCCTTTCCTGCCTTCCTCGTTCGAAAACCACGTAACGTATTCCGTCCACATGCGCAGCGCCGTCTCACGGTCGAGCAAATTGCGCCGCGGATAAAGCCGCAACCCGCCGACGGTCATACCCGTGACGAGCCACGCAAGCGAGACCCACGGGTTGTACGATGCGACGCGCGTGGCATCGGTGCCCGCGGACACCTTCAGCCCTTTTGCCAGCATCGTCGCGACAGGCGGTGTGGCTTGCGCGGCCTTTTCACCGTAACGTTCGACGAAGTATTCGCCCTGGTAAGCCATCCGGTGCTGAACCGCGATGCCGCCGCCAAGGGCGGCGATGCGATCCATCGAACGCTCGGAGACGGTCTCCGCGTGATCGAAAAACCAGTTGATGCCCGCGAGCGGGATGTCTTTGTCGACTTTTTCGAAAACGTCCAATGCGCGGCTGATCGTTTCGTCGTACGTTGCGTGCAGCCGCCAAGGCCAGCGGTTCTGCGCGAGCACGCGCACGACGCCTTCGAGTTCGTCCTCCATGCCTGGCGCGAGTTCGGGGCGCGCGACACGGAAATCCTCGAAATCGGCCGCGGAAAAGACCAGCATCTCGCCGGCGCCGTTGTGGCGGAAGTAATCGGTGCCGTCGTGGTATTTGACCGTGCGGGTCCAGTTGACGAAGTCTTCCTTCTCGTCGTTCGGCTTTTGCGTGAACAGGTTATAGGCGATACGAACGGTCATCTCGCCCGCGTCGTGCAACTTGCGAATGACTTCGTAGTCGTCGGGGTAGTTTTGCGAGCCGCCGCCGGCATCGATCGCGCCCGTGACCCCGAGGCGATTGAGTTCGCGCATGAAATGGCGTGTCGAATTGTATTGATATTCGAACGGCAGCTTGGGTCCCTTGGCCAGCGTGGCGTAAAGAATCGCCGCATTGGGGTTGGCGAGCAACAACCCCGTCGGATTGCCCGCGGCGTCACGTGCGATCACGCCTCCCGGGGGCTCGGGCGTATCCTTCGTGTAGCCCACGACACGCAACGCGGCCGCGTTCAGCAGCGCGCGATCGTACAGATGGAGGATAAAGACGGGGGTGTCCGGGGCGATCGCGTTGATCTCTTCGATCGTGGGCAGCCGTTTTTCCGCGAATTGATGCTCGGTAAAGCCGCCCACCACCCGCACCCATTGCGGCGCGGGGGTGATCGCGACTTGCTGCTTGAGCATTTCCATGGCCGCCGCGAGCGAAGGGACGCCGTCCCAGCGCAGCTCCATGTTGTAATTCAATCCGCCGCGAATCAAATGCAGGTGGTTGTCGATGAGCCCCGGCAACAGTGGACGGCCGCCGAGGTCGATCACCTTCGTTCGGCTCGTTGCGAGCGGCATCACCTGCGCATCGGCGCCGACAGCGATAAAACGCCCGTCGGCAATCGCTACCGCGCTCGCGGAAGGGTTCGACCGGTCTAGCGTCGTAATGCGTGCGTTGTGCAGAATTAGTTCGGGGTGGTTGCTGCTAGTGCTCATTTACATTGCCTCGCTTTGCGAACTACGACTAGATGCCCAACAGCGGCCGGAGGGTGGGAAATGCCTGCGCGCCGAGCGACATGCCCAGCAAACCGACCAGGGCAATCAGCGGCGGCGCCGGCGAGCGCACCTTGATCGCGCTATAGATCACGCCGATCAGGGCACCGGCGCCCAAGGACACAAGGTAAGATTCCATACGGTCAACTCTCTTACGGTTTCGAAAATTTCGTCACGCCCGTTGGTCCGTTCGCGCGTATTGCAACGGTCTTGCCAACTCATTGCTCAGTCCATTTGAATATCGGGCGAACCGGACCACCGAATAGGCGCCATGCCACTGCCACATGCAAAACGTTCCTGACTTAGAGGCCTGGGCGATCTTCATACGCGTCGCCGAAACGGGTTCTTTCGCCAAAGCCGCCGAGTTGCTCGGGATTTCGCAACCGACGGTGTCGAAAGCCCTTGCTCGCCTCGAGCGGCGGCTCGGCACCATGTTGCTTTACCGCACGACGCGTAGCCTTTCGCTCACGCCCACCGGCGAATCGCTGCGCGAACGCGCGCTTCAATTGCTCGCCGATGCGGAGGCGTTCGAATCCGAAGCCTCCGCCCTAGCGTTGGAGCCTGACGGCCTCGTGCGAATGAATGCGCCGATGTCCTTCGGCCTGCGCTATCTCGCCCCCTTGCTCCCCGCGTTTTTCGAGCGCTATCCCAATGTCGATATCGACCTCTCGCTGACCGACCAACTCGTGGACATCGTCTCCGGCGGCTATGACCTCGCGATACGCGTGGCGGATCTGACGGATTCGTCGCTGCGCGCGCGGCAGCTTTGCACGATCCGCCGCCCGCTCGTCGCATCGCCCGCTTATCTCGCCAAACATGGCCGCCCCACGCACCCGAGCGATCTGGGACGGCATAGGAGCTTCATCTACACCAACTCGCCCACGCCCGAGCACTGGCGCTTCCGCCATACGACGTCCGCACAGGAATACGCCGTGCCGGTACATGGACGCATTCGCGCCAATAACGCGGAGGTATTTCTCCCCGCGCTGCTCGCGGGCCAAGGTCTTGCGCTGCAACCGGAGTACCTCGTCTGGGACGCACTGCAACGCGGCGAGCTCGAGCACGTCATGTGCGATTGGAAAATTGCGGACATCAGCGTGAATCTGATCACGCCACCGGGCATGCTGCGCACCGCTCGCGTCACCGCCTTGATCGAATTCCTCGTCGAGCACCTGGCGCACGCGCCGTGGGCGCTCGTCGAGGCGTAGGCGCGCAACCGGCGGCGCCGCCCGCGCACGCTCGGCCCCCCGGCCCCGACGAGCGGGCGCCTGCCCGATCAACGCGCCGCGATGGCCGGAAGTGCTTCGTGCGGCGTCGCCGTGCGCTGCGAAGCCTTGTGGACCATCGTATAGGCGTAGTCGATCCCCATGCCGTACGCGCCGGAATGCTCCTTCGCGATCGCCATCACCGCGTCGTACGTCTCGCGGCGGGCCCAATCGCGTTGCCACTCGAGCATGACTTGTTGCCATGTGACGGGCACGACGCCTGCCTGCACCATGCGCTGCATCGCGAAATCATGAGCATCCTTCGAGGTACCGCCCGACGCGTCGGCCACCATATAGATCTCGTACTCGCCTTCGAGCATGGCGCACAGGGCAAAGGTCGTATTGCAGACCTCGGTCCAGAGCCCCGCCACGACAACCTTCTTGCGGCGGTTGGCGGCGAGCGCGTCGCGCACCTTTTGATCGTCCCAAGAATTCATCGAAGTACGCTCCAGAACCTTTTGGTTCGGGAACACATCGAGCAATTCCGGATAGGTGAAACCGGAGAAGCTTTCCGATTCGACCGTCGTGATCGTCGTGGGAATGCCGAATACCTTGGCCGCCTTGGCGAGCCCGACTACATTGTTCTTCAGCGCCTGCCGGTCGATCGATTGAACGCCGAACGCCATCTGAGGTTGCTGATCGATGATGATCAACTGGCTGTTCTGCGGAGTCAGTACTTCGAGCTTGACGTTGCTCATGTCGCGAGTGTCCTTCGATTCGGGAAATAGGCAGCCCGCCTACGCGGCGTGACCGGTTGCTGTGCGATTTGCGTCGCGGCGGCGAATTGATTGCTCACCAGCCGTAAGCATTTGACACGCAAATTCGCTCGATGAACAATGAAAAAAACGGAATTAATCTGATTCAGGATTTTCAGCCTTAATTAATCTGAATGCCCTTCTCCGTGATCGAAAAAGCCGATACGCTTGGCACTCGTATTAGCGTCGATTGCGCATGCCGATCTTTCGTCAACGAGAACCATCATGAAGCCGTACATTCTTTCCTTGCTGGCCGGCGTGCTTGCCGGCGTCGTGTACTACGCGATCGGCGTGCAAACGCCGGCGCCGCCGGCCGTCGCGCTGGTGGGCCTGTTGGGTATGCTGGCCGGCGAGCAGATCATTCCTCTCGCCGGACGGATGTGGGCGGGTTTGAAGCCCGGCGCCGCTTGGCGCGAGGCGAAATGCAGCAGACATATATTCGGCGCGCTGCCTAGTTCGGAAGCGCCCAATGCCTCGAGCGAGCGGCGTAGGGTTTGACCTCGCTCGCCCTATTCTTCCCAGGGCGAGCCCAATAGCTGCCCGCAGAAGTTCAAGCGGAGATAGTTGGGATCGACTCTGTCGAGCACGTCGGCCCCGACGGTTCCGAACGCGGTATCCGGCCGATGCGCCATGCCGCGGCCCATGGCAGCGATGAATTCGTCCGCAAACCGCGGTCCCCTCGGATATGCGGCCAACACGCCCAGGCGCTGCTTGTGCGTGTAGGTCTCTAGATGGGCGGCGGTTAAATCCGTCAGCGTGGCGGCGGCAAGCGCATTGGCCAGCGGCGAGGCACGCGATGCGATACCGGGCGTCATATGCAGTGCGATGGCGAGCCACGCTTCGTCTTGTTCGCGCAGGCCAACGCCATGTCGATCGAGATGAGCGCGGGCCGCGTCCGCGCCGTCCACTTCGTAGCGCGCCATCGAGCCCGCACACGCCTGGGTCAAGCCGAAGTTCGCATACATGGCGCACACGTAGAGCAGATCGGCGTCGCAGGCGTCCGCCATGCGTTGGGCGTTCAACATAGCGAAGACGAACACTCGGCACGCATGTCCGAGCAAGGCGATCGGCAGCGCGGCACGCGCGTGGGATGCGGCGGCCGTGGCCACCGGCGTGCGCGGAATGCGCACGCCTACCACTTCGTCCGCCGTCGAGAAGGACGATGTGCGCATGAATGTCTCCCTATTCGAGATCGGCGGGCGCGACATCTGTATTCGTTTTCGCACCCGCGTGCGAGGCCGGCGCTCAGGCCTTCAAGAACGAGAGCAGATCGGCATTGACCTGCTCGACATGGGTGCTGCACAGACCGTGCGGCGCACCGGCATAGACTTTCAGCGTCGCGTTCTTCACGATCTTCGCCGAGAGTTTGGCGGAATCGTCGATCGGCACGATTTGATCGTCGTCCCCGTGCAGGATTAGCGTGGGCACGGCGATCTTTTTCAGGTCGTCAGTGTAGTCCACCTCCGAGAACTGTTTGACGCATTCGTATTGGCCTTTGATCGAGCCGGCCATCCCTTGACGCCAAAAGTCTTGAATCAACCCTTGAGACACCTTCGCATTCGGTCGATTGAAGCCGAAGAACGGTACGGCGAGATCGAGATAGAACTGCGAGCGGTTTGCCGCCACGCCCGCGCGGATGGCGTCGAACACCGGCATCTCGAGTCCGTTCGGATTGGTGGCCGATTTCACCATTTGCGGCGGCACCGCGCCGATCAGGACGGCCTTGGCGACCCGCGCTTCGCCATGACGCCCGATGTAATGCGCCACCTCGCCCCCGCCGGTCGAATGGCCGACGAGCATCGCGCCCTTGACGTCGAGCGCATCGAGCACGGTGGCGAGGTCATCGGCATAGGTGTCCATGTCGTTGCCCTGCGACGGTTGGCCGGAACGGCCGTGGCCCCGACGATCGTGAGCGATGACGCGGTAACCCTGACTCGCGAGGAATAGCATTTGTGGGTCCCAGGCATCGGCGGACAACGGCCAGCCGTGCGAAAACACGACCGGCGTGCCGGCGCCCCAATCCTTGTAGTAGATCGGCGTGCCGTCCTTAGCCTGGGCAAAGCCGCCGCGCGCGGCCGAGAGGGGAAACGTGCTGCTGTGCTCTGTGCTCATACTTTCTCCGTCGATACGTCGCCGCGGATGGGCCGGGCGAGCGGCTTTCACTTGATCTTGACGATGTGCGCGCCGGCGTTGCGAAAGCCGCGAACCGGTCACGGCGCGTGCCACGACAACGGAACGCGCGCTCGCATGGTAGAGGCCGATCTACGCGGAAGTCCCATCGAAAACCTGAAGAGTTCTGAACGGAACGCAATCTTGGCCGAGCAATCAACTCCGATCGGCCGGAGAGGTCCGCGTCATGCCGGCGGCCCGCAGTAGTTCCTCGAACCGCCGGAGCTCGGGTAGCCGAGTCCGTGGCCCGAAACGATCGACGAAGGCGGCCAACGGTTCCAGGATCGCCAACGCCTGCGCCGCCTCTCCCGCTCGCACGAACGATGCGCTCAGATCCAGTGCCGCCCGCAACTCGAACAGCGGAGCGCTTTGTTCGCGCGCCAACGCCATCGCATCGTGCAGGTATCGGTGCGCGCTCTCCAGCGCGGGTGCACCTGTTTGCCGCGGCAGCACGCCGTGTCCGACGGCGCGTGCCAACTCCAGCAGTCCGCGTACTCGCAGCAACTCGGCGGCGAAATTGTGGTCGCCTTGGGCGGTGCCGCGACGCCGCGCTTGATCGAGTACGGTCTGCGCCTCGTCGATGCGCCCATGTTCGATCAGCGCTTGCGCGTAGGCGCCTATTAGTGGCGCCGTCAGCCGGCCGAATCCCTGCGATGCGAGCCGCGACAACGCGGCTTCGAGACGAAGCAGGCCGGCCTCGGCGCGCCCGCTCAGCAAGTCCAACTGGCCGGCAAGACATTCGCCGTAGTCCTGCCAACCGTCGAACCGATTGAGCGCCGTTTGCGACCGAAGCAGTGCAAGATGGCGCGACGCGGCCTCCAACTCGCCGCAAGCCAACTCGATCGGAACGGCGACGGCCGCCAATAGGTGGCATAAAGACGGCTCGAGCATATCCGCGCGCACATAGTTGATCGCACGTTCGACCAACCGCAAGGCAAGCGCCGCGTCCCCTTGCATCCACGCAATCCGCGCGAGCGTGCCGGTACCGAAGATGCGGGGGTCGACGGCGAGGCTTCTCTCTTCGGCATCGGGAATCCCGAACGCATCGAGCGCGGCGAGCGTGCGCTCGAGCCGCTCGCGTGCCTGTGCCTGTTCGCCGAAGCAGTGCAGCGATGCGGCGAGCGTCGCGCTTGCGCAAAGCTGCTGCCATGGCGTTTCACGTCGCTCGGCGTGTGCCTCGAGACGGGTCGCGTAGCGCAGCGCCGAATGAATATCGCCGCTCATCATCGCCGCATTCCAAAGTCCCCAGAGGGCGCGCGCCGCGAAGGTCTCGTCCGCCGACGATTCGGCGCGCGCGAGTACACGCCGCCACAGGGCGCTCGCTTTCTCGGCCGATCCGCCGGTCAATAGCAGCGATGCGGCGTAAGCGGCGCATAGGCGCATCTCGCAGAGCGCGTCGACCGCCGTGTCAGGTAACGTATCGAGCGTGGCGAGGGCCCGCTCGGCCCGCACGCGGCATTCATAGACGAGCGACGCGTCGAGCAGCGTGCCGACGAGCGAGCCGGCCAACGCAACGCCCAGCGCGGGATCGCCCTCGTCGGAAAACGCCCAATCCCATGCGCTGCGCGCATCGTCCAACGTTTGATGCGCGAGCGGCGGCGCGGGCGTGCGGCGCGGCGCAAGCGCCGAATGATCCTCGATATGGCGTTGCAGATAGCGCATGTGATTGCGCGCGACGCGTTTGACTTCGCCCTCGTTGCGCAACTTTTCCATCGCATAGGCGCGCGTGGACTCGGTCAGCCGATATAGCGCGATGGCGCCGCGAAATTGCACCGTCAGCAACGATTTCGCCGCTAATTCCTCCAGCGACGCAATCGTCGTGGCGACCGGGATATTCGGCTCGGCCGCCACCGCACAGACCGCCTCGAAGGTAAAGCTGCCCGCGAAGAACGCTAGGCAGCGGAACAACGTGCGCGAGTCGGCATCGAGAAGCGCATAGCTCCAATCGAACGTCGCGCGCAAGGTTTGATGCCGCGGCAGCGCGGATCGCATGCCGCCGCTGAGCAGATCGAGGCGATCGTCGAGGCGGGCCGCTACACCGTCCACGCCCAGCGCCGCCACCCGCGCCGCGGCAAGTTCGATCGCGAGCGGAAGTCCCTCCAGCCGGCGGCAAATGTCGGCGACGAGCCGAATGCTCGTCTCATCGCAGGCGCAACCGGGTGCGATGGCGCGTGCGCGTCGTAGAAACAATTCGACCGCACCGTGTTGCGGCAAGGTTTGCACCGCGGCGTCAGCCGGAGGTATCGAAAGCGGATCGACGCGGAAAACGGTTTCGGCCCGAATCGACAACGGCTCGCGGCTCGTCACGAGAATGCGCAGGTCGGCGGCATTCGCCATGAGCGTCTCCACGATCTCGGCCACGGCATCGATCACATGCTCCGCGTTATCGAGCACCAACAGGGTGCGCTCGGCACTCAAAGCCGCGGTAAGCGTACCCACGTCGCGCGTCGTCCGCGGCAAATCCGCCTGCAATGCAAGTGCAAGCGTGGCGAGAACGGCCTCGCTCGAATCCGCCAATGCCAATTCGACAAAATGGACGGCGCCGGCACGTTCCTCGCTCAACGCGTGGGCGACACGCACGGCTAGCGCCGTCTTGCCGATTCCGCCGGCGCCGACGAGCGTCACGACCGCCGCACGGCTCAGTTGGTCGACGATGCTCGCGAGTTCCCGCTCGCGACCGACCAGTGGCGTGTCGGCGGGCAGACGCCGCGCGGCGGCCGGCGCGTTTGCAACACGCGACGCACATGGCACGAGCATGTAGCCGCGCCCGTTGACGGTCTTGATGAGTTCGCGGTCCGCATCGAGGACCTTGCGCAACGCGGCGATATGGACCTGCAAGCGGTTTTCCTCGACGATCTGACCGGGCCAGACCGTTTCGATGATGTCGTCCTTCGACACGATCGAGCCTTTGGCGCGAAAGAGGACTTCCAAAATGTCGAAGGCGCGCGCGCTCACACGCAACGCCGTGCCGTTTCGTCGAATTTCCCGATGCTCGAAGTTCACGAGCAGGGTGCCGATCTCGACCATGGCCGTCTCCTGGGACTGTGGGCAGTGGGTTGCAGCCGCGCTACGAACGAGACTCGCCGCCAGCGAAGGATTGAGTTCGCCAAGTGTAAGCGGCGCGTAACCCGGTGTATTGGACGAAAATGCTCGCGGTGCGCAAACATGGGATATCGCGCGGACACTCGATGCCGATACGGCAAGCCGACCGCCTCTACATGCGGTGGTTGTGGCTTTCATCGATCGAAGGTATAACCGATTGAACGTTAATCTCACGGTCCTCAATTGCATGCAATCCGCCGATACCGCCAATCGATTGCCGGCGTGCCGCGACGATCTCGGTTGCGCGTTCAGCAAGCTACGCAAGAACGTGGAAATAGCCCACACGGAATTCACGTTCTATCGCAAGTGCATGGACGAGGAGCAACTCGATCGGGTGGAGATGCCGGGATGCGAGCGCGGATTTTTGATCGGCGTTTCGCTCAATGGCGGGCATCGACGAAGAATTTTTCGCGGGCCCCACGTCGAAGATCGGTACTTCGAGACGCACTCGATTTATGTTCGCGACTTCTCGGAAAGCTATCGAGCGGATCTGTACGGTCGCTTCGACTTTATCCTGGCCGAAATGCCGCGCGCATTTCTCGATCGCTTGGCCGATGAGCACGACCTTCCGCGCATCGCCGGTCTAACGGGCGAGTCGAATCGACGAGATCCCGTGCTTGGGCATTTGGCGGCAGCCTTGGCCGCGAACGCCGAGGGGCCCGGCAAGCTCGACGCGCTGTTCGTCGAACAGATGGGCCTGACGATCGGTATCCACCTCGCGCGGCAATACGGCAACGCGCCTCATCGCGAGGCCGGCATCAAAGGCGCGCTGACCGCGGCTCAGGAGGCTCGAGCGAAGGAGATGCTTCTGTCGCGGCCGCGCGAGGGTCTAACGCTTGCGGATGTCGCGCGCGAATGTAACGTGTCGCGTGCTCATTTCATCCGAGCGTTTGCCCGCACCACCGGCCGTACTCCTCATCAATGGCTGCTCGAACAGCGCGTGCATCGGGCGCGCGAGCTCATCGAGCGTAGTGCGCTCGCTTTGTCCAATATTGCCGTCATGTGCGGGTTCGCCGATCAAAGCCATATGAACCGGGTCTTTCAGAAAACGCTGGGGACGACGCCAGGCGCCTGGCGCCGCCCCGCGAGGCGCTAACGCTCGGCGTTCGAACAATAGGCCTCCAGCCGATATCCGTCCGGATCGATGACAAACGAGGCGTAATAATCGGGCCCGTAGTCCGCTCTCGGTCCCGGCGCGCCATTGTCTTTGCCACCCGTAGCCAATGCCTTGGCATGAAAAGCATCCACCGCGGAGCGTGTCGGCGCGGCAAAGCAAAAATGCAGGCCCGACCGCATGTCGGGGGCGACCGGGTGGTCGGAGGCGGAAATCCAAAGTTGAACGGACTGCGCACCATAGCCTAATGAACCCTCTCCCGCGTGTAGGCAGCGATAGCCTAGCGCTTCGAGGACACTGTCGTAAAACGCCTTCGTCTTTGCGATATCGCGCACGCCGATCGATACATGGTCGAGCATCTTTGTCTCCTGCTTCGTTGTTGAGCCGGCCATCATTGTCCGGTCGAAGCGGATAAAGAGACTTTGCAAAAATTGCGATCTTCGTGCGTGTTTTCTCTTCCAGTGGGGTTTGTTGGCTGTGCAATTCGATTCGTCAAAAATCGCGAGCGAAGCCTAAATCCGGGCGCGCGGCGCCAACCGTCGCAACAGCGGCGCGTGGTCCGGATATTGCGCCGCAAGCGCGTCCACATCCGCCAGTTCGAAATCGCGGAATTCGAAACCCGGCGCGACCGTACAACCCGCCAACGCGAAACCGGCAGCGGTTGCCTGATCGGGAAGCTGCGCGCATTGCGCCGCGAACCAGCACCCAGCCGGCACGATCACCTGGAAGGCGGCACCGTCGTCGGTGAGCGCATTGCCGAGCCGATGCGTGCGCAGACGTCCGTCGCGGTCGATCACATGCACATCGATGGGATCGCCTGCATAGAAATGCCAGATTTCGTCGGAGCGGATTCGATGCCATGCCGAATAAGCGCCATCGCAGAGCATGTAGTAAATGCATGTCGACGCCGCAAGCGACGCGTCGGCGTCGGCACCCGCGCCCTCAGATGCACCGGTCCCAGGCACTCGGGAAACGCGCTGCGCATCGCGATGCGTCTCGCGATAATGTCCGCCCTCGGGATGCGGCACCAACTGAAAGCGGTCGATCAAGCGTTGCTTATCGTGCTGATCGGCATTCATCGTTATCGCTCCTCTTAGCCAGGCAAAACGAGTCCGTCGTCAAGACGGATTCGCGGGCACCTGAGACATATCGACGAACATCACTTCCCAGATATGCCCATCGGGATCTTCGAAGCTGCGGCCGTACATGAAACCGAGATCCTGCTTCGCGTTGACATCCGCCTTGCCGCCGTTCGCCCCGGCGGTATCGGTCATACGATCCACGCTTTCACGGTCGTCCGCGCTGAGTGCCAGCATCACCTCGCTTTCGCGCCGCGAATCGACGATCGGTTTGCTCGTGAAATGCGCCCATTTGGCGTGTGTCATCAGCATGACGAAGATCGTATCGGAGAAGACCATACAGGAACTCGTCTCGTCGCTGAACTGTGGATTCTTGCCCGCCCCGATCGCGGTGTAGAACGCGGTAGCCTTGGCAACATCACTAACCGGCAAGTTGATGAATATCTGTCTTGGCATGGTCCTGTCTCCGGGTTGAATTCGTTGTGCTTCGATCTTTTGGCCGCGGCGCGAGGCTCGTTTCGCCCGCGCCCGGTATAGTACGCCGACTACCCGAAACCACTGATGAAAGTCCGCACATGGACGTGAAACCGATCGAGCGCGCCGCAAACCTGCAGCCTGCAGGCGAAGCGTTCGGCCCGAACGAATAACGATTAAGGATTCGGTGCGTACAACGTCGATTCCGCGAACTGTTCGGCGGCGAGTACATGCCCGACCAGGATCAACGCGGTGCGCTCGATATCGGTTTGCGCGACCTTCTCGACGATATCCGCGAGCGTACCCACCACCCGCTCTTCATCGGGCCAGCTCGCCCGGTAGACGACCGCGATCGGACAATCGTCGCGATAGTGCGGCCGCAACTCATCGACGATACGGGCCAGATGCCGGACGCCAAGATGGATCGCCATCGTTGCGCCGTGACGCGCCAGGTCGCCGAACTGTTCGCCGGCGGGCATCGAGGTTTTGGTCGCGTAACGCGTGAGGATGACCGTCTGCGAAACGCCCGGCAGCGTGAGTTCGCAACCCAGCGTTGCCGCGCAAGCGGCCGTTGCGGTCACGCCCGGTACGATCTCGTAAGGGATGCCCAGGCCTCGGATGCGGCGAATCTGCTCGCCGATCGCGCCGTACAACGACGGGTCGCCCGAATGGACGCGCGCCACGTCTTGCCCCTTCGCATGCGCGTGCGCAAGCAATGCAACGATCGCGTCGAGGTCGAGATCGGCGGTGTTCACCACCAACTCGGCCGAGTTGCCGGCCAATACCTCCGGCGGGACCAACGAGCCCGCGTAGAGAATCACCGGACACGCGCGAATCAAGCGCTGCCCTTTCACCGTGACGAGCTCGGGATCGCCCGGACCAGCACCAATAAAATAGACCGTCATGATTGACTCCGACATGTGGCGGCCCGGATCATACGAGTATCGTTTTCCACGCGCAATGCGTCGAGCGCGCCCAACAACGCGTCCGTCGTGTCAAAGGCACGATCGACATCGGGCAGGCTCGGCCGCCGCAGCATGATCACGGGCAAGCCGCGTTCGCGCGCGACGTCCAACTTCGCCTCCGTCGCGGCGCCCCCGCTGTTCTTGCTGACGACGACATCGAACCGGTTTTCGTCAAATAGCGCCCGCTCTCCCTCGATAGTGAACGGCCCGCGCGCGGCGATGATGCGCGCTCGATCGGTGCCCGGATGAGGGTCGAGACAGCGAATCGTCCAGCGTTGATGGGCGGGGATTTCATCCAAATGCGCGAGCGGCTCGCGCCCCAGCGTGAAAAGCGGGCGCGCGAAATCAGTCAACGCGGCACGCATCGCGTCCCAGTCGTCCGCGTCACGCCAATCGTCGCCGACACAGGGCTCCCAAGGCGGACGGCGCAACGCCCAGCAGCTGACCTTCGCGATGCGGCCGGCCGTTGCCGCATGCGCGCTCATTTGCGCCGCATACGGATGCGTCGCATCGACGATCAGCTCGATACCCTCGGCTTGCAGAAAGCGAACGAGACCCTCGCTGCCGCCAAAGCCGCCGACACGCACGCGACAGGGAAGATCATCGGGGACTTTGCCGAGCCCCGCGAGGCTATAGACGTCGCCAGGTGTCAGACGACGCGCAAGCTTGAGCGCATCGCCGGTTCCACCGAGCAAGAGAACGCGAGTCACTGTGCGACTCCCACGAATCGCCCTTGCCGATCGATGGCGAATACCTCGACCTCCACCTCTGGCGGGACGATGCCCCGCGCCACTTCGCGGGCATGCCGGCACACCAGATCGCCCAGGGCAATACCTTGCTTCGTTGCTAGCGCGAGCGCTTCCTGGCTCGTATTGGCCGCTTTGATTTCGGCTTGCAGACTCTCACCGGCCCCAGCCTCGGCGGCCCACTGAGCCAGCAACGGCAAATCGATACTCGAGTGAGCGCTATGTAAATCGAGGTGCCCCGCCGCGAGCTTGCTGAATTTGCCGAATCCGCCGCATAGACTGAGCTTGGCCACGGGCGCGCGGCGCATATGCTTGAGGACCGCGCCGACGAAGTCGCCCATTTCGATCAACGCGATGTCCGGCAGTGCGTAATGCGCACGCATCGCGTCCTCGCTCGCGTTGCCGGTACACGCCACGACATGGCTGTAGCCGTTCGCGCGCGCGACGTCGATGCCTTGGTGGATCGATGCGATGTAAGCCGAGCAAGAAAACGGCCGGACGATGCCGGTGGTACCGAGAATCGACAAACCGCCGACGATGCCCAATCTCGGGTTCATCGTTTTGAGCGCCAACGCTTCGCCGTTTTCGACGCCGATCGTCACGTCGAATCCCCCCGAGTAGCCTTGTTCGTTGGCGAGCGCGGTCAAGTGATCGTGCATCATCCGGCGCGGCACGGGATTGATCGCGGGCTCGCCGACGGGCAACGTGAGGCCGGCTCGCGTCACCGTTCCCACCCCTCGCCCGGCATAGAAACGCACTCCGGGCGCGGCACTGAGTTCCACGCGCGCAAAGACGAGCGCGCCGTGCGTCACATCCGGATCGTCGCCTGCATCTTTGATCGTGCCGGCCTGAGCGCCGGCCGCGCCGTCGGTCCCGTTGACGAACCGGCAGAAGACGAGCGGCATCGGCACATGCTGCCCTTTCGGCAGGACGATTTCCGCGACATCGCTCGATTCACCCGTCAGCAACAAGCGGGCGGCCGCCAACGACGTGGCCGTCGCGCAACTGCCCGTCGTATAACCGCTGCGTAGCGGGCGCGCCTGCTCGGGTGTCTCGTCGCGCATGGTCATCTCTGATCGATCGAGGCGGCCTCATCGAGACTAGCCGCTTTCGTCACGTCGAGCAGCGTGATCGGCAATGCCCCACGCCACGTATCGAACCCTCCGAGGGGCTGTGCTTCGCTCATGGCGATTCGTGTCAGCGTGCCTCCGTGACGGCTACGCCATTCGACCAAGGCAGCCTCGCCTTGCAGCGTCACGGCGTTCGCCACGAGGCGCCCGCCTTCGCGCAAGCTCGACCAGCATGCTTGAAGGACACCAGGAACAGTGACCCCACCGCCGATGAAAATCGCATCGGGCGCGGGCAATCCAGCCAGGGCCTCGGGCGCACGTCCTTCGACCAAGCGCAAACCGGGCACGCCCAGCACGTCCCGATTATGTGTGATGAATGCCTGCCTGCGCGCGTCCGATTCGATCGCGATGGCCCGGCATGTGGGATGCGAGCGCATCCACTCGATCCCGATCGAGCCGCATCCCGCGCCGACGTCCCAAAGCAATGCGCCGGGCGCCGGCGCAAGGCGGGCCAGCGTCATGGCGCGTACGTCGCGCTTGGTCAATTGACCATCGTTCATGAACACCGTGTCCGGCAACCCGATTGTCAAAGGTAACGAAGCACCGCTTCCGGCACGGCACGTCAAGGCGACGATATTCAAATCCGCGATGGTGTCGTCATGCCACGTTTCGGCCTGCGCATCGATGCGGCGTTCGAGCGGTCCGCCCAAGTGCTCGAACACGCTCATCGCCGTCGCGCCGAATCCGCGTTCGTTCAATAGCTTGGCGATCTCGGAGGGTGACACTCCGTCGCGGCTCATCACGAGCACGCGCGCACCGTCGCGCAACTGCGCATTCAGCGACGCCAGCGGCCGCCCCACGAGTGAGAGCACCGCTACGTCTTGCAGCGGCCAACCCATTCGCGCGGCTGCGAGCGATAACGACGATGGCCCTGAAATGACGCGCATTTCGGCGGGCGGTATGACGCGTGCGAGCGTCGAGCCGACGCCGAACAGCATGGGATCGCCGCTGGCGAGGACGCATACGGGGGTGCCCCGATAGGCCTCGAGACGGGCGACGTCGAACGGCTTTGGCCAGGGCTCCCGACGCGCGCGAATCCGGCCGGGAAGCATGGCGAGATGACGCTCGCCTCCCACGACGACGGAGGCGTCCAGCAGCGCCCGACGCGCGGTGCGCCCCAATCCGAAAAAGCCGTCTTCACCGATGCCGACGACCGTCAGCCAAGCCTTCATTGCCCCTCGCCTCCGTCAACCCGCCCATGGCCGGCCGGCGGTATTCGTGCCATTGCAAACAGGGCATAATACCCGCTTTGCTGGCGCTAATCGTTCGCGCAAGCCACGACGGCGCGCTCTGTACGGCAAGCGTTCTCCTGCTTGCCGGAGCAACGTGGCCGGCGTGCAACGCCAACTTCGTTGAACCTTGGGCTACCCTCCGTCTCCTTCGCTTCGGCCTTCTGCTTGTCCCGCGCTTTCGCGGATCGTCGCGGCTCGCGATGGCGGGCTGTGCCGCATCAAGCTGCCCGGCGGCAAATTGGTCGCGGCGCAAGCGCTCGCGATCGCCGATGCGGCCGAGCGCCATGCCTCGGGTATCGTCGAACTGACGAACCGTGCCAATCTGCAATTGCGCGGCGTCAAGCCCGGAGCCGAACAGGCGCTGAGCCAACTATTGGCACGAGCGGGGCTCGGTCCTCGCGTCGGCGCCGACCCATCGCTCGATCCAGCCGAGGCGGCGCATCGAGCGGCCGTCGCGGACGATGCGCGCAACTTATTGCTGAGCCCGGTCGCGGGACTCGATATCGACAGCCTCTGCGATACCGCCGCGCTCGCCGAACCACTACTCGCCGTCCTGCAAAACGAGCCGCGATTGGCTGAGCTGTCGCCGAAATTCTCGGTGCTGCTCGATGGCGGCGAACGGCTTGCGGCACTTGATCATCCGCACGATATCTGGTTCGCGGCGATGCCCCGCGCAGCGGGCGCGGGCGACGAACTTCGCTTCGCCGTCGGGCTCGCAGGACAACCGTCGCCGATCGCGGGCAACGCGTTGGCAGCGGTTCGGCAATGCGACGCCGCGGCTTTACTCCAAGCGTTGTTGCTCACGTTTCTAGACCTTGCCGCGCCCGACGAAAATCGGATGCGCGACTTGCTGCGTTCGCATGATGCGCATGCCGTGCTTGCGCAAGCCGCTGCAAACGCCGGCATCGAACTCCAGCGGGACGACACCGTTGCCGCGTGGCGCCGAGGCGCGACGCACAGTCATCGACGATTCGGCGCTCATGCGCAGCGCGATGCGGGTCGTTGGCACGTCGGCGGACAGCCGCCGCTCGGGCGCATCGACACCGCCACGCTCGCGGGTTTGGCCCGCCTGGCGCTCGCCCATGCCGACGCCACGCTGCGCTTTACGCCGTGGCAAAGCGTCGTTCTCGCCAACGTCTCCGAACAAGCCGTGCCGCAAGTCGAGCGCGAATTGGCGGCCCTCGGCCTCGTCGTGGACTCGCGCGATCCGTTCGCTCGATTGATCGCCTGCGCCGGTTCGGCAGGATGCGCGAAGGGCCTGTCCGATACGAAGGGCGATGCATCGCAGATAGCGGGACATCTGCCTGACGATATCGAAGTCCATCTGAGCGGATGCATCCGCTCGTGCGCCGCCGCGCATTGCGCGCCCTACACTCTACTGGCCGTGGCGCCGGCTCGCTATGATCTCTACCGCCGTGCATCCGCGCTCGTCCAAGGCGAAGCGCATCGCTTCGGCGAACGCATCGGCACCGATTTGACTATCGAAGTCGCTGCGCGGCAACTGCGCGCAGCGTCCCGCGCCCCTATTCCAATGATCGATTACATTCGCGACGGACAAGCCATCTACGACCAATCGTTCGCGACGATACGCGCCGAGGCCGACCTGTCCGCCATCCCCACCGACCTCGAAAAGCTGGCCGTGCGCGTGATTCATGCGTGCGGAATGGTCGATATCGCACAGGCGATTCGGTTCTCGCAAGGCGCAGGCACCGCGGGCCGCAAGGCATTGGCGGGCGGCGCTCCGATTCTTTGCGATTCGCGCATGGTCGCCGATGGAATTACGCGAGCCCGACTGCCCGCTTCGAACGAAGTGCTGTGCATGCTCGGCGATCCCGCGTTGCCCGAACTCGCGCGCAAGATCGGCAACACGCGCTCCGCCGCCGCGCTCGAGCTATGGCGGCCCTGGCTGGAGGGAAGCGTGGTCGCGATCGGCAATGCCCCGACCGCTCTCTTCTACTTGCTCGAAATGTTGGACGCCGGCGCGCCCCGGCCCGCCCTGATCCTCGGCTTTCCCGTCGGCTTCGTGGGCGCCGCCGAGTCGAAGGCCATGCTGGCCGCGGACAGCCGCGGGGTGCCGTACGTCATCGTCGAAGGCCGGCGCGGGGGGAGCGCCATGGCAGCGGCGGCGGTCAACGCACTCGCATCGGAACTCGAATGACGAACCATCGTGGGCATCTATACGGCATCGGCGTCGGTCCCGGTGATCCCGAATTGCTGACGCTCAAAGCACTGCGCTTGCTGAAAGCCTCGCCCGTGGTGGCCTATTTCGCCGCCAAAGGTAAAAAAGGCAACGCGTTCAGCATCATCGAAACGCACCTCGCGCAAGAGCAAACCCGGTTGCCGCTCATCTATCCGGTCACGACCGAGCCGCTGGAGCCGCCGCTCTCGTACGAATCGGTCATCGCCGATTTCTACGATACGGCGGCCGCGATGATCGGCGAGCAGTTGAATGCGGGACGCGACGTGGCGGTGGTATGCGAAGGCGACCCGCTGTTCTACGGCTCGTACATGTATCTGCATGACCGGCTTGCACCCGAATTCCCGGTCGAAGTCATCCCGGGTGTGTGCTCGATGCTCGGGGGGGCCGCCGTGCTGGGCACGCCCCTCGTTTATCGCAACCAGAGCTTGTCGATTCTGTCCGGCGTCATGACCGAGGACGAACTCAGGCGCAAGCTGGCGGACACCGACGCGGCCGTCATCATGAAGCTGGGCCGCAACTTCGATAAGGTGCGGCGCGTGCTGCACGAACTCGGGCTCGCGGACCGGGCGCTCTATATCGAGCGCGCCACGATGCCCAATCAGCGCGTGGTGCCGTTGGCGGAGGTCGATCCGATGGCGTCGCCGTATTTTTCGCTACTGATCGTGCCGGGGCCGAAATGGCAGGGGTAAGCGCGCCGCCCGCCATCGTCGTGCTCGGGCGCAGCGCGCTGCCGACAGCCCGAAGGATTCAAGCTGCCTGCCCCGGTTCGCTCGTTCATGGGTTGCAAACGCGCGTCGATGCGCAAGCCGATTGCAGCTTCACCGAGCTTACCGAGCACCTCCAGGCGCTGTATGCCCGCGGCACCCCGATCGTCGCCCTCTGTGCCGCGGGCATCGTCATTCGGTGCATCGCACCGATGCTGCGCAACAAGGGCGTCGAGCCACCGGTTCTTGCCGTGGCCGAGGATGGCAGCGCGGTCGTTCCGTTGCTCGGCGGCCTGGGCGGGGTCAACGTTCTGGCTCGCGATATTGCGGGCGCCTTGGGTGTGGCTCCGGCCATTACCACGAGCGGCGAACTGCGGTTCGGCACATGCCTGCTCAATCCGCCCGAGGGTTATGTCCTTGCCGATATCGAGCAAGGCAAACACTTCGTCTCCGATCTGCTCGCGGGAGAGCCCGCACGTATCGAGGGCGAGGCGCCATGGCTCGACGAGGCGCGCATTGCCCGAAGCGACGGGGCGCGGCTCACGATTCGTGTGACACCGGCCGAGTCCGCCGTGCGGCGAGACGAACTCGTCATTCATCCGCGCAGCATCGTGGCGGCCGTTTCGGGCGAATGCGCGGTGACCGCGGAAATCGTGCGCACAGCGCTTGCGGAACAAGGCCTCGCGTTGAACTCGCTCGCCGTGTTGCTTGCTCCGGCGTGCCGCGGTGCGGATCCGTCGATCGAACAGGCGGCGCGCAGCCTAGGCGTTGCGCTGCGCTTTGCCAACGGAGATGCAAGTGGCGATGCGAGCGAACCCGCGCGATTGCTGGCGCAAGCACTTCCCGTCGGTCACGAAGTGCGAGATGCGCAGCGGCACGGCATCGCGCTGGGCGTAGCGGCAACGCCGCTCGATCCCGATCAAGTGGGCCGCGCGCGGGGACGGCTGACCGTCGTTGGACTCGGGCCGGGGTGCGCCGGCTTGATGGCGCCCGATGCGCGCGCGGCGCTGGACGAAGCGAGCGATATCCTCGGGTATGAGACCTACGTCAAAATGGCGGGTCCCTTTAGGCCCACCCAGCGGCTGCATTGCACCGACAACCGAGAGGAGTTGCAGCGCGCCCGTCACGCATTCGAACTAGCGTGCGAAGGCAAGCAAGTGGTGGTGGTTTCATCGGGCGATCCCGGTGTTTTCGCGATGGCGTCGGCGGTTTTCGAGGCGCTCGACACCCACGCCGATCCTCGCTGGCAAGCGGTGGATCTGCGTATCGTTCCGGGTATCTCGGCGGCCATGGCGACGGCGGCGAAGGCCGGCGCGCCGCTCGGCCACGACTTCTGCATCCTGTCGTTGTCCGACAACCTCAAGCCGTGGGCGATCATCGAAAAACGGCTCGAGCACGCGGCAATCGCCGATCTGGTCATGGCGTTTTACAACCCGATATCGCGCGCGCGTCCGTGGCAACTCGACCGTGCGTTGGAGATCGTGCGCGCGCACCGCGAGCCCGGTACGCACGTGGTTCTTGGGCGCGACATCGGCCGGCCAGGCGAGACGTTGACGACGACGACGCTCGGTGCGCTCCAATCGACACAGGTCGATATGCGGACGATGGTCATCATCGGTTCGTCCACCACGCGAACGATTGCGGGCGGTCCGCATGGGCTATGGGTATATACGCCGCGCTGGTACGAAGCCTAAGCACACGCGGCGCTAGGCCACGCTACGAGAGAATCGCCATGTCTTTAGCGAGCAGGTAATCCGCATCCCATTCGCGCGCGAGTTGCACCCAACGCCCCAGTGCGATGCTCCCCTGCTCGCAATCGACGATGACGGTCCGGTCGACCGCGCCGGGTCTGGCAGGACGGTCGCGGCTGCGGCCGTCGCCGAATACCCAGAGCACGCGTTCAACGCCCGGCTGTTGCCGCTTCGCGCGATCGAGTAGCTTTGCCGCGGCGGCTACACCGAGCGAAAACGATGTCCCCCCGCCGCCGCCGATCGGCTGCACCCAACGCTCGTTCCACCAGCGTGGAATCGCGGGCCCGAACCGTAAATCGGCGCGGCCCCCGCCGAAGCAAATCAGCGCCACCTGCGCACGGTCCTTCGCCGCCAGATCGAAGCACGCGAGCACCAAACCTTTCGCCATCGCAAGGCGCTCGCCCGTCAACATCGACGCCGAGCAATCGAGCAAGAAGCAATGCAGCGCAGTGCTTCTGGGCTCGTGCCGGAAATACCTCAAATGGCGCCGCTCCAATGGCCCCTGCCCTTTCTGCGCCAGCGAAGCCGCCCACGCAATGCGGCGCCCGGGGTTCGACGCCGCGTCACGCCCCACGAATCGGTCCGCGCCGGACGGCCATCGAAATCCGCTGAACGATTCAGCGAAGGCGCCTTTCCGATGGCTCAGCGTTTTTTTGCCGAAAGCGCCGAAAGTGGGATCACGCTCTTGACGGTTGAAAGCCCCACCGGCTCGGGCGGCAAATAACCCCAATCCGCTTCGGTGTCTTCGTGATTTGCCGTGCCGTTCGCTTGCAAGGACTCGGCCGCCGACTGGCGTTCATCCTTGGGCGATTGCTCGCTTCGCGCATGACTCTCGTTGGCCGCATCGTTGCCCGGCGCATCCGCGCCGTCACGCCTGCGATGCCGCAGCACGAATGGCGCGACCCGCTCGACGTGCGCGTGCGTCACCCATTCCGACGATTCCAATGCGGCCAGCGCCCGCGCCGACCGCATCATGACGAGATCGGCACGCATGCCGTCGACGGCCGCCTCGATGCACAAGCGGCTAATCGTTGGATGCACATCGTCGGCAAACGGCAAGCCGGGCAACATCGCCCTCGCCTCGCGAATCCGCTGCGCCAACCGTTGCTGCTCCTGCGCGTAGGATGCCCGTAACGCGTGCGGGTCCATATCGAAGGCCATGCGCACTTTGACGATACGCTGCCTGATCTCGGCGTCGAAACAGTTCTCGAGTTGCACCATGAGCCCGAATCGATCGAGCAACTGCGGGCGCAATTCGCCTTCCTCGGGATTCATCGTGCCGATCAGCACGAATCGGGCTGCGTGGCTATGGGAAATGCCGTCGCGCTCGACGACGTTGATGCCGCTGGCCGCCGCATCGAGCACCACGTCCACCAAGGCGTCGGCCAGTAGATTGACTTCGTCCACGTAAAGCACGCCGTTGTTCGCGCGCGCAAGCAGCCCCGGCGAGAACGCGACTTCCCCACCTCGCAGGGCCTCGTCGAGATCGAGCGTGCCCACCACGCGATCTTCGCTCGCGCCCAGCGGCAACGTGACGAAGTGACCGTCGGGCAGCAGTTCGGCAAGCGAGCGCGCCGCGGTCGATTTAGCCGTGCCGCGCGGGCCGCTCACGAGCACGCCGCCGATCGACGGGTCCACCGCGACGAGCAACAACGCATCGCGCATCGCGTCCTGCCCTACGAGCGCGCTCAATGGAAAAGGCGGCGGCAGCGCGCCGGTAACGGGGGCATTCGATCGGTTCACGATGACCTCTTCTCGATTTGCTGCTCGGTATCCAGCAGATGTTCTTCGATCTGCGCCCGATAAGCGCCAGGCTCGCGCCACAAACCGCGTCCGATCGCTTCCAGCAAGCGCTCGCAGATCGAATGAAGCGCCTGCGGATTATGGCGTTGCATGAAGCCGCGCGTATCGGCATCGTTCAGATACGCATCGGTCACGAGCGCATATTGGTGATCCGTAATCACGCGCGCGGTCGCATCGTAGCCGTACAGGTAGTCCACCGTGGCGGCGATCTCGGCCGCTCCCTTGTACCCGTGCCGCTTCACGCCGTCGAGCCATTTCGGATTGACTACGCGCGAGCGAATGACGCGCGCGATCTCCTCGCTCAGCGGCCGCACGCGCGGTGCGGCAGGATTGCTGTGATCCGCGTGATAGAGCTGGGGCTGCCACCCGGAGAAATGCCGGACGGCGGCCGCCATTCCCCCTTGGAATTGGTAGTAATCGTTCGAATCGAGCAGATCGTGCTCGCGGTTGTCCTGATTCTGCAGCACGACGTCGATGCTCGCGAGCCGCGTCGCGAACGCACCATGCGCCTCGTCGCCCGCGCTCGTCGATGCATAGGCGTATCCGCCGAATGCTCGGTAGGCACCGGCCAAGTCTTCATCGGTGTCCCACGCTCTCGAGTCGATCATCTCTTGCAGTCCGGCGCCATAGGCCCCGGGCTTCGAACTGAACACACGCCAACCCGCGCGCTTGCGGGCCTCGTTCGCATCGAGCCCGCGTGCGATCCAGGCATCGCGTTCGCGCAACACCCGCGCTCGGATCGGATTGACGTCGGCGCTCTCGTCGTCGAGTTCGGCGACAGCTTGAACGGCCGCATCGAATAGATGCATCACATTCGGGAACGCGTCGCGGAAAAAACCCGACACGCGCAACGTGACGTCGATGCGCGGCCGCTCGAGCACACCCACCGGCAAGATCTCGAAATCGGTCACGCGATGACTACCCGCGGCCCATTTCGGGCGCACCCCGAGCAAGGCCATCGCCTGCGCGATGTCGTCCCCGCCCGTGCGCATCGTCGCCGTTCCCCAAATCGAAAGGCCGATCGCGCGGGGATAATCGCCATGTTCTTGCAGATGACGTTCGAGCAACTGGCGAGCCGACTTCAGCCCCAACGCCCAGGCCGCCTGCGTCGGGATCGCCCGCGTATCGACGGAATAGAAGTTGCGCCCCGTCGGCAATACGTCCGGCCGCCCGCGCGAGGGCGAACCGCTCGGCCCGGGCGGCACGAAGCGGCCTTCGAGCCCGCGCTTCAAATGCCGTAGCTCTTCGCTTCCGCATGCGGCCAGCCGCGGCAAGACGTCTTCGCGGATACGTTCGAGCACTTGGCAGGTGAACGGGAGCGCCTGCATCGGCGTGTCCGGCGAGGCATCGCGTTTGGCTTCGGGACCGTTGCACTGCGCGTCGAGCAGTTGCTGCGCCAATAGCTCCAACCGCTCGCGCGTGTCGCCGTTGTGGCGCCACGGCGCCTCGCTCACTCGCTCGAGCAGCGCCGGCCGAGTCCCCGTCCAAGCGGTCGACCACTCCGCCGTCAACGGATCGAATAGATGGTCGATGCCCAGATCCTTGGCGATCGCATCGATCAGTCCGGCGTTCTTGCCGCGCCCGTCGCGCACCGGAAAACGCGCGAGGGCGAGCAACGTGTCACGCTGTTCGCGCCCCTCGGGCGAGCGCCCAAACACATGCAGGCCATCGCGGATCTGAGCCTCTTTCAGCTCGCACAGCCACGCATCGACGCGCGTGAGCAAGGCGTCCTCCTCGTCCTGGCCCGCCGGTTTCGCCATACTGAGTTCGTCGTGGAGCCGGTGCTTCACGATCGTCTCCAGGATCGTGCCGCGCAAGAGCTTCGCGCGCCGTGCATCGACCATCAACGCTTCGTAGTACTCGTCCACCTGCCGCTCGAGATCCTGCAGCGGTCCGTAGGACTCGGCGCGCGTGAGCGGCGGCATCAAATGATCGATGATGACCGCATGGGCGCGCCGTTTCGCTTGGCTGCCTTCGCCGGGATCGTTGACGATGAACGGGTAAAGATGCGGAATCGGGCCGAGCGTCAGGTCGGGCCAGCAGCTTTCGCTGAGCGCCACGCTTTTGCCGGGCAGCCATTCGAGACTGCCGTGCTTGCCGACATGCACGAGCGCATCGATCAGGAACACCTCGCGCAGCCAAAAATAAAACGCGAGGTAAGCATGCGGCGGCACGAGGTCGGCATCGTGATAGCTTGCGTAATCGCCCGCCACGCGGGAGCGCGACGGCTGAATACCGACGAAAATGCGTCCGCATCGCCATCCGGAAATCATGAAGCGTCCGTGGCGAACGGTAGGATCGCTTTCCGGCGGGCCCCATCGCTCGTTCAGCGCGTCCCTTACTTGCTCGGGCAGCGCAGCAAACGCCGCGCGATAGTCATCGAGCGAAAAGCTCTGCAAGGCCGGGCGTAAATCGCGCACCGCGGGATCGTTCGTCACGCCCTGCGTGAGTTGCGCCATCAGCGCCTCGCCGTCGCTCGGCAAGCTCTCGACGCGATAGCCGTCGTCGCGCAACGATCTCAAGATTTCCACCACCGATGCGGGCGTGTCGAGCCCCACGCCGTTGCCGATACGCCCCTCGCTCGCGGGATAATTCGCCAGCACCAACGCCAGGCGCTTTTCTTCGTTGGGCAAGGCGCGCAGCCGGCACCAACGGCGCGCGAGCTCCGCGACGAACGCCACACGCTCGGCGTCCGCCTGGTAGCGCACCACGTCCACTTCGGTATGGGGGCAACGATACGCGAGCCCTTTGAAGCTGATTGCCCGCGTAATGATGCGGCCGTCCACCTCGGGTAGCGCGATATGCATGGCGATATCGCGCGAGTTGAGCCCTTGGTTGTCCTTGACCCAATCGTCTCGATTGCCGCCGCTCAGAATGACCTGAAACACCGGCGCATCGATGCCGAACACCGGCCATTGCCCATCCTCGGGCGTCGATGCGGCGAACGCCGTCGTATTGAGTACGAGTCTCACCTCGTGCTCGGCGCACAGCTCGGTCACCAGCGCATGGCTGACCGCATCCTTGAGCGAGGTAATCGCGATGGGAAGCGGATTGAGGCCACGCGCTTCGAGCGCATCGATCAGCGCATCGAACACCGCGGTATTCGACGCTTGCAGGTGCGCTCGGTAAAAGAGAATGGCAACGACAGGAGCACCCGCTCGCCACCGTGCCTGCCAGTCGGAGACGGTCGGCCGATCGTGTCCCGGATGGTAAAGGGTGGCGTTCGGCACGCACATCGGTGGCGCCGGCTCCTCGCCCCAGCCCAATGCATGCCATGCGATCGCACGCAAGAACGCTTCGGCATTGGCCGGCCCGCCTTCGCGCAAATAGCGCCACAGGCGCGTACAGAACGCGGGGCTTTCCGTGCTCTGCGCGATCAGATTCGGATCTTCCTGCAAATCGCCCGAGAACATGACGAGCGTTTGCTTGTTATGCCTCGCCAATTGCACGACGCGTTCGATCCCGTAGGGCCAATATGCCTCGCCGCCGAGATGGTCGATGACGACGACGCGCGCATGCCTCAGGACGTCGTCGACATAAAAATCGACCGATGCCGGCTGACGCAGATAGGTGACGTTGGTCAGCCGCAGGCTTGGGAAGCCTTCGCCCAGCCGTTCGACCACGCCCGCCAGCAGCGACAGCGTCGTATCGGCGGAACTGAGCACGACGATGTCGCCGGGGCGTTGATCGATACGAACGACGCCCGCCGTGTCATCGACGAAGCCACCCGGGACCGTCCGTAGCAAATGCATTCGAGGCTCTGAGAATCAAGCGGCCGCGCTCGCCGCCGCAAGTGCGTGATCGAACTCGCGCTGCAGCCGCGTCACATCCAAGTCTTCGCCGATCAGCACGAACTTGCTCGAGCGCGTTTCGTCGTCGCGCCAACGCCGATCGAAATAACTGTCGAAGCGCTCGCCCACGCCCTGGATGACGAGCCGCATGGCCGCGCCCGGCAAGGCGGCGAAACCCTTCGCGCGATAGATCGCATGATTGGCGACCAGATGCTTCAACGCGGCAATCGCCGTTTCGCGCGAGGCCGGCGCGCCCGAAACAACGACGGAATCGAACTCGTCGTGGTGGTGATCGGCATCGTCGGCCGAGCCATGGTGATCGGGCCGCGTATCGATCGTCGTTTCGGAGGCCGCATTCAGGCCGAGCAATACCGACAAGTCGAGCTTACCGTTACAGGCCGGCACGATTTTGACGTGCGGGGGAATCTCTTCGCGGATGAGCCGGGACACCGCGGCCTGAGCCGGCTCGTCGAGCAAATCCGTTTTATTGAGCACGACGAGATCGGCCGCGCTCAGTTGATCTTCGAATAGCTCGTGGAGCGGCGATTCGTGATCGAGATTCGGATCGCTCTTGCGTTGCGCGTCCACCGCGCCCGGATCGTCGGCGAATTGGCCGCTCGCGGCCGCCGGTCCATCGACCACGGTGACCACGGCATCCACCGTGAAGCTATTGCGGATCGACGGCCAATTGAATGCCTGCACGAGAGGCTTGGGCAACGCCAATCCCGATGTTTCGATCAGCACGTGATCGATCGTTGCGCGCCGCTCGACCAGCGCCTCCATCACCGGAAAGAATTCCTCCTGCACGGTGCAGCACAAGCATCCGTTCGCCAGTTCGTAGAGCTGGCCTTCGCGCTCCTGCCCCGTTTCGTCGCATCCGATGCCGCAGCCTTTGAGGATTTCCCCGTCCACCCCGAGTTCGCCGAACTCATTGACGATGACGGCAACGCGCAAGCCGTTGGCCTGGGACAGGATGTGACGCAGCAGCGTGGTTTTACCGCTACCGAGAAAGCCCGTGATGACGGTCACGGGGATTTTGCGCATGGTTGTCGACATGATGGACAAAGGTGACGAAGCACTGGATCGGCGTGACAGCACGCCGCCTTCCCGCAGCAAGCTGTCTTCTTCTCCGGCCGGTATCCGGGCTGACGAACGTACCGCTTCACCTTCCCGCGCCGTTTAAGGCGCAGTGGTATAGCACACGCAGACGTCGCGTGTGTCGAAGCCGGCCGTGTATCGCGTGAGCGCGACACATTCGCTAACCGTTGCGGGGGCAGCACAGGCAGGTTCGCCACGATACGCGTCGAGCCGAACCGCTGTTTCCCGTTTAACTGCGCATGTTCGAACGCATGCGCGAGCACCAGATTAGACGCGAGTGTAGGTATGTGGAACGGGCCCGTCAAGGAAACACGGTGTGCGGTGTGGCGTGCCGCAAGGCCTGTGGTATCTTCGTTCCCCCTTATCTACCGCCTTTCGCAAACATGCAACGTCGCCTAGGGGCCTCGTGCGCCGTACTTCCGTGCCGCCGGCGCAACGGCGCGGCCAGGCTTGCGCGCACGCCGGCCGTCTTCTCCGTTGCCGGGAGGCGGCGATGAGCCGGGCTTGGCTGATCGGCGCTGGGCCGGGCGACGCCGAACTGATGACGGTCAAGGCCATGCGCGCGCTAGCTGTGGCCGACGTCGTGCTCGTGGACGACCTCGTGAACCCCGATATCCTCGAGATGGCGCGCGCCGACGCGCGTATCGTCCATGTCGGCAAACGCGGGGGGAGCCTTTCCACGCCGCAAAGCGAGATCATCGAACTCATGCTCGATCATCTGCGCGACGGCCGCAGCGTGGCCCGGCTGAAAGGCGGCGATCCGTTCGTGTTCGGCCGCGGCGGCGAGGAATTGGCGGCATTGCGCGCCGCCGGCATCGACGTCGAGATCATCAGCGGCGTGACCGCGGGCATCGCCGCGCCCGCTACGCTGGGTATACCGATCACGCACCGGGGCATGGCGCAGGGCGCCATCTTCGTCACCGGGCACGGGGCCGACGATCAGGAGCCCGACTGGGGGGCATTGGCGGCCACTGGGTTGACGCTGATCGTCTACATGGGCATTCGCCGCGTGGAGGACATTGCCGATGCCTTGCTTCGCGCAGGCATGTCCGACGATACGCCGTGTGTCGCAATCGAATCGGCCACCCTGCCGACCCAGCGTCAGGTCATGGCATCTTTATCGGCGCTTCCGATGCAGGTGCGCCAGGCCGGGCTGGGCTCGCCTTCGATCCTGGTCATCGGCCGCGTCGCTTCTCTCGCTTGGACGAGCCAACCCGTCACGAACGAAAAGCCGTTGACGGTCGGCCTCGGGTTTCGGCGCGGCGTAACCGTTGAACAAATAGAAACGGCCGTTCGTACGGCCTTGGCCCCAACGACCATGGCCGACGTCGCCTGCGTGGCCACGGCCGAAACAAAGGCCGCCGAACCGGCGCTCGCCGCATTTTGCGAACGCCATGGCCTGCCGTTGGTCACATTTTCCGTGCCCGAGATTCAAGCGTGCTTCGAGCGCTTTCCTGCGCTGCGCAGATCGCCGCCCGTACAAGCGCATATCGGCGCCGACGGGGTATGCGAACCGTGCGCGCTGCTGGCCGCGAGAAACGGTAATCTGATACGGGAAAAACAAGCGTTGGACGGCGTCACGGTTGCGATCGCCGTTTCGGAGAACCCAACGGCGGGATCGAACGCGTAACAGACAAGGACACTATGAAGACGGACACCGAATCGCATTTGCGCATGACGCAGCGGCGCCGCGAAGGCCATGAGAAAAAACAGGCTTCGGCGACGCTGGAGAAAGGCTTGCTGATCGTCAACACCGGCAACGGCAAGGGCAAGAGCACGGCGGCGTTCGGTATGGCGGTGCGGATGCTCGGTCATGACGAGCGCGTCGGCATCGTGCAGTTCATCAAAGGCGCGTTGCATACGTCGGAGCGCGATTTTCTGGGCGCGAACGCAAAGTGCGATTTCGTTACGATGGGCGATGGATACACCTGGAACACGCAAAACCGCGAAGCCGATATGGCCACCGCCCGCAAAGGCTGGGAGCAAGCCGTCGCGATGATTCGAAGCGGGGACTATCGGATGGTCATCCTTGATGAATTGAACACCGTCCTCAAGTACGAATACCTTCCGCTCGACGAAGTGCTCGGCGTGCTGACGGCTCGCGCGCCGATGCAACATATCGTCGTGACTGGGCGCCACGCGCCCGATGCTTTGATTGAAGCCGCCGATCTCGTCACTGAAATGCGCCTCGTCAAGCATCCGTATCGCGAGCAAGGCGTGAAAGCGCAGCGCGGCGTGGAGTTCTGATCGTGCCCGCATGCCCGGCCCTCTTGATTAGCGGCCCAGCTTCGGGACAAGGCAAGACGACGGTGACGGCGGGCCTTGCGCAATTGCATCGCCAACTCGGCCGAAAGGTGCGCGTGTTCAAGACGGGGCCCGATTTTCTCGATCCGATGATTCTCGAGCGGGCCAGCGGCGCGCAAGTGCAATCGCTCGATCTATGGATGGTCGGGGAAGACGGGTGTAGACGCTTGCTCGCTGAAGCAGCGGAACAAGCGGACTTGATCCTGATCGAAGGCGTGATGGGGCTATTCGATGGCACGCCGAGCAGCGCCGATCTCGCCGCGCGATTCGGCGTACCCGTCGCGGCCGTGATCTCGGCACAAGCGATGGCGCAGACGTTCGGTGCGCTGTCGTTCGGGCTGGCGCACTACCGGGCCGATGTGTCGATCTATGGGGTGCTCGCCAATCACGTAGGGTCGCCGCGTCATGCGGGGATGCTCGAGGAAAGCGTGCCTTCCGATATTCGGTGGCTCGGGCACCTGTGCCGGTCGGATCGAATCACCTTGCCGGAACGGCACCTGGGCCTGCATCAAGCCGGCGAGATCGACGAACTCGACGCACGCATCGAATTCACCGCGCGGGCATTGGCCGATACGGCGCTCGCCGAGTTGCCGCCGCCCATGTTCTTCGAACCGCAGGCACCGCTCGCATTGCCGAAATCGCTCGATGGGGTGCAAATCGCGCTTGCGCGCGACGCGGCATTTTCGTTCGTCTTCCCGGCCAATGTGGAACTTCTGGGAACGCTCGGTGCACGCGTGACGTATTTTTCGCCGCTGGCGAACGAGGCTGTTCCCGAAGCGACGGACGCCCTGTTTCTACCGGGCGGCTACCCGGAGTTGCACGCCGCGACGCTTGCCGCCAACGCGCGCAGTGCGGCGTCGATCCGCGCGCACGCGGCAGCCGGCAAGCCCATCGTGGCCGAGTGCGGGGGAATGCTGTATCTGCTCGAAAGCTTGACCGACGCAAAAGGCGTTCGCACGGCGATGATCGGCTTGTTGCCGGGACACGCGACGATGCACGAAAAGCTGCGCGGCCTCGGCATGCAAGCGCTACGGTCGGAACACGGCGTCATGACCGGGCATACGTTTCATTACTCGAGCATGGCCACCGATTTGATCCCGGAGCGTCACGCATATCGGCCGCAAAGCGATGCCGATGGCGAGCCGGTATTTCGGGTGGGCTCGATCGTCGCCACGTATATGCATGGATATTGGCCGTCGAATCCGGCGCTCGCCGCGGCCTTATTGACCGGTAAGGCCTTCTAGTCGCCCCGCAAGTTTGGCTACGGCCGGCTAGACACGCTCGCTATTGCGCTTTGATAGCTTGTCGAGCATCGACAATTTCTCGTCGTCGCTCGACGATTTCCACGCTTTGATCTCTTCGCGCGTGCGCAGGCACCCTTCGCAATAGCCGCTTACCTGATCGATGCGGCAGATGTCGATGCAGGGCGAGCCGACAGGGCTTAACCCGCGGGCGGCCGCGATCGCATTCGCGAGATCTTCGCTTCGGTTGTCGAGTTCTTCGTTTTGCGTCAACCCTGCACCTCTATCTTCACTGAATTCAATGCTGCGTCCAGCCGCATCCATGCGGCCTCGTCCGCAGGCAAGCCGAACCTGATCCCTTGTATCACGTCGAATCGGCGCACCCAAATCCCCAAACGCGCGAGGCCATCTTGCCAACGCTCGGCCTGCCCGGTTCTCACCCAGGAAAAAAGCGGGGTACTCATTACCTTCGTGTGATGCCGCCCAAGCATATCGGCTAGGCGCTCTCCCGACGCAATGAGTTCGCTCCTCGTCTTCGTTTGCCATTCGGAATCGAGCAGCGCGGCGCGCACGGCAAGGCGAGCGGGTCCCGATACCGTCCAAGGCCCGCGCATCGCGCGCATCGCTGCATCGATACGCTCGCAAGCCAGTACGAAGCCGACTCTCGCGCCGGCCAGGCCATAGAATTTGCCGATCGAGCGCAGCACGATCAACGCTTCGCGATTCGCGAAGCGCGCGACGCTGAAATCGGGCATCGATTCGATGAACGCTTCGTCGACCACGAGCGTTCCGCCACGCGCGGCAAGCTGCACGCACCAACTCATGACCTGCTGGGCACAATATCGCTCTGTGCCGGGGTTGTTGGGATTGACCAGGATCAGATGCTTCAAGTCCACGGGCAACTCGCGCGACGGGTCCAACACGAACGAAGCCGCATGAGCGGAGTCACCCCAACCCAGCTCTGGCGTGACGAACCGCGCCACGGGAAATCCAGCCCGCTCGAAGGCCGGGGCGTACTCTCCGTACGTCAACAGCCCTACCCCCACGCGCCCCTTCGGCAGCACCGCCGGCAACATGCGGATAGCGGCCTGCGTTCCCGCTACCGCTAGCGCGCGCGTCGTGCCGTAATGCTCGGCGGCGATCGCTTCCAGATCATCGTGATCGTCGGGCAGCCTTATCCACGCTTGCGGATCGATCGGCGGCACGGGATAGCCGTGCGGATTGATGCCGGTCGATAGGTCGATCCATTGCTCGCGTGCAATACCGTATCGCGCGGCGGCATCGCCGAGGTTGCCGCCGTGAGGCACTGGCGCCGGATGGGGGAAAGGAAGCATGAGCGCCCTTCAATCTTCAATAAAGAATTGCAACGGCGGCAAGCATTGCCACCACGGCCAGCCAGAGCGCAATCGAGCGCTTCACGAGGGACAGCGCCCGGCCGACATCGGCGGCACCGGGCACATGCCCCCGGCCCAATACAGGCCGAGGCTCCAGTGCGCCGTGGTACCAGGCGGCACCGCCGCAAGCGACGTTCAAGCTACCCGCGCCGCTCGCCATCACCGGGCCCGCATTCGGGCTGTCCCAAGCCGATGCCTGGGTGCGCCAGCATTCCAACGCTTGCCTCACGTTGCCGCACAAAGCGTAGGTCAGCGCCGTTAGGCGAGCCGGAAGATAGTTCGCCACGTCGTCGAGGCGCGCAGCCGCCCAACCGAAGTAGCGCATGCGCGGCGTGCGATAACCCCACATCGCGTCGAGTGTATTGATGAGACGAAAGGCTAGCGCGCCCGCGCCACCCGCGACGACGAACCAAAAAAGCGCGCCGAAAATAGCATCGTTGCCGTTCTCGAGCGCCGATTCGATCGCGGCTTTGGCCACGGCGGACTCGTCCGCCTCGGAAAGATCGCGCGTCACGACTCGCGAAGTCAATTCCCGAGCAAGCGGAAGGTCGCCCGCGCGCAACGCATGCTCTACCGGCGCGATGTGATCGACGAGGCTGCGCGCGCCCAGCGCGAACCATAGCGCCACGACCTGAAGCAGCCACGATACGGCGGGCGGCAACGCGCCGGTGAGAACGGCGAACAGCCCCACCGGCGGAACGACGGCGAGGGCCCAAGCCGTGAGGCCCTTGAGGCGTACCCATCCAGGGCGCGATGCGGGCGACTCGGCCGACTCACCCGGCTCGCGCTGGCCGCGGCTAGCCCCATGCGCCGCGGTGCGATCGGGGTTCAGCGTCCGCTCGATGCGCGCGGCCCACTTGCCGAAGGCGACGAGCGGATGCGCGCGCGACGGCTCGCCCAACAGCGCGTCCATCGCGACGCCGGCGAAACACAGCGCAAAGGTAACCGGGGCGGAAAATCCAATCATTCGTTGTTCGTGAAAGCGATGTTGCGGAGGCGGCCGCAAGCGCCGATCGACACCGCTTGCGCCGGCTGCCGCTCGGCGGGTGACATAATACGTCCCCCTCGCACGGGCCGCCATGCGTACCCGTGTATTGCTTCGCTTCTTTGCCGAATAGAACGTAGAACGATAGGACGCGTGACATGGCTGGCATGTTGATGATCCAGGGCACGAGCTCGGATTCGGGTAAAAGCACCGTGGTCGGCGCGCTGTGCCGCATCGCCGCGCGCAGCGGCCTGCGAGTGGCGCCGTTCAAGCCGCAAAACATGTCGCTGAACAGCGCCGTCACCGTGGACGGGGGCGAGATCGGCCGCGCGCAAGCATGGCAAGCGCTCGCGGCGGGAATCCCGCCCGAAGTGGATATGAACCCGGTGTTGCTCAAACCGAACAGCGATATCGGCGCGCAAGTGATCGTGCACGGTCGCTCGACCGGCAATCTCGACGCGCGGGCTTATCACCACTACAAACCGATCGCGCGCCAGGCTGTGCTCGAATCGTTCGAGCGGCTTCGGGCGAAGTCGGACCTGGTGCTCGTCGAAGGCGCCGGAAGCCCGGCCGAAGTCAATCTGCGCGAGGGCGACATCGCCAACATGGGGTTCGCGACCGCCGTGGGATGCCCGGTGGTGCTCGTGGCCGATATCGACCGCGGGGGCGTGTTCGCCCAGATTCTGGGCACCCTCGCGTGCTTGGCCGAAGACGAGCGCGCGCTCGTGAAAGGCGTCGTCATCAACAAATTCCGGGGCGACGTATCGTTGTTGCAACCCGGCATCGAATGGATCGAGGCCCAAACGGGCAAGCCCGTGCTCGGTGTGGTGCCGTTCGTGCCCAACCTTTGGCTCGATGCCGAAGACGCCTTACCGAAGTCTCGCGGCTCGCAACCCGCGCCCGATGACGCATTGCGCGTCGTCGTCCCGGCGCTGCCCCGAATCAGCAACCATACCGACTTCGATCCGCTGCGCGCCCATCCGCAAGTGGATCTGCGTTTCGTGAGAATGGGGGACCCGATCCCGGCAGCCGATCTCGTCGTGTTGCCCGGGAGCAAGAGCGTTCAATGCGATCTGCATTCGCTACGCCAAGGCGGCTGGGAGCCCTACTTGCGCAAGCATTTGCGGTACGGCGGGAAACTGATCGGGATCTGCGGCGGGCTGCAGATGCTCGGCCGTGAATTGCGCGACCCGCTCGGGATTGAAAGCGATGCCGGTACGACGCCCGGTCTCGGCTTGCTCGATTTCGTCACGACGCTCGAGCCGCACAAGCAACTCGTGAACACGGCAGGCAGCCTTTTGCTCGGTGGCGAAGTGCCGGTGCGCGGCTATGAGATCCATATGGGCGTGACCGAGGGGCCGGCGCTTTCGCGCCCCGCCCTGCGCCTGCGATACGGCAACGACACGAGGGCCGACGGCGCCGTCTCGGGGGACGGGCAAATTTTAGCGACGTACTTGCACGGCGTGTTCGATTCACCGGATGCATGCGAGACCTTACTACGCTGGGCCGGTAAGAACGACGCGCTGCGCGTCGATCACGATGCGCGCCGCTTGGCCTCGATCGAGACGCTGGCGGATGTGGTGGCCCGGCACGTTCGCCTCGACGGTCTTTGGTGAAGCTCCGCTCCACCGTCATTTCCGGCGGCGTTTTTTTTGCGCACCTTGACAGCGACATGCTTCGATTCGTACGCTCTAACCCCGATGGTTGCCGCCACCGGGATCGAAAGGGAACGCGGTGAGCGCCCTTTGCAACGACAGCCCGACCTCAGGATCTTTTATGTCCACTGTTTTGCAGACGGGCGACGTTCGCGGCGGGCTGCGTCGGCGTGTCGTCGCGATCTACTGCCTACTTGCCCTATTCAACGCCGGTGCGTGGATATGGGCGTTCATCGCCTTTCATGGGCATCCTCTGCTGCTCTCGACGGGATTGCTCGCCTACGGCTTCGGCCTTCGGCATGCGGTCGATGCCGACCATATTGCCGCTATCGACAACGTCACACGTAAGTTGATGCAGGACGGGCAACGGCCCGTTTCCATCGGGCTGTTTTTCGCGCTCGGACACTCGGCGGTCGTGCTCCTCGTCGCGGCAGGCGTCGCGCTGGCGGCCGCTGCATTGGAGCACCGTGTGCAGGCATGGCGCGATGTCGGCGGGATGATTTCCACCGGCGTGTCGGCGCTGTTCTTGTTTCTGATCGCCGCAATGAATATCGTCATTTTGCGCGGCGTGTGGAATGCATTCGATCGGGTTCGCCGCGGCCAGCCTTATAGCGACGACGATCTCGACCTATTGCTCAATAGCCGTGGCTTGCTGGCCCGGCTATTGAATCCGATGTTCCGCCTCGTGTCCCGGCCGGTCTGGATGTTTCCGCTCGGCTTTCTGTTCGGTCTCGGCTTCGATACGGCCACCGAAGTCAGCCTGCTCGGTCTATCTGCTAGTCAAGCATCGCAAGGCATCTCGCTCGGTGTCGTGCTCGTGTTTCCCGTGTTGTTCACGGCCGGCATGACACTTGTGGACACCACCGACGGCGTATTGATGCTCGGCGCTTACGAATGGGCGTTCGTGCGGCCGATCCGTAAGCTCTACTACAACCTGACGATTACGCTCGTTTCCGTCGTCGTGGCGGTATTGATCGGCGGCATCGAGATGCTTGGATTGCTTTCAGGCCGCCTCAAACTCGAAGGCGGATTTTGGCAAGTCGTCGGCACGCTCAATGACAACTTCAACAACTTGGGGTTCGCCATCATCGGCGTATTCGTCTTCGCCTGGTTGGCATCGATCGTCGTGTATCGGGTCAAGGGGTACGACAGGCTGGCGGTTGGCGATGGGAAGTGACCGCGCAACGCAACCGATGCCCTCTGCGCTGCAAAGAACCCCGCTCGACTAGCGGGATTCCTACGCGTCACACTCTCAACCCGCCCGATCGAACAAGAACCCCTTGAAATCATTCTTCGCGAGTTCGGACCACGCCTGCCGATAGCCGCTTAGCCCACCGAAATAAAACAGCGTTTGCCGCTTGCCCCCCGGCACGTTGGCCCCGAAGATCCACGAATCGACCTTCGGCAACAACGTATAGGCCGCATACGTATCGCAGATCTGCGTCCATTCGCGCTCGGCCTCGGGGGTGACGCGAATCGCGCTCGCTTCGCCGGAACGGGCCTTTCGGATCAGTGCGGCGATCCAATCGAGCTGGGCTTCGACACCGGGGGGAATATTGCAGAAGACACTCTTCGGCCCCGGCACCATGAAGAAATTCGGGAAGTTCGACGTGGCGATGCCCATGAAGCTCGTCGCTTCGTCCTTCCAGTGCTGCTTCAATTCGACGCCGTGCAGCCCTTTGATTTCGACGTCCTTGAAGCTGCCGACGATCGTATCGAAGCCGGTGGCAAAAGCCAGGACGTCGAGTTCATATTCTTGCCCATCGGCGGTGCGTACACCATTCTCGGTGAACGCGACGATCTCGTTGTTCTTCACCGAAACGAGCGAGACGTTCGGCTGGTTGTAGACCTCGTAGTAGTGGTTGATCGAGATCGGCCGCTTGGCATACAACTGATCGGGAATGAGCTTTTGCGCCGTCTCCGGATCTTTAACGATCTGGCGGATCTTTTTCTCGATGAAGCGCGTTGCCTCGTGGTTCGCTTCTTCGCTGCTCGCGATATCGGAGAACGTCCCGAACATGAACCGGAAGCCGGTGCCGATCTTCCAGTTTTCTTCGAACACTTTGTCGCGTTCCTCGGGCGAAACGCTAAACGTCGGCACCATGCTCTCGGCAAATCCGCATGCCACACGTGTGCCGCGAATGCCTTCCCATACCTGCTCGAAGTTATTCCGATAGTCGGCGATCTCGGCTTCGCCCACCAGATCTTCACCCGCCGGCACGCAGTACTGCGCGTTGCGTTGGAATACCGTCACATGCCGTGCCGTCTTCGCCGCCGCGGTAATCAACTGCACGCCGGTCGATCCCGTTCCGATCACGCCGATGCGCTTGCCCTCGAGCGTCAGTTCGTCGGGCCAGTTGCCCGTATGCACGACCATTCCACGAAACTTCTCCCGGCCGGCAATCTTCGGGAAGTTCAACTTGGACAGCACGCCGATCGCGGTCAGCAAATACGTGCACGCGAAGGTGTCGCCTTCCGATGTCGTCACGATCCATTCGTTCGCAGCCTCGTCGTAGCGGGCCGATTCGACGAAAGTATCGAGCGTGATGTGCGGATCGAGCGCGTAGTGCGAGACGATCGAACGCAAATACGCGAGCACTTCCGGTTGATTGGCGAAGCGGCTGCGCCAATTCCAACCGTCGTAGATTTCCTTGTCGAACGAGTACCGATACACGCGCGTCTCCGTGTCGGTGCGCGCGCCCGGGTAGCGATTCCAATACCACGTGCCGCCCACGCTACCGCCCTTCTCGAAGCAGCGTACGTTCAGACCCAATTCGTGATGAAGCTTATATAAGGCGTAAATGCCCGCGAAGCCCGCGCCGATGACGATCGCATCGTAGCGCTGCTGAACCGTGCTCATGATCATTGTCCCTCGGTGGATGATTGATGCGCTTTTTGCGTTTCGACGTTTTGCTTGTAGCGGCTCACCATGCCTTCGACCACGATGGCCTTTTCTCCGTCGTTGGAACTGCTTACGGCTAGCGTGCGTTCGGTGCGGTCCCTCAGTCTGTTTTCCAGCACGATCTTGCTCGTGACGGGCCGCCGCGCATTTTCGTAATGCGTGAACGCCGCTTCCACGTCCTTGCGACTCGAAATCTCGAAGGCGAGCGCCGAGGCGTCGAGAATCGCCTGCGAGGCGCCGTTGGCCCCGACCGGATACATCAAATGCGCCGCGTCGCCAAGCAGCGTGACCCTGCCCTGCCCCCATCGATCGAGCGGGTCGCGATCGACCATCGGGTACTGCAAGATCGTGTTGCTCCCGCTGAGCAGCGCGTCGATATCGAGCCAATCGAAGCGCCAGTGCGAAAAGAACGGAAGGATGTCCTCGAGCTTGCCCGTCTCGCTCCAATCGGGGCGATCAAGCCGCACGCGCGTATCGGCCGATACCATGCAAACCCAATTGACCAGCGCCGTGCCGCGCTTTTCATGCTCGCTCGAAATCGGATACGCGATCAGGCGCGTGGAATAGACGTCGTTCGCGACGATCATCGTGCGTCCGTCGAGAAAGCGCTCGCACTGCGTCACACCGCGCCACATCGTGATGGGCGTGCGCTTGACGGCATTGCCGTCGCCTTTGAGCTGCGCGCGCACGGCCGAATGAATACCGTCCGCGCCGATCAATCCCTTCGCCCGGAACCGCACTTCGTTGCCCGTCGACTGATCGATCGCGACGACCACGATGCGATCGCCGTCTTCATGAAACGAAACCAGGCGAGTCCCGGTTCGCACGGCATGCTGCCCGAGCCGAGCCTTCACGGCGCGCAATAGGAACATTTCCAGCACGCCGCGGTGAATGGAGATCTGCGGATAGGGGCTGCCGCTCGGCAAACCGCGCGCCTCGCTCCACAGCAGTTTGCCTTTCTCGTCCAGGTGCGCGACGCGCTCGGTCTTGATCCCGGAACGTTCCATCGACCGGTTCAACCCGAGCGCATAGAGTTCGGCGACCGCTGCCGGTTGGATGTTGATGCCCACGCCGAGGGGGCGAATGCGTTTCGCTGCTTCGATGATCAGCAGATCATGAACGCCGTGGGCATGCAGCGACAACGCTGCCGTGAGCCCGCCGATGCCTGCTCCTGCGATCAAAAACTCGGTGTCTATGGTGACTGTCATGATCTGGCGCCGATAGTCGCGAATCGGATGGGGGCGGCCCCGCCCCGAGAGTGCGGAGCCGCCGCGTCGCTACACAATCGGTCAGGCGTGCACCGAGACGACCGAATACAGATTCGGCGCGGCCTTCGCGAGCGCCGCCGTGCGCTTGACGTACTCTTGCGCGGCCGGATCTTCGCGGACGGCCTTCACGTTGTCGGGGTTCTCCCATTGCGCGATGTTGATCACGCTCGTGCCGTCCTTGCTTGCGAGGATGCTCGCCGAGATGAAACCGTCCTTGTGGCGGATGACCTTTTCGACGCCTTCGTTGAGCACGTCGATCACCTTGGCTTGATTCTCGGGCGACACTTCGATGATGTTCACGAACGTGACGCCTTTTCCTGCGCTGATGACCGCTTCGTTCTTCGACATGAATGGCTCCTAGGGAAAATCGTGCCGCTTCCGGGGAACGATATCGCTTTGGCGCCCACTGCTCGGCGCCGCATACCCGCCCTCCGGAAAAGCACTGCTTGCTGAAAGAAGGGATAAGAGAATCGCGAGCTTCGGCGCTTTGCGGCGCATCACCGCCGATGCCTCGGCTCTACGACACTCTTGCCGTGACGATAGCGTCCGGCGCCGCCCGCCGCTTCCGTACTTTCTACCCATTGGAAATAGGCTTGCCGTGAAAAGCGCCAATACGATTGCGATATATGCATGCGACGATCGAACCCGTCGCGATCGAACTTGTCTATATTCTCATTCCATTGCCGCAAGTCTCAAGATAAGCGCCGTGAATAATCGATACGGATCGAGCATAATGTGCTGTTCACGCAATCGGTCACGTGCGACGTCTTGTTCGAACCATTCGGGAGAAACGCATCATGAGCGATTTGATCAGCCCGGCCTTTTCAAGCTTGATCGATCAGATACCCGGCGTTTGCGCCTGCAAGGACGCAGGATCGATCTTCCTTTACGGGAATACGGCATTTAAGAAGTCGATGGGTTTGGATGAGGGTGTCCCGATGCTCGGCCTTCGGCATCACGATTTGCCCGCGGCTTTCGGTTCGTACGACGATAGCTATGTCGCTCAGGATCGATTCGTCATGGAGCGCGGCGCCACCGTGCGCAGCATCAACATCTATCACGCCGGGGAGATCGGCGTGAAAGCCTACCTCGTCGTCAAGAGGCCGTTCGTCGATTGCGAAACGAACGCACGCGGCGTACTCATGCACGGCACCGATATCACGGATATCAATAGCAACATGCTGAAACTCGTGCGCGAGGCACCCCATGGGCGATCGAAAACGATGCCGCGCGGCAGCTTCGTCATCAACGGGGAAAAGCGCGACATCGATTTGACGCCGCGCGAAACCGAAATCTTGTTTTTTCTGCTACGTGGCGGCGTGGCCCGCCGCATCGCCGACCTGCTCTCGATTTCGGTCAGAACCGTCGAGCATCACATCGACGCTTTGAAAGACAAGTTCACGGTGGCATCGAAGTCGGAATTGATCGAAAAGGCCATCGAAAAGGGCTATTTCTATATCACGCCGGCGACGTTGTTCGGCGTCGATTGACGCGCCGCCAAGGCCGGGCGCTCGCCCTGCCGCCTTACCTACCAGCCGCCGCCCAGCGCTTTGAACAAATTCACGCGTGCGGCATTCAACGACACCGCCGAATCGGCCAACGCAGCTTGCGCCGCCACGCGATCGCGGCTCGCGTCGAGCAGTTCGAGCTGGGAGATATTGCCTGCCCGATAGCGGTCGTTCGCAAGCTCATAGGCTTGGCGCGAACGCGCGTCCGCCTCCTCGAGCGAGGCATAGCGCCGCTGCTCGGCGCCGAGGCTCGTCAAGGCTTGCTCGACCTCGCGCAGGGCCGTCAAGACGGCGCCGTCGAAGCTTGCAAGCGACGCCTGGGTTTGCGCCCTCGCCTGCTTCACGCGCGCGCGCGCCACGCCGATGTTCGGAAAGCTCCAACTGAGCGCGGGGCCCACGCCGAAGGTCCAAGCGGGCGTCTGCGCGCTACCGCTCGACGTGCCCCCGCGCAGGTAACTCACCGCTCCATTTAATGAAAAGCGCGGGTACAAATCGGCCACCGCTACGCCGATGCTCGCGGTATCGGCTGCAAGCTTACGCTCGGCTTGGCGCACATCCGGGCGGCGTCGCAGCAACGCCGCGCCGTCTTCCACGGGAATCGGTCCGGCAAGCTTCGGCGGGTGCGAGCAGGCGGCCGCTGCGGCAGGCACGTCCGCCGGTGTCCCACCGACGAGCGCCGCCAGCGCGAACAACGCGTTCCGGCGTTGCGCCTCGAGTGGCGGCAAGCTGGCTTCGGTACTGGCGAGCGAGGCCGCCGCACGCTGCGCGTCGAACGACGAAGCCGCGCCCGCGTCGACCTGCCGTTGCGTCAGCGTGAGCGTCTCGCGTGCGATACCGATCGAGGCATGCGCTGCGGCAACCGATTCGGCGAGCGAGCACGCCGTGACGTAATTGCGCGTCGTTTCCGCGGCCACCATGGCGCGCACGGCGTCGCGCGCCGCTTCGGCCGCTTGGACGTTGGCGCGCTCGGCTTCGACGCTTCGCCTCACGCGGCCCAGCAGATCGATCTCCCATGACACGGCGAACGCGCCCGACGAAGTCCACTGCTTTTGCGGCAACGGCAATGCCTGGCTCGAAGACGACGCATTGTTACCGTAAGACTTCGACGCCGATAACTGCGTGGACGGAAATTGAGCCGCATCGACTTCGGACAACACGCCCCGCTCGCGCTCGAGGTTCGCCACAGCGACGCGCAAATCGGTATTGGCCGAGAATGCGCGCTCGACCAACGCATCGAGATCTTTATCGTCGTAAAGCCGCCACCAGTCATGCGGCAGCGGCGCGGCGGTCGCGACATCGTTCGTGCTCAAGAATGCTCCGCCTGCGCTCGCGGGCACTTTCGGCGCCACGTAATCCGGCCCGACCGCGCAGCCGCCGGCCAACAGCGTTACGATCAACGCGGGTGTCAATGCGATACGCGGGTTACGCATGGCTCGACACCTCGCGCTCGAGTTCTTTTGCCCGCGTCGACAACGCATGCTCACGGTGATCCTTCGCGATCAAACTGTAGATCGTCGGCAGCACGAACAGCGTAAAGAGCGTGCCCACGAGCATGCCCGCCACGACGACGATCCCGATCGCAAAGCGGCTCGCGGCTCCCGCCCCTCCCGCGAATAGAAGCGGAACGAGACCCGTCACCATGGCGGCCGTCGTCATCAAGACGGGGCGCATCCGGATTACGGCCGCTTTCAGAATGGCCTGCGCCGGCCCCACCTTTTCGCGTAGTTGGATATCGTTCGCGAACGAAACCATCAGGATGCCGTGCTTCGAGATCAACCCGATCAACGTAACGAGCCCGATCTGCGTATAGATGTTCAGCGTCCCGAAGCCGAGCCATAGCGGCACGAGCGCGCCGCATACGGCGAGCGGGACCGTCACGAGAATCACGAGCGGATCGCGCAGGCTTTCGAACTGGGCGGCCAGGACGAGAAAAATAACGACGAGCGCGAAGCAGAACGAGAGCGTCAGCCGATTGCCCTCGGTGACGAACTGACGGCTATCGGAGAGCCAATCGATCTTCGCGCCCGGCGGCAGCGGCTGCCGCTCGAGAAAATCGACCGCTTGCCCCATCGTCACGCCGGGCAGCAACACGCCCGACAACGTAACCGCGTTCATTTGGTTGAACTGCGGCAACCGGTTGGCCGCCGGCGCCACCTGCACGTCCACGACGGTCGAGAGCGGCACGAGCTTGCCCGATTGCGCGCGCACGTAATAGCCGGTCAGGTCGCCCGGCGCGCGCCGGTCGCGCTGCGGTACCTGCGCGATCACGTCGTAGGAACGGTCGAACCAATTGAAGCGATTGATATAGTTTTCTCCGACCAACGTAGCCAACGTCGATGCGATGTCCGACATCGCAATGCCCATCTCTCCGGCCTTCGTCGCATTGATCGTCATGTGTGCTTGCGGGCTGTCGAACGCCACGTCGCTATCGACGAAAGCGAAGAGCCCACTACCCCACGCCGCGCCCTTGATGCCCTCCATAGCGCCATACAGCGTCGTGAAATCCGTTGGCGCGCGCACGACCATTTGCACCGGAAGCCCACCGCTTCCCGCGGGCAACGCGGGCGGTTGAAATGCCGTGACGAACGCGCCCGTGATACCGGCGCTGCTTTGGTTCAACGCGGCTTGCACCTGACCGGCCGATTGCGCGCGGGTTGACCACGGTTTCAGCACGATGCCGCCGAAACCGTTGTTCTGCCCGTCGCTACCGTTATAGAGAAAGCTGCTGTGGTAGTCCGAGAACCGTCGAAACACCGCTTCGACGTGCTGCGACACCTGCTCGGTGTAGCGCACGTTCGCGTACTGCGGCGACTTCGTCTGCACGAACACGTAGCCTTGGTCCTCGGTGGGCGCGAGCTCGCGCTGCACGCCGAGAAACATGAAGACGATCCCCGCCAGCACCGCGACGCAGACGAGCAAGACGGCCGCGCGTGCGTGGAGCGTGCGGGCGAGTAAGCCGCTATAGCGCCGCGTGAGCCCCTGGACGAGCTGCTCGACGCGTTTGGCCAAGTAGCCTTCGCTCAACTTCGCGCTGAGCAAAAAGCTGCTCATCATCGGCGAAAGGGTCAGCGCAATGACGCCGGAAACGATCACCGCGCAAGCGAGCGTGAACGCGAATTCCTTGAAAAGAGCCCCCGTCAACCCGCCCATGAGCCCGATCGGCGCGTAGACGGCCGCCAGCGTGATCGTCATGCCGATGACGGGCCAAATGATTTCGCGCGCGCCGAGCAACGCGGCCCGCGCCGGGGAGAGTCCGTCTTCGATGTGCCGATGGATGTTTTCGACGACGACGATCGCGTCGTCCACGACGAGCCCGATCGCGAGCACCATCGCCAGCAAGGTCAATAAGTTCAGCGAGAACCCGGAGACGAGCATCAGTGCCGCCGTTCCCACGAGCGAGAGCGGGATGGTGACGATCGGGATGACGACGGCGCGCAGCGTGCCGAGAAACAGGAAGATGACGAGCACGACGATGACGATGGCCTCGATCAACGTATGGATGACTTCCTCGATGGACGCGTTGACGAAGCTGGCCGTATCGAACGCGTTGACGATCTTCAGCCCCGGTGGGGCCGCGCGTTGCAGATCGGGCAGCAGCTTGTCCACACCGGCGACGATGGTGAGCGGATTGCCGTCGGGCGTGGGGGAAATCGCCAAGGCGACCGACGGCGCGCCGTTATAAAAGAAGCTGCTGTCGTAGTTTTCGCCGCCGATCTCGACGGTGGCGACATCGGAGAGGCGCACGACGCTATTGGCGCCATGCTTGATCACCATCTCCCTAAAGCCCGCGATGCTGCGCATGTCGGTGGCGGCCGTGATCGGGACCACCGTGCCGGCGCCCTTGAGCGCACCCGGTGCCGCCTGAACGTTGTTGGCGCGCAGCGCATCGGCTAAATCCCCAGCCGTCAAGCCATGCGCGGCGAGCTTGACGGGATCGACCCACAGCCGCATCGCGATCGTTTGTCCGCCGACGATATCGGCCGACGCGACACCGGGCACCGACGTGATCAACGGCTGCGCGACGCGCGTGATGAAATCGGTGATTTGCGGGATCTTGTCCTTGTCGCCGACGAACGCGAGGTACTGCACCGCCGAAACACCGTCCGTCACCTTGCCGATCACGGGGTCGTAGGCGTCGCGCGGCAGTTTGTATTTCACCTGTTGTATCTTCGCGAGCACCTCCGTCATGGCGCGATCGGCGTTGGCGTTCAAGACGAGCTTCGCCTTGATTTCGCTACGCCCCTGCGTGGAGGTGGACGTCAGATATTCGATCCCGTTCGCGGATGCGATCGCCTGCGCGATCGGCGTCGTCACGAAGCCTTGCATCACTTCCTGGCTCGCGCCCGGATACAGCGTCGTAACGGTAATCGTCGCGCTTTCCATCTTCGGATACTCGCGCGTCGGCAGCGATACGAGCGAAGCGATACCGGTCAGCAGGATCAGCAAGCTCAGCGTGACCGAGAGAATCGGGCGCTGGATGAACAAGTCGGTGAATTTCATCGATCAGCCCCCCGTGGCGTTCGCGCTGCTCGTCTTGCCGGTCGGGCCGTTCGCTGTTTCGTCGACGATATGCACCGCGGCGCCGGGCCGCACGCGCAGTTGTCCCTCGGTGATGACGACGTCGCCCGGCTTCAAGCCGTCCAAGACGACGACCTCGTCGCCGATACGGCGTCCCGTGGTGATAGGCACGATCTCGGCCTTGCCCGTGCGTCCGGCCGTGAGGGCGCGGATCACGGCCGCCGCATTGCCGGATGCGGACGTCATGACGGCCGTCGCCGGTACCATCAGCGCGTCGGGCTCGGGCGGCAGCGCAACGGCGACGCTCACGTACATCCCGGGTCGCAACACGCCGGTCTTATTGCTCAGCGAGGCTTGGACGGTTGCGTTGCGCGTGTCGTTGCTGACCTGCGGTTCGATCGCGTCGATGGCGGCTTGCTGGGGGGCGCCGTCGAGCGCATCGGCCTTGACCGTGACGCGCTGCCCGATGCGCAGGCGATCGAGTTGCCGTTGCGGCACGTCGAAGTTCACGTACAGCGTGCTCAGATCCGTCAGCGTGACGATGGGGTCGCCGGCGTTGACGTACTGCCCGAGATCGACTTTACGCAGCCCTAGTTCACCCGAGAACGGGGCGCGCACGCGCATCTTGCGGATGCGCGTTTCGATTTGCTGTACTTGCGCGGCGGCTTGATCGCGCTCGGCCCGCCGCTGTTGCAACAGCTCCTTGGATGTGGCGCCGACGGCGGACAACTCATTGGCCCGCTTCAATTGTTGATCGGCGAAGATCGCGCTCGCTTTCGCCGCGACGAGATTGGCCTGCTCCGTCGAATCGTCGAGCTGAATCAACGGCGTACCTGCATTCGCGCGCTGCCCCGACTCGAAACCGATTTCGCGGATACGGCCTGGGATTTCATTGGCCACGCTCACCTGCCGCACCGCGCGCAACTCGCCGACGGCGTCGATGCTGACGGGCGCCGGTCCCGCTTTCACTGTCACGGCGGCAACGTCGATCGGCCCGCCCGATGACCAACCGGACGAAGCCGCCCGGCTCGTGCGCCAAAACCAAAGTGCGGCCGCGATCGCCAGCACGATGAGCGCGGTTCCGACGAGCGCCTTCCACGACGTGCCCCGCACCGCGGGCGTCGCCGCCCCTTTCGGCGAATGTTCGTTCATCACGGACTCCCGGCATGAATTAAACCCGACTATCAGTCGGTATTGCGCCATTATTCGACTAACGGTCGGTTTCGTCAACGTGACGGTTTGCCCCGCTGCTTCGGGTGCATGGCAGCGCGATAAACTATGCGACGTGCGTAACCGGTACTTGCCGCCGTCGCGCGTAACATCAACCGATATCGATGCGAGAAACGCTTTTGACGTCCACCACGAAGGAAATAACCGGCGCCGAACCCGCCAGCCAGCGGCGATCGCAGCCGCGCGGGCTGCGCAGCGCCAAGAAGCTTCTGGATGCGGCTGCGTCGTTGTTCGTCGCGAAAGGCGTCGAGGAGACGACCGTCGATGAGATCGTTTTATTGGCCGGGACCGCGAAAGGCACCTTCTATCACCACTACGAATCGAAGGCGGCGCTGCTGGTCGCGTTGCGCGAGAGCGTGATCGACACGTTCCAGGCGCATATCGACGAGGCGATGGCCGCCTGCAACCCCGACGACTTGCCCCGTCGATTGGAGGCGTGGGTAAAGGCTGCGGCGGAGGGCTATGTCGCGATGGGGCCGCTGCACGATGTCGTGTTCGGTCCCGAGTCGCCGCGTTGGACGGCTTCCGACCGAGCTTTCATGCGCGACTTGACGGCGTTGATTCGACGCGGACATACGCAAGGCGTGTGGCGCTCGCCGAATGCTCATGTCAGCGCAACGTTTTTATTCCGAGGCGTGCTGGGCGTGATTGACGATCTCATCCTCGCCGGTAAGGAACCGCTTTCGGCGCAGCGCGCTTGCGTCGCGCTTGCGCATCATCTCGTCGGCTTCGAACGGGGAAGCGCGTAGGCGGCGCTCATTTCGGCGACACGACGACCGGCGGCGCGGGCCGTTGCGGCGTGGCCGATTTGCCCCAATTGGAGCCGAAGCGATTGCGTTCGGTCGATAGATTGAACGTACCTAGCCGATTCGAGGGCGACTTCGCCAGCGCCTCGGCCGCGCTTTGCGATGCCCCGGAAGACGCAACCGGCTTCGCCTTCAGTTGCTCGGCCAGGCAGTCGTAGGACAGCGCCCGCTGCCCTTGGACTTGCGCATCGACACACACGGACTTTTTCGCGGGTGCAGCCGTTGCCGCCGAGCCGCTCGTCTGCGCAAGCGCCGTGCTAAACGACGCCTGAAGAAAGAAGGCGGCCAGCACCGCGCCGAACGCGACGGCCCGCTTGCTGCGGGCGCCCGCATCCGCCCCATTCGATTCCAAGCCTGCCGATGTCATTGCCCGCTCCTCGTTGGTCCTCATATGTCCCGCGACTGCTTGAAAAAGCGCTCGAATACGTTGCGCTCGGCCGGCGTCACGTGCGCGCCATGTCCGTTTCCGAGGTTGCCCCACATGGACGCCATATCGTGCAACATCGTCCATCGAATCACGTGTCTGCCGGTTGGAAACGGCGTCGCTTCAGGCTCGCTGTATTCGATACGGAAAAAGCCGGGAGTGTCGGAGCGAGCCGCCCATAAATCGCCGATATCGCGCACGCTGGCATCGAACCAAAAACGCAGCCAGCGGATAGATTTGTGGGGAGGATCCCGCAGGTCGGCGGGAACGCTCAATCGCATGAAGCCGGCAAGCGCAAGCAAAAGCGGCGCGATCGCTTCCTCGCGAAGCTTCGCATACGACCATATCCCGAGCACTTCCGCATAGGACAGCGTGGTTGTCATGCGGGCCATGCTAAACGTGGGGCACAGGTGCTTGATCAGCGCGTAATGGCGCTCCCAGTCTTCGGCGAAGCGCCGCCGGTTCGCCGTGGCGAGCCGCACGTTGCGCTGTACCCGCCCGGCGAGGTCGAGCGGCTGATAGTGATCGGTCGTCAGCACGCATTGCGCGGCTTGGCGGGCGTGGGCATGCCGCGCATGCCCCGGCATATCCGGTACAAGTACCAGCGGCCCGAGACACAACGGGCAATGCCCGGGAAACCGTCCCTCATAGGAGATGCAACCGCTTTGCTCGACGCCTTGTATGACCTGCGCCCGCTGCCTCGTCATCGTGCCCTCGCGAATCGATCGCTCATTGCAGAGTGGCGGCCGAGGACGTATCGTTTTGCGGCGGCGGCGCCGAACTCTCCTGCTGATCGGCGGCCGCATCGGGCGATGCCGCCTGCGCAGCCATCGCGGGACGATTGCGAAGATGAAGCAAAAACTCTTGAATCAGCCGGTCCCATAGCTCGATCGTCGAGCGCAGGTGCCGCGCGCTCACGCCGCCCGCGACCACGACGTCCATCTCGAGCGCGAGAAACGCGCCGTGGCTTGCCAGTCTTGCGAAGCGCTTGGTGCGATTCCAGCTAGCCACCAGTTCTAGCTGCAACTCGCCCTGCACTTGCATGATGCAACTCAGGGTGTAATCGAGGTAGCGCACCGCATTAGGCTGTGCGCTGTCGGCGGGTTGCGGGTCGAGCATGGCCGACGCGACGTTACCGAACCGTACGGCAAAACCGATCCCTTGGCTTGCGCTCATCAATTGGACGATCCCGTTTTGCTCGGCCGCCGTCACGCGGTAGCCCGAAGCACGAAAGAGATCGGCAAGCTCCTCGATGCCGATCGCTTCGATCCAACCTTCGTGGCCGAGGGCGTTGCCGCCGGCATTCGTCGCTTGCTCGTTCATTGTGTGTTCCTCAAAGACGTTGTTTAAAAGGACGATGGGTTCGGCACCCGTTGCATGCGAAGACTCATGGGCGAGCGGCCGTCGCAGCAGCACTCGATGCGCTTTGCGGCGCATGAGCCGCCGGGTCGTACTTATCGGCATATAGCGCGTCACCGTAGCGCTCCCCGATCTCTTCGTATTTCACGCGCGCCTGTTGCGCGAAAGGCTCACGAGTGCGGAAAATCGCGCCGAAACCGACGTGCTCGTAGGCATCGAGAATGTCATGCCCGACACGATACAAATCGGCATTCTTCGCTTCGCAGGCCTTTAACTGGCCGTCTCGCTCGGAAACCGAGCTTGCCATCGCGGCACGCTGGGTTTCCGCTGCCCGTGCCGATGAAACCAGTGCTTCGTACGCCGTCTTGATCTTGGATAGTTGGAGCGCATCTTGCGCATGGCTGGCCTTCTCTTGCGCGAGCGCGCGGTCGGCAGCCGCAAGCGCGCCCGAACTCCCTTGCGTCGTGCCCAATTGCGCTTGCAGCGCCTTCACCTGCGCAAGCGCACTGTCTCGCTGCTGTTCCGCCGTCGATTTGTCGGTCTGAAGCTGCGTTTGGGTGTCCTGCAGTTGGCGCAACTGCATGATCGTCAGGCGCAGTTGAGCACGCAGCTTGTCTTCGATGCTCTGCGCGCGCGCGCCGCCGGCGTAAAGCAGCGCACCGGCGACGTGCGCCGCGATGGCGAAATGGCGAACCGTCTTCATGGTCAGAATCTCGCGTTGAGCTCGAGTTGCAACACGTCGATCGATTCGGGCGGCCCGTAGATTTCACGGGCACTGAGGTACCGCGCCGAAAGCCACGTATCGCGAGCCACGGCGTATGCCGCGCTGAGGATATAGCCGCGAGCGTTGGTCCCGCCCAGATGGAAGTCCGGATCGTTGAGCGCATCGAGCGTCGCATCGGGCTGCAAGTACTTGTAGCCGAGCGAGAAATTCCACTGCCCCTTCGAATTCGGCTCGGGCTCACCCAGCGTCACTTTTGCGAAGTAGCCGTTCGGGCCGCTACGATAGTCGTTGCGCGTGGCATTGATCGACGTCGAGTCGTAATTGTTCACGGGCAACGAGGCCGCGCTGAACGCCTTGTCTTCGTTATAGGCGAGATTTCGAACGTACTCGCCGTCCAAACGCAGCTTCAGCCGATTGGCCACGACGGTATCCCACTGCCCCTTCAAGTCGAGCAAGCGATAGTTGTAGGCGAGCCCGAACAATTGCGGCTCCGGCGTCGCGCCCGGCGCAAGATTCGGATTCTGAACGATGTTGCGCAATGCGAGCAGCGTATTGCCGCCCTGCATGAACGTCGGGGCTTCGTTATCGGTGCTGCAACTCGTCACGCCGGCATAGAGGGCGCAAGGCGAGGACAACGTGCCGCGCAGGTTTTGGAAGTCGTAATAGGCGATCGCACCCTTGACCGTGTTGTGCTCGTCGATCTTCCATTTCGCACCGAACTGCGCCCCGAGCATCCACTTCGTATCCCCGCCCACCTTCTGCACGCTGTTCGATGGGAAGTTGTCGACCGTGTATTGAATCGGGAACAAACCGAGCGTGCCGAACAAAGTCACGTCTCGATTGGACGGCAATGTGCGCTCGAAGCGCGCCGCCAGGCCGTCCATTTCAAGGTCGTTCGAAAACAGCAAATCCGACGAGAAGAACGGATTGTCGAAGCGACCCGCGAGGACATTTAGCCAAGGCGTGGGCTGGTACGAAAAGAATGCCTTGTTGAGCCAAATGTTCTTCTTCGAGAAACCCCCGCCCGCCGTTGCCGTGGTGGAGACCGGCCCGTTGTCGTTGCCCGAGGCAAGCCCGATGCCAGCCTTCAACTGCTCCGACAACTGCGCCGTGACGCCCAGGCGGGCTCGGAACCGTTCGAGGTTGTTGCGATTGCCCGTCGTGTTCAGCGTCGGCGCCTGCACGCTATTCGTATTCGAGTTGACGTCGAACCCGCCACCCTGGTTCATCGCCATGAAATTCGTCACGTTGTTCGCGTTCCGGGCCCCGAAGAGGCGGTACTCGTCGCGCACGCGCAGATCGCCGTCGAGCGTGAAGCGCGACACCCAGTCCGGAAACGTGTTCGGCAACGCCCAGTTTTCGGCCTTGGCTTGAGCGACGACCTCTTGCTTGACTTGGTCTCTGATCTGATCTCGCACGACTTGCGGCACGTAAGGCACCGCCACGTCCCCCGGTTGCGTCGGCGCGTTCACGACGGCCGCGCCCGCCGGCGCACGCGTGGCGCTCGCCGCTTTCACCTGCGCGGTTTCCTCTTGCGCCTCGCGGATCAAGTCGTTCGCGTTGGCCTGCGTAATGACGCCGCGCTTGACCAGAAGATTGATCAAGTTGATCACCGTGCTTTCCGTCGGCGCCGCCTTGCCCGCTGCCGCTTGCGTCTCGAGCGACTGTGCTTGCACGCTACCCGCGCAAACGAGCCCGAGTGTAAGCAGCGTCGCGCTCACCCGCGAAAGCGGCGGTGCGAACGTGCGAGCGCCGGCGTGCCGGGGACCCCGTCGATGTGTCTTCCGAATCATCAAATCTCTCCGCGTAACTGCTGTGCTTGTCGGCATCGCCCGTGGCTCGAGCCGTGCCTCGTCGTCCGCGCCCGCTGTCTTGGCGTCGCGTTATATCGGTTTGCGTCCTTGCAGCTTCACGAGCACCGGATAGGTCGTGGCCGGTGGCGGCGCCTCGTCCACTTTGCCCATCGCCTCGATGGCCGCGACGACCGCCGCGTCGAGCTTCTCGTCGCCCGTGGACTGCGCGATGCTGACCTTCGTAATGTGTCCCGAGGCGTCCATCCACAAGTTGAAGCTGCCCGTGAAGCGCGCGCCGCCCGCGTCTTGCACACCCTTGTCTTGCTCGATAGCCCGCTGCAGCACGTAGACCATGTACTGCGCGTAGCTCGCGTTGCCGAAGCGTCCGCCACCGCCGCTGCCGACGCTGCCCGAGCCGTCCCCCGCGGCAATCCCGAAGCTATCCGTGCCCGCTTGCGCCGGCGCATTCATCGTCATTTGCTTCGGCTGGTTATCGGTCGGCTTCGGCGCCTCCGCGGGCTTCGGCGCGATCGTCGGCTTATCGACCGGGGTCTTCGTCTCTTCCTTCACCTTCTCGGGCGGCGGCTTTTGTTTCGGCGGCGGCGGGGGCGGCGGCAACGGGATGACGGTCGTGACCTGCGGGGCCGTGACGCGCTTCACGCCCGCCGTATCGGATGCGTAGTGCCAAATAAGCGCGGCCACACCGACGAAAACGAGCCCGATCGCGATCGGCTTGACGTAGCGCAGCACACCTTTACGTTGCGGGCCGCCCTGATATGCCATCTCCATCGTCGGCCCCTATCCGCCTTGCTTCGCGCGGCCCGTGACGAGCCCGACCTGCGACAAGTCCAGCCGCCGTAGCAGATCGAGGACGTCCATCACCTTTTGGTATTGCACGGCCGAATCGCCCTTGAGCACGATCGGAAAATCCGGGTTGCTCGCCTTCTCCGTGCGCAGCCGGCTTTCGAGCTCGTCCATCGTGACCGGATAGGCATCGAGATAGACTTGGCCCGAATCGGCCACGGTGATCGCTTTCGTCTTCGGCTTCGCCAGGCTGGCCGAGGAGCTCGCCTTCGGCAAATCGACCTTGATGCCTTGCACCGAGGCCGTCGTCATGATGATGAAGATGATCAGCAGCACGTACGCCAGATCGAGCATCGGCGTGATGTTGATGTCGTCGTACGGCTTGTCGTCGTCCTGAACCTGCATGATGTCCTCCGCTTGGGTTCAGTCCGCTCAGTCCGCCAGCAACGCGTGATCGGGCGCCCGGTGCGCTTCCGCGAGGCGCGTGACGAATTCGTCGACGAACACTTGCATGTTCGCGGTCACGTTCTTGTTGCGAATGAGCAGGTAGTTGTAGCCGAACAGCGCGGGGATCGCGACGAACAACCCCGTGACCGTCGCGAGCAACGCGGCCGCGATACCCGGCGCGATGGCATTGACGTTGACGTCGCCGGCCGCCGCGATCGCGGCGAACGTGATCATCACGCCCACCACCGTGCCGAGCAGGCCGAGGAACGGGCCGCCCGAAATCGCGATGGTCAGCAGCACCATCGATTTCGACAGCCGCTGGTTCTCGCGCACGAGCGTGGCATCCATCGATGCGCGAATCGCTTCGATCGACTCCGAAGTGATGACCGTGCGGCCGTTATCGTCCACGCGGCTGTGAATTTCGGCCACGCCGGCTTTATAGAGCCGATACAAAGAGGACTTGCTCAGCTTGCGCCCTTCGTCGCTCGCCTCCGCCGTGTGGGCGAGGCCCACGAGATGCTTGCCCGCGACTTGGCGGAAACGTTGAACGAAAAAGTCGTTCGCTTTATCGACGGTGCCGACGTATTGCGCCTTCGTCCACATGACGACCCACGAGATGGCCGCCATCACGAGCAAGATGCCGATGACGACCCACGCGTCGATCGTCACCGAATGCACGATGACCCCGAAATAGCCGAAGCCGAAGCCCGATTGCTTTTCGTCGGCGCCGTAAGCGACGAGCTTCGATTCCGATCCTTCGGACAGCGCTTCGAGTGCGATCGCCTCGGCCGGGCGCGCGACCTTCGAGAGCCGCAGTTCGTCGAGCGCGCCGTTGTAGCCCGTGAAGGCGCCCGCTGTGCCGCCGACGTCTCCGCCCACCGCGGCGGCGCCCGTCAGCGCCGGCAACGCCGCCGCGATCCGCGAGATCTCCTTGCCGTTGACATAGACGGTCAGCGCTTTGCCGTCGGCCGTCACCGCGAGATGGCTCCATTGGTTGACCGCGATCGCCGTGCCCGCCGGCGTGCGGACCGGCGCGGCGCCGCCATCGACTTCCGCGAACGGCACGCCGTTGTCCAGCCCGATCAGCAATGCGCCGCTCTGATCGCGCTTGCTATAGAGCAATACGTTGGGACCCAGGGCCGCCGGCTTGACCCACGCGCTGAACGTGAAGCTCGAGCCGGCCGCCTCGTCGAGCGAGGGCGACGCGGGCAGCGCCAGCGTACTCGTGCCGTCGAAGCGCGCGCCTTTGCCGACGATGCCATCCTCGATCGTCTTGAACGTGGCATTGCGGCCGTTGTTCGCATAGGCGGTCGCGTCCTTCGGCGGCGTGCCCGCCGCGTCGTCGAAGTGATAGACGAGCGTGTAATCGGGATCGAAGACTTGCGCGGCTTTGCCCGCATCGGCCGTCTTCTTGTTGCCGTAGTACATCCAGATCGACTGTGCCGCGCCGGCCGGCATGGCCGGCACATCGACCCAAATCAGCGCGACGCCGAGCACGGGATCGTACTGTTCGATCGCGTAATTGAGCGGGGTCTTGTCGTCCGCCGCCACGAATCGAATGTCGCCGCCGTTGTCGGCCAGGCCGTCGAACTGGAAATTGCCCGAGTGCAGCCGGATCAAAAGCGGCATGCGCCCCGAGAAATTCGTCACGTTCGCGCCCTTGGGGCTCATATCGATCGTAATCGCCTTCCGGTACGACCAATCCGATTGCCACCACGCGTTCGCCACGCCGGGCAACAACCCCAGCAGTGCGGTCAACATCAACACCAGTGCTCGCTTCACCATATCCCCCGAGTGGACCGCGCCGGCGCGGGCCGGCACGCATTGATCTGAACCGCCGTCAAAAACCCAGCCGCACGTAAAAGTCGAATCGCGGGCTATAGCGCCGCGTGTAGCCCCCAGGCTTGAGCGGCCAGCCTGCTTCGAAATCCGCGCTCACGTACTTGAGCATCTGCATGCGCGTGCCCAACCCGACGCTCAACAAGTTGAAGCTCGACGTCTGCTCCGGCAGCGGGCTCAGCAACCAAAGGTGCGCGGCATCGACGAACGCATGGAAGCGCCACTCGCCGACGTGGCCGCCAACCGTCTTACCGAGCCATTTACTGACCGATGGGCTCACGAGTTCGAACGAGCCGATCACGCCGCTATCGGCCGTGTCCTCGGCCTGCATATAGCCGCGCACGCTATTCATGCCGCCTGCCGAAAACTGTTCGCTCGAGACGAGCGGCGAATCGGCCAACTGCGCGCTGACGTGCGCGCGGGCCCGCATGTCGTTCGAAAAATGTTGGGTGTGGTCGATATCGAACTTGCCGTACAGGAAATCGGGCTGCGCGTTGTAGCGCTTGCTATCCCACGTGCTCCAATCGCTGCCCACGCCGCGAATATTCGTCGTCAGCGCCGCGCTGAAACTCGTTTGCGATTGCTTCAGGCTCAGTTGGCTGTTGTAGGCCAGCGTGACGGGGACGTAGGTCAGCGGAACAGTCGAGTTTTCACCCGCCACGCTGACGGTTTCGTCGAAATGCTTGCGGTCGATTTCCACGCTGACCGATTGGGCGTAGGTATCCGTCGCCGGCAACGTGTAGATCGCCGTCAAGCCGAAGGTGGTGCCCTTTCCGAGCACGTTGGTTCCCGCCACGGACGCGACGTTGCTGTCCGAATGCACGACCGTGGCCAGCAAACTCCAGTGGGAGTCCTGCAGCGGCGCCAAGTACGAGAACGAAAACACGCGCGCATCGTTCGGATGCTGCGGCGCGATCAAATACGTGCCCGACAGTACGTGCCCGAGCTGCCACAGGTTCGAGTAGCTGAAGGTCGCGCTCGTGCGCAGCGCCGAGGTGCCCGGGCTATTGTCGTTGTTCAAGTCGATCGTGCCGTGAATGGGGCTGTGGTCATCGACCTTCAGATCGACATCGACCGTTTGCGGCATCGCCCCCGGTTCGAGCACGGGTATCACCTGCCGGTCGGCCGTACGATTCAAGTCCGCCAGTTGCTGCTGCGCGGCGCCGAAATCGGGCACCTTGCCCTCGGCGAGCGCAGGCACCGCGTCGCGAATGCGCAGCGGCGAATCGTATTTCGCGCCTTCCACATGCACGCGCCCCACCTTCGCCTCGACCACCTGCAACACGATCACGCCGTTCTTGACCTCTTGCGGCGGCAACTCGACGACGACCGACTGATAGCCTTTGTCTTGATACACCTTTTGCAACGCGTCGCGCGCGGCATTGACGTCCGCCAGCGATTTGCCCGGGCCTTCGAACGGGTACACGGCCTTCTCGACATCCAAGCCGGTCAACGTCGTGTTGCCGCGCACGATGAACTCGTTCACGTCGAAAACGCGCGGCGCACTCGCATGCGCGGCGGCATCGCTCCTCGCGCCGCCGTCATCCTGCGCTTGAGCGCCCCCCGCCCAACCGAGCCCCGTCATCACGGCAACCCCTGCCCACCGGCAGTGCCGCGACCACTTGCGCCCGCATGGTTCCCCGTCAACTCTCGGCGGCATGCGCCATTCCCCTTTTCATTCGATTCCTCGCCGCGCCGGTTCGTCAGCCTATGAAAAGACGTCTGCATCTGCTCGCGCCTCCTTCGTACCGTACCTGCATAACGATGTTGCAATCGCGTGACTATCGGTTAGTATTCCTAACGAAAAGCTAGTGACTGATTTTGCTTCGATGCCGACCGGCTAGACACTCAATAACCAAGACGGAACGCGTACGCGTAACCCGCACGATTCGTTGCATGACGATCACGCCTTGCCTTCGGCGTTGGCATCCTCGTCTTCTTCTCGAGGCCGCGTCTGCCAGAATCCGCTCGTCATCGTCGCGATCGACGGCGTCTCGCGCCACTCGTTCGGGCTCAGAATCTCGGCGCGCAGCACATTTGGCATCACCTGCACGTCGAACACCTCATGCACGCCGTTGTAGAACTGCAAAATGCCCAGCACTTCACCGGTGCGGGCATCGAGCGCGGCCACGCCCGCGACGAGTTTTTCCCGTTCCCGCTCGATCGGCAGGCCCTGCGGCCCGCGCTTCTCGCGCAGCTTGGACAAACCCACGAACAACACGCCGCCGTATTCGGCCAAGCCGTGCGGGAATCCGGGCAAACTGGCCAAGACGCGTTTCTCGCCCGTGCCGGGGTCGATCTGCAATACCTGCCCGCGTCCGCCTTCCAGTACGATCAGGCGGCCGCCGATGATGCGCGGCGAATGCGGCATCGAAAGGCCGCGCGCCACGATACGTCCGGAAGGGACTTCCATGAGGATGCCGCCGCCGGCCATATTCGCCCGCCATCCGAACGGCTCATTGGACTCGCCGAGCGCCGTCGCGAAACGGACTTTTCCGGCATGCAACGCCATGCCGTTCAAATGGCAGCGGTCGTCGGGCAGCGAATCGGTAATGAAAGGCGGCTGCCAAATCGACGTGAAATTGAAATAGCCGTCGATCACGCAGATGCACGAATAGCGCGTGTTGACGGCAAGCACGACCTGTTTGTCGAACGCCATGTCGTGCAAATCGAGATCGCCCGTGTAATACGTCATGCGCGGCACGAACATCGCATCGTAATAGCCCGGCCTCGCCGGGTAATGCGGCGCGAGGGTCGACACGTTCGCGAACATCATCAATTCATGAATCGTCGCGACCGCCAGCCGATTGCCCGATACGGTCATCCCCATCGAACGCGGCAACACGCACGCGGACAGGGTCGGTATTCCGTTTTCCACGCCGAGCAAGGCGACGCCCGACGGTCTTCGACTCAATGCCAACGAACATTTGAGCGAAGCGAGCACTTCTAGGAAGCGTCCGGTATCGCGCAGATTGATTAGCGCCGCGTCGTCCGCCAACTCCAAGGCGTCGGGTTGATGCTCGTCCATCGATCGGTCGGCTCCCCGCGTCGGCCTATGACGCGTATATAGATTCACGATTGGTTGTGCGCGCACCGACCGGCTCGAACGTATTCGATCGGCAAACGCGGCACTCTAGTCACTAGACGGAATGCGACGCCTAGTGCCGCACGGATTTTTTAAACTCTTTTGTCTACGCGCTTGTCATCGCGCCGACACACGACGTATCGCTCGGATCGATACGGGTTGAATCGCTTCAACCGCCTATCGTCGTATTAGATATCGCAACTTTTTATGACAGCGATCGTTTAAATGATGGACCCACGACGTGTCTCCGTATTCGCTGTGCGGGATAGGTCGTCGCGGTGCGTCCTAACGTTTACACGTGGATGCATGCGGAGAAACGTTTTCATGTCGATTACTAGCGGGTTGATCGCGCGTCTTAAAGCGAGAAGCGTAGCGGCACGCGCCACCGAGTATCGCCAGGACGATCACGCCCCGGCGGTCCCATTGCGTTGGCGCAAACCGTGGTACGCGTGGCAACTGGCGTCATGGCTACTGGTCACGGTGAGCGCGCCCCCCTTTTGCATCGTCGCGCTATTGCTGGCCGTCGATCCGCGCAGCGATCAACCGCTGTTCTGGCCCGGTGCCATGATCGTCGTCGCCCTCGCCAATGCGCTGGCGATCGTGCTCGCCAATCAACGGCATTACCGCAATGCATTCGTGACGCGCGCGGCGGCCGCCCGTTACGGCTTCGGCGTCGGTGCGGTTTCGGCGGCCGCCTTGTTTTTGCTGCTGGTCTGGACGACCGGCTCTATTACAACGTTGATCGATCCTTTGGCGTCGCCTCAACCGATCCTTCACCCGGCCTCGCTCGCGATCTGGGCCGCGGGTTTAGCCGCGGCCTTCGGCATATCGTCATCCGCGCATGCCAGCATCTTGCATGCTTGGCTCGCGTTCGAACCGTAAGGCATGCGGTAATCCTTTTCCCAAGCTGCCCCACGCTACGTTCAAGCCCGGACTCATCGATGCATGAACCCATTAGAACGCGCGGCAAAGCCGTGCGCCGCGAGCGCGGGATCGCGATCGTGACCGTGCTGCTCGTCGTCGCGCTCACGGCCACGCTTGCCGCCAGCGTGCTGTGGCGCGAGCAAGTCGCCACGCGAGACGTCGAGAATCAACGCCTATCCGTGCAAACGATGTGGGCCGAACGCGCGGCCGTGGAATGGGCGCGCGCGGTATTGCGCGCACAGACCGCCACATCGAATGTGACCTACAGCGGGCAATCCTGGGCCGTGCCGGTGAGCGAGCTGCGGCTAGCCGGGTTCTTCCCGCCCGGCGCCGCGGCGGTCAACGGCGAACTCGCCGGCGCTTCGATCTCGGGAAGCGTCGAGGACGCCCAAGCGCGACTGAACCTCGGCGATCTAGTTCAACGGGCCGCGCCCGGGCAGCCGTGGCATTCCAATGGGCCGGCCGTGCTCGCCTATCGACGGTTGCTGGAAGCGCTATCGCTCGATCCGGCTCTAGCAAAAAGCACCGCCGATTACATCGCTCGCTCGCTAACCCAAGCTCCCACCGAGGGGCGGTGGCCGTTACAACTGGTGAGCGCCCCCGATCTCGCCCGCGTGGACGGCTACGACGCGCACGCGATCGCGGCGCTGGCCCCGTATGTGGCCTTTTTGCCCGATATCACGACCGTCAACGCGAATACGGCGCCCGAGCCGGTACTGATGGCCGCCATCCCCACGCTATCGGCCAGTCAAGCGCACCGCATCGCCGAGCGCAGAGCTACCGCGCATTTCGTCAGTACCGGCGAACTCGCGGAATTTTTGGCGCCGGTTCAAACCGGCGCAACGTTGCCCGATGGGGCGCTCGTCGGCGTGGACAGCGGCTACTTCCTCGTCCACTGCCGCGTCCATGGCGCGCGTATCAACGTGCGTATCGATACGTTGATCGCGCGATACGGCATCGGCAACTTTAGCTGGACGCGAGTGGTTTGGGTGCATCGCCTCGCCGGCTAATTGAACGAGCGCTCGCCGAACATCGCCTGGGCGTCGAGGCATCCATGCCCCGCGCGGTCGAGCGAAAGACGCTCGATGCTCGTTTCGCGCACCTCGCCCATCAACCGATTCCAATCGTCGATCGAAACGAGCAACGCAATCGGCCGGTTGTATTTCGTGACCATGACCAGCGATTCGTTCGCATGCCGCAGGGCGCGCGAAGGATTGGCGCTGAAATCGCGCGTGGCCATCGCGATCGTATGCGGCTTGAACGGGCCGGCGGCATGCATCTCGCCATCGTCGCGCAGCAACCGCTCCAACGTCGCCGCGCGCAAGCTCGCTTGCGTTTTCGTATAAGCGCGCTGATCTCGGCGCTTGCGTCGTTCGCTGCGCGGGTCCAGATGGATCGCCAGGCGGCCCAAGATCTCGCGCATCTCCGCGTCGGGTAGCGTATCGAAGCGTCGCCAATCCTCGGGCGGCAGCGCGATCATCATGCCCGGGTAGGCCGCGCCGATTCCCGCGGTCATATGCTGGGAGAGCTTCGCGAGTTCGCGGCGATCGAGCTCGAGCGTCGAGGCGACGGCGCGCATCATCGTGCTCAGCATGTTGTAGGCCAGCGCGACGAACCCGCTCGCCAGCCATGTGGCCCTCGGCGCGACGGATGCAAGGACCGTGTCGTCCACGAGTGCTTCGAGCGGGAGCGGCGCACCGTCGCGCCACGGCGTTCGGAACAGACGAATCGCTTCTGTCGCGTCGAGTTGGTGTGCCGGGGCGTTGGTCAGGATCGCGAACGTTTCATCGCCGAGTTCGCCTTCGTACTCGTTCATGCTCGCCATCGTATCGGCCAGCCGCCAAACGATGCGCCGCAACGAGAGCGTGCCGCCTGCGTCGTCGTCGGTTTCGACCGACTGCTCATACGCCATGCCGCCGTCATAAGCACCTTCCTCGCGCGGGGCTTCGCTTTGCCGATAGGGCGCGCTCACGCCTGTGTCGCGGACGATGAACGCTGCGCCATGCCTCGGCCAGTTCATCAGCACGGCGCCGGCATCGACACCCTCGTCGACGATCCACAGCTCGCCTGGGCGAACCGATTGCAATTCGATTCGGCGACCGCGCGCGCGAGACCGGTCGTAGGGAAGCAGATCGACGATCATCGCGAGTTCCGGATCGTAGACCGGAAGGACCATCGGCGCCGATCCGATCGTACGCGCCGATTCGTCGATGGGCGCTACGCGGCCCGGGCCTTCGTCGCACACCGCGGCACTCGGCAATCCCAGCACGCGCAAGCGATACCCCGACGCGGTGGCAAGCGGCGCGCTTTTGCGCGGCATCGAAGCCGCGCGCAGCACGTCGACACTATCGGTAATCAGCGAGCGCGCCCAATGAGGATGCACGCGGCTCATCTTGTCGTGCAGCGAGGTCACGAGCGAGCCGAATTCCGGCGCAAGGTTGCATGAGGAACGCGCAGGGCTACCCGCATGCTTTTCGATCGGGGCCAATGCCTGTACGACGAGTGCGAATACTTGTTCCCGCGTCAGTTCGTCTCCGTCCTCCTTCTCGGTCGGATCTTGCGTCGTTTCCACCTGCAACGACCACTGCATCACCAGCCTCGCCATGACTGCGGCCGGACTTTGCTCCACAAAGCGTTCCACGACCGTGCGTATCACCTGATTCACTCCGTCAATGTTGAGTCCACCGCCATCTGGTTGATTGCCGCCAAGAGGCACTTGACGCGCACGCTTCGCCGTCCGACCATCTCGGGCAATCGGACGCCTCGTGGGTACCGCCTGCCGGTACCCCGGGCACGCCGAGGTACCCACGAGACTCCGCAATGTTCGTAGACCCCCGCGTCGCGCACGGGCGCGCCCGTTTCGACTTGAGCCTATCTCCTCGGATGGTGGCGCAGGAGCGTCGCGCCGAGATCTCCGAGCTCGTCGCGCAGTGCATCGAGCGCTTCGCGGGACCGCGCACGCGCCGCAATTTGATGCGTTTGCTCGAACGGCAAGTCGCGCCCAAACTCGCGCGCCTTGGATTGGATCCCTATGTGGGCGCGCTCGGGCGAGAGCACGGTTTGTTCGTCAATTTTTCGACGATGAGCGGCGAGCACGGCTTGCGCGAGTTTCAACTGCAATTGACCGTCCCCGATCTCGTGCTCAGGAGCTTTGCTTCGACCGTCGTGCGGCCGCACGCCGTCGCGCGCTGCATGCAACGCAACGGCACGACCTCGCTTGCCGAGATCGAATCGCAGACGAGCGTCGCGTTCGTAATGGCTCGCGTGATGCGCGCGCTGGCGCTCGTGGAAGGCTGGAAGCAGATCGGCGTGCCGACCCGCCAAGGCCTTTTCATCGGCGAAATGACGGCCGGTGACGATGTCTGCCTGAAGACCTATATCAAGCCGGAAGCGAACGGCCGCGGTTCGCGCTGGGACGGCTTCGCCGCGCTCTTCGATGCGATGCCGGCATGGAACGCCGATCAAATTCGGCATGGTGGCGAGCTGCTGCAGTGGATGGTCGATCATATCGTGGCTTTGCGTGAATCTGCGGCGTTATCCGATCGATTTCCGTTTTTGCTCGAGCCGTATCGCAGCGTCGACGATCCGCTCGACGCCGCGTGGAATGCCGCGCGTGCGTCCACGGTCGATCGAGCGCTCTCTCGGTGACGCGCACGGCATGCGCGGCTGCTCTCAATAACTAGGTCGTACCGAGTGCGCTCAACCCGCATATCGCGCAGAAGATGAAATTCGCGTGGGGCCTACGCGGCTTCGGTGCGGGCTAACCGTCGGGCGAGCGGTTGTCGCTAAGGCCCGCGGCGTTTTTCTCGGAGGGGTCTCGTCGCAGAAAACAGAAAATGAAGCACGCTAAGCGTGCACGGAGGCCGGCACCCAGCGGTACAGTGTCGGAACGGACACACCGAGGTTCTTGGCCACGTCCTTGGGAGGAACGCCGCTGGCCAGCAGCTTCTTTGCAGACTCGACCTTGCTGTCGGTCATCTTCGGTTTTCGACCGCCCTTGCGGCCGAGTTGCTTTGCCACTTCTAGCCCGGCGCGGGTGCGCTCGACAGTCAGCTCGCGCTCCATTTCGGCCAGGCTCGCCATGACGTGAAAGAAGAAGCGGCCGGACGGCGTGCCGGTGTCGATGGAGTCGGTAAGGCTCCTGAACTGGACGCCTTGCCTGTGCAAATCGCCGACCAGATCAACCAGTTGCTTGACGGACCGGCCCAGCCGGTCGAGCTTCCAGACAACCAGGGTATCGCCCTCGCGCAGTCTTCAAAGACGGTGCTGCATCCCGCCTTACTCAAGGCTTCGCGTTGTAACTCCAGATTTTGAACCTGCGTCGAAATACGGGCATAACCTATCAGCATTTCTTAATCTCGATCTTCCCGTGCTTCTCGCTCATACCGGCCGCGCCTCCGCGAGCACCTTGGCCCGGAACTTCGGCGGCAGGTCGTCGGGCGTCAGCAAATCGACGTGGATGCCGAGCAGCGATTCCAGCTCGACTTGCAGACCGCCCAGGTCGAACAGAGTAGCACCAGGCAACGCATCGACCAGCAGATCGATATCACTGCCATCGTGGTCGGTGCCATGCAGCACCGAGCCGAAGACGCGCGGGTTCGCTGCGCGGAATCGGCCTACCGCTTCACGCACAGCGCTTCGCTTCATGTCAAGCACGACGGACGGTCGCATGAGCATCCTTTCTTATCGAAACTCGTGGAGATGGTATGCACTCGAGAATAGAGTTTCAACAACCATTTTCGAGAATTGCAATGCTTTGGTTTCGTGTGACGCAACCGGCTTAGCGTGCTTTATCTTCCGTTTTCCGAGACGCCCCCTCGGAGACGATCGTATCCAGGACGCTGCGAGACCCCAGCATGCGCCAGATCCAGACGGCTTCCTCTAAAGCTTGCGCGTGCTCGGTGTTTTGCGCGTGCCAGCGCATAAAAGCGGCTTGCTGCCTGCGGCTGGCCCGGCCCGAGCGCAGACGCAAGAGCCAACGAATGGCCCCGTCGCATGCCTCGCCGGACAGCGTATGGGTGATTGGATGAGTACCCGGCGCCCACGTAGCTCGCTTGATCATCGCGACCTTCGATAGCAGTGGGCGCGAGCGCGCCCGAGCACAACCTACCCGGCGCCGCTTGGCGCGGCGGATCGGATGCGCGGCACGGCCGTCGCGTCTTGCCGCCGGCTTCGGCCCCCTCGGTGGCCGGTTCTCAGCCGGCCTTCATCGATAAGGTCGAATGGAGCTTGCATAACCCGCAAGGATCGGCACAAGGACATGCTTCGGCGGACTTAGGCGCTCAACTCAGCAACACGATATCGCCGGGCAACCGTGTGACGTGGGCGCCATAAAGCTTGGCGAGCATATCGAGGACATCGTCCACCTTGGCAATCGGAAATTGCGCTTGCATGCGATTGCGCGCGAGCGTCGCATTGCGCAAGATGACCTTGCCGGGCCGATAGCGATTGATTTCGGCGACGACCTGCGAAACCGGCACGCCGTCGAATACCAGCACGCCGCGCCGCCATGCGGTTACTTGAGCCGCATCCGCCGTCGAAATCGGGTGAACGCGGCGGTCGTCATAGATCACTTGTTCCTGCGCGCGAAGGGAGGCGCGCCGAATCGGGTGATCGAGCATGGCGGTGCCGGACAGACAGGTCACGCAAACCTGATCGCCCATCTTGCGGATATTGACGCGTGCGACGGCCGCTTCGATTCGCCCTCGGCCGGCAACCACCGTGACGGGGCGTAAGTACGCCGCTTGCGCGGGGGCCGGCGCGGCGGCATGGATCTCGGCCTCGCCTGCCACGAGTTCGATCCCTCTGCCGGCTGTGCGCGTCGATACGAGATTCACGCGCGTTTGCGTGTTCAATTCCACGGTGACGCGCTCGGACAGCGCGAATTGCCGCTGCTCGCCCGTGCCCGTTCGATAATCGGCGGCCAGATCGCCGACCGAAGGCCACAGCCCGAGCGGTGGGCGCAACGCCAACCACGACGCACCGGCCGCGACCGCAAAGCCGACGAACGCGCGCCGGCCCGTATTGACCTTGCGGCGCCTGAGGGCCGCGTCTGCCCACGACGACACGCCTATCCGCTTCTCCTCGGCCACTTCCTGCGCAATTTCCTCGGCCGCCGTGCGCAATGCGCTCCATGTACCGGAGAGCAGCGCAGCTTGAGCGGGCTCTTTGGCGCACCAATCGCGAAACGCATCCGCATCGGCATGGCTTGCCGCGCCCGAGCGCAGCCGCAGCAACCACTGGCTGGCCTGCTCGTGCGGATCTTCCGCAGTATCGGTTGAGAGATCGACTCGCGCTTTCGTCATCGTCATGCCGCTCAGAATTTACGCGGCCCGCCTTTCGAGCCAGGAAACGTATCGCCCATGTCCTGCATGCATTGCATGCAATGCTTCATCGCCGCGCTCAGTTCGCTCTCCACGAGACGTAGCGAGATACCGAAACGCTCGGCGATCTCGCGATTCAACAAACCGTCCACGCGCGCGGCGAGCAAGATGTCGCGGCGTCGCGGCGTCAAACCGCGCAACGCATCCTTCAGCGCTTCGACCTTGCGGCGTGCAGCTACGATCCGTTCCGGGTTGGCAAGTTCATCGGGCACCTCGAGCAAGGTCTCGACATCGTCGTCGTGCAGATGACGGCGCTCGCGGCGGTGCTGATCGATGGCCACGTTGTTGGCCATGCCGAGGATATAGGCGTCCGCGTTGGCCACCTGCGCCGATACGTTCGCATTCTCCAGGCGCAGCCAGGTTTCATGCAAGGCATCGGATGCGCGCTCCTTCGAACCCGTCACGCGCTCCAGGCGCCGAACCAAATAGGCGTAGCGCTCTGCCAAGATCTGTTTGAGTTGCGATCGGGGACTGTCGGACATGGCGACGGATTCCGGTGGCCGCGTGGGGGCGTGGGAGCGTTAGGGACAGCGAATGTGCACGCCGTTGCCGGCGGGCCGCAGCAGCACCGCGACCGGCTGAGGCAAGCCCGGCGGCGGAGCGCTATCGAGCGCGAGACCGCGCAGCGCGTGCGCCACGGCCGCATCGCGCGCGGCGAGACCGCTCGATTCGACGACGTCCACCTTCACCACCCTCCCGTTTTCGTCGATTCGCAACTGTGCGAGCAGACGGTAGCTACCCGGCACCGCGGCCGGCTCCGCGCAAAGAGCACGCGTCATATTCGCTTGCAACACCGCCGCGAAGGCGCGCCGGGCCTCGTTGCCGTCGATGCCGCCGGCCGGCGAATCGGATGCTGTTCCGGCAACCTGAGATTGCGCGGACTGAGGCGGCACGGCGTCGGCCACGATGATCGCCTCGTCCGGGCCGATGAATTCGGCGTGCAAACCGGTCCCATTCAACATTCGCTCCAACGCCTCACGTGCCTGAAACTCCCCCTCCACCGCTGAGCTCGTCTTGCCTTCCAGAAGCGGCGCCGGCGCCAAGATCGCGAGATCGCTCGATGCACGAAAGCTTTTCAAGGCATCGGCAAGCGGCTGGGGCGCTAGGTGAAAGGGCCGTGCGCGATCCGCGCTGCCGCTTGCACTACCGGCGTCGATCCCCTGGGCTTGCGGCTGCGTTTGCTTTTGCGCTTGCACTGCCGGGCAATACGCGACGAGGATTAGCGGCAGGCATGCGATCAGCGTCCGGAAACCGGCCGGCGCCCATGAAAATGTCATCGGTCAAAGGCCGGAAACGAACCGTGCGCGATCATGCAGCGGCGGCTCTCGTCGCGGTCAGGAAACGAGCGAACGAAGCATCGTAGGAAAAGACTGTGACAGTCCGGTGAAACGGCATCGGGTTGGCGCGATGGTCGCGATGCATGCGATCACGGCTTGCGCACGACGAAGTTGCCTATTCCTGTACTGATTACGTTCAAATGCGCGGCGCCCGATGAAAGCGTAATGGTGACCGGCGGCGCGATACTTTCTTCGCCGAAGACGATCCGCGAGAGGGTTTTACCGCTGCCGCTATAACGGATCGATACGTTGGTGACGTCGGTGCTCCAGTGCCTGTCGTGAAACGGATCATCTTGCATGGGGCGCCATTTGCCGCCGTCGTCGCGCAGATAAAAACGGTAGCCGCCCCCACCGGGCTCCCAGGCGATTTCCGATGAACGGACCTGCGCTTCATCACCGGCGGATTCGAGTAGCGTGGCCAGCCGCTGCGCTTCCTCGGCGAGATCGCTACGACGATTTCTCGATGGCGCGAGTGCGACGACGGCCGTGAGCAACCCAACGATCAGCAACACGACGAGCATTTCCAGCAGCGTGAAGCCCGCTGCCGATCGACGATGCGGGCGCCGCGACGGGTACCGCGGCATTACTGCACCATGTTGTTTAGATCGATGATCGGCATCATCACGGCCAACACGATCACGAGCACCACGCCGCCCATCGCCAGGATCAAGAGCGGCTCGAGCAAGCTCGTCAGCATCATCGTGCGCCGCTCGAGTTCGCGCGCCTCGCCTTCGGAAGCACGATCGAGCATCGTCGTGACATCGCCCGTCGCCTCACCCGAGCGGATCAAATGAACGAGCACGGGAGGGAATGTCTGGGTGTTGCCCAGTGCACGGGAAAGCGATGTACCGCTGCGCACCCGGACGATCGCATCGTCGACTTTCTCGCTCATCGCGGTATTGCTCAATGTCTCGCCCGCGGCTTGCAACGCGCGCAGGATCGGCACTCCGGCCGCCGTCAAAATGCCGAGCGTGCTGGCGAAACGCACGGTGTTGTACCCACGCACGAGCCTTCCCGCTAGCGGCGCCTTGAGCGCCCACCGATCGAACGACAGACGCGGGCCTGGCTGTGCAAGCACCGTGCGAATGGCGTAGACCGCCACGCCAATGGCCGCCAGTGCGGCCCACCACCAGTGGCGAACGAAAGCGGACAGCGCCAGCATCGCAATCGTCAGAAACGGCAATTCCTGCTTCGTGCTTCTAAATACGTTTGCAACCTGGGGGACGACATAGCTCAACAAAAACGCGACGATACCGAATGCAATGCATGTGACGACGCCCGGGTAGGTAAACGCCAAAACGATCTTTTGTTTGAGTGCGTTGCTTTGCTCGATATAGTCGGCTAGGCGAGACAAGACAAGGCCGAGCTTACCCGTGTGCTCGCCCGCGGTGACCAAAGCGCGATAAATATCGGGGAAATCGCGAGGATGTTGCGCGAGTGCATTGGCAAGCGAATGGCCGCCGACTACTTCCCCACGAACCGATGCCATCAATTCGCGCACATAGTCGCGCTCGGCTTGATCGGAGAGGACCGATAGCGATTCGTCCAGCGGGAGACCTGCTATCAGCAGACTCGCGAGTTGGCGCGTGATGACGGCCTGTTCGCGTTGAGAGAGTTTGCGCCCTAGCGTGGATCGGCCCGGACGGGACGCCTGTTTGATGCCTGCGGGCTCGACCATCAACGGCGTGAAGCCCTGCGCGCGCAAGACCCCGCGTCCTGCGCGTGCGCTATCGGCTTCCAACACGCCGCGCGCTGTCTTGCCGGCATGATCGATCGCCTCGTAACGGAATGCCGACATCTTGCGCTCCCCGATCGCTCGAATCCCTTCCCTTTCCTCTCGTTGCCGCCTCGCCCGGAGATCGGGCTATTGGCGAGAGTAAGCCGCGAACGCGGCGGAATCATGACGGATGGTGGGCAACATTTATGAATTTAAGTGAGTTGTATTTCAGCTTGAGCGCTGTAGGATTTCGCTATTGTGACGTTTCAATGTTTTTCATCCGCAATGGAATGATTTTATTTCCTTGTCTGTCCTACCAATGAAAAACGGTTTCACTCCTGCGGCAAGAATGTTACGTACCTTCCGTTATTAAAAATTCACACGATTAAATCGGATTTCATCCTACATTGCTTGCGCGGCGCTTCAGCCATTCCGGCCGCATCAAGCAAGTTCTCCGTTTATCTTCGTTTAGGGAATCTCATGAAATCCAGTCAACGCAAGATTTGTCAGATCCTTGCTCTCGTCGTTTCGGGCATGGGCGCTTCCGTAGCCATGGCCTCGCCGCTCGTGCAAGGCGGCGGTTCGTCGCTCGTCGCTCCGACGATCGGTAATCCGGGCCTGGCGGGCACGGAAATCGGTGCCTTCGGCACGACCGAAGGTACGTTCACGTACTACTCGGTGGGCTCGGGCGCCGGTCAAAACGCCTTCCTGAACAACCAACCCACGTACTTCGGCGCTTCTGTCACGGGCACGGTCGATTTCGCCAACAGCGACGCCGCGCTGACGACCACGCAAATCACGGCTTATAAGAGCGGCCTCGCCACGGTTGACGGTCCGCTGATCCAAATCCCGTACATCGTGACGCCGATCACGGTGCCCGTCGTCAACGGCCCCGCCGTGACGAGCACGACGACGCCGCAAACGACGCCGGGCCAAGCGCACAGCATCGCGCTGAACGACGACGATCTGTGCGGGATTTTCTCGGGCAAGATCACGGATTGGAACGCGGTAGTCAACCCCGAAACGCACTCCGTTTATACGACGACCAGTACCCCGATCAAGGTCGTCTACCGTACGGACGGTAGCGGCACGACCGAACTGCTGACGCGCCACCTGCACGCCGTTTGTACGACGTCGAATTCGAACGTCACGTTCGCCGACGGTCTCACGTTCGCGAGCAACTTCCCGAACAACACGCCTCCGTCGAACTTCGTCGGCGCCGCCGGCAGCGGTGGTATCCGTTCCGCGCTGCTTAGCTATCAAACGTCCGGTACCCAGGCTGCCGTCGCTTACCTGAGCCCGGACTACACGAACACGTTCCTCGCTCCGTCGAGTTCGTCGGCTTCGCCGGCGTTGGCTGTAGCTAGCTTGGTCAACGCAACCAATGGCACGTACTACGCGCCGACGGCCGCCAATGCGACGTTGGCGGTTAGCGGCTCTGCGGCTCCCAATACGCCCGCAAAGGCTAGCAACCAGGCCAATTGGGTACCGAATAGCGGAACGCCTGCTTCGGGCTATCCGGTTTCGGGCACGAGCGAGATCCTCGTGAGCCAGTGCTATGCTACCTCGGGCGTGACGACTGCGGTCCATGACTTCCTGTCGAACCACTACACGAGCGCTTCGTTCGCCTCGATCGTTCACGGCAACGGATTCGATACGGTACCGTCGAACTTCTTGACGGCCATCCAAGCCGACTTCCTGAGCAACACCAGCGGCTACAACCTCGATATCGGCAATGCCACGGTGTGCGCCGGTAAGGGTCGTTAATCGAACTTTTCTGACCGCTGAATAGCTGCGGCGCTGGGGTTACCCAAGCGCCGCAGTTTTTTTATTGTCGACGCGATAAACAGCCTCCGTACGCTGCAACCTGCGAGAGCAGCGGCGGCACCCAAGACAGCTGCCGCCGTGTACGACTGATCGGCGTCAGATCTCTCCTGAACGCTTGACCGGCTCGCCGTCTACACTACGCTGCTGCGGTGCGTTCGTTGCTCCGAATCCAACGACGGACACAGAGCTGGAAGGATCGTAGCTGACCTGCTCGCGCTTGCGTCGCTTCCGATCGTCGTTTGCTTGCCCGAAGCCCTCCACCTGCACGGATATGGACCATCGGTGCTGTCCGCCGCCGGAGGCGTTCTTCTTGGCCATATCCTGGGCCATCTGGTTCGCAGCAGATGACGCCGAACTCGCCGCCGTCAACGCACCGGTATTCGCTGCCTGCACAATCGGAATACCGGTTGATGTACCGGTCACCTGGATGTTGTCGGCATTCGCCACGCGGAATGCGGCGATATTCAAATTGCCCGCACGAATACCCGCATCGCCCGCATCCACGGTGCCGCGCGGTGCAATGAGGTTGATGGTCCCAATCGACGACCCAGGAATACTTTGCAGCGTGGCGATGCCCGCTCCGGTAACCTCAGCGCGTGCATCGACGAGACAGTAGTGATTCACGTCACAGACATACTGCGGCGCGGGTGTATCGGCCGACGACTTCGAACCCTTGCCCGCATTGATATCCCCGTTCGAGCTCCAGATCGTCATGTCGCCGCCCTGCTCGGTAAACACTCGGCTTTGCGCCAACAGCAAGCTCTGATCGATGAAGATGTCGACGTCGCCCTGTTCAAGCGTAAGCACGCCCATAGTGCTTGGGCCAGCGACGACATTGCCACTGCTATCGACGATCGCCGGAGGCGCCGAGCTACTGCCGATCAGGGCGCGGCCACCCGGCCCGAGAATGGACACACTGCCGCCTTGCTGCGTTTGAATCGTCGTGCCGCGGATGTCCAAGTTGCCGGTCTGGACCGACGTTTGGGCTCCGTTGAGTCCGCCGCTCAATCCGTTTTTCGTATATCCAAAGGCAGCGGGGAACAACGTATTGATCGCCTGGTACCCTCTCGAGTATTGCTGGTAATAGCGGCTGTTCGGATTGTTGTAGTCTTCTCCGACCTGCGTCAGCACATTGAACAAGACCTGCTCGGCGAACAGCTGCTGGACGTTTTGGGGTAAGGCTTGGAATTGAGACCATGCTTGTGCTGCCGTCAACTTGCCCACAGCTTTTTGCGCGGCATCCTTGTCTTGCAGCAAGCCCGTGTCTAAATACTTCCCTTCGTCGTATTGCTGCATAAAGCCGATGAGCGATGGCGTCGCACTGAAGATGCCCGCGACGCTTGCGGAAGGATCGATATACGTCGAGACGAATGTCGACACGTCGACGCCTGGGCCTACGCCAAACAGTACATTGACGTTTGCGCTTTCATGCGGCAAATATGGGTTCTTCGAATTGCCGACCGCTTCGATGCCGGTTGGGGGAAGAACAAGCTCGTTGGGGTTCAACGCGTGGAATTCTGCCTCCCCTGTCAGCGGGCCGATGTTGCGGCCCGCCTCCACGTCAAACGTGCCTGGTCCGCCAAGGATCAAATACGGCGAGATGGGGTTGTGTTTGATGAGCGGTGCGTCATAGATGTCTCTGCCCGCCAGGATTCGCGTAACGTCAGAGCCCCGTAGATTTTGGCCCTCGAACGTGAGATTCAGAACGTCGCGCCCCGCTTCGATGATCGCAGGTTTATCGATCGAAAGGACGACATCACCGGTATAGAAACCCGAATCGCTTCCGGACGTCTGCAACGTGCCGTCTACGATGTCGCCGTTCAAACTGTACACGCGCGCGGGTGTCGTGTCGTTGCGGTGTAGCGGGAAAGTTGCATGAGTTGGCGGATTCGCGTTCCAGTTGGTCGGTGACGGCATTAGAGACGGATCTGAGTCGGACATCCCGAATGTCGCCGGCGCAAGCCCGGCGCCGGTCAACAGCACGGCTGAATTCGACATCTCAACCGATTGATCCGCAATAAGATTCAACTGCCCGACTGAAGACGGATAAAGCGTCCCCCCAGATTGGATCGAAATGCCACCGTTGAGCGCGGTCACGCCGAGGCTTGCGGGTAGCATCCCCGTCGCGCCCGTCAGCAAACTCGCGAGCGAACCCAGTTGCACGTCTCCATCCGTCGACAGAAGAGTGACGGCGGATACGCCCGAATAGGGCTGAAGATCGGGCCTTGTGTGACTATACGCGTCTAACTGAGGAGAGGTCTCCCGCGACGTCGCGTCTCCGGGTAGAGAAAACACGCTAGAGTCAGAGGGGTTCAGTATCGCCCCGATCTCGATGCCCTGTCTCGCCACTACACTCATGGCCCCGTCTTGCGTCGCAAGCACCGTGCCCACACGGACCGCCGGTTGGCCAAGATTTTCGGAGGAAACGCTGATGTCCGAGCCGATCCGTCCTGCGGCCGTAATCTTGCCGGTGCCCTTCGCGACGAAATAATCGCCGCTGAGAATATCGCCGCCCGCGCGAACACTGAGATTGCCGCCACCCACCGTATGCAAAACGGGCTGATCGGTATTCGTAGCTGTCAAATACCACGTTGTCGGCAAAGAGACGGCGAGGTCGGAAATATTGCCGCCTGCGGAAATAGATACGTTGCCACCGACACTCATCACGCCCTGGTCGAACGCACCGAAATTGATCGATGTTTGCACTGTCTGCTGATGCGGGTTGGTGCTACCGACGGCCCCGATCGGATTTCCAATTTCCCTCCATTGCCACCAGAACTGGCTTGTCGTGTTGTTGGTATTTCCCGTCACGGCACCGGTGCTATCCGTGGTGTATTCGATGCCCTTGATATCGCCCTGTGCCAGTATCGAGACGTCGCCCGCCGAATTCGGATGCGTCGTCGGCAAGACCATGATGTCGGGATCGCCAGCTGAACCGGACGCGATTGCAATGTCAGAATTTCCGTTTGGGGCTTCATTCGTGGACGACCCTGCGGTATACACAACGCCGGGCGCGACGGGGTCCAACAGGCTAAAACCATTTGCCGAGGCTAGACTGAGTGAGCCTACTCCCGTGCGAATCGCCGTCGGTGCGAGCAAGGCAAGCCCATTCGCGTCGATATAGGCGGAATGACCATCCAGTGTCAGGTTGCCGCTGTCGGATGTACCGCGGAAAGTCAAAGCCGGTTTCAACGAGAGAGGATCGGCGCTCGTTAGATTCGCACCAGCCACCAAGCGGAACGTACTACTCGCCTCTTGCGCCAGCGATGCTGACTGAACCGGCAAGGGGTTCGCGGACTCGGCAAGCGGCGACACCGAATTATCCGTTGCAGCGGGGACTGGAATGGTCGTCGAAGCAATAGGGGTTACGGGCTCTACTAGTGGCGCCTGAACCATTTCAGGGTTTGTCCAGTGCCCTTTGGAGTTGAGCGCATCAACCTGTAGTAAGTACGCCTTATATTGACTGACGTAGATCAGGTAAGACCCGGGATCCGTTTGTTGCTGGCTTGCTGACGGAGGCACCGGTGCAGCCACCGAACCTCGCGGGTACGAGGAAGCCCCCATGATGGCGTTCAACATGTCAGCGCCCGCGTTGTGCCAGCTCGGGGCGGGCGACGCCAGAAATTCGGCATAGGCCGAATAGAGCGCATAGTACTCGGCGATCTCGTCCGCGGTTCCGCCGACCGGATTACCCGGTCCCTGCACATACCTTTGACTAGGATATGGGCTATTGACACCGTAGTATGAGAGGCCCTTTCCATAGGAAAGTCCGGCGTAACCGGCGGGTTGCGTATAAAGCGCCGTTGCATCAGTGACTGTCGACGGTGACGGCACGGGGATTGTGCCTCCACCACCAACGGGATTCAAAATTTGAAAGAACCCATCGGTGAGGCTCGCCTTTACCCTCACGTTGTCGTCCGCGCGGAACGTAACGATAGGCGCCTGACCATTAAACCGGAATGCAAGATTTGTAGGTGATGTCCCCGCACCCAAGTTCCAAGTCGTCAACACTTGGATGTCGCCGCCGTTGATAGCTGCACTCGGATTATCCAATTCAACGCCGGGCACGACGGCGGCGTTGGCGATGCCCTTGCCAACAAAAGGATTCGACACCCCGCTCAGCCCCGCCTGCACAAATCTCATCAACGCGCCGGGTGTCGTGCCGTCGCTTTGGTAGCCATAGAATGCTTGGTGGTCGCTATTGACGGAAGTCGGCGCGAAATACATGTTGTCGAGTCCACCGAAGCCGGTGAATGAATTCGCCGACACGCCCGTATAGAGTTGCGCGAGACTTTGCGGATCGCTGCCGATCGTGAATTGCGCACCGGTTGCCGTGTTGGTCAGCGTGCCGCCAGCAGTGCCGTCCGAATTCGGTGTGAACGTGAACGTCCCGCCACTGCCTTGACCTGTGAAGGTACCGGCAAGCAAGTGTCCCTTGTTGTCGAACCAACCGGCCGGGTCTACCACGCCGTCGAAATGCTGTGCTCCCGTCGTTGCATCCGTCGTGCTCCATACCGCATAGGCTTCGAGCGTCGTTGCCCGCGAACCGACGATACCTCGTCCTGCATTGAAGGCCCCCGGTATGTTCACGTTGACAGCCCCATCGTCGAGCACCGGCGCACGAAGACTGACCGTGCCGCCGGAAAGCCCGCCCGCCGTGCCACCGGAAACGTCGAGCAACGCGTTCGAGCCAATCGAGATGACACCCGCGTTCGCCGGGTCGATATTTTCATAGCCGTACGTCGTGTTGTAAGGTTGCGCGATGTTTGGATTGAACAGCGCAGTGGTACCTATCTTGACGGTCCCGCCGCGTTGGTTCGGATTCAAATTCTGAGGTTGGTCGTCGCACGCATTGCCGGTTGCGCAAGCGCGCGCGATGAGTGTACCGTCCACGTCCACGCCGTTGCGACCATATAGGTCAATCTCGCCGCCAGTGCTGCCCGACGCGTTGATCGTGCCGAGGACATTGACATTGCCATCGGTCGCCGTGCGCGCACTGCCTGCCCCGCCGTCGGCAGTCAGCGAGACGGTATAAGCCGTCAGCGTATTGCCCGCCGAGAGTTGCAGATTGCCCGTTCTCGTATGGATCGTGATGGAATCGTCCACACCGCTTGTCGCCAACGTCGCTGCCAAGCTGTCGAGATCGGCGGAACTGGCCGTATCAAGTGAGAAAGAGCCGCCCATATAGCCGCTTGCGGCTCCGCCCTTGATCGTTCCGTTAAGGTCCACCCCTTGCTTCGGCGCGGACAACGCAAGGCTACCGGCCGCACCGCCACCGTTGGCTCCCGAGAAATCGAGCGTTGCACCGGATTGAACATCGACGGTGCCGTTATCGGCCGTTAGCGAGATCGACCCGGCCGGCGCGAATGCCGTCACATCGAAGAATTGCTTCGCTACGCCGGCGGAACTGATGGTCGATCCGTTGCCTATCGTGAGGTCGCCTGAACTCGACTCGAGACTCACATTGCCCGCCGGGGCGATGATATGGGCGCCGTTGTCTGCGATGGTGCCACCGATGAAATTCACCGCGCCGCCGACGGCCTGCCGGCTCAGCGCCGTACCCGCGCCTTGATTCAGAGTCAGCGTCCCGCTCGTCTTGATCGTCGACGCCGAGCTCGTGTCGGCCAAGAATACCGGCGCGCTCAACACAACCGCCGCGGCGCCGAGGTCGAAGGTCCCGGAGCCCTGCCCCGCGATTCCGCTCGTAGCGTTCATCGTCACCGAGCCAAAGCCGCTCGCGTTCTTCGTACCCGCACCGAAATCGATCTCGGGTGCATTGACCGTCAGCGTTCCGTTACCGAGCGAAGCCGTCGCCTCGGGCGCCCCCATATCGTTGGTGAACGCAATCTGCTTCGCGTTGAGCGTCACGTTGCCGTCGCCTGTGAAGGTGCCCGCGCTCAGTACGACGTTGTTGCCGAAGGTCGCGTTGACGTCGCCATCAAAGTTGATGGCACCAAGGCTTCGGAGCAAGATCTGCTTCGAATTCGACAACTGTGCCAATCCCGTCGGCCCCAGCACGAAACCCGGCAAGCTCGATGCAGCAGCGCCTTGCTGACTCGTCAGCGTGATCGCCGACCCATCGACGGCGATCGCGTTACCCGACAGCACAGCTGTAGGATCGACCTTCAGATTGCCGGACGAATCAAGCGTAAGGGCTTGCCCGCCTTGGAGCGTCGCACCCGCGCCGATCGTCAAGACGCCCGTGCCGCTCGAGCCCGTGCGCGTGACGCCCGTCATCGCGCCGTTCGATACGCGCAGCAGCGCGCCGTCACCCGCTATGGTGATCGAGGCGTCCTTTGCCGCGGGGTAGCTGCCGCTTGCGGTCATCGCGCTGCCGGCATCCACGCGCAGCCCGTTCGCGGCGTTAGGATCGGTGCTTGTCTTGTCAGTCTTGGTGACAAGCATGACTTCCGAACCGGTCAACGCAGTGCCGCCCGCATTGGACAACACAACGCTATCCGCGATCGGGGTGATTGTGACGCCGGAAGTCGTCGCCGTCCGTGTGCCGCCGATGAGCAAGCTGCCGGCGTTCAGGCCGTCGAGCACGTCGGCGCCGATCTGCAAGTAGCCCGGAAGCGCTGGCGCGTTGTTACCACCTGTAATTTCAATGTCTTGCGACGCAATGTCGACCTCGGCCGCCGCACCATCGGTATCGGCGGCAGTGTTCAACGCTGCACCGAGCGTCAGCGCTTTGGTCGCGGCGAGCACCAATTGCCCGCCATCGGCCGGCAGCGGTGGGGTTACGTTACCCTTGGTGTTCGCGAGCGTCGTGAAAAAGCTGTCCGCTTTCGTGAGCGTGTATTGCGACGATTGTTGCCACACCGGGCCGGATTGGACGTTGAATAAGGTGGGCGTCGCGCTACGTGCACCCGTGAGCGCGTCGCCGAAATAGCCGGCCGTCACGACGGTGCCGTCAGGCAGCAATTGCGTTGCACCAGGGGCGACCGCGGCCGTGTTCGAGGAAACCGTCACGCGATAGGCGCCGGGCAGCGTGGCGTACTTGCCCGGTAGCAACGTGTAGTACCCCGGCGCAAGCCCCGGTACGCCGGAGAGATACACTGCCTGTCCAGCGACGCCGTTCAACTGGGCTTGGCCAATGCCAAGGGTAGCCGTCGTCGTTCCGGCTGTACCGTTCCCGTTGGTCGACGGCTGCACGGTCTGTGCGAACACCGGATCGTAAGCCGACACCGGCGACTGTGCGCCGGGAACAATGGCGTAGACGTTCGTGGCACCGACGTTCGTCGGCACCGCCACACCCGTCGGATTATTGGCGTAGCTGACCGTATATTGCGAAAGCACGTCGCGCGTACCGCCGGTACCGGGCACCCACTCGCTAGCCTGCAAATCGCCGCCGCCCGAAAGATCGATCGTGGCACCCTTGTTCAGTTCAACCGAGTTGCCGTTGACGCCGATGTATTTTGCCGGTGGCGCCGTTAGATTCTTTGCGCTAAGCCGCAAATCGGGATTGAATTGCCAATCCGTTCCATCAACCGTCACGCCGTAAGGAATGATCGAACCGTCGTTCGACACTGACGTCAAGCTGCCGTTCGCGAACGTGACAGAATCCGTCGCGACCAGTTTCAGCCCCGCGAACTGTGACTCGGTACCACTATCGTTTGGATCGCCGACGCCGAAGACGATCGAACCGGACGGCGCGCAAACTGTTCCGGCTTGGACGATATTGTTGGCATCGACGAGCAGGGACCCACCCGCCGAGAGCGGTGTGCTCGAGCCGCCGTTGCCTCCGAACGAGATCGTGGTCGGCGTCGGACCCATGGCCTGAAGAATGAACGCGTTTCCCGTCGCAGGATAAAGGTCGGCGGCGGTAAAGCTTAGGTTACCCGGCGTATAGAGCACGCCAGGCATTAAGGAGTCACCAACCTGCGTGGAGCTGAGCCGAATGTCGCCCGTACTGTTGAGATTCGCTTGTCCGAAGTTACTTAGCTGAAACTGGTTCTGAAGATCGATGAATGAAGCGTTGATATCGAGCGTGCCCCGCGACGAAGCTGCGATAGGGGCAATCGGATTCGCGATGGTCTGCCTCGGGCTGACGATCGAAACGTAAGGTGCATCGATCTTCACCGTGGAATCGATGTTGACCGGCGTAGTCGATGCGGCTTCGCTCTTTAGCAACGATGCAATGGTCGGAACGGCGTAGTGCCCCGGTGAGTCTTGTACCCCGCGTAGCAGCGAGTTCAATTGGTCGCCGCTAAGCGCGGCAAGCTCATTACTGTAGATCTGGACGGCCCTTGACAACGACAAATCCACATTTCCTGAGAATGCGACCGGAACGACGCCGAACTGGGCTTGGTTACCGACGACAAGCGTCGAAATGCCCGAATTCTTGAGGCGGTCCGCGGCGAACTGCAATACGCCGCTCGCGATAGTCGTAGTCGACTGGTCGTCGTTGGACATCGTCGCGCCGGTTGCCGCAAGGATATCTTGTCCCACCGTGAGGCCCTGCGGGATCAGATCGCCGCTTTGTTGCAACACGATTGCGGTGGGCCCGGGCAATTGCAGCTTCGATCCATCCGCACGGAACGCGAATCCTTGTCGGCCGTCGACTGTCAGCGACAGCGTGCCGCCCTCAGCTTGCGGCGCTCCTGCCTGTCCCTTCAACGTCCCGTCGAAGTAGAGCCCACTCGATCCCGCGAGCGTGATAGAGCCTGCATCGCTCCACGCAGACGTTGCCACGTATTGCCCGTCGGCACTGAGTTGATCGAATACCGCCGATGAGCCCGACACGTTGATGACCGATCCCGGCTGCGCGACGATGTACCCGGAGTCGTCGGCGATGACCACCGAGCCGCCCGGCAACACTTTTCCGGTCTTCGGCGTATAGAGCGTCGAGCCGCTCTTGATGGGGGCGACCAGGGGATTGGTCAATGCCACGCCGGAAACATCGAGTAGCGCGTTGGGGCCGAGCCAGACCGATTGACTATTGCTTGACAGCGAAGCGTCATCGGAGGAATTATGCTGGCCCGTGACCGAATGGCCGCTGCCGTTTTCCGCGGATAGCGTGATCGTCCCGCCGGGTGCAATGAGCAAGCCGAGCACCGTCACCTGCGCCGGTGAACCGAGTCCAATGCTCGCTCCCGCATCGCCGATGATGGACGCCCCTTCCCCGATACTGACCTGCCCGACCGATCCATCGATGGCGGGGATCGCAGGAGGCGAATCGCTCGTGCGATCCTGACCTTTCAGCATCCCCGCGATACCGAGGTATCCGGCGCCGGTCATGACAAGGCTAGTAGGCTGCCGATGATATGTATCCAGCGCACCTACCGTCACCAATCCGCTCGTCGCAAGATTGGCTCCAGTGCCGAGTTGCTGCAGCCCGTCTGCCGTCGGCAGGAGATTCTCCTGCGTCAGCGACACCGTCGCGCCCGGTGCGACGCTCGCGCTATATAGCGCGTTAAGCACGTAGTTGCCGAACCCTTGCTTTTCGAAGAAGTCGGTCGGCAGCACGATGTCCCAAGGAGACACGTTAGCCGGATCTCCACCGATACGAAATCCTCCGGCACCGAGCGTCAAGGTGCCGCCGCCCGAAAACCCGAAGCTACGGATCGTCCCGGCCATTGTCAGGTACGGATCCATCGGCAACGTAGCAAGATCGCCGTCATATGTGACGAGGGACACGCTACCGCCCTTGCCCGCCGGCACCCCGTTGCTCGTCAGTAACGTACCTTTGGCCGTTGTTTCGCCGCCGCCCGACACATCCAAGACGCTGCCCGGTTGCAAATCGAGGTGGCCGTCGGCAGACAAGCTGATCGACCCGCCGTTGATATATTCGCTATTACCTTGCGTCGTAGCCGGTGCGCTCTGCGTGTCGTTGTTGACCCACTGCCCGGCGACGTCGATCGAGCCCGTGGACGTGACGGTGAGGTCCCCGGACGTCGAGATCGTCACATGACCCGATGGCGCGGAGATCGTTCCCGCCACCGTCGTCGTGGCACCCGTTGAGCCCGTCGCCGCAAGCGTCACAGAACCGCCCGGTTGCAGATTCAATGCGGTACCTGGCGCGACGACGAACCCCTTGCCGTTGATCTTGTCGTCACCGACATATAGCGTCGAGAAGCCGCCCGCGTTCAGCCTGCCGACAGGCACGACGATCGTCTTGAACACATTGTTTGGGTCCGTCGCCGACATCGAACCGAAGGCGGTGGGGTCGAGCGCGGTATTGATCGAAAAACCGGGTGCTAGCGCTTGAAGATCCGGAGCGTCCGGCTGCAAGATAACGAGGCTCGTCTCGCCCGTCTTGTCGCTCTGCTGATTCTGCGTCAGCGAGTTGATCGGCGTCGTGGCTTTTGCGTCCGCGCCCAGGTTGAACGTTCCCCCGCTCGGTAGGTTGTTCGTCTGTGCTTGCTTCGATCCCCCAAACGCCAGCGCCGTGAAATCCCCATCGAGCACCGCGGCGGTTTGCGCGAAGATATCCAGCGTGCCGGCATTTCCTCCGACGATGTAGTCGCCTTGGTATCCGCCGCTCGTTTCGAGCGTGTTGTACCAAGTCTTCGTTACACCCCATCGCGGATGCTTCTCGGTGAACTCTCCGGCTATACCCACGAATGTGTCATAGGGGCTGGCTTGTCCGATGGGCACGATCGCGCCGCTGGCATCGACAAGGCGCGTCGTATTCACCATGCCGCCGTCGTAGTGAACGTAGCCGCCATTCAGATCCATCGACGATCCGGCAGCCGTCATGACCTCATTGCCTGAGAGCGTAATGTTGCCGCCGTTCGTAAGCAGTTGGTCGACGGTGCGAGGAATGAGGTTGACGTAGCCCGACAGGTTCAAAATCGGGCTGCCTACCCACTCGACCCCATCGCTGCGCGTACCGGATAGCGTGCCGTCGACAACGACATTCTTCATGCCAAACAAGAAGCCATCACGCAGCAACGGCGAATCGGCCAACTCGTTTTGTCCGAGCCGGTCGATCGTTACGAGCGTTTGCGCGATCGGCAACTCGACGTTGGATAGACCGGAGACGTCGATGGCCGCGCCGTTATCGAGATAGATTCGCCCCTCCACCGCCATCTGCCCTGGCGGGGTCGCAGCGAACGTCACCTTCGGCGTAAGCGCCGTTACCGATACCTTCGACCCCGGCGCCTCGATGAGCGAGCCTCCCTCGAACCAAACGGAACCGGCCGTCATATTGACGCTGCCCGGTGTAAAGATCGTGCCCGGCGTGGACGTTGCCGTTTGCCCGTTGTCGTCGGGCATGACCGCCGTCACCGAATCGGGCCCGAAACTGAGCAATCCGGCGCGGTGAGTGGTGATCCCGCCCGACTGTTGGTTCATCGAGACGGGCGTCCCGTTACTTGAATAAGACTGCGCGAGCGGGTTATTCGATGAATATTCATCAACCGTGGAGAGCGTGATGTTGCCCGGAGTGCTGACACTTGTCGTCACCCCGACGACACCGTTCTGCGCGATGCGGCTGCCCAGCATATTCACGGTGCCGCGCGACGCCTGGACGATCCCTGAGTTGATCAGCGTTCCCGGCGGTGTGAGATCGACCGGAAGGCCGTTTTGCATCCGCGCGATTTGACCGCTCAATTCGGGGAGGAGAGTTTGAGGAGCATAGCTCCCGGCATTTCCGCTTCCGGGGTTGGGTAGGAGGCTGACACCGACACCGGCGGCAAGTACGACCTGGCCCGCCGTGGCCGTTATGCTGCCGCTGTTCGTAACGTTCGGAGCGGCGACCATGACGAACCCGCCATCGGTAACCGTACCGTTCAGGTGCGTTGTAATCGATGCGCCTGGAGCAATCGAAATATCCCCGGGCATCGAAAGCGGGTTGTTGGCATCGACGATGTACTGTGACCCGAGGCCAAGCACGGCGTTTGGATTGGCGGTGCTCCCGCTCAACTTCGTCGAACTCCCCGCCTCCGGATTCGCCAGCCCGCCTGTGGTCCCCGCCGCCATCCCAAGGAAAAGCTGATTGCTCTGCGCCACCGCACTGTCGGATTGCACGAGCTTGTTCGACATATCGAGCAAATTCAGCGACGAGGCCACGAGCGAATGCACGTTCACTTGCGAGCCCGCACCGAACACGATGCCGTTCCGATTGATGACATACACCGACCCTTGCGCATTCACATGTCCAAGAATCTGGCTAGGCGCCCCACTCGGATCGTTGATCCGATTGAGCACGGCCCAGTTATTCGCGCCGTTCGTCTGCGTGCCGGCCGATTGATCGAAGTTCAGCGTGGTTTGCTTGCCGACGTTCATCGTCTGCCACGTCAGCACGGCGTTCTGCCCGGTCTGCTTGACGTCGACGGTGACGTTCCCGTTCGTATCGACGGTTTGCGTCGGTCCATTGGCATTGATCCAAAGAACCGGCTTGCTCGTATCCGTCGTTTGACTGACGTTAGTGTCCTGCGCGAACGTTACCCCCGGCGCGACCTGAAGTCCGCCCACGGTCAACCCATTGGGCACCGTAGAAGGCGCCGCCGCCGCCGCGGCGGCAGCCGCCTGCTGCGCCGCAATTTGCGCCGCGATCGCTTGCGCGGCGTGTCCGAGATTGCGGATCGACGGTTGGCTAGCCTGCAATGCCTGCTGCGGCGACACGCCCAAGTTCGGCATCGCCCCGCCCGCAACGCCCCCCACACCGGCCGTCGCCATCCCGTTGCCGATATGCCCCAGATTCATGATGCCGCCCGCATGCGCGTGCACCGATAAACCCGCCGCGACAACCATCGCGATCGCCCGGCACAACGGCCGCAGATCAGATCTCAGCATCGACCGCGAACGGTTCAGGTCTTGTTCTCGTACCGCGCATGCGCGAGCTGCCATTCTCCACCCCGATACCAATAAATTGATGGCCCGGCCGAGCGCCGCCGAAGGCAGCGCCGACACGCGCCTGCGCCGAGCGCCAAGCCGCGTGAGGCCAATGAAATCCATAGAAAATACGAACCGGTCGTGGCATCGATATGGCGAGTGTTAGGAACCATTCGTGCCGCGGGAAAAGGTACGCACCTTCTGCGCCGTGCTTAGGCGAAGCGCTCGGCCGCGAACTCGGCATGCAGCGCCGCGGCAACGCGCTCGATCACCGGCGCCCAATCGCCCGCCCGCCGCTGCCGGAACAACCGCGCACTGGGATACCAAGGGCTATCGTCGCGTTCGAGCAGCCATCGCCAATCGGGGGCGAACGGGAGCAACACCCACGTCGGGCGTCCGAGCGCACCGGCCAAATGCGCCACGGACGTATCGACCGAGATGACCAGATCCAATTGCTCCGTCAGCGCGGCGGTATCGGCAAAATCGGCCAACTGCCCGCCGAACGACACGATGCCGCTCTCCCGAACCGCTTGCTCGTCGCATTGGCGTACTTGAGGCTGAAGCAGCACGAACGTGGCATCGAGCGCCAACAGCGGCGCAAGCACCCCAAAACTCAATGAGCGGTTTTCGTCGTTGTTGTGGCGGGGATTGCCCGACCACGCAAGCCCGATCCGTGGCCGTCCCTCGGGCGACGCTTGTTCGATGCGTTGCGCCCAAGTTTCGCGCCGCCGCGCATCGGCCTGTAGGTAAGGCACATCCGAGGGAATCGTATCGAGCGTCGTCCGAAAGGCATATGGCAAGCTCATCAACGGACATTGCACGTCGAAGGCGGGCGTTGCCTCGCCCTCGGCCACGATTCGGTTCACGCCCTCCAAGCAAGCGAGCAGCGGAGCAAGCGGACGCGGGACCTCCATCACGACGGTCGCGCCTCGCGCGAGCATGAGCGGCACATAGCGGCAAAACTGGATCGTGTCGCCGAACCCCTGCTCGGCATGCAGCATGATCGTCTTGCCCGCGATGGGTTCTACGCCAAGCCACAACGGCCGGTTTGCATGACGTCGACGCATGTGCAGATCGGGCGCCATCCAACGATCTTCGTGCCGCTGCCATCCCTTCTCGAAGTCGCCCATCACCAAACGGCAGAACGCTTCGGAGCGACGCACCGAACCATCGTTCGGGTAGCGCTCGCGTGCGAGCGCATAGCGGTGCAACGCGGCTTCATGCTCGCCGCGCTGTTGCAGCGCCACCGCTTGCGTATGCAACGCTTGCGCCGATTCAGCGGGAGCAACCGACGCCGCCAGATAGGCATGGTCCGCATCGTCGAAACGACCGAGTTGCTGCAAGACGACGCCTCGATTGAACAGCAACTCGGGATCGTCGCTTCGCAGGGCGAGCGCTTGGTCGTAGCTCTCGAGTGCCTCGGCGAGGCGGCCGCACTGCCGCAACGCCGCCGCCCGATTGCGGATCGCATCGACGTTATTGGGCGAAAGCGAAAGCGCCTCGCTATACGCTTGCACCGCTTCGCCATGAAAACCGAGCCCCAATAACGCATTGCCTCGTCCGAGCCATGCACCTGCGTGCTTGCGATTCAGTTCGAGCAGCCGATCGCAACGCGTCAGCAGTTCGGCGTGCGCATGCAGCAGATCGAGCGCGGCGCAGCTTGCAAACAGCAACACGTCGTCGCGCGGTGCAGACACAAGCGCCTCGTCGAAGCAGGCCAGCGCTTCTTGCGGACGCCCGAGCTCGGTCAACAACGTCCCGCATGCGTGCAGCACGGCCGGCGTTTTCCCCGTCACTACCATAGCGAGCTGATAGCTTCGCAACGCCTCCTCCGAACGACCCAACGCATGCAATGCACGCCCGCGTTCGAAATGCGCGACGGCGGCGTTAGGATCGAGTCTCAAAGCGCGCTCGATGCTGATCAACGCATCGGCCGGTCGCCCCAAAGACACCAGCGTCGTCCCGCGTCGCGTCCATGTCTTCGCCACGCCGGGCGCTTGCGCCAACGCGCGGTCGTATGCCGCGAGCGCATCGTCGAATCGTTCCAACCCATGCAAGGCATCGGCGCGTGCTGCGAGCGCGGCGGCATCGGTGCTCTTTTCGCCCAACAGCGGATCGAGTACGGAGAGCGCTTCGCCATACCGGCCCGCCGCGACGAGCGCCGCCCCATGATTACTCACGTTCCAAGGCTGGCGCACGCCAAGCGCGATCGAGCGGGCGATCAGTTTCTCCGCGCGCGGGGCATGACCCACATGCAATTGCGCGAGGCCCAGTAATGCCAGCGCCTCGGGATGGTCGGGGGCCATCGACAGCACCCCCTCATACAGCCGCCCCGCGCCGGCAAAATCCGCCTTTTCCAATAACGCGCGCGCACGGCGCAACGAATCGCCGATGGCCGACCGCATCCACGAATCGCTCTCGCCGAGCCCCTGGGCCACGGGTGTCGCGGCTACCTTGCCACGCGCCGCGCTCATTGGCGTTCGCTCCCGGCAATCCGTCGCAGCGCCAGCCGCACTTGCTCGATCACATCGCCCCATTCGCCGCCAACGGCTTGCCTGCACAAACGCGCGCTCGGGTACCAAGGACTATCGTCTCTGTCGAGCATCCACCGGAAATCCGGCGTATGCGGCAGCATGACGAGCAGCGGCCGCCCAATCGCACCGGCGAGATGCGCGACCGACGTATCGACGCTGACGATGCAATCCATCGAAGCCGTGAGCGCCGCCGTATCGGCGAAGTCCCCAAGCTCGTCGCCAAACTGACGAATCGGGCTAGCGGCGAGGATCGGTTCGTCCTCCTCGCGCACGACCTTTTGAAGGCTGATCCATTCGTAGCCGTCATCGAGCAGCGGCAACAGGTCGGACAAACTCATCGATCGGTTACGGTCGTTCAAATGCTGCGGATTGCCCGACCAAACGAGCCCGATGCGCGGACGGCCGCGAACGCCCAACCTCTGCTGCCACTGCGCTATCCGCGCGGTATCGGCCCGGAGGTACGGAACGCTGGAGGGGATCGTCCCCATACCCGTGTGGAATTCCATCGGCAAGCTGAGCAGCGGGCAATGCAGATCGAACGGCGGCAGCGGAGCGCCGCGAGCGACGAGCGCGTCCACGCCGTCGAGCGTGCGAAGCAGCGGCACCAAGGCGTCGGATACTTCGAGCACGACGCGCGCGCCAAGCGCCTTAACGAGGGGCACGTAGCGGCAAAACTGCAACGTATCGCCCAGCCCCTGTTCCGCGTAGAGCAAGATCGTCTTGCCGTCGAGCGGCATGTTTGCGCTCCATCGAGGCTGCGCGAACTCGCGGCGGCTCGGGTCCATTTGCGCATCGCGCCACCGCCACTCGTACTCGGCCCAGCCGGCTTCGAAGTCGCCGAGCGAGAGGCACAAAAAGGCGCGCATACAGTGCGCGAGCACGTAGTCCGGATCGATTTCGATCGCCCGCGCGTAGGCTGCCTTCGCTTCGTCGTGGGCACGCAAGGCACGCAGCGCGTTGCCTCGATGGAAATGCGCGAGCTTATCGCTCGGCTCAGCCTCGGACACGCGCGTGAAGTCCTCCAGCGCGGCCTCGTAACGGTGCGTCTCTAGCAGCGCTCTGCCTCGCGTGAACAACGCGGGCGTATAGCGGGGCACCACCGCGAGCGCCCGTTCGCAAGCCTCGATCGCATCGACGTGCCGATCCGTGCGGATGAGCGCGCTCGCATAGTTGCAAAGCACGCCCGGATCGTTCGGTGCAACGTCCAGCGAACGCGCATAGTGTTCGACCGCCTCGCGGTTACGCCCCGCATGCCGCGAGGCATTGCCGCGGTTGGCCAACGCCATGGCATGGGTAGGATCGATCGCCAGCACGCGATCGCAGCGCGCGATCGCTTCCTCGTGGCGTTCGAGCTTCTCGAGTGCGATCGAGCTATTGAAGAGCGCATCGACGAACGCGGGATAGGCCGCGATCGCTTCGTTGAAATCGGCCAGGGCGGCCGCGGGTTCGCCTAGGTCGAGCCAGGCAACGCCTCTAAGAAACAACACTTCGGCGTTGCCCGGCATGGCGGCCAATGCTTGTCCGTAGCTGTCGAGCGCTTCGCGAAAGCGGCCCAATGCGCGCAGCGTCTGCCCGATCTCACGGCAAGCCTCGAAGGTGCGGCCGTCCAATGCGAGGGCCCGCTCGCAACAGGCCAATGCTTCGACCGGCCGTCCAAGGCTGCGCAGCGTTTCGCTATGCTTGACATAGCCGTTGGCAAAGCGCGGATTGATCTCGAGAAGACGATCGTAGGAAGCCAATGCCTGCTCGCTCAAACCCCGCGCGGCCTGAAGTCCTGCCCGCTGCAACCAGGAGCGTTGATGCCGCGGATCGATTGCCAATGCGGCGTCGAGCCTGGCCAGCGCCTCGTCGGAACGATTCAGCGCGGCCAGCACTGCGGCATGATTGGCCAATGCCAAGGGATCGGAGCGCAACTCGATCGAACTGCGCATCAGCACCTCGGCCTCATGCAGCCGCCCTTGCTGAAAGCGCACCGCGCCGAGCATGTGAAGCGCATCGGGATGCTCGGCATTGAGCGCCAATATCTCTTCGTAAGCCGACTCGGCCCGCGCAAGGGCGCCTTCGCGATGCGCCCTGCGCGCCGTTTGCAACAGGCGTTCGATTTGCGCGCTATCGAGCCGCTCAACCGCCCGAGCACGTGACGCCACCGCCTGTTCTTCAACAAGCGGCATCCCTGCCCCATTCGATGTCATTGTTCAGCCCCTGTTGCCGCGCGAGAGAGCGGCAGTGCCGCGGCCTAAGCGTTCAACCGGCCCAGCGCTTGTTTTACCGATTCGACGACACTCGTCCAATCGCCCGGCGAGCACTGGATGAACAACCGCGCACCCGGATACCAAGGCGTATCCTCGCGGCCGCGCATCCAGCGCCATTCGGGCGGATCGGACAGCAAAATCCAAAGGTCGCGGCCGAGCGCACCCGCCAAGTGAGCCACGGCCGTATCGACCGCGATCACGAGATCGAGCGACGCCATCAACGCCGCGGTATCGGCGAAATCGACGAGTTCGTCGTCGAATCGCCTGAGCGGCGCGCGCTCGAGCCACGCCTCGTCTTCGTCGCGCACGGCCTTCTGCAAGCTGATCCACTCGGCATCGACATCGAACAATGCGGAAAGGGTCTGCAGCGACAGCGACCGGTTGTGATCATTGCGGTGTTCGGGGTTGCCGGACCAGGCTATGCCGATTCGCAACCGCCGCGGCTCGCCAAGCACTTGCGCCCACTCAGCGACGCGGCGCGGATCGGCATGCAAGTAAGGAATGCGCGGCATTGCGCGCGTCGGATCGACCCGTAACGCAGACGGCAAACTCAATAGCGGACATTGGTAGTCGAACGGCGGCAACGGCTCGCCGCGCGCGAGCACCTGCGCCGGCCCATCTAGCGAAATCATGAGTTCGTGCAACGCCGGGGGCACTTCGAGCAGGACGCGAGCCCCCAGGGCCGCCACGTCATGCGCGAATCGGCAGAATTGCAGCGTATCGCCGAAACCCTGCTCGGCATGCAATAGGATCGTTTTGCCGGCCAGCGCTTCATCGCCGCGCCACAGCGGCTGTGCGAACGTGCGGTAGTGATGCGCAAGCGTTGCGTCGCGTAGCCGCCATTCGTACTCCGGCCATCCGCGCGCGAAATCGCCCTGCGCGAGATACAGCGATGCCCGCGCGAAATGCGCCTCGGCATAGTCGGGATCGAGGGCAATCGCACGATCGTAGGCAGATAGTGCTTCGCCACGATTGCCCATCTCGTAGTGGAGATTGCCGCGATTGAACCATGTGCTCGCATGGTCGGGCCGAAGCTGCATGGCGCGATCGAACGAAGCGCGCGCCTGTTCGTAACGATGGAGGTTCTGAAGCACGCTGCCGCGATTCATCCACGCTTGAGCGAACGATTCGTTCAATGCGAGCGCCGCGTCGTAGCTCGCGAGCGAATCCTCGAAGCGTTTGACGAACCGTAGAGCGGTCCCCTTGTTGCACAGCACTTCGGCAGATCGCGGTTCGATGCGTAGCGCCTGCTCGTAACTCGCGAGCGCCGCCTCGTAGCGCTTTAGGTGCAGCAACGCATTGCCGCGACACGCCAACGCGCGCGCATGCCGTGGATCGATCGATAGAACGCGCTCGCAGCGTGCCATCGCCTCTTCGTTTCGGACAAGGCGCTCCAGCACCACCGCGCTGTGGTAGACCGCCTCGACAAACATGGGATCGATCGCGATCGCTTCGTTGAACGCAGCCAACGCTTCGGCCTCGCGCCCGAGTTCGACCAGCGCTTGTCCTCTCGCCGAATGCATGGCCGCATTGCCCGGACGGATCGCGATCGCGCGATCGAACGAGTGCAACGCTTGCGCCGCTTCATCCAGCTCGCGCAAGGCGAGACCTCGGTTGAACCACGACTCGAACGAACGAGGATCGACGACGAGTGCGCGATCGTACGTATCGAGCGCCTCGCGATGCCGCCCGAGCGCACGCAACGCACTGCCGCGATTGCAAAGCGCATCCAAGACCAGCGGAGAGGCGGCGAGCACCCGGTCGAACGATTCGAGCGCACGCGCATAGTGTCTGAGCGCTAGGAACGTGTTGCCCTGGCGCACGAGCGTTTGCACATCGCCGGGCTCGAGCCGAAGCGCGGCTTCGAATTGTTCGATCGCTTCGCCGCCTTGGCCGTGATCCGACAGCATCGCGCCAAGGTCCGAGTGAATACGCGCCGATGGCGCCAATTGCACGGCACGGCGCAACAGCGATTGTGCATGCTCGAAAGCGCCCTTCTGGTAGCGCAAAACACCATACAGGTGGATCGCTTGAGCGTCGTCCGGACTCTGCACCAATACCGCTTCGTACTCGCGCTCGGCTTCATCGAGCCGTCCCGCAGCGTGCCAGTCGCGTGCGCGCAGCAGCTTGGCCCCGGGCGCGCGCTTGCCTTCCGGCTCGGAGACTTGCGTATCCGCTCGCTTGTCGGCTGAGAATTCGACGTCCATGTCCGCCTCTTCTTCATTGTGTTCGGCCGACTGCATCCGCCGCGTAGGAATCGAACGATCGCCCGTAGCATCGGCCCTCGGGGCGAGACTACGGGTGCGCGATAACAAATGTATGACGAAAGGTACGCATCATTTTGGGGATGACGACAAGGACTTCCGCGCGCACCGTCTCTATACCGACCGGTACGAACATCGAATCCAATCGCTATTGCCCGATCGGGATCGTGCGGACGAACTCGACGGGCGGGGTACCGACGCTCACCGAAAAACGAATGCCGCGGGGCAGCGGCATGCCGCGCGCCGTCACGGTGCCTATGCCGTGTTGCGCGAGAAACTGCGCGTAGGCCGCCTCGACGGCCGCTTGGCTCGATGTCCATCCACTCGGCGCGATCCAAATGGAAAGCTGCATGCTGGTGGCTCGATCGCTGGCCACCACCCCCGGGAATTCATTGACATGGTGAAGCGCTTGCTCCAGGTCGATCAGCGAGTCGATCGGCGGCGACGCACTTCTTTCGAGCGCATGCCCTTGGAGCGTATACCGAACGACTTGCACCTCCGACTGTCCGGCGTCGACGCCAAGATGCCGGATCAGCACCAATTCGTTCGGCCGCATGCGAAGCGGCGGCCCGAACACCTCGTCGGCCGAGACGATGTTCAACAGGTCGTATTGCAGTTGAGAGAAATATCGGCCGAGCAGCCGCGTTTCGCTGAGATTTCGCGTAATGTCGTCGCGGCCCCGGATCGTGGAATCGAGGCCGCGCCAGGAAAGCAGCGCGATCACGGCCAGCAACGCGATCGCCACGAGCATTTCGATCAGCGTGAACCCTGGCATGCCTGAACGGCCGAGCGCGTTAGTGTCTCGCTTCATCTTGAACGACCGTCACGAGTTCGGCGAGCACGCTGCGGCTCGAGGCCGAGGGATAAACCGACACCGATACTTGACGAACCAAGGGGCTTTCGAGTGCGGTGACGGCCTGCCTGCAGACGAAACGATAGGCGCCCTGCGGGCAATCGAACGTGCTGCGGCCAAGCGCGGGCCACGCCGACGCAATACGCAACGTGCTCAGCGCATTGTCCGCGCTCCATAAGGCAAGCAAGCGCGCTCGCGCGAGTTCGGTGTCGTTCGCCAGCGCCCCCACGGATCGAAGCACGGCGCCGAGTGCAATCGCGACGATGGCGAGCGCGACGAGTACTTCGATCAACGTGAACCCGCGTACGCGCGCGGTGCCGTTCGACGGAATACGGCCTCGCGCGCGGCATGGCCACGATGCCCGAGGCTTCGCGGTCATCGGCGTCAAACGGCTTTCGACTGTCATGGCACCTCCCCGCTTTCCGATGACGATCGGTCGATCGCCGTCACCCTAATGGCGGGCCATGGCAAACGCGTGACGAATGGTGCGCAGCATTAGGCGCAATCAGCCGATACCCAACGGATTCGATATCTTCAGCCGCCACGCGCCGCTCGCTTGCCGCTGCATCACTTGCGTGGCCGTGCCTGTTTCCGTTGCACGTCCGCCATCGGGCAGCGTCAGCGATAGCACCCAATCCATCACGACCAGAGCGATATCGCCGCTCACGACCGAACGTCGGACGGTGTTGCGGATATGCGGCTTCATCGACAGCAGCTTGCGGAAGCGATCGCGCAAGGCGTCGGCGTCTCCAGCCACGATCTCGCCGTCCGTCATGCGCATCGTCGCTCCGTCGGCGAACAACGAGAGCACGCCGTCGAGGTCGCCCGCATTGAACGCGGCATCGAATGCGGCCGGCACGGCAACGGGTGTCGTTTCGCCGGCCGCCAGTGCTTGCACGAAGCGATCGATCGACGACGCCAGGGCGGACGGCGCCTCGAGCGGCGAGAGGTGGCCCACTCCGGGCAACACTTGCATTTGGCCGTGTGCAAGGTAAGGCAGCAGCGCGCTGCGCAGCGTATCGGGGGTATCGACACGGTCGTGCTCCCCTGCGATCACGAGCACCGGCACATCGATGTTCTTGACGGACTCGGAAATGTCCTCGCGCATCGCGGACTGCGGCCATGCCGCCTTCGCCTGGGGCGCGCCGCGCAGACTGTCTTGGATAACCTGTTCGCGTAACGCCGAAGCGAGGGGCCCGGCGGTCAGCACGTTGTCGAGGACGGCTTCGATGGATTCCCGGGAATCGTAGGCGTGCGCCATGGCGGCGCGCTGGTCGTTGCCGATGGCCATCGGCAATGGCGGAGAAGGCGCGACCAGCACGACGCCCGCTAGGCCCTGTGGCCGGCGCGCGGCGACGCATTGCGCCACCTTGCCGCCCATCGAGTGGCCGACGAGGACATAGCGCGACAAGCCGAGCGCGGCGATGACGGCTTGCGCGTCGTCGGCCAGATCGCCGATCGCGTAGCCCTGCGCCGGGGCCTGCGATTCTCCCCACCCGCGGTGGTCATAGGCAACGGCTCGGTAGCGGCTCGATAGTTCGTCGATCACAAGCCGCCAAGTGCGCGAAGAACCGCCCCAATAGTGCAAAAAAACGAGTGCCGGTTCGCCGTCGCCCGTATCGCGCACGTGAATTCGCACGCCGTTCGATTCGATGTTCATGTCGCTACTCCGCAATGAGGTTGCCGGTCGGCAGCCTGTTGCCGCTACCGGATTGGCACCCATGTTAAGGATGCATGCGGGAGTCGATAATCCCCCGTTCATGAGCGTCAGTCGATCATGAAACGATCGAATCGTTCATCGACTGGCCCAGCGCTCGATTCCGGCCGCTTCTGTGTATCATTGCTGCCGGCGCGCTAGCCTCGACGCGCGCTTCTTTCCTTGGAACGCACATGACGACCCACGATGCGCCGATCGGCGTTTTCGACTCCGGGCTTGGCGGCCTTTCCGTCCTCGATGCGATGCGCGCGAGGTTGCCGAGTGAATCGATGGTCTATATCGCCGATTCCGGCCACGCGCCCTACGGCGAAAAGACCGACGCGTTCATCCGTCAGCGCAGCAAGGCCATCGCCGATTGGTTCGTCGCGCGCGGCGCGAAGATCATCGTCGTCGCGTGCAATACCGCGACGACCCACGCGATCCGCTATCTACGCGATACGCTGTCGATTCCGATCGTCGGGGTAGAGCCCGGGATCAAGCCGGCCGCGCTTGCAACCGCAAGCGGCGTGGTGGGCGTACTCGCCACGGCGGCGACGCTGCGCAGCGACCGCCTCAAGACGCTCATTGCCGAGCACGAAACGCGATGCCGTTTCGTTTGCCAGGCCGGACACGGGCTCGTCGAGCAAATCGAACAAGGCAATCTGAACGGTGCCGTCATCGACGATTTGCTCACGCGCTATCTCACGCCGATGGCGCAGGCCGGCGCCGATACGGTCATTCTCGGATCAACGCATTTCGCGCTACTGGCACCGGCGATCCGCCGCCTGTTCGGCGAGCGCTTCGCGCTGATCGAGACCGGCACGGCCGTCGCGCGCCGAGTGGATGCGTTGTTGGCCGAGCATGGGCTTGCCGCGCAGGTCCACCCTGGCTCCGGCGGGCGCACCGAATTCTTTTCCACGGCCGGCACGGCTCGCCAGCGCGAGGCGCTGCTTGCCGTGGTTGCCGGACTATCGACGACGACCGGCGCACCATGGCCGGTCTCGTACGTCGAGATCGCGCACGCGTTGACCGAACCGCAGCACTAGCGCATCCAACCGGTAAGAACGGCCCGCCGCTCAATGTGCTCCCGCCTCGACGGCGATGACGCCTGGCTCATCGCTCGCCAGCAGCAATTGAGGCACCTGCGAGAACGTCCATCCGGCACCGCCGTCCGTACGGTCGAAGACCCACACCACATCGAACCGATGTTCGGGCCAATGACGCGGATAGGGCCCATTCGGAAAAATCGCCGCCGCGATGTTGGGAATGTTCTGGTGCTCCCAGGCAACGAGCACGACGCCGCCCGCCGTCATGGCCGCGTTCGCCAGCTTCTCCTCGTCTCCTTTCAGATACCGCGTATCGGTTTCGATCCCAAGCTTGGCCGCAAGCGGAGCGATCGTGTGCTCGGGCCTCAAGCTCTCGCTGTGCTTGCCGACGCCGGCGGCGAATAGATGCTGCGGCGTAGCCAGCCCCGTGCGGCACCCCTTACCGGCGGGCGGATCGAACAGACCGATCAGTGCACCGGCGCGCTGCCAGCCTTGTACGATTAGGTCCTCGGCATTGGCCTTGCCGTCAGGCTCTACGCCTTGCGCATCATCGACGGGCTTCTCCGCATGGCGGATCAACATGATTTTCGTGGTGGACATGGCCCCTTCCTCTATCGTCAATGAATCGATCGGGAGCGCGCGATCCGCTGCACCGCTCATCGGCTGAAGAGCTTGCGCTCCTTTTCGCGGATGTCGCCCGCCGTGTAGTATCGCGCCCACCACTTTTCTTCGTCGATTTTTAAACGCAGCGGTTGCCCGCTGCTTCCCGCCTTCTTCAAGGCGGCCGCAAAAGCGTAATGATCGACGAGCCGGATACCCTCGATCGCGAACGCGGTGGCGATCGAACGGTCGTAGATCGCCACGAGGTTGTCGCCGTTCGCGCTTTCGCCGCCTTCGGCGAGATTCGACGACCCGCCGAAGACGACCGGGTTCGTGCCGTTGAAATCGACGACGACGAACTTGTGATGGACGATATGCGCCGCCGGGCCCTTCACTTCCCGCTCCGTCGAAAACGGCGGCGGAAACGTTTCGGGGTTCGCCTTGGAATAGACGAGCTCGCCGCCTTTCGACGTAGGCGTATAAACCGTGGTGCCATCGATAGTATCGTCCGCCGGCTCGACGGAATCGGAAATTCCGTACGAAAACACATTGCGGTCGGCATGAAGCCCAGACAGTGCCTTTAGCACCTGGCCCGAGCCATTCAAATCCATCACCGCGAAAATCACCGAACTATCGGCCCCCTGGATCGCCTTCAACACGCGCTGCAAGCCCACTTGCGGATCGCGGTGCGGCGCGAACGAAACGACGATGGGCGGCATGCCGGGCCGGTCGATCGGAAATTCATGCAACGAAACGGCTTCCTTCTCGAAATCCGGCGCCCGCAACTCGTCCTTCATCGCCGTCTCGAACACCGCCTCGTATTGACCGGCCACCACCGGGTCGTCGAAAACGATCACGTGGTTCGCATTCACGTAAAGCCCCGTGATCGAATAATTCGTCGATCCGGTCAGTACCTTTTGCGCCACGCCATCGACGCGTTTGATCAGCACCTTGTTATGCTGATAGCGCTTGAATTTGCCTCGCTTAAAAGCGCTACGCGTTGCCTCGGTGGCGGCCGATTGAATATCCGCGAACGCCTGAGCGGCGGCGGTACCCGATGCATGGAGCGTCGCGTCGTCAGCCAGCAATCGAAGCTTGCCCATGCTCGCAAGGTCGATCAATGCCGTAATGATCGCGGGTTCGTTCAGGTCATAGACGAATGCATCGACGGTAGCGCGTGGGTCCTCATAGCACTCCGTCAGGAAACGCTCGATCGCCGTGCGCGCATGCCCACCGAGCCAAGCCCATTGCGCTTCGTACGGTTTCCAATCGAAATGCCATTGGCCGGCCGGGACGCTGGGCTCGTAAGACTTATTGCCGAACTCGTCGGCGTAAGCCTGCGACGAGAGATAGCCGCGCGTGAACGCGATTTCGATCCCGCCCGCAACGAATGGACCCACGTCTACCGTGACCTGCACGGTTTGATCGTTTTCAAGCTCATGCGGCTTGCCTTGCACGAAGCGCTTGACCACCACTTCGTAGCAGAGCGCACCCTGCGCTTGGCTGCCGGGAAAATCGAGCCACCAAAATTTTTGGAACGGCGCGGTGTCGGACGGGAAGAACTTCCCGGTTCCGTGCGTGTAATCGCCCTCGAACGACAGGCGATTGCCGAGCCAGGTCCATGCTCCGCCATCGGCGCGCTTTCGCCGGATCGCGAAACCCGCGAGCCGATCGGTGAGGTGATCCGCCAAATCGAAAGCGAGCATCGCGCAGCAGTCGCCCGAATAGGCTTTGACGGTAAAGCCGCGCGACGAAGCCGTCGCGCTGAAAACGTTGCTCATTGCGCCCTCGCTCGTTTTATCGATCGACAAACCGAATGCAACGTCCGTGCACGGACTCGGTGAAGCGAGGATAGATCAACTCGATGGCGGCGAGCGTGAACCTTTGATAACAGATATAAAAAAGGCGATACCGGCCGAAACCGGTATCGCCGCATCGTTGCTGCTTTTTCAGTCGCTCATTGCGCGGTATCGGCCGCGACCCATGTGTACCCTAGCGCGCTGATGCCTTGCACCAAACTCTTGAAATCCTGGAGCCCCGGTGTTTTCAGATCGGGTTCGAGCCAGAACGGATGGAAGAAGAACGACGCGAAGCCATCGCGAACGACGAGCGCGTACTGCGCGTTCGTATACAGATCGTTCCACGTGTAAGTCAGGCAAGAGAATGGATCGATCGAGCAAATGTTGTACTCGATATTGCCTAGGTTCTCCGGAATGATGCGCTGCCCGTAGTAGTCGCTATTGATGATGTACGGGAAAAATTGCCCGACCGAGTAGTCGTGGTTGGGCGCGCCCGAATTCAAGTCGGGGGTGTCGGACGTGTAGTAGACCGCGCGCTGATAGGTGTTCTTGAACAGCGGCGGTACCGCCTTCATCGCGAGCGGCGACGATTGATAGTGCGGCGCCTCCCACGCGAACGGCGTATAACCGTTTGACGAAAATTCCTGCAGTCCCGCACTCAAACGATTGCTGGCCCACTGCTGCGAATCCTCGTCGACGGGCCGGTTTTGCGTGGCGAGCCAAAACTCGTAGTCGTTGCCGCTGACCGCATTGTCTATGTTCGGCGTGGAATCGTACTGATGCGTATAGCCGTGCATGACGATTTTTCCACCGCGAGCCAGCGCATAGTTCAACGATTGCTTCAATCCGGTAGCTTGGTTCAGATGGATCGTCAGCGCGACACCGCCGTTATATGCGCCAAGCGGGTCCTCGTAGAGCGGGATCGTTGCGATCGAGAACGGAATGTGCACGCTGTAGAGGTAGTCGGTGAGCGTATTCATCGAACTCGTCGTCGTCAGCGCATTAACGTCCTCGAGCCGCACGAGCGCGCGATGCAGCACCGGTTGATTCGTGCCGAGGATGTCGTGCAGCAAATCGCAGAGCACGAGGTAGCGGTCGCGCGGACCGATATACGACAACGGCAGATCGGCGAAATACCAGAAGTTGCCGGCGCGCACGACATACGGCGCCTGCTCGCCCGTCTTGCTGTCCTTGATCGTCACGAGCGCGCTCGCCTTGGTCGAATCGGCCACCGCCGTCACGCCGATATCGGGATCGGCGCTGACGACGCCGGTACTCGCGTTATAGGCGTAATACTTGACCATGCTCATGTTCTTGTACGTGACCGTATCGAAGAAATCCGGTGCGGGGTTCGAACTGGAGGGCGCGGCCGATAGCCCGCGCAAGCTCGAAAAGGTGAGTCCAGAGCGCGCGGTGAATCCGTAGCTGGCATCCCAAGCAAGCTGCCATAAGTTGTACTTGAACCAGACAACGGTCTTGCTCGTTTTAGCAACGTCGGCAAGGAAAGCCGAAGGAATCGGATTGTCGTAATAGCTGCCGAGATAAAACGCGGCCTGATAGTTTTCGACGCTGCCGGCCGTATAGCTCGATACGGGCGCAAGCGTCACATCCGAATTGAAATGACCCAGCAAGTTGCGCAGCATGATGGCATAGGCAAAGCCGAGCTTCGTATAAGGATCGTTCGGCGGCGCATCGTAGAGCACGAGTACTTTTGCCGTCGTCGACTGCGCGAACGCGGTACTGGACCACGGCGACGTCACCAAACCGATCGCCAACACCCATGCGAGTAGAAATCGTTTCATGACGGCCTCCCATCAGTTCCGGATATAGTCGCCGCTCGGCAAACGGTGGCGGCGCGTGTCGAAGCCTCGGGCTCGACCCTTGCCTTGCTCGGTCGTGTTCCGGGTCTCGTCGGGGATGCCGGGCTGAATCTCCGTCACCACGGTGGGCCTCGCCGGAGGCTTCACATGGCGACGCGCGGTGACGGTTGGGGGACTCGAACTCGTTGCCTCGGCCGCTTGAACGCCAACGGTCGAGGCCACGACGCACATGGCCGATATCGCATGGGTAGCGAGTTGACTGAGTTTCACGAAAGGCTCCGATGGGTGGGACGATCGTAGGCACGCGTCGAGTCCGCACGCCTCTCGCGCGCGCTCGTACATCGAACCAGGGGACGCACACGCAATGGGGGATTGCGCGACGTAAGCAGATCGTAATGCTTGCGCGCGAAACTTAATGTGCGCGCAAGCACAGAGCGCCGGAGACGCGCACCGATCGAAGAAAAAAAGCGTTACCGCTAAAGTTGACGTTAATAGGCGGCGCGATAGATGGCCAATGCGTCCGCCTCGGTCACGGGCCTCGGGTTGTTGATCAGCAGCCTCTGCTGAAGCATCGCGTCTTTGGCCATGCGCTCCAGGCCGTCGCGCTCGATCCCGACTTCGCGCAAGGTCGAGGCAATCCGTGTCTCGGCGATCAAATACTCGATATGCTCGATCAATGCGCCGGTCTTTTCTTCGGACGTGCCCGCCGCATCGGGCAAAATCGCCGCGGCCAATTGCGCATAAAGCGGCGCCGCCGCGGGCGCGTTGAATTTCAGCACATGCGGCAACACGAGCGCGTTCGAGAGCCCGTGCGGCACGTGGTAAATGCCGCCGATCGGATAGGCGAGCGCGTGCACGGCCGCCACCGGCGCATTCGCGAATGCTTGTCCTGCGAACGTCGCGCCCAACAGCATCGCTTCGCGCGCCGCGCGATCGTTGCCGTCGCGGCATGCGCGCAGCAGATGCTCCGATAGCAATTGCAATGCGCGCACGGCCAGCATGTCGGAAATCGGGTTCTTCAAGCGAGCCGACGTGTACGCTTCGATCGCGTGCACCATTGCATCGATTCCGGTGGCGGCCGTGACCGCCGGCGGAAGGCCGAGCGTCAGTTCCGCATCCAAAATCGCAAGGTCGGCGATCAGTTGCGGCGCCACGACGCCCATCTTCGTCGCCTCGCCGACGGTGACGATCGATACGGCCGTGACCTCGGAACCGGTACCCGCCGTCGTGGGAATCTGCACGAGGGGCACGCGCGTGCCTTCAACGCGATTCACGCCATACATGTCGCCGATCGTTTGCCCCGATTCGAGCAATACGGCGAGCAGCTTGGCCACGTCCATCGACGACCCGCCGCCGAGTCCGACCACGAGTTGCGCCCGTGCATCGCGTGCCGCGTCTACCGCCTCGAGCACGACATGCTCGGGCGGGTCCGCCACCACGTGATCCAGCACCGTCACCTGCCAACCGTTCGCCGACAAATCGGCGAGGGCCGGCGCGATGAGCCCGCTGCGATGCAGGAACCCATCGGTCACGAGACACAGCCGCGCGAGTGTCGGATAGCGCTCGCGCAATAAAACACCTAGTCGGCGCGCGGCGCCGAACTCCACGACGAGCGTCGGTACGGTTTGAAAGCGAAATGACTCGGCCATGGATCGTCTCCGTTCGAAAGATCGGTTTTCGTCTCGGGCTGGCGGGCGACATGCCGTCGCGCCTACGCGTCGATTCAGCGAGGCATTGTATGCCCGGCGGGTGCAACGGCGGGTGTAACGGATAGGAGTGCCAAACAAATCGCCGATGCAAATCGGAAATGCGTTCGACGTCCCGCATTCGAGGCGAATACGAGGGTTATTTCCGGTCGTAAGCAGCCCACCCCGTGTGCTATGCTGGCGGACACTTCACGGCCAGGACCGGCGCGAAGCCGACATCATCCCCACCCTATGGACTATCGACATCTCAAGAACCGCAAGAGCATGCACGCGCGGATCGTGCAGGAACTCGGCACCGAGATCGTCAGCGGCAAGTTCGCACCCGGCGACAGGCTGCCGCCCGAACCCACGCTTTGCGAATCTTACGGCGTAAGCCGGCCCGTATTGCGCGAGGCCACGCGCGTGCTCGTCGCTAAAGGGCTCGTCGTCTCGAAGCCCCGCGTGGGCAGCGTCGTGCGGCCGCGCGAAGAATGGCACATGCTGGACCCCGACGTGCTGTTCTGGACGATCAGCGTGACGCCCGAAGGCGAATTCTTCCGTTCGTTGCTAACGGTACGCCGCATTATCGAGCCGGCGGCCGCGGCCCTGGCCGCGACGAACGCCACCGAAGAGGACGTCACTCGTATTCGTCGGGCTTATGAATCGATGGAAGGCGCGCAAACATCGGATGCGCTGCTGGAGCCCGATCTCGAGTTTCACCGGGCGGTGATGGCCGCGACGCACAACGACATGCTCGCATTCATCGGCAACATGATGTCGATGGCGTTGAGCGAATCGATCAAGCTGACGAGCCGTCACCCCGATACGCATGCGCTCTCGCTGCCGCGGCACAAGGCCATCTTGACGGCAATCGAGCACCGCGATCCGCTCGGCGCGCGCCAAGCTAGCCTCGTCCAGTTGGAAAATGCGAAAGCCGATGCCGAGACGATTCTCGTCATCGGCGGGCGCACCGATCGTTGATCCGACGGTTGACCTCGCTCGCTAATCGTTAGCGGGCGAGGTGATTCGATGCGCACGGCGCGCAAGCGCCGCGCACCTCAAAGCATTTCCCTCAATGCGAATGCGGCGGCACTTCCGCCCCGCGGCATCCGACCAGGAAATCGAAATCGCATCCCTCGTCGGCCTGCAAGACGTGGTCGATGTACAAGTTGCGATAGCCGCTGATATCCGCCGGGTTGGGCCGCGCGTGCATCTCGCGCCAATCGGCAAGACGCCGCGCGAGTTCCTCTTCGTCCACCTCCAAATTCAGCCGCCCCGCTTCGCAATCGAGCTCGATCCAATCGCCGTTACGTACGACGGCTAGCGGGCCGCCCGCGCGCGCTTCGGGCGCGACGTGAAGCACCACGGTGCCGTATGCCGTTCCGCTCATGCGTGCATCGGAGATGCGAACCATGTCGGTCACGCCTTGCGCGAGCAGCTTCGGCGGCAAGCCCATGTTGCCGACCTCGGCCATGCCCGGATAGCCCTTCGGCCCGCAATTTTTCATGACGAGAATCGAATCGGCCGTGACGTCGAGTTCCGGATCGCCGATGCGTGCCTTGTAGTCGTCGAAGTTCTCGAACACCACCGCGCGGCCCCGATGCTTGAGCAGCGAAGCGGTTGCGGCCGACGGCTTGAGCACCGCGCCGCGCGGCGCGAGATTGCCGCGCAATACACACAAGCCGCCATCCGGAACGAGCGGTTTCTCGAGCGGACGAATCACCTCGTCGTTATAGATCGGCGCTTCCTTGCAGTTCTCCCAAAGCGAATGCCCATTGGCCGTCAATGCATCGGGATGCGGCAGGAGACCCGCCTCGCCCAAACGGCGCAACACGGCAGGCAACCCGCCCGCGTAATAGAACTCTTCCATCAGGAAGCGGCCCGACGGCTGAAGATCCACGAGCGTCGGCGTGCCGCGGCCCACGCGCGTCCAATCGTCGAGTTCGAGCGAGACGCCGATGCGCCCAGCGATCGCCTTCAAGTGAATCGCCGCGTTCGTGGAGCCGCCGATCGCCGCATTCGCACGAATCGCGTTCTCGAAGGCTTCACGCGTCAGCAGCTTCGACAAACGCAGGTCTTGCAACGCCATTTCGACGATGCGCATGCCCGACAAATGCGCGAGCACGTAGCGCCGCGAATCGACGGCCGGAATCGCCGCGTTGTGCGGAAGCGTCACACCCAGTGCTTCGGCCATGCACGCCATCGTCGAAGCCGTGCCCATCGTGTTGCATGTGCCGGCGGAGCGCGACATGCCCGCCTCGGCCGCCATGAATTGATGCAGCGTGATGTGTCCCGCCTTGACCTGCTCGCTCAGCTTCCAAACGACCGTACCCGAACCGATGTCGCGCCCCTCGTGCTTACCGTTGAGCATCGGGCCGCCGCTGACGACGATGGCGGGTACGTCGCAGCTCGCGGCCCCCATCAGCAATGCCGGCGTAGTCTTGTCGCATCCGGCGAGCAGCACCACCGCATCGATGGGGTTGCCGCGGATGGACTCTTCCACGTCCATGCTCGCCAAGTTGCGCGTGAACATCGCGGTCGGCCGCAGATTCGATTCGCCGTTCGAGAACACGGGAAACTCGACGGGGAACCCGCCCGCCTCGAACACGCCGCGTTTGACGTGCTCGGCCAACTTGCGGAAGTGAGCATTGCAGGGCGTCAGCTCCGACCACGTGTTGCAGATGCCGATGATCGGCTTGCCTTCGAACTCGTGATCGGGGATGCCTTGGTTCTTCATCCAACTGCGATACATGAAGCCGTTCTTGTCGGCTGTACCGAACCATTGGGCGGAGCGAAGCTTAACGGGTTTGTCTGTCATTGCTCGATGCCTGCTTTGGGCAGATATAGTAAAACGATTGAAGTCGCCGGCAACTAGGCCGTCGATCGGACGAGGATGACTTTAACCATCCTTTCGATCGCGGCGATTTCCCATATATTGGCACAATCTTACGCCTTTCCGGCCGCTTTGCGCCAGATTGCCGATAGAAATAGCATGACTATTTGAACGAAGTAGCTGGGGAAAACGCTAATCGTCGTCGTTGTCGCAGATGCCTATAGTTTGGCTATTTAGAAGTGAGCGCGCTCGACGTGGGCATCGAGACGACCCGGCGCGCAGCCGTAACAACGTAGTTCGTTCTAAGTAGCAAAACCAAGCACGCACCAAAGACAAATGGAGACAAGCATGGGACGTACGGTACGGTTGGCGCTGAATGCATTTTTCGGATTGACACTGGCCATGTCGGTCGTCGCGGAGAGCCACGCTCAAGGCAAGATTACGCTCGGCTTCGCGCAAGTCGGCGCGGAAAGTGCTTGGCGTACCGCGAATACGGTATCGGTGAAGGAGGCGGCGAAGGACGCCGGCATCAACCTGAAGTTCTCCGATGCGCAGCAAAAGCAAGAGAATCAGATCCGGGCGATCCGCTCCTATATCGCGCAAAAGGTGAACGTGATCGCGTTCTCGCCCGTCGTCGAGTCGGGCTGGGAGCCGGTGTTGACCGAAGCGAAGAAGGCCGGGATTCCCGTGATCCTGACTGACCGCAACATCGACGTGAAGGATAAGTCGCTCTACGTGACGATGATCGGCTCCGACTTCCTGGAAGAAGGCCGCCGCGCGGGCCGCTGGCTCGAAGAGGAGTACAAGAACAATGCGGGCCCGATCAACATCGCCGAACTGCAGGGCACGGTGGGCTCCGCTCCGGCGAACGACCGCCACGCGGGCCTGATGGAAATCATCAAGAACGATCCGAAGTTCAAGATCATCGCATCGCAAAGCGGCGACTTCACGCTCGCCGGCGGCAAGCAAGTGATGGAAGCGTTCGCGAAGACGTACGGCAAGCAAATCAACGTCGTCTACGCGCATAACGACGACATGGCGCTCGGCGCGATTCAGGCGATGGAAGAAGCGGGCATGAAGCCGGGCACCGACGTCAAGGTCGTCTCGTTCGATGCGACGAAGGGCGGCTTCCAAGCGATGATCGCCGGCAAGATCAACGTCGACGTGGAATGCAGCCCGCTGCTGGGGCCGCAGTTGATGAGCGCCGTCAAGGACGTCGTCGCCGGCAAGACGCTGCCCAAGCGTATCGTCACGAAAGAGACGGTGTTCCCCGAAAACGTGGCGGCGCAAGTGCTGCCGACGCGTAAGTACTGATCCCGAGCCGACCGAGCGACGCCCATGACCGGCCCTCTCGTACTCGAAACGCAAGGCTTGACGAAGTCGTTTCCCGGCGTGCATGCGCTCAAGGGTGTCGACTTCCGTCTGTTCGCCGGCGAAGTTCACACGCTGATGGGCCAGAACGGCGCCGGTAAGTCGACGCTCATCAACGTGTTGACGGGCGTGCATGCCCACGACGCGGGCGAGATCCGCGTCGATGGGCGGCCCGTGCGTTTTGCCGCGCCGCTCGAAGCCGAGGCGGCCGGTATTCGCACGCTCTATCAGGAAGTGAACCTCTGCCCCAACCTCTCGGTCGCGGAAAACATCTTCGCGGGCCGCCAACCGCGGCGCCGCGGCGCGATCGATTGGAAGGCCATTCACGCGGGCGCGCGCGATGCGCTCGCGCAGTTGAATCTATCGCTCGACGTCACGCAATCGCTCGACACCTATCCGATCGCCGTCCAGCAAATGGTGGCGATCGCGCGTGCGGTGAGCGTCGAAGCGCGCGTATTGATTCTGGACGAACCCACCTCCAGCCTCGACGATTCGGAAGTGGCGAAATTGTTCGAAGTCCTACGCAATCTGAAAGACTCGGGCATCGCCATCTTGTTCGTCACGCATTTTCTCGAGCAGACCTATGCGATCTCCGATCGCATCACCGTCATGCGCAACGGAGAACGCGAGGGCGAATATTTGGCGAAGGACCTGCCCGTCGATGAGCTCGTGCACAAGATGGTAGGCAACGTGCCCGTCGCCGGTGAACGTTCCACCACCTCGAAGGCTCAAAGCGACGCGGCGGCGGCAAGCCCCGGCGCTTCGCGCTTCGACATGCGCGGCGTGGGCCGCCGCGGCGCCGTGCAACCGCTCGATCTGACGCTCGAGCCGGGCCGGATCGTCGGCCTGGCCGGGCTGCTCGGCTCGGGGCGGACCGAAACGGCGCGGCTGCTGTTCGGCGCGGATCGCGCCGATACCGGCACGATCACGGTGAACGACAAACCCATCAAGCTCGGTTCGCCGCGGCACGCCGTGCGCCATGGGATCGCTTACTGCCCCGAAGACCGCAAGAAGGAAGGGATCGTGGGCGCCTTGTCCGTGCGCGAGAACATCGTGCTGGCGCTGCAGGCGCGGCGCGGGTGGTGGCGGCCGCTCGGACGCGCGAAGGAAAAGCGTATCGCCGAGCATTACGTCAAGGCGCTCGGCATCCGCACCCGCGACATCGAGCAACCGATCGAACTCCTATCGGGCGGCAATCAACAAAAGGCATTGCTAGCGCGTTGGCTCGCCATCGATCCGAAGATGTTGATTCTCGACGAACCGACGCGTGGCATCGACGTAGCCGCGAAATTCGAAATCATGGAGCGGGTCAGCAAGTTGTGCGAGAAAGGCCTCGGAATCTTGCTGATTTCTTCGGAAATCGCCGAGGTGCTGCGCGTCAGCGACCGCATCGCCGTGCTGCGCGACCGCCGCAAGGTGGCCGAACTGTCGGGGACCGACCTCGACGAGCACGCCGTCTATCGACTCATCGCAGGAGGCGGAGCATGACCGCACGCTCGCTGCAAGCGATCGCGCGCCATCAATTGTTGTGGCCCGCGCTCACCCTCGTCGCGCTGTTTGCGCTCGACGTGGCGCACCGGCACGATTTCCTCTCGATCACGGTGCTGGGCGGACACCTGTTCGGCGCGCCCATCGACATTCTGAATCGCGCGGCCCCGCTCATCGTCGTCTCGCTCGGCATGACGCTCGTCATCGCCACGCGCGGTATCGACATCTCGGTCGGCACCGTGGTGGCCATCGCGGGCGCGGCCGCCGCCGTGATTCTCGCGGACGATCCGGCCCACGTGGGCCTGGCGCTGAGCGCCGCGCTCGGTGTCGGTTTGCTCGCCGGTGCGTGGAACGGCTTGCTGGCCGCCCTAGTCGGCATGCAGCCCATCATCGCGACCTTGATCTTGATGGTGGCCGGCCGTGGCGTGGCGCAACTGCTCACGGGCGGACAGATCATTCCGATCAGTGCCCACGGATATCTGCGCCTGGGCGACGGTTTCCTCGCCATGGTGCCGTGCGCGGTCTGGATCGCGGCCGCCGTGCTCGTCGTCACCTCGCTGCTCGTCAATCGCACGGCGCTCGGGCTGCTCGTGCGCGCGATCGGCGTGAACCCCGTCGCGGCGCGGCTCGTGGGCGTGCGCTCCACGATGATCATGTTCGGCGTCTATGTGTTTTGCGGCTTGACGGCCGCGATCGCCGGGATCTTGACGAGCTCGAACGTACGCAGCGCCGACGGCAACAATGCCGGCCTGCTGCTCGAACTCGATGCGATTCTCGCCGTCACCCTCGGCGGCACGTCGCTCGCCGGCGGACGCTTCTCGCTGGCCGGGACGGTACTCGGCGCCCTGATCATCCAAACCCTGACGTACACCACCTATTCGATCGGCGTGCCGCCCGAGGCGACCCTCGTGGTCAAGGCGATCGTGGTGCTCGTCGTCTGCGTCATTCAATCGGAGCGCGCCCGCGCCATGATCGGTACGTTTGCCGCGAAACTGGCCAATTCTTCCACTCGCGTTCGGCCGGAGGTGCAATGAGCGCGTTCATCCGCCGTCTTCTCGATCCGCGCACGCTGCCGATCGTCGTCACGATAGCGCTGTTCGCCGCGCTGTTCGGCTTCGGCTCGTTCATGTACACGGGGTTCGGCTCGCTCCAGGTGTTGCTGGGCCTGCTCGTCGACAACTCGTTCTTGCTCATCGTCGCCATCGGCACGACGTTCGTGATCTTGTCCGGGGGCATCGACCTGTCGGTCGGCGCAGTCGTGGCTTTCACGACGATCGTCTGCGCGGTGTTCGCGGAGCACTGGCACTGGCCGATCTGGGCCGTCGCGCCGATCGTGCTCCTCATCGGCGCCGCTTACGGCGCGGCGATGGGCGCCTTGATCCATTACCTCAAGCTGCAGCCGTTCATCGTGACGCTGGCCGGCATGTTCCTGGCACGCGGCGCGTGTTTCCTGATCACGACGCAATCGATCACGATCACGCAGCCGTCGTTCCATGCGGTGGCGGAATACAACCTGCAGATAGGCAGCGGCCAATTGAACGCCGGCGCATTGATCGCCCTCGTCGCACTCGCGATCGCCATCTACATCGCGCATTTCACGCGGTTCGGGCGTAACGTCTACGCGCTGGGCGGCAACGAAAAGTCGGCATTGCTGATGGGCTTGCCCGTCGCGCGCACGAAGATCGGCGTCTATGCGTTGGGCGGCTTGTGCTCGGCCTTGGGCGGCCTCGTGTTTACGCTGTACGTGTTGTCGGGCTACGGCCTGCAAGGACAAGGCATGGAGCTCGACGCGATCGCGGCCAGCGTCATCGGCGGCACGCTGCTGACAGGCGGTGTCGGCTACATCATCGGATCGGTGTTCGGCGTGGGTGTGCTCGGTACGATTCAAACGCTGATCACGTTCGACGGCACGCTCAGTTCGTGGTGGACGCGCATCGTCATCGGCGCCCTGCTCTGCGTGTTTTGCCTGCTGCAACGCGTGATCGAGCGACAAGCCGCGCGCCGCAAGTCGAACGGCACGGGGCTCGGCAGCACGGCCGCGCAACGAGACACGGCGAAGCGCGGCGCCGGCGACGAACCGGCCAGCACCGCCTCGTTGGGCCTGCGCGCACGACTCGCGCGCGCGCCTCGCACGCTTGGATAGTTTTTATTAGGAGCACGAATAGTGACCGCATCGACCCGCCCTTTCTCGGGCGTATTCCCTGTCGCGCCGACCCCCTTCACGGAATCGGGCGACCTCGACCTCGACGGCCAGCGCCGCGTGCTCGATTGCATGATCGATCAGCGTGTGGACGGCATCTGTATTCTCGCGAACTACTCCGAGCAGTTCCTGCTGACCGATGCCGAGCGCGACGTGCTCGTGGATCTGTGCTTGACGCACGTGGCCGGACGCGTGCCCGTGATGGTCACGTGCAGCCACTTCAGCACGCAGATCGCCGCCGAACGCGCCAAGCGCGCGGCCGCGGCCGGCGCGAGCATCGTCATGGTCATGCCGCCGTACCACGGCGCCACGTTGCGCGTGGACGAGAACGCCATGTTCGATTTCTTCGCGCAAGTCGCCACGGCGGCGAACGTGCCCGTCATGATTCAAGACGCGCCGCTCTCCGGTGTGAACTTGAGCGTGCCGTTCCTCGTGCGCGTGGCCAATGAATTGCCGCTCGTGCGCTACTTCAAGATCGAGGTCCCGCAAGCGGCGGCCAAGCTGCGCGCGTTGATCGCAGCGGGCGGTACCGCGATCGAGGGCCCGTTCGACGGCGAGGAAGCCATCACGCTGCTGCCCGATCTCGATGCGGGTGCAACGGGCACGATGTCGAGCGCCCTGCTGCCCGATTTGATCCGCACCGTGTTCGACGATTTCCGCGCGGGACGCCGTGACGAAGCCCGTGCCGGTTACGCGCGCATCCTGCCGCTCATCAACTACGAAAACCGCCAATGCGGCTTGCGGGCGGCCAAGACGGTCATGATGGAAGGCGGCGTCATCAAGAGCGATGCCGTGCGCCGTCCGCTCGAAGCGTTGGCCCCGGCCACGCGCGCCGAGCTGCTCGAACTCGCACGTGAAGCCAATCCGCTTGCCCTGCGCTGGGGCCGGTGAGCGCGGGGTGCCTATGAAGAAGATTTCAATCGCGCTGATCGGCATCGGCAAAATCGCTCGCGATCAGCATCTGCCCGCGATCGCGGCCGACCCCCGCTTCGAACTGGTCGCGTGCGCGAGCCGCAACGCGACCGTCGAGGGCGTGCGTAACTATCCCACGCTCGATGCGCTCCTCGAAGCCGAGCCCGGCATCGAAGCGGTGTCGCTCAGCGCGCCCCCTTTGCCCCGCTTCGACCAAGCCCGGCTCGCGCTGTCGGCCGGCAAGCACGTGATGCTCGAGAAGCCTCCCGGCGCGTGTCTGAGCGAAGTCGGCGCGCTCGACGAGATGGCCCGCGCGGCCGGTCTCACGCTGTTCACGAGCTGGCACTCGCGCCACGCGCTCGGCGTCGAAGCGGCGCGCACCTGGCTGGCCACGCAGGACATTCGCCACGTGCACGTGCGCTGGAAAGAGGACGTGCGCCGCTGGCATCCGGGGCAAGCGTGGATCTGGGAGCCGGGCGGTCTCGGCGTGTTCGATCCCGGCATCAATGCATTGTCGATCGTCACGCGGATCTTGCCGCGCGAGGTCGCACTCGCCTCGTCCACGCTCAAGGTTCCGGCCAACAAGCACATGCCGATCGCGGCGGATTTGGAATTGCGTGACACGGCCGGTGTGCGGGTCCAAGTCGAATTCGACTGGCGGCATGGCCCGCAAGAGCTTTGGGAAATCGAAGTGCGCACCGCCGACGGCACCTTGCTGCTGTCGCAGGGCGGCAACCGGCTCACGATCGACGAGCGCGAGGTTGCGCTCGGCGCGGTGCACGAGTACCCCTCGCTCTATAGCCATTGGCACGACCTGATCCGGCGTAGCGAGCGCGACGTCGATGCGCGCCCGCTCACACTGGTGGCCGACGCATTTTTGCTCGGCAAACGGGAGACGGTCGAAGCTTTCGTCGAGTAACACGCAGTCGGGCGCTTCGAAGCGGTAGCGGGTAATGCATACCCGCCCGAGGCTTCGTTCGTCCAGTGGTAAATGTTTTAGACGTTTAGTAGTCCTATCTAACCCCGGGATTCGTTTTACAACACGGTCTACGTTAGACCGACAAGAAGGAGACTAGTATGACCAGCAAGCTTCGCCGCTTCACGTTGCGTGCCGCGATGGCCGCCCTCCTGGCCGCGCCGCTCGTGGCCCCGCTCGGCGTTCACGCAGACGAGCCCTTGAAGATCGGCTTCCTCGTGAAGATGCCCGAGCAGGCATGGTTCATCAACGAGCAAAAGGCGGCCACCGCCCTCGGCAAGGCGGAGGGATTCAGCGTCGTCAACATCGGCACGCCCGATGGCGAACGTGTGCTGAGCGCGATCGACAACCTGGGCGCCCAAGGTGCGAAGGGCTTCGTCATTTGCGCGCCGGACGTCCGCCTCGGACCGGCAATCCAAGCACGCGCGAAGAAGTACAACATGAAGTTCGTGACGGTGGACGATCAGCTCGTCGATTCGTCGGGCAAGCCGCTGGCCGGCGTGCCGCATCTCGGCATGTCCGCGTTCAAGATCGGCAATCAAGTGGGTCAAGCCATCTCCGACGAGATGAAGCGCCGCGGCTGGAACCCCGCCGAAGTCGGTGCGATCCGCATCTCCGACTATGAGTTGCCGACCGCCAAGCTGCGCACCGACGGTGCGACGCAAACGCTGCTCGCCAACGGCTTCAAGCAAGAAAACATCTTCGACGCTCCGCAAAAGACGACGGACGACGAAGGCGGCTTCGTGGCCTCCTCGCCCGTACTGGCGAAACACCCGAACATCAAGAAGTGGGTGGTCTTCGCGCTGAACGAAGAGTCCGTGCTCGGCGGCGTGCGCGCAACGGAACAGCTTCACATTCCGTCCGCCGACGTCATCGGTGTCGGTATCAACGGTGCCGGCGAAGCGTTCGCCGAGTTCCAGAAGAAGGAGCCGACGGGCTTTTACGGCACGATCGCCGTGAGCTCGACGAACCACGGCAAGGACAGCACGGAAAACCTCGTCCAGTGGATCCGCGCGGGCAAGCAGCCGCCTGCCGATACGCAGACGACGGGCAAGCTGATGACGCGCCAAAACTGGCTCGACGTGCGTAAGGAACTGGGGATTTAAACGTCATGCATGACGCGAACGACAACGCTATCGTAGCGGCGGGCTCGAGCACCATGAACCCGCCGGATGCAGGCAAGGTTCCGCCCTATCTGCAATTGGACGGCATCACCGTCAGTTTTCCCGGCGTGCTTGCGCTCGATCGTGTGTCGTTCGCGGTACGCGCCGGCGAGGTGCATGGCCTCATGGGCGAGAACGGCGCCGGCAAATCGACGCTCCTCAAAGTGCTCTCGGGCGTCAACGTGCCGCAGTCGGGCTCGTTGCTGCTCGGCGGCGTCGAGCAGCATTTTTCGGGGACGAAGGCGGCGATCGAAGCCGGCATCGCCATCATCTATCAGGAGTTGCATCTCGTTCCCGAACTCACCGTCGCCGAAAATTTGATGCTCGGCCAGTTGCCGAGCCGGATGGGCGTGCTCACGGAGCGCGCCCTGATCGAACGCGCCACGCAAACGCTCGACCGCCTCGGCGAGCGGATCGATCCGCGCGAGCAAGTCAAGAATCTCTCGATCGGTCAGCGCCAAATGATCGAAATCGGGAAAGCGTTGATGCGCGACGCGCGCGTCATCGCCTTCGACGAACCGACGAGCTCGCTTTCCGCCCGCGAAACGAAGCAACTGTTCAAAATCATCAACGGCCTGCGCCAAGAGGGCCGCGCCATCGTGTATGTGACGCATCGCATGGACGAAGTCTACGAACTCTGCGATCGCGTGACGGTGTTTCGCGACGGGCGCTCGATCGAGACGTTCGATTCTATGGATGGCCTCGATCGCGACCGCTTGATCAGCTCGATGGTGGGCCGCTCGATTCGCGACGTCTACGGCTACCGGTCCCGCCCCCTTGGCGACATTCGGATCGAAGCGAAAGGACTGGCCGGACGCGGCCTCGCCGAGCCCGTTTCGTTCAATGCCCGGCGCGGCGAAATCCTGGGCTTTTTCGGCCTGGTCGGTGCGGGCCGGTCGGAACTGATGAAGCTCGTGTGCGGCGCCGAGCGTCCGAGCGCGGGTGAAATCGAGCTGGACGGCCGCCCCATGCGCTTTTCCACACCACGCGATGCCGTGCGTGCCGGAGTCGCGCTGTGCCCCGAAGATCGCAAAAAGGAAGGCATCGTTGCGATCGCCTCGGTATCGGACAACCTGAATATCAGCGCGCGGCGCCACACGAGCGTCGCGCGCTGGCTGCTGAACGAAAGGCGCGAGCGCGAACTGACGACCGAATATATCGGCAAGCTCTCGATCAAAACGCGCAACGGCGATACGGCGATCGGCACGCTCTCCGGCGGCAACCAACAGAAGGTCATCTTGGCCCGTTGGCTGGCGGAGAAGATCGACGTCTTCGTGATGGACGAGCCGACGCGCGGCATCGACGTGGGCGCGCGCGCCCAGATTTACGAGTTGCTATACGGATTGGCCGAAGCCGGTCGAACCGTATTGCTCGTCTCCAGCGATTTGGCCGAAGTCATCGGCGTGGCGGACCGCATCATCGTGATGAAGGAAGGCCGCATCGTGGGCGAGTTGCCCAAGGCCGAAGCGAGCCCCGATCAGTTGATCAAGCTCGCGCTGCCGCAATGACCTTACCGATTTCCAAGCAGCACTGATTGTGTGTGCCGCGCACGCCCCTCGCGCGCGGCTATGAACGAGAACGGATCATGCAACAACCTCAAACCCTGTCTCAACCCGCACCGCGCGGCGCCGCGGCCTATGCAGCCAAGACGTGGCGCATGCTCAACAAATCCGGCATCGTCATGGTGTTCGCGATTTTGTTCGTCGTCCTATGCTTTACCGTGCCCGACTTCCTGACGAGCCGCAACATGCAGGGCTTGTTGCTATCGGTCACGTTGATCGGCTCGATCGCCGTGACGATGATGTTCGTGCTGGCGCTCGGCGAGGTCGATCTATCGGTGGCGTCGATCGTGGCGCTTTCAGGCGTCGTCGCATCGACGCTCATCACCGCCACGCATAGCGTTTTGCTGGGCGTAGCCGGCGGCGTGATCGCGGGCGGCGCGGTCGGGCTCGTCAACGGCGTCTTGGTGGCGCGCTACCGCATCAACTCGCTGATCGTGACGCTGGCGATGATGGAAGTCGTCCGCGGCCTCGCGTTCATCGTCTCGAACGGCGACGCGGTCATGATCTCCGAGGAGCGGTTCTTCGATCTCGGCGGCGGCTCGTTCCTCGGGATTTCGTATCCGATTTGGAGCAACATCGTCGGCTTCGTCGTGTTCGGCTTCATCCTACGCAAGACGGTGTTCGGCAAGAACGTGCTCGCCGTCGGCGGTAACGGCGAGGCGGCGCTGCTCGCGGGCTTGCCGGTCACGCGCATCAAGATCTTGGTGTTCGTGCTGCAAGGGCTCGTGACGGGTTTCGCGGGTGTGATGCTCGCCTCGCGCATGAGCCTCGGCGATCCGAAAACGTCGGTCGGCCTCGAACTCGGCGTCATCTCCGCGTGCGTGCTGGGCGGCGTGTCGCTCACGGGCGGCGTGGCGACGATCTCGGGCGTCCTCGTGGGTGTGCTGATCATGGGATCGGTGCAAGACGCCATGAGCCTGCTCAACGTGCCGACGTTCTACCAATATTTGATTCGCGGCGGCATTTTGTTGCTGGCTGTGTTCTTCGATCACATCCGCCGCTCGCGCAGCGTTCGATAATCGACGTCATCGTATACAACGGCGTACCGGGCGCGCGCTCGCCCGGCCGCCTTGCCTTTTTTAACTGAGTCTTCGTCGGTCCTGTCTGACCGGTGGCTTGGCCGAGCCGACCCGTTCGGCCTTTTTTTCGTCTACCAGCCCCAGTTGTCTTGCTGGCGGTAGGTACGCAGCTTCTCGAGCTGCTTGCTCGTGAGCACCGCCTCCATCCGCTTGCGGGCCGACACCGACGAGTCGACCATCTTTTGCCTCATCTCGCCGATCGACTTATACGTTTCGTCGATGGCCGCCGAGTCGCGCTTCGGCGCTTCATACAAATCGCGGAGCTTGGCTTGCTGGTCCATCATGGTACCCATCAAGGCCCAATGCTCGTGCCGTGTCTCGTCTTGGATGCGATTGATCTTGGTTTTCTGATCGTCGGATAGACCGAGGGCGTCTTCCCAACCGCCGCCGAATCCCATCATGCCGTAGCCGCCGCCCATCATGCCGTAGCCGCCGCCCATCATGCCGTAGCCACCGCCCATCATGCCGGGGCCACCGCCCATGATGCCTCGTCCGGGACCGCCGCCCATCATGCCGGGGCCGTAGCCGTACCCGCCCCCGGGAGCGCCCGAGCCCGGCGTCTGGGCGCACGCAGGCAGTCCTACGGCCAGCGCCGCGGCGAACGCCGCCGCCCACCTGCCCACTGTCTTCATCCGCGATTTTTGTTCGATTGCCATTGCAGCCTCCTTTTTCCCAGGTAGCGTGGAACGAGTCTCAGGCTCACTGTAGGAGCACCGCCCTGCAAATACGTTGACCGGCGTCAAGGCACTTTAACGGCACGAAATGAGACTTCTAACTCAACGAGCTCAATTAATGCGCTCGAATGCCGTTAACCCGTGCTTACGTATTCGCTTCGAACAAATGAAAGTCAGGAACTCCCGGCGGTGGGCACCGCGGGGTCGAAATCGGTGGATCATCGCGGCGGCGGCACTGGTTGCCGCTGCCATCGTTCGAACCGCGCTGCATCCGCTGCTCGGTCCCATCATGCCGGGGACCGCCTTCCTGATCGCCGCCGTCCTCGTCGAATACTTCTGCGGCCTCGCACCTGCCTTCTGCGTGATGGTTGTCGGCCTGTGCCTTGCCGACTACCTGTTCGTCCCGCCGTATGGACGCATCGAGGTCATCGACCAGTCGGACATCCGGCTACTCGTCTCGTATCCGCTCATCACGATCGTCGTCATCACCCTGGTCGAGCGGCTCAGGCGCGCGCAGTACCGCGCGCAATTGCTGTCCGCCGTGTCCCAGTCGCGCTACGAGATGCTTCTGCGTCACGATAACGAGCGCCTTCTCGCCGGGCGCGCAACGGATGAGATGCACCGCATGCTGCATCACATCGCGCAGTACAATCGCTCGCTCATCCTGATCAAAGCGCTGGATCCCGCGAACAGCGCGCCGCCCGGCAGCTTCGCCGCCACCGCGGCAACCGCGACCTACAGCGGCATCATCGAAGACGAGTCGTTTCGAGCGGGGCTCGCTTATGGCGCCAAACATTCCCAAGTGCATCGGGACGACCTCGTGCGCGTGAGCGAGCGTCTGGTGCCGGGTCATCACCGATTGCGTTTTCTTTCGTCCGGACAAGACTGGCACCCTGTCGAATGCGTGTGCGAACGCTTCACTACGTCGTCGGGCGAGTTTCTCGTCCTGCGAACGGAAGACTAAGTATGAACACGCCTCATTTTTCGACTGCTCAAAGCGGCGATCACGCCGTCCTGCTGTTGCACGGTCTGTCGAGTTCGCCGCTCGAGCTTCGATTCCTCGCCCGCTACCTCGCTGAAGAAGGCTTCACGACCCACACACCGGAATTGAGCGGCTATAGCGCGGGAACCGGTCATGCGCGCATGGAGCAGTGGATCAGCGCGGCGGTGGCGCAATTCGATGCGCTCGCGGCGCAGCATCGTCACGTCTCGGTGTGCGGCCTCTCCATGGGCGCGACGCTCGCCGCCGCGGTCGCGCAACAGCGGCCGAGCGCTCGTGCGCTGCTGCTCCTGTCGATCACGCTCAGCTACGACGGCTGGGCCATCCCCTGGTACAGATTCCTGCTCGACTACGTCTACTACACGCCGTTGCGCTCGCGATACCGTTATCGCGAACACGAACCCTATGGCCTGCGCAACGAGGCACTGCGCTCGAAGATCGCGCGCGCGATGCAAAAGAACGAAATCAGCGAAGTGGGACCTGCGTCCATTGCGATGCCCGCGCTGCACGAGGCGAGCCGGCTCGCCGGCGCGGTGCGCAAAGAGCTGAAGAATATAGGAACGGACTGTCTCATCATCCACGCGATCGACGACGAGACTTCGAGTCCTCATAACGCACGCTTCGTCGAGTCGAACGTCGGGGCGGCGTTTCTCCGGACAATCTGGCTCGACGACTCTTACCATATGATCACCTCCGATAACGAACGCGAAGCGGTCGCACGCGAATGCGTGCTCTTCCTTCGCGAAAGCGCGGCAACCTCGGCCGCCAACAACAACCCGACGCCGGTGGTATCGCGCGCACTCGCGCGCCGCTTGAGGCAACTCGCAACCGTGGCGGGCAAAGCATGAGGCTTGCACCGCCATCGATCGGATACCGCAGTCTCGCGCTCGCGGCGGGAATCGCGTGCGGCCTGCTGGGCTTCGCGGGGGTAGCGAATAGTGCCGAACCGCAAGCCGGCAGCGACTGGAAGATTTCAGCCGGGCCGGGCGTGTACGTTTTTCCCCAATACCCCGGGTCTTCGCGGCTTCAGGCGCTTCCGTTTCCGGTGCAGGACATCTCGTGGAAAGACCGCGTGTTCTCTCAAGGTCCCGACGTTCTGGGCGTCAACGCGCTGCGCGGCGACAATTATCACGTCGGCTTGTCGATGAGCTTTGACTTTCAGTCGCGGACGTCGTCCGACGATGCGCGGCTCAAAGGCCTGCCCGACGTTCATTACGGACCCAAGCTGCGACTATTCGCCGATTACACCTGGTGGGCTTTCACCGGGTCGGCGGCGATCTATCAGGACATTGCCGGAACAGGACAAGGCATGACGGCGATGGCCGATTTCCTCGTATCGGCGCCGTTCGGCAAACTCCTCGTCTCGGCAGGACCCGGGCTCACCTGGGCGAACGGGACGTACACCCGGACCTTCTTCGGCGTCACGCCGCAGGAAAGCGCGGCCTCGGGTTTGCCTCGGTACGACACGCGTTCCGGCCTGCGCGACGTCCACTTCAATGTGGACCTGAGTTATCAAATCACGCCGCACTGGTCGGCAAGCGCCGCGGCCGTGATCGGACGCCTACAAAGGTTCGCCGCCGGCAGTCCCATCACCGAGCGTCGCCTGGATCTGAACGGGATGGCTTCCGTCGCTTACCGATTCTAGGAAGACCGATTCCAGGAAGCGCCGCTATTGCGGCGTGCACGCCACACTGCGAATGCGAACCGTTCGCATTATTATTTGCATTTTTACTCTGCCTCGGTACAATTCGGACTCAATCACCGTATCGCAGACGTCATAACAAGAGGAGTTCCGATGAGGTTCGAACCAGCCGCGCGCAAGCATGCTCACCCGTTGGCGCGTTGCGCCGTGCTTGCCTTGAGCGCCTTCGCTTCGTGCTCGGCATGGGCGGCCGGATCGCCCGATGCATTGCCGCAAGCGCCGGAGGCCGACCTCAGCATCGCCGCGCAACCCACGAACCAATGGACCGGATTGGCCACGCGCCAAACCCTGCTGGGCGACATCGGCGGTTTGCGGCCGTTTATCGGCCGGTACGGCATGACCTTTCAGATGACGGAGACGAGCGAATATCTCGCCAACCTACGCGGCGGTCTTGCTCGAGGCGGTACGTACGATGGCTTGACGACCATGACGCTCGGCCTCGACACGCAAAAGGCGTTCGGCTTGCCGGGAGGAACGTTCAACGTCAGCGGGCTGCAAATTCACGGCCGCAATCTGAGTCAATACAAGCTCGGCACGCTGAACACCGCGAGCGGCATCGAGGCCGACGACACCACGCGTTTGTGGGAGCTCTGGTATCAGCAATCGATGTTGCACGGCCGCCTCGACTTCAAAGTCGGTCAGCAAAGCCTCGACCAAGAATTCATGGTCAGCACGTACGCGAACACGTTCGTCAACACGATGTTCGGATGGGCCGGCTTGCCCTCGTACGACATGCCTTCGGGCGGCCCCGCCTATCCGCTATCGGCGCTCGGCGTGCGCGTGCGCGGACAGATCACGCCGTCGCTGACAGCCTTGGCCGGCGTCTTCGACGGCAATCCGGCGCCCGGCGTGGGCGATCCGCAGCGGCTCAACGGCAGCGGCACCAACTTCAATCTCCATAACGGGGCCCTTTACATCGGCGAATTGCAATACGCGATCAATCAGCCGAGCGAAGGCCAGATGGACGACGGCAAAACGAGCGCCGGTCTGCCGGGCACCTACAAGATCGGCGTTTGGTACAACAACGAGCGCTTTGCCGATCAGCGTTTCGACAATACGGGCGTCTCGCTCGCCAATTCCGCAACGGGCATCGCCGCGCAGCACAAGGGCAACTACAGCTTCTATGCGGTGGCCGACCAAATGGTGTGGCGCCCCAATCCCGACGAGCCGCGCAGTATCGGCGTATTCGCGCGCGTCATGGGCGCGCCGGGCGATCGCAATCTCGTCAGCGTCAGCGCGAACGTCGGGGTCGTCATGAAAGCGCCGTTCAAGGGACGCGACAACGACTCCGTCGGCTTGGGACTCGCCTACATCAAGGTCGGCAATCATGCCTCGGGGCTGGACGCCGACAACGGCAACATCGTGCGCGGCAGCGAGACGGCGCTCGAAGCGACCTACCAATATCAGGTCACCCCGTGGTGGGTCCTGCAAGGCGACGCGCAGTACACGTTCAACGCCGGCGCGGGCCAAAACCCGAACGACGCAACGCAGACGCTGCGCAACACGTTCGTCGTCGGCGTTCGCACGACCATCACGTTCTAACTCGGGTTCTAAATTTCGACGGGGCACCTTCATGAATACCATCGCCACGGTCCGCGCGGCCGCTGCCGCCACCTTGCTCGCCGTCGCTTGCGGTGCAGTGCACGCGGAACCCAAAGGGTTCCTGGAAACGATTCACCGGCATACGACGCTCATCAATACGGTGCCGGAAAACGGCGATCAGAACCCGTACGCGATCGCCGTTGCGCCGGTTTCGTCGGGCACGGTGAAGGCCGGCGACGTGCTCGTCGGCAACTTCAACAACGCAGCCAATCTTCAAGGCACGGGCAGCACGATCGTCGACTACCGTCCCGATACGAAGCACATGTCGGTATTCGCGACGGTGCCGCGCGATCTCAAAGCGTGTCCGGGCGGCATCGGCTTATCCACGGCGATGACGATGCTCAAGTCGGGCTGGGTCATCGTCGGCAGCACGCCCAGCAACGACGGCACCACCACGACGAAAGGCGCCGGATGCCTGATCGTGCTCGACAACACAGGCAAGGTCGCATCGACGATAACGGGCGAGAACATCAACGATCCGTGGGGCAACATGGCCGTCGTCGATAACGGCGGCACGGCCACGCTCTTCGTGAGCAATGCCGGCTTCGGCGTGGGCGGCCCCACGCCCGGGCCCGATGGCGAAGTACCCGTATTCAAGCAATCCACCGTCGTGCGTCTAGATCTCGAGATCGCCGCGGGCCAGGCCCCTGTCGTCAAACGGCAGACGGTCGTCGCGAGCGGCTTCGGCGCGCAGGCCGACAAGGGCGTGTTCCTGATCGGCCCGACCGGACTCGCCTTGTCGAACGACCAAAAACACCTGTACGTGTCCGACGCGGTCGGCAACCGCATCACCGTAATCGACGATCCGATGACGCGCGAAACGAGCGCGGGCGTCGGGCGGCAGTTGACCGCGGACGGTCTGCTTCATCGGCCGCTGGCGATGACGACGTCACCCAACGGCCACCTGCTCGTCACGAACGCGTTGAACGGCCAAGTCGTCGAAATCGACCCGGCCAACGCGACGCAGGTCTACGCGCGCTGGATCGATACCGATAAGGCCCAGTCTCCGCCGGGCAGCGGCGACTTGTTCGGCATCGCGATGACGCCGCAAGGCGACGGCTTCTATTACGTCGAAGACGACGTCAACACGCTCGTATTGGCGAAGTGACATGACCCACGAGAACGACACCGGGCGCAAAAACGCCGCACGGCGCGCCTTTCTCAAGGCCGGCGCCGCCGCGGGCGCGCTCGGCGCTGCCGCGGCGGCGCGCGCGGCGCTGCCCGGCCACGCCCCGAAAGCCGGCTCCGCGGTAGACCCGATGAGCGCGACCGAACCGTTCTTCGGCGACCATCAAGGCGGCATCGTGACGCCGCAGCAAAGCCACACTTATGCGGCCGCGTTCGATCTGACGACGGCCAAGCGCGCCGACGTAATCCAACTCTTGCGCGAATGGACCGACGCCGCGGCGCGCATGACCCGCGGCGAATCGGCGAGGCCCGTGCAGGCGAGCGACGATACGCCGCCCGCCGACTCGGGCGAAGCGCTCGAACTCGGGCCGGCCGGCCTCACGATCACCTTCGGCTTCGGCCCGGGGTTATTCACGCATGAAGGTAAGGACCGGTACGGTCTGGCCGCGCGGCGGCCCGCCGCGCTGATCGACTTGCCCCGGTTCAACGGCGATCAGTTGCTGCCGGAAAAATCGGGTGGCGATCTGTTCGTGCAGGCGTGCGCCAACGATCAACAAGTGGCGTTTCATGCCGTGCGCCAACTCGCGCGCATGGGATACGGCGCCATCCAAATGCGCTGGGGCCAGGCCGGTTTCGTGTCGGGCCCTCGCGGGAAAACGCCGCGCAATTTGATGGGCTTCAAGGACGGCACCAACAATCCGGCCGCATCCGATCCCGCGTCGATGGCGCAATTCGTCTGGGCCGGCGCGGAAGGCCCCGCTTGGATGGAGCGCGGCACTTATACCGTGGTCCGCCGAATTCGGATCACGCTCGAACATTGGGACCGCATGCAGCTCGGATTCCAAGAGCAAGTCGTCGGACGGCACAAACTCAGCGGCGCACCGATCGGCAAGCAAGGCGAATTCGATCCGGTCGATCTGGAGGCGCTCGATAAGGACGGCAATCCGGCGATCCCCGAGAACTCGCATGTGCGCCTGTCCAACCCCGGCAGCAACGACGGTATGCGTCTGTTGCGCCGCGCCTACTCGTACAACGACGGCACGAATTTTTATATCGAGCGCTGGCCGCCATGGCGCCAAGAAACCGAGTTCGACGCCGGCCTGCTGTTCATCGCGCATCAGCGCGATCCGCGCACGGCGTTCGTTCCGATCAACGACAAGCTCGCCAAGTTCGACATGATGAATCAGTTCACCACCCACGTCGGCAGTGCGATCTTTGCCTGTCCGCCCGGTGCGAAGCCGGGATCGTTCATCGGCGCGGACTTGTTCGACGCGTAAGCGCCTCGTTCGAGTCTGACCTTGCCGCGGCGCCGCCTGCGCGCCGCCATCGAAATACGACGTTTAGGAAATAACCGACATGATGCAATCCCGATTGGGCAAACGCGCGAAGACGATCGCCGCCGCGCTCGCGATCGCGGCATTGGGGAGCGCCGCGAGCGCTGCCCGAGCCGAGTCCATTACGTTATACAACGCCCAGCACGAGCAATTGGCGGCGCAATTGGCCAAGGACTTCGAGAAGCAAACGGGCATCGCGGTGCGGATTCGCAACGGCGAAGGTCCCGCGCTTGCCGCGCAATTGGTTGCCGAGGGCTCGGCTACCCCGGCCGACGTCTACTTCACCGAGAACTCCCCCGAGTTGATGCTGCTCGAGGAAAAGGGTTTGCTGGGCGCAATCGACAACCCGACGCTGGCCACCGTGCCCGCTCGCTTCAACTCCCCGAGCGGCAAGTGGGTGGGCGTATTCGCGCGCGAAAACGTATTGGCCTATAACACCGCGCAAGTGAATGCCGCTCAACTGCCCGCTTCGCTGATGGACCTGGCCAAGCCGCAATGGAAAGGCAAGGTCGGCATCGCCCCCAGCGACTCCGACTTTCTGCCGCTCGTGAGCGGCGTGCTGGCCGCCAAGGGCCACGATCAAGCGCTCGCTTGGCTCAAGGGCTTGAAGGTCAACGCGCAAATTTTCGACGACGACGAGGGCGTCGTCGCCGCGGTGAATCGCGGCGCGGTCGCAACGGGCATCGTCAACAATTACTACTGGGATCGCCTCGATACCGAATTGGGCAAGGACAAGGTGCGTAGCGCCCTGTATCACTTCGGCCATGGCGACATCGGTGCGCTCGTCAACGTCTCGGGCGCGGCCATGCTCAAGAGTGCCCATAATCCGAGCGGCGCGCAGCGGTTCCTCGCCTATCTCGTCGGCGAACGCGCCCAGGCACTCATGGCGGCTGGCCACATCGGCTACGAATATCCGCTGCACGCGGGTGTCGCCCCCGATCCGATGCTCAAACCGTTCAACGAGTTGCAGCCGCCCACGCTGAGCGTCCAGCAACTCGGCGACGACAGCCAAGCCGCGAAGCTGCTGCGCGAAGCAGGTCTGCTCTAAGTGAGCACGACGGTACCGCGGGGACAGGCACAGGTACGGGCACAGGCGCAGCCACGCTCGCGAACCACGCCCGCGCGAGGAGGCGAACGATCGCGTCCGCCTCGCGGGCTGTCCGCGGCGGCAACGATCGGGGCACTGCTCGTGCTGCTGCCGATCGCCTTCACGGCGTGGCGCGCCGCGGCATACGGCGCGACCGGCACGGTCGAGTTGCTGCTTCGTCCGCTCGTCGGCGAGTTGCTCGCGAACACCGTGCTCATCACCGTCGCCGCGACCGTCTCGTGCGCCGTCATCGGGACCGGCGCGGCGTGGTTCGTGGAACGCACCGCGCTGCCGGGGCGGCGGCTTTGGGCGGCCATGATGGTCGCACCGCTGGCCATGCCCCCGTTCATCGCAAGCTATGCGTGGGTATCGATCAGTCTAGGCTTGCAGGACTTCTTCGGCGCGCTGCTCGTCGTCACCTCGACCTACTTCCCGCTCGTGTATCTGCCGGTGGCGGCTGCGCTGCGCGGTATGGACCCCGCACTCGAGGAAACCGCCCGCTCGCTTGGCTGCGGCCGTCGCGCCACGTTCTTGCGTGTAGTGCTGCCGCAGCTTCGCCCTGCCCTGTTCGGCGGCATGCTGCTCGTCGCGCTGGGCGTCATGTCGGAATTCGGTGCATTTGCGCTGTTGCGTTTCCGAACGTTTACCACCGAGATCTACGCCGAGTACCGCACGAGCTTCGACGGGGGAGGCGCCTCGGTATTCGCGTGCGTGCTCATCGTCGCCGGCCTCGCGTGCATCGCGTTCGAACACCGGGTCCGCGGGCGCGCGCGATACGCTCGCATCGACCGTGGGACACGCCGCTCGCCGGCGCGCTACCGGCTCGGCGTATGGCGCTGGCCCGTCGTTGCCGGTTTCGCGGCACTCGCCATCGTCACGCTCGGCGTACCGCTCGGCACCATCGCCTATTGGCTGACCCAACACAGCGCGACCGCCGTGACACCGGCCGAAGCATCGGCCGCTTCGCTGCTCGAGGCCGCGGTCAGTTCCGTGACCTTGGGCGTGAATGCCGCCCTCGTCACCACGGCGCTCGCCCTGCCGCTCGCGATCGCGCTCGTGCGTTACCCGAGCCGATTCGCCACGGCGCTCGAGCGCATCGTCTTTGTCGCGCAAGGCGTCCCGGGGCTCGTGATCGCGCTGGCTCTCGTATCGCTAGCCGTGCGCATGGCCACGCCGCTTTATCAGACGCCGGCGTTGCTGATCGCGGCCTACGCCGCGCTGTTCTTGCCGCTCGCGCTCGTGAGCGTGCGCGCATCGTTGCTGCAGGTTCAGCCGAAACTGGAGGAAGCCGCCCGGTCGCTGGGGCTCGGCACCTTGCCGATCCTCGCCCGCGTCTTGCTGCCGCTGCTGCGCTCGGGCCTCGGGGCCGCCGCGACGATGGTTTTCATCTCAGTGGTCACGGAACTGAACGCAACGCTGCTGCTCTCGCCGCTCGACACGCACACGCTCGCCACCGAGGTGTGGAGCGATACCGCAACGCTCGCGTTCGCGGCGGCCGCCCCCTACGCAGCGGTGCTCGTCGGCATCTCACTGGGCGCATCGGCCGTGCTGTTCGCTTGCCTCGGCCGATCGGCCTCGGCGCGCTCCGAGTGTTGATATGACACGCTTTGTTCGGCCTCGGGCCATGGCACATCAATGAGCGATTTGATCATTCGAGGCTTGCACAAAGCCTTCGGCGGCCACGCCGTCCTACGCGGCGTGGATCTGACCGTCAAGAACGGCAGCTTGGTCGCATTGCTGGGGCCTTCCGGCAGCGGTAAATCGACGTTGTTGAGAACGGTCTGCGGCTTCGAGCGTGCAAGCGCCGGGACAATCGAGATCGGTGGCCGGACAGTCGAAAGCGATGAAAGCCACGTGCCGGCCCAAGCGCGCCGCATCGGTTACGTCTCCCAGGAAGGTGCGCTCTTTCCGCATCTGTCCGTGGCGCAAAACATCGTCTTCGGCCTACCGCGTCACGAGCGCCGCGCGCGCTACCGTGTCGATGAATGGCTCGAACTCGTCGGCCTCCCGTTGTCTTGCGCCGATCGGCCGCCGCACGAATTGTCGGGTGGGCAGCAGCAGCGCGTGGCCCTTGCGCGAGCGCTCGCACCGTCGCCGTCGCTCGTCATGCTGGATGAACCGTTTTCGTCGCTCGACGCTTCGTTGCGCGCGGAAACGCGCCACGGCGTTGTCCAGGCGCTCGCGCGCGCGGGTGCGACAGCCGTGCTCGTCACCCACGATCAATCGGAGGCGCTTTCGATGGGACAGGAAGTGGCCGTGCTCTGGGATGGCCGATTGATTCAGGTGGCCGCCCCCGATGTCCTGTACCGCCGCCCGGTCTCGCGCGAGGTCGCCTCGTTCGTCGGCGAAGCGCTGATTTTGCCCGGCATGGCCGAGCACGGCAGCGCCCAATGCGACCTCGGACGATTGACGTTGCCGGATACGAGACTGCGCGGCCCCGTCGACATCATGATCCGCCCCGAACAAATTCAGGTCATGCCGCAAGACGGCTGCGCCGGATCGGAGAGCGACCCATGCATCGCCGTGGTCGAGGCGGTGACGTTCTATGGCCACGACGCCCGGCTGAGTCTGCGGCTCGTCGCCGGCTCGAGATCCGAAGGCCGAGCCGGCATCCATGCTCGCACCGTTGGATATCGCGCACCCGCGGTCGGCACTCGCGTCCGGCTAGCCGTAGACGGCGAGGTCGTCGCGTACGCGCATTGATCTCGCCGTTAGCGAGGCACCGTTCACCGGTGCGCCGCCTCGCTTGCTCGTCAAACGACCGAAAGCGACCTGGCCGCCGTCTCTTGCGGCGTGCTCGAGCGCAACTCTTGCCTCGCCACGGCGACGGCATCGGACGTCGACCGGTACAGTCGCCACCAAACCGATTTTCCCTTCTCGGGCAGATCTTCGACCAGCGCCGTGCGTTTGCGCAAGATGCGATATTGGTCGTCGACTGCCCCGAGATAGCCTGCCCGGTTCACGAGCGTGACGTAGTTGACCATCCCATAGTGCACGTGCGGCGCGAATTCGCCCGCCGGCGTGACACGCCCGTCTCGGCCGACAGCCAATTCTCTCGAATACGATAACCACCAGGTACAGCATTCGATTCGAGCGGGCCGTCTTTCTGCCATGATCGATCGATCGTCCAAATGACTCACCGCGAGCATGCGCGACTGGCCTTTATCGTCGACCATCTGCAATCGAACGCGATCGGCGAACGACACGGGGTCGCCCCATTTTCGCTTTCCGCCGACGACGGGTAACAGCCGCCATTGATAGTCGGTGCCCGGAAATTTGTCCGGCTCGGCCACTTCGGTCGTCAATTGCAGCGGATGACGCCGGCCATTCTTTCGGGAGACGATTCCCAGGAACAAATGCTCGTCGCACTCGCAGCTTTCCAGCACGATGGAATCTCCGTACCGCACGACATCGATCATGTTTACCCTCGGTTTTTACTTAGAAGGATGCACGCCCAGAATCAATTAATCACACAATTGCCGGGCCGGGGGCAACCGATCCGTCTATTTGTGCAATGCGACAATTCAAGAACTACGAAACGCACAGTACCCCCGACTTCGAAGGTCGAAATGCAAACCCAACACAGTGAGACAATTGCGGCTTAAGACGGGGAACGCGGTTTTACGTCGTACCTGATCGATTGGAAAGGAACCTCGGCCACGGCAAGCAAGCTTGCCCCCGCGCCGCCGCACTCGTATTTCCCCGGCGACGCCCGCCGCGGGAGACAAATGAGCATTGCTCATCTCATGCACGGCAGGTCCAATTGTTTTTTCGGCGCGGCGCCCTGCCCGGGACTGGTCTCACTTCAACTGCGCCGACCGCCTAGCAATCCAATTCGCAGGATCATTTTAAAAATTAGAACTTGAAATGAAATTTAGTAAGTGACAGTTTCCATGTCAAGAAGAAGCATGAATCTCCGGGCGCATTTAGGAGCCTAACTTTGTTCTATTTTCCACATTTTCAAAAATCGCCACCATCAAACCAACATTTGGGTGAAATCGCCCGCCAGTCTGGCTAACACAGGGTGCAAAGGTGCCACACGGCGGATCACATCGCACACCCGGCGATGCGCACGTTGACATTTGTTATGATTTATACCAAACCCAAACATCGCAACCTCAATCGAATGGGCGCGATTTATCGCAAAGGCGACTCGGTATTTTGGAGTCGTTGTGTTTCTATGATCTCAATAGCAATTGCAAAACTAATTTTCGACGATACCAATTCGGATGTCCGGCCAGCTTTCTACCGGCAAATTACCGAGTCGACGAATCGAGGCGGCGCTTGCGTACCCGAAGCGAGGATCGCATCCGGGCGGCCATGGGATCAGTGCCAGGTGGCGGCACGCACCTTTTTCGCCAATAATGCCCCCATCGCGATCGCTGGACGGGAGCGGCCATGGAATACCAACCAGAAGCCATTCGTACCATCGCCGTGGTCGGCCACGCGGGTTGCGGCAAGACCTCGCTCATTGAAGCCCTGCTGTGTTGCAGCGGTGCGATTCACGCCGCCGGCAGCGTCGAGAAGGGCACGACGGTTTGCGATTTCGACCCGCTCGAGCGCAAATACCACCACTCCCTGAACTCGGCGATCACGTACCTCGATCACCAAAACACACGCGCATACCTGGTGGACACGCCCGGCTACCCCGATTTTTCGGGACTTTCGCTGAGCGCCTTGTCCGCCGTGGAAACGGTCGCCGTCGTCATCAACGCGCGCACCGGCATTGAAATGACCACGCGGCGCATGATGGCGTGGGCCAGGGAGCGCAAGCTGTGCAAGATCCTCATCGTGAACGGCATCGACGCCGAGAAGGTGGACCTGCCCGCGCTCGTCGATCAAATTCAAGAGACGTTCGGAAAGACCTGCTTGCCCATCAATCTTCCCGCACGGGCGGCGCATGCCGTCGTCGATTGCTTTTTTACCCCGTCGGGCGATGCCGACTTTTCCTCGGTCGCCTCGGCGCACGATGCCCTCATCGATCAAGTCATCGAACTCGACGCCGGATTGATGGACCTTTATCTGGAGCAAGGTGAAGCGATCAAGCCCGAACAACTGCACGAGCCTTTCGAGCAGGCGCTGCGAGAGGGACACCTCGTCCCGATTTGCTTCACCTCGGCCGCCACCGGCGCGGGCATCGAGGCGCTCTTGGACATATTCGTCCGCTTATTGCCGAACCCGCTCGAAGGCAACCCGCCTTTGTTCTACCGAGATATCGACGCGCGCAGGGAAACGGTACGAGCGCAGCCCTCGCCCGACAAGCACGTGCTTGCGCACGTGTTCAAGATCGTCGTCGATCCCTACATCGGGAAAATGGCCGTGTTTCGTATTCATCAAGGCACCGTGCGGCGCGACGGCCTGCTCTACATCGGCAATGCGCGCCAGCCCTTTCGCGTCGCGCACCTGATGCGGCTGCAAGGTAAGGACCACGTCGATATCGCGCAAGCGGGCCCCGGCGACATCTGCGCGACGGCCAAGGTCGACGAGATCGGGTATGACGCGGTCCTGCACGACGCGCAAGAGGACGGCAACATCCATCTTGCCCCGCTCGCATTTCCGAACCCGATTTACGGCCTCGCGATCGAGCCCGAACGGCGCGGCAACGAGCAGCGATTGTGGGAAATCCTGCAGAAGCTCGCCGCCGAAGACCCCTGCTTGCGCATCGAACATCCGACGGGGACGAACGAGACCGTCGTGCGCGGGCTCGGCGAACTCCATCTGCGCCATATGCTCGAGCGGCTGACGGAGCAGTACAAGCTCGCCGTCATCACGCGGCCGCCGAAGATTGCCTACCGCGAGACGATCGGCGCCGCCGCCGAGGGGCACTACCGGCACAAGAAACAAACCGGCGGCGCCGGACAATTCGGCGAAGTCATGCTGCGCGTCGAGCCGTTGCCGCGGGGCAGCGGCTACCAGTTCGTGGATGCGGTCAAGGGCGGCGCGATCCCGGGGCAATTCATGCCCGCCGTGGAAAGAGGCATTCTTCAGGTGATCGAAAGCGGACCGCTCGCCAGTTTTCCGATGCAAGACGTGCGGGTCACCGTATTCGACGGCAAACACCACCCGGTCGACTCGAAAGAAGTCGCCTTCGTCGTCGCGGGGCGCAAAGCCTTCATCGATGCGGCGCTCAAGGCCCAACCGATTTTGCTCGAACCGATCGTCGACTTCGAGGTGACGGCGCCCGAAGCGGCCATGGGCGACATCATGGGCGACCTCTCCGCGCGGCGTGCGCAAGTGCAAGGCTCGCGTCCCTTGGGCGGGCACATGGTGGCGGTCGCCGCGAAAGTGCCGCTTTCGGAGTTGACCGAATATCAATCGCGGCTCAACGCCATGGCCGGCGGCGAAGGGCAATACAGCATTCAGTTGAGCCATTACGATCCGGTCCCGCCGAACCAGCAAGACAAGCTCGCGGCGCAGTACAAACGGCACGAGGAAGGCTCCGGTCAGTAAACGGACTGTTGACCGGCCGGAGATTGTTCGCGCCGCCGCTCACGGCGACGATAGGTCCATCTTCATCGAACAGGTATCGGACGATTCAAACGTCCGATTCAATGAACATGGACAGCACATTCGAGCACGTTCGCCGCGCCCCGCTTGCCGAGTCGTTGGCCGGCGCCTTGGTTCTCGCCGTCGGCATGGGTTTCGGCCGCTTTTCGTTCACCGGCATGTATCCGATCATGGTGAAGGAGGCGGTCATGACGGTTTCCGCCGGCTCGCTCGCCGCCTGCGCCAACTACGTGGGATATCTTCTCGGCGCGCTTGCGATGAGCCGCGTCGGCGATCGCCATGCGGCGCGTGCGACCCGATTCGCCATGGCGGGAACCGTGTTCTGCCTGGCCCTATTGGCTTTTCATCCGAGCGTGCCGATGCTCATCGCCACGCGCTTCGTCGCGGGCGCGATGAGCGCGGTGTCGCTCGTCGCCGCATCGGTATGGCTGCTTCATGTGGTGGGACATCGCCACGGCGCCCCGGTGCTGTACGCCGGCGTGGGCGCGGGCATCGCCATCTCGGCGGAGGCGATCGTGCTCGGTCAAGCAAGCCGCCTCGGCGCGCCGGCGCTGTGGCTGTTGCTCGGTGCCGTCGCGGCCGCCCTATCGGCGCTCGCTTGGCCGAAGATCGTACACGGCGCGGCGCGGCACGCCGACGACACGCGCCTCATCAATCAGGCGAGCTCGCCTCCGCGCTCGAGCATCGCGCCTTGGACCCTCGTCGCCGCCTATGGCTTCGCGGGCTTCGGGTATATCGTCACGGCCACTTACCTGCCGCTGCTGATCAAGACCATGCTGCCGCATGTCGATGCCGTTCAGGTCTGGGCCGCATTCGGCCTCGCGGCCGTACCGTCGTGTTTCGTCTGGCATGCATGGCATGAACGCGTCGGGACGCGCGCGGCGCTCGTCGCGAACCTGGCGATTCAAGCGATCGGCGTCGTGCTGCCCGCTTTCGCTCATCGTCCTTGGGCTTACCTCGCGAGCGCGGTGCTCGTCGGCGGCACGTTCGTCGGCACGGTCACGATCATCATGCCGGCGGCAAAGCACGTGGCGCACACCGTGAAATTCAACTTGATGGCCACGTTGACGGCCGCGTACGGACTGGGGCAAATCGCCGGACCGTTGTTGTCGGACCGGCTGGCCGCGCACACGCATTCCTTCGATCAGCCCCTCGTCGCGGCGGGCGCCGCGCTCGTCTTGGCTGCATCGATGTGCGTCTCGCGCCGTTCGTCGTAGTGGCCCGTGAGCCGCGCATCCTCGATCAATGCATCGGCAATGGACGCGCGGACGCATTCCACCCACGTTTTGATTTTCGCGTCCACGTATTGGCGCGAAGCGTAGATGGCGTAGATATCGAGCGCCTGCAGATAGTAATCGGGCAAGACCCTCACCAGTGCACCCGTACGCAAGGATGCGCGCGCGGCAAGCGTGGGCAACGCCCCGATTCCCATCCCCTCGTGAAGCGCCACCGCCATCGCATCGGGCACGTTCACCTTGAAGCGATGCACGGGTAACGGCACGTCGCACTGTCCGTCCGGCCCGATCAGCCGCCAGTGATCCGACGGAAATACGGACAAGGCCACCTGCAGGCGCGGGTGCCGCGCCAGATCGTCCACCGTCTTCGGCGTGCCGTGTTTGGCGAGGTAAGCGGGCGAGGCACACAGGATGCCGCGAACGGTCCCGAGCTCGTGGCAAATGTAATTGGAATCGGGCAGCTTGTCGGGCGACACGCGCAATACCACGTCGTAGCCGTCTTCGAGCAGATCGGGCACGTTCTGCGACAACGTCAGATCGACGGCGACATCGGGATAGAGCCGTTGGTAAGCCGCGACCGCCGGGACGACGTAGTTCTGTCCGATACTGGCCATCGCATGAACGCGCAATGTCCCGGACGGCGTGGCATGCGCCTGCGAGGCCTCGCTTTCAGCCGCCTCGATCGAGGCCAAGATGTCTCGGCAACGGCTCAAGTAGCGCTCCCCCGCCTGCGTGAGCGCGATCCTGCGCGTCGTTCGATTCAGCAGCCGCGTGCGCAGACGCGACTCGAGTTCGGCGACGGTGCGCGACACATAGCCGGTCGTGGCGTCGATCTCCAAAGCGGCCCCCGTAAAGCTGCCCGCTTCGGCCACCGCGATGAATATCTTCATGCTGCGCACCACGTCCATCGCCGCCGAGCCTCCCATTCAAATATCGGCGAACCGCCCACGGCGGCAATCGTACCCGAAAGTATGCGCCACTTGCCGGGGCACGGCGACGGTCAAACCGGCGCACGCCATCAACAGCGCGGCCGTGACGAAAAATACCCAGCGTAGACCGAAGTGAACGCCGACCGCGCCGCCGAGCAACGGCCCGATCACTTGCCCGGCGTACTGCGCCGACTGCAAATAGCCGAGTACCCTGCCCGACGCGTGCTCGTCCACGGCTTGACGCACGAGCTTCGTGATAGCCGGCAGCAATCCGGCCAGCGTCATCCCCATGAGTGCGCGCAGCGCGGCGAGTTGCCACCATTCGGTGACGAACGCTTGCGGGATCATGACGAGCGCCGTGGCCAAGAGGCATCCCGTCACCACCTTCCATGCGCCGATTCGATCGGCCAGCGCGCCGAGCCGGGCGGCCATCGACATACTGCCGAAAGCGGAGCACGCCATCACGATACCGGCTACGGTGGCGAGCCGGTGCGCGCTCACGTTCAGTTGCGCGATGTAGACCGTGATGATGGGCTCGATCGACATATTCGAGAGCAGGACCATCGCCGCGGTGATAAACAGCGCGGCGAGGATGACGAGCCCGCCCTTCCCGTTGGCCGCCACCGGCGCTCGCACGTGGCCCGGGGGCAACGAGCGCTTCGGCGCCGCGCTGAAGTCCTCGCGTACGAGCACGATCGTCAGCACGGCCGCGATCGCGATCATGGCGCCCGCGCCGAAGAATGCCCCCCGAATGCCGATCAAATTGGGCAGTATCCCGCCGACGAGCGGCCCTACGAGGTTGCCGGCCAACACACCCGTCGATAACACGCCAAGTGCCCAACCCGATCGCTCCGGCGGCGCTTGCGTGCCGATCATCACGATCGACGCCGATGCATATCCGCCGATCAGCCCCGCGGCGAAACGCAGTGCAACGAGTTCGTAGACGTTGTGCGCGAGCCCGATCGTCGACATGACGACCGCCATGCCGATGGCCGCGCGCACGAGCATCGGCTTGCGTCCGTAGCGATCGGCAAGCTGCCCCCACAGCGGCGCGGTCAACGCCGTACCCAGGAAGGTTACGCCGAATGCGACGCCCGACCACTGCACGACGGCCGACGTCGAGCTCACGCCGAGTTGCCGTACATACAACGGAAGAAACGGCAGCAGCATGCTGAGACTGACGAGTGTCGTGAACGAACCGAAGACGCAAATCGCTAGATTCCTGCGCCAGTATCGTTCGTTGCGCGCGGCGTACGAGCCGGTGAGCGCTGGCGTCGGGGCGACCGTTGTCGCGCCCGGATGCGAGGTGGAAATCGGATTCATATCGAGCCTCCGCTTGAATCGATGACGAGCTGGCGACGATTTTAAAAATCGACGTCGAACGTGTCGCGCGGCGGCAGGCAAAGGACTGTTGACCAATCCGGATACAAAGGACGATTTGTTCCTCGAACGCAAGACTCTTTGTCCGCGGTGGGTCTTCGAAGCGGGCGGCGGTGCGCCTAGAGTTTGCCCCATCGGATCGTCGATTCGATCGGCGAGCTAGCCGACTCCCATCGCATACATTGCATAGAGACACACACCATGAACTCATCGAAAGTCATCATCGTCACGGGCGCATCGCAAGGCATCGGCCTCGAAACCGTCAAGGCATTGCGCGCGCGAGGTCATCGCGTCGTGGCGAACGCCCGCTCGATCGCCCCGTCGGACGCCCCCGATCTCGTCACGATAGCCGGCGATATCGGCCAGCCCGAAACCGCGAAGCGTATCGCCGAAACGGCGATCGGGCGCTTCGGGCGCATCGATACGCTCGTCAACAACGCGGGCATTTTCATCGCCAAACCGTTCACCCAGTACACGGCCGACGACTACGCCGCGTTCAGCAACGTGAACCTGCACGGTTTTTTCCATATCACGCAGCAAGCGATCGCTCAGATGGAAAAGCAAGGCAGTGGCCATGTCGTGACGATTACGACGACGCTCGCCGAACAAGCGAACAGCCAGGTGCCGTCCGTGCTCGCCTCGCTGACGAAGGGCGGGCTGAACGCCGCGACGAAATCGCTCGCCGTCGAATATGCGAAGGCGGGCATTCGCGTCAACGCCGTTTCGCCCGGCATCATCAAATCACCGATGCACGCCCCCGAAACGCATGCGACCTTGGCGAGCTTTCATCCCGTGGGCCGCATGGGCGAGATGAGCGACATCGTCGATGCGATCCTTTATCTCGACGCGGCGCCGTTCGTGACGGGCGAGATTCTGCACGTGGACGGCGGTCAAAGCGCCGGGCGTTGACATACCCAAGGCACAACGGAGGAACGCCATGCCCATCGTCACCATTCAAGTCACGCGCGAAGGCACACAGCCTGGCGCCACGGCAATCACACCCGAGCAAAAGGCGCGCTTGATCGAAGGCGTGAGTCGAGTCCTGCTCGATGTCCTTGCCAAACCGCTCGATTCCACGTTCGTCGTCATCGAGGAAGTCGATCTGAAAAACTGGGGCTGGGGTGGGTTGCCCGTCGAAGCCTACCGAAAACAACGCGCGGCAAAAACGTCGTAGCGCGTTACCGGCGCACTTCGTCGATCAAAAAATCGACGAAGCTGCGCACGCGCGTGGATAAATGGCGGTTGTGCGGATAGAGCAGCATGAACGGGCGCGTGCAACCGCCGAAGGCCGGAAGGAGTTCCTCTAGGGTACCGTCCGCCAAATCCTGTTCGACGAGAAAGCGATAAGTTTGGAAGATCCCGGCACCGTGGCGCGCCAGCGTCACGCCCGCCAGCGCGTCGCCCGAGGTCGTGTACGCGCCGTTCGTCGTGATTTCCACCGCTTCTCGATCGAGCTTGAACGTCCATGGCACGTGTCGGCCATTGCTCGGCAACTCGAACTGGATGCAATCGTGACGAGCGAGATCGTCCAGGGTTTCAGGCCGGCCGGCTCGTCGCAAATACGCCGGCGCCGCCACGACCACGAGTTGCGCATCTTCGAGCTTTCGCGCGATCAGGTTCGAGTCGCGCGGCGCTCGCCCGCGAATCGCGAGATCGAAGCCCTCTTCGGCGAAATCGATGTTGCGATTGCTCAAATGCGCCTCGATCCTCACTTGCGGGTAGCGAGCACGAAACGTGGCCAGCATCGGCAACACGCGGTAATGGCCGTACGGCGTCGGCATGCTGATGCGAAGTACGCCGGCGGGTGCGATTTGATGGCCAGTCGCTTCGCGCTCCGCCTCGGCGAGCTGCGATAAGGCTTGTCTGCATTGGTCGAAATAGCGCCTGCCGGCGTCCGTCAGCCTGATTTGCCGTGTGGTTCTGACGAATAACCGTACGCCGAGCCGCGCCTCCAAACGCGCGACCGAGCGGCTGACGGCAGCCGGATTGACACTGGCGGCCGCGGCTGCGACCGTGAAGCTTTCCGATTCGGCAGCAAGGCAAAACAACTCGATGCTGCCTAAAAGAAGGTCTCCGAATTGACGCTGCATGGCTCTTATCGTTGGACGAGGCGGTAGGCATTTTACGACCAGAGGCCGCGATCGCGGTTATCCGTTCTTGTCGACCGGTTTGAGTACCCCCTTGAAGCGCAAATACGAGCGCGCTTCCGATTGCAGTTCGCCGTAAGGGCGCGTGGTCGAGAAGTTCACCTCGGTGAGGACGGATTGACAATCGGGCGTATCGCAAATGGCGGGCGTCGTTTGCATCCAAACCGGCTTGCCGTCATGGAAGTACTCCTTCCATTGAACCGTTTTGTCGCTATCGGCTCCGTCCGCCGGCGGGTAGAACACCTCACCGGAATACCCGACGAGCGCGTCGTCGAAAAACGTCCACGTTTCTATTCGAATATGCTTCGACGGCCGTGCGCTGTCCGGATAAGAGCGCACTTCCAATTGACGAAACGGACCGAATTCAACGAGATATAGGCCGACCCCATCCTTGCCTTCGTTTTGCCAGCGCGTCATGTCTTCCGTGGCCGTCACGCGGCCGGAGAGGATCGTCGCTCCGGCCACCCCGTCGAAGTCGATACTACTTTGCGAGGCGGCGACGCGGCTCAGCGGCACTTTCCCAGTCGTAAAGCCCGGCGCATCGCTCAGATCGCTGTCTATGAGCGGGCATGAACGGCTCGAGATCCGCATGAGCCCCATCCGGTTCGAATCGCTCGTGATGCGGGTGACGACGGGAATAGGGACCGTCGGAAAGCGCAGCGGCGTCATGACGTCGAGGCAGTCTTGGTCGTACCGAACGTCCTGAGGCAGGTCGTGATCGAGGTACGAGACGAGGTACTCGAAAGCGGGCGGGGTCTTTAAATCGTCCAACGACGACTTCGATCCCTTTTCCGTTTGGGCGACGAGGGCGCTATAGCTCGGCTGCCGATAAAACGTATCGGCCGAGACACTCAAGTAAAGCTTTTCCAGCGCGTAACCGCCCGGGAGCGTTTGAGGCAGATCGACACTGAACGAGCGAGTCTTGCCGTTTGCTTGGTACGGCTCGATCTTGGCCGGATAAAGGCGGATTTCCTCTTTCGTATCGCTATGCCAATGGGGATCGGGCAAGCAGGCCACGCCAATCATGCACGACAGGAGCGAATACGAGTAAGTCGTGTGCTGGTACGTGGCCGATACCTCCGCGCCCTCGGGAAGGTGACTCAATACGTCCGCGTTTTCCGAGGGAGAAAGAAACGGAGCATAGAGATCGCTCACGCCGAACGTGAAATGAACGTTGCGCGCCGGCGGCACGACATCGGCGGGCTTCGACCAATAATAAAGCCCGACGATCGCCGCCACGATAATAACCGGGCTACAGAGCAGCCAATGGCGGACGATCCGCTTTCCCAAAGGAATGAAAAATGAAGGCATGGAGTTGAAAAACGAGGCGCGGCCTCGACGAAATACGTTAAACGTTTTAGCTCGCTCGAACCTTAGCAGAGCCGGACATGACAGGCCTGAGCGGCGACACCGTTACGGTCAGCCCTTGCCCCTCGGCGTTATTGCGCAACGTTACGTGTGCCCGGTGGCGATTCGCCACGCGCTGCGCGATCGCGAGCCCCAGACCGCTGCCCTCGCCTTGCGTATCCGTGCCGCGATAAAACCGATCGCATACGCGCGAGAGTTCGGCTTCGGCAATGCCCGGTCCGGTATCCCTCACTTCGAACGATACGCCTTGCTCGCCTCGACAGAGCACGACATCGACACGTCCCGCCGGCGGCGTGTGCTTGATCGCATTGTCGAGCAGATTGTTCAGGAGTACCGATAGCGCGTTGGGTTCGCCGTAGACCTCGAACGCATCGTCCTCGCGCGCGGGCGGGGCAACCTCCAGCCCCAAGTCGATCGATTTGGCTTCGGCCAGGAGGGAAAAGTCGCTAACGGCTTGCTCCGCAATGCGGCGCAAGGCCACGGGAGCCAACGCCGTACCCGACGACTCCGCATCTTGGCGGGCCAGCGTGAGCAACTGCTGCACGAGCCGGATAATGCGATTGAGCCGCGCTTCGATGCTGCGCACCGTATCGCCCTCGCCTTGCAGCGAACCGTTGCGCTGCGCCGCTTGCAATTGCAGCTTCAATGCGGTCAACGGCGAACGCAGTTCGTGGGCCGCATCGGCGACGAACGTACGCTGTGCGCTCGAAGCCGCGTTCAGCCGCGACAGCAAGTCGTTCAACGCATCGACTAGCGGGAGCATCTCGACCGGCACGGGGCCCGCGAAGCGAACGGGTTCCAGTGCTTCGAGCGAGCGAGTGGACAGCATGCGCGAGAGCGCCCGAATGGGTGCGAGGCCGCGTGTCACGACGAACAGCACGAGCGCCACGGTCAACGGCAATAGCAGGCCGAGCGGCCACAACGTGCGCAGCGCAAGGCGCAGCGCCAGTGCTTCGCGAACCGAAACGGGCTGTGCGACTTGAATGAAACGCCCCGGCTGACGCAGGCCGAACACGCGCCAATGCTTGTCGTGACGCTCGATCGTACGAAATCCCTCGGCGAGCGGCGCGATGTCCAGCGAACCCTCCGATCGATAGACGAGTTGCCCTTGCGCGTCCCAGACGTCGATCGCGATGCGATCGTCGGAGAGATCGTGCATGGCGGGGCCCTGTGCCAACGCGTCGGTCGCCGCCATACCCGGCGGCAACGAGACCGCCACGGCGTGCAGTTCGTAGTCGAACAGCTCGCTCGCCTCCTCGTGCGCGGTCCGAAAAATCGCGTAACCCGCGACAACCGATGCCGCCGCGAAACCGAAGATGAGCCAACCGAGCAGCCAGCGTCGAATCGATGTCATTCGACACGCCTCAGCCGATAGCCGACGCCGCGCACGGTGACGATCTGCTCCGCGCCGATCTTGCGCCGCAAGCTATGCACGTGCACCTCGACGGCATTACTGCCGATCTCCTCGCCCCATCCGTATAACTTTTCCTCGAGCTCGGCTTTCGTATGCACGCGGGTAGGCGCCTCGATCAACGCGCGCAACAGCGCAAATTCGCGCGGCACGAGCGCAACCGGCGTGCCGTTTTTCGTGACTTCGTGCGCGGCGGGATCGAGCGTCAGTTCGCCATGCGTGTAGACAGGCTGCTTTTGCCCGGTGCGCCGGCGCAACAGCGCCCGCACCCGGGCGGCCAGCTCATCGAGGTCGAACGGCTTGACGAGGTAGTCGTCCGCGCCGGTGTCGAGCCCGCGCACGCGCTCGTCCACCGCATCGCGCGCGGTCAGGATAATGACCGGCGCCGCGCCGCCCGCATCGCGATACGCGCGCAATACGGACATGCCGTCTTTCTTGGGCAAGCCGAGATCGAGCAATACCAAGTCGTACACGCCGTTATCGAGCGACAGCTCCGCGGCACGCCCGTCTTCCGCCCAATCGATCGCGTAACCGGCCCGGCGCATCGTATCGAGCACGGGCTCCGCGATCATTCGATCGTCTTCGACCAACAGCAAGCGCATGATTCGTTCGTTCCGAGGTAGGGATGCGCGCCGAGCATCGCACAGGCCGGCTTAACCGAGCCTTAAGCCGGACCAACGCCTATCAGACGGCAATCACACAATTGCGTCCGTGCGTCTTCGCGCGCTTCAAACGCTCGTCCGCGGCGCGCATCACCGCGTCGGCCGTGGTACCGTCCGGCCCGAATTGCGCGATGCCGACGCTGGCCGTGACCGAAAAGCGCTCTTGACCGCCTTCGAATTGCAGCGACTGGATCGCGGTGCGAAGCCGCTCGCCGATCATCAGCGCCGCATCGAGCGCCGCATGGGGCACCAACGCCATGAACTCGCCGCCGCCCACGCGCGCGATTCCTTGATGCGGCCGCATGGCGTCGGTGCAGGCGGTCGCGACGGCGCGCAAGATGCTATCGCCCATCCGCTCGCCGAAGCGCTCGTTGATGCGCTGCAAATTATCGACGTCCACGGCCAACAGCGAAAACGGCGCACCGCCGCGCTTCGCCGCGGCCACCTCGGTCTCCAGCCGCTGCACGAAAGTGCGCCTGTTCGCGGTCCCCGTCAGCGAATCGACAGCCGCCAGCGATTCGAGCTTCTGATTGCTGCGCTGCAACTCTTGCAGCGCGCTATGCGTGCGCGCCATTTCGTCGCGCAAGCGGGCCAACAATTCTTCTTGGCTATAGATCGTCGAGAACGAACGCGTGGTATGAAACGCCTGTACGATTCCGTAGCTCAATAAGAAGAAACCGCCCGCGAATATGGCGTGCGCCAGCCACCACATGTGATTCCAGGGTTTGCCGAGAATGAAGGCAAGCGAGGACAGCGCGAACGCCATCACCGAAATCCCGAAGATCTGCATGAGCGGCGAACGAATTCGTCGAACGATCAGGCAGGCGACGTTCAGCAACGAGATCAACATGGCGCCGCCTTCGAGCGACAACCGCACGGCCAATGCGCCGGCAATCGCGGAGTTCGCGAGTACGGCGACGAGCAGGTCCACGACCACGAACACGCCGAACCATGAGCCCCACATCAATCGGTCCGCGCGCCGTTCGACCGGATCGGCGCTTGCCCCATAGGAGAGCAACCCGACGAACAGCAGCGCCGCCATGAGCAATCGCGAGGCGGGTCCGTACAACAAAAAAAGCCACATGTGGTGGTGCGCGAGCGGCGTGAAGGCCCCGTGCAACGCGTAGACCACGACGAAACCCGTAAAGCCGAGCGTCATCCAGCGCAAGATCGGCTCGCCCGAGAGGCGATAGCACTGCCAGGTGACGTAGCTGACGAATAGCCCCTCCAGCGTCGCGGCGGCGATCGCCACTTCGTGGAAGAGGTGATCCTCGAAGACGATCCGGGGATCTTGGAAATAGTACAGATACGCGATGAGATAGGCAGGAAGCAAAGCGAAAGCGAGCCGCAGAAAGCTCGCATACCAGCGCGTGACGCGACGCACTGCTCGAGGAGGATCGCCGGCCGGCGCGCTTGTTATCGTATTCATCGTTCGTCTCCTGGTCCCAGCTTCGCGAGGGCATTCTACGGAAGAATGCCACCGATGACGAGGTGTGCATACCGCAACGAACCGCAACGGGCAGCCGCCAGCGTTTTACCGATGCACATGACGGCCGGTACCCGCTCCCGCCGAAATCAGTGCGCGAGCGCGGCGATGCCCGTCACACGCGGCGCCGCGTCGGCCCCCGGCTTGCTCAGCGTGATCTTCCAATCGGTGGGGCCCGTGCGATCGCCGGTAGCCGTGCCCGTTTCGCCGAACGGCAGGCGAGCGAGCGCGCTTGCCACGAGCGCGTCGATCGCGTGGCCGGGGTCGGGGTCCCGGTCGCGTTTGGCGGCGCTGACCTTGTAGGCCTCGCGCCCGTCGGTCCGATCGAAGAACCGCAGGGTCAGCGAATGCACGTAGGGCTTGGCGCCCGGCCACTCGAATCCGGGCGGCAATGCAGGCGCCCCGCACGGGGCCTCGTCGGCACAGCCGCCGTACTCGATGCCGACGGACGCCGGACGCGTCTCGTGGGTCAGCGCGATACGGTAGCGCGCGACCGGCTGGGGCGCGGCGGTAAAGCCGAGCTCGGCCAATCGACGTTCGACGGCCGGTGCGAAGCCGTCAGGCTGACCGCCCCGCTCGCCTTGCCGATCCGAACCGTCCATGAACGCGTAGGTGCGCACGCCTGCGCCAAAGCCTGGCACGGCGTTCGCGCGCACGGCGCTCTGCGGCGCGGCGCAGCCCGAGAGTGCCGCAGCGCAAGCCGCAAGCAGCCATAACCTTTTCATATCATGCGCCCGTCGTGTCGTCGTTGTTCGTCCGCAGGCAAGCCTGCGAGGGGCGATCCCGGCTGGTGCGGCCGGTACTTACGCATCGCCGTCCCACCTCGGCAGCGAAACGGTCACGGTCGTCCCGCGCCCCGGCTCGCTCTCGACCGATACCTCCCCTTCGTGCCGCGTGACCACGGTCTTTACGAGCGCCATTCCCAGTCCGGCGCCCTGCGACTGCGGCTGGCCCGTCGTCCTAAAGCGGCGGAAGCGCTCGAACAGATGAGCCTGCGCATCCTCGGTCATCCCGTAGCCTTGATCGACGATCCTGCACTGCACGCGATCGTTCGCGACGTACGTCACCGAGACGAGCACCGAGGTCTCGGTCGGACTGTACTTCACCGCGTTGTTCAGCAAGTTCGTCACCGCTCGCGTCATCAGCGAGCGATCGGCATGAATCCAGTGTCCATCGCCCTCGAAATGCGTTTCGACGAAGATGCCCTTGGCCCGGGCCTGGGGCCAGATCTCGTCGCTCGCATCGAGCACCACGTCGGCGAGATTGACCGGTTCGAAGAGGTAAGCCTGCGACTCGGCGCGCGTCAACTGTACGAAGTCGTCGGCGAGGGTCAGCGCGCGGCGCGTATAGCGCTCGATATGCTCGAGCAGCGTGCGCACGCGCTCGGAACGCGTCACCGCCATCTCCTCCTCGATCAGCGCCAGCACCGATGCATGCGGCGACCGCATATCGTGCGACAGCAGCCGCAGCGCATCCTCTCGCGCTTGCTCGGCCGCATGCAGCGCCGTCACTTCGGCAAGCCCCACGACCCAATAGCCCGATATTTCGCCGCGCGCGTTCCGGCAACGCGCATAGCGTAATAGGAAGTCGCGCTCGGCTCGATCGCGCACCTCGATTCCGCGCTTGACGACCCGGACCCGCTCGACGTCGGTCGGATCGAGCACCTCGGGCCATCGCGCAAGCACTTCGGCGTCCGAAACCGTTTCCGGGCCGATCGTCTTGATGAACCGCATCTCGCCGAGCGCATCGGTCAGGCGCCGTCCTTCGAGCGCCGAGTTGCCGATCCGGGCGAAACACTCGCGCGCCGCCTTGTTGGCGACGCAAATCGAGCCTTGCCGGTCGGCAACCAAAATGGGCTCGGGCAGGCTGTTCAAGCAATCCCAAACGAATCGCTTCATGTCCTGCATGCGGTCGGCCGCCTGCTCGACGAGCGCGATATGCCGCTCGAGCGCATCGCCCCGGACCTCGCGCGGACGCACGGGAATGATCGGCAACGTATCGGCATCGTCCGCCAGCCGTTGGAGTTCGCGTTGCAGCCGAGACATCGTCATTTCGAGCCGCCGCCAACTCCATAGCGGATACACCACGAGCAACGCCATCAACGCCGGTACCGGCGAAAGCCAGACGCGGGCGTATTCGAGCAGCACCGCACTCACGATGAGGCAAACGAGAGCGAGGCCGAGCGTGAGCAGCAACGTGCGCCACGGCGAGAGAAAGAGCAACCCGGCAAGCAACGCCGCCAGCGGCACGAGCGACACCACGAACAGCCAGCGCGGCCTGACGGGGCGAATCTCGCTGTCCATCATCAGCGCGTTCAACGCATTCGCGTGCAACAACGTATCGGAGGTGGGTCCCCATGTTCCCGTGATCGGCGTGGCCAGATGCGTGAGCAGTCCGGACGCGGTCAAGCCGATGAATACGACCTTTCCGCGCAACGCGCCGGCGGGCACGTTACCGTCGAGCAGATCGTGGGCCGAGACTTGCGCGCCGTCCGGCACGCGGCCCGAGAACGGGATCAGCACGCGCGACGGCGCATTGCCGCTCGCACCTCCCTCGAACGTGCTCGAGGTCGGAATCGGGCCCGCATGGGCGGTACGATACCGTCCGTCCGCCAGCGCGATCTTCCCGCTTCGAATATCGTCGAGCAACGGCATCACGAGATAATCCCAACTCACACCGGCGGCACGCTCGCGCAGCGCGACGCCGCGCACGATGCCGTCCGAATCGGGCTGCACGTCGATATGACCGATCCCGGCGGCGGCCGCCGCGAGTTCGGGTACCGGCCCCACCACGCCGCCACGCGCGCGCGTATCGACGTATAGCGGCAAATAGGTCGGCGCCGAGCGCAGCACGCGCGCCAACTCATCGTCGCCGGCCGCGGGCTCGGTCAACAAGACGTTGTAGACGATGGCAGCCGCGCCGTCCTTGGCGACAGCATCGATCAAGCGGGCCTGCAAGGTACGCGGCCACGGCCAACGCCCCAACGCGGACACGCTGTCGTCGTCGATGCGCACGACCGCGATTTCGGGTGCGAGCGGCTGCGTGCGCAACGTCAGCATCCGATCGTAGACGAGGCGATTGAAGTTCGTCGCGACATCGCCCACGGCACACGCGAAAATCGCCACGACGCCGACACAGCCGATCGCCAGCCACTCGCGCATGAACCGGTGCCAGACGCTCAGCTCCGGACGCCACGTCAAGCGCAGTCGACGAGGCGGGGCGAGCGATTCGTTAGGGGTCATTCACGCGCCTCATTTCGCCAGCGTGAACATGCGCACGGGCCCCGTCGTTTCGTAGAACCGCCCTCCCTCGTATTGCTCGGACACGACGCGCCAGTAGTAGTCGCCCGCGGGCAAATCGGAGACGACGAGCGAAGTATCCGTCAAGTCGACCGCATCCACGATCGGGTCGCGCAGATCGTCATACGCCGAGAGTACGAGGCGAAACCGCGTCCGCGCGTCCGCGCGCGACGCCCGCCACGTGAACCGGTACGCGCGCGAACCCGCAGGCGCGCTTGCCGTCGCGCTGAGCTCGTTCGTGCGGCGCTCGAACGCATACACGCGGGGTAAGCCATCCAGGCCGCTGCGGTCGATCGATGAAATACGGACGAAATAGGTACCGTCGGGTACGTCGGAGAACGTGGCCCTCGGTTCGGTCACGCGCGCGTCGCGGATCAAGTCGAGCAAATCGGCATCGCGCGCGATCTGGATTCGATAACCGCCGGCATCGGCAGCCGGCACCAGGTCGAACGCGACGAGCTTGCCGTCTTGCACTTTCCCCGGGTCAGCGAGCACCGGCGCCGGCATGAGCGGCTGGGGCGCACCCACGACGCCCCCGTTCGGCGTCGCGCTGCCCTGCCCGGCGCCGACGAACTGCGACCGCGCGGACTCGGGCTCCGGCGCGGGCCCGCTCTTGCCCGTCGCCGCTCCCGCGGACGAGCCGACCGCGACGGTCCCGTCGAGCACCTCGACGGCCGTCATCGACGAGAGTTGATTCACGCGAAAACGTGTGCCCCGCACGCCCGCCACGATCGACGGCGTGCGAACCTCGAAGCGGTCGCCGCTTTGCTTCGCATGCGTCACTTCGTTTGCGACCTCGCCCCGCTGCAATTCGATGACGTGGTCTTCGATTCCCGTGAGCGCCATCTTGCGCAACACCGATAAAACGATATGGCTGTTCGGCGCGATGCTGACGTACGATCCGTCGTCGAGTTCGAGCGTCGCGAATCCGTCCGCGCCGGTGCTGACCGCGTCGTTCTCTCCGAGGATACGTCCGGGCAGCAGCGGCACCTCCGGCGCGGCACGTGTCCCCGGCGAGGTGCCGAGCGCGCGCGCCGTCACACGTCCGCTCAGCGCGACGATGCTCGCCGCGGTCGAATCGCGGCGCAGCAATGCGAGCGGAAGCCGCAACGTCATCCCCGCCGGCAACAGCCTAGGCGCGCTTACGTGATTGAGCCGTGCCAACGCGCGCCATCCGCCGGCGTCGGTCAAGTAGCGCTGCGCCACTTCGAACAGCGTATCGCCGGCAACCGTCACATAGGCGGCGGTTGCGAGCGCATCGATTTTGCTTTGGGCCCGTGCGGGTGTCGCACCGAAGGAGACGGCCACGGCAACGATCGCGGCGATCGCCGACGCGCGCCCCCCTTTGCGGCACCCGGCTTCGTCAAACCCCTGCGATCCCTCGCGCGAAACCGTAATGACGGCATTTGGGTTGCGCATCGTCTTATCTATAAATCGAGAATTGTTTTTTAATGCGGCGGTGGCGGCGAGCGTGACACGAGCCGCGTGGCGCGCAGGCATCCGGCCCACGTGTCCTGTCGCTATTTGTATACAGTAATCCCTTTGCGCGACGCCGAAGCCCGGAGCTTAGCGAATTTCGCGCGATCGTGCACTGTCTATTCGGCTGCCCTCATTTGATCGTCGCTCGCTTGGATTGCTCAGAGGCAGGCGAATGAGCCTAAAACCGCTACGATTGCAAACAAATGTCAATTGCTCACCTTTTGCGATACTGCGTTTAGTCCGCTAGACAAGCGGCGGCGGTACAATTGCAAGCCGATATTCGAGTCGGATGCGCCGAGCGCCGATGCGCGGCGGGATTTCCGATTCATATTCGATGCACGCGAGCGAGATGACCCGAAAGAAATGAAGATCGCCTATCTGGAAGACGATGACGTTCTCGCCGAACACATCGGCGAAGTATTGCGTTCGGCAGGGCACGAGTGCGAGCTGTTTCGCGACGGCAGCCAGTTGATTCGCCGCCTCAAACGCGACCGTTTCGACTTGGTTCTGCTCGATTGGTGCCTGCCCGGCGTGACCGGTCACCAAGTCACGATATGGGCGCGCGCCAACCTCAGCGAGCGCGTGCCGATTCTCTTCATGACGAGCCGCTCGCTCGAGGCCGACGTCGTCACCGCCCTCTCGGCCGGCGCCGACGATTACATGATCAAACCCATCCGTACGAGCGAGCTCCTCGCGCGCATCGAAGCGCTGGGCCGTCGCGCGTATCCGGATTCGGGAAACGGCGCGCAAACCGTGATCGAAGTGGGTTGCTATCGCATCGATCCCGTGAGCCGCACCTGCCTTTTGCGTGACACGCCGATCGAGCTGACGGGGCGCGAATTCGATCTCGTTCTTCTTTTGTTCCAACATGCGGGACGCGTGCTCTCGCGCGAACACATCGGCGGCACGCTGTGGGGCCAACCCCAGAGCGCGATCTCCCGTACGCTCGACACCCATATGTCGCGCGTGCGGACGAAGCTGCAATTGCGGCCGGACAACGGCGTTCGGCTCGCACCGGTCTATGGGCACGGCTACCGGCTCGAACTCGTCCCCGACGCGTCAGCGCCATCGATGCGCGAGGCCCGCGTCGGCTAAGCGCGATCGGGGCCGCTTAGCCGGCCCCCTCTTCCCTCTTCCACACGCGTAATAAAGCGGCTGGCTTTGTCCGAAAAAGGCGCCGGGTTGTGTAATATTCGGTATTTTTTGGGGCCGCATGGTACGCATGGTGTCGATTCGGACGGCGATACGCGTAAGCTGCGCCGTCATGCTGGCGTTCGCCGCCGTGGTGGCGGCCCCTGAGGCAGCCCATGCGCAAGACCCCGTATGCCGCGCGCGCGGAAGCAGCGGTTCACGGCCGGCGATCGGCCTGGTCCTATCGGGCGGCGGCGCGCGCGGATATGCGCATTTGGGCGTGCTGCGCGTGCTCGAGGAAAACCGCATTCCCGTCGACTGCATCGCCGGCACCAGCATGGGCGCCGTCGTGGGCGGGCTTTACGCGAGCGGCATGGGCGCCGACGCGATGCAAGCGCGGCTGGCGAACGTCAATTTGGCGGATATCGCGTTCGATGTCGAAAAGCGCTCCGATCTGCCCCAATCTCAACGCGAGGATTCCCGGCTGTACGTGGGCAGTATCGGTTTCAGCGCCGACGGCGCGAAACTGCCCGCGGGGCTCGTGCAAGGCAACCGTCTGCAGGCCTTGTTGCAGGAATGGACCTCGAACCTGCCGGCCAACGCCCCTTTCGATACCCTCCCGATTCCGTACCGCGCCGTGGCGACCCAGCTCAGCACGGGCGACGAAGTCGTGCTCGACCATGGCTCACTGCCGCTAGCGATCCGGGCGAGCATGGCCATGCCGGGTTTGTTCGCGCCGGCCGAATTCGACGGCACCGCGCTCGTCGACGGCGGCCTGGTCAATAACTTGCCGACCGACGTGGCCCGCGCGATGGGCGCCGATGTCCTGATCGCCGTCGATATCAGCTCGCCTTTGCGCCCCCTCGATGCGCTGTCTTCGCCGACGGACGTGATGCAACAGATGCTCGGCATCTTGATTCACCAGAACGTGGGGCGGCATCGCGCGCAATTGACGCCGAACGACGTGCTGATCAAACCGACGCTGGGCAATCTCGGTTTTTCCGATTTCGCGCATGCGAACGAGGCCATCGAGGCCGGGGCCGCCGCCGCGCGCGCCGCGTTGCCGAGCTTGGCGCGCTTCGAGCTCTCGCCCGAGCAATACGCGGCGTATCGCGCCGCCCATGCCGCCGAGGAACCCCGGCCGGTCAAACTCGCGCATGTCGAGGTCCACACCCGAGGCAAAGTACCGGCCGCGCGCGTGAACAAGTTCTTGAACCTGCATCCGGGCGATACCTACGATCCGCTCGCCGTCACTCGCGATCTACAAACGCTCGTCACCTCCGGCGACTTCGAAAGTGCGACGCAGCAGTTGATCGACGATCAGGACGGCCCTCGCCTCGTGATCGATGCACGGGAAAAATCCTGGGGTCCGAACTTCCTGCTGTTCGGCCTGGGCTTATCGAGCAGCTCGGAAGACGAAGGCGGGTTCCGGCTCAACCTCGGCTACCGGCGCCCATGGCTCACCGCATCAGGCCTCGAGTTCCGCGCCGACGCCACGCTCGGCAGCGATTTATTGCGATTCAATACGGAGCTGCGCCAGCCGCTGTCCACGGCGCTCGGTTACTACATCGCCCCCTACGCGGAGTTCGAGCGCCGCTTCGCGAACATCTACGACGACAGCACGGGTGTCCGCATGACGCAATACCACCTGCAAACCGAGCGGGCGGGCATCGACTTCGGCATGCCGATCGCGCGCCTGGGCGACTTCCGGATCGGCTTGGCGTATTCGCACGCGTTCGGCTCGCCTGTCTACAACTTGCCGCTCGACGACGGGACACTGCTGTTTCCCGATGTGTATGGGCACGAGATCTCGGCACGGGCCAAGCTCGTCATCGATCAACTCGACGATCCGCTCTTTCCGCGCACCGGCTACTTCGCCGAGTTGCGCGCGGAACGTTCCGTCTTCGGCCAAAGCGACCCTTACACGGAGCTTTACGGCAAACTCATCGGCGCGGTCAGCTTCGGGCGGCACAGCTTGAACGCCAGCGTCGAAGCGGGGGGCGACATCGGCGGCCAAAACGCGGCGAATCCGCTCGGCTTCACGCTGGGCGGCTTTCAACATCTGTCCGCCTACGCCGCCGACCAGTTGTCGGGCAATTCGATGCTCTACGCCCAGGTCACCTATCTGAACCAACTCATGCGGTTCCAAACGGCGCCGCTAGAGGGCTTGTACGCCGGCATCAGCTTCGAAGCGGGCAACGTCTGGCAGCAAGGCGACCGCTTCGGCAGCAGCGCCCTCAAACGCAGCGTGACCTTTTTTACGAGCGTGACGAGTTCGTTCGGTCCCTTGTACTTCGGTATCGCGCTCGCCCCGGGCGGTCGCCGCAATCTGTACTTCCAGCTCGGCCACACCTATTGAAGCTTTTTTGATCGATATCAATTTCGAAAGCGGCGCCCCCGTAACAATCCGTATGAAGTTTTTCCGGGCGCCGCCGTAGTCCCGATCAATAGGGCGCGAAAACGCCCGTTTCCGGCTGACTACCGCCTCCATCGGACATGGACGCTCCGCTCGACACCTCCGACCCATCGCGGGCAACCGCAATCGATTCGTCGCCGAATTCCTTGCGGCGGCGCTTCGCCCACACCAAGCTGCAGACGTTGCTGGTGATCGCGTCGCTATGGCTCGCATTCGCGGTTCTCACGATTTGGGACGCGAACGTCGAAATGCGCAGCGCGCGCTCCGGCGCCAACGCGCTCGCCGACGCGCTCTCCGCCCATACGGTGCGCGTCATACGCGAGGCCGAGCAAGTGGCCGCGCTCGTGTCGTGGCAAGTGCAAAACGACGGCGTTTCGATCCCGCTCGCCTATTACGTCAGCTCCGGTTTGCTCAAGCTCGACGTATTCGTGCAGGTCGCCGTCATCGACTCGCAAGGCTACTTGCGCGCATCGACCGTGACCGGGTTCACCCCGATCAACTTGTCCGATCGCGAGCATTTCCGCATCCACGTGCACAACCCGAGTAACGCACTGATGGTCGGCGCGCCCGTCGTCGGCCGTATCAGCGGCAAGGCGTCGTTGCAGCTTTCGCAGCGGATCAGTTCGCTCGACGGACGCTTTCTCGGCGTCGTAGTCGTGTCGGTCGATCCGAGTTACTTCACCGAACTGTACAACGGCCTAAGGATCGGCCGGGACGGCGTGGTGGCCGTCGTCGGGACGAACGACTATATCGTGCGCGCCCTGCGCTCTGGCCGCGACCAGGCGGTGGGCGCCACGCTACCGGCGAACGATCCGTTCCGGCGCGCGTTGGCCCACTCCCCCTCGGGCAACCTGCAAACCGCCTCGTTCATCGACCCGCGCGAGTCGATCATCAGCTATCGCAAGCTGAACGACTATCCGCTCGCAGTGGCGGTCGGCTACTCCACGAGCGAATACCTCTCCGCGTGGCGAGCGCGCAGCTTGATGCTGCTGGCGGCCGCCGTGCTGCTCACGATATTGATCCTCGCCACCGAAAAGCGGACGAACTCGCTGTTGCGAAACCTCGCCGCAGCGCACGATCGGGAGATCGCAAAAGGAGCGCAACTCGAACAAGCGCGCTCGGACGCCGAGGCCGGCTCACGCGCGAAAAGCGCGTTTCTCGCCACCATGAGCCACGAAATCCGTACGCCGATGAACGGCGTGATCGGCATGGCGGAGGTGTTGACGCGCTCGACGTTGCCGGCCGACCAAAAGGAGATGGTCTGCACGATACGAGACTGCGCGTCGGCACTGCTCAAGATCATCGACGACATTCTCGACTTCTCCAAGATCGAGGCGGGCAAGCTGCAGATCGATCGCGTCCCGACTTCGATCGAAGACGTCGTCGACAGCATGGCATCGTCGCTGGCCACCGTCGCCGATGCACGCGGCGTTTCGTTGCGCACGTACGTCTCGCCTGCGCTGCCGCCGAGCGCGATGTTCGACGACACGCGCTTGCGGGAGGTCCTTTACAACCTCGTCGGCAACGCCATCAAATTTTCGGCGGGCCGCGCCGGCGTGCAGGGCAACGTGGGCCTGCGCGCCACGCTCGTCGCCGGTGAGGCGCCCGCCGTTCGCTTCGACATCAGCGACAACGGGATCGGCATGACGGCCGAGACGATCGCCAACTTGTTCCAACCGTTCAGCCAGGCCGAGGCCTCGACGACGCGCCGCTTCGGCGGCACCGGGCTCGGTCTCGCGATCTGCCGCCGGCTCGTGTCCCTGATGGGCGGAGAGCTTACGGTTCGCAGCGAGCCGGGACGCGGGTCGACTTTCAGCGTCGTGTTGCCTCTGCATGCGATCGACGGCGCCGAGCCGCGCAAGCTCGCCGACCTGTCCGGGCTCGCCTGCATCGTCGTCGCGTCGCACGAGTGGCGTTGCGACGATACGGCCGATTATCTGCGCCACGCGGGCGCGAACGTCGACGTCGCGGCGGACGCCTACGACGCGCAACAAGCGCTGGTGCGCGCCGGCGGTCCATGCGTACTCGTGCACGACGCGCACTGTCCGACCGACGAGGTCGCGCCCAGGGCGTCGCGCGAGCGGACCGCGTTGATCGGCGACGTGCTGATTTCGGCGCCGCGCAGCGTCATGTTGATGACCACGGCCGGCAGTACCGTCACCATTGGCGCCCAGGCACTGCCGCGCCGTATGCTGATCGACGCCGTTGCCTTAGCCGCGGGCCGAGCCGACGCCGGTGCGCTCGCTCGCGAGCGAAATCGCGACGACGTGCTTTCGCCTTCGCCGGCGAGGGACGGCGTCACGCTGCTCGTCGCCGAAGACGACGAAGTCAACCGCCGCGTGATTTCGCGGCAACTGGCGTTGCTCGGTTACGCAGCCGATATGGCGGTCGACGGCGAACAGGCGCTCGACATGTGGCGCGCGAAGTCGTACACGCTGGTGTTGACCGATTTGCACATGCCCAAGCGCGACGGCTACGAGCTGGCCCAGGCGATCCGGGCGCAAGAAGCGCACGATGCGCGTGCTCGCGTGCCGATCGTCGCGCTGACGGCCAATGCCATCACAGGCGAGGCGAACCGGGCCAAGGCGCTCGGTATCGACGACTACCTGACCAAACCGCTGAAGCTGGACTTGCTCGGGCAAGCGTTGGCGCATTGGACGAGTCCGGTCCCTGTGACCGGACCGGCGCCGCACGACGCCTCGGCCAAGCCCGATGCGAGCCCATCCACGGTCTTGCTCTCGCTGCCCACGTTCGATCGGCCGGGCGCCGCTTCGCCTGCCGCCGCAGCCGAGCCGCGCGAGGACGATGCGCCCGCGTCCGGCGAAGCGATCAGCGAAGAGCGCAAGATCGTCAATATCGACGTGTTGAAGGAAATCGTGGGCGATGACATGGAGACCGTGCAGGCGCTTCTCGCCGAGTACGTCGATTGCTCTTCGGCACTCGCCGATCAATTGCGCGCACGGCTAGCCGAGGGCCGCGGGCCGGAAGCCGCCGCGATCGCCCATAAGCTCAAATCGTCGTCTCGTTCGATCGGCGCGCTGCCGCTCGGAGACCTCTGCGCGGAAATCGAAGCGGACGCGGCGGACGGCGAAACCGAAACGCTCGCACGGCTCGACGCGCGGTTCGATGCTTTGTACCGGCGCACCATCGAACTCGTACGGACGATGACGCTCGCCGCGGACCTCGAGCCGCCGGCGTGACGGGCTACGCCGCGGCTCGAGCGCGGCGCTTTACATCTGCGCGGCGGGCCAACTGAGCTCGAAGCGCGCGCCGGGCAGGATCTGAGGATCGGCGGCGGCGATCCGGCCGTTATGCGCATGCAGCACTTGGCGCGTGATCGCGAGCCCTAGACCGTACCCGCCCGTATGGCGATCTAGCCGGACGAACGCATCGAAAATGCGCTCGCGTTCCTGCGCCGACACGCCGTGACCGTCGTCCTCGACGGCGATCAAGACGTTGCCGTGCGCGATCGCCAGCCTGATGTCGATTCGAGCGCGCGCGTACTTGCCGGCGTTGCGCAACAAGTTGCGGATGGCGTACGACATGAGGCGCTTATCCATGGCCACGCGCACCTGGCGATCCACGTCGATCGTCAGCGCCACGGCCTTATCGGCATAGAGCACGGCCGAATCGCGCACTTGCGCTTCGATCCAAGCGGCGAGCGGCGTGGGTTCCAGATTCGACTGCAGCGAACTGTATTCGAGCCGCGCATACGTGAGGCTCATATCGATGAGTTCATCGAGCTCGGTCACATCCTGCTCGATACTCGCTATCGCGCTCTCGTACTCGCCGGCGGAACCCGGTTCGCGCAGCACTTCGAGCGCGAAACGCGTGCGCGCGAGCGGCGTGCGCAGTTCGTGCGAGATTCCGTTGGTGAGGTCACGCTGCGCGGCGATGAGCCGTTCCATGCGCTCGGCAAGCGCGTTCAGCGTACGCGCGAGCGGCCCGATGAACACGCTATGCGATTCGCGCGCCCGGGTGTTGAACCGGCCGCCCGTGAAATCGATCGCGCGCTCGCGCACCATCACGAGATCGAGCCAGATCGGGCGAATCCAGCGATAAGTCGCCCACGCCGTCGCCGCGCAGACGGTCACGCCGATCGGCAAGACGGCGCCCGGCAACGCGGCAATCGCCTGGCGCAGGAAGCCCGGGCCCAGCACCGAGCCAAGCATGGTGAGCACGGCCGCCACCACCACCAGCACCAGGCCGAGCACGTGCAAGTAAGCTCGCAGATAAAGCTTGGACCAGCTCGGGACGCGATCGGCGCGCGTATCGGTCCAAGCGCGGCGAAAACGCAGCCAGCGCCACCGGCAATAGCGATAGGCCGACAACGACGCGCCGCCCTGCCCGGATACGGGCGTCATTCCCAGACGACCTTGCTGAACTGATAGCCTTTGCCGCGTACGGTCTTGATCCGCTGCGGATTGGTCGCGTCGTCGCCGAGTTTGCGCCGCAGCCGCGAAATGCAACCGTCCACGGTTCGGTCCAAGCCGTCGAAACCGATGCCGCGCAATTCACGCAACAAATCGTCGCGGCTCGCCACCTCGCCGGCGCTGCGCACGAGCGCCCAAAGCAGATCGAATTCGGCCGATGTCAACTCGGGTGCGCTGCCGTCCGGCAACACGACCGTGCGCGTGGCCCGGCTGATCTCGAATTTGCCGAACCGATACAACTCGGGCTGCTCGCTCGCGTCGCCGGCACGGCCGGGCGACCGGCGCAACTGAGCCTTGACGCGGGCCAGCAGCACGCGCGGTTCCACCGGTTTGTGCACGTAATCGTCGGCCCCGAACTCGAGACCGAGCACCTCGTCGAATTGATCGTCGCGCGCCGTGACCATGATGATCACGCCGTCGAAACGCTCCCGTGCCTCACGCAAAATGGTGAAGCCGTCCTTACCGGGCAGATTGATATCGAGAACGACGAGATCGGGGCGGTACTCGACGATAGCCGGCACCGCTTCGTTGCCATGCAACACGGTTCGAACTTCGTAGCCGTGCTTGCGCAGATAGCCTGCGACGAGCGAGGACAGACGAGCGTCGTCCTCGACCAGCAAAATGGAATGAGACATGACGGCGCGGCTCGAGGTCTGATCTTGTTATCGACGGCCAAAGACGACTGGCCGGAAAAACTTACGAGAAACAAGATACGATTTTACCGTCCGCCGCGCGGTTAGTCAGCCCCGATCCGCTTAGTCCCTCACGCGGAATTGTTCCGGGTCTTTGCCTTTCAACCAGCGCGGACGCGGACCGCGTCCACCCCATGTTTCGCCCGTTTCCGGGTGACGAAACCGTGGCGCGCCATTCGACGCGCTCCGTGACTTGCGGCGCGTGCCGAACAAGTCGTCCGCGGTGAATCCGAATGCGGCGATAGTCTCGCGCACGTTTGCGAGAGCGACTTGTGCCTCGGCTTGGCGTGCCTGTTCGATCTCGGCGTCGAGTTCTTGTTTTCTTGCTAGCAATTCCTTGTACGTCGCCACGGACTAAATCCTCCTTACGGTTGTCGTGGACGCGGCAAGCTTCGTCGGTCGTAAGCGGGAAGCAAGCTTTCCGCGGTACGGACGACGGCGCATTGCGCGCCAAATCTGCCATGATCGTTAGACATAGCGGCCAGAGCATAAGCAATAGCCGTGCCCGCTCCCGCTACAATTAATTTAACGGGAGATGGAACCGCAATTCGAATGAACCGGTTGCGATGCAACCGACGCAAGACCGACGATAAAAGAAAAGGCGGCGACGCCCCTTGAGTGCCGCCGCCCCACTCCATCCACACATCCACACCACCCATACCGCGCCCTACTCGACGCTACCGCCACGATGGCCGCGCCGCCCGATACGTCATGCTCGATGGCGTTGCTGCAACGTCCGCACGCGCGCCATTGCCGGCGCGTCGGCGCCGACGGTGTCATACATCTTCGCGAGATCGGCCTTCAGCGCCGTGCGAGAACCGCCGTCGAGATAGACCATGTGGCCCGACGGATAAAAACGCGCGGAAAGATTGTTCCGCACGGTCTGTTCGATAAGCGGCATTTGCTGCAGGTCGAGGACCGTTTGATAGAACGGCGTCACGAAGTCGTAAAAGCCATTGGCGGAGAGCACTTTCAAATCGACATTGAGCGCCATGACCGCCGCCAAATCGCCGGCTGTGTACAAGATGATGTTTCCTTGCGCGTCCTTGCCTTTTTGCGCCCCCGTCGGATCGGTGTGACTGAAGTCCCAGTTCCGGAAGGCCTGATCGTTCAAGTCGGTAAACGACGACGTCGACGTGTACTTCAATTGCTCGTTCAAATACTCGTTCCACATGGTCGTATAGACGCCCGATACCGCCGTCATCGTCGGATCGTTGCCGCCCGAATTCGGGTCGATTTGACCGGCGATGCCCGTGTCGATCGCCGTGACGCGTCCGTCGTAAGAGCCGAGCGCCACGCCCTTCGATTTGAGCAGCGTTGTCAAGAACAACGAATTGCCGCGGCTGTCATAGCCTGCAATATCGAGACTCCATGCCAGCAATGTCGTTTTATCGATACCCGTGTATTGCGATAACTTCTCGACGACCGCGTCGTCTGTTTGCGGGAATTTACGCAGCGCCGCGAGATAATCCGTTCGGGCGAATTGCGCGACTTCCTCGACGAACGCGCCGAGATCCGTCGGCGTGGGCGCCACCCCGAGCCGTTTGTGGTACCACGCGTCGGCCGCCGCGGTCGGCAATGCACCGATGGGATTGCCCGCTTGCGTGTAATCGAGTATCGACGATTGCAACGTCACGCCGTTCAAGTCGATGCCGTCCTCGTGAAGCATGTAGGCGAGCACGCAACTGCGCGCGGTGCCGTAAGACTCGCCGAATAGATACTTCGGCGAATTCCAACGGTCGTTCTTCGTCAAGAAGCGCTTGATGAATTGCTTGATCGAGCGCGCGTCCTGATCGACGCCCCAAAAATCGCGATTCTTGTTCGGCGCGATTGCGGCCGAATACCCCGTCCCGACCGGATTGATAAAGACGAGGTCGCTCTTATCCAGCAGGCTATCGGGATTGTCCTCGATCGAATAAGGCGCGGGCGGCGTAAAACTCGGCATCGACGTCTTGATGCGCTTAGGCGCGAACGAACCGAGCAATACGAAGACGGACGACGAGCCGGGGCCGCCGTTATAGAAGAACGTGACGGGTCGTGACTCCTCCGTTTGGTTGTCTTCCGTGAATGCGACGTAGAACATCTTCGCATTCGGCTTCGAACTCGATTCATCGACCGTCACCAGGTGGCCGGCCGTCGCCGTGTAGGCGATCTTCCGGCCACCGATCGTGATCGTGTGGTGTGTAATGGCCGCGTTCTCGTTCGTGTCGCCCACGGAATCGTCGGGCCCGTTCCCGTAGGCGACGTCGTCCTGAAACGGCTGGTCGTCCTGCCGGCGTAGGAATACTTGCGGCATCGAGGCCCTGCCCGGCGACGGCGCGTGAGCATTGTGAGACGATTGCGGGCTGCCGGTATCGGAATTCATCGTACTCGCTCCATCAGTTATTGCCGGCGTGCGGTCCGAGCGCACGCATGGCTGCGTTGACGAACTGCTGCTGATATGCCTGCGCCCCCCGAAGCGCGCCGGCGATACTCGTGACCGTTTGAACTGCCGAAGTGCCCTACCGCGCCGATGCTTCGATACGTCGATACGCACCGACGCGTGACCGCTAATTGGCCGCCAACTGCCTGCTAATTGCCTGCTACTTGGCCGCGCGGGCCGAACCTTGCGCCCCCGAAGCGCCCGCACCGCCGAGCGCCGCCGCCACCGCCCGCCCCTTCGGGCTTCCCAGGCCGGTGCACGCATCCCACCCGCTCGCGGCGGCGTAGGTGCCGTTGTTGCCGGACGTGATGTCGTTGAACGCTTGCGACGCACCGTACAACTTCTGATTCACGAACCCGGCTGCTTTACCCGTCGTCGCGTTGATACGGGCGATGAGCCCCGCGTAAAGCGGCGCCACGGCACTCGTTCCGCCGACCGGCATCGCTTGCCCGTCGATCAACACTTCGTAGCCGGACGCCGGCGACGCATCGGCGGCGACGTCGGGCACGCCGCGCTTGGCAAGCGACACGGGCGCGCCGCCGACTCGCGCCGCCCGCAGCCCCTCCTGCCAAACCGGCAGCGCGAACCGGGCGCTGATGCCGCCTCCCGACGCGCCGCCGCCGGCGCCGTCGTTCCAGACCACTTCGCTTGCGATCGTCGAGCCGCCCGGGCCCGCGCTCAAGCGCGTTCCACCGCAGGCAAGCACGTACGGGCTCGACGCCGGAAAGTCGACGTCGTCCCCGCCGCTTTGGGAGCCGTCGCTCGAACCGCTATCGCCGGATGCCGCGCAAATCGTCACTCCGAGCGCCATGGCCGAGCGCAGCGTATCGTTGAAGCTCGCGACGGCTTGGTCCGTCCACGAACTTTCCGGCCCGCCCCAACTGATCGACAAGACCGACGGCCGGTTCGCCGAATCGTGCAAAGCGTGCGAGACCGCATCGACGAACCCGGCGTCGCTATTCGGCGTGAAGTAGACGGCGATCTTCGCTTTCGGCGCCACCGCGCCCGCGATTTCGATATCTAGCGTCACTTCGCCATCCGGGCCACCCGGATCGCCCGTCGGACTGTTATCGGCGCCATCGATGGCAACGGACACCACTTGCGGCGTGGGCACGCCGAGGCTGCTGAAATAGCTGGACAGGTCCGATTGCGCGTAGCCGCCGCCAAGCTCGATGAGGCCGATGCATTGTCCGGCTCCGTCGCCATCGGGAAAGTCGTACAGACCGGCGAGCTGCACCGGCGTGAACGCCTGCGCGGCGGCCCGTGCGACGATGGCGCTCGGCTCCGTGCGCAGGCGAAAATGCGGGCGAGCTTGCGGACGGTTGTCTAGGCCCAGCACGGCCGTGACGATATCGGCAATTTCAGCAGGGATCGTGATGCACCCGGTACGGCCGCGAAACCGGCCGAGCCTCGGATGCTCGTAATGGGACAACTCGACGCCGAACGCCGACTGGAATTGCTCGACCGTACCCGACAGCACCACCTTCGCGGCCGCGAGATCCTGCCGCTCGATACCGAGCCCGTATTCGCGCGCGAATGCCTCCAGCTTCGCGATGTCTTCGGGCGCGGCGCTAAAGCGCTCAGCGAAAGCTTCGCGTGAAAGCGGCTGCGCCTGCTGCCCGCTGGCGATGCGCTGCGTCAGCTCCTCCAACTCGCGCCCGCCGCGCCGGCGCATCGTCACCACGACGTTCAACGTCTCTCTCGGGTCGATCGGCCCGAGGCACTTCGAATCCTCGACTGCCCCACGTTCGCTACCGGCAAGCTGCTGTCTCGCTTTGGTCATCGATGATGCTCCTCATGCAGTGGACACGCGAAGCTCCGACACCGGCCAGTACCGTGCAGTTCCTTGCGGCGTGGCCACTTCGGCGACGTGGCCGCGAACGCAGCGAGCGAAGCAACGATCGCATTCGTCGGACAACTGCTCAAAGTGTAGTGCATGGCTCGCCGGACGCGCAGGGTTCATTGCAGCGCTGGCCAACCGGCCAAGTGCCTCACCGATCGGCCAACGCTCGCCGCTCGGATGGAGGTGGGGCCAGCAAAGCTTGCCGCATCGGCATATCATGGCGCGCGCAGCGCTATGCTGTGCGCCGTCCGTGCGCCGCCGGGTCCCACGCTTTAGGCCCGATCGTTCGAAAACGCCCTGTCCGGGAAGAAGGAAAAACTCGACATGTCTCTGTCTATTTACGAAGCTTCAGTGCCCGTTTTCACGCGCGGGCTGACGAACCTGCGCGCCGTACTGCAAAAGGCGCACGATCATGCGCTGACGAAGCACTTCGAGCCCTCGATCCTGCTTTCGAGCCGGCTCTACCCCGATATGCATCCGCTGACCCGGCAAGTGCAAATCGCATCGGATGCCGCGAAGTTCTGCATCTCGCGTCTGGCGGGCGTCGAGCCCCCGAAATACGACGACACCGAGCAGACCTTCGACGAGTTGTATGAGCGGATCGACAAGACGATCGCGTATTTGAAAGGCTTCGATGCGTCGAAGCTCGAAGGCAGCGAATCGCGCACGGTCACGTTGACCGTGCCGAGCGGCAAGCACGAATTTATCGGACAGGTCTATCTACTGCACTTCGCGCTACCGAACTTCTTTTTCCATCTGACGACCAGCTACGCGATCTTGCGTCACAACGGCGTCGAACTCGGCAAGTTCGACTACCTGGGGCGCATGGCCTAGCGCAGTTGGCGGGCCGGCGGCGGCGAGCACCGCCTCGCACATGGCCGCCGCCCGCTCAATCGAGCGACAGGCGCACCGCGAAGCCGATCAAAGCGGCGGAGAAAGTCCAGCGCTGCAGCGTTTGGGCCAGCGGATACTTGCGCAGCACGGTGGAGATGCGCGCTGCCCCGAGCGCGTAAAGCGTATCGAACAGCGCCCCGACGATCACGAGCACCACGCCGAGTTCAGTCACCTGCAGCGCGACGGGTCCCGTGGCCGGACGGATGAACTGAGGCAACAGCACCGAGCAGAAAAGCAGTGCCTTCGGATTGAGCAGGTTCGTCAACAGACCCTTCAAGAACGTCTGACGCAAGGCAGCGCCCTCGCCGGCCGACGCCGCGCGCTCGCCCGCCGGCGCCAGCGCGAACAGCGGCGAACGGAAAATTTGGACCGCGACGTAGGCCAAGTACAGCGCCCCGCCGTAACGCACGACTTCGTACAGCCAAGGCGCGGCTTTGAGCAGCGCCGCGACCCCGCACGCGGAGAGCGTGACGTACGTTGCCCGCGAGAGTGCGAGACCGCAGGCGGCGGTTAGTCCCTCGCGCGGCCCTCGCGCGATGCTGGTTTGGAGAATCAGCGCCATGTCGGGGCCGGGAATCGCATAGACGACGATCAATGCGGCGACGAAGGCAATCAACAAGTCGACGGAAACCACGGCAACCCCGATATCGTTAGTACTGGCTGGAAACGATATTTTGCCGCTGGAGGTCGAGCGATTTTCGGCGAAGTAACCGCCTTATTCGACAAAAACGAGGTCTTTCCTCCATCGAATCAGGGATATCAGTTGATTTTCCCGCCAATCAGCATCGAGCGCGGCGCCTTGGCGCCTCAGCGCTTCAAGCGTCGCGCTCGAGAAGCGGCCCGCGGCCGCTCGCTGTCGCTAACCGATCAGACCGCGGCGACCGTGACCGACTTCGTGACGAGGTACGGTTCCAGTGCCTCGGGGCCGCCTTCCGAGCCGTAGCCTGAATCCTTGACGCCGCCGAACGGCATTTCGGGCCAGGGCGTCGCCGGCTGGTTGATCCACAACATGCCGACTTCGAGGCGCTGCGTGAGCAGATGCACATTCGCGAACGACTTCGTGAACGCATAGCCGGCCAGGCCATACGGCAATCGATTCGCTTCGGAAATGGCTTCCTCCAGCGAATCGAACCCGCGGATCGCGGCAACGGGGCCGAACGGCTCGTTGTTGAAGACGTCGGCATCGAGCGGCACGTTCGAGAGCACCGTCGGCGCGAAGAAGTTGCCCGTCGAGCCGATCCGCTCGCCGCCCGTTTCGATGCGTGCGCCAACTGTGCGGGCGTTTTCGATCACCGAGGTCATCGCCGCCAACCGGCGCGGATTGGCAAGCGCGCCCAGCGTCGTGCCCTCTTCCAGGCCGTTGCCCACCTTCAGCCCCTGCGCATGCTTGACGAGTTCGCGCGTGAACGCCTCGCGAATGCTGTTGTGCACGAGAAAGCGCGTCGGCGAGATGCACACTTGTCCGGCGTTGCGGAATTTCGCGCCGCCGGCGGCCTTCACTGCCAGCGCCACGTCGGCGTCCTCGGCCACGATCACGGGTGCATGGCCGCCCAGCTCCATCGTCGCCCGCTTCATATGCCGACCGGCCAATGCCGCCAGTTGCTTGCCGACCGGCGTCGACCCCGTAAACGTCACTTTGCGGATGACCGGATGGGCAATCAGGTACGCCGAAATCTCGGCCGGATCGCCGAACACGAGACCGATCACGCCCGCCGGCACGCCCGCATCGACGAAGGCGCGCAACAGCGCGGCGGGCGATGCCGGCGTTTCTTCGGGTGCCTTCACGAGGAACGAGCAGCCCGTGGCCAAGGCCGCGCTCAGCTTGCGCACCACCTGATTGACGGGGAAATTCCACGGCGTGAAGGCAGCGACCGGCCCGACCGGCTCGCGCACCACCGTTTGCTGCACGGCGAGGTTGCGCGGCGGTACGATCCGGCCGTACACGCGCCGCCCTTCGTCGGCGAACCATTCGATGATGTCCGCGGCCGCGAGCACTTCCAGGCGCGCTTCGACGAGCGGTTTGCCCTGCTCCTGCGTCATCCACTGAGCGATCGACGCGGCGCGTTCGCGTACGAGGCCCGCGGCCTTGCGCATCGTCGCCGCGCGCTCGTTGGCCGGCACCTTGCGCCAAGTGTCGAAACCACGCTGAGCGGCGGCCAAGGCCCGATCCAAATCCGCGATGCCCGCGTGCGCCACCTTGCCGATGACTCCCCCCGTCGCCGGGTTCAAGACGTCGATCGTCTTACCGCTGGCCGCATCGCACCATTGGCCGTCGATCAAAAGCTGCGTATCCGTGTAAGTCATGTTTTCCATCCTATCGTCCCCTTAGGCAATGAGGTTTTTGCGTACATCGTCAAAAAGCGATATAAGATTCTACCAACGACGATCGATTTGCGCTGCCCCGTGCATTCCGTGCGGGGACGCGATCGTCCGATGTGTCCGACATGACGATAGATATCGATGCCATCCACAAGGCACTCGCGAATCCCGTGCGGCGCGAAATTCTCGCGTGGCTCAAGGAACCGAGCGCCTACTTCGCCGAGCAAGAGCTGCCGCTCGATTGCGGCGTTTGCGTCGGGCAGATCAACGCGCGCTGCGGATTATCGCAGTCGACGGTGTCTGCCCACCTCGCCACGCTACAAAGCGCGGGGCTCGTGACCGTGAAGCGGATCGGCCAGTGGAGCTTTTTCAAGCGAAACGACGCCGTCATCGAGGCCTTTCTCGCATCGCTGCACGACGAACTTTGAGGCGTATCCCGTCTGAACGTTCGCCGGCAGTCCAATCGATTGTGCTCGCGTTTGTACCGTACCGCGGCCCGCGTGTTCGCGCGCCGCGTTCATAAGGAAAACTTGCCATGCCTAACTTGTTCGATCCGCTCATCGTCGGCGACCTGACTTTGCCGAACCGCATCATCATGGCGCCGCTCACGCGGCAGCGCGCCGGCAACGAACGCCTGCCCAACGCTTTGATGGGGCAGTATTACGCCGAGCGCGCGTCGGCCGGCCTCATCCTCAGCGAGGCGACCTCCGTCACGCCGCAAGGGATCGGCTACGCCGATACCCCCGGTATCTGGTCCGACGAGCAAGTGGCCGGGTGGAAGATCGTGACCGATGCCGTGCACGCGGCGGGCGGCCGCATCTTCTTGCAGTTGTGGCACGTCGGGCGCGTATCCGATCCGATCTTCCTGAACGGCGAGTTGCCCGTTGCGCCGAGCGCGATCGCCCCGAGCGGCCATGTCAGCCTGGTCCGCCCGCAGCGGCCTTTCGTGACGCCGCGCGCGCTCGAACTCGATGAGATCCGCGATGTCGTCGCCGCCTTCCGCAAGGGCGCGGAAAACGCGAAGGCCGCGGGCTTCGACGGCGTCGAAGTGCACGGCGCCAACGGTTATTTGCTCGATCAGTTCCTGCAAGACAGCACCAATAAGCGGACCGACGCTTACGGCGGCCCGATCGAGAACCGCGCACGGCTCTTGCTCGAGATCGTCGACGAATGTATCGCCGTTTGGGGCGCCGCCCGTGTCGGCGTGCACTTGGCACCACGCGGGGACGCCCATACGATGGGCGATTCGAACCCGGCCGAGACGTTCGGCTACGTGGCGCGCGAACTCGGCAAGCGGCACATCGCGTTCATCTGCGCGCGCGAATCGCTCGGCGAGAACCGCCTCGGGCCGCTGCTGAAGCAAGCGTTCGGCGGCGTCTACATCGCCAACGAGAAGTTCACGAAGGAGAGCGCGCAGCAAACGCTCGACGCGGGCGAGGCCGACGCCGTCGCATGGGGCCAGCTTTTCATCGCGAACCCCGATTTGCCGACGCGCTTCAAGCTCGACGCTCCGCTGAACAAACCGAACCCCGAGACGTTTTACGCGAAGGGGCCCGAAGGCTACGTCGATTATCCGGCGCTCGAAACGGCTTGAACGCATATGGCAGGTAACGCCCATCTGGTCACCCGGGCCATTGTCACCGGGCACACGCGCGGCCTCGGAGCGGCGCTCGTCGAGGCCTTGCGCGAGCGCGGCATCGATGTGCTCGGCCTGGCGCGCTCGCGAAGTGCGCCACGCCCGGACGCGGCCGCATTGCCGGGCCGCTTCGAACAAGTCGAACTCGATTTGTCCGATAGCGGCGCGCTCGCGCAATGGTTGGCGGGCGATACGCTCGCCGCGTTCGTGGCGGGCGCCGAGCGCGCCCTGCTCGTGAACAACGCGGGAACGGTCGCGCCGATCGGACCTTGCGCCGTTCAGCAGCCGGCCGACGTCGCCCGCGCCGTGGCGCTCAACGTCGCCGCGCCGCTGATGCTCTCGAGCGCGTTCTCGCGCGCCACGGCCGGCTTGAACGACCGGCGCATCGCGCACATTTCGAGCGGTGCGGCGCGCAATCCGTACGCGGGCTGGAATATCTATTGCGCGACGAAAGCCGCACTGGATCACCATGCGCGAGCCGTTGCGCTGGACGGCGAGCCGGCGCTGCGCATGGCGAGCGTGGCGCCCGGCGTCGTCGACACTGACATGCAAGGCGAAATCCGCGCGACCGACGAGGCGCGCTTTCCGCAACGCGAGCGTTTCGCCGAAATGAAGCGAGCCGGGCAATTGACCTCGCCCAAGGAGGCGGCGGGAAAATTGGTCGACTACCTGTTGTCCGAGGCTTTCGGTCAAGCACCGACAGCCGATATCCGCTCGGTGTAACGCAGCGAGCGGCGAGGGCGGGCATCGCGCCCCGCCCTCGCATCGGCGATCATCGGCGATAATCGAGGCCCAGTACCGCACGCTTGGCGCCTCGTTCGCCGTCTATCGATTCCATGAGCAAGCCCGGCAGCCCACGCCATATCGACAACCTGCTTCGCGAAGCGCTCGAGCTTCAGCAAAACGGCGCCCTCGGCGAAGCGGAAACCGCCTATCGCGAGATCCTCGCCCTGCGCCCGCGCCACTTCGACGCGCTGCAACTTCTGGGCGCCTTGGCCCTGCAATCGAAGCAGTACGAGGAAGGCATCGCCCTTCTCACCCGAGCGCTTGCGATCGACGCGAGGCAAGCCCCCGTGCATTCGAACCTGGCGTTCGCGCTGAACGCGGTCGGACGCCACGACGCGGCACTCGCGGCGGCCAACCGTGCACTCGCGTTGAAAAGCGGCTTCGTCGATGCGCTGAACAATCGCGGGGTCGCTCTGGCCGGCTTGAATCGGCCCGGCGAAGCGCTCGAGAGTTTCGACAAAGCGCTCGCGGCCAAACCCGAGTTTCCCGAGGCGTGGAGCAACCGCAGTTGCGCGCTGCGCGATTTGGGACTGCCCGAACAAGCGCTCGACAGTTGCGACAAAGCGCTGGCACTGCGCCCAAACTATGCCGAGGCGTGGAGCAATCGCGCCAATGCGCTGTCCGATCTGAACCGGCCGCTGGAGGCCCAACAAAGTTACGAGCGTGCGCTGGCATCGGCGTCCAATTTCGTCGACGCTTGGAACAATCTGGGCCTCACGTTCGTCGATATGAACCGGCATGCCGATGCGCTCGCGTCGTACGAACGCGCACTGTCGCTCGCTCCCGATTCAGCCGAAACGCACTGGAATCGCGCGCTTTGCTTGCTGCAGATGGGCGAGCTCGCCCCCGGCTTTGCCGAATACGAATGGCGCTGGCAACGCAAACGCATCGCACCGAGCCAGCGCGTGTTCGATGCGCCGCTGTGGCTCGGCGATGCACCGCTCGGCGGCAAGACGATCTTGCTTCACGCCGAACAGGGCCTCGGCGACACATTGCAGTTTTGCCGCTATGCCACGCTGGTCGCGAAGCAAGGCGCGCGGGTCGTGCTGGAGGTGCAGCCCGAACTCGAACGTCTGCTTGCCGGGCTCGCGGGTGTGGACGAACTCGTGAGAGCGGGCGAACCGCTCCCGGCCTTCGATTACCATTGCCCTCTTCTGAGCCTGCCGCTCGCACTCGGCACGAGCGTGTCGACGATTCCGGCCGACACGCCATACCTATTCGCCGACCCTCGAGCGTCGGCGCAATGGCGCGCACGAATCGAGGCGGCAACGCATCGGCCGATGAAGAAGGTGGGCCTCGTATGGGCCGGAGGGCATCGTCCCCACGTCCCCGAATTGCGAAAGAACGACGCACGCCGCTCACTGAGCGTCGATCGGTTCGCGCCGATCCTCGAGGTGCCGGGGGTGCAGTTCTTTAGCCTGCAAAAGGGCGAGAAAGCCGAGCGGCAGCTGAGCGAGTTGCGCGAGCGCAATGAAGCGAGCCGCAGCATCATCGATTGGACCGGCGAGTTCAGCGATTTCGCCGATACGGCCGCGCTCGTCGCGAACCTCGACCTGGTCATCTCCGTCGATACATCGACCGCGCACCTGGCCGGCGCCATGAACAAACCCGTGTGGATCTTGAACCGCCTCGATACCTGCTGGCGCTGGATGCTAGAGCGCGAGGACAGCCCGTGGTATCCGAGCGCGCGGTTGTTCCGCCAACAGAGCCTCGGCGAGTGGGATAGCGTCATCGAAGACGTCAAGCGGAGTTTGGCCGCGCTCGCATCGGAGCAGGCGGAGATCGCCCAGCGCTGACGCGGGCGTGGGGCGCTCCCGCTTCGCTCAGCGTGCCGCGCGCGGTTGCGCGAATTGTTGACGGTAGGCCGCGGGGCTCGTCAGCGCAATGCGCCGGAAATGCCGGCGCAGGGATTCCTCCGAGCCGAAACCGGCCCGCTGCGCGATGACCGAGATCGATAAACGCGGCCGCGTCTCGAGCATGTCCTTCGCCAACGCGACGCGTTCACGGATCAACCAATCGTAGGGGCCGAGCCCCGTTGCCTCGCGAAAGCGCCTTTGCAATGTTCTCGCGCTCATCGACGCGCGCCGCGCCAGCGACTCGACGGTATGCTCGGCTGCCGCATGCGCGCGCATCCAATCGATCAAGCGAGCGAGCCGCCCGCCGTCGTCTTCGGGCGGCATCGGCCGCGGGACGAACTGCGCTTGCCCGCCGTCGCGATGCGGCGGCACCACGAGCCGTTGAGCCACCCGATTCGCCACCGCCGCGCCGTGGTCGCGCCGCACGAGATGCAGCAGCATATCGAGGCCCGCCGCCGACCCCGCCGACGTCATCACGGCACCCTCATCGACATAGAGCGCATCGGGCTCGACGCGTAGCGCCGGATAACGGGCTTTGAGTTTTTCGGCGTAGCGCCAGTGCGTGGTGACCGTTTTGCCGTCCAATACACCGGCCGCCGCGAGCACGAAAACGCCCGAACAAATCGAGCATAACCTCGCGCCTCGACGCGCCGCCGCGCGCAGTTTGCGCAGCAGCGGCTCCGGCGGCGCCTCGTCCGCGTCACGCCAACCGGGTATGACGATCGTGTCCGCACGATCGAGCAGTTTGAGCGTGTACGGCGCAAAGAGGGTAATTCCGCCCGCCGCGTGAATCGGCCCGTCTTCAGCGGCGCAAACGGCGAATCGATACCACGGCACCTCGAGTTCGGGGCGCGGTAACGCAAACAGTTCGACGACGCAGCCGAACTCGAAGGTGCAGAGCCGATCGTATGCGACGGCCACGACGAGATGAGATTGCATGGCGCGATGTTACCGGATATTGACGATTGCGCCACTGCCCGCATACGAGCGGGAACGCGATAATGCCTGTGCGTTCCCACTCATCGCCCCATCGGCAAACGAGGACAAGAGGCAATCATGCAGAACTCATCGGCCGTCACCGCCATCGCCCCCGCGCCCAGCGAAGCCGCGCTTGCCCATTTCGAAGCGTCGATGCGTTTCGAAACCGATTGTTCCGACGTGCACGACGCGCTCGTCGTCAAAGGCCAGCGCGATTTCGTGTTGCTCGATGTTCGAAGCCCCGCCCTGTTCGCCGCGGGGCACGTACCCGGCGCGATCAACTTGCCCCACGGCAAAATCATCGCATCGAAGCTCGCGCAATACGCGCCCGAGACGATCTTCGTCACGTATTGCGCCGGGCCTCACTGCAACGGCGCAACCCGTGGCGCGATACGGCTGGCGAAGCTCGGACGCCCCGTCAAAATCATGATCGGAGGCGTAACGGGCTGGCTCGACGAAGGCTTCGCGCTCGCGACCGCGGCCGAAGCGCGGCCTCAAGCGCCTGGCGCGATCAGGCCGCTAGCAACGTCGCCAGCTCACGAGTGAGCGCATCGCTCGCAGGCATCATCGGCGCGCGCAACTCGTTGGCGATCCGACCTTGGACAGCCAGCGCGGCCTTCACGGGCGCCGGGTTCGGCTCGGACACGAGTGCGCGCAAGAGCGGCGCCAGTTCGTGGTAAATCGCGCGGCCTTGCGCGAGATCGCCACGCGCAAGCGCCGCGTGCATCGCGACGAAGCGCTCGGTACGCACATGGGCGGTCGCGGCGATCGCACCCGCGCCGCCCATGCACATCGACGTGAACATCGCGTCGTCGTTGCCGGCCAACACTTGCAGACGTCCGTCGAGGATCAGCGCCAACGTCGTCTCGGGCGAGCACGCGCAATCCTTGATCGCCTGAATTCGCGGGTGGGCAGCGAGCGTGAGCAGCGTATCGAGTTCGATCCGGACGCCGGTTCGGTACGGAATGTCGTATAGAACGATCGGCTTGGCGCTCGCATCGGCCAACGTCGAGAAGTGATCGAGAATCCCGGCCTGCGATGGACGAATGTAATACGGCGCGGTGATCAGCAAGCCGTCGATCGGCTGGTCATTGAGCCGCAGCACACGCTCGCGCAACGCGACGGCTCGATTACCCGCCACACCCGCGATCACGGGCAGGCCTTCGGCCGCCTCTAGGATCGTTGCCAGCACCGCATCTTGCTCGTCCTCCGACATCGCGGCAGGCTCGCCCGTCGTACCGAGCGCGGCGAAGCCCGCGACGCCCGCTTCGCGGCAGCGAGCGACGAGTGCCGCGAGCGCGCGATGGTCTACCGCCCCAGCCTTGAACGGCGTGACGAGCGGGATCCAAATACCGGAAAAAATCGACATTCCTTCACCTCGAAACGTGACCGAATCGAATCCGAGGGAGGCGCCGGGAAGGGCAAGGAGAAGACCATTGATGCTGTCCCGTCGCGCGTCCGACGGCACAGCGCACCGGTCAGACGTGCGACTGTTTTTTGGCTTTGGAAACGGCAAGCGCGAGCGCCGCGCCGCACTGAGCGTGCAGGCGCCGGAGCGCGACAACCGGTGGGAGATGTACGAGACCCGTTTCCATTCGACGCAGTGTACAGCGTCGGCGTCGCCATGGGCAATACTTTTGCCGGTCCTAGAAGCACTCGCCTATCCCTTCAGGACGAGCGATCCTTCCGGGTACTGGTTGCAGATGAATTCAACGAAGGCGCGGACCTTCGGCGATGGGAGCCGGCGCGACGTATGCAGAACCCAGAGCGCGACGTCGGCATCCGAGACCGTGCCCCACTGCACCAACTCTCCTCGCGTCAGTTGCCCCCACGCGATCGACTGCGGCATTAGCGCGGCGCCCGCCCCGGCGACCGCCGCATCGCGGATCATCAAGAACGACGAAAGCCTGAGCCTCGGCACAGGCTGCACGATCAACCGGCCTTCGTCGAGACTCCAATGGCTCGGCTGAAAGTTCGAGAACACGATGCCGGGTACCGCTGTGACCACGCCCGGACTCGGCACCGGTACCGACGGTGCCGCCACGACCACCAGCCTGTCCTTCGCGAAACACCGGCCCACCAAGCTGCTATCGGGGCTCGGATTGATGCGGATGGCGATGTCGAACTGCTCTTCGACGAGATCGACGAGCCGGTCCTCGGCCACCAAGTCCACCGTCACCTCCGGGTAGGCAGCGCAGAACTCGGCGCAAATGCGGCCCATGGCGAGTTGCGAGAACAACACGGGCGACGCGATGCGCAAGCGGCCGCGTGGCGCCGCCAGCCCTTCCCGGGTAGCGGTCATCGCATCGGCCACCTCGTGCATCGGCCCTTCTGTCCGGGCCATCAGCATCTCTCCGGCTTCCGTCAATTTGAGGCCACGGGCGCCGCGCTCGATGAGCCGCACGCCGAGTTGCTCTTCCAGATCGGCAATACGACGAGACAGCGTCGCCTTCGACTTGCCGCTGGCGCGGCTCGCCTTTCCCAGTCCTCCGTTCGATGCGACCAGCGCGAAGTCGGCAAGCGCGTTCAGATCCACGGTGTTCCATTTTTGAAACGATGTGTCTACATTTTCGGGTCTTCGTTTTGTTTCCGCAACACCTTATCTTGTTCACACCACAACTTGATAGACGAGGACTCGAAATGAACAAGACTCAACGTGCCGCACTGATCCGCGCATACGGCGACGCCAACGCCGTCGAATTGGCCGAGATTTCGAAGCCGGAACCGGCGGAAGGCCAGGTTCTGGTCCGCGTGCGCGCCGCCGGTGTAAACGGCATCGATTGGAAAGTGCGCGAGGGATACGTTCGGGACGCCTTCCCGCTCCAGCTTCCCGCGGTGCTCGGCGTCGAGCTGGCCGGCATGGTCGAGGCCGTCGGGCCTCGGGCAACACGCTTTCAGGTCGGCGATCGGGTCATGGGCCCGGTTGGCGGCCTCGGCGCCTACGCGGATTTCGTGACGGTCAGCGAGGCGAACCTGTCTCGTACGCCCGAACAACTCGACGACATCCAGGCGGCCGCAATTCCGGTGGCGACCGTGTCGGCTTGGCAAAGCTTGCATCACGCCGGTCCGATCCGCCCCGGTCAGCGAGTCTTGATCCACGGCGCGGCCGGTGGGCTCGGCGGGTATGCCGTGCAATTCGCGAAGCGCGCGGGCGCCGAGGTGTATGCCACCGCCGCGGGGGTTCACTTGGATTACGTGCGAAGCCTCGGCGCCGACCACGTCATCGACTATCGGACGCAACGCTTCGAAGACATCGCACGCGACATCGACCTCGTACTCGACTACGTCGGCGGCGACGTACTCGACCGCTCTTGGCAGGTGCTCACGCCGACGGGTGCGATCGTCGGCACGACCTCGCCCGACATTCTGGCGCGTACGCCGGCCGGGCGCCGCGGGCTGTGGTTCATCAATCAGCCCGATGCGGCTCTACTCGAGCGGCTCGCCGCGGACGTTGCGAACGGCACGCTGACGTCGAAGGTGAGCGAGGTCGTCGGCTTCGCAGAGATTCCCGCCGTCATCGAACGCAATCGCACCGAATCGCATTCGGGCAAGGCCGTCGTGGATTTTTCGCGCTAACTCACTCTCATTTCTTCTTGGAGCTTCACATGAGCATTCTCGTTACCGGCGCGACCGGCACAGTCGGTTCGCTTATCGTTCAACGACTCCGCGATGCGAACGCCGAGGTCAAAGCACTCGTTCGCCACCCGGGCAAAATCAGTTTCCCGGCAGGCGTCACGGAAGTGGCCGGCGACTTGGCGGATGTCGCGTCGATGCGCGCGGCGCTTTCATCGGTGCGGACCTTGTTCCTTCTGAACGCGGTTACGCCCGATGAGATCACCCAAGCCCTAATCGCGCTGAACCTCGCTCGCGAGGCCGGCGTCGAACGCATCGTCTACCTTTCGGTCATCCATGCCGATCGCTATACGAACGTGCCGCACTTCACCGGCAAGCACACGGTCGAGCGCATGATCGAAAGCCTCGATATGGCCGCGACCATCCTGCGTCCCGCCTACTTCATGCAGAACGAGCGGATGGTGCAGCAAGTCATCGAGAACTACGGGGTCTATCCGATGCCGATCGGCTCCGCCGGCGTGGCGATGATCGATGTGCGCGATATCGCCGATCTCGCTGTCGGGGAGCTTTTGCGGCGGGATCGCGCGCCTGACCGGTTGCCGCGTGTGACCCTGGACTTAGTCGGGCCCGATCGGCTGACCGGCCCTTCTGCGGCCGAGGTATGGAGCACCGCGCTCGGGCGCGAGGTGAAATACGGCGGCGACGATACGGCGGCCTTCGAGGCACAGATGGCCTCGTTCGGTCCGGGCTGGCTCGCCTACGATATGCGGCTCATGATGGAAGGGATCCAGCAACACGGCATGCGAGGCGCGGACGGCGCGGTGGATCGGCTCGAAGCGATGCTGGGGCGCCCTTTGCGCAGGTATGTCGATTTTGTCGGGGAAACGGCGGCGAACGCCAAACCCGATTAACGACTCGCGGGCTCGGAAGCGCCGTGCCCGTGAGCGCTCCCCGGGTCGGCGCAATCGTGCTCCTCGACCTGCACGGTGACGTGTTCGACGTTGAACCGTAACGATAGACGGCGCCGAACCGCGGCCACCACATCGTGCGCGGCCGCCCCGGGCGCCGGATGCACATGCAGCGTGACCAGATGGCGCTCGGCCGTGATCGACCACGCATGAATATGATGGGCATCGCGCACCTCGGCAACGTTGCGCTCGAGATCGGCCTTGATGTCCGCGAGGCTGATGCCCTGCGGCGTCCCCTCGAGCAAAATGTGGGCGGACGCTCTGACGATCCCCCAGGCGCTTTTCAGGATGATCACCGCAACGAAGATCGAGAGGAGCGGATCGATCGGCGTCCATCCTGTCAGCAAGATCACGACTGCCGCAACGATGGCCGCGAGCGATCCGAGCATGTCGCCCAAGACGTGAAGCCAAGCGCCGCGGACGTTGAGATTCTCGCGGTTGCCGCCGTGCAGAGCGAGAAACGCGCCGATGTTCGCGGCAAGTCCCGCAAAAGCAACGATCAACATCGTCTTGCCGACAACAGGTACCGGTTCCGCGAACCGGCGTACCGCCTCGACCAAGATCGCAGCTGCGATAACGAACAGCGCGCAGCCGTTCACGAAGGCGGCAAGAATCTCGAGGCGCTTGTAGCCGTATGAAAGCTGCGCGTTTGCCGGGCGGCGGCCATAGCGAATGGCCGCCCAACTGAATCCCAGCGCGGCCGTGTCGCTGACCATATGGCCCGCATCGGCCAGCAGTGCCAGCGATCCCGACAACAGACCGCCGACGATCTCGACGATCATGAAAACCGCGATGATGAGCAAGGCTACGCCGATACGGCGCTGATCCGTTATGCCGTGCAGGTGATCGTGGCCGTGGCCGGTGTGTTCGTCTCGATCATTCCGAGAATGTGCCATCGCTATGCTCACCCAGTCGAGTTGGCGGGGATACCGGCCGACTGGGCAACCCACCCAACTGCCGGCGCGCAACGACAGTCCAAGCAAGCCGCGCGCCTCCAGCCGGGGCTCGAAATATTATCGTTTCCGGATAATCCGAATGTGCCTTATTGCATGCATTGGTAGTAAGCTATCTGGCGTACCAGCAAAATCAACGCGTGAGCGAGCGCGGGGGCAAGCGTGAACGAGTTGACGACCGATACGCGGGTGTTCCTCTCCATCCTGGCACCGGATCGGCGCGAGCGGCAACTTGCGATCGTTGTCGCTCTGATTACCGCGGTTGCCTTCGTTTCGGTGGTGCCGTTCGCGAAAATCCAATTACCGACGGTTTGGGCCTTCATTCCGGTCTATGAATCCGCGGCGATCGTCTGTGATTTCCTAACGGCAGCGCTTTTGATTGGCCAGTACCGTATTTTGCGGTCGAAAGCATTGCTCGTTTTGGCGACCGGATATTGGCTGACCGCCTTTACCGCGACCGCGCACTTACTCACTTTTCCGGGCGTTTTTTCCGCTACCGGCTGGTTGGGGGCACGCGGTCAAAGCACCGCTTGGCTCTATGTTTTCTGGCACGGCAGCTTTCCGCTTTTCGTGATTGCCTATGCGTGGCTGAAGGGCGACGACGTGGCGCCGCGAACGTTGCGCGAGCGCGCTTGCGCACCGGCGATACTGGCCAGCTTCGCCTTCGCCGCCCTCCTCGCTATCGGATTCGCGCTACTCGCCACCCGCGGGTACGCGTGGCTGCCGCCGCAGTTGTCGGGACCGCCGCTGGCACCGAGCTATACGGCGGCGCACGGCATCGTGCTCACAGTCACCTGGTTGCTCAGCTTGCTTGCGCTCGTCGCGCTTTTCCGGCGGCGGCCGCACTCCGTGCTCGATCTGTGGCTCATGATCGTCACCTGCGCTTCGCTTTTCGATGTGGCGTTCGCGGGCGTGCTCAACCACGGCCGTTTCGATCTCGGTTTCTACGCCGGCCGGGCATTCAGCTTGTGCGCCGCTAGCTTCGTCCTCGTCGTGTTGACGCTCGAGAACATGAATCTATACGCGCGCGTCGTGCAGGCACTCGAAGGCGAGCGCAGCGAGCGTCAACGCACTCAGTTGCAGACGGCGCGATTGAACGAAGCGAACGCGCTGCTCGAGCAACGTGTGGCATCGCGTACGGCCGCACTCACGGCAGCGAACCACCACTTGGTCAACGAAGTGCTCGAGCGCAAACGCGCCGAAGCGGCGCTCGAGCATTCGCGCGAAGAGTTGCGTGAATTGGCATCGATCGGAACGTCCGCTCGCGAACAGGAAAATCGACGCATCGCGCGCGAATTGCACGATGAACTCTGCCAGACGTTGGCCGCATCGCGACTCGCGCTCGAACTCGTTTCCGAACGAAACGAACTGAAAGCGGAGCTAGCGCCCGTGCATTCGCTCCTCGACGAAGCGGTCGTCGCGACTCGGCGCATCGCGGCGGATCTTCGACCGCTGGTACTCGACGATCTAGGGCTCGTTGCCGCGGCGGACTGGTTGGCGCAAAACTTCCGGCAACGCCACGGCATCGAATGCGAGTTGTCCGTCGAGCCTCCCGATCTCGATCTGGATGAGCCGCAAGCCACGGCGGTGTTCCGCATCATGCAGGAGTCGCTGAACAACATCGGGCGGCATGCTCACGCTTCCCGGGCTAGGGTGAGCTTGATGCGCCATGACGATCACGTCTTGTTGATCGTGCAAGACAACGGTGCCGGCTTCGACCTTTCGACGCCGCGCAAGTTGAATTCGTTCGGGCTCTCGGGCCTTCGCGAGCGAGCCTATCTCGTCGCGGGCGAGGTCGCGATCGAGTCGTCACCGGGATACGGCACGTCGATCAAAGTACGCATTCCCTTGCCTGTCTCGCGTGTACCGGCGACGCGCGATGCCGCGGTGTTTCCCCCTGAAGCGCCTACCGCTGCAAGCCCGGGCTGATCCGGCATCCTCAGAGCTGCGCGCACAGGCCAACCGGCTCTCGCGACACCGCCCGAATGCGCTCGACGATCTCCGCCTGGAGCGGCGTGTACACGAGCATGCTCAGATCGGGCCGGCCATCGACAGCGAATAGCGAATACTCCATATCGATGGGCCCCAGTTGCGGATGCAGCAGACGCTTCACGTTCTCGCCCACGTCATGGCTCAGCACGTGATTCTCGCCCCACATGCGGTCGAACTCCGGGCTCCGGCGGCGCAAATCGTCCACGAGATCCGCCACCTCGGTGGCCAGTCCCGCTCGCGCGACGTCCGCGCGAAACGTGCCGACGACGAAGCGCGCGACGCTTTCCCAATCGTGCTGCTTCGAGCGAACGGACGGATTGAGAAAGAGAAAACGCAGGATGTTGCGCTCGTCGGGCGGCAGCACGCTGTAGTCGGTCAAGACGAACGAGGCCGCACGGTTCCATGCCACGACATTCCATGTCGCCGTCTTGACGATGGCCGGACTCGCATCGAATGAATCGAGCACCCGTTGCAAGCGCGGACTCACGCCGTCGACGGCCCGATAACGGACCTCCGGCGGACGTCCAAGCCCGAGCACGAACAAATGCTCGCGTTCGGTATCGGTCAACATCAGCGCCGTGCAAATGCGCTCCAACACCTCGGCGGAAGGCGCCCCGCCGCGCCCCTGCTCGAGCCAGGTGTACCACGCCGAACTGATATTCGCGCGCTGGGCAACCTCCTCCCGGCGCAGCCCAGACGTGCGCCTGCGGCCGGAAAACCCGAAGCTGGCCGGATCGAGCCGCGTTCGGCGGCTACGCAAAAATTCTCCGAGGGTTTGGGCGGCGTTCGATGACATGGCAAGCCTGTTAGTCCGTTTACCAGGATAAAGTCACTACTTCAACAGGATATCGAATGATCGCATAGTGCGTCGCTGGCTAACCAGGAGGTTTTCACCATGCGTATCTTTCTAACAGGCGCAACGGGTTTCATCGGTTCCGCTCTCGTTCCCGAACTCATTGAAGCGGGCCATGAAGTCATCGGCATGACGCGCTCCGACACCGGTGCTCAGGCCCTAATCGAGGTGGGCGCTGAAGTTCATCGCGGCACGCTGGAAGACCCCGACACCCTACGCACCGGTGCGCAAAAGGCGGACGCCGTTATCCACCTCGCGTTCGATCACAATTTCTCGAACTTCGTGGACAACTGCGAAAAGGACAAGCGCGCGATCGCGGCGCTCGGCTCGGCGTTGGCGGGCTCCGATCGTCCGCTTCTCATCACGTCGGGCACGGGCATCGGTAGCCCGGGCAATGGGCAACTCGCCACCGAAGACATCTTCAACACCGATCACCCGAATCCTCGCATCGCCTCGGAAATGGCGGGCAATGCCCTGCTGGAGACAGGCCTCAACGTATCCATCGTGCGCCTGCCGCAAGTGCACAATCCGTTCAGACAGGGCCTCATTACCCCGCTGATCGGTATCGCGCGCGAGAAAGGCACGTGCGCGTACGTCGAGGATGGGCAAAATCGCTGGCCGGCTGGACATCTATCGGATGTCGCACGGCTGTATCGGCTCGCGATCGAAAAAGCGGAACGCGGTGCCCGTTATCACGCCGTAGGCGAAGAAGGAATCAGCGCGCGCGAAATAACCGAAGCGCTGGGCCGAGGGCTGAACCTGCCGGTCATTTCGATCACCCGCGAAGAAGCGCCCGCGTATTTCGGATGGATGGCGATGTTCGCCGCGCTCGATCTGCCGGCATCGAGCGCGCAAACGCAAGCGCGCTTGGGCTGGAAGCCGGCCGGACCCACGCTGATCTCCGATTTGAACGAAGCGCGTTACGCGTAGTCTTCGTCGCAACACTTCAGCGGCGTCCCGCCCAAGCGGGATGCCGGTTTGGGGCCGGCCGCCCGAGAGTCCCGATTCTCGTGGAATATTCCTCCCCGCCGCTTCGTTTAATCAAGACGGTCGGCCCGACGCGGCCCCGCGCCGAGCGAGCCCGTTCGCGGTCGATGCCTGCCCTGAGCGGCACCGGTTGGCATGTGCGTCGTCGCGATCTCCTCGGAGAATGGTCATGGGCGATTGCGTTCTTTTTCATTCCGGATCGATAGCTGGATCGTCGCGATACGCACGCGCGACTCACCGGAAACTCGCCACCAAGATCCCACTGATGGCCACGTTGTGCGCAGCCATTGCCTTATCGACGAGCAGCCCGGTACGAGCCGACGACGATCGGCTGCTGCCGCCCGCCGCCGTCATCTCATCCACCGTTCCGGCGAATGGCGACGTCAATCCGTACGGCGTCGCCTTCGTCCCCCAGGGATTCCCCGCTCACGGAACGATTAGCGCGAACGATCTGCTTGTCGCCAACTTCAACAATGCGAACAATCTTCAGGGCACCGGCACCACGATCGTCAAGATCGTGCCGAACGGGAACCCCAGCGTGTTCTTTGCCGGGCCGTCGGGCCTCGGTCTGACAACGGCGCTGGGCGTCTTGCGCGCCGGTTTCGTTCTCGTCGGGAACGTCCCCACGACCGATGGGACATTTGCGACGATCCAACCCGGATCTCTATTGGTCCTTAACCGAACCGGCGGCATCGTCGCGCAATGGACTTCGTCGAACGCGGGGCTCGACGGTCCATGGGATCTGACGATTTTCGATCTCGGCGATCGCGCGAAGGTGTTCGTCTCGAACGTGCTCAATGGCACGGTGGTGCGTCTCGACGTTGCGATCGACGCTAACGGCATCCATCTTCAACGCAGCACTCGAATCGCTTCCGGATATCCGTTCCGCGGCGACCCCGCGGCGCTCGTCGTCGGCCCGACGGGACTCGCCTACGACCCGCAGCGCGACGTTCTTTACGTGGCGTCGACGGCGGACAATGCCATCTTCGCCGTATATGGCGCGGGTGCGACTCGGCATGACGGCGGCAAGGGCGCACTGATTTATGCGGACAATCGGCACCTGCACGGCCCTCTCGCATTGGCACTGGGTCCGAACGGCCATTTGTTCACCGCCAATGGAGATGCGGTCAACGCCGAGGCAACGCAACCGAGCGAGATCGTGGAGTTTACGCCGCAAGGACGCTTTGTCGCACAGCTACCGATGGATGCGGCTCCGGGGGGCGCATTTGGATTGGCTTTCTCCCAAGCGCAAGGCGGCATGGTGAAGTTTGCCGCTGTCGACGACAACGTGCCGAACATCACGGTCTGGAGTCTCTCCACCGAGCACACCCGCCCGTGAATGCCGCTGTCCGCCTCTGATCGCCCGCCCCTAAACGGCAACGCAGCGACGAGCGTTGCCGCCTAAGCGTATCGTTTCCATAGCGCCGCCCGTCGTCCACGAAACGCACGCGCGGCGCTCCGTCTGGCATCCCCTCCTTGACTTCGCCTTCGAACGAAGTACTATACGCATCGCGCACATTCCTCCACCGCCGCTACCCGCCCGAGGCCCGCCGATGACCGTCCCCCAACAAGCATTCCTGCGCGACGCGATGCGCCGCATGAACATGACGCGCGACGCGTTTGCGAACCGCATCGGCGTGAGCCGGCGGGCCCTCGACACTTGGCTTTTGCCCGAAGATTCGCAAGAGTCGCGGTCGATGCCCGAGATCGTCGCGCGCTTCGTCTCCGAAATCGTCGTCAATTCCAATCGCGAAGACGGATATACGCAACGCGTAGATTCGTCGTCGTTGGCGAGCCAGATTCTGTTCGAAGGCAAGGCGCAATTGCTTTCCGTCGATCAGTTCTCTCGCGATTCCGTCGAAGCGCTGTTTCGTGTCGCCGACCTCATGCAGCCGATCGCGCGGCGCCAAAAGATCTCGCGGGTGCTGGAAGGCGCCGTGCTCGGCAATCTGTTCTTCGAAGCGAGTACCCGAACCCGCGTTTCCTTCGGCGCGGCCTTCTGCCGCTTGGGCGGGTCGGTCTGCGATACGACCGGCTTTACGTTCTCCTCAATGGCAAAAGGCGAATCGATCTACGACACCAGCCGCGTGATGAGCGGCTACGTCGACGCGCTCGTCGTGCGGCATCCCGAGCAAGGCTCCGTGGCCGAATTTGCCCGTGCGACGAATCTGCCCGTCATCAACGGCGGCGACGGTCCGGGGGAGCATCCGAGCCAAGCGCTTCTCGATCTCTATACGATCCAGCGGGAATTCTCCCGGCTCGGCAAGATCGTCGATGGCGCGCATATCGCCTTGGTCGGCGACCTCAAATACGGCCGCACCGTGCACTCGCTCGTGAAGCTGCTCGCGCTATACCGCGGCATCAAGTTCACGTTGATCTCGCCGCCCACGCTGGAGATGCCCGCCTATATCGTCGATCAGATATCGCGCAACGGTCACGTGGTGGTGCAATCGAGCGATCTCTCGTCGGGCTTGCGCGGTGCGGATGTGGTCTACGCCACTCGCATTCAGAAGGAGCGCTTCACCGACGAATCGTTCGAAGGCTATACGCCCGATTTTCAAATCAATCAGGCACTCGTCGATTCCGCGTGCGAACGCGACACGTTGATCATGCACCCGCTGCCGCGAGACAGCCGGCCCGGCGCGAACGATCTGAGTACCGATTTGAACCATGATCCGCGGCTCGCGATCTTCCGTCAAACCGACAACGGTATCCCCGTGCGCATGGCGATTTTCGCGGTGCTGCTCGGCGTCGATCACCTCGTGCAGCATTCGATGCGCGACGCCGCGTGGCGTCCGCCTGCGTACCTCGGTCCCGACGATGCGGTCTTTCACGGAATCGACTGACCGAACCGGCCACCGAGACCTTCCACCTTCCTAGCGCCCGCGGCCCTATCCCGGCAGATTTTCTTCAAGCTGCTATAACAGTCTGACGCGCAAGGCATCGCGCGTCACGACTCGTCGCCTCGTACGCGTGGCCCATTGCGATCGCACCCACCGCGTGCTCGCACACCCATTTCCTTGGCACACGAAGTCCCTATCGATGCACTAGCGGATGCACCCGCTGATGCACCCGCGCGCAGGCACCCGGCTTGCTAAACGCAGGTGACGTTCGATCGCCGCCTCTCACGGAGCTCGTTCATCCCATGTCGAAGCCCGATTCCGCCAACGATGCCGCGCGCACGCCCGATCTCGGGCGTCGCCGCTTCCTGCAATCCGCCGCCGCGGCAGCCACCATCGGCGCGGCGCCCCATTCGCCCGCCGAAGGACAACCCATGGCAACGCCGCCATCCATGCCTGCTCCCGCGCGCCCCACTGTGGCTACCCTACCCGTGCATCTCACGATCAACGGACGCCCCTACGCGTTGCAACTCGAGCCTCGTGTCACCTTGCTCGACGCATTGCGAGAATACGCGGGACTGACCGGCACCAAGAAGGGCTGCGATCGAGGGCAATGCGGTGCATGCACGGTCATCGTCGATGGCCGCCGCATCAATTCATGCCTCACGCTGGCAGTCATGCACGAGGGGCAATCGGTCACGACCGTCGAAGGGCTCGCGGCGCAAGAAAACCTGAGCCCGTTGCAGCGCGCCTTCATCGAACACGACGCCTTTCAATGCGGCTATTGCACGCCGGGCCAACTGTGCTCGGCCACCGCGCTGCTCGACGAGTTCGGCCACGGCACGGCGAGTGCCGTCACGCAAGACGTTCGAACGGCGCCCCACGCGCTCACCGACGATGAAATCCGCGAACGCATGAGCGGCAACCTGTGCCGCTGCGGGGCCTATCCGAATATCGTCGCGGCGGTACGCGTCGTGTACGAGCGCGGTTGACACTCACTAAAAGGAGCCGCCCCATGGACGCAATCGCATACGAGCGCGCGGCCGATATCGCCGGCGCGGTGCGCGCGGCGCGCGAACCCGGCGTCGCATTCATCGGCGGCGGCACGAATCTGCTCGACCTCATGAAAGGCGGCGTCGAACGGCCGGTCAGACTCGTCGACATTACCCATCTACGCGACGAAGGCCTCGACACCATAAGCGCGCGACAGGACGGCGGTATTCGTATCGGCGCGTTGATGCGCAACAGCGACGCCGCGAATCACGCGCTCGTTCGCGAAAAGTATCCGTTGTTGACGCAAGCGCTATTGGCAGGCGCGTCGGCGCAATTGCGAAACATGGCCACGATCGGCGGTAACCTCATGCAACGCACGCGCTGCCCCTACTTTTACGATACGGCGTTCGCCGGATGCAACAAGCGCCGGCCCGGCAGCGGGTGTTCAGCGATCGACGGCCACCACCGCACACATGCGATCTTCGGCTTCAGCGAAGCGTGTATCGCCGTCAACCCCTCCGACATGTGCGTCGCTCTAGCCGCGCTCGATGCGACCGTTCAAGTGGTGGGCCCCAATGGCGCACGCGAAATTCCCATCGGGGGGTTTCATCGGCTGCCCGGCGATCGACCGGACCTCGATACCACATTGCAACCGGGCGAGCTCATCACCGCGGTCGATCTCCCGCCTTCCGCACTATCGGCGCGTACGAGCTACTTAAAGATTCGTGACCGGGCGAGCTACGCGTTCGCGCTCGTATCGGTCGCCGTGGCGCTGCGTCTGCAGGGCGAGAAGATCGAGGCCGTTCACATCGCGCTCGGCGGCGTGGCGCACAAGCCCTGGCGCGCGACGATCGCCGAGGGCATGCTCATCGGACAGCCGCTCGGCGATAACGTGCTGCGTGACGCGGCCGCCGCGCAAATGCGCGACGCGCGGCCGCTACGCGACAATCGCTTCAAAGTGACGCTAGCCGAACGTGCCATGGTGCGCGCCGTGAACGTCGCGGCGGGACGACAGACGCGCGGCGTGACAGGAGAGCCCGCATGAATACGATCGGCCAACCGCTCGACCGTACCGACGGCGTACTCAAAGTGACCGGAGGCGCCAAATACGCCGCCGAGTTTCCCGCCGCGCAACTCGCCCACGCCGTGCTCGTGACGAGCTCGATCGCATGCGGGCGTATCGCCTCGATCGACGCCACGCGCGCCGAGGCGATGCCTGGGGTGCTGCTCGTCATGACGTCGCGCAATGCGCCCCGTTTGCCGAACGGCGGTGAACCCGAAGTGTCCCCGCCCGCGCAGCGGCGGCTTTCGCTGCTGCAAACCGACGAGGTGCGCTACGACAACGAACCCGTCGCATTGGTCGTGGCCGATACGCTCGAGCGGGCGGTCGATGCGGCCGGCCATCTGCGAATCGAATACGCGCCGCCCTCGCCCACGCTCGACTTTGCCGCAACGAAGGCGCACGGCCATCCGCCGCAGTCCATGATCGGCGGAAAGCCCGACACGCTACGCGGCAACATCGAACGCGGGTTGAGCGCGGGCAGCGTGCGCATCGACGCGGTCTACACCACGCCGATGGAACATCACAATCCGATGGAGCCCCACGCGATCATGGCCTCGTGGGACGGTCCGCGCTTGACGCTCTACGACACGAGCCAGGGCGTGGGCAACGCCCGCAAAGCCGTGGCTGCGTTCCTCGGCATTTCGCCGGACGACGTCCACATCGTGTCGCCGTTCGTCGGCGGCGGCTTCGGCTGCAAGGGCTCCGTGTGGTCGCACGTAGTGCTGTGCGCGATGGCCGCCCGGCAAGTTGGCCGGACCGTTCGGCTCGCACTGACGCGGCCTCAGATGTTCGGCCCCGTCGGCGGACGGCCGCGCACCGAACAGCACCTCGTACTAGCGGCCCGCGAAGACGGTACCCTCACCGGCATGCGTCACGACACGTATTCGAACACGTCGACGTTCGAAGACTGGACCGAGACGTCCGGCGTTCTCACCCGCATGCTCTACGAAGTGCCGAACCTCGCGACGACGCACCGGCTCGTTCCGCTCAACGTCGGCACCCCTACGTTCATGCGTGCGCCTGGGGAAACGACCGGCTCGTTCGCGCTCGAATCGGCGATGGACGAACTGGCCGCCGCGTTGAAGATCGATCCGCTCACGCTGCGGCTCAAGAACTATGCGGAGATCGACCCGCAAGAGCGCAAGCCTTGGTCGAGCAAACAATTGCGCGAATGCTACCGGGTTGGCGCGGAGCGTTTCGGCTGGTCGAAACGCGTGCATGCGCCTCGATCGATGCGCCAAGGCCACACGCTGATCGGCATGGGCATGGCCACGGCCACCTACCCCGCGCACCGCAGCGAGGCGGCCGCGTTCGCACGCATCTTGCCGGACGGGAGCGCCGTCGTCGCGTCGGGCACGCAGGATCTCGGTACCGGAACGTACACGGTCATGACGCAGGTCGCCGCGGACGCGCTCGGCTTTCCGCCCGATCGAGTGAGCTTCGCGCTCGGCGACTCTTCTTTACCGAATGCGCCTGTTTCCGGCGGATCGCAATCGGTGGCGAGCGTCGGGCCCGCCGTCATGGAAGCCGCGGGGGCCGCGCGCAAGCAATTGATCGACATCGCCTGCGCCGACGCCGGCTCACCGCTGCATGGGATGTCGACGGCCGATGTCACCGTCGTGGACGGCTGGGTCGTGGCGCGCCACGACGCCGCTCGCCGAGACCCGGCCGCCGCCGTCATCGCCCGGGCCGGGGGACGGCCGATCGAAGGGCGTGCCACGGCCAAGCGCGGCGATGAGGCGCAACGCTACGCGTTCCACTCGTTCGGAGCCGTGTTCGTCGAGGTACATGTCGATGCCGAGCTTGGCACCATCCGCGTCCCGCGCGTGGTGGCCGTCTATGACGTGGGCACACTGCTCAACGAGAAAACCGGGAAGAGCCAACTGATGGGCGGGATCGTGTGGGGCATCGGCGCGGCACTGGAAGAAGCGAGCGAGCTCGATCCGCGCTATGGCCGCTTCGTCAACGCGAATCTGGCCGAATATCACGTGCCGGTCAATGCGGATGTGGGCACGATCGACGTCAGCGTATTGAACGTGCCCGATCCGCGGTTCAACGCGTTGGGGGCTAGAGGCATCGGCGAGATCGGCATCACGGGCGTGCCCGCGGCCATCGCGAATGCGGTCTATCATGCCACCGGCGTGCGCGTACGTGACCTGCCGATCACGTTGGATAAGGTGCTGCCGGCCGGCAGCGTTTGATACGGCGCGCCGCCGCTTGGCCCGCGAAGAAGTGCGGGCGAACCCACTCGCGCGTACAGATGGAACTTGCTTCCCGCCCTAGGCGGACCGCACAATCCGAACACGCATCGACTTCCGCTCGCGACAGCCACCGACATGACTTACGCTTCATCCGCCACGGCGCTGTTGCTTGCCGCGGGCAGCGGCACACGCTTCGATCCTAGCGGCCTGCAGAACAAGCTGCTGGCGCCCTTGCCCGACGGCACCCCGGTGGCGTGCGCGGCCGCTCGGTCGTTACTGAGCATCTTGCCGCACGTCACAGCGGTGGTGCGTCCCGGTGCGGAAGCGCTCGCCCATGCATTGAACGACGCCGGCTGCGACGTGGTCTTCGCAGCCGGCGCCGAGCAAGGTATGGGCGCGAGTCTCGCCGCCGGGGTACGGGCAACGGAAGAATCGGAAGGCTGGATCGTCGCGCTCGCCGACATGCCGTGGATCGCGCCGGTGACGATCGAATCCATCGCTCGCCATATCGATCGCGGCGCCTCGATCGTCGCTCCGATTTACCGAGGACGCCGCGGTCATCCCGTCGGATTCGGCTCGATCCACCGAGATGCATTGTTATCGCTCGGCGGCGACGTGGGCGCGCGCGCCATCCTCGAATCGGCCGATGTCACCGCGATCGAGGTCGACGACGCGGGTGTACTCGCCGATATCGACACGTTCGCCGACTTGCATCGACAGCGATAACCGATAACCGACAACCGAGGCCCGAGGATTCAAGCCGCAGCCGAGCCCACGTCCACGACGATCTTGCCGAACGCGCCGCGCTTCAAATGCTCGAACGCCTCGGGCAGTTGGTCGAAGCGATAGCACGCGTCCACCACGGGCTGAAGCGCCACGGTATCGACCGCGCGCACGAGTTCTTCGAGCGCGCGCCGATGTCCCACGCCGATGCCCTGTATCACCGATCGCGTTAAAAACGCAGGCACGCTGGGAAACGTCATCGCGTGTTCGCCCAATACGCCGATCAATGAAATCCGGCCGCCTTGCCGAACCGCGCGCAGCGAGGCAGCGAGGTTCTCTCCGCCCACGAGCTCGAAAATATGGTCGACGCCGCGGCCGCCCGTATACTCGCGCGCTTGCACCTCCCATGGTAGGCCGGAGGTGCGATCGATGACATGCGACGCGCCCAGCTCGAGCGCCCGGCGCCGCTTTTCGCCGCTACCCGATGTCACGATGACGTTGGCTCCGTGCGCTCGAGCCAATTGCAATCCGAACAGCGCCACGCCGCCCGTGCCCTGGACGAGGACGGTCTGCCCGGCGCGCAAACCGGTGTTTTCGACGAGCGCGAACCATGCGGTCAGCCCGGCGCACGGCAAGGTGCTGGCCCGGACCGCATCGAGCGTGCGCGGTGCGTGGACGAGCCAGTCCTCGTGCAGGACGACGTATTGCGCTAGCACACCGGGCAGCGAGCCGCCGAGCACACGGGCATGTTGCGGACAATCGCCATCGATCCACCCCGCCCAAAACGTGCCGAGCACCGCATCGGCCTCGCGAAAGCGCGTCACACGCGCCCCCGCCGACACGACGCGGCCTGCAAGATCGGATCCCGGCGTCAGCGGAAACGGCATGTCGGCGCTCAACTCCGTTCCCTCGATCACGCCGATATCGCGGTAATTGAGCGACACAGCGTCCACACGGACCAGCACTTCGTGCTCGCCAGGCGTCGGGACCGGCATCGTTTGGAGCGTCAAGTGCCGCGCACCGGGTTGGGCCGCTATCCATTGCTTCATGGTGGACTTCGTCGAATGACTCATGTTCGTTCTCCTCGTTGATCTGACGAAAAAATCGTAATGGAGATCGAACGTCGCCAGTGCGGGCAAATAGTCCGCTTGTTGTAGACTTTTTGGAATCAATTGACACGAGAGCAATCACCGATCATGACGGATCGACTGGCAGGCATTTCCGCATTCGTGCATGCGGCGGAGGCAGGCAGTTTCGCGCTGGCGGCCGAGCGATTGCACCTGACTCGCTCCGCGGTCGGCAAAAGCATCGCGCGGTTGGAGGAGCGTCTGGGCACGAGGTTGTTTTTGCGCACCACGCGTCGTCAAACCCTGACGGCCGACGGGCAGGCGTTCTATGAACATTGCGTGCGCGCGCTGGCCGAACTCGATGCCGGCGAAGCCGCGTTGAGTGCGTCACGCATCTCGCCGCAAGGGCGCCTGCACGTCAGCACCCCGGTGCTATTCGGGAGACGATGCGTCGCGCCGTTGCTGCTGGAGTTGGCCAGCCGTTATCCGCAGCTCGAAGTCCAGATCAGTTTCACCGATAGAGTCGTCGATTTGGTCGACGAGAATATCGACCTCGTCGTGCGCAGCGGGACACTGCGGCACCCACCTGCGGATCTCGTCGCGCGCAAAGTGGGCGAACAAACGATGATCGTCTGCGCGAGCCCCGGCTATCTGGAGCGTCACGGCACGCCGCGAACCGTGGCCGAGCTCGAAGGTCACCACGCCGTGCTCTATGCCGCCGGCCGGCGCGAAGTCGGATGGCCGCTGTCGGACGCTACGGCTTCGATGCGTGTCGTCACCATGAAACACCGGTTGCGCTTCGACGATCTCGAGACGATCGTCGCGGCCGTGAAAGCGGGCGCCGGCCTTGCACGCCTGCCATGCTGGCTCGTGGCCGAAGACCTGCGCGCCGGCGCGCTCGAGCGCGTATTGGCCGGAACGCCCGCGCCGACGATCGACGTGCACCTCGCCTGGCGGCGGACCCGTCATTTGCCTTCGCGCGTGCGCGTGGCCATCGATCTGCTCGCGGCGCGGCTGCCTGCGTTGTTGAACAGCCCCGGATAGCGTATAAATGAGACGACGCTTCACGCCGTTTCGGTTCTTGCCCACCCCTCATCCCGATACGCATAAGCCATGGACTATCGCATGCACACCGCACCGATTCCCGATCCTGTCGCCGACCCCACGCGCGATCCCGAAGGCGAGCCCGTCGTGCCCCCTGCGCCCGGACACCACAACGACGAACCGCAGCGTCCGGAAGGACCGCCTGACAAGAACCCCTCATGAGCCGCGTACGCTTCCGCTAACCTGCGACAAAAGCACTCTCCTGATCCAAATCAGGGTTTCTCCCCCTGCGCTGCTTTAGACGATGCGTCGATAGACCGGACAAGTGCGGTTTCATCTCGAGAACTCTTGCTTCCGAAGCCGCCGACCGACCGACCAATCGAGAGCAACGCAATGCAGAAAATGACTTTGAACAGGAAGCTTGGCTCAATGATCGCGGTGCTATGGGCCGGGCTCATCCTCATCGGGGTAGCCGGCGTTTGGCAAAACCGCGAGTCGATGATGGAGGACCGGAAGAGCGAACTCATGGCGCTCGTCCAACAGGCGAACAGCATCGCACAGCACTACTACGACGCATCCCAGCAGCACGCAATGAGCGAGGACGACGCGAAGAAGCAAGGGCTTCAGGCGATCTCGGTTCTGCGCTACGGCAAAGACGGCTACTTCTCGATCAACGATTCGCAGGGCGTCATGCTCATGCATCCGATCAAGCCCGAATTGACCGGCAAAAATCTGACCAATTTCACCGATCCGGCCGGCAATCACCTTTTCCAAGACATCGTCAAAGCCTCGGCCGAGCCCAATGGCGGCTTCATCCATTACCTCTGGTCCAAACCCGGCAGCCAAGTGCCGGTACCGAAGATGTCGTACGGGTTGCGCTTCGCACCGTGGGATTGGGACATCGTCACCGGTATGTACATGGATGACATCAACGACGCCTTCATGTCGAGCCTCGTGCGCTGGGTGAGCATCATCGGCGTGCTCGGCATCGCCGCCACGGCCGCGATGGTGCTGGTCCTGCGCAGCGTGCGCCGCGGGCTCGGGGGCGATCTCGAAGTCGCCGTCGCCACGGCGCGGCGCATCGCCGAAGGCGATCTCACCGCCCGTATTTCGGTGGAACACGGCGACGACTCGAGCTTGATGGCCGTACTCGCCGACATGCAGGTGGGCCTCGCCGACGCCGTCAAGCGCGTGCGCGCCGGAACCGAGAACATCAACGTTGGGGCGGGCGAAATCGCCGCCGGCAATACCGATCTGTCGCAGCGCACGGAGCAGCAGGCGGCGGCGCTCGTGCAAACGGCGTCGAGCATGGATCAGATGACGACGAACGTGAAGATGAATGCCGAAAGCGCCTCGCAAGCGGCCAAGCTGGCCGAGCAGGCCGCGGGCGTGGCCACGCGCGGCAGCAGCGTCGTGGACGACGTCGTGCGCACGATGAACGAAATCACGTCGAGCTCGCAGAAGATCGGCGACATCATCGGCGTCATCGACGGCATCGCCTTCCAAACCAACATCCTCGCGCTCAATGCGGCCGTGGAAGCGGCGCGGGCCGGCGAGCAGGGACGCGGCTTCGCCGTCGTCGCCTCGGAAGTGCGCAGCTTGGCTCAACGCTCGGCCACGGCCGCCAAGGAAATCAAAGCGCTGATCGAATCGTCGACGAATACCGTCGATCAGGGGGCGGCGCTCGTGGCGAATGCCGGTTCGACGATGGGCGAAATCGTGCAATCGGTTCGCCGCGTCAACGAAATCCTCGAGGAAATCAGCCATGCCTCCCGCGAGCAAAGCGCGGGCATCGAGCAAGTGAACCGGGCCGTGGGCGAGATGGACAAGGTGACGCAACAAAACGCCGCGCTGGTGGAAGAAGCGGCCGCCGCGGCGCAGTCGCTGAAGGACCAAGCAGGCGTGCTGCGCGAGGCCATCTCCGGCTTTTCGCTGCCGGCCTGAGCCTGCCGAGCCGGCGGCTTGGCCGCTTTCGCATCGATGCCGGATCGTCGAAGGTAACGACCGATTCGGCGTCGATGCGATCCCGCTCCGATTCCAGCTCCGGTGAGCGGCAGCGCCGATCTTCCTCGTGGCCTTACATTTTTATTACAATACGGGCCTCGCGCCGCCGGGCGCGCCACGAGGACGACGCCCGTTCAATGCCCGCATCGAAACCGAAACGCCCCACGCCCTACTCCGCTCGTTCGCTGACCGGCGACGATCTGCTGACACCGCACTGGCATCGCAAGCGCTCGACCTTCGTCATGGCGGCGGTCACGCTCGCGTTCGCGATATTGGCGGCGCGCGCGGGCTGGGTGCAGATCGTCGAGCACGATTTTCATGTCGCTCAGGGCGAAAAGCGGCATCGGCAAATGCTTGCGCTCGAAGCCAAACGCGGCCCGATCGTCGACCGGGAAGGCGCCCTGCTCGCCGTCAGCCTCACCACCTACGAGATATGGGCCGAGCCTAAGCGGCTCGATCGAAAAGCGCTTGAGCCGTTGGCGAAGACATTGGCGGTTTCCAAAGCGCACTTGCAAGAGCGCCTCGATTCGGGGCGCACGCATGTTCTGCTCAAACGCCATGTCGACGCACAGACCGCCAGCGCGATCACCGACCTCGCACTCGCCGGCGTCACGCAAATTCCCACGTCCAAGCGCTTTTATCCCGAAGGCGAATCGGCCGCCCACGTCGTCGGCTTGACCGATAGCGACGACGCCGGTCAGGAAGGCGTCGAACTGGCCGCCGAGCATGTGCTGGCGGGCGAACCGGGCGAGCGCGAAGTCATAAGGGACCGGCTCGGGCGTGTGGTATCGGATCTGCGCCCGCTCGTGCCCGCTCATCACGGGCAAACGGTTCGGCTCACCATCGATCGGCGTATCCAACAGCTTGCGTTCTCTCAACTGAAAGCGGCGCTCGAACGGCACGGAGCGCAAGCCGGAAGCGTCGTCGTCCTCGATGCCGACACCGGTGAGATCCTCGCGTTGGCCAATGCACCGTCGTTCGATCCGAATGCGCGCGCGGGACTCACGGCCCGTTCGATGCGCAATCGAGCCGCTGTCGACACGTTCGAGCCCGGCTCGACGATCAAGCCGCTCGCGATTGCAACGGCGCTCGACGCGGGTCGCGTGCGGCCCGACACGCTCGTCGATACGGCGCCCGGCTGGTACCGCATCGGCCGAAATACGATTCACGACACGTCCAATCACGGCACGATCAGCGTCGCGCAGGCCCTCGCGACGTCGAGCAATATCGCCCTGGCCAAGATCGGGTTGACGCTTGCTCCCGAATCGCTATGGACTGCTTATCGGCAATACGGTCTCGGCGTTGCGCCGCCGTTGCCGTTCCCGGGCGTGGCGGCGGGCAAGCTGCGGCCATGGGCGCGCTGGCGCCCCGTCGAACAAGCCACGATGGCCTACGGCTACGGCTTATCGACATCGCTGCTGCAAATGGCCCAAGCGTATACGGCGCTGGCCGGCGACGGCACGATGCGTCCCGTTTCGCTGCTCGCCGCGGACGAGTCCACCGGTGCCGCGCCCGCGCCGGGCGCCGGCGCCCAAGTGACGACGCCATCCACCGCCGCGACGGTACGCACGATGCTCGAAGCGGCAACGCTGAAGGGCGGCACCGGCGGTGCCGCTCGCGTCGAAGGCTATCGCGTGGGCGGTAAAACAGGTACGGCTTGGAAGCACGCGGGTACGGGATATGCCAAAGGCAAGTACCGCTCCCTCTTCGTCGGCATCGCGCCGATCGACGCGCCGCGTATCGTCGTCGCGGTCATGATCGACGAACCTTCGAAGCGGTCATATTACGGCGGCCCTGTCGCCGGTCCGGTGTTCGCTTCCGTCGCCGGCGGCGCGCTGCAGCTGCTCGGTGTGCCGCCGAGCCAGGCGGCCCCCGACGCTTAGCGCGCTGCGCGCACCGGCCCCTGAAAAACGGCCCGCCCGCGGCACGTTGGCCCGCACGCGCATCGCCGCGACTCGTGCTTGTTTTCGGAGACAAACGTACTAACGTTTGAAGAAGAACGAGACCAGCGTCCCGCCGCGGGCGCTCGTAAGGACATCGATCATGACGACGGTCGCCAGCTTTCATATCGAGTACACCCGGTTTCTCGATGCTGACGGCGTACCGGCGCAGCCCCTGCCCGAATTTGCTCGGAACCCCGCTACACTTCAGACGTTTTACCGCGCGATGGTGCTCACGCGGGCGTTCGACATGAAGGCCGTCGCGCTGCAACGGACCGGTAAACTCGGTACGTTCGCCTCATCGGTCGGACAAGAAGCGATCGGGGTCGGGCTTGCATCGGCCATGCGGCCCGAGGATGCGCTCTTCCCCTCCTATCGCGACCATGCCGCGCAATTGCTGCGCGGCGTCACCATGACCGAAAGCCTGCTCTATTGGGGCGGGGACGAACGCGGCAGTGCGTTCGCCGCGGCACCGCACGATTTTCCGAATTGCGTCCCCATCGCCACGCAAGTCGCTCACGCGGCAGGCGCCGCATACGCCTTTCGTCTGCGGCAAGAACCGCGCGTGGCGGTGGCGATCGTCGGCGACGGCGGCACCTCGAAAGGCGACTTTTACGAGGCGATGAATATGGCCGGGGTGTGGCAAGCGCCGCTCGTCATCGTCATCAACGACAACCAGTGGGCCATTTCGATGCCCCGCGCAGCGCAAACCGCCACGCAAACACTCGCGCAAAAAGCGATCGCAGCCGGCATCGAAGGACGGCAGGTGGACGGCAACGACGTGATCGCCGTGCATGACGCCGCCTGCGTCGCATTAGCCAAAGCACGGCGCGGCGAAGGCCCCACGCTGATCGAAGCCCTGAGCTACCGCCTAGGCGACCACACCACGGCCGACGATGCGACGCGCTATCGAGATCCGGAACTCGTCAACCAAGCGTGGCGGGCCGAGCCGATCGCGCGCCTGCGCAAATATCTCGTCTCGCTGAACGTCTGGGACAAGGCCCGCGAAGACGAACTCAATCGAGACTGCGGGCAGCAGGTCGATGCCGCCGTACAGGCGTACCTCGCCGTCGCGCCGCCCGGTCCCGCCGCGATGTTCGAACATCTGTATGCGTCGCTGCCGCAAGCGTTGAACGATCAATTGGCGAGCGCGCTGCAATGGGCATCGCGCACGGAGCGCGATCATGGCTGAGATGGCGCTCGTGGAAGCCGTCAATCTCGCGCTGGCGCATGCGCTCGAGCACGATCCGTCGGTCGTGCTGCTCGGCGAGGATATCGGCGCGAACGGAGGCGTCTTTCGCGCCACGCTCGGTTTGCAGGCGCGGTTCGGCGCGCAGCGTGTGATCGATGCGCCGCTTGCCGAGGCCGGCATCGCGGGCACCGCGATCGGCATGGCCGCGATGGGATTGCGTCCCGTCGCCGAGATCCAATTCACGGGCTTCATCTACCCGATCATCGATCAAATCCTCAACCATGCCGCGCGTTTGCGTCATCGAACCCGTGGCCGGCTGAGCTGCCCCCTCGTCGTGCGCTCGCCGTGCGGCGCCGGCATCCATGCGCCCGAGCATCATTCGGAAAGCCCCGAGGCGCTCTTCGCCCATATTCCCGGGCTGCGCGTCGTCGTGCCCTCCTCGCCCGCGCGCGCGTATGGTTTGCTGCTCGCCGCGATCGACGATCCGGACCCGGTGATTTTTCTAGAGCCCACGCGCTTGTACCGGCTGTTCAAACAACCGGTCGAGGACAACGGCGAGGCGCTGCCGCTCGATACATGCTTTACCTTGCGCGAAGGCACCGACGTCACGCTGGTTGCCTGGGGCGCGATGCTGCAAGAAGTGCTTAGGGCTGCCGATGAATTGGCCGCGGACGGCATCGCCGCGGAAATCATCGACGTGGCCACCCTCAAACCGCTCGACATCGACACGATCTTGGCGTCGGTCGCCAAGACCGGCCGCTGCGTGATCGTTCACGAGGCCCCGCGCACGTGCGGCCTTGGCGCCGAGATCGCGGCAGCCATCGCCGAGCGCGGACTGTATTCCCTACTCGCGCCGATCGAGCGCGTGACCGGGTATGACATCGTCGTCCCGCTGTTCAGGCTAGAGGCGCAGTACATGCCGAGCGTCGCGCGCATCGTCGGCGCCGTACGAAAAACGCTCGAGGTGTCCACATGAACATCTTCAAGCTGCCCGATCTCGGCGAAGGCCTGCAAGAGGCGGAGATCGTCGAATGGCATGTGAAGACCGGCGATGAAGTAAAAGCCGATCAACCGCTCGTTGCCGTCGAAACGGCCAAGGCGATCGTCGAAATCCCTTCGCCGCAAGCGGGGCGCGTGGCGAAACTCTACGGCGACAAAGGCGACATCGTGCATCTAGGCGCCGCGCTGGTCGGCTTCGAAGGCGAAGGAGGCGCGCCCGATGCGGGCACTGTCGTCGGGCGTATGCAGACCAGCGAGCACGTCGTGCAAGAGGCCGCGCCGAGCTTTGCCGCGCCGACAGGGGCACGCGTCGGCACGACGGCCGTGCGGGCGACGCCGGCCGTGCGAGCACTGGCCCGCACGCTCGACATCGACTTGACGATGATCATGCCGACAGGCCCCGATGGCGTCGTGACGTCGAGCGACGTCGAACGCACGGCAAAACTGTTGGCCGAACTCGGGCCGCCGGAAACGCTGCGCGGCGTACGCCGCGCGATGGCGCAAAACATGGCGCAAGCCCAAAGCGAAGTGGCGGCGGCAACGGTCATCGACGATGCCGATATCGACGCATGGGAGCCCGGCGCCGACGTGACGATCCGTTTGATACGCGCGCTCGTCGCGGGGTGCCGCGCGCAGCCGGGGCTCAACGCGTGGTTCGACGGACGCACCGCGCGCCGCCGCGTGCTCGCGAAGATCGACGTCGGCATCGCGGTGGACTTGCCCGACGGCTTGTTCGTGCCCGTGTTGCGCGACGTCGCGAATCGAGACGCACTCGACTTGCGCGCGGGACTGGACCGGATGCGCGCCGACATGAGGGCACGCAAAATTCCACCCGAGGAAATGCGCGGCAATACGATCACGCTCTCTAACTTCGGCATGATCGCCGGCAAGTACGCGGCGCCCATCGTCGTGCCGCCTACCGTGGCGATCCTCGGCGCGGGGCGCGTGCACGATGCCGTCGTGGCCCACGAAGGCAAGCCCGCCGTGCATGCGGTTTTGCCGCTGAGCTTGACGTTCGATCATCGTGTCGTCACGGGTGGCGAGGCGGCACGCTTTCTGGCCGCCGTCATCACCGACCTGGAACGGTCCGTTTAGCGCCCCTCGTCGTCCCTAGCGCTCCCGTCGCGCCGCTTTCGGCCGGCTTTCTCATGACGAGATAGGCCGGCATACCGTATTGCGTTTGTAATGTCGACGAACCGCCGGCTCCGGCGCCGGCGGGCCGAAACGTCCAACAGCCGCGGCGTACGGGGCGCTGCACGAAATTCGGACCGGGAGGCATATAAGTTGCGGGTCGGATCGCCAGCGGCTAGAGCCGCACCTTATCAACCATGTCAAGCGAGGGCGGTATGTTAGGCACGATCTTGCTCATCATTCTCATCCTGCTTTTGATCGGCGCATTTCCGGCATGGCCGCATAGCCGCAGTTGGGGGTATGCGCCGACAGGCACACTCGGGATCATCGTCATCATCGTCGTGATTCTCGTCGTAATGGGACGTATCTAGGCGAAAGCCCGCGGGGGCGAGGCCAAGCCCGCGTGCTGCGCCGATGCCCCCTTCTTTCGCTCACTCGCTCGCTCATTCGCTCACTCGTTCGGGCACGAGGCATGCATGGCGTTCGCGGTCAATCCAAGTCCCGTCGCCTCGCTTCAAGGAGCATGAGATGCGATTCGTTGCGCTCGCAACCGATTACGACAACACCATTGCCACCGACGGCAGAGTATCCGACGACACCTGGTCCGCCCTCGAGCGGCTGCGTCAGTCGGGCCGTCATCTGATCCTCGTCAGCGGCCGGGAACTCGAGGATCTGCGTTCGATCTGCCCTCGCCTCGATCTCTTCTCGCGCGTCGTCGCGGAGAACGGCGGCGTGCTCTACCGCCCCGACCGGGGCGAGAAACGTCTGCTGGCGCCGGCTCCGCCCCAAGCCTTCGTCGACGCATTGCGCAAGCACGGCATGCACCGCTTCAGCGTCAGCGAGACGCTGGTCGCAACGATGAAACCGAACGAGCAGATCGCGCTCGAAGCCATCCGCGATCTGGGGCTCGACCTGCATGTCGTCTTCAACGGCGACGCCGTCATGATCCTCGCACCGGGCGTCACCAAGGCCACGGGGCTGCGCGCCGCGCTCGATGAACTCGACCTCTCGCCGCTGAACGTGGCGGGCGTCGGCGATGCCGAGAACGATCACCCGCTGCTCGAGGCGTGCGGCTTTTCGGTCGCGGTGGCCAACGCCTTGCCGGCGCTGAAAGCGCACGCCGACTGGGTGACGCCGAGCGAAAGCGGCCGTGGCGTGAGCGAGCTCGCGAACGCGCTCGTCGAAGACGATCTATCGAGCCGCACGGCCGCGCTCGATCGCTGCAAGCTGCTGCTCGGCCACCGGCGGACGCGACGAGGCGATGAAGCCCCCTTCCTACTCGACGCCCACGGCACGATCGCCCTGCTTGCCGGACCGTCCGGCGGCGGAAAGTCCACCGTGACGGCCGCCCTGCTCGAGCGGCTGCGCCATGCCGGCTACCAGGCGTGCATCTTCGATCCGGAAGGCGACTATGGCCACGAAGGCGATCTCGTCGCACTGGGCGACGCGCATACGATGCCGACTTTGGACAGCGCGGTACAACTGCTCGGCAACGCCAAGCAAAGCGTGGCGGTCAATCTGCTGCGCGTACCGTTGATCGAACGGCCGCGCTTCTGCGCCAGCCTGTTGTTGCGGCTCCAGGCGCTCAGAGTGCAAACGGGCCGGCCGCATTGGCTCGTATTCGAAGAAGCGCATCAGCTATTTCCGGCCGATTGGAATCCCGCCGACGAATCGCTTCCGGCGATGCTGGAAACGGCGCTGGCCGTCACCGTCCATCCCGATCAAGTCGCACCCGCGTTGTTGCGTCAGGTCGATACTGCCCTCGTGACGGGCGCCCATCCGGATAAAACGATCGCCGCGTTCGGTGAAGCGCTGGGCTGCCGCCCGCCCGCGCTCGATGGCATCGATAGCCTCGAGCGCGGTCAGTTGCTCGTGTGGCGTCCCAAGGATGCCTCGCGCGCCGACGGCACGAACGCGATCGAAGTCGTGACCGTGGAACCGGGAACGACACAACGCCGCCGCCATCATCGCAAGTACGCGGAAGGTTTGCTGATACCGGAACGCAGTTTCTATTTTCGCGGCCCCGATGGCAGGCTGAATTTACGCGCGCACAACCTTGTGCTGTTTCTCGAAATCGCCGACGGCGTGGACCCCGAAACGTGGCAGTTCCACCTGCGGCGCGGCGACTATTCGCAATGGTTCGGAGAAGTGATCGGCGACGAGGAGTTGGCCAGCGAGGCGCACTCGATCGAGCGAGAGGACGCGCTCGACGCAGCCGGCAGCCGAGCTAAGATTCGCGAGGCCGTGGAGCGCCGCTATACGCAGCCCGACAATCCGTCGTTGCCGCCGCTGCGCCAATCTTGAGCCGCTCAGTCCGTCATCGACCACTGAACGGATCGCGCTCCGCTCGCCAATGCAATCTCTTGCAAGGAAGGCGCGATGCGATGTACGTCGAACTCCTCTTTCCAATGCACGAGATAGCGCGATTCGCAGGTGCCTTCGCGCTCTTGGAAATCGGCGCCGCGCGGGTCGAGCGAACACCCTAATCGTCTGAGTTCCTCGGTCAATCGTTGCGGGCAATCGGAATCGAGCGTGTGTCGCACGGTAAGCCAAGCGACCTTGCGACGCTCGAGCTTATGCTCGACCATTCTCAATCCCCACAACACGGCAAGCCCGACGACGCTGCCGCCGATCCCCAGACGATATTGCCCTCCGCCGAAGCACAGCCCGATCACGGTCACGAACCAGAGCATGGCAGCCGTCGTCACGCCGCTCACCAAACCATCCTTTCGGAACACGGCACCGGCGCCGATGAAGCCCATGCCCGTCAAGATCCCGAGCGGAAGACGCATGAGATCCAGCACGGCGAAACTGTTCGGCTGTTTGCCGGTTAGGGTCAGCAACGTGTTCACTTGCAACATCGCCACGCAGGCGGCGAGACACACGAGGATCGTCGTGCGCAGGCCCGCGGCTTTACCCGACTCGCTTCGATCGAATCCGAAGGCCGCGCCCGCCGCGAACGCACACGCAAGGCGTGTACAGGCGGACACCCAATCGAGCGTAAGCGGCATCGTCTCCATGTTTCGAACAGCATTCGTTGGCACCGATGCAAACCTTGCTAGCAAAGCGTACGCCCGGGCGGCGGAGCCCGCACGGCTCGGTAGGTACGGCGTTTGCAGCACGGCAATGACGGTCGCGCCCGCCCCCGGGCACCGGCGCGCATCGTTTCTTATAAACGCCGTGCTTTTAAGGAGCCTCAATGAAGCGAACCGCTCTAGCCTTGACCTGCTGCGTCTTGCTGCTCCCCTTCGGCATTGTCGAAGCGCAAGCCGCCGGCGCATCGCAATCCGAAGCCGCATCCACGACCGCCGCCAATCCGCTGCCGCAACCCGACCGCGACTTCGTGCAGGCTGCATCGATGTCCTCGTCCACCGAGATCGACGCCGCGAAGTTGGCTCAAAAGAACTCGAACGATAAGGACGTCAAGTCGTTCGCGCATCACATGATGCTCGACCATACGAAGCTGACGGTGGAATTGAAGGCGGCCACCCCGCATGGCGTCGAGGCGCCGAAGGACAACTCCGACACCAGCGTGCTCGATGAATTGAAGCCGTTGAAGGGCAAGGAATTCGACGACGCCTATATCGCGAAGATCGGGCTCAAGGGCCACGAAGATGCGGTCGCCGCCTTTAAGAAGGAGATATCCGACGGGCAAAACGCAGACCTGAAGAAACTGGCACAAAAGGGCCTGCCCACCATCGAGCACCACTATCAGCTTGCGCAGCAACTCGCCAAGAAAAAGGGCGTACAGCCGTAAGCGCCTAGCCAGCGGCCTGGGTCACCCTAGCGTCGCGAAGCCTGTGCGGTGGCGCAGGCTTCGCCGCTGCTTCGTTCAGTCGCCCGTCGTCCATTCGACGTTGGCGCCGACAGAACGCAAATTCTCGACGAAACGCGGATGCGCGCGCCGGATCGGCAAAGCGTTCGTGATCACCGAACGCCCTTCGATACTCGCGGCCACCATCAACAGGGCAATGGCGACGCGGATGATATAGGGGCTTTCGACCTTTGCAGGACTCAACGGAATCCCGCCGAACGTGATGAGCCGGTGCGGATCGGACAAAAAGACATGTGCGCCGAACTTCGAGAGTTCGACCGACCAGCCCATCGCGCCGTCGTACACCTTGTTCCAAAACATCGCGCTGCCTTCGGCGCGCACGCCTAGCGCGATGAAGATAGGCAACAAATCGACGGGCAGATAGGGCCACGGCGCCGCTTCCACCTTCGTGAGGATATTCGGCGTAAACGGACGGCGCACTCGCAGCGGACCGTCTCGTCGCGCGCGCGACCAACCGTCCCGGTGCTCGAGGTCGACGCCGAACTTCGCAAACGTACGATCGATCAGCGGAAATTGCTCGGGCGCGCCGTTCTTGACGACGATATCGCCGCCCGTGATCGCGCCGAGGGCGAGGAACGTCGCGATCTCATGAAAATCCTCGCTGAACCGAAACTCGCCGCCACCGAGCCGATGACCGCCTTCCACGATGAGACGCGACGTACCGATACCTTCGACGGGTACGCCAAGCATCGCGATGAACCGGCAAAACTCTTGAACGTGCGGTTCCGAAGCGGCATTGACGAGCGTCGACGTGCCGGACGCGCTGGCCGCGCAAAGCACGAAGTTTTCGGTGGTGGTGACCGATGCGTAGTCGAGCCAGTGGTCGTTCGCGGCCATTCGCGTGCGGGCGCGCACGATCAGCGAATCGGGCGTGCGCTCGACGGTCGCGCCGAAACGCTCGAACACTTCGACGTGCGGATCGATCTCGCGCACGCCGAGCGTGCAACCCTTCACGTCGTTCTCCAACCGCGCCACGCCGAACCGCGCGAGCAGCGGCGGCACGAGCATGATCGACGAGCGCATTTCCTCGGGGAGCCGGTGCTTGGCCGGATCGAACGTGGTGGCGTGATGATGCAGATCGAGCACGCCCGTTGCGAAATCCATCGAGACATCGCTGCCTAGCGCGCGAAAGATATCGAGGATTTTTTTGACGTCGGTGATGTCGGGCACGCCGATCAGCCGCAGCGGCTGGTCGGTCAGCAAGGTGGCGCAAAGAATCGGCAGAACGGCGTTCTTATTGGCGGACGGCGTGATCTCTCCGCGAAGCGGGAGGCCGCCATGGACGATCAGATCGGACATATTCGGGGGCAAGACGAATGAAAGGGGCGTGGCTTAAGAAACGCAGGCGCATATCATGCCATCGTCCGGCGGGTAGCGGAGGGAATATTGCAGCGCGTATCCGCAATTGCCAATTTCACTTCCGGCGTTCGATAATCGCGCAGCTCGCCAAGGTGCGATTGCCCTCGGCGCCGGCGGTCGGCGCGGTCGGCGCGCTCGCCGTGCCGCAAATGCGATCCCGGGTGCGCAAGGCTTTTGTGTCAAGCACTTACATAGTCTGTGACCAGGTTATTCACAGCTTTGCCAACATAAACTGGGGATAAGTTCGTTTTGCCCACCTTCACCCTTGCCGGCCCCGTCACGGCCGAGCTCGAGATCCGCAAGAGCCGCTTCATCGCCCATGCGATTCCCGTCGCCGATCGCGATGCCGCCATGCAAGCGTTGCGGCTATTGCGCGAGGCGCATCCCAGCGCGACCCATGTTTGCTGGGCGCTGCTCGCCGGCGGCCAATCGGGCATGTCCGACGACGGTGAACCCTCCGGCACGGCGGGTCGCCCTATCCTCGAAGTACTGCGCCATCATGATCTCGACGGGGTGTTGGCCGCTGTCGTCCGTTATTACGGCGGTGTAAAGCTGGGCGCCGGCGGCCTCGTGCGCGCCTATACCGACGCGATCGCTACCGCGCTTGCGCAGGCGCAGCGCGTGGAACGAATCGCTCAGGCGCAGCTTATGGTGGAAATCGACTACTCCGACGAAGCGCGCATACGCCGATGGATGGAGCAAGAAGGCGTTGAACTGATCGACAGCGTCTATGGGTTTGCGGTGCGGCTCGTGCTGCGTATGCCCGCTACGATGTGCGACGCCGCGCGCGCGGCCTTGCGCGATTTGACGCAAGGGCGCGTGCGCTTTCCCGAGCCCGAAGACGGCGCCGATCATTAGCGCGGGTTCCGCAGCCGCGGGTCAGCAACGGCTCTTGGGCCGGTTCCGGTCCACCCAATTCGCCTCGGCTCTTTCATTTCGATTACGCGTGTTCGCTTCTTGCCGCTGACCGAACGTTCAGCATGGCGCATGGCCCGGACTCCCGCGTGGGCTTTGGCTCGCGCCGATCCCATGAATTGAACGTGAAAACGCGCTCCTTTCATCCAATTGCTTTGTCCCCGGCGGGTCTACACTGCTTTCCATGGAACGAGACATCAGTTCCATCCACGGAGCCCTCGCGAAGCGACGTGGTGCTAGAAAGTGAAGTAGTAGCTGTATAGCAGTGGCAGGAATTCCTCTCAGCTCTCAGGGTGATCGCTGATAGGTTCCAAACCGGGGTTCGGGCAGTGCGTTGTCGCAGGTGGTAGTACCTAGCAGTTCGAAGTACCCAGCAGTTCGAAGTACCCAGCAGTTCGAAGTACCTGGCGGTTCGAAGCACCTGGCAGTTCGAAGTACCTGGCAGTTCGAAGTACCTGGCAGTTCGAAGCACCTGGCAGTTCGAAGCACCTAGCAGTTCGAAGCACCTAGCAGTTCGAAGCACCTAGCAGTTCGAAGCACCTGGCAGTTCGAAGCACCTGGCAGTTCGAAGCACCTGGCAGTTCGAAGCACCTGGCAGTTCGAAGCACCTGGCAGTTCGAAGCACCTGGCAGTTCGAAGCACCTAGCAGTTCGAAGCACCTAGCAGTTCGAAGCACCTCGCAGTTCGAAGCACCTCGCAGTTCGAAGTACCTAGCAGTTCGAAGCACCTAGCAGTTCGAAGTACCTAGCAGTTCGAAGTACCTAGCAGTTCGAAGCACCTAGCAGTCTCGAGTACCTGATGGAAAGTCCCGTAGTTGCAGCACGGCAGTATGCATTACCGTAGTACCGCAGCACCAGCAGCACTTCACCTCGGAATAGCAGCACCTAGCAGTTGCAGCACCCCTGGCAGTAGAAGCACCCCTAGCAGTAGATTCACCTCACCTCGAAGTTGCAGTAGACGGGCCCTGCCTCTTCCCTGGGTAGGGCCCTGCCGCTTTCAGCGCCCACGAACGAGCGGCCTAGGGTATCCCCTGCTTCCGAATGCGATCCGCCGGTGATTCGATGAGCGATCATCGGACTAGCGCTGCCGACGAGCGGTCGGCCACCGGCAATGACGACAATCCTTTGCGGCACCGCCGGATGGGCGGACAAATCCCTCATCGCTTGCAAACGGTTTTATCCTCGCGGCTGCTCGACCGCCCAGGCGCGGCTCGCGTATTACGCATCGATCTTTCCACTCGTGGAAGTCGATTCGAGCTATTACGCCCTACCTTCCCGGACGAATTCAGAACTTTGGGCCGAACGCACGCCCGAGAATTTCGTTTTTAACCTAAAAGCCTTTCGCTTACTGACCGGACATCAAACCGGACGAGAAGCCCTGCCTCCGGACATTGCGATACACATCCCGGAGACCTCGAAAAAGAACCTTTACTACCGTGATTTCCCGCCGGAAATAATCGACGAAGTTTGGCGCCGCTTTTTCGACGCATTCGGTCCCTTGGATCGAGCGGGAAAACTCGGCGCCGTGCTATTCCAGTTTCCGCCTTGGCTAACGAGTTCGCCGCAAGGCCGCGCACATGTTCAAGCCTGCGTCGAGCGCATGTCCGGTCATACGATGGCCATCGAGTTTCGCAATCCCTCTTGGCTCGACGACAAACATAAGTCTTGGACACTCGGCTTCGAACGCGAGAACGGCATCACGCACGTAGTCATGGACGCTCCGCCGGACGTGACAACGCGCGCTCAAACCGTTTGGGAAGCGACGAACGAGAACCTGGCCATCGTCCGCTTGCACGGCCGTAACGCGCAGACGTGGAATGCCACCGGCGCATCGGCATCCGGCCGCTTCAATTACGACTACACCGACGACGAATTGCTCGAACTCAGTATTCCGATCCGAACGCTGGCTCGGCAAGTAACGACGACTCACGTCATCTTCAATAATTGTTTCGAAGACCAAGGACAGCGCAATGGGCAGTCGATGATGAAGCTACTCCAGGCGCAGCCTTGACTCCAGCTTCCGGCACTACGGCATCCCTCACTTCGAGGCTCTGACGTCGAATGATTTTTCGTTGGCCGTCACCGGCCCGAACTGAAATAACGAGCGATTGCGTTTCGCTGCATACATCGCCGCATCGGCGACGTCGATCAAGTCTCCGATATGAGCGACTCGGTCGGGATAAGTCGCTATGCCGATACTCAGACCGATTTGAAACCGCCCCGTGTACTCCGCTTGCGCGACGGCGCCCACTTGATCGATCAGACGATGAGCAAGGACCTGAACAACCGCGCGTGCAAGGCTTTCTCCGGGAAGCGAAACGTATGATTTGACGAGTTCAATGATAGTTGAGCCCAGCGGCCAAACCGGGCCGATGGGCATGTTCGTCAGCCGGGTTGCGCGAGTTGCTCGTCCGATTCGCCGTGCGACGAGGCCATGACGACGCAATCTCGACCCAGCGCCTTTGCGGTGTACAGCGCCGCGTCGGCACGCGCCAACACGCGAGCAAGCTTCTCGCCCGGCCCGAATTCGTCGACGCCGGCACTGAAGGTGTAAGGCGTTTGCCCGCACGGGCGCGCCGCGATCGCCATACGCAGGCCGTTAGTGAGTTGCAAAGCCTCGGCCTCGCGCGTCGCGGGAAAGAGAATCGCGAATTCCTCGCCCCCCAGACGGCCGAAAAGATCGCCGGGGCGAAGCGTTTGCAAAACGGTGGAAGCGAAATGCTCGAGCGCGCAATCGCCGGCCGCATGACCATAGTGGTCGTTGACCGCCTTGAAGTTGTCGAGATCCAGTATGGCGAGCGCCACGGGGGCCCCGTGTGCTTGCGCCGTCGTGACGGCTGCCGCGGCGCGTTCCATGAATGCGCGCCGTATGAGGGCACCCGTCAATTCATCCACCGTCGCGAGCCGCTCCATGCGTTCGGCCAGCCGATCGTGCGCGAGCATGACCATCCCTATCGACATGAACGGAAAGCTCAGAATACCGAGCCCAAGAAAGGCAATGTTGAGCGGAGAGGGATCGAGAAATGCAGCCTGATGATCGAATCCGAGGCCGTATGCCGCCGAACGCGCGATATGAAGCGCCGTACCGACGAACGAAGCAATCGCGAGGAAGTAATAGCTGTATGCCGGACGTTGGCGGGGGCGATGCCGGAGTACCGTCCACCCCACCGCACCGCGCACGTACGCGAAATAGCCCGAACTCACGGCGACGCTCGCGTCGAGGTTGGGCTTGACGTAACTAAAGTAGAGCAGCACGGCGTAGACGCCGATCACCGCCGCGTATTCGGAGACCATCGCCTTCGGTCTACCGAAAAACTCGCGCGCGCCTTGCAGGATGGCGAAACTCGCCACTAAGAACAGTCCATGCGAGAAAGCCACGCCGAGCCAAGGCGACACACGGCTACTTGCGAGGATCAACACGATCCCGACGGAAAAAATCCCGTAGGCCGTGCACCAGCGCGCTACTCCGCGCACATCGGCGCGCAGCAGCGAACCGAGCACCGCGGCGCTCATCACGCAGGACATGAGCGCGATGCTAAGAAGCGCGACAGTGCTGGGCATGATTCAGATGAGTTCGTATTCTTTAGATTAACATCGGGGCGAGGTAGCCCCGTGGGCACTATGCGCCCCCCGTATGCACAATATCGTATCGCACTCCCTGGTCTGACTAAACGATGTGTTGCAAAGCAACACCTATATCGAACATTGGGCGCCGCATGCGTTTATCGAGCCTTCGCGCCGACAGCGGTCCCAATGGGCGCGCCGGCTTCGAATTTCGCTCTACGCATCGAGAAAAAAGTACGAACATTGCGGACGTTGGACGATTGCGTAAATAAGCGGCGAGCGAATTCATCGTACGAGCGCATGTCCGGTAATTCGACGATCACCACGAAGTCCGGCCCCGGCGAGACGCGATAGCACTGGGTGACTGCGGGTTCGGCGCAGATATACGATTCGAAGGCGTCGTAATCCTCGGCGGCCTGACGATCGAGACTGACTTCAATGAGAGCCGTCACCATCGATGCAATCCTCGAAAGATCGAGCACCGCGATCTCCCGCTCGATGAGTCCCGCCTCTTTCAACTTACGAACTCGGCGCAGGCAAGTGGGCGCGGATGCGAGCGCTTTTTGAGCTAGATCAATGTTCGAGAGCGAAGAATCTGCTTGGACAATCGCAAGGATTCGCAGATCGAGTTCGTCCAGTTCAAGGTCATTCACGGCGACTCCTATCGCGAGGCGAGATGGCGCGAAGTGAAATTTAATTTCACCGTGAATTGTAGCTCATGGATAGTTTCATCTCGGCGCTATTTTTGAAATTAAATTTCAATCGCACGCCGTTACGATCGCTCCACTGACCTGCGAGCCGGGTCGCCCAACGGAGAGAGCGAAATGTGTGGAATCGTCGGCGCGGTTGCCCAGCGCAACGTCTTGCCTACTTTGGTCGACGGATTGAAGCGGCTCGAGTATCGCGGCTATGACTCGTGCGGGGTAGTCGCCTATCAAGCGCGCAAGCTCGTGCGGGCACGCAGTGTCGCGCGTGTCGCCGCGCTGCAAGCCGACGTGGCATCGCTCGGTTTATCCGGCTTTACCGGAATCGCCCATACGCGTTGGGCGACGCACGGCGCCCCGGTCACGACGAATGCCCACCCTCATTTTTCGCCAAGCGATGACGACGCCCGCATCGCGCTTTCACATAACGGCATCATCGAGAATTGCGACGCCTTGCGGGCCGAACTCGAACAGCACGGTTATGTATTCGCGAGCCAAACCGATAGCGAAACGATTGTCCATTTGATCGACCATCTCTATGACGGCGATCTCTTCGAGGCGGTCAAGCGCGCGGCGTCTCGGCTGCGCGGCAGCTATGCGATCGCCGTCATGTGTCGCGACGAGCCGCATCGAATCGTCGGCGCGCGCGAGGGCATGCCACTCGTCGTGGGATTGGGCGAAGGAGAAAACTTTCTGGCCTCGGACGCCATTGCCTTGTCGAACGAGACCGATCAGATCGTCTATCTAGAAGACGGCGACGTCGTCGATATTCAATTGCATCGATATTGGGTGGTCGATCGAGAAGGACGGCGGGCCGAGCGCGCCGCGCAAACCGTTGCAGCGCACAGCGGCGCCGCGGACTTGGGCGGCTATCGCTATTACATGCAAAAGGAAATTTTCGAACAGCCGCGCGCGGTGGCCGATACGTTACTCGACGTCAACGCCGTCATGCCGGAGCTTTTCGGCGATAAGGCTTGGCGCGTATTCAATGGAATCGATTCGGTCTTGCTGCTCGCATGTGGCGGCAGCTATCACGCAGCACTGACCGCGAAGTATTGGATAGAGAGCTTGGCCGGTCTGCCCACGGCCGTCGAAATCGCGAGTGAGTTTCGCTATCGCGACGGCGTGGCCAATCCGAATACGCTCGTCGTCGCGGTGTCGCAAAGCGGAGAAACAGCGGATGTGCTGGGTGCGGTGCACGTGGCCAAACGAGCCGGCATGATCCATACGCTCGCGATTTGCAACGTGCCCACGAGCGCGCTCGTGCGCGAATGCGCATTGAATTTCATCACGCGGGCGGGCATCGAGATCGGCGTGGCATCGACCAAGGCTTTTACGACGCAATTGGTGGCGTTGTTCTTGTTGGCGTTGACGTTGGCACAACTTCGCGGGCGCTTGACGGACGAAGAGGAGCGACAGCATTTGCATGCGTTGCGGCATCTGCCCGATGCGATGGCTAAGGTGCTGGCGCTGGAGCCGCAAATCATGGCTTGGTCGGAAACGCTCACGCGAAAAGAGAACATTTTGTTCCTTGGCCGCGGCATGCACTATCCGATTGCGCTCGAAGGCGCGCTGAAGATGAAGGAGATTTCGTATATCCACGCCGAGGCCTACCCGGCCGGTGAACTCAAACATGGGCCGCTCGCGCTCGTCAGCGACGAAATGCCCGTCGTGGCGGTTGCGCCGAATGACCGGCTCCTCGAGAAGTTGCGGTCGAACATGCATGAAGTCAGCGCGCGCAACGGACGATTGTTCGTGTTCGCCGACGTGGACTGCGGCTTGTCGTCCGGGCCGGGGTTGAATGTCATTCGGCTCAACGAGTACTACGGTCCGCTATCGCCGATCTTGCATACGATCCCTATGCAGTTGCTTGCGTTTCACGCTGCGTTGGCTAGAGGAACGGATATCGATAAGCCGCGGAATCTGGCGAAATCGGTGACGGTGGAGTGAGGGGTGGGGGCAGACCAATTGCTCCCCGCGCATCACTTGACGGTAGTCGAGGCAAAAGGCCCGGGCCGCCAGATGCTCACGGTAAGACCTAAAGCCACAGTCGATAGAATGAAGGCTCCCAGAGCCACCGGCCACACCATCGGGGGTTGTTCCCAACGCGTTACGATTGCGGTTTCCGGCGATGATTTCACCAAGCGGACTTGCAGTACGAGCTTCAACAACGCGTCCCGATTGTAGCGGCCATCCTTATCTCGAATGAGTCGTTGGTACGTCTGCCCTTCGTACGAGTATCCGACGAGGGGGCTTAGATTCCCGTTTGAACCCGGCTCCAGCCGCAGGACATGCCCTTCGACAACGATCGAGTTATTTTCGAACGCTTTTGATGTCCGATATACGTTCACCGCTCCATAGGTCCACCCCGCCGCGATGAGGCATGTGACGACAGCCCTGAAGCAACGCGCCCCTATCGAATCCGGTCTTTCGTTCCACACAGTTCACCCCGAAGTTCGCGCCGCGCCCGTGCTCATTGTCGTCGCGGATGTCGGAACGTGTAAACGCGCATCTAAAGAAGAGCTTTAAAAGGGCCCGCGCGCGCTCACAAACCAACGCGGGTGAACAGCCGGTCCTACCTCAAGAAAGATTCGCCCTTCCTTCGAATTACTTTTCCTGCCAGGTTCCGCCAAGCATCGCATTCAACGCGTCTCTTACCGGCACCTCGAACGCACCTGCTTGACCAGCCTGATAGGCCGCCTTCCAGGTGACGTACCCCTCCCGGAAGTCCGGAACAGAAGCGGCAGTACGGAGCAGATGTGTGACGCTGCGTTGTACCGCAAGTTCTTTGAAAGGGAGATGGGGAATGCTGGTGATAGCTCCGCCTTTTAACGGGTTCACCATGTGAATGCCATCAACGCGGACGTGAACGACCGTCCCCAGATCTGGATACTTTTCGATTCGCAAAATCGTTAATACCGAATCAGACTCCCCGGGACGCGTCTCGTACGCCCAAACTTGGCCAGCGCGCAACTTCATCAACTGAGCCCCACTCGCGTCAGCGGCGTAAGCCCATGTACTGGCTACCGCCACCAGTAGTTCTATCCCTAAAACCAAACAGCAGACTACGTTCCTCGTTAAATCGTCCCGATGATTGTTGGCAAGAACCGGTCAGCGCGTGCCTTACGAAATGACGTTCCCGTCGGGGCCATAGAGTTCGCCGTCGTCTCCTTGCACGCGAGCGCCAAGTTTATCGGCTATTTCCCACATCTTGCCCAGTATCTCAGCGTCGGGGTTTTTGACGACAACGTCGCCACCTCGAAAATCAAACCATGCCATGTTACCGTTGGCAGCGTGACCTGAGTAGGCCGTCCATACAGCTAGTCCTTCGCTTTCGACTCGAAGAACGGCGCCGCTTCGTACCTTAGCCTCGGCATATCCCCCCGGCGTCAGACTAGTTGTCGTGTCGTTTGAATCTTAGACGAGGTCCGGGGGCGGTAGAATCGGCATGAATGAAAGCCTACTCAGCAGAACGAAAAGAAGCCCTGGTGCGTCGTATGATGCCGCCGGAAAATGTGCCGGTATCCGCGCTAGCGCGAGAGACGGGAATCACGGAACAAACGTTGTACGTGTGGCGCCGCGAGGCGAAAGGAAAGGGATTGGCCGTGCCGGGCGACGGGAAGAATGCCGAAGGATGGTCTTCGGAAGACAAGTTTGCCGTTGTATTGGAAACTGCCCCGCTGAACGCGGCGGAGCTGGCCGAGTATTGCCGGCGCAAGGGCCTGTATCCCGAGCAGATCGCCGCATGGCGGGCCTCGTGTGTGGCCGCCAACGCCAATGCTGCCGAGCAGGCGCGCGAGCAACGTCAGCAGTCCAAAGAAGACAAGCAGCGCATCAAGCAACTCGAGAAGGAGTTGCATCGCAAAGAGAAGGCACTGGCCGAAGCGGCGGCGCTGCTTGTACTGCGAAAAAAAGCCCAGGCGATCTGGGGGGAACAAGAGGACGACTGATCAACGTCCCTGATCGCCTGTTATGCATATCGTTGATCCGCGAGGCGGTGGGCTCGGGCTGCCGCCTGCACAGGGCGTGCGCAGAGCTTGGCTTGTGCGCACGAACGTTCCAGCGCTGGGTTCGTGACGGCGACGCCGCACGCGCCGATGGGCGCAGTACGGCCATTCGGCCGCAGCCACGTAACAAACTGAGCGAGGCCGAACGGCAGCAGATTCTCGAGGTGGCCAATAGCGCCGAATTCGCGAGCTTGCCGCCGAGTCAGATCGTGCCGAGCTTGGCAGACCGCGGCGTGTACCTCGCGTCGGAATCGAGCTTTTACCGCGTATTGCGCGACGCTTCACAACAGCACCGCCGAGGTCGCGCGCGCCAACCTTCTCGGCATGTGGTGACCAGTCATTGTGCGACGGCGCCAAATCAGCTCTGGTCGTGGGACATCACCTGGATGCCGGCGGCGATCAAGGGCAAGTATTACTACTGGTACATGGTGCTGGATGTGTTCAGCCGCAAGATCGTCGGGCACGAAGTGCAGGAGGCGGAATCGGCCGAGCTAGCCGCGTTGCTCATGCGGCGTACAAGCTTGGCTGAGGGCTTGGCGGGGCGACCGCTGGTGCTGCATTCAGACAACGGCAGCGCGATGAA
>NZ_PNYA01000060.1 GCF_002879885.1 Trinickia dabaoshanensis
GAGTGGGTGGTGCTGGCGCGGTCACCGTCGACAGCAACGCAAGACTCTCGGCGACTACCTTCCAGGTGGGCGGCGGCGGTGGTGGTGTTGGCACCAGCGGCGGTACGGGTGGTGCTGGCGGTGCTGGGACGGTCACCATCGAGAGTGGTGCCACACTTTCCGCGACTACCTTGCTTTTGGGCGGGGACGGCGGTGGCGGGGGCACAACGACAACCAACAGCGGCGGTACGGGCGGCACAGGTACGGTGACCGTAACAGGCAATTCGACCGTCAACGTTACGGGATCGCTCGTCCTCGGTGGGTATGCAGGCAGTTCCGGTACCTTTGGCAATGCGGGCGCAGGCGGCGCGGGCATATTCAACCTGGGTGGTGGCAGCACGCTGAACCTCACCGGCGCATCGTTCACCATCAACGGCAACGGGACGTTCAACCTCGGCGATGCCACGGTCAATGACACGACGGCCGGCACGATCACCGGACTGAGCAGCGTCGTGAACAATGGCCAGATCAATTTCAACCAGACGGATACGTCCACGATCTCGGCCAACATCAGCGGAACTGGCAGGGTTAGCCACAACGGTAGCGGCACGACGATCCTGACGGGCAATAACACCTACACGGGCGGGACGACCATTGCTGCGGGTGGAACGTTGGAGATTGGAAACGGCGGCGCGGGCGCATCGCTCGCAGGTAACGTGATGGATAACGGTACGCTGGCGTTTAATCACTCGGACAACTGGACGTTTTCTGGAACGATTTCCGGCAGTGGTTCGGTAACGCAAAGCGGCACAGGGATGTTGACGCTTTCCGGCGCCAATACCTACGCAGGCACGACGACGATCGGCGGCGGCACGCTGAAACTGATGGGTGACACCGCGAGCCTGACGGGCAACATTGCCAATGGCGGTGCGCTGATTTTCGGGCAGTCGGCCAATTCGAGTTATAGCGGCGTCATTTCCGGCAGCGGTTCGGTCGCGCAAAGCGGCACGGGCACGCTGACGCTCTCGAGTGCAAACGCTTATTCAGGTACGACGACGATCGCCAGCGGCGCGCTTGCTCTGACGGGTGATACGTCCAACCTGACCGGAAACATCACCGATAGCAGTACGCTGATTTTCGGACAGTCGGCCAATTCGACTTATAGCGGAAGTATCTCCGGTGGCGGTTCGGTCACGCAAAGCGGTACGGGCACGCTGACGCTCTCGGGTGCGAACGTCTATACAGGCGGCACGACGATCAGCAGCGGTACGCTTCAGGTCGGCAACGGTGGCGTGAGCGGATCACTGTCGGGTAGCGTGGCCAACAATGGCGCACTCGCATTCAATCGTTCGGATAACGTAGTGTTTAGCGGCGCCATTTCAGGAAGTGGCTCGGTCGCGCAAAGCGGCGGTTCGCTCACGTTGTCGGCGACGAATACGTACACCGGCAGTACGCGTATCAACGGCGGCGCGACCCTCGCGCTATCCGGTACCGGCAGCGTGGCAAATTCCAGCGTCGCCGACAGTGGCACGCTGGATATTTCCAGTACCGGCGGTACGTCGATCCAGAGCCTGTCGGGTAGCGGAAATGTCGTACTGGGCGGCCAGACCCTGACGCTCTCGAACGCTAACGGCGCCTTCTCCGGCGTGATCTCCGGCACCGGTGGTTTAACGATTGGCGCGGGTACCGAAACCCTGACGAACGTGAACACCTACACGGGTACGACGACAATCGGCAACGCTGCAACGCTCATCCTGTCGAGTGCGAACAATATTGCGCTAGGCAATGTCGTCAATTTTGGCAATCTTCAGATTTCCGGGTCGATGGGCGGCTTGTCGGGGACAGGTTCTGTCTCGGTGGGTACTGCCGGGTTGGTCGTAACGGGTTCCGGGTCGTTCGGCGGCGTGATATCGGGAGCCGGTGGCCTTTCCCTGTCGGGCAGCAATGAAACGCTGTCGGGAACGAACACCTACGCGGGTGTCACGACCATCGATCGCGGCAGCGCCTTACTCCTTTCGGGGACAGGCAGTATCGCAGAATCGAGCGGCGTGACAGCCAACGGCACGCTGGATATCTCGGGAACGGCGACCGGCGCAACGATCCAGAATCTCTCGGGTATGGGCAGCGTGAAACTCGGCAGTCGAACGCTGACGCTCTCCAACGCGATCGGCAGTTTCTCCGGTACGTTCGGCGGGTCGGGTACGCTTGTCAAGCAAGGTAGCGGCACATGGATACTGAACGGTAACAGTTCGTCGTTCACCGGCACGACCGAGGTGAATGCCGGCCTGCTGGAAGTGGGTGACATCAATACGCCCTCGGCGTTGCTGGGCGGAAACGTCTCCGTTGATGCAGCGGGTACGCTGCGCGGTCATGGAACGGTGGAGGGCGACGTTAGCAACCAGGGCATGGTGATGCCGGGCGGCTCGATCGGCACGCTGACTGTAAGCGGCAACTACACGCAGGCCGGCAACGCGACGCTTGCGATCGAGGTCAGCCCGACGCAGGCCTCGCAACTGAAGGTAGGCGGCAGCGCGGCGCTCGCTGGCACGCTGGCGATTACGTACGCCCCGGGCACCTACTCGGCGAAGACCTACACGCTGGTATCGGCCAGCGGAATCAGTGGCAAGTTCGCCAGCGTCACGACCACCGGCGCATCGAACCTCGGCGCGCTCACGCCGTCGCTCAACTACGATGCTAATGCGGTCGATCTCGCGCTGAATGTGGCCTCCACACCGGCGGACCCGTTGGTCATCGCGCCGACCAACACCAGTGTCTACACAGCGGTGGGCACGTCGGCCATTTTCGGCGCACAGGCGCAGGGCGCGGCGCTGCTCGATCGGTTGGGCCAGATCTCGCGGGCAACGGCCGCTCAGCCGTATGGCTGGATCAGCGCGACGGGGAGTCGGACGAAGGTCGGCAGCACGAATGGCCAACCGGGCTTCCATACCAACCGCTTTGGTTTCCTCGCGGGCCTCGACAAGCGCTTCGGCGCGAGCACGGCAGGCGTGGCGATCGGCTACGACCACACGGACATCAACGAGCAGAACACGGGCGATTCCGGCACGACCGATACGTTACGCGCAGCGCTATACGGTACTCGCAATGTCGGACCGGTGAACCTTGCCGCTACGTTGGGTGCGGGGCTCGACTTCTTGTCGCAGAAGCGACCGTTCGGCGTCGCCACCACGGCGGAAGGCGATCACATGGGACAGGAGCTCAGCACGGGCGCTCAAGCTAGCCTGCCGATGACGTTCGGTAGCGTGACGGTGACGCCACGCGCCGGGCTGCGTCATGCGTACTTCCATGCCAATGGTTTTGGCGAAAGCGGTGCCGGCGGGCAGGATCTGAACGTCGGCACGGATAACGTACGCAGCCTGCAACCGTATGTGGGTGTGACAGTCGACCGGGCATTCGGCGATGCACTGAAGCCGGTCAATGCGGAACTGCGTTTGGGCTATGCACGCGAGCTGCTCGACGCGAATCGCGCGATTAACGTGGCGGCGCAAGACGGTACCGTGTTCGTCGCGCCGGGAACGAACTTACCGCGCGGATTTCTCACGGCGGGCGCAAGCGTGACGCTGCATCCGCTGAAAAACCTCGATGTCTCGCTCAGCTATGACACGGTGATCAGCACCACGCACGCATCGGCGCAGCAGGGCAACGTCCGCGTCGGGTATCAGTTCTGATCTTCTGTTTTCATGCCCCGTACGTTTTCGGAAAGGAAAAAGAAATGCAACTTGGTCGAGTTCGTTCTGCTGCTTGCCTCTATATTTCGGCTTTGCTCATTGGTGGGTGCGCTACGCCGCACTCGGGATCTACTTCGGAACAGGCATCAAGCGCTCAACCTAGCCAACCCAAGGCTCTCGCGAACTGTGTCGCACTGCCAGACCCCCGGCGTCAGACTAGTTGTCGTGTCGTTTGAATCTTAGACGAGGTCCGGGGGCGGTAGAATCGGCATGAATGAAAGCCTACTCAGCAGAACGAAAAGAAGCCCTGGTGCGTCGTATGATGCCGC
>NZ_PNYA01000061.1 GCF_002879885.1 Trinickia dabaoshanensis
GGCTTTCGGGGGTTTCTTAGCATTGGGTGCCTGACGATTACCTACTTTCACACGGGCAATCCGCACTATCATCGGCGTGGAGTCGTTTCACGGTCCTGTTCGGGATGGGAAGGGGTGGTACCAACTCGCTATGATCATCAGGCATGACTTGTTGCTGTGTCGCGGTAAGGGCGCCACAGCCAATCTGGGAAGAAGTATCCGGACTGAACCGGTGTAATGGATGTCGCTTGGGTGGTGATTGTGTGGCACTGCGAGGATCAAACCTGGTGCGCTTCACGTACCCCCTTCGGGGGCAGGACATCAGTAAGCGCTGAAGCGCTAACTGCTGTCGCGAAACACTCCGGTTATAGGATCAAGCCGTACGGGCAATTAGTATCGGTTAGCTCAATGCATTACTGCATGTACACACCCGACCTATCAACGTCCTGGTCTCGAACGACCCTTCAAGGGGATCAAGTCCCCGGGGATATCTCATCTTAAGGCGAGTTTCCCGCTTAGATGCTTTCAGCGGTTATCTCTTCCGAACATAGCTACCCGGCGATGCCACTGGCGTGACAACCGGTACACCAGAGGTTCGTCCACTCCGGTCCTCTCGTACTAGGAGCAGCCCCCTTCAAATATCCAACGCCCACGGCAGATAGGGACCAAACTGTCTCACGACGTTTTAAACCCAGCTCACGTACCTCTTTAAATGGCGAACAGCCATACCCTTGGGACCGGCTACAGCCCCAGGATGAGATGAGCCGACATCGAGGTGCCAAACACCGCCGTCGATATGAACTCTTGGGCGGTATCAGCCTGTTATCCCCAGAGTACCTTTTATCCGTTGAGCGATGGCCCTTCCATACAGAACCACCGGATCACTATGACCTGCTTTCGCACCTGCTCGACTTGTCGGTCTCGCAGTTAAGCACGCTTATGCCATTGCACTATCAGCACGATTTCCGACCGTACCTAGCGTACCTTCGTACTCCTCCGTTACACTTTGGGAGGAGACCGCCCCAGTCAAACTGCCTACCATGCACTGTCCCCGACCCGGATCACGGGCCAAGGTTAGAACCTCAAACAAACCAGGGTGGTATTTCAAGGACGGCTCCACCGAAACTAGCGTTCCGGTTTCATAGCCTCCCACCTATCCTACACAGATCGGTTCAAAGTCCAATGCAAAGCTACAGTAAAGGTTCATGGGGTCTTTCCGTCTAGCCGCGGGGAGATTGCATCATCACAAACACTTCAACTTCGCTGAGTCTCGGGAGGAGACAGTGTGGCCATCGTTACGCCATTCGTGCAGGTCGGAACTTACCCGACAAGGAATTTCGCTACCTTAGGACCGTTATAGTTACGGCCGCCGTTTACCGGGACTTCAATCAAGAGCTTGCACCCCATCATTTAATCTTCCGGCACCGGGCAGGCGTCACACCCTATACGTCCACTTTCGTGTTTGCAGAGTGCTGTGTTTTTATTAAACAGTCGCAGCCACCAGTTTATTGCAACCCTTTCACCCTTCTGGCGCAGGCCAGTCAAGCTACAAGGGCGTACCTTATCCCGAAGTTACGGTACCAATTTGCCGAGTTCCTTCTCCCGAGTTCTCTCAAGCGCCTTAGAATACTCATCTCGCCCACCTGTGTCGGTTTGCGGTACGGTCATCGTTAGACTGAAGCTTAGAGGCTTTTCTTGGAACCACTTCCGATTGCTTCGCAGCACTAGGCCGCTCGCGCCACACCCTTGAATTACGTGCCCGGATTTGCCTAAGCACCTTCTCCAATGCAGCGACCGGGACTTCCAACACCCGGACAACCTTCCGCGATCCGTCCCCCCATCGCATCTAACAATGGTGCAGGAATATTGACCTGCTTCCCATCAGCTACGCATTTCTGCCTCGCCTTAGGGGCCGACTCACCCTACGCCGATGAACGTTGCGTAGGAAACCTTGGGCTTACGGCGAGGGGGCCTTTCACCCCCTTTATCGCTACTCATGTCAGCATTCGCACTTCCGATACCTCCAGCACACCTTACAGTGCACCTTCGCAGGCTTACGGAACGCTCTCCTACCATGCGTGCAAGCACGCATCCGCAGCTTCGGTATATAGCTTAGCCCCGTTACATCTTCCGCGCAGGACGACTCGATCAGTGAGCTATTACGCTTTCTTTAAAGGGTGGCTGCTTCTAAGCCAACCTCCTGACTGTTTTAGCCTTCCCACTTCGTTTCCCACTTAGCTATATTTGGGGACCTTAGCTGGCGGTCTGGGTTGTTTCCCTCTTGACACCGGACGTTAGCACCCGATGTCTGTCTCCCGTGATTGCACTCTTCGGTATTCGGAGTTTGCTATGGCGAAGTAATCCGCAATGGACCCTTCAACCATGACAGTGCTCTACCCCCGAAGGTGATACACGAGGCACTACCTAAATAGTTTTCGGAGAGAACCAGCTATTTCCAAGTTTGTTTAGCCTTTCACCCCTATCCACAGCTCATCCCCTAACTTTTCAACGTTAGTGGGTTCGGTCCTCCAGTACGTGTTACCGCACCTTCAACCTGGCCATGGATAGATCACTTGGTTTCGGGTCTACGCCCAGCAACTGAACGCCCTATTCGGACTCGCTTTCGCTACGCCTGCCTTAATCAGTTAAGCTTGCTACTGAACGTAAGTCGCTGACCCATTATACAAAAGGTACGCCGTCACCCCTTACGAGGCTCCGACTGTTTGTATGCATGCGGTTTCAGGATCTATTTCACTCCCCTCCCGGGGTTCTTTTCGCCTTTCCCTCACGGTACTGGTTCACTATCGGTCGATCACGAGTATTTAGCCTTGGAGGATGGTCCCCCCATCTTCAGACAGGATTTCACGTGTCCCGCCCTACTTGTCGTACGCCTAGTTCTTCCACGCTGTTTTCGCTTACAGGGCTATCACCTGCTATGGCCGCACTTTCCAGAGCGTTCAGCTAACAACACAGATAACACGTACAGGCTCTTCCCATTTCGCTCGCCACTACTTTGGGAATCTCGGTTGATTTCTTTTCCTGCGGTTACTTAGATGTTTCAGTTCACCGCGTTCGCTTCACATAGCCTATGTATTCAGCTATGGATACTCCATACGGAGTGGGTTTCCCCATTCGGACATCCCCGGATCAAAGCTCGTTTGCCAGCTCCCCGGGGCTTTTCGCAGGCTACCGCGTCCTTCATCGCCTGTGATCGCCAAGGCATCCACCACATGCACTTGTTCGCTTGACCCTATAACGAGAGCGTCTCTACGCGGCCAGAGTTAGCGCTTTAGCGCTTACTCCGGGCTCGCCCCCTTGCGGGGCACCTTAGAGGTACCACCTACGGGGTTAGAACCACTCGCTACAGGTTTGAGTTCTCGCGTTGTGCCGTATTCCAAGTCATCTTTCGATCACTTTAAATACATTGATACAATCACTACCCATTGATATCTTCCACGTCCATCTCATAGACGCTTCCAATATCCATTACTACTTCTTCCAGATTGTTAAAGATCGACAGCCGACTCGTTACTTCAGTCGCTCTGACTGGCTCAATCGCCAATGACAAAGACTCGGTACAAACCGAACGCTTGTCATTGAAGGTTGGTGGAGGCAGACGGGATCGAACCGACGACCCCCTGCTTGCAAAGCAGGTGCTCTCCCAGCTGAGCTATGCCCCC
>NZ_PNYA01000062.1 GCF_002879885.1 Trinickia dabaoshanensis
TGTCACGGATCGGCGTAATGGAGCCGGGGAAGATCGGCGTAAAGGCGCCACGTGGAAGGGTTCGGAAACGCGGTTTCGAACGCCGTCAAGAATGCTAGTTTTTGGCCCGTTTTTCAATGCCTGAAACGGGTGATTCCGGCATGTTTTTCGGCACGCGGTAACTGTCGCCCTCGAGGATGATCCGGTAGGCACCGTGGCGAAGCCGATCGAGCGTGGCAACGCCGAGCATTCGATTGGCCGGGAACGCGTCGCCCCACTCGCTAAAGTCCAAGTTGCTCGTCAAGAGCAGAGAGCCACGGCGCTCATATCGCTCGGCGACGAGATCATGAAACGCTTCGTCGTGAGGTGCCGTAATGGGCTTCAGGGCAAAGTCGTCGACGATGATCAGCGGTACACGTACGAGTTGCTGCAACCGGCGTTCGTAGTTGCCGACGGCGCGCGCGGCGTGCAGCATGTTGAGCAACTTGGTCTGAGTGAGGAACAGGACGTCGTGTCCCTGGCGAGCCGCGCAGTGGCCCAGTGCCTGCGCGAGATGCGACTTGCCGACGCCGGTGGGACCTGCGATCAGCACGTTGGCATTCTCCTGCAGGTAACGGCCGGTGGCCAGATCCTGAATGACGGCGCGGTTCAGCTTGGGAAGGCGGTCGAAGTCGAATGACTCGAGCGTCTTGCCAGGCCGGAAGCTCGCGCGAGCAAGCCGTGTGTTCAGCTTCTTCTGCTCGCGCCGGGCGAGCTCATCCTGGATCAGCAGTGCAAGGAAATCGGTGTAGGCGAGCTTGCCGTCGATGGCCTGCCGATTGCGTTGCTCGAGCGAGTCGAGAATGCCGGACAGGCGCAGTTGTTTGAGCATCGGGCTCAGTTCGGGAATGGGATTCATGGCTGGGTCTCAGTGGCTCATCATGGAAGGCAGATCACGGCAGAAGCGGCCGCCGCGGGCGTAGGTGTCGCCAAGCTCGATTAATTCGGGCTGCGCGGACTCGCCCAGTTGGTCCAGGCCCTTGTCGAGGATCGTCTTGATGATGCGATAGCGAGGACTGCTAAATGACATCGCGCGGTGACAGGCGGCTTCGAGTCGAGCTGCGCCGACCTTGGCCTCGAGCCGCAAGATGCCCTGCGCACCGCGCAGGTTCACCAGTACCTGATCGTTGAACAACTCGAGGACGACGGCGTGGCAAGCGGCGCCGATGCGCTTCGCTTCGGCCAAGCACCATTGCGGGTCATGCATCTGCCACGCTTGAGCTTCAGGCGGAAGATGATCGCGCACGGTCGAGCGAGCGCCGGCGCGATGCAGGCGTGGATGCACGGCAACCAGTTCATGCTCACGGAACAACTGCACGGTGGTATCCGTTGCCTTGAGCCACAGCGTTTGCCCCACGAGCTTGCACGGCGCCGAGTACAGCGCCTTATGGAATTGCACGTGGCAGTCGCGATGAACGCTGACCTTGGTCCATTCGGCCAACACCGGCGGCACGTCGGGCAGCGCGTTCAATAGCGGCTTCTCGAGCGCAAAGCGCGCCAACGGCTGTTCGCGTGTTGTGCCGTGCACGCGGTTGCCCGCCTCGCTCATGACCCACTGATGCAACTGGTGGTTGGCGTCGGGCAGATCGCGAAACGTACGCAGCGGTAGGAAGGACTTCTTGATGTATTTGACGCCCGATTCGACGATCCCCTTCTTCTGCGGATCGTGCGGCGGGCATGCGTCGATCTTGAAGCCGTACCCTTCGGCCAACTCGGCGTATGAGCGCTGTACCTCTGGGTCGTACATGCAGGCCCGCGTGATGGCGCACTTCGCGTTGTCGATGATCATCCGTGCGGGAATGCCGCCCCACCAGTTGAACGCACGGCGGTGGCAAGCAAGCCACGTCGCCACGGTTTGATCGAACACGAGCTCGGCGTATTGATGGCGCGACCAGCACAGCGTCGCGACGAAGAACCACGTCTTGACCGGCTTGCCGCTGGCGTCGATCAGTTGCGGTCCGGCGCCGAAATCGATCTGCGCGGCGTCAGCCGGTGCGAACTCGAGAACGGTCGTGGCCTTCACGCCGCGCTCAACACTGAGCGCCTGCAGGAAGCGGCGCACGGCCGAGTAGCTGCCCGTATAGCCGTGATTGCGCTGCAGCGCGCTATGGATCGTGGTGCCCTGGATGTCGGCGTTGAACCATTGCGTGATCAGTTCGCGAAATGGCTCCAGCGTTGATACGCAGGTGCGCGGCAGTTGCGGATTGCGGCCGAACATGGCGGCCAGCACGGCGTCGTCGGGCATGGGCCGCGCGGGGTTGAGCCAATCGTGCTGGAGGGCGGCGTCGCGGATGGTCGCTAACTTCTTGCGGCCCATCAGCCCGGCGCGGGCGATATCTCGGTCGGAATCGCCCTGACGCATGCGCGCGAGGACTTGGCGGTACTCAAACACTTCGAACCTCCTGTTACCCACGGCCCCTCCGAGCAAAAGCTCGAAGGGTAACCAGTTGATGGAAGTTCGAAACGCGTTCCCGTTACGGCGTCGGTGGCGCCATTACGCCGATCATCGGGTGGCGCCTTTACGGCGATCCTGAAGTGGCGCCATTACGGCGATCATCCGCTGGCTCCTTTACGCCGATCCTGAGGTGGCTCCAATACGCCGATCCCGGTTTGGCTCCATAGCGGCGATCATTGACA
>NZ_PNYA01000063.1 GCF_002879885.1 Trinickia dabaoshanensis
ATCGAGACCGTCTTGCCCGGCTCGAGGCTCTCCCTGACCATCGCCACTTTCTCTTCTACCGACCACCGCCGCCGGCGCTCGGGTCCCGTCAATACATCCATCACTTCTTGATTGGTGTTAGTCAAAAACACAGTCGTATGCCTACCCGCTATTGTAAGTGGGAGACTGTGTCCGGACTTTCAGGGGGCCGCTCCACATTAGGCGTCACGCCCCGTCCGTAGGCAACGGTGAATCTCTCTCCCTCTACCGCTTATTCTGCCGGAAACATGTCTTCGGTTAGCGTCACGGGCTTGCCATTGATCACGAATTTGTACGAAATCGAATTCTTATCGTTTGACATTCGAACTGAGTACGCGACGTCCGCGTTGCCAACCTTGAACTCCTTGCCCATCTGCGCGGTCGCGATTTCGCCGGAAATCACGGGGGCCGAATACGGAGAGAGTGTCGGCGGGACAGTCAGACTTTTCACTAAGCTCCGCATCTTCGCGTTTTGCTCGTTTGGCTTAACCAGCTTCGCCTCATATATGTACTTCCAGCCAGTTATTTTCTTGAGATGATCCGCAGTATCCGGATCCCACGGATACTTTTTCAGAAGAGCAGAGAGTGAAATCAGATCGTCTCTTTTTACGTCAACGCAACACAAGACTTGCGGGCTTATATCTGCCGCGAAAAGACCACTGAACCGAGTGTCCTCGTTAATTTTTCGATCGACGAATACGACGTCAACCCGCTGAGTATTCACCGGAGAGCCATCTCCCCTATCACCGGCGACAACCTGCTCCCACAAACCAACGACCGGCGATTGCTGCGCGGAGGCGATCCGGCATATCGACGCGATCAAAACGAACATAATTGCTTTTTTCATTTTCGCTACCTGTTGATACGGCGATTTCCATGCTCGCAAGCACGGGATCGTGGCCGACGCTGCGGTCTGCATTCTTGACGCGCCCTCAAGGCTTCCGCGCAGTATGGGCTCATCAGTCAAATCAGTCCTGATCGGAGGGGTTGTGGCTCCAGATCACCAGCCCCCAATCCGTCGACTTGATACCGGGAAACATCTCCCCCGCCTTAAAGTAACGCCGCCCCTGTTCGCCTCCGAGGGCCGGGCTAACCCACCATCCGCTCTTCGGGACCACGTCGCCGGGCATGCCCTTCAATCGTGACGAGGGGATCTCCCGAGAGGGTTCCCCCGAACCCTCCACAACAGGACACCACTCAACGGCGTGACTATTCGCCGTTGTGGCCGCGGCAACCACTCGGCGGGCTTCCGGCGTGTCGTCGAACCGCGTCCGGTAGGTCAACGGCCCTTGCAGCACGTCGCCGAATGTGCCGCCAAGAAAGCGCACACCGCTCAGGTCCGCGCCCCGGAAGTCCACGCCACGCAAGTCGCAATTTTCGAACGTCGCATCAATCAGCCTTGCCCGATCCAGCCAAGTTGTCGTCAGTTCGCACTCGACGAAGCGGGCCGCCACGAAATCGCATCGCGTCATCGTGTTCCAGCCCCAGTCGGTTCGTTCGGTCAGTACACCGGAGAAATTGCATACCGATATTTCCGACGAAGTCAGCCTTCCGTCGGCGAGTGTCGCACCGGAAAAATCGGCGTTGCTCAGCTTGGCATATTCGATAAACGATTTTCGCAACCGCGCGTGGCGAAAATCGGTGCCGTCTCCGTAGATGGGGAGCATCTGTGCCAGATGGAACTGACACCCCCTAAAAGATGCGCCATTCAGGATCGACCATTGAAACTGGGCACCATCAAATCTGCTGCCATCAAACACGGAAAAGTCGAGAAAGCTGTCACCCAGGTCAAGGTTCTTCAAATCTCGCCCACTCAGTTGCACACCGCGCAAATCATTGGCGAGCCGTTTGGCCGCCGGATGGTCGACGGCATCGCATGTATCCATCCATTCACTTTGCGGCGTGATGTGCTCGAGCGCATCTTGTACAACCTTGTACTTTCCGTCGCGCCACCGATTCCGGAAGGCGTTCAATTCGAGATCATTAATCTGCATACAAGTCCCAGAGCATCTTTCCTCGACTGACTTTCCAACGGGAGCGGTCCGAGGTCCTCTGCCCGTCTTGACTACCCGTTCATCGGCGCCAACTGGTGGTACGGCAATTTCGATCTCCCCATGCACGGGATTACCGCCGAAACTAAAGTTCGCCTTCTTGACGTACTCCTGAAGGTCGCAGAGCAGTGTGAAAACTCAGAAGGCCATTGGGGTGACGCTTAGCGTCAGCCAGTCGAGCACCCGGCGTCCGATCCCGCCTTGACATGGTTTTTACCGCACGGGCACTGTACGGGATCGTTATCAAGTACACTAGCTCGCCCGTCTTCATCCATGTCCGTGCCGGTCCCTTTAATTGGGTGCTCCCCAGGGCAATTTCCACAAGTGGTGGATTTGCCCCCGTACTTCCGGACACCGCCTCACACTTGAGTTGATGATTCGGTCCTGCGCCGGAATTCGCGTGGCGAACGGTATTTCAGCGCGCTATGGGGATGATGCTCGTTATAGTGCTCGAA
>NZ_PNYA01000064.1 GCF_002879885.1 Trinickia dabaoshanensis
TACTCGTCGCGATGCTCGCGCACCATGCGCACAGCACGTTCACGGACTTCAGCGGAAAATTTGTTCGGCTTGTTCATAGCTCCATTCTCTCAAGAGTTGGAGCCTCCACAAAATCCGGGGCGCTTCAGTGCGATTTGCACAATGCTGTATAGCATGGCCCAGCGCGTCCACGGCTCCCCTCTATACCGCGCCGGGGCGCAGATGCAAGCTGTTCAGCAACGTGTCCCACACTTGAAGTGCACCCGCTTCATCGACAGGGGCGGTTGCCTGTTCCGGCGTCAAATCGGGACTGCTTGCGCCGAGCAATAGTTGAATGGCCGTATGAGGTTTCGCCAGCGTGCTCGGATCGCCCGGCGCCAGCAGGTAAAACCGATAGGAAGTGATCCCACCGTCTTGGAGCTCGAACAAGACTTCTTCGGCATTCATGCCGGCGACGGTGCGCTTGCCCTCGCGAAGAATGCGGTAGTGCCCTGGCTGTCGGGACAGTTGCGCACGGAGGGGAGGCAGTGTCTTGGTCAGCGGCTCGTTTTGATCCTGTTCGACCGAATCGCGCATCTTGATGACCAGTGACGCGGGCCGCCCGGGCATCAGCGCGAACGACTGGCTCACCTCCTCCGTGTATCTTGACGAGCCCGTTACGATCCCACCGCCAAAGCAGAATCCCGATTCAGTCGGCACCGTCCAGTTATCCCGCGCCTTGATGCGACGAATCGTATCGTCGTAGATGCCTTGCACTCGGTCGATTGCTCCTGAGCCGATTTCCCCAATAGTGTGAAAAAGTGTGCCTCGGTCGTATACGTATCCCTGGGTGTCGAATGGCAACGTAACGCCGTCGGTCTCAGAACTCCGATACACGAATACCCGAGAATGTTGCGTTGGAGCAAGTTCTTTCTCTAGCCAAGAATGGTTCGTTTCTTTGTTACGATTTCCAGGATCGATGCGTTTTTTTGTGCGCAGCTCTTTTCTCAAAGAATCGACCTTATCCTCGTATGTGGTAAGCGGCACGTTGTACAGAGTTTCGAGCTTTTCCCCTCGAAACTCGTACCGCTGATTCGAGATCTCGCTCGCCGCAGGCCGGTCGAACACGAGGCGGCCAACGCACCACGGGCGTGGGTTAGAAAGCAGAGGATTAGTCGTCGTCGGTTCCACAGAGAATGCGATCGAGCTGGCGCAGACGCCTGCCGCAAATAGCAGCGTTTTCGAAATGCGTTTCAACATGATGGGTCCGGACACGTCCTGAGCGAGTTGCACGATGCTATATAGCACGGCCCAACGCGTCCCCGGATGGTTATAGCTGAATTGATGGTTATAACCATGCTGGACAAACGCCATCTGGACACCTTTGGCGGCATCGCCCTTCGCCCGCGGATCTATACCGCGCGCTTGCGCTTCTGCCGACCAGACTGGGGCGGTGCCGTCGCCCGCATTGATGCCGTTCCGGCTCTCATAGGGCGAAGGATCGGATGAGTTCGTACCAGCAGGCAGCTTACTGACTTTTTGAACCTCGAACTCGACTGCTTGCTTGTGCAATTGGAGGTAAACGCGAACGTTGCCGGTATGTGAGTCGTGCAGGAGGGTTGCCGCGCGCAGTTCCTCTTCCGTAATGCTCGACGGCTAGCAGAATTTGCGAATCTCAGCACCAGGCGCGCGGCCTTCCGCTGACTGTTTTTGTCGACTTCCCCCGTTTGTTCGCGCATGGTGCTCGAACCACCGCTGAGGTCGTGCGGCAACAGCCGTTGTGTAAAATGCGCGGAAGCCCGTCGGCTTGCCAACAACAAAATTCCTGAGAGATTTCCTATGCCAATGCAATGCAGCGCAGCCGGCTTTTTCCTGGCGTACAAACGAACATGGAAGCGCTGGGCCTCGACGTGCCGACCAGCTGGTACGGCACTCAGGTGACGATCCTGACCAAACTTGGAGCAGTCGTGGCCGCTGTCGACAAGCTTGGCAAGGGAGCGACGCTCGCTGAACTGGTAGGCGCTACAACTTTGCCGGAAAAGCTGTTGGTCGGTGGAGCTGTCTACGCTTCGTTCTACACGGGGGCTGCTATTGGGAGCGCGATGGTCGCAACGGGAAAATATATGGGTTGCGGGGCTTCCTCTGCAAACAACGGACGAGCGGTGCTCCGCTTCCAGGCAGATACTGGCATACGCGTCTCGCCCCGATTTCATCACCATCTTCAATGCCATCCCGAAATTTTCGATCAAAGCGCCCCTGGCCGCCGGGCATACGCGTATGCGGCGCTTGTCTGTGATTCGAGCGTTTCAGCCACAGCTGTCACGGATCGGCGTAATGGAGCCGGGGAAGATCGGCGTAAAGGCGCCACGTGGAAGGGTTCGGAAACGCGGTTTCGAACGCCGTCAAGAATGCTAGTTTTTGGCCCGTTTTTCAATGCCTGAAAC
>NZ_PNYA01000065.1 GCF_002879885.1 Trinickia dabaoshanensis
CGCATGGACCATCTCGACTGGCTCGAGGCGGAATCGATTCACATCCTGCGCGAGCTCGTGGCCGAATGCAGCAAGCCGGCGTTGCTGTTCTCGGGCGGCAAGGATTCCGTCGTCGTGCTGCACCTGGCGCTCAAGGCGTTCGGGCTCGGCGCCCAGCGCAAGACGGCGCTGCCGTTTCCGCTCGTGCACATCGACACGGGGCACAATTATCCCGAGGTGATCGATTTTCGCGATCGCCGCGCCGAGCAGATCGGCGCGCAGCTCGTGGTGGGTCACGTCGAGGATTCGATCAAGCGCGGCACGGTGCGGCTGCGCCGCGAGACCGATTCGCGCAACGCCGCCCAAGCCGTGACGCTGCTCGAAACGATCGAGCAGCACGCCTTCACGGCGATGATCGGCGGGGCGCGCCGCGACGAAGAGAAGGCACGCGCCAAGGAGCGCATCTTCTCGTTCCGCGACGAATTCGGCCAATGGGACCCGAAAGCGCAGCGCCCCGAACTGTGGAGCCTGTACAACGCGCGTTTGCACAAGGGCGAGCACCTGCGCGTGTTCCCGATCTCGAACTGGACCGAACTGGACGTGTGGCAGTACATCGCGCGCGAAGGGCTCGAGCTGCCCTCGATCTACTACGCGCACGAGCGCGAGATCGTGCGTCGCAACGGCTTGCTCGTGCCGGTGACGCCGCTCACGCCGATGCGCGAGGGCGAGCAAAGCGAGCAGGTGATCGTGCGCTTTCGTACAGTGGGCGACATTAGCTGCACGTGCCCGGTCGAATCGGACGCCGACGACGCGGAGAAGATCATCGCCGAGACGGCCGTGACCGACATCACCGAACGCGGCGCGACGCGGATGGACGATCAGGCCTCCGAAGCGGCGATGGAACAGCGCAAGAAGCAAGGCTACTTCTGAAGCCGGGCACCCGAACACTTGAAGACGGAATCGAGATCATGAGTACTCCTCATCAACCGGCAGACCTCGGCGTGCTGCGTTTCATCACGGCGGGCAGCGTCGACGACGGCAAGAGCACGTTGATCGGCCGCCTGCTGTACGACAGCCGCGCGGTGCTCTCGGATCAGCTCTCGGCGCTTTCGCGCGCCAAGAACAAGCGCACCGTGGGCGACGAGATCGATCTTTCGCTGCTGACCGACGGCTTGGAGGCCGAGCGCGAACAGGGCATCACGATCGACGTGGCCTACCGGTACTTCGCCACGGCGCGGCGCAAGTTCATCATCGCCGATACGCCGGGGCACGAGCAGTACACGCGCAACATGGTGACGGGCGCCTCGACGGCGCACGCGGCGATCATCCTGGTGGATGCCACGCGCGTGACGAAGACGGACGACGGTCATACGGTGTTGTTGCCGCAGACCAAGCGTCACAGCGCGATCGTGAAGCTGCTCGGCTTGCAGCACGTGATCGTGGCGATCAACAAGATGGACTTGGTCGAGTACAGCGAGACGCGCTTCAACGAAATCCGCGACGCGTACGTCGAATTGGCGCGGCAGTTGGGGATCGCCGACGTACGCTTCGTGCCGGTGTCGGCGCTCAAGGGCGACAACATCGTGCAGGCGAGCGAGCGCATGCCGTGGTATGCGGGCGAGCCGCTGTTGAACGTGCTCGAGGAGTTGCCGGTGGCGCAGGCCACGGGCGAGGCGCTGCGCTTCCCGGTGCAATGGGTGGCGCGCCAAGACGGTTCGAGCGCGGACGACTTCCGCGGCTACATGGGCCGGGTGGAAGCGGGCGAAGTGCGCGTGGGCGATGCGATCGTGGTGCTGCCGGCGGCGCGCGAGGCGACCGTGGCCGAGATCATCGCGCCGGTGCCGGGCGGCACGGCGCAAGTGGATCGCGCGTTCGCGGGTCAGACGGTGACGATCCGCTTGGCCGAGGACGTGGACGTCTCGCGCGGCGATACGTTCGTGCCCGCGCAAGCGGCGCCGCAGCCGTCGAAAAAGCTCGAAGCCGATCTATGCTGGTTCGACGAAGAGCCGCTTTCGACCCAACGCAAATATTTGCTGAAGCAAACCACGAACACGGTATTCGCGCGTATCGGC
>NZ_PNYA01000067.1 GCF_002879885.1 Trinickia dabaoshanensis
TAGAGCCCGGAAGGGCTTTCTGCCGCCACAATTCTCGATTTGCGCCCGGTCGATCGACTGAAGTCGTTCGACCTCGCGGGGGTAGTCCAGCCTTCTACCGCAAAAATGGAGTTTCCACACAGCCTCGACCCAGAGGAGACAGTCGATGTGCCCGAAAACCGCCGTTTCATCCGAACACAACTGCCTCAGCGCGGGACGCGCCGACCTTATTGTTGGCTCGTTCCTCGCAGCGCTGCGCTTGAATGACAGAAATACTGCGGGTGCCCCAGATATGCCGGGTCGCCTATCGGTAGTCGTAGATAAGACCCCGGCGACAACCCAGGTTATCCAGTAAATTCAGCAGCCTCGCGCCTAAGGATGTCGCGGAGTAGCCGTTTGGCTTGGTCGAGCATACCTCTTTCATGTGGCTGCAAACGCCGACGACGCCCATGTACGACCTTGGAGCGCGCATCGTAGATCTTTTTAAAATCTGACGCTATCTGTTCGCGTTGCCGTGCGCCTCGCCCCAACATGAAGGCGCATCGGTCGGCCAGCTTGTCAGTGAGCCCCGTCTCTTGTGATTTGCCTAATATCGCTTCAATACCGATGCACGCATTAAGCAATGCCTGTGTTTCGTTACGCTCAACGTCGGCATCGAACGCCCATTCAAGTCCGGTAAGAATTCTCATAGCATCTTGATTTTCCTCTCCAGTAGATAGCAACGCTGTATAAGGCCGCAAGCTGTTGGCAATCGACTCCACCTGAGACACAGGCTGCTCAGAGCCGAGGCCGAATAGGCCTCCGCCCAACGTTGGCGGCTCGACATACCGGCATGTTCCAAGCCGCTGCCGCAACTGCTCGGATAGGCTGATCTTCAGAATATTTGTCGGCCTGTCGGGCTCGTAGCCGAGCATTTCGCTGTCCTGCGTCGAGGCGGAATAGAAGTCGAGGATCAGGCCACTTCCAGCCAGATTGAAAATCTGAAGCACCTGCTTTGCCCGCGAAATCGCATGGCTAGCGGCGGAGCTGCTTTCCGACCTGTCCAGATAACCGCTTGCGCTAATCTCCAGGCAAACGGGATTTTCCTTTGCATTTGGCCCTTTCAAGCCGCCTGGTTGAGTCAGCATTCCCAAGAGACCTGACGATGAGTCAAACATGGATGGAGGGCCGCCGAGGTCAGATCGTATAATGCGGGCGCGTTTTCCAATCGTGAGGTTTAGTTCGCCTGCAATCGATAGTCCGGGCAGCTTGATTAATGTCAGATATGTTCTGGGGTGGCGCAATATCTCGTCAGTGACAATGTCAGCCCACTCAAGAGGTGCCGCTACATTTGACGTGTCAATTTTCTCTTTCCTGACAGCCTCGGCGCGAGTTGCGGCCGAGAAAATAAGCGAGACAGCGCCGGAAACATCGACCAGCTCAGACCAGGGCGCATTTGCAAGCAGATACCGTATGAGCGGTAGCATGCCGTCGGCGGATATCGCGTTTGGCGCTTTGGGGTCGTGAAGCGCTACGGCAAACTGGCGGATCGCCTGTCTCGGATCGGGTTTCACTTGTAACCTCTGTAAATTATCGTTTTCAATGCGCGGTGACGCTCCCCCCGGCGTCAGACTAGTTGTCGTGTCGTTTGAATCTTAGACGAGGTCCGGGGGCGGTAGAATCGGCATGAATGAAAGCCTACTCAGCAGAACGAAAAGAAGCCCTGGTGCGTCGTATGATGCC
>NZ_PNYA01000068.1 GCF_002879885.1 Trinickia dabaoshanensis
CGTTGGTCCCGCTCGACTCGCGATTGGGAATTGAAGAACGAAGTCTGGCTCAATCCGGAGCGTGCGCCCCGAGCCGAATTAAAGCAGTGCGCGTGAAGCGACGCGACAACTACGTTGACAAACACCGGCTCCACGGATCACTCGCTCCCATAAAGCTCACATAAAGATCGCTGTCGCTGGCCGAAGCCCCCCAATCTTCACCAATGGTGACCGCGTTTAACCAGTGAAGGCCAACAATTGGCAACATTATGCCGAATAGCTGAAAGTGGCGCGACTCCTGAGATTCTAGTTTCAAGTGCAACACCAAGTCGAATGGCCGAATGGAAGTGGCCGACGAGCGGCCGGCGCCTCCACGTTTCCGCCCCTGAACCGACCGACGGCGCGTGTCGACCATAACCGGAAGGTAATGGCGCTAGACAGCGGGCATTCGAGCTGCTCGGGTTGCAGCGTCGCCAGAGAACCGTTGGCTGAGGCAATCACGTGGGTAGCAGTCTAAAGAATGCAGTCTCTGGGTGTGCGTCTGTATCCCATGGGCAAATGCCGAAGTTCACGACTAACGCTGCGTGCAACAAGTGCTGCGTAAGATATTGCTCCGGTATATGCAATTTACCGTCGTTTAGCCTATATATTCTCTACCATTGATCACGAGGACAGTCGTCCTCTTCTAAATAGGTCGGCGAGTTGAGACAACTCACTTCAAAATCCTTGGGTGGGCCACTTTCAATTAACGGCGGCAGGCCGGGCACATCAACCGCTTGAAGTCTTGTTCGTGTCCGCGTTCCACGCTCGAAAAAGGTGTAGCCGTAGCTACCTCCTGATTCGTAGTGGCAGAATGCGAGAAGAAGGTCCGGGGAACCAGTTGTTGAAATCAATGGCCCGGCCTCTCTTGACGGTTTGGCGAGAAGGTCCCAAACCAGATCGCCGTTATAGACAAAGCAGACGCCGCCAAAAAACTGGACCATTACATCGCCTGTAGATCTGATGTCAACCGCCCCAACCTCTGGCGCCTCCAGTTGTTGAGCGCCCCTAGCGAAGACCTGACTGACAAGCAGATGCGCTGAACCGATTCGAAGCTCCGTGCGAAATGCCACACCTGCAAGCGCTACTCCCATTTTCAAGACTCCTAGATTGCTTTGTTCCCCCGAGCAACGAGGTTGTTAATTTGCCGGTACTAGCGCGAAAATTCTAACCGGGCCAGGCTTTCCGGCGAGAGATCGGCGAAGGATGATGACGAACACGCAGATGTGGGCGATCGGTCGCTTCCGGCTCTACCGTGCACGGGCGACTGACCTTCCGTCTCAGCAGATGTCGGCGATTCGAGCGCCGGTGTCGAACGGCCGAATCTGGCCGGCAAACGCCAAATGTATCTGCGACGAACAGCCGCGATGCAGCACAGCTCGCGTCGGGCGGCACGCGACCCTGAACTGCCTTTCATACTGTCCCGCCCTGGACGTCCCATTCTGGCCATACCCCGGCAGGCGATGGCACCTTGACGCGCAGCATCATGAGGCAGTCGCAGTGCGCCCCGAAAGAGCCAATCGAGTACAGACAAAGTCGCCAGCTTTCTTGCGAAGCAGCTGCCGAAACGTCGCGGATTGCTTAGTCGCCCGCAATCGCAGCGTCAATGAATGGACCGGCGCCTGCAGCGCTTCCCCACCCTCGCGGTCCCTC
>NZ_PNYA01000069.1 GCF_002879885.1 Trinickia dabaoshanensis
AAGCGTTGCGGCTCAAGATCTCGTGTCGCTAACGGCTTATAGCGCGGTCTTAAAAGACTGCCAGCTGGGCATAGAGCAAGAAGATTCGCAGCACAACCCGCGCTACCGCGCATGGGTGCAATTGACCTTGTGGGACGACGAGCCTGTAGACGGCGCCCCCGTCTATGGGGAAAGCCCGGAAGAGGCAATCAGCCAGGCGTTTGACGAGGCGCAGCAACTGTTGCAGCACTTGGCTCTCCGGCGCCCCAAGCCGATGAAAAGCCGCGGCGACTAAATAATAGCGAAGCCGATAGATACCAGCCTGGTAAAGGATGGCACGCGCGAGGCCGTTTGCTGGTCATGCCGGCGATGTCGCTCCCGGCGATGCTCCGTGTTTGGTCACGTCATCTACCGATTGCGCCAGGCTGGGCGCAGCATCCTTTGAGCAATCGATCGCGAGAACGCCTGACAGCGCATAGATGAGTCGCCTTGCATCGATAGGCTTGCGTAAGTAGATGTCGAATAACCCCGATGCGCCGAACTGATCCCGTGTTTCGGAAGAAATGACGATGATCGGCAGGCGTCTCAATAGCGGAGATGCCCGAATCGCGCGACACAACTGAATGCCGTCAAGCTCGGGCATCTGCACATCGGTGATGACCGCATCCGGGGTTAGGACGTGCAGGCTCTCAAGCGCGGCGGCACCGTTGGGCGCGCCAACGACAAAGTGCCCCTCTGCGGTCAGGATCGACTCAAGCGCACTGCGCGCGCACTCGTCGTCTTCGACCACGAGCACGGTGGCGAAACGGGGGAGGCCATTGTTCATGACACTGCTCATCTAGAACGGGGCTATTCGTCGCCGGGGAGCCAGTCAAAGTTGCCCCGCGACGACCTATTGAGTTCCAGCGAATTCTGTGCCAGTTGCGCGCGAGAGACGAGGACTGCAACCGCAATGTCATGCGATGCGGGCGGCCTTCCTCCGAATCTTGCTTCGGGTAGCTACACGAGCGCCCGATACGCCTGGCAACTTGCACGGCGCGCAATGGCAATGGCCCGTTTCCTCCGCGATGCTCGTGCGCCGGTCTGGCATCGCGGAGCGTGCGACGAAGAAATTAGATGTCTTTTTTACAAGGTCCGAGACACGTTATGGACGCTTTGAGATGACGTGCGCCGCGGAACTTTGGTGCTGGCAGGAGACCGTATCTACAAGATGCCTCGCGTGATCGCGAAGCAGAGTGTCGTCCGTTTCGGAAAATCACTACTTCGGAGGCCCCCTGCATGATGCCGTCAGCTCTCAAAAACGCAAATCTGTCCATCGACGCGCAGGGAGAAACGAGCGAAATGGCTCGACTCATAGCCGGCTTCGATTGGAGCTCAACGCCGCTAGGCGCGCGCCAAAGCTGGCCCTCAAGTCTTTGCTGTGTGGTTCGCGTGGTTCTCGCCTCGCCTTCCCCACTTGTAGTGCTGTGGGGACGCGAGGGAACCATGCTCTACAACGACGCATATGCCGTGTTCGCTGGTAGTCGGCACCCGTTCTTGCTCGGTAAGCCTGTCGAGCTGGGATGGCCCGAAGTTGCGGCATTCAACCGCCATGTCGTCGACACCTGCCTTGCCGGCGGTGCGCTCAGCTACAAAGACAAGGAGC
>NZ_PNYA01000006.1 GCF_002879885.1 Trinickia dabaoshanensis
TACTCGTCGCGATGCTCGCGCACCATGCGCACAGCACGTTCACGGACTTCAGCGGAAAATTTGTTCGGCTTGTTCATAGCTCCATTCTCTCAAGAGTTGGAGCCTCCACAAAATCCGGGGCGCTTCAGTACCGTTGAGCATGTCGCTCGCGAGTTTGCGTTTGGCTTCGAGCAGCTCGTTGAGACGCACTTCGAACGTGGTGAAGTCGGACGCACTCAGAATCGGGAGATAAACCCACACTTCCCGCTTCTGCCCGATACGGTAAGCCCGGTCGGTCGCCTGGTCTTCCTTCGCAGGGTTCCAGTTACGGGTGTAATGGATGACGTGATTGGCTTCCTGCACGTTCACGCCGAAGCCGACGGCGACCGGCGAGAGAATGATGACCCCAAATCCAGGCTTGGACTGGAACGCCTTGATGCGCTTCTGACGGCTCGCGACGTGCTTCGCCGCTGCCGTCACATCGCCGTTGATGATGTCCGGGGAGAATCCGAACACCTCCTTGATGTAGTACGCGAGCATCTGTTGGGTTTCACGGAACTCCGCGAACACGATGGCCTTTTCGCCCTTGGCGCGAATCTGCTCGAGCGCATCAATCAGCCACGCGAGCTTGGGAGCCTCATTGCGGGCCTGTTCAAGAGCTTGGGGCTTGAAGCGACCTTGACCCGGGGCGTGCGGCATCGTGCAGATGGAGCGCAGGTACTGAAGCAGCCCGAGATGGTTTTTGAAGGGCGAGACTACCGTCTCCTTGCTGTCCGGGTCCTTGCTGGCCCTGAATGTGTTGACTGCGTTAGTGTAGTAGGTGCGCTGAAGGTTCGATATCGGCACGAATGCGGGAACAAGATGCTTGGGCGGGAGCGAGGCGACATCCGTCTTCATTCGCCGCAGAATCTGTGGCTCGATAAGTCGGCGCAACTCTTCCACGCGCGCCTTCTCTTCGTCCGTCTCCGCTTCAATCGGCTTGCGATACCGCTTTCCAAATTCGTTGAGCGCGCCGAGGTACCCGGCCTGAACGAGGTCGAACAGGCACCACAGGTCCACCAATGTGTTTTCGACTGGCGTCCCGGTGCAGGCAATCTTGAACATCACGTTCTGCTTCTTCGCAGCGCGTGTCACCATCGCATTCGGGTTCTTGATTTTCTGCGCTTCGTCGCACGCCATGACGGACCACTTCTGTGCGGCGAACGAAAACTCCAGGTCGCGCAGGGTCTCGTAGGTGGTCAGTACGATATTGGCGTCGCCAACCCAGTCCGGGCGGAGGAACCGAATCAGGTTCTCGCTGCGCAGTTCTTCGTCGATGGCGGCGCGAGGCACCCGCAACGAAGACAGATTGTCCCCATATGCGATGAGCGGCCGGAAGGTGCCCGGCTTGAAGAACTTACCGATTTCTTCCGCCCAGTTCTCCAGGAGCGACACGGGTGCCACCACGAGCGCGGGCGGCAGCGTCGGGTCGTCCTCGAACGCGCGCGCCATGAAGGTGAGCAGTTGCAGGGTTTTGCCGAGCCCCATGTCATCGGCCACCACGGCTCCCCGACAATGGTTGGGTGCGTGGCGGGAGAGGTGCTGCAACCATGCGACGCCGGCGTCCTGGTGCGGCAGCAGTTGGGTTGTGGACAAGAAGCCGGCCGGCAGCGCGGGCACCGGAGAGAACGTCGTCAAGATGTCGTGACGGATTTCCTCGTAGTCGACGGCATTGACATTGGGCTTGATGAGCAGCTGCTTCGCCTTGGGTCGCGCGTTGCGCTCTCCCTCGGCGTCGCGCGACTTCGGAGGCTTGTCATGCCCGTCACGAACACTCTTGCCGAACTGCTCGAACGCGTCGAGGATGTCCCGCGCCTCGGTCACCGGTAGCGGCTTGGGAAAGCCCGGCAGCTCAACGGACGACTGCCCCGTTGCCTGAGCCTGGTCGACCTTTGCCTGCAATTCATCGCGCACTGCGTCAGTGACGGGCACGGCTACCGGTTCGGTACTGTCTTCGGGCGTGTAGACGATGACATTGACCAGGTTCTCCGGCCACCATTCCTCGCCCTTCTTGGCGATGTACGGCGAGTAGTAAGGCTGCTCGATGCCGATATCATTGATGCGCGAGGTATACGCGCTCAGGTCGTAGACGTCCTCATAGCGCACGAGAATGCGGGGCTGCTGCCGCTCCGCGAGCGCCGCCTTGAGCAGCTCGACCTGTGCGGCGCTGTCGCCCAGCAGCTCGAAGTCGTAACCCTGCCATCCGTACAACTGCTTGTCAGACGCCAGCGCCCGCTCCGCGCCCCGGATAAAGTCCTCCAGCTCGGCTTCGTCTGAAAAGAACCGTTCTTCCGCAGACACCGCGTTCGGACCCGGTGTCTCAATGGCGAGCGCAATCTTCTCGGGGAATCCAAGGGCGTCCCGCACAATGAGCGCCGTGAAGTGGTCAAAGAAGATATCGGCTTCGACGCGGGCGCGCTCGAACTGCGCCTCATCAATGACCGCGCTGGCATCCTCGCCAAGCGTTGCGAAGGGGTTCAGAAGGAACGCTTCCGCTCGGGAGCCTGCGACCAAACGTCCGGGCAGGCGGCGAATGTTGTCGAGGACCGTGCGGACCTCGGGCGTGATGAGCACTTGGACAATGCCTTTGTCCGTGTTGATGTCATACCGTTGAGGCACGCTGTTCCGGTACGAATCGAAGACTTCAAGCCAGTTTTCGGGCGCCCCCTCGAATCCGGGCATGATTTCAACGACTTTCGTACCGCCGACGTCCGTCTTGCGCAGTCGGATATCGATGGTGTCGGGCGTGAGAACGACGCTTTTGTAGAGAAACTCGTCCATGCGCGCCTTGGCCGCCATGGCGGAGCGTCGAATCTGCCCCCAACGCAGTCGCTGCGAAACGTCATCCCGCTCAGACTCAGGCCGGTTGTGAAAGCGAGCGACCTGTTCAGCCGTGTCCCACACACAGCGCGAAAGCAGATGAGACTGTCCCGCAACCTGGATAAGCGCCCCGGTTCGCGCCGCACCGTCCAGGACACGACCGCTTCCATCCCGCCAGCGGGTCACGCCGATGGAAAAGTCCGAGCTAGTCAGACTGTTCTGGCTTTTCAGTTCCGGGACGTAGTCACAGGCAGGAGGAAGCTCGAGCAGCTCGAGGCTTTTCGCATAGGCCGGGTCTTCCAGCAGGTTGTACAGCGACTCCCATGACAGGCGCGCACTGTCTTCCTCGGCGACCGCATAGCCTTCGTCGTGCAGCTGCGTAATCATTGCCGGCATCATGGGCGATGCTAGTGGCATTGCCCCAGGAATGGCGCCGACCGATTCGAAGGTGCCGAGCAGCAGGCCCTGGCTATCCAGGTGGCGCCATACCTCGGCGGGCGTCTCCTCGTTGCGGGCAGCGCCTGTGCGTTTGAGCCACTTCAACATGGTCCAATTCCTTTGTTGTTATGCCGGGTCCCTGTACCACCAGCCCTTCCCGGGGCGGTAGCGAAAGCCCCACTCGGTTAGCTGGGGCGTAACGCGTGAATCGCGCGGCCAGTCGTGAAGGACCCACAAATTGCCGTTATTGCCGCGCAGGTCCTCGCATGCGATGCCGAGTCTTCCGCAAAGGGCCTTGACGCCCGCTTCCTGCTGGGGCGTCAACCGGTGCGCCTGCACCCGCGATACGGGGGCCGCGCTGCCCGCCTGCACATTCGTACCATTCGCGGTGTTCTGGGGCTGCGTGGTCCCTGCTGCCAGCTGGTGTATGCGAGACACGTCATGCTGGGTGGTGCCCGGACGCGTCTCGACCTGTCGCACGGTGCCGGGAGCTGAACTCGGCCCAGCCGGTTGACCCGCCACTGTCGGCTTGCCCGGGAAAATGTCGCGCGCGCCCAGTACTCGTTCAAAGGTGGTTTCCCAATCTGCCCTGTTGCGGTCCCGGTGCTCGCGTCGGACGGCGTCCCATCGGCGGTCTGAGTCGCTCTGGATGTGATTCTTCACGGCCTGAACAGACACGTCGCGAGTCAGCTCGAACGGAAGGTCCGACGCCTTGAAGAAGAAACAGGCATTGCCCTTCTGGCCGAACTCCACGACCACCCACTCGCCGAACTGCATGATGAACGCGTTGTTGTTCGAGGCGCCGTTGCCGACGAGGTCGACAATCAGACCGTCCATGAGCTTGCGGGCATGGACCATGTCCGGGTCGGTGCTCCAGCGGGTCTGCGGGCCCAGTGCGAACGTTACGGTACCGACTGCCTCATAGTACTTTTCCCAGAACTTCAGACGTCGAGGGTCGCTTTTGCCCTCCTGTGCGAGGACGCTGAAGAAGTGCTGGATGTAATGGAGCTTGAGCCACGACGACACCATGGTGCGGACGGGCTCCGACACAAGTACCCAGCCGCTGTTATTCCGCTTGAGCCATGGATTGCCCCAATGCAATACCGTGAAGTCCTGCAAAGCCTTGTGCGCGGCAAGCGGTGGCTTTGCGTGGTAATACGTCAGAATCTGCGCGAGCGCCTTGTTGAAAAGCGTTTTGTTGTCGGCGCTGACCGTTCCCAGCAAGCGGATAAGCCCGGGCAGGTAGTGCCGGAATTCGGAACCGCTGGAGCGCCCCGCTGCATGCACCTGCTCCAGGACGAGCTGGTCGATAATCCACGACGAGTCCTTGATACCCAGCGCCTTCCTGAAAAGCAGAAAGGATTCCTGATGGCCGCGAAGGGCTTCCTCCCCGAACCGTGCAACGGGTGATTCGGAGAAGACATCCGGGTGCGCGGCCACTTCCGTCACCCAGTCCTCGTCGATACCGTTGCGCTCGCGAATATCCGAAATGTTGCCTTCAAGCCAGCGCCGCAGCGCCTCCCAGTTTGGGCGACCTTCTGGCAGACTCCCCTTGTTATCCGGATGGTAGTCAAGGTACGCATCCAGGAGGCCCTGATAGCAGTTGCGAAAGGTCTCACGGTGATTGCGGAAGTTTTCCACGCCCTTGAGTACGTAGCCAAAGCACTCCCCATCCTCAATCAGGCGGTAGCGCATCCTGCCGACCGGTTCGGCGCAGCCGAGCGCAACAAGCCGGGCCTGCCGGGAATTGGCAAGCCGTCGCGTTTCACGGAAAAGCTCGATGGCTTCGATGACCAAGTCTATCGGAGGCGGCACGGGGCGCTTTTCCCGTATCTGCTTCGCCAGTTCTCGTTCCTGGTGGTCCAGCTCAGTGAGCGGAGATTCCCCGACGATGGGCTTGGGACCGCGCGCAAGCTTGCGGCGCATCTCGTCAAGGAGGTCCATCACGAAGCTCCCAGTGCGCAGGACCCGAAATTGCCCCGGGCGGCGTCGGATACGGGCGGACGCACTTCGCCGATTCCGAGAAATTCGAGCCGTAGCTCAACGCGCCGGCTGTCCTCGTACGACGCTTTGGCCGCATTGAACGAATACCCGCCAACGAGGAACAGGTCCTGCACCTGTTCCAGTTCGTCCTCGCTCATGGCACGCTCGTCCGGATAGGGCTTGCTAAGCAGGACACACAGGACACGCTGGCTGCGCTCAAGACTCAGGTTGAGGTTATAGAGGTAATCGCCCTCGGGGCTGGAGAATCCTTCAACCACAATCTGCTTGAGCCACTTCTTGCCGAGCGGGTCGCGCGCGATAGCCAGCACTTCAGGTACGAACGCGCGAAGGAGCCGCTGCTGGTCCGGCTTCAGGCCATAGCTGTTCTTGTCGAAGTGGGCCTTGTCGCCGAAGTCGATGACGTTGCGCGAACGGTCGACCTTGACGCCGGGATATTTGCTCGCGGCCACCTCAACCCGATGCATCAGTGCACTGATGTCCCGGTCGCGCTGTGCCTTGAGGCGCTCGGCTTCACTGACCTGCTTGGTCACCGCGAGCAGCGCGACCGACACAGTCACAAGGAAGAGCACCATAAGGGCGGTCATCAGGTCGGCGTAGCTAATCCAGAAAGGCTTTTCGGCCTCTGACCGGGCGCCACGCTTGATGACGATGCGTGTGCCTAGCACTTAAGCCTCCGGATTCGGTACGACCAGCTCGATAGCCTGGGCGAGGTTTGCAATCGTCTGCTTGAGGAGGCTCGTGACCGCCCCCGTCTTGTTGACGAGCTCCTTGTTGACCTCCGTCATCGAGTCCGCCAGCCGCTGCTGGAACGAAGTCAAGGATTCCGTCATGACGTCGCCCACGCCCTCGAGGAATTCCTCGGCGCTGCGCTGCGCGACATTCAGCGCCTGGGTGGAGGCTTCAATCCGGCTCAACACATCGCTGGTGAGCGATGCGTTGGTCCGCGCGTTATCTACGACCCGGGTCAGCTCCGTGAGCATCTGCGCAAGCTGGTCACGCGTTGCCCGATAGTCCGTGACGACGCCCTGCATGGTCTGGGCGGCCGTGCTGACAGAGGCGGCAGCAGCAGCCAGCTTGTCGGTGGTGCCGGTCGCCTGCTGGAGCACACCGGTTACAGCCGCTCCCGCCTTACCGAATTCGCTGGATGCGACGTAGAGCGTCTCCGCACCTGAATTCATCCGGGTGACCGCGTCGGTTGTGACGGTCCGCAGGGAGTCGACGCTCGCACGCATGGTATCGACCGCGCTGCGGGTGCCGGCCACGAGAGTACGCATTTCGGCGGTCAGCGCCTCCACGGCGCTCTTCACACCCGAAGCGGCGGCTTCTGCATGCGCAACGAGCTGCGCCTGCCGCTCCCGATGCTCCGCATCCGCCGAAGCGGCCTGCTGGGTCAGGTCGGAGACGAGCGTATTGACGGTCTGGCCCACGCTCGAGACGGTCTCCTGCAAGCGGTCGTTACTTTGCGCCTGGGATACCGCCACTGACTGCGACAGGTTTGTCACCAGGCTCTCGACCGCATTGCTGACGTTAGTAAGCGTGTCCTGAAGCTTCGTGCTGACTTCGGACTGGGAGGTGGCCACGGTCTGCGACAGGGAGCTGATAAGTGCCTCGACCGATTGGGTCACCCGGTTCAGTGCGCCCTGAAGCTTTTCGTTGGTCGTGTCCTGGGACGTCGCGACGGACTGGGACAGCGACGAAATGAGGGATTCGATAGTGGCGCTCACCCCTGCCAGCGTTTCCTGCAACCGGCTGTTGGTCTCGGTCTGCGAGCTGGCAACGGTTGCCTTCATGTCTTCGACAATCTGCGCCATCTGGCGGGCCATCATTTCCTGGCGCGCCTCCATGCCGGTGAGGGCTTCGCCCAGTTTCGCGGCCATGGTGTCCGTTGCGCGCGTGCCGGCGGTTTCCAGGGATGAGGACATCTGCTCCATGCGGGCCACAGCGGTTTGCAACGCAGAAATCGTCTGCTGCTGCATGGTGTTGATGCCGGCAATCTGGTCGCCAAACAGGTCCTTCAGGCTCTGGTTCAGCCCCTGCACCACTTCCGTGAGCAGCGTATGTACGGCACCTGTACGGTCGCCCGTTGCACTCTGGACGGCTTGTTGCACCGCCTTCATCGGTTCTTCGAGTGCCGCTTTCAGGCCGTCAGTGATGTGCTGGCCAATCTGCCGGCCGAGTTCTTCGCTCGTCTGGTTATGCGCCCTGATTTGCTCGTCGATGATTTTCTGCTGCGCCTGAATCTGGCTCTCGGTCAGCGACGTGAGGATGCCCTTCAGGTCCTGGACAAGGGCGTCCTTCAGCGTCTTGCTGTTGGAGACATATTCTTTTGAGGAGTGAAGCAGCTCTTCGAGCATCTCCTCGCCTGCGCCCGCCTTGTAGAGGCTGTCGAGAAGACACGCGACCTCTTCGGTCTTCTGGTAAAGCCGGGAGATGAAGAACTTCTCAATGACCGTTATCACCATCGCGAAGAAAATCGCGGAAGCCGAGACGAGAAAAGCTTCGGCAACGCTATGCAGCAGCGCGCTCAGGCTGGCACGGACCACCTGGGTGTTATCGGAGATGATGAAGGCGTACAGACCGTGCATCAGTCCCGCGAAGGTGCCTATAATCCCGATACCCGTCAGGATGCCCGGCAGGTGCCTGAAAAACTCCGCGCCCACACGGCTATCGACGACGACCTGCGCGTTAAAAATCTGCTCGGCTGGCACCGTCCGTCGGGACGTTTCCGGGACGTATTCACCGGATGCGGAGTCAAACGATTTCGGGTCGAAGAGGCTCTTGCGGAACTCACTCCACAGGTGCGCCAGGTCCTGCTTTCGGGCAAAGAGCGACGTCGGGTCGCCGCCGGAACCCTTGAGACGGGTAAGCCCCGCAATGATGCTGTTCAGGTCACGCCAGCGCCCCATGGCACGCGGGACAAACCGGACGAAAAACCAGCCGACAAACAAAAGGATGAAGAGCGCACACACCTTTGCCACAAGGGGCGCTTCAAGGATGGTCTCAATCATTGAAGTATCCGCTTAATCTTGTTGATTGGCCGGCGTATCAGGCACCTCGATACCTTTCAGGCGGCAAAACTCGAAGACGAGCGTCTCGAGCAGGTTGGCCTGACTCCGGTTTTCGTGCTGAGCCGCTCGCGCCAGCGCAGTCTTGAACCGCGCGGACGCCCGAAAGCTCATTGGCGTGTCTTTTCGCTCTTTCATGGCAACCCCGTCGGCCATTTGGTTCGTCTTTGGTCCCGCATAGTAGGTGTATTGCAATCCGCAATGCAATCGGAGTTTACTTTGCCTCTCGCGGTTTATGCTTTCCAGATATCCCACAGCAGGGCCGCGTGCGATGAACGGCAATCACGAGGAATTTTTTTAAAAACATGGCTGTTCAAGCCATACTTTTCGGCCGCTCTACGTCCTCCTGCCGGACAGTCGGCGCAAGCTTGTTGTAAATTTTTGGTGCCACAGTAAACTCATTCCCCGTATAAGTTTCGATATAGCGCTTGCCTGCTAAAGTCTCAGCTAACAGTGCCGATAGCACGATAACAGGTGTTGTTTCGCTAAAAGGCTTCGGCACCCCAACGAGCCCGCGCTAGTGGGATGGAACTATCTCTGCCTTATTCGAAGCCGTGTCACAGGACCATCACCCAAGCGAATGCTCATGACCGCGAGCGGATTCGGCGCTATAAGCCGCATGGAAACCAGCGACTCCCGTTGACCAGGCTACTGCAGCAGCACTCACACTATCTCTGGCAAGAAACCAGCGACATCCCGAGTCCCCGTACTCGCTGATTTTTAAACGCTACGGAACGACCATGCCACGTCACGAACAGGCTGTAATCGATGTCTTCAATGCATTCATGCACACTGAGGCACGCAGTCGCCGCCGAAACTTTCGGCACATCGCGCTGGATGGTCAGGACCGCCACGTCCTGGCCGACTACATATTGACAAACGAGTCGACGTTCACACTTGTCGAGTTCAAGTACACGCTGTCTCAACTTCTGGATGAGGAAAAGAAGAGGAAGGTGTCGCTCCTTTGCAAGGAGTTGGCGCGTGACGGGGCTATGCGTTCTCGTCACGACCTTTGTCATTTCATCGCTTGGATGCAACTTCCAGCGCGTCGCGCTAACCTCAACGTCTACCGACACGAGATATGTAATTGCCAAATCCTCGGGCGCGATTGCGGCCTCCAAGCTGAATCCCCAACTGCAACGTCGCGTCTAAGCGCAGTTGAGTTTGCGCGTTCGTTCTTCGAAGAGCCGACCACCAGAACGCTGTCCATCGATGACTTCGAAGTGTATGTTGAATGGCTTTGTAGCCTGGGGGGCAGCAGTGCTTCCCAGCTGGAACTCCTTGTAGGAGACGAAGACTCCGGGGACTGCGACTTCATCGAATTCGGGTCGCTTAGATTACTGTACGATTGGTTTCAAGGTCGCCGCCGCGCGATGAGACCATCTCCTCCAACACAAAGTTCCGGGCCTGGCTGGTGAGAAGATATCGAGCCGAGTGGTGCCGGTCAGCCGACAGGGCCACCTGGCCTGCCCCTGACTGCGCACGCCGGGAGGCCGGTCTCTTCGTCTTCAGCGTGCCCGCCGCCCTCGATAAGTTCGAGGACAGAGATGTGCGCCTCGTCGGACATTGACTTAATACGCTGATATTCCGTGGCGAAGCATTGCCCCAGTTCCAGCAGAACATCCCAGGTACCTGCGGCCGACTGGAACACTTTGGACGCCTGAGTACGAAACCACGCCCGTACGTCCGGAATCGCCATCGCAACGGTCGCAAGCAGCACTACAACCAACAGAACGTGTCGGGGGGCAGCGCCGACCACCCGTTTTAGGCTACGTGAAGCGAGTCCAATCAGTTCTGCAATCGCCATTAGGCTAAACGCGCCGACTCTGTAACCATTGACCTGGATTGTGACGTGTACGGCGGATGCGCGCGAATATGCTCGCAAGGCAGCTAGAATTCTGAAAGGATGAATCGCCCGACCTCCCATAGCGTTTATATGGTGGTCTTTCGAAAGTATCCCGGCCTCAATCAATTTCTGCAGACGCAAGTAAGGTACATCTTTAGGGTCGAGGAAGTCCTCCCCGTTCTCGGGGGCACCTCCAACGTCAACAAAGTTGATATGTGGCCGCAGCCGTTGCCAGTGAGCAGCAACCTCTGATTCAGACGACCCGGCGTCCACCAACGTAGCAATGTGCTTCTCAACCTCGCTCTCAAGAAACGTCGGCGCCCAGGCCTTGAGGGTTCCAGCCTCCATGACTTCCAGCAAGGCGGACCGCGCATCGGGTTTTACTCGATGCTTTGTGACCCAGCGGAGCTCGCCGATAATGACATTGGCGTCAAGAATCAAGTCAATCTGAAAGAGAGCTCCCAAAGCCGCCATGGCGCCCCCTTCGTTGTAGAGGTCCCGCAGGGTTGCCAACTCATCCGATGGTATTCGATAGTCCTGCACAGGGAATTCGCCAGCTCGGTTCGTGTGCCGATTGAAATCATGTCGCAACACTGTGAGGAAACGGTGCTGCGGGCCCAATTAATACGGGTGTTGCAAGGCCTCTATCTCTCGCGCAAGGTCTCGAAGGTACTCAGGCAGTTGCCCCTCATTGAGCCTCGCACAGAGTTCCTCGCAATGCCCGCGCGCCAAACGCATTCTACCGATGGCCAGTGCCAGCAAGAATTCCGGCAATGCGTCGCCACCGCCTTTGCCCCACGCGTCGGCCTCAGCAAGTATGACATTGAGCATCTCCGTACTGCATTCTTCATCCATCGAATACAGGAGTTCAGAAGGGCTCGCGGCCCGCAAAAATGCCGCACGTAGCACCGCGTCGTTATAAATCGCAAAGTTCGAAGGACACACCAACACGTGCCCGTACACGCTTGAGGACCATGCAGTCACGCCGCTACGGCTCGGCTTACCGGCGAGCCCGTGATTCTCAGCCCGAGCACAAGCAAGAATATTTACAACGACCGCAAAGACGTCTGCTTGCGAGATTTCGTGACGGCGGTCCTTCGTATCCAGGTAAACGAAATCACGTGCAATTTCAAGCGAAGGGCGACAGCCACTGAAGAATAGCTGGTTGGAACTGTGGGCAGAAGCGTTAAGGGTGTCCAACCGGGATTGAAGCTCCGGCGCCAATGCTTTCTTTTCCCTCATAAGCAACAATTTCTCATGCTCGGCCTCCCACGAGGTATCGCCAGGCACCGGCGCGGGGAGCATGAACTGGAGGGCTGAACGGAATGTGAAGGTGTCACGCCCTCGTTCACCGAAGCTCAAAAACATGTCCAGTTCGGCGAGTGCTTGGGCAGTCTCTGCAATAGTGACAGCCGACAAATAAGCGACCGAACCGCCCGGCACGAGCGTGCGCATTCTTGCATTGATTTCGCGGGCGTGCGCATGGTTGCATAAACAACCGAATACGACCAGTGCCGTCCCGTTTGGAACACTCTTAAGACCTTCAAGACCATCGGTGGTTATCGCGGAATTGGCTACGATGGTTTCAAGCCCAGCCTCTTTGACCAATTCAAAAAATTTTTCTTCAGATAGACCCACCAATGCGACGTAGTTTAGCGGAGCGGGCGTAAACCGTCGCAGCATCCGTATGAAGTCCCCTCGGAGATGAGCGTCTGCGTCTAGCAGCGATTCGGCGTCGAGTGCGACGCCCGCCGGTCGAACGGCGGATTTGAAAAGTGTGACATCTAGGCAGCCAGTTCGAGCAAGCCTTTCGACGGCCTCTCGAGCGTCTTTGGGCTGCGCCGCACTCCTCACTGCAAGACGTTTGATGGCACGCCTCTCCAGGAGAAACTGGTCACCCTCCAATTGGGCAAGGAAGTACCCTTCTTTGCAGAAGGGACAGTCCTGAGCCGGGTAGTTGCTAACCGGTGGATATCCGAACAAACCGTCATTTCGATAAGTCAGATTACAGACCACACTCCCGTCGTACTCCGCCGCTCCTGACCCAAGGTAAAACAGGGTGACGATTCTGCTTTTATCTACCTGACTGTTGACGAGTCTTCTTGCCAAGCCACCGGACGTCGAAGCGGAGATGAGATAGAAGTCCGTCGGTCGTCTACGTGGAAGCTTTTCGACCCCGCCGTAGGAGCTAAACGATTTGACGGGAGGGTGCTTGTCCCAAAGGCCTTGCGCGATAGCCATTCGCGCCATCGCGAAAGCGACAGCAATGATAGGTGCCGTATCGACGAAAATCCGCGATGGGGCCATGCCCGATGCGGCCGCGAACGCGAAAAACGCTACTGCCGCGCACGCCTCGGAGCTAAGGAGGGGGCCACTTGCGCGCAGAAATTTATTGGAATGCCGTCCGGACACTTTTCCGAAATGAACACCCGCCGGCGCTTCAACCAAACCACTGCCACGATGGAAAAGGTCAAATAGCCACCCACTACACAAGCGGCTATCAAGCGCTTCCCGTCTACCCGGCCGCACCTCATCCCCGGCATATTCGAACGGGATTGCCGAGACTCGGCGCTTCTCTCCGTCACCCTGCTCGATTCCGAGCAGGCGCACCCTCCCCCCAATGCCCTCAAAGTACCGGCGGGCGCGCTTTACGGCAACGCCGCTTGCAATGGCATTAACGAGGGTCGCCTCGTCCGCAAACGGTGCGAGCACGTAGATATTCGCCGTCGCAGGGCGTTGGTCGAAGATATGTCGAACGTCCTCGCTCAGCGTCGATTCGGTGAATTCGTACTCGTCGTAAACAAGTAGGCTAGCCTCCCCCTCATACGCGTCTTGTCGGAATCTCGTTGTTAGGCGAAGCGCGCTCATGCTGTTAGTTCAGAGGAACGATTACACGGATTGAAGACCCGACCAACAATTCATGTTCGGACGGCACTGCGACAAATCGGCGTTCAAAGTCGAGCAACTGGGGTTTGGGCATCCCCGGTCGAGTGGGAGAAGTCGAAGGCTCCATCTTGAATTTGAATTCGCCTTCCATAAATGTACGGTACCCATATATGCGCCCCGTCCGAACCTCGATGGCCCCCCGGAGTAACTGCAAAGCACGTAGCACCTCGTACAAGCCCATCCCGCGATGTCCTTGACGTACATCAGTCAGTCCGGAATCGTAGTGACGCTCAAGGCACGAATGCACTACCTTCCATTCGAGGCCGATGTCAACATGCAGTTGAATTTGCTCTCGCATGAACGAAGCAAAGAAGCCCGGTCCCGAATCAAAAACGGACAGTTCGAACGCCTCGATTGGTCGACTCGCGGCGTTACCAGTGTCCCTCGTCCTTCCCCGGCCGACCGTCGTGCGCTTCAATATCAACCCCCGGACTCCATTCTTTCGAATAGGTAACCCTGAGAGCTCTGTCTTGCCATGCGTGTCTGCATTCTCGAAGAGTTCCGAAACGATTGTTGCGAGCGCCGAACTCCAATGCACCGCAGAGGAGGTAGACAAGTTGGTGCCAGCTTGATGTGTGACCAGCTCTTCGATGATTGCCTCGAAGTCTTCCCGTGCAATCATCCGGCCGTCGGAACCGTACAAATCGGGTGGAGTTCCCCGCCCTCGGCTATCGGCGCAAATCACCACTTGCGTGTCGGAAAAAAAATCAACCTTCAATCGCTCTTTAAACAATTTACGGCGACCGGCATCCAGAGAATCCGCCGCTTGCACATTGTCGAACCCCTCGATGTCGTGAGTCGCGTTTTCAAGGACAATGAGAACTGCAAGGAGGGGAAAAATCGTTGGCGATGCAAGCACACGCGAAGCGATATGTTGCTGCCATCGAACCTTGATGTCGTTGTGCCGACTCAGTGTCAACAAGCGCTGGATAGCCAGTACCTCGGACTGCGCCATCCCCGCCGACATTTCGTTCGCATAGCTGTCCGGAACGATGATAGTGACACTGGCGTTGTGGGCCGCGACATCTTGCCCTCGACGTTCGTCTAGCAGGTCGAACGGTAACTGAAAAGCCAACAATTGCGGCTCAACCATTTTGAGTCTGCTGCAGATGGATTAATCGCATGGTTCGCGGCGCGCTTTCCGCAACCGACCGTAGGATTGAGTGACGGTGAACCGGCCCGATGACAGCCCAAACATGGGTAGTAAGCATTTTGTGAGTGCTCATCCCTGCCTGCAACCGCTCGCGAGCACCTCGGACAACAAATCTCTTTCGTCTTTCGGCACGCCCATTTTAGCGTTCTCTCGCGCAGCCATGACGAGACGTTGGAGATGTGCCACGTCTTTTCCGAGACGAACGGTCGCAGAAATTAGCATGCTCAGCGTACTCACCATGGTCAGTTGAGACATTTGACTCCTGACGAAGGACCGTGCCTTGTTTTCGTCGATGACCACGGACAGAGCTCTCTGCTGCGCCACCGCCAATGTCGCGCTCTCACCGACGTCGAGCCGTTGACCCAATGGCGCCTGAATCAGCTCGAGGTACTTCGAATACTCTTGCTTCTCCATCCGAACCCTTTCAATGAAGCCGGCGTCCTGGAGTGCCTGCAGTTCCTCGACGTGACATAGCCCAGGAACCGGATGCCGAGATATTTCACCGAAAACCTTGTCCTCGACCAGGCAGGGCGGCTCGAGCACACTAAAAACCTCTGCAGCGGCGCGACATCCAAGCAGATTGATGAGAACGCTCGCGTCCAGAATGAGTTTCCCGTCGGGCAGGTGGTCACGAAACCAGCTCAAGCGTTTCTCCATTTCCGTCCCGATGGCCCTCGTCCAATGCTTTTCGCACAGTCAGTAAGTCAAGTTCCAGCATGGATGCAATCTGCTGTTCCGTGAGCAGTTCACGCGCATGGGCAGCTGCAGCCAGTAACATCGTGCGAGCGGTGAAGCTTGGCGGCTCGGGCGTGAGACCAAGCTCGTCTCTCACTGCGGCTTGGTGCTTTAGACTGAGTCCGTCCGCCCTGAGTCGCTCATACGTACCTTGGGGTAGCAATTTCAGGGAGACCATGCGTCGAACCAGCGCTTCCATTGAGACGTTGAAGTACAACGTCATCGTCAGCAGTTCGCGCACAGTGAATCGGCCCACGAGCTTTTTTAGCTCGGCAGCCTTCTTGCGCACGGCCACTGCCGGCATGAGCAAGCAGCTGCCGAAGATGTCGCAGAATCGCTCTTCGCGGTCTTCAAACGACTCATCCTCGAAATGCACCGTAAGGCCCGTTTTCCTTAGTGCGGCATGGGCTAGCTCATGAGCTGCCGTAACGCGCCGCCTGTAAATTGGATGCTTCAGGTTGATGAGAACAAAACCACCGGCCGCCTCCGAAAACGCCATGGCCCCACTGACACGCGAAGGAAGAGGTCTCTCGAATACTCGGAGTCCAAGTTCCGACTCCAGCAATGCGTTTAGGTCTTGAATCGGGCCCATCCCGAGGCCAAGCCTAGCTCGGACAGCAAGAGCGGCATCCTCCGCCTGCTGTTCTATCGGCTCTTCTCGAGACAGCGGTACAAAGGGGATGTCAACCCTCGGTGGAGGCATTCCCACCAATGCCTCCAACTGAACGACCGACGTGGCCAGCCTGTTGAGCATCGAGGCCACGAGCGCCTCGTCATCTATCTCGCCACGTTGCGGAGCACTGCTTCGGAACTGGACCTGCATCTCCACGGGAGCAGTCCCATCGTCAAGCAAATCAATCTCTGACGCACCATACAATTCTGCCATGGCACGCAGTTCATCGGTATTGACTTGACGCTTGCCTGCCTCAATGGCAACAACAGTCGTTCTTGCCATACCGAGTGCATTGGCAGCGGCCTCCTGCGTCAAACGATTCATCGTTCGCGCTGACTTCAAACGTGCGCCAAGCACTTCAGGTCGAACTTTCAGTTCGAATTCCATCTCATTCTCGTGCGAGTTGTGCCACCCAGGACGACTTCCCGCTGTATTCGAGAAAGCCCGCCCATTCGTGGCTGTGTTGTTTAAGCATTTCGTCGAGCGCGCCCCGCACTTCGCTTCCCGAACGTCCCAAATATTCGGCCAGACCGACCGCCTCCGAAGCCACACGATATTGTGTGGTAGCACCGACAAGGTCGGCCAATCGCTGCATACTTCTGGCCGCATTGCGTGCGATATCGTTGTATGAAGCTCGAGTGAGCAACTTGTCGCCGTCAACCAGGGCCTCCTCGAGCGACTTCGCATGCAAATCGTTCACCTTGTAATCGGTCGTGTCCGTGATACCTGCAGCAAATAATGACATCCGCCGCAGCAGGCAATTCCCACAAACACCACAATGCACCTGCTTTCGATTTCGATTCGCATGACGAGCGTCATATGAGCAGGAGGGATGTTCGGCCAGCCACCCCTCACTATTCGGTTCGACCAGCGACAGTTGCCGGAGCACCTGCCCTTTCGTCTGGAACAGCGCCGGATGAGCGAACGTTACTTCGCGTCCGGTCAGGCATTTGAAAAACCGTCCAAGGCGCGTCGTGAAACCAGGATGGCAGCTCCTGTGGGGAGCCTCTGCTCCCAATCTGACCAAAGAACCGCCCAAGCTGCCCTGACCGTTCTCTGGAATAACAACTTCCCCGCCACCTGACAATACCGCCGCATAAGCTGCAAGCCCGTCGTACAAGAACGGCCGCGTACGGAAGCTCTGTTCAGAGTGGCTAGGCTCATTCACGCTCGCTGAGACCGGGATTGGCACGAGCTTATGCTTGGCGCGCCGACCGAGCGACTTCATCGTGCTATCTCCGCTGCCGGACCGCAAATGGACAGGAATGACATCCATTCGCATATCGCTCGCCTTGAGCAACTGACTTTGTGCGAAACTATCCAGCCCATGGCTAAACGGAATGAAGACGCGGCGTCTATCGGGTGCTTCAAGCAACGGTACTTGCCCGGAGGGAGCCGATTTCCTTCTCCTCTTCACAAAGGAAACTTGCCAAATATCGCCAGTCAGATACTGAAGGGCGCCCACTAAGGCAGACGCAACCTCATCGCGCCGCCAAGTAGCAAGCTCGTAAACCGGGACCGTCAATCGGAGTTGACGTGCCCAACCATTGCCATGCTTGCGGCGGACGAATCTATCGGCATACTTGACCGCGCCGAACAGCACCGACAAGTCATGCGAGAGGGGACTTACCTCCGTAAAGCAAACCTCATGCAATAATCCGGTCAGGATGGCCAGACCATCACCAATGATGACCTGTGAATGGTCGCCCTCCGAGAGAGCCGGACCGGATTCGACGACAGTGACAGAGCCTTCGGTCGAGGGCGAGAATTTTTGACCCACACTCACGCTCCTAGCGGCAGTTCAGTAGCTAAGAGTTCGTCGAGGGACTTGCTCGCGCGTCGGGGAAGGCGGCCAACTATGATGGAGAAATCGCACAACGCGAACGCCTGCTCCAGTAGTCTGCGCACTTGCCTTCCCTCCGCCATATCATGTGTCGCGGTAACTCGCGAAACAATGTGTTCGAATTCGTCGCGAGCGTGTTGTTCCCCCACCGCCCTGGTTACGAGGCTTCGAAAGCTTTCCGACATGCCGTCCGTCGCCAACACCCCAAGAGCGATTTCGCAAGTCGTACGTGCCGCAACAGAGAGCGGACTATCTTGAATTCGATGCAACGCCAGTTGCATCTTCTCGTTCCCATCGTCGAAGAGGTCGGCGCAACTTTCACTTAGAACATTGTCGAGAGCCTGAAGGCCGGTGTCGTCGCCGATTGCAAGGTCACGTTGTACCGTAGCGACAATTAGTGGCGCGAGTTCCTGCGGAGACCAACGGTCTTTCGACAGACGTCGAAGCACTCGCCCCCAAGAGCGAGACAATGGGACCGTCTTGTGCAGGTCGTCGCGCATATCGACTTTCCTCCAACAATGTCAGAGGCAGTTTAGTCGATGCACTGACAAAGTCAAGAATAAACCACACAATTTCCTGACAATGTCAGTCACAGCAAAGCCCTACAGCCACGCCTCACCCAAAGCCTCTGCCTGCTGCAGCACCAATTCCACCGCCCCCTCCTGCTGGTCCGGCGGATACTTGTATTTCCGCAAAATCCGTTTGACCATCAGCCGCAGCTTGGCCCGCACGCTTTCTCGCGCCGACCAGTCCACGGTGATGTTCTGCCGTAGATTCTCGGTCAATTCGTGCGCAATCTTCTTCAGCGTCTCGTCGCTCAGTTCGCGGACTGCGGACTCGTTGTTGGCCAAGGCGTCATAGAAGCGCACCTCATCATCGGTCAGTCCCAGTTCCTCGCCCCGGCTGGCAGCAGCCCGGAACTTCTTGGCCATGTCGATGAGCTCTTCGATAACCTGGGCGGTTTCAATGGCCCGGTTCTGGTAGCGCTTCACCACATTGGCGAGCATCTCGGAGAATTTTTTCTCCTGAACGACGTTCCCTGCGAATCGGCTCTTGATTTCACCTTCCAGCAACCGCTCCAGCAGTTCCACCGCCAGGTTCCGTTCCGGCAGGTTGCGCACTTCTGCTAGGAAAGCGTCATCGAGGATGCCGATGTTGGGCTTGTCGAGGCCCACCGCCCCGAAGACGTCCACCACCTGTTCGGAAACCACCGCAGAGCCAATGATTTGCCGGATGGCGAATTCTCGCTCCTCGTCCGTACGTTTCTTCTCGCTGAGTTCCCGCTTGGTCAGGATGACCTTGACCGCCTGCATGAAGGCGACCTCTTCCCGGACAACCTTGGCTTCGTCCAGCGTGCAGCACAGTGTGAAGGCCTTGCTCATGGCAAGCGCCGAATCTGCGAAACGCTTCTTGCCGTCCTTGAGACCCAGCACGTGGTTAGCAGCGCCGGCCAAGCGCTTGTGGCCCGCCGTAAGGAAATCGCTATAGTCGTAGCCGTGGAGCATGCCGCGCAGGATGTCCAGCTTCTCCTCCAGGACGGCGTAAGCCTCGGCCGCATCGACGGTGGGGCGGCCACGCCCCTTGCTCGCCGTATATTCCTTGAGCGCACTCTTGAGCTCATTGGCAATGCCGATGTAATCGACCACCAGGCCGCCCTGCTTATCCTTGAATACGCGGTTGACGCGGGCGATGGCCTGCATCAGGTTGTGGCCCTTCATGGGCTTGTCCACGTACAGGGTATGGACGCAGGGCGCGTCGAAGCCAGTTAGCCACATATCCCGCACGACGACCAAGCGCAGCGGGTCGGCAGGGTCCTTGAAACGCTTTTCCAAGCGTTTCTTGACCTGGCCGCTGTAAATGTGAGGCCGCAGCAGCGCTTTATCGCTGGCCGAACCCGTCATGACAATTTTGATAACGCCCTTCTCTGGGTCGAGGTCATGCCAGTTGGGGCGCAGCTTGACGATTTCGTTGTACAGGTGAACGCAAATCTCGCGGCTCATGGCGACCACCATGGCCTTGCCGCTCTGTGTCTTGTTGCGCTCCTCGAAGTGGGCCACGAGGTCGGCTGCGACGGCTGCCACGCGAGGTTCCGCGCCGACGACCTTTTCCAGGGCGGCCCAGCGAGTCTTCAGTTTCGCCTGCTGGCTTTCCTCCTCGTCCTCGGCGAGTTCATCGACCTCCTCGTCGATGTGGGGCAGCTCATCAGCCTTGAGCGAGAGCTTGGCGAGGCGAGACTCGAAGTAGATGGCCACGGTGGCGCCATCTTCCTTGGCCTGCTGCATGTCGTAGACATGGATATAGTCGCCGAAGACGGCACGCGTGTCGCGGTCCTCGCTCGATACCGGGGTGCCAGTAAAGGCCACAAACGTGGCATTCGGTAGCGCATCGCGCAGGTGCTGGGCATAGCCGACCTGATAAACCGCTCGTGGCTCGGCTACCAGCAGGTCCGAGTCATCATTGGCGACGGCTTTCGGCACGTTCAACGTCGTGAGCTTCGCTTCGAAGCCGTACTGGGTCCGGTGAGCTTCGTCGGCGATGACCACGATGTTGTGCCGGTCCGAGAGCATGGGGAAGGCATCTTCATCCTCCCCTGGCATGAACTTCTGGATGGTGGCGAAGACGATGCCGCCGGAAGGCCGGTTGGCCAGCTTGGCGCGCAAGTCCTGCCGGGTAGCCGCCTGCACTGGCTGCTCGCGCAACAAATCCTGCGCCAGCGAAAACACGCCGAACAGTTGCCCGTCGAGGTCATTACGGTCGGTGATGACGACGATAGTGGGGTTCTCCATCGCCGCTTCCTGCATCACTCGGGCGGCAAAGCACGTCATAGTGATGCTCTTGCCGCTGCCCTGCGTGTGCCAGACCACGCCGCCTTTGTGACTGCCGCCGGGCCGGGAGGCGAATACCACCTGCTGAATGGCGGCACGAACGGCGTGGAACTGGTGATAGCCGGCGATTTTCTTGACGAGCGTGCCGTCGTCCTCGAACAGGACGAAGAAACGCAGGTAGTCCAGCAAGTATGCTGGCGCTAGCACGCCTTGGACGAGCGTTTGCAACTCGTTAAACTGACCGAGCGGGTCCAGGGTGACACCATCGATGGTTCGCCACTGCATGTAGCGCTCGGCATTGGCCGAGAGCGAGCCCATGCGGGCTTGGGAACCGTCGCTGATGACAAGGATTTCGTTATACTGAAAGATGTCGGGAATCTGGTCCTTGTATGTCTGAATCTGGTCGTAGGCCTTCCAGATATCAGCGTTCTCGTCGGCGGGGTTCTTGAGTTCCAGCAGCACCAACGGCAAGCCGTTGACGAATAGGATGATGTCAGGCCGCCGGGTGTGACGCGGACCCTTGATGGAGTACTGGTTGACGGCCAGCCACTTGTTGGCCGCCGGATTGGCCCAATCGATGAGGCGGACAAAATCGCCTCGGGTTTCGCCGTCCTTCTGGTATTCGACCGGCACACCACCGACCAGGATTTGATGGAAGCGCCGGTTTGCGGAGAGCTGGACGGGGATGCCCAGGTCTTGGACCTGACGCAGGGCGTCTTCTCGGGCAGCCAAGGGGATGTTTGGATTCAGGCGAGCGATGGCGCCACGCAGGCGCTCGACCAACAGGACTTGACGGTAGTCGGTGCGCTCGGCGTCCGCTCCATCGGGAGCGAGGTCAGGACCGAAGAGGCAGTCGTAGCCGACTTCGGAGAGCCAGCCGAGCGTTTCCTGTTCCAGTTGGTCTTCTGTCATGGTGGCTTCAGGCTGCGAGGGTTTCTGCTTCTACCTCACCGAGGCTAAGTTGACCAGAAATCAGGCAAGGGAGAAGCGCATCCCGAAGGCCCGATAGAGCTTCAACCTGTTTCTGGTTAGCGTGTATCTTGGCCCACAGGGGGGCCACGGCTCCGTCGAACAAAACACGCAACTCTTCGCTCGGCACCAACACCTCAAAAGTCGGAAATTCCTTGAGGGCTATTCGGTTTACCGTAGCTCCGTGGACGGTGTGCTTATCAAGCAAGCGCTGAAACGGTGTTGCGACAAACTGGTGAAACCAGAAATGAGCACAACCACCCGTCGCCAGTGGTCGAACAAGAGCCAACCTTCGACCTAAACAGCAACGCATATCAGGCGGAATCAGAGCAAAGAAGCCGAGAGTCGCCTCATAGCTAAATACGATGTCACCAACCTGGGGAATTACCCGACGAGTCCATTGTGCCCAGTTTTTCTCATCAATATGCCGGACGTCAGAGAAATCTAGGCAAGTTCCCGTGAGGTTTTTGATACCAAGAAAGATGGGGCCATCGCTTGCCTCTGGCGGCGTGGCATGCGGGCCATCATAAATACCCTCGACCATTTCGTTCACGGGCTTTACACCCCACCCGCTCGGCACCAACCCCAATTTCGATTCCTCAAACGCCTCCGGAAACAGCGCAGCGGCAGCATCGCTCATCCCTTCCGGTACACGTCCCTCCTGCTTGGCGCGGACGGGGTCGAAATCGACGAACCAGGACTTAAACAGGGCTTGGGCGACAGCTTCCAGCGTGGCACTGGTTTCGTGCAGGAGGGTGATACGCTCCTCAAGATGCTCAAGCAAGGTCACCAGAGCCACCCGCCCCGGGGTTGGCCCAGGCAAAACAAATGACAGGAAGTCCTCGCGACTAAGAGCCAAGTTTGTCGTTCCTGTGCCTCGTTCTCGGCAATACGCTCGATACTGCGGAGAACGAAGGGCCCAGTAAAGCAGTGACAACGGATAATCCGCGTTTTCTACCACGAGCTTGACTGTATCCTGCGTAAGGCGGCCCAAAGTTACCGTGCGAGGCACTCTTGCTACAGCGCCAAGGAGGTCACCCGATTGTGTAACGTCCTTAAGAGATACATACAACTCGCCAGGGTGTACAAGCAGTTTCTCGGCTGACTCTCCCCCGTACGTTCTAAGCGAATCGCCACGAAAACCGCCGTCGCGTTGAATCGTTCCGAGCCCAAGCAGGACCGGGCCTGGCAAACCGAGCATTGCGCTCTTATACGTGTTGCCACGTTGAAGGGAGACAACATCCCCCACACTGGGCCGGAGGTGTTCAGACTTCATACCCCAGCCCCCCCAGTTTCTGCCGAATCAATTGGTCCAGTTCGGCTCCCTTCGCCATCTGCTCGCCCAATTTCTCCGTGAGCTTCTGCATCTTCTCGGCGAAGGCTTCATCGTCATCTTCGACTTCTTCGGCGCCGACATAGCGCCCCGGAGTCAGCACGTGACCGTGCTCGGCAATCTCCGCCAACTTCACGCTACGACAATAGCCGGGAATGTCCTCGTACTCGCCGATGCCTTCACCAGCCTCACCACGCCAAGCGGCGACGGTGTTGGCAATCCTGTCGATGGTTTGGTCAGTCAGCTCAGCCTGAACCCGGCTAATCATGATGCCCAGCTTGCGGGCATCGATGAAGAGCACTTCGCCCCTGCGCGCCGTCTTCTGCTTGGCCAAGAACCACAGGCAGGCTGGAATCTGGGTGTTGAAGAAAAGCTGCCCCGGCAAAGCGACCATGACTTCCACCACGTCAGCGTCCACCATAGCCCGCCGGATATCCCCTTCGCTATTCTGACTAGAGCTCATGGAGCCGTTGGCGAGCACAATGCCGGCCCGGCCGTTGAGCTTCAGGTGATACAGCATATGCTGCAGCCAGGCATAATTCGCATTGCCCTGCGGCGGCGTGCCGTAGACCCAGCGCGGGTCTCCCTCCAGGCTGCCGTGCCACCAGTCGCTAACGTTGAACGGCGGATTGGCCAGGATGAAATCGGCGCGCAGGTCCGGATGCTGGTTGCGCACAAACGTGTCCGCCGGCTCCAGGCCCAGGTTGTAATCGATGCCCCGGATGGCCAGGTTCATGGCCGCCAGTCGCCACGTGGTGGGGTTGGACTCTTGCCCGTAGATGGATACGTCGCCGAGTTTGCCGCCATGGGCCTCAATGAACTTCTCCGACTGGACAAACATGCCACCGGACCCGCAGCAAGGGTCATAGACCTTGCCATGATGAGGCGCGAGCACGGCGACCAACGTCTTGACGATTGAAGCCGGCGTGTAGAACTGGCCCCCCTTCTTGCCTTCCGCACTAGCGAACTGGCCAAGGAAGTATTCATAGACTTGGCCGAGTACGTCCCGAGCCTGGCTGGCATTCTCGCCAAAGCCGATGGTGGAAATCAGGTCGACCAGTTCCCCGAGCTTGCCATCGGGCAGCTGCGCCCGGGCGTAGCGCTTGTCGAGGATGCCCTTGAGCTTGGGGTTCTCCCCCTCGATTTCGGCAAGCGCCTCGTCGATACGCTTTCCGATGTCGGTCTGCTTTGCCGCGCCGCGCAGGTTCTCCCAACGGGCTGACTCGGGCACCCAGAAAACGTTGACTTCCTTGTAGTAGTCGCGGTCTTCCAGTTCCTGTGCGAGCAGTTCGTCGTCGGAGTCGTGGAGGAAGTACTCGTCGGCCTCGTCGGCAAAGCGGCTGGTCAGCTCGGCCCGGCGGGCGGCGAAGGTGTCGGAAATGTATTTGAGGAAGATGAGGCCAAGGACAAGATGCTTGTATTCGGCCGCGTCCATATTTGCGCGCAGCTTGTCGGCGGTCGCCCAAAGAGTCCTTTTCAGGTCTTGGTTCATGTAGCGATTTTGTAAGAATGTGATGGTGCTGATGTGAATTGATGGGCTGATTTTACTCGTCGCATCGCAACGCGGACTTACAAATGCTGAGATGCGCAATGGTTCAGTCGACCGCACCAAAGCCTACGTAACGTCGGGCGGTATCCGACGAACGTGAAGGTCGACGAATCTCCCAAGCTGTCGCCGATGAACGACGTCGGCAGCGGTGCTGTTCGGGACGAAGGCCTATCTGAATGAAATCATCGAGGAAGCGAATGGACTGCCCGAAGGAGACTCGACCGATGACGACCAGTTCGTGTACGTGAGAGGCGTGCTGAATGGTAAGCTGCTTGGGAACGAAATGCTCGTCCAGCAGGCGATGAGCAACAGCAAGAAGCAATTCGCTAGCTCGCCGGACCTGAAGGACGCGCTGCTACACGCAATCCTGGACGCACTCGAGGCGCACAACACCATGAGCACGCAGGCGTTGGGCTCTGAGCGGGTGCGCGAGGGACTTAAGGACATTTTGCTCGGGCCGGCCCAGCTCTATGAAGCGTTGAGGGCGCGCTCTGACCGTCCACGGGCGTCAGGGGGATAGGCTCGCGGCTTAGCAGTCGATTCCCCATTCTCCGTAAGCGACCTTGGGCAATTTCACCACGCCCGATAGGCTTCGGCCTCCGCAGCCAAATTCGGGGTAGCAGCCCCCGCTTACGGCGCGACACCGTGTCATTTGACTTGCGGCGCAACACCGATTCTGGTACAAAAGCCCGGTACAAAGCGCGGCACGGCAATTTTTGCAAACCTTTGATTTATAAGGGAAGCGTCAATGGGGTCGGGTGCAGAAGGCCCCTCCCTGATTCGCCACCAGCTTCAAGAAAAAGCCGCTGTTCCGCAAGGTTCAGCGGCTTTTTTGTCTCTGGACTCGTCCTCCCCACGGCTCTACCTGCGGAGAGCGCCACTGGGTCGCCGTACGCGGTTTCCAAAGTGCTGATCCGTTGCGGCGAGCGGCTGCGGTGTCGACTACCGCATGCTTATGCCCTGCCTGTGTTCCAAGGCGCCTCGATAGCCATCAGGCGGTCAAGGCCATGGTTACCGCCTTCCGGCGCATCGAGCAATGCCGAAAACTGCCGGAAACTATCCTCATCAAGGCTGAACAAGACCTGGTTCAGCACAATGGCTTTCGCGCACTCGCACGCAGTTTCCACTATGAAATCTGAGCGACTCTTGCCCAGCAGACCGGCAGCACGGTCGATTAAGTCGCGCTCCTCGGGAAACGCACGCAAGTCGATGGCGGCGTCACGCATGTACCTTCCCCCTTGATGTCCACGCCAGATAGATTTTGCAGATTCGCGTGTAGCCGTCGTCAACACCAGGGCTGAAACCGCCGGGCGGCCATTCGTCGTCTACCAAAACCGCACCCCGCTGCCTTGCGTAACCAGGCCACCGCTTCGTCGCACTTTCTCAAATCACGCCGCCGACAATCTTATCAGTCGAGTGATAAGCTTTCGATAAGCTTATCACTCCGTTTATGGTGTCGGCTCGATCACCTTGGCGCACCATTCTCGACTACACCGCATCGCGAGTAGCAAGCCGGTTCGTTAAGGGTATCCGCAGGCGCCACGACCTATTTCTGGTATTCGTCCGGGTTCGAGGGCAGCCCCGACGACCACCTGCGAACGTCCGCCCGAGCGCTGCGCTCAAAGGTCGATTCCGCCGTCAACGGGACTGCGGGCCGCCATCCCTCGCCGATAATCCCACCCGTAACGCCTCCACCACCGCCCGTCCAAGCCGATCGGCCGGGATCTCACCACGCCCCGCTTCACGCAGCGCCTGCTCGACGCTCACTACTCGCCCAGCCAGATACCGCTTCCCGCTACCGATAGCCTCTTCGAACGCATTGGCGCGCCGATTGATTTCCTCGGGATCGGCGCTGACCAACAAAACCGCGTGCGCGAGCACTGCATGCAGCGGCGCCGACGCCCCCTCCGACGCCGCCTCCAGCCGACGCCAATATTGCGCGGTGCCGGCGATCTTGCGCGCGTCGTCCGGTGGTCCCCACGCCAGGTTGAAACGCCCATCGCAGAACGAGCCCTCCACCGTCTGCCAATGCGTCTCCACGCCCAGCGTCCCGAGCGCCTTGCGCAATAGCTCGCACAAGTGTCGATAAACGGCCTCGGAAAAATCGCCCACGGTGCCGCGGACCGGATACGCCAAGCTCAAATTCAAGATCCCCGGACCCTGCGGCACCAAACCTCCGCCCGACATGCGCAGATACACCGGACAGCCGCGCCTAGCGAACTCCGCCCGCGCATCCTCGAGTGCCGGGTAGCGTTGGTAGCTGCGCGGCACCACGAGCGAAAGAGGCGCCTCCCAAAGGTGAGCGACGCGCCGGCCTTGTGCCGCCAACGACAACAACGCCTGCTCCGCGGCGAGAGGATCGTCGGCGCCCACCTCGAAATCGACAATATCGAACGGCTCGTGCATCTGCATCGAAAGGCCTCTCCAACGATCGTCAGGCCGCAGCCCTCTCTCCCGGCGACACGATGATCTTCACGTTGTTCTCCTTGTGGTGGACCAACTGTTCGAAGCCCTTGTCCACGATGTCCTCCAACTGAATCCTGCCGGTGATGAACGGCGTGACATCGATACGGCCGTCGGCGATGAATGCGATCACGTCGGCGAATTCCCCGTTATACGCAAGCGAGCCGATCACATGCTTCTCAGTCGACACGAGATCGAAGAAATTAAAGCTGCTCGGCTCCTCGAAAATGCCGACCATCACGCAGGTACCCGCTTTACGGATGGTATCGATCGCCAGCATCGCCGTGTCCTTGTAGCCGATGCATTCGAAACCGACATCCGCACCGAGTCCACCGGTCAAACGGCGGATCTCCGCCAACGCGTCGCAAGCGGACGGATCGATCACATGACTCGCGCCCACCGCTTTCGCGCGCGCCTTGCGGGCCGCCGACATCTCGAGCGCGACCACCTGCGCAGCCCCGGCCGCGCGTGCGCAAGCAATCGTGCATAGACCGATCGTGCCGGCCCCTACCACGACCACGTTCTGTCCCAGCAGGTTACCCGCCTTCCTCACGGCATGCATGCCGACGGCCAACGGCTCGATGAGCGCGCCCGCCTCGGTCGGAAAGTTATCGGGCAGCTTGTAGAGCAAATTGGCCGGCACGTTGACGAGCTCCGCGAACGCACCGTTGTTCATGAGTCCCGTGAACGCAAGGTTCTCGCAAATGTTGTACATCCCATGCGTGCAGTAATAGCAATGGCCGCAGTGCTGGCATGCGTCGGCGGCCACGCGTTCGCCGACGGTAAAGCCTTGTACGCCGGGACCCAACGCCGCGATCTCGCCGCAGAACTCGTGACCGAGAATGCATTGGCCTTGAATGCCCGTCAGCGGATGCGGCGTATCCACGGGAATAAACACCGGGCCAGCCAGATACTCATGCAAATCCGAACCGCAGATCCCACACCAATGCACGCGAATCTGCACCCAGCCCTCGGGCGGCGCATCGGGCAGCGGAACGGTTTCGACGCGAATGTCGTGCCGGCCGTGCCAGACGGCCGCGCGCATCGTGCCGCGGCGAGTAGCGGTCGAAGAGGTCATGACGTGTCTCCATAGGTTTTGTAACGGCACAAACGAATCGCCGAGAAAAAAGCGTGAAGAAGCGATTCAAGGGCCGGCCGCATTCAAGCGGCCGGGAACGCCAAGCATCAACCGCCGGACAGATGACGTTGCAAAGCGGCATTCACTTCGCTGGCTTTTTCGAGCATGGCCATGTGACCCGTCGCATCGAATCGAATCACCTTGGCATGGGGCGGCGCATTCGCTGCCTGCGTCGATGAAATCACCCGATCCTCGTTCCCCCACAACACGAGCATCGGCTTATCGAGTGCCGCGAGCTCGTCCGCGAGCATCGCCGATTGCCTGCCGCCGCCGAACAACGCCGTGCCCAGTTCCGCGAGCAACGGTTCGACGCCGTCCATACGTTTGAACTTGAGCATGTCGTCGACCATCTGTCGGCTCACCAACTCCGGATCGGCAAAGAGCTGCTCCAGCAACGGCTTCAATTCGCGCCGCGATTGCGCCTGCACGAAGCCGTCGGTATAACCGCTGTTGATCGCCGTATCGAGTCCGGCCGGGCTGACGAGCGCCAAACTGGCCACGCGCGCCGGTGCGCTCACCGCCATCTGGATCGCAATCGCGCCCCCCATCGAGTGCCCCACGAGATGCGCGGGTCCCGTCACCTCGGCGGCGCGCAGGAACTTCAGGACGAACTCGGCTAACGCGGCTATCGACGCACCGGGCAATTTCGCTTGGCTCTGGCCGTGCGCGGGCAGATCGAGTGCGATGACCGGGTGCTTCTCGGCGATCGCATCGAGGTTGAACAACCAATTGTTCAAATCGCCGCCGAAGCCGTGAATGAACAGCACCGGCGTACCCTGCTCCGGTCCTCGCCTTGCATAGCGAACGCGAATGCCGTCGACGTCCGCATACTCGAACGACGGCCCCGCTTCGCCTTCGTCGCCGCCGGCGGCCGGCACTTCATAGGCGGCGATGTAGGCCTCGATTTCCGCATCGCTCACCTCGCTCTCGGCGAGCACACCGAGCAGCGCCTTCACGGGCAGCGTCTCGCCGCTTTGCCCGACGATCCGGCGCAGCAACCCGGCATCGGTCGCTTCGACGGCATTCGAGATCTTGTCGGTCTCGACGTCCACCAGCGCCTCGCCCACTTCGATGCGCCGGCCCTCCTTCACGAGCCAATCCTGCACGGTGCCTTCGCGCATCTCCAAGCCCCACTTGGGCATGACGATAGGGATGATCTGTGCGCCCATCAGTGCTTCCCTCCCTTGCCCAGCGTACGACGCGCAGCCTCGGCGATCTGCGCGCTGCTCGGGATGTACAGATCCTCGAGCGTCGGCGAGAACGGGACCGGCACGTGGGGCGGCGCCACCATCTCGATCGGCCCCTTGAGCGCGCCGAAAATGCGTTGCGCCACTTGCGCCGAGATGTCCGTGGCGATATTGCAGCGCGGGCTCGCTTCGTCCACCACCACGAGATGACCGGTGTTCTCGACCGATTCGAGCACCGTGTCGATATCGAGCGGCGAGAGCGTACGCAAATCGATCACTTCCGCTTCGATACCTTCCTTGGCAAGCTGTGCGGCAGCGTCGAGCGCACGGTGCACCATCAGCCCGTACGTGACGATCGATACGTGCTTGCCGTCGCGCACGACATTGGCCTCGCCGAACGGAATCGCATACGAGTTCTCCGGCACGTCGCCCTCGAATCCGTAGAGGTTCTTGTGCTCGCAAAAGATCACGGGGTCGTTGTCGCGGATCGATTGAATCAGCAACCCCTTCGTGTCGTACGGCGTGCTGGGGCATACCACCTTCAACCCGGGGATGTGCGTGAACAGCGGGGTCAACATCTGCGAATGCTGCGCGGCCGCACGGAAGCCCGCGCCCACCATGCAGCGGATCACCACGGGCGTTTCGGCCTTGCCGCCGAACATATAGCGGAACTTCGCCGCCTGATTGAAGATCTGGTCGAAGCACACGCCCATGAAATCGATGAACATCAGTTCGGCGATCGGGCGCATTCCGCACGCCGCGGCACCGATCGCCGCGCCCACGTAGGCGCTTTCGCTGAGCGGCGTATCGAGCAGCCGGTCGCCGTGCTTGGCGTACAAGCCCTTGGTCACACCGAGCACGCCGCCCCAGGCGTCTTTCTCGCCCTCGGCGCCGGCGCCGCCTACGATGTCTTCGCCGAGCATGATCACACTCGGGTCGCGCGTCATTTCCTGGTCGATCGCTTCGTTGATCGCCATCTTCATGCTGAGTTTGCGGGCCATGATGCGTATTTCCTTTGATTCGTCGGGTTCGCTGTTCAGTACTTCACGTAGACGTCGGTCAGCAGATCGGCCGGCTTCGGATGTTCGGCCGCCTTCGCCTCTTGCACGGCGCGCTCGATCAGCGCCGCTACCTCGTGATCGATATCGTCGAGTTCGCCCCGCGTGAGCACGCCGGTTTCGGTGACGCGCGCCGCGAAAATCTTCAAGCAGTCGCGATGCGCGCGAATCTCGTCGAGCTCGCCGGGCGCCCGGTAGGTCTGAGCGTCGCCTTCGAAGTGGCCGTAAAAGCGAACCATCTTGCATTCGAGCAGCGACGGGCCGCCGCCTTCGCGGGCGCGTCGAATCACTTCGCCGGCGGCCTCGTGCACGGCGAAAAAGTCGGTACCGTCCACGGTGACACCCGGAATGCCGAATCCCGCCGCACGATCGACATAACTATCGACGGCCGTGCCGTACTCGCGCGCGGTCGCCTCGGCATAGCCGTTGTTTTCGATGACGAAGATGACGGGTAGATTCCAGACCGCGGCCAAGTTCAGGCTTTCGAGGAAGGTGCCTTGGTTGGAAGCGCCATCGCCCGCGAAGGTGATGCCCACCTCTCCCTTGCCGCGGAATTTCGCGGCCAGCGCGGCGCCGCAGACCAACGGCGCACCGGCGCCCAAAATGCCGTTGGCCCCCATCATTCCTTTCGATAGATCGGCGATGTGCATCGAGCCGCCCTTGCCGTTACAAGAGCCGCCGGTCTTGCCGTAGATCTCCTTCATCATGCCGATCACATCCACGCCCTTGGCGATGCAGTGGCCGTGGCCTCGGTGCGTACTGGCGATGCGGTCGCCGTCGTGCAGATGGTGCAAGATGCCGACGCCGGCCGCTTCCTCGCCGGCGTATAAATGCACGAAGCCGGGGATGTCGCCGCGAGAGAAGTCGACGTGCAGCCGCTCCTCGAAGTCGCGAATCGTGCGCATCCTGCGATAACAGTCGAGCAATTCTGAACGGCCCAGCGGTAGGGCTGCGGGTTTCGCTGTCATGCGTGTCTCCTTTGATGGTTGTCGTTTCAGGGTGTGGAAGAAGTCAGAGGGCCGCGGCGCTCGCGCCGATCGGCGCTGAAAGTTGCGCGCGCAACAATCCATGCGTGGCGGCATAGCGCAGGCAATCGGCTACCGCGATGCTGCGGAACGCGCGTTCGCGTAACGTGATCGTCAATCGATCGTTCGGACCGAACGTGATCTCGCGCTCGCCGTCCAACGCGATTACGCCTCCGCGCCGGCGCACGGTCACCGGCTCGCCATCGACGAGGCGATGCCAGCCGTATACAGGCACGGGCTGGATCAAGCCCGGCGCGATCGGCGCATGCAGATGAAATAAAGGCTCGGCCGCCTCGGATCGAATCGCGCCCGGCTCGGACGGCGCCACTTGTACGTGCAGACCGCCGCTCTCACGCCGGCCCACGGGCGCGAGCATGCCGCCGATGGCCGATAAGCCGATCGCCTCGGGCTCGGCAAAGGCCATGTAAACGTCGGCGAGCGAATCGGTTCGCCACAACGCTTTGGCGCCGATATAGTGTTCATGCGCGATGGCGATGTCGACCAATGCGATGTCATGCCGCACGGCTGCGTCGCGCGCATTGAGCCTGACGTCCAATCGCTTGTTGTAGGCGAGCGCCGTATCGGGCGCGATGCGGCCCATCGCATACAGTCCCACCGCGAGCCCCGCCAAGGTGGCCTCGCGCAGCTCGGGATAGGCATTGTTGGTACCGGTCGATAAACCGGCGATGGGAATTTGTCCGCACTCGCGCACCACGGCGCGATGGGTACCGTCGCCACCGAGCACGACGATGGCGGAGACCGCGGCCTCGCGCATCATGCGGGCGGCACGCAGCGTATCGTCGACGCGCCCCGCCGCGGGCATCGCGAGCCACTCCAATCGCGGCCAGACTTGATCGCTCGCCGATGCCGCTCGTTCGCGCTTCAAATGCCGCTCGAGCATCGGCATCAAGCCTTCGCGATCGGGCATCATCGATACGCGCGTCACGCCGCACGCGCCCAGCGCCGCCATCGCGCGCAGCACGATGTTGACTCGGTCGGCCAATTGCAGACTGTTGGCGTTGGCCACGACACGGCGGATATCGCGGGCCGAAACGGGGTTCGCAATGATGCCGACCACGGGCGGACGAACCGGTGAGGGTTCGCGCATGCCTGTCTCCTAATGTATTGGTATCGACAGGCTCAAATGCAATAGGTATGCCATGCGCATCCCTGCCATCGAGGCGCGAAAACCTCCGGGATTACCCCCAAGACAGAGCGCAAAAACGCGCGCCCGACGCTGTGGGCGTGACAGGTGTCACAGCATCAGATGTATCGCGATTGACAGGCGTATCGCTAGCGCGCTCGCGTGGTCGCGCCGCGATCGGCGCTGCGCGTCACTCTCGGCGCACGGAGACCGCATCGGTACGGTTCGGCGATTGAATACCGTGACGCGCCATACGCCGGTACAACGTCATGCGGCTGATTCCGAGTTCGCGCGCGACGGCGCTCAGGTTCCAGCCATGGGCGCGCAGGTGTTGGGTGAGAAGCGCGCACTCGGCGTCGAGCGCGTCGCGTTCGACGGGGCCCGCTTCGGGAGTGGAAGGAGTGAGACGGGCGGCGTCAGCGGAATCGGCCCCCTGCCCGCCGATACCTTCGGGCAGATCGCGCGCTTCGATCTGTCCGTCATTGCAGACCGCGCGCGCGTACTCGATGGCATTGCGCAGTTCGCGCAAGTTGCCCGTCCAGCGATGGCGGCGTAGTTGCGCTCTAGCCGAATCGGACACGGTAAAGCCCGGCACGAGGAATTTGTCGATCAGCCAATCGAGGTCGCTACGCTCGCGCAGCGGCGGCAATACGAGCCGCGCGCCGTTCAAGCGGTAATAGAGATCCTCGCGAAAGCGTCCGTCCCCGATCAATGCGTCGAGCGGATGGTGCGTGGCCGAGATCACACGCACATCGACCGGCACGGGACGCGAAGCACCGATCGCGAGCACTTCGCCTTCGGCCAGTACGCGGAGCAAGCGCGATTGCAGTTCCCTCGGCATGTCGCCGATCTCGTCGAGGAATAGCGTTCCCCCATCGGCCTCCTGGATCAACCCGCGCTTGGCTTTCGGCCCTGCCCCCGAGAAGCTGTTGGGCAAGTGCCCGAACAGTTCGCTCTCGATCAGCGTTTCCGGGATCGCCGCGCAATTGACCGCGACGAAGGGGCCATTGCGACGCGCGCTGGCTCGATGCAGGGCACGCGCGAAGTACTCCTTGCCGCTGCCCGTTTCTCCGTTGATGAGCAGATTGATGGGCGCGTCCACGAGCCTCGCCGCTAGGTGCAATTGCCGCTGCAACGCCTCGTCGCCGCCCGATAGCGATGCCAGTTCGGCCGGCAACGACGCTTGCCGGTTGCTGACCGTGTCTGCTTGCAACGGCACCATCGGCGGCATGGCGCTCAGATAGAGGCGCTTTGCGCTGCGGCTCAAGCGCACGACGCGCTCCTCGCTCGGACGCGAATACACGAAGCGTCCCAGTTGCTCCGGGGCCAACGCGAACAATGCGTCGAATCGCATGCCGAGCAGCGACGATTGCATCGAGTCGAACCCGGCTTCGGCCATCAACATTTGCTGTGCTCGGCGGTTGTGGCCGACGAGACAGCCGTTCTCATCGAGGGCGATCAGATACTCGGGCGCGACGTCGATGAACTCGGGCGCGGGGCTCAGCTTGAGGATCCAGTCGCGCCGGTGGCGCCGCAGGAAATACGCGTCCTCGATTCGGCTCGCGTAGGTCCGCACGAGGTACAGCGCGAACGTCTGGCTGTCCTTCGTGAGCGGCGAGCTCAACGCGGAGATGTCCAAGATCGCATGGAGCCGCCCCTGCGAATCGAAGAGCGGCGCGGCGGTGCAAGTCAAAGGAATATGGGTGGCATCGAAATGATCGGCCCGATGGACGGTCAACGCGTGGCCGGTCGCGAGCGCAGTGCCGACGGCGCAAGTACCCGCGCCTTTCTCGCTCCATTGGGCGCCCAGGTAAAGGCCGGCCCGGCGCAATCCCGCGTCCGCGCCGTCGTCGCCCAGGTAGTCGACGGCAACGCCATCGACATCCGTCAACAGCACGACGTACCCCGTCCCGGCCACTTGGCCGTACAGCGTTTCGAGGCCGTAGCGCGCGATGCGCGCGAAATCGTCGATGCGCTGCTGATGCTCGCGCAGGCGTTGGGCGGGAACGATGCGCGCCTCCTGCATCCGAGTCGGATCGAGACCGTACTCGTGCACGCACCGGTGCCACGAGCTCTGGATCACCGCATCGTGCATCCGCGCGGCTACCGGGGGCTGGCCGGTGGTCGTCAGGACCACCGTTTCGATGTGATCGCGCTGCCGGACGTCCATGTTTGTCTCCTGTGTCCGGGACGTGCATTGCTGGACACAACGGCGCCGGCTTGCGAACCGGTCGCCTATCGGGCGGCAATGCGCTGCGCGCCCGATGTTTTCGAGTTGGGCCCCTAATGTACCATCGCCGCGAGAAGAGTTCAGACGCGCCCGGCTGCAACGCCTGCGCTTGCCAACCGCGCTATCGCTTCATGCGGATCGTCGCCGTTGCTTGCGCAAGCGCCTGATAGTGCGCGACAAATCCAACGACAGCCGGCGTCGCGTTCGCATCCACCGGCAGCTTCGCGATCTTCAACGCCGTGAGCGTGACGATATAGCGATGCGTTTCGCCTTGCGGCGGGCACGGCCCGAGATAGCCCGCATGGCCGAGATCGTTTTTGACGGCAAGCGCCCCCTCGGGCAACTGCGACGCATCGTTACCCGCACCGGTGGCGATGGCGTGAACGGATGCGGGAATATCCGCCACCACCCAGTGCCAAAAGCCCGAGCCGGTCGGCGCGTCGGCATCGCGCATCGTCAGCAGGTAGCTCCGTGTTCCGTCCGGCTCGCCCGACCACCGAATCGACGGTGAAACGTTCTGGCCGTGGCAGCCGAATTGGCCCGATACTTGGGCGTTGTCGAACGAATCGTTCGTCAGTTGAACACGATCGATCGTAAGGCCCTGCGCCTTCGCGTTGCCCGTTGCGAGCAACGCCATGCCAAGCATGAGTCCCACTGCTTTTTTCTTCATGTTGAATGCCTCGGAGAACAAGAAAGTCGTGCACGCATTGTTCTCGCGGCCGCCAGACGTAACAAGGCTAGCGGCGGTACTAGTATCGCCGCCACCATCGTTTTCCTCACACGAATCGCTGCGGCAACGGCGCCGACGCGGCGGCGGTCCCACCTTGACGCAAGTCAACGCTCGCCCCCACCGGCGGCCGAAAATGATCGAGGTATCGGCGTTAAGAATCCGGTAAGCAAGCGGCCCAAATATGGAGAGCATTCATTCGGATTGGGGGATTCACGATGCTCACGTTCGCGCGCCTGCGCGCACTTCGCGCTCTGTGCGTTGGCGGTTTGATTGCAACCGCCGGCGTTTCGCTCGCTTATGCGCAATCTCCCGAGCAAATCTTGAGCGGCTATGCGGCCCAATCGGGCGCAGCGCCCGACCCCGCGCGCGGCCAACAATTCTTCACCAATCGGCACGGCCGCGAGTGGGCCTGTGCGACGTGTCACGGCGCCACGCCGACCGGCACCGGAAAACACGCGGCCACCGGCAAGGCGATCGAGCCGTTGGCCCCGGCCTTCAACCCCGCGCGCTTCACGCAATCCGCCAAGGTCGAAAAGTGGTTTCGACGCAATTGCATGGACGTCGTCGGCCGCGAATGCTCGGCGCCGGAAAAGGCCGACGTTCTGAGCTGGCTCATCACGCTCAAACGATAGCGCGCAAAAGCGCCCGAACTCACCGCACTCGTGAAGGAACGTCAGATGAACACCGGACTTGCTCGCGTGGTTGGATTCGCGTTCTCCGTGCTCGCCGTGGCCGCTCTGCCAAGCCTAACGCTGGCCGACGAAGAGCACCCGGCCGCCGCCGCCGTTACGCCCCATCCGCTCTACCGGCAGGAGTGCGCCGCTTGTCACGTCGCGTATCCGCCGGGCATGCTGCCCGCGCAATCGTGGCGGCGCATCCTCAATAACCTCGACCATCACTTCGGCACCAATGCGTCGTTGGACGCTGCTTCCGTGAAGCAGCTCGAAGGCTGGCTCACCGCGCACGCCGCGAGCACGGGGCGTGCGGCGAGCGCGCCGCCGCAGGATCGCATTACGCGTTCCTCGTGGTTCATCGCGACGCACGAAGAAGTATCCGCGTCGACATGGCAACGCGCCTCCATCAAGAGCGCGTCGAACTGCGCCGCCTGTCATACCCGCGCCGATCAAGGAAACTTCGATGAACGATACGTCCGCATCCCGCGCTGAACACGAGGCGCGCACAACCGCTACGGTGAGAATTCTCGTGTGGGACGCCCCGGTGCGCGTCTTCCATTGGCTCATGGTCGCCTCGTTCGCGGGGGCCTGGCTGACGGCGGAAAGCGAGCGATGGCGTCTGCTGCACGTGACGCTGGGCTACACGATGGTGGGACTCGTGGGCTTTCGCGTGATCTGGGGCCTTATGGGCACACGGTACGCGCGCTTCTCCACGTTCGTGCGCTCGCCGGCCGCCGTGGTCCGCTACCTCACGAGCCTGCTCAAACACCAGCCCGAACGCTACGTCGGTCACAATCCGGCCGGCGCCATCGCGATTCTCGCCATGCTGCTCATGACATTGGCGATCGGCTCGACCGGGTGGGCGGTCTATAACGGCGCCGGTGGGGAATGGTTCGAGGAACTGCATGAGGGCGTTGCCAACGCAATGCTCGCGCTGGTCGCGCTTCACGTCGCCGCGGTCTTGGGTAGCAGCGTCGTGCACCGCGAAAACCTCGTCCGGCCGATGATCACCGGTTACAAGTCGGGCGAGACGAACGAAGGGGTTCGTTCCGCGCGCTGGGGGGTCGCCGCACTCTTAGTCGCGGGCGTGATCGCCTGGTGGTGGACGCAATGGCAATCGGCCCCGCAGGCGCCGGCCAGCAATTCGTCCACGGGCGCCGTGACGGACCGGCGGACCAACGCCGACCGCGACGACTGAGTTCAAACGATAGGACACATTGGTCGTGCGGATACTGCTTGTCGAAGACGACGCTTTGCTAGGCGACGGCGTACGGGCCAGCTTGCGTCAACAAGGCTTTCAAGTCGACTGGGTGCGCGACGGCGAAGCCGCGCAGCGCGAGTTGCGCGCGCAGCCTTACGCGGCGGCGGTCCTCGACCTCGGCCTGCCGCGCTTGGACGGTCTCGACGTATTGCGTCACGTGCGCCGCGCCGGGGTCGAGCTTCCGATCCTCGTACTCACGGCACGCGACACTATCGCCGATCGCATCCAGGGGCTCGATATCGGCGCGGACGATTACGTTGTCAAACCGATCGATTTGCACGAACTCGGCGCGCGGCTACGTGCCCTCGTGCGCCGCGCGCACGGTCAGCCCACCGAGCGGCTCGAAGCGCAGGACGTCGTGCTGGAGCCGGCATCGCGGACGGTGTACCGCGCAGGCGTACCCGTCCCGCTTTCGACGCGCGAGTTCGACCTACTGCACGTGCTCATGCTCAATGCGGGCCGCGTGCTGTCGCGCGAAGTCATCGAGCAGCACTTGTATAGCTGGGGGCAGGAAGTCGAAAGCAACGCGGTCGAAGTTCACGTGCATCGCCTACGTACGAAGCTGGGCAGCGACCTGATCCGCACCGTGCGCGGCGTCGGCTACGTGCTGCTGCCGGAATGCAGCGGCGAAACACGATGATGCCCCGCTCACTGCAAGGACGCCTGCTGGTACTCGTAACGGCGGGTATCGCGATCGTCTGGCTGCTGGCGAGCGGACTCACCTGGCACGACTCGAGGCGCGAAATCGATCGGCTGCTCGATAGTCATCTCGCGCAAGCGGCCGCGCTGCTCGTCATGCAACAGGCACAAGCGGCGGACAGCGACGAAGCACTCGACGCGCCGATCTTGCACCCGTATGCGCCCAAGGTCGTCTTCCAGGTTTTTCACGAAGGCCACCTCGGCATCCATTCCGCCAACGCCCCCGCGCAACCGATGGTGCCCGCCGATGCCGCGCGCGCGCCGGGATTTTGGACCGTCGAGATCGGCGGCGAAGCCTGGCGGGTGTTTGCCACGCCCGGGACGCAGCATGACACCGAAGTGTTCGTGGGCGAGCGGCTCGATACGCGCACGTCGATACTGCTCGCGGTGATGCGCAGCGCCTTCTGGCCGATGGCCGGCGCACTGCCGGTTCTGGCGCTCGCGATCTGGTGGGCGGTCAGACGCGGCACCGCACCGTTGCGGGACCTGGGGCGCTTACTGACATGGCGCGATCCGCGTGCGTTGGACCCGGTGCGCATGGACCGCGCGCCAAAGGAAATGGCGCCGATGCTCGATGCACTGAACCGCTTGTTCGATCGCATTCGCGCCGTACTCGATGCGGAGCGGCGGTTCACGGCCGACGCGGCGCATGAACTGCGCACGCCGATCGCGGCAATCAAAGCGCAGGCGCAAGTGGCCCTGTGCGAAAACAACGCGGCGCTTCGCCGGCACGCGCTCTCGGCCGTGCTGGAAGGCTGCGACCGCGCGGTGCACCTCGTCGAGCAATTGTTGCTGTTGTCTCGGCTCGATGCGGGTGCAACGACGGAAGGCGCGGTGGATGTCGATGTTGGCGCGCTGGCCAAGCAGGTTCTCGCAGACCTCGCGCCCGGCGCAATCCGCAAATCGCAGCAGCTCGAACTCGACGCGCCCGAGCGATGTGTCGTGATGGGCAACGCGGTGCTGCTTGCCTCGCTCATTCGCAACCTCGTCGACAATGCACTGCGTTATAGCCCCGCCGGGGCACGCATTTCGGTGTCGATCCGAGATCGCAGCGGCCACGTCGTCATGACCGTACAAGACAGTGGACCGGGCCTATCGGACGCCGACATGCGCCGACTCGGAGACCGCTTCTTCCGTGCACCGGGCAGCGGCGAAAGCGGCAGTGGGCTTGGGTGGTCGATCGTGCGGCGCATTGCCCGCGTGCATGGCGCCTCGCTCGAGGTTCGTCGATCCGATGCGCTAGGCGGGTTGAAGGTCGACGTCGACTGGCCAACTCTCTAGAGCATGAAGCGGTGTAAACGGATGTAAAGGTCCTAAACGGCGGCGGCCGCCTCGCTGACGCCGCGCCTGCGCGGGTCCACGTGCGTCATGACATTGAGCACGCGATGGCGCGTCAAGACATGTTGACGCGCCGCCACCGCGATGTCGTGCCCGGCTTCCACGGAAATCGCGGCGTCCACCTCGATATGGACGTCGGCGACGATCATGTCGCCCATCTTGCGCGTGCGCAGATCGTGTACGCCGATGACGCCGGGCGTCGCGAGCAGCGTTTGCCGGATCGCGTTCACCTCTTGCTCGTCGGCCGAGCGGTCCATCAGATCGTGCAGCGCGTCCACGCCGAAGCTCCACCCCATCTTCAGCACGAGCAGGCCCACGATCAGCGCCGCGATCGGATCGAGGATGGGAAAGCCCGCGAGGTTGCCGACGATGCCCACACCCACGACCAGCGAGGAGGCGGCGTCCGACCTGGCATGCCACGCGTTGGCCACGAGCATGCTCGACTTCACGAGCTTGGCGACCGCCAGCATGTAACGAAACAGCAGCTCCTTCGCGATGAGCGCACCGATCGCAATCCATAGCGCCGCCATGTGAACGCGCTCGACCGATCCCGGATCGGCCAGTTTGCGCAGCGCCGCCCATAGCATGCCGATACCCACCGCGGCCAAGATGACGCCTAGCGCAAGCGATGCGGCCGTTTCGAAACGTTGATGACCGTATGGATGCGCTTCATCCGCGCCCTTTCTGGCGTGATGACTGGCGAACAGGACGACGAAGTCGGCCACGAGATCCGACAGCGAGTGGATGCCGTCGGCGACGAGGCCCTGCGAGCCCGAGACGATCCCCGCCGCCACCTGGCCGAAGGTCAGACAAAGATTGACGGCGACGCTGACCCAAGTGCTGCGGGACGCTGCCGCGGCACGCTCGGCCGGAGAATGCTCGGTATGCTCCGCATCGTCGAAGAGGGGTTCGGTCTTCATCTGAACTTCCGTACGGTAAATGGTCGTCACCGGCTACGCGCCGGCTCCCACGCGTTGTTTGGCCGTTGAACTCACCGTCGCGTGGTCCGGCCGCGCGCGGCATGCGCGGTGAGTTTGACCGAGCGCCGCCACGCCAGCTTCCGCTCGTCGAAGAGCACCTTCCAATCCACCTTGGTCAGCAGATACACGAGCCCGAGCAAAATCAACTGGGTGACGATGAAATACCCACTCAAATAGCCGCCTTCGAATTGCGTCTCCGGGTCGATGCGCGCGGAAACGAATCGACCGAGATAGGCCCACACCGTATAGCTCGCTGTGCGGCCCACGAAAAAAGCCGCCGCGATATTGATAAGCGGCAAGCCCGAAAGGCCATAAGCGATAAACAAATAGTTCGAGGGAAAGGGGCTCAGCGAATAAACGAAAAACGCGCCGACGGTGAGGCGCTTATGCCGCTCGAGCCAAGCTTTGACGACGTCGATATTTTGCCGATCGGAATCGCGCATCCAATGCCCGCGCACGAGCGCGCGGGCAAACGTGGCCAAAATGATCCGGCCGATCGTCGCCGCGCCGGCGGCGACCAAAGCAAAAACGAACGGCTTGCCCGCCGGCACGTTGAACCCCATCCACGACATGGCCATCCATGTGGGGGGCGCGAACGCCGGCATTAAATTGATCAGCAGCACCACGACGAACAAGATCGCGAGCGTCGCCACGATGGACCTCCCGCCTTCAGCCTTTCATTGTGCTGTGGGCGGGCCGGCAGCGCTTGACGCACGTCAAGCGCCGCCGCCATGCCTAGCGCCGCATCCGCATGCGCGCGAGCCAAAGAACGTCGAGCCCGCGCGCCTGCGGCACGTCACCCCATCATTCGCTCGAGAACCTTGTCTTTGCGCACGAAGCGATGGAACAGCGCCGCGCCGACGTGCATGACGATCAGCGCGAGCAGCACCCAAGCGAGGACGCCATGAACGTCGCCCATCTCATGCGCCACGTTCGAGCCGGTGGCCGCGATCGGTGGCAACGGCAGCGCACCGGAAAGCGTCGACGCCCAGTCCCGCGAGGACGCATTGGCCCAGCCCAGCAGCGGCACCACGATCAGCGCGGCATAAAGCAGGAAGTGCGTGGCGCGCGAAACCGTATCGAGCAGCGGCGGCAAATCGCCCGGAGGCGGCCGATGCGTGAGGCGCCAGACGACGCGAACGGCCATGGCCAAAATCAGGGCCGTGCCGATGATCAAATGCCATGCGATCAGGCCGACCGGCTGGGTGTCCCGGTGAATGTCGGGCATGGTCCATCCCACGACAAATTGCGCCGCGATCAGTACCACGACCAACCAATGAAGAAAACGCGCGACCCGCCCGTAGGTCTCGCTGTCATATCGTGCGACGGCGGACATTAGCTACTCCCTGAAGAGAAATGAACGCGTGGATCTTGCCCGAGCCGCCTTATCTCCAGCTTAAGAAGGGCGCAATTCGCCGGCAATTCGTATCACATATCGAGACCGCCCTCGGTCAACGCTCGGTCAACGCTTAGGCGAGCGCGGGCTACCGCGCGAGGCGACACAATGTTCGACGGCTTCGCCGACCGTCGCAAAAAACGGCGCGGTATTGCTGAATTTTTGAAATAGTCCGTATTGGCGCAACAGGTCTTTGACTGGCCCCTTCATCTCCGCGAAGCACAGCCGAACGCCTTCGGCACGTAATTCGTCGTGCAAAACGTCGAGCACGTCCGCCGCCGTCACGTCGATATCCGTAATGGGCTCGGCCGCCACGATCGCCCATTGCACTTCGCTTGGCGCTTGCGCGATGGCGCGCCGTAGATGGTCGGAGAAGATGTTCGCGTTGGCGAAAAACAGCGGCGCATCCCAGCGAAACAGCACGAGCCCCGGCATTTGGCGGGCATCCGGATGGCGCGTGACATCGTGATAGCCGCGCACACCGGTCACTCGGCCGAGTACGGCGTCGTAGGGATGCCAGGCGCGCCAGACGAACGAGAGCAGCGCCAGCCCCACTGCGAGGAAGATGCCTTGCACCACACCGAGCAGAACCACGCCCAGAAGACACAACAGCGAAATCGCAAACTCGCTGCGTCTTCGGCGATACAGCCGCGCCACATTCCGAATTTGCATGACGGCGATCGATGCGCAGATGACGACGGCCGCCAATGCCGCATGCGGGACATGCGCGAGGAGGCTGGGCGCGAAGAGCAGGAGCGCCGCGATGCACAGGGCCGACACGATGCCGGTCACCTGTGTTTGCGCACCGGCGGCTTGCGCAACGGGCGTACGAGAGGAACTGCTGGTCACCGGGCACCCCTGCAAAAAGCCTGCTAGCAGATTCGCCGCCCCGAGCGCGATGAGTTCCTGGTTCCGGTCGGCATTCCGATCCGCGCGCGACGCGAATACGCGCGATAAAACGCTGATGTCGGCGAACGAGACCAGCGCGATGGCCACCGCGCCGCCGGATAAGCGGCGAATCTCAGGCCAGGACACGCTCGGTAGGCGTGGCAACGTCAATCCAGAAGGAATCGCGCCGATCACCGGTACGAGCACCTGATACGCGTGGCGCAGCCACCAACCGGCGCCCGCCGCGATGACGAATACGATGAATATTCCCGGCAGGCCCGGTGCGAGCGTGCGTAGCGCCAGGATCACGGCGACGCAGGCCAAGCCGATCGCGGCGGTCGCGACTTGAATTTGGCCGGTGAGCAGGGCCTGATAAGCGTTCAACACATCGCCGAGGAAACTCCCGCCGCCCCCCGAAAACCCGAGCAGTTGGGGCAACTGGCCCGCCGCCAATGTGACGGCGATGCCGTTCAGGTATCCGTACCGGATCGGGTCGGAGAGCAGATCGGAAACAAAGCCGAGTTTCATGAGGCCGAACAGCGCGCATGCGGCACCGGCCATGGTGGCCAGCATCGATGCGAGCGCGACGGTGTGGGCCGCGCCTGTCGACGAGAGCGGCAATACCGTGGCGGCGATCAGCGCGGCGAGCGCCGAATCCGGGCCCAACACGAGAATCCGGCTCGGACCGAAAACCGCGTACCCGATCAATGCCGCGATCGAGGCATAAAGCCCCGTGAGGACCGGCAAGCCGGCTGCCTCCGCATAACTCATCCCGACCGGCACCAGCATCGCGGTGAGCACGAGCCCGGCGAATAGATCCTTGGCAAGCCAGGCGCGCCGATAGTCTCGCAACATCGAGATCGCGGGCACCCAATGCGCGAGATCGAAGCGCGGGGTCTTGCGTTCGGGCGGCTTGGGCACGGGCTTGGCCATGATCGATTGGATTTCGTCGCCCGTATGCGGGCTAACATGTGCCCCCGCAGTGTCTCACGACCCGCGCGATCGTTCCGGCTTCCTTAGCGGCCGGTGCTGCGCATGAATCGCGGTTCGGCGTCCCCGATGAACTCCGGCATACCGCTTTGCGCTTGCGTCACGCCCGCGCCGATCGCGGCGACGCGACGCGTCAAGCGCGGGTGCGTGCGGTTGATCTCGGTCAGAAAGCCGAAGATCGGAGGCACCATGGCTTCCTGCGCGGCAAATGCCTCGCAGTTCATCTGAGGGTTCAAGCGCCGGCAGCCGCACCCGAGCATCTGCAACGCGCCGCGCGAAGCATGCGCATCCTTCGACAGGTACGCGCCGATGGTGTCGCACGTGTATTCGCGCGATCGCGAATAGGCCTTTCCGAGAAACGGCACGATATGCGCGGGCAGCTTCAGCGTATTGAGCCAAGGGTTCAAGTGGCCGGCCGCATGGTGCCCGAGTTCATGGCCGATCACGAAGCGCACCTGGGCATCGTTGTTCGCTTCGACCAGCGCCGACGTGAGAAACACGTACCGCCCGCCCAACAGACGCCGCGCAAACGCGTTGAATAGGCCGTTCGAGTTGTAGATGAACGTTGTCGGCGCCTTGCTCAAGCCGATCTCCCGCGAACCGTCGACCACCATTTGATGCAGCTCGGGGAATTGGTTCGGCCCGACGAGGACCATGTTCCCGAATGCCGAAGCGCGGTACGCGGCGCTCATCAGCAACATGAAGACCGTGAAGCCGACGAAATACGCGACGTAGAGCTGGACATAGTGCCCTAGCTTCGGAGCGTCCCAATACTTCCATACCCATGAAAGCACGAGCGCCCAAAGGATCGGGCCGAGCACGAGCATCATGAAGTGGTATCGCCGCTCGCCCTTGTGACGCAGCGAACCTGCTAACTTGGACATTACTTTCCCCTCGTTGTGTTCAATGAATACTTAACGTCGTTTTATAAAATCGGCCGCGGCGCGGCCGCAAGCGGATAAACCCGCTATCCTTTTCGCCGCCGATTGCCGAAATCGCCGGCGGCGTTACATTACAGGGGGAATGCGGTTTGCGCCAGATGCCGTATTCAATTCAATCGTCTTTCGCCTCAGTATGCGGCCCATTACCCAAGGCAAGCGAAATTGCACGTAGCCGCCGGTGAAAATGAATGCGCTTACTGGAGCCGGCATGAATACTCGCCACCCCATTGGCCGCTGGTGCAACGTTGGCAGGTATAGCTGGGACACCGGCTGATCGGTTGATTCGGCAGCGTGCACTTGGACACGATGGTACCGTCGGCCACCATGCTGCCGTCGGGCGCCCGGCAACCGGCGCCGACAGAGACGCCCGTATTGGCTGCATTGGCTGCGTTACCCGACGGGGCGCCCGCGCCCATCGGCGTGCAAGCGCAGGCGATCGAAACCAACCCGGCGATCCACAACGGCTTGAACCAGCGATTCGAAGACATGGCGCACCTCCTTCGAGCATTTCCAAGACCTGCCGGGCTTTGGGTTTGGGGATGGTCCGTATCACCCTCTTATTCGGTCAGCATATACGCCGCATGGAACGACGCAAGATCGATCTAGCGATAACGATCGCGCGGCTAAAGCGATAGCTAGCATTCGGACGCCATCCGCCCGCGGCATTGCGGTCGAATCGGAATCCGGCGCTTTCGGTGGCGTCCAGGAACGGCAATACGTCCTCGTCTAAATTGCGATTAGGAAGTAACTTTCTTCAAATCGGCGGGACGCGTCAATCGCATTACCGCTCGCCTATCCCGTCCCCGCTTCGGTACGAGAAATGCTAAGTATCGAGCCTATCCGCGTTTCGGAGACGCTCATGGACCGCACGCACACCCCTCACCTCGCGTCGAGAGCCATCGAGTATGGCGCACTGATATGCATCTTGGGGGCGCTGTGTTCGTCTTGTAGCGGAGGCGGAGGCGGAAGCAGTTCGAGCGGCACGGCTCCCAGCGGCAGCGCGGGCGGCTCGGGCGGCGGTGCGGGAAGCAGCACTGGAAGCGGCACCGGAAGCGGCGCGGGAAGCGGAGCCGGCATGGCATCGGCATCCGACGTGCTGACCTATCACAACGACCTGGCCCGCACCGGACACTATCTAGCGGAAACCATCCTTACGCAGGCCAACGTCAATTCCACGCAATTCGGCAAAGTCGGCTTCCTTTCGGCCGACGGCAAAGTCGACGCCGAGCCGCTCTACGCGGGCAAGGTTTCGATGGGCGGCGCGGCTCACAATGTCGTTTTCGTCGTCACCGAGCACGACAGCGTCTATGCGTTCGACGCCGATACCCGTTCGATGCTATGGAAGCGCTCGCTGCTAGGCAGCGGCGAGACAACGAGCGACAACCGTAGCTGCAGTCAGATCACGCCCGAGATAGGCATTACGTCCACACCGGTCATTGATCGCTCGCGCGGCGCGAACGGCGTGCTCTACGCGGTGGCGATGAGCAAGGACGCGAACGGTGCCTATCACCAGCGCCTGCACGCCCTCGATCTGTCCTCGGGAAACGAGATGTTCGGCGGCCCGGTCGAAATCGCCGCGAGCTTCCCCGGCAACGGTGCGATCAGCGCGAACGGCGTCGCCACGTTCAATCCGGCGCAGTATGCCGAGCGGCAAGCGCTGACGCTCGTGAACGGCAACCTGTATCTCGCCTGGACGTCGCATTGCGATGAAGGCGCCTACGGCGGCTGGGTCATGGCCTATAACGCCGATACGCTCGCGCAAACGAGCGCAATCGATCTCACGCCGAACGGCAGCGAAGGCTCCGTTTGGATGAGCGGAGCGGGCATGGCGTCCGACGGCAGCGCCCTTTATTTGCTCGACGCCAACGGCACGTTCGACTCGACACTCGATAGCAGCGGCTTCCCCGTGAACGGCGACTACGGCAATACGTTCCTTAAGTTGGCCACCTCGCCGAAACTATCTGTCGCCGATTACTTCGCCCCGATGAATACGGTCGCGCAGTCGAATCAAGATGTGGATCTCGGCTCGGGCGGCGCGCTGGTCCTGCCCGATCTGGCCGACACAACCGGCACGACGCGGCACCTAGCCGTGGGCGCGGGCAAGGATTCCAATATCTACGTCGTCGATCGCGATGCGATGGGCAAGTTCAACAGCACCAAAAACGCGATATGGCAGGAGATCGACGGACAACTCACCGGCGGCGTGTTCGGCATGCCGGCCTATTACGGCAACGTCGTCTACTACGGCGCCGTCGGCGATCACCTCAAAGCGTTTCCGATCGCCTCGGCGCGCTTGGCGACGAGGCCGGGCTCGAGCAGCGCGAAGACGTTCCCCTATCCGGGCACGACGCCGAGCGTCTCCGCGAACGGCACGCAAAACGCCATCGTCTGGGCCGCGGAGAATGGCAGCGTCGGTGCGCTGCACGCGTTCAACGCGAGCAACCTCGGGCAAGAGCTCTATAACAGCAATCAGGCCGGATCGCGCGATACGTTCGGCCCGGGCAATAAATTCATTACGCCGATGATCGCGCAGGGTCACGTGTACGTCGGCGCGACGAACGGTGTGGCGGTTTTCGGGTTGCTGGGACAGTAGAATCATCGACTTCCGTCCCATCACCCGACGATCTCGATCAGCCGCTTTCGCTCCGTCGCACTGAACCATGCGAGCAACCTGGTCGATGCCGGTGGAGCGTTCGCAAGGAAACTGTAAAATTGCCGGTTCGCGCGGTAAAAGGCGCGGTGCGTCGATCGATGCCCGCGCGCTACCGGGAACAAAACAGGAACGACACCCCATGCATCAACGCAACCCTTTGGAAAAACTGCTCGAGTTTTCTCTCTTCAAATCGCGCTGGCTGCTCGCGCCGTTTTACGTCGGTCTCGCCTTCTCGCTCGTCATGCTGTTGGTCGCATTCGTGCAAGAGCTCGTGCATGCACTGGGGGGCGTGCTGCATGCCTCGCCCGAGCAGATCATTCTCGCGACGCTTTCGCTGATCGACCTTTCGCTCGCGGCCAATCTCGTCGTCATCGTGATTTTTTCAGGCTACGAAAACTTCATTTCGAAGATCGATACGGGCGATAGCGAAGACCGCCCGAGCTGGATGGGCACGCTCGATTTCTCGGGCTTGAAGATGAAGCTGATCGGCTCGATCGTCGCGATCTCGGCGATTTCGCTGTTGCGCGCGTTCATGAGCCTGACCGAACAAGACATCCCGCTCGACGAAGCGCGCGTGCGCTGGCTCGTCATCTTGCATCTGACGTTCATCGTGTCGGGCGTGCTGTTCGCGGCGATGGACTGGATTGCAGCCCGTTCGGAAAGTCACTGAGAATAAGACGGCCCCAATGAAGAACGCCGCCGGTTCGCGTAGCTACGCGCCGGCGGCGTTTCATTTGAGTCAGGCTCGAGTCACGCTCAAGCGTGATGCTCGACGATGCACACCTGGTTGCGGCCCGCGTGCTTCGCGTCGTATAGCGCTTGATCGGCCTCGGCCACGAGCGCGGCGACACCGGTCAAACCCGGCGCCGCGGCACAGCCGCCCACGCTCACCGTCACTTTGAGCGGTCCGGAACTCACCTCGAGCGCATCGGCCTCGATGGCATGGCGAATCTTTTCGGCCACGACCGCGGCCCCCGACTCATCGCAATGCGGCAGCACCACCATGAACTCCTCGCCGCCGTAACGGCCGAGAATATCGCTGTTGCGCAGTTGCGGCGACACGGTCGCGGCGATCTTGCGCAGCACGGCATCGCCGGTCGGGTGACCGTACGTGTCGTTGATGCGCTTGAAATGGTCGATGTCGAACAGCAGCACGGCGAACGAGTCGTGATGACGCGTCCAACTGTTGTACTCCGCTAGCAGACGACGATCGACGTGGCGCCGGTTGTACAGCCCCGTGAGCGCATCGCGCTCGGAAGAGTCGCGCAGCGCCTCGAGCGCGGCCTCGCGCTCCTTCCAGGCCACCGCGAGTTCGGTCACGTCCGCGATCGTGACGCATACGGCCACGACCTCTCCGTTTTCGATCAGGGGCATGAACGAACAATCTTGCTGCATCAGATCGAGCGAGCCCGTGATCGGGCAATCGTGTTCGAACGGCATCAGCCAGGGCCGGTGCTGCCACGACGAAAACGAGCCGCTGTGCAGCAAAAAGACCGTATCGAACTTGCGCTTGAGCCACGCCCGCGGCAAGTCGGGAAAGCAATCGAAGAAACTGCGCCCGATCGCGTCGGCCGTGCTCACGCCGCTGTGCTCGTCCATGAAGCGATTCCAGAGCACGATCCGGTAGTCGCGGTCCACGGCGAAAATGCCGAGTCCCACGCGTTCCAGTGCGAGCTCGCTCAGGCGAGCGGTACCAGGGATGTCCATCTGCAGCTACGATAAATTCAGAGGTTCGCGAGAAATCCTTCGAGCGCCGTCACGAGCGACTGCACCGCCTTGGCCGTCATCAGCGTGAGCAGGTGCGAGCCGAATACGCCGTCTTCCGTCTGCAAATTGACTTCGAGCAACAACGCGCGATCCCAAGGCAGTTTCGACGGATGCAAGACATCCTCGAGGTTCAGTTGCACGCCGATCACGCGCGGCGGCGTAAACGTCGGCAACTGGCCGAGCTGTTCGAACAATCCCGTCAAGCACGCCCCGGCGATCAAGTTTGCGACGTCGGACAACGCTTCGGCGTCCGACATCTCTTCTTCGCCCTGCTCGGCATGCATATCGTCGGAACGAAACACCACCTTCATATGCTCGGCACTACGGCTGTCGAACAGCGAGATCGCCTCGCCGGCGATATCGCAGCGAAAGCTCTGACGCAGCGCGGTCACGGGCTCCGTGAAGTCGAGCATGTCGCGCACGGCCGTCGGCAGCGTATCGGTATCCACCATACGGATGCGCGGCACCGAAAGATGCACGAAGCGTCCGAGCAGCGCGGCAAGGCGCGCGCCCGCTTGGCCCATGCCAATGTTCGCGATCTCTTGGAGCGCGTCGCGCTGGTCTTCGGTGAGAATAGGCTCACTCATACAATCCGTACTCTTTCAAGACGGGCAACAGCTTTGCGCTCGTCACCGGCTTGTCGATGAAAGCGACGGCGCCGAGCGCCTTCACGCGAGCTTTCGCTTCGGGTTGAATATCGGCGGACACGACGATCACGAAGCTATCGAGCCCCTCGGCACGCACGGTTTCGAGCACGTCGAAACCGGTCATGCCGGGCATCGTCAAATCGAGAAACATCACCGAGGCGCGTCCTTCCCGGTAGGCCGCGAGCGCGTCCGTGCCGTTGGCCGCCTGAGTGATTTCGACGTCCCACGCCTCAGGCAAGGCGTTGATCAGCAGTCGGCGGGCGAGCGTCGAATCGTCCACCACCAGTACAGGCAATCCCATTTTTCGGTTATTCCTTCAAAACCTGTCTGATATAACGGCCGCCTCCCCCGAATCTGAAGTACTCACAAACCCCAACGTAGAAAACGTTTACATCACGCGCAAACGTTGTCGTAAACGTTTGTTTTTGCAGCCGTTCCTCGCGTTCGGCCCATGGTAAATTTTATTAAGCACTGCCAAATAAAGTTAGATGACGGCAGCCTACGATGCAATGAAAAAGGGCGGATTCGATCGTCACTCCACGACCCTTCCGCCCCCGCGTCGAGCTGGCTCAGAGCGCCTGCGTTTGCACCGGCTCGCCGACCTTTCCATCGGTTTCCGGGGCGATGACGAGATAGCGGCGCTCATTGGCGCCCGCCCCGGACGGAGCCGATACCGCTTGGCGGATTTGGCCCAGCGCGTTCACGATCGCCGCACCGGCGGGATTGGTCATGAAACGTGAGAGCACGTCGATCGGACCGCTACCGTCGGCATGGCCGGCAAGCCCTAGGATATAAGGCCGCTTCGGTTGGAGCCCTGCCACCGCCGCTTGCATCACCTGCAGCAGCCCTTGGTCGAACAGGGTGACGCTCGTGCGCGTGTCGCCGCCCCCCTCGCGCGGCACGAGGACGATCTGCGCCGCGCGCCCCGCCACCCCGAGCGGCTGCAGGTTCGCGGTGCCGTCGCCTTCCGGCACCGCTTCGGGCACATAGGCGACCGCCTGCGGCGCTTGCCCGATCGGCACGCTCGCCGAGAGGGTGTTGGACAGCGTGTCGATGACCGCCATCGCGTCCGCGTTTTCGAGGCCGACGTACACTCGGCTGCCATCGCCCGACGGCCAGAGCCCATGCGGCAAGCTGCCCACCGCGATCGTGGCGACTTGGCTGAAGTCGCCGGTATTGAACACCTTCACTTCATTCAACCCGCCGACCGTCACGTAAGCGAACTGTCCTTTCGCGTTGCGCACGATATTGACGTGGTTCGTAATGGGGCCCGTGTCGATCGTCTTCAGCAACGCGAACGGCGGCCGCGCCTCGAACACTTGCGTCTTGCCCACGTCTTTCAACGTGAACCACACTTGCTTGCCGTCGGGCGTCGCCGCGATGTTCGGGCAAAACGGACTGGCCTGCGCGATTTTGCCGACGATCTTATGATCCGCAACGGAGATCACTTCGGTTTCGGGATTGAACGATGAACACACATACCCGTAGCGTCCGTCCGGAGAAAAGATTTGCATGCCGGGGCCGGCCGGGACTTTGATGCGTGTCTTCTCCTCGAACGTGCTCGCGTCGAGCACCGCCACGTAGTCTTCGCCGCGCACCGTCACCCACACCTGCCTGCCGTCGGGCGTGAAAAACGCCTCGTGCGGCGAGCGGCCGACGTAGGTGACGTGTTTGACCGTATTGGTCTGCGTATCGATGAACGCCACCGAGTTCGAGCCGATCGATACGACCGCGAGCGTCCGGTGGTCGGGTGAAAAGCCCATGCCGTGCACGAGCAACTGCCCTTTGTAGAGCGGGCTGAAATTGGCCGGCGCCGGATCGCCGAGACGGATGACCCCGAGCAACCGGTTGTCGGCCGGATCGATGACCGAGACCGTATTGGAGAACTGTTCCGCGGCGTAGACGCGATCGCGATGACTGACGGCGATATCGGGCGCAGCGGCCGCACCGGGAGCCTGCCCGGCGAAAGCGAGCGGCGCGGCGGCGATAGCGAAAGCGGCGAGCGCCGCCCGGAACGAAATCTTGGGTGTGATTTTCATTAGTATTCCTAATTAAATTGATCCGGAGCGGGCCGCGCCGGCGGCAACGGCTGCCCTAGCGCGAAATGCATCGCCGATATTTCCTGCTGCTGCTCGACAATGATTTCCTGCGCGATGCGGCGCAGCGTTTCATTTCGGCCGTAACGCAATTCGGCCTGGGCCATGTCGATCGCGCCTTGATGGTGCGGGACCATCATGGCAACGAAATCTCGATCGACATCTCCGCTCGGCTTCGCCTCCATTCCGGTCATCATGGCCGTCATGGCCTCGTCGTTCTCCGCGAGGAACGCGGCCTCGCGCTCGTCGGCGGCGCCGCTGCCCGCCCACGCCGGGGCGCTCACGGCGCTCATGCAACTCAAGGCAATGCCGGCGGCGAGCACGCGCGATCGGCGGAAAATACGGCACTTCATCGAGCCTCCGTGTCGAGAATGGAACTGCACTGTCGAGGCGAACACGGCTTCGCCGGCAGTATTCCCGCGCCGGCAGAAGAAAGATGCGTGAGTAGGCCGGGGCATTTCGGGTGGAATAAACTCGCGCCACGCGTGTTCGCATCGGGAAAGTGAGCGTGCGCGCGCCATCCCGGCGCCGCGCCGGCACGCGCTTGGTAGACGAATGGATATCCGGAACGACTTGGCGGCGCACGTCCCGCGACTGCGCCGCTATGCGAGAGCCTTGCTGCACAACCGGGAACTCGCCGACGATCTCGTGCAGGACACGCTCGAGCGGGCGCTTGCGCGCGCCGCGCTCTTCACGCCCGGCACGGACTTGCGCGCTTGGCTCTTTACGATCATGCACAACCTGTTCGCCAATCAGGCGCGGCGCGCCCACGTGCGCGGCGTGCATGTGAGCGTCGACGACGAGTACCTCGACGAGCGCGAGTTCGCCGTCGCGGCATCGCAAACGCGTTCGCTCGAAGTGAGAGATCTGGACGCCGCGTTGCAGCGCCTGCCCGACGAGCAGCGCGCCGTCGTGCTGCTCGTCGGGTTGGAGGAAATGAGCTACGCCGAGGTCGCGCTGACGCTCGGCGTGCCGATCGGTACCGTGATGTCGCGCCTATCGCGCGGCCGCGAGAAGCTCAGAGTGTTGATGACGGGCGCACGCCCCATCGAAAAGCTACGGGTGGTCAAGTGAGAGACGAGACGAACGCAATCGACGATGACGAATTGCATGCTTATGCGGACGGCGCATTGCCGGATGCCCGGCGCATCGAGATCGATGCGCTCATGGCCCGGCACCCGGAACTGGCCGAGCGTGTGGCGCATTACCGTTCGCTCGATGCGCTGTTGCACGAGCGCTACGACCGCGTGTTGGACGAGCCGATCCCCGCCCGTTTGCAGACCGCTTTGCATCGCGACGAGCGAGGCTTGCTGCTGCATCGGCATCGATGGATCGCACTTGCCGCGACGCTCGTGCTCGGCATCGGCATCGGCGCCGGAGTCGATTCCGGCGCGCGCCGCTTCGCCGACGGCGGCTTCGCGCTGACCGAGAACGGCGCCGCGCGTTTCGTCGCCGCGGGGACCGGCGCCGGCTTTGCCCGGCAGGCGGCCGTCGCGCACGTGGTCTACATGCCCGCCGTGGATCGGCCGCCCGGCGCCGCCGAACAAGACGAGCGGCAGTTCATGCGCTGGCTCACCGATCGCCTGGGAACGAATATCCATCCGCCGCTGCTGTCGCGCGCGGGCTTCGAGCTGACCGGTGGCCGCCTGCTGCCTGGCGCCGACGGGCCGACCGCGCTCTTCATGTATCGCGATCAGCAAGGCGAGCGTGTCACGCTATGCATCTCGCACCGCAAGCCCAGCACGCCGGCGACAGCCTTCAAGCTCTATCGCGACGGACCCGTCAACGTGTTTTATTGGATCGACGGCGACTTCGGCTACGCGGTCTCGGGCGGTATCGATCGCAACGTCTTGCTCGGGCTCGCCCGCACCGTCCACGCGCAATTGGCGGCCGGCACGGCCGGATAGATCGCGCGCCGGCGGCACGCCCCCTGCGTGCGGCATAGCCGATTCCTTTGCGCAGCCGCGTCGCCGCTTGTTATAATCCGATCATCTTTCCGCTATAAATGTAACGTACTCGATACGCGGCCCCTCCACGCTTCGCGGCGCTCCCTCACAGAATCGATGCTCAAAACCGATCGCCTGCACGCCCTTGCCGATGCGCTCGCCAAACACAGCGTCATGCGCTTGCGCGATGCCGCCGCGCTACTGGGCGTATCGGAGATGACCGTCCGGCGCGACATCACGGCCAATCCCGAGCGGTTCACCTATCTCGGCGGCTACATCGTGAGCGCGGCCAACGTCCCCAACGCGGCCGGCTATTCGCTCGAGCAAGAGGAAGATCACTTCGCCCAGGCGAAAGCGCAGGCGTCGGCGCACGCGGCGCAACTGATCGTCGATAACGAAACGATCTTCATCGATTGCGGCACGACGCTCACGACGCTCGCACGCCTGATCCCGGCGGACATGCAAATCACCGTCGTCTGCTATTCGCTCAATATCGCGGAGATTTTGCGCCGCATGCCCAACGTGCGGATGATCCTGCTGGGCGGCGTCTATGTGCCGTCGTCCGATTCGTTCACGGGCGACGAAAGCCTCGAGATGCTCAGGCGCATGGGGATCAACAAGGCATTCATCTCGGCGGGCGGCATCGATAGCGCGCGTGGCGTCACGTGCTGGAATTTCCACGAGGTGGCGATCAAGCAAGCGGCGATGGCGAACGCCGTCGAGAGTCACCTCGTCGCCGATACGAGCAAGTTCGGTGTCGTCAAAGCCGTGCGGTTCTCGCAGGTCGACGCGTTCGACTCGGTCATCACCGAGAAGGGGCAAGAGCCCCGCAAGCGCGGCGCTTGATCTTTCTCGATAAACCCCGATCAGCCGCGCCGGCGCAAGGCGAACAGCACGCCCGCCACGAGAATAAAGGCGCCCACGATCACTTTCTGCCACGTGCTGGGCACGCCGACCAGAATCAGCGTGTTATCGACCAGCGTCACGAGCGCCACGCCGAGCAGCGTGCCGAGCACGGTCCCGCTGCCGCCCGTGATGCGCGCGCCGCCCAGGATCACGGCGGCAATCACGTCGAGCTCCGAGCCCACGAGATCGAACGGATTCGCGAGCCGATTGGTCGACACGTGCAAGATGCCCGCGATACCGGCCAGCAAGCCCGTATAGCCGAACACGAACAAATGCACAGCGCGCACGTTGTAGCCGAGCCGCTGCGCGATCGTGAGGCTGCCGCCCATCGCATACACCGCGCGCCCCATCATCGTCCGGTTGAGCAGCCACCAAGTCGTCACGGCCGCCGCCGCCAGCGCGAGCACCGACACGGGCAGCACGGCGTCGAGACCATCCACGGTGCGATAGGCGAGTAGCGGAATGCGTCCGAAGCGGTCCATGCTGTGCGGGATGTTCATGAAGAAGGTCGTGCCGACGAACGTCAACAAGATGCCGCGATACAGGTATTGCGTGCCGATCGTCACGATCAGCGAGGGCGCCTTGAGCCGATGCACGAGCAACCCGTTGATGACGCCGAGCACCACGCCCCCGACCGCGCCCGTGAGCAGGATCAACCCGAACGGCGCATCGGGCCACCAGGCGAACACGGCCTTCGTAATCGAATACATCGTCAATGCCGCGATCGCGGTGAACGACACGTCGATGCCGCCCGATGCCAGCACCACCAGCGTGCCGAGCGCGAACAGCGACGTCGTCGTCGCCGAATGGAGCAGATCGAACAGCGTCGCCCATTGAAGAAAGCGCGGATTGATCGCCGCGATGACGACGCACGAAATTAGGATCAAGCCGGCGGGCAGCCACTCGGGGCGGCGCGCGAGCTTCGCGCGCCAGTCGGGGGACCGGCGCCGGCCGGCCACGTCGACGGAATCGGTTGAACTCATCGTCTGATTCATCTCAGTCATGCCCTTCGATTCAAGCGGCTTGCGCGAGCAGCGCACGATACAAGTCGGCTTCGGTGAGACCGGGCGCGGCGTATTCGCCCGTCACGCGCCCTTTGCTCATCATCAAGATTCGATCGCAGTTTTGCAGCAACTCGGGTAAGTCGTCGCTGATCAGCACGATGCCGATGCCGCGCTCGGACAGCGACTGCATGATCCGATAGATGATGTCTTTCGAACCCACGTCGACACCCACCGTGGGACCGTGCAGGATCAGCACGCGCGGATCGATCGCGAGCCACCGGCCGATGAGCACGCGCTGCTGGTTCCCGCCCGAGAGCGATTGCACGGGCTTGTCGATATCGGGGGTGGCGATTTGAAGGTCGGTCACCGTCTTCTGGGCGAGCGCGCGCGAGCGCTTGCGATCCAATCCGCCGAAGCGGTCGCGCAAGCTCGAGATCATCGCCGTCACGACGTTGTCGCGGATCGACTTGTCGAGAAAAAGACCCTCGCTCAAGCGGTCTTCCGGGACGTAACCGATCCGATGCCGCTTCGCGTCCGCGGGCGTGGCCAGTGTGATCGGCACACCGTCGAGCGCGATCGAACCCGTATCGGCGGGCGCGACGCCGGCAAGCGCGCGCGCGAGTTCGTTGCGCCCCGAGTCGAGTAGCCCGGTGACGCCCACGATCTCCCCGCGTCGCAGCGCGAACGACACATCTTTGAATTGACGGCCGCGGCCGAGCCCGCGCACGGCGAGCACCACATCGGCGGCCTCGGGCGCTTGCGTCCGGTAGCGTGCGTGCGCCAACTCGCGGCCCGTCATCAGTTCGCTCAATTGCGCTTTCGTGTAATCGGCGATCGGCCCTTGCGCAACCTTGCGGCCATCGCGCAGCACGATGACCTCGCCGCCGATCGCATAGCATTCGTCGAGCTTGTGACTCACGAAGAGCACCGTCACGCCCTGCGCGCGCAAGCTGGTCAAGACGGCGATCAGATTGGCGACTTCCTTTTGCGTGAGCGAGGTCGTCGGTTCGTCCATGATGACGAACTTCGCCTCGCTCGCGATCACGCGCGCGATCGCCACGAGTTGCCGCGTGGCCAACGGCAGCATCTCGACGATCGTCGCTTGAAACTCGGCATCGAACGGCAAGCCGACCGATTCCAGTGCGCGCGCCGCGCGCCGCGCCATTTCGCGCCGGTCGAACGTGCGCGCGAGGCGCCCGCCGTGTTCGGCCAACTCGGAGGTCAGCGCGACGTTCTCGGCGACACTCATGTTCGGCAGCAGCGAGAGGTCTTGGTAGACCGTTTCGATACCGGCCGCCAGCGCTTCGAGCGGGGTCAGCCGCGCGTGGCGCTCGCCTTGAACGACGAGCTCGCCCGCGTCGGGCGGCTGCGCGCCCGAAATGATCTTGATCAGCGTACTCTTGCCGCAGCCGTTTTCGCCGAGCAGGTGATAAATCTGACCGCGCGCGAAGGTCAACGTCACGCCGCGCAGCGCGTACACGCCGGTGAAGCGCTTGTGCACGTCGATCACTTGCAGCAAGGGATTCGGAACCGCTTCGTCGTTCATCGTTCTGCGTCCAGGCCTGCCTCGAAGCGCGGGCGGTAAGCCGCCCGCGCCCTCGGCCGTATCAGAAGTTGTACTGCTTGTAGTTCGACTTGTCGACGCTGACCCAGCCTTGTCCGCGCACGATGACACCCTTGCCCGGTCCCTTGGTCACCGTCACCTTCTCGTAGCCGGGCAAACCGAGGTTGTCGCCGTTGTGCACCGTCTTACCGTCGAGCAGCATCTTCGCGATCTTGTTCATCGCCAAGCCGGCGAGCTTCGGATCCCAGAACGCAATGCCGTCGATCGCGCCGCTTTCCAAGTACTTGCCGGCTTCGGCCGGCAACCCGGTGCCGTACACGCAAACCTTGCCGACGAGACCGGCTTCCTCCACGGCGCGGCCGATACCGAGCACGTCGAGCGAGGACGAACCTTGGAAGCCCTTGATGTCCGGATGCTTGCGCAGCACTTCCTTCGCTTGCTGGTACGCGCGCTCGCCGTCGTTGTTCGTCTCGATGTTGGTCTCGACGAGCTGCATCTTCGGGAACTTCTTCTTCGCGTTGTCGATGCCGCCATCGGCCCATTGCACCTGCGAGCGGCTACCGAGCGAGCCCACGAAGGTCGCCCACTTACCCTCGTCGTGCATGCAACTCGCGAGGCGGTCGTTCAGCGCGGCGCCGTAGGCACTGTTGTCGAACGCCTCCACGTCGACCATCGTGTTCTTCTCGTTGTCGGCCTCGTGCGTGACCACCTTGATGCCGCGGTCCATCGCCTTCTTCAGCGCGGGCTCGAGCGTCGGCGGGTCGTACGGAACGACGGCGATCGCGTTGACCTTCTTGGCGATCAGATCCTCGATGATGCGCAACTGCTGCGCGGCGTCGGCTTGACCTGGCCCCGTCTGATACGTCGTGATGCCGGGGTTGTCTTTCGCGAATTGCTTGACGCCTTCGTCCATCCGGTTGAACCAGCTAATGCCCGTCACCTTCACCACCGTGACGATCGTTTCATTGGTCGCCGCCTGCGCGGCGAAAATGACGCCCGCGCCGAGCGCGCAAGCGGCGAGCGCGAGGCTCGTTCGTTTCAGCTTCATCTGCGTTGTCTCCTTCCTTTTTCCTCGACGCCCCTTGTTTGCACTGACGGAAACCCGAGGCCAGATATCCGTCGACTGCCGAACTCGCCTACCGTGCCGCGGGTGCCCTCATGCGGGCGGCCCGCTGCCGCCGCCAGCCGCATGCGGTGTCGTGCCGGTCCGCCCGAAGCGCAGCATCGCGCGCAGGTGATCGCCATCCGCGAATGCGAGCGAGACGAGCAGCAAAAAGCCCCACGTGCAATCGCCGAAGAACTGCGATACGCCGAGCAGGTTGAACAGGCTAGAGAGCAATTGCAGCACCGTCGCGGCGAAAAACACGCACACGATGCGCCCGTACCCTCCCGCGGGATTTACGCCGCCCATGACGGCGATGAGGATGGCGATCAGCAGATACGAGTTGCCGTAGTCCCATTTCGCGCTGAGCGTGTGCGACACGGAAACGAGCCCCGCGAGCGAGGCCAGCACGCCGCACATCGTGTAGGTCGCGATCAGCATGCGCTCGCAGCCGATGCCGGCATAGAACGCCGCGCGCGGATTCGTGCCCATCAGATATAGCCGTAACCCGAACGGGGTGCGCTTCAGGAGCCAGCCGAGGATCAGCACCGCGGCGATGAAGATGCAAAACGAAATCGGCACCTGGAACACGGCGCCGTTGCCGATATCGGCGAGCGGCTCGATATAGTCGACGTGCACCGACGCGCCGTTGCTCAGGGCAACCGCGAAGCCGGTAAAGACCAGTTGGGTCCCGAGCGTACTCAGAATCGGCGTGAGGCGCAGCCGCGCGATGACGAGGCCGTTGATCAAGCCGCCGAGCACGCCCATCGTCACCACGACGACGCAAAAGAGCGTCGTGTAGAGCACCGGCGTATCGTCGCCGCTGACCCACTTGGGCACCAAGAGCGCGGCGATCATCGCCGAGAGATTGGCGAGCCCCACCCCGGATAGATCGATGCCGCCGTTGCCCGAGAGCATCGACAACATGATGCCGAGCGCGAGCAGACCGACCTCGGGCAGTTGCGAGCCCATCGACTGAAGATTGTCGATATCGACGAATTGGCCGTGCGATAGCCACACGGCGACGACCACGACGAGCACGTTGACGGCGAGCAGAAAGTTCAGCTGCCTGTCGCCGAACCACTTGCCGATAACGAACGAGCCTTTCATAGACGATGCCCTTTTCGTGATGCGTGATCGACTAGGCCGACACCGCGGAGCCCGCGCCGAGCAATGCGTTCACTTCGGCCAAGCGCGGCATCGACGGCGCCGTGCCCGCGCGCGTGACCGAAATCCCCGCCAGCGCGCAGCCGAAGCGCACCGCGTCGAGCGGCGTATCCCCGCGCGCGAGCGCGGCGGCGAATCCGCCCGTAAAGCCGTCGCCCGCACCGGCCGTCTCCACTACGGGACCGCATTGAAACGCGGGCACGAGCACCGACTGCGCGCGCGAGTGCAACAGCGCGCCGGTTTCGCCGAGCGTGACGATCACCGCGCCCGCGCCTTTGCCGAGCAGGACATCGGCCGCACGGCGCGCATCGTCGGCCGACGCGATCGAAACGCCCGTGAGCGCGGCCGCTTCCGTTTCGTTCGGCGTGACGTAATCGCACAGCGGGAAAATGTCGTCGGGCAGCGGCAATGCCGGCGCCGGATTCAGCACGGTTTTGACGCCATGCTTGCGCGCGATCTCGAGTCCACGGCGCGCCGCCGCCACGGGCTGCTCCAACTGCGTGACGAACACTTGCGCGCCGGCGATGTCCGCTTCGATCGCTTCGGCGTCGGCCGCGCCGAGCGTACCCGCCGCGCCGGCTGCGACGATGATCGCGTTGGAGCCCGTTTGCGCATCGACGAAGATGTGCGCCGCCCCCGTCGCCAACCCTTCGACGACGGTCGCGCGCGCCACGATGCCTTCGGCTTGCCAGGTTTCGCGCGCGATGGCGCCGAAAGCGTCGTCGCCCAGCCGCGTGCAAAACACGACCTGCGCACCCGCGCGCGCCGCCGCTACGGCCTGGTTCGATCCCTTGCCGCCCGGACCCATCGCGAACGCGGAACCCGCGATCGTCTCGCCGATCACCGGCATGCGTTCCGCCCGGAACGCGAGGTCGGTCACATAGATGCCGAGGATGACGACGCGCCCGCTCATTTCCCACGCTCCGCGCGCCGCGCATCGAGCGGTGCATCGGGGGCGAGGATCACGCCCTTGGTGAATACGAAGCAGCCGTAGCCGCGCGCTTCGCCCGTCGCGATGACGCAGTACGCCTTGCGCGCGCGTGCATAAAAGGCGTGTCGTTCGATCGGCGCGAACGGCACCGGGCGGCCTTCCGCCGAATCGACTTCGACTTGCGCCTCGCGTTGCACGTTGGGAATCGCGCGCGGATCGCCGACCACTTCCATGCGCATCGCCGGCGCCTCGACGAACGTATCGAGCGGGAGCACCGAGAGCACGGCGCGCACGGCGCTCGCCGCATCGGCACCGTCCATGCGCAGCAGCTTGCCGAGCACCGTGGCGCGTGCCACCGAATCGGCCGGGAAGTTCGCGTCGCAAATCACGACTTCGTCGCCGTGGCCCATCGCGCGCAGCGCATGGAGCACGTCCGCGTTCAGCAGCGGGTCGAGATGTTTCAGCACGATGTCTCCTTTCTTTAGTCGTTCGTTGTTCGGCGCTAGCGCCCCCGCGCCTGCGCGCGGACCGGACCCGTCAGTCGCCGTACGGAATCCATATATTCTTGACTTGCGCGGCATGACGCAAGAAGGTCATGCCCTCGGCCGAGCGATCGAACCAATCGAGGCGGCGGCCGTGATCGACGAACGTGCGCTTCAAATTGCCGATCGATTCGCGTTCGACGAGCATCGAATGCCGGGCGAGGCCGAAGCACCAGAGCGCGTCCACGTCGTCGTGCTTGGCCAGCGCGGGCAACAATGCGTCGCGCGCGCCCGTGACGATATTGAGCGTCCCCGCCGGCACGTCCGACGTTTCGACAACCTGATACAAATCCGTCGCCATCAACGGGCAAGACTCGCTCGGCAAGACCACCACGCGATTGCCGAGCGCAAGCGCCGGCCCGACGAGCGAGATCAGCGCGAGCAACGGCGCTTCGTCGGGGCACGCGATACCGACGACGCCCAGCGGCTCGTTCATGGCGAGCGCAACGCCGCGCAGCGGGGGCATGTGCACGGCGCCGTCGTACTTGTCGGCCCACGCCGCGTAGGTGAATAGCCGCGAGATCGAAGCGTCCACCTCGCGCTCGGCCGCGGCGGCATCGCATTCGGTGCGGCGCGCAAGCTGAGCGGCGAACTCATCGGCCCGGGCCGAGAGGTTTTCGGCGAGGAAGTACAGCACCTGCGCGCGGGCATGCCCGCTCATCTGCGCCCACTTGCTCGCGCCGCGCGCGGCGGACACCGCATCGCGCACGTCCTTGCGGTTGCCGTCGGCCACTTCGCCGATCGGCGCGCCGCTCGGGGCATGGACGGCTCGCGAATCGCCGCCGTCGGCACGCGCTTGCTTGCCGCCGATGAAAAGCTTCGCGGTTCGATCGACGAAGCCGGTGCCGCTGGCGTAATCGGCCAGGCGCTCATTGGCCGCCGCGGCAGGGGCCGCGATCGGCATGGCCTCGCGCAGTGCGCCCTTGCCCCAACCGGCGGCCTTCAGATACTCGTACGCGCCCTCGCGCCCGCCTTCGCGGCCATAGCCCGATTCGCGATAACCGCCGAAGCCGACACTCGCATCGAACAGATTGGTCGCATTGATCCAGACGACACCGCACGCAAGCTGCGGCGCGATATCGAGCGCACGCCCGATCGTCTCGCTCCACACGCTCGCGGCCAATCCGTAGCGCGTGTTGTTGGCAAGCGCCACGGCCTCGTCCAGCGTACGAAAGCTCATTGCCGTCAGCACGGGCCCGAAGATTTCCTCCTGTGCTAGCGTGCTGGCCGGCGCCACGTTCGTCACGAGCGTCGGCGGGTAGTACGAGCCGCCGATCTCCGGCAGCGCCACTTCGCTCGGTTGCCAGACGTCGCACCCTTCGCGGCGCCCCGCTTGCACGAGCGACTCGATCCGCGCGAGTTGCACGGGATCGACGATCGCGCCCATGTCGATCGTCTTGTCGAGCGAAGGCCCCACGCGCAGCGTCGCCATGCGGCGCTTAAGCTTGGCGATGAAGCGCGCTTCGATACCCTCTTGCACGAGCAGACGCGAGCCCGCGCAACACACTTGCCCTTGGTTGAACCAGATCGCGTCCACGACGCCTTCGACGGCGCCGTCCAAATCGGCGTCCTCGAATACGATGAACGGAGACTTGCCGCCAAGCTCGAGCGTCAACGATTTGCCCGTACCCGCCGTGGCGGCGCGAATGGAGCGCCCCACTTCGGTCGATCCCGTGAACGCGATCTTTTGCACGTCGGGATGCTCGACGAGCGCGGCGCCCGTCCGGCCATCGCCGGTGACGACATTGAGCACGCCGTCGGGCAGCCCCGCTTGGCTCGCCAACTCGGCGAACAGCAGCGCCGTGAGCGGCGTGTACTCGGCGGGCTTGAGCACGACGCAGTTGCCGAGCGCGATCGCGGGCGCGACCTTCCACGCCAGCATCAGCAACGGAAAATTCCACGGCACGATCTGACCGATGACGCCGAGCGGCGCCCATCCCGCAAACTCGGTTTCCTGCAACTGCGCCCAACCGGCGTGGTGCAGGAAATGCCGGGCGACGAGCGGGACGTCGAGGTCGCGCGTCTCGCGGATCGGCTTGCCGTTATCGAGCGCTTCGAGCACGGCGAACAAGCGGCTATGGCGCTGCACCATGCGGGCGAGCGCATACAGATGGCGCGCGCGGCGCGCGCCCCCCGCGGCGAGCCACGCCGGCTGAGCCGCCCGGGCCGCCGCGACGGCGGCATCGATGTCAGGGGCGCCGCCTTGCGCGACTTGCGCCAGCACCTCGCCGGTGGACGGCGCGTGCACGGTGAATTGCTCGCCCGACACGCCGGCACGCCAAGCGCCGCCGATGAAATGACCGAACGATGCGCCGTGCCGCTCGAGCCAGGCACGGGCGGCTTGATCGTCCTCGGGGGCAGGGGCGTAGTCCATCGTCTGAAAGTATTGCGCAACGCTCATCGCGGATCGCTCACGCTACAGGGTGACGGTTGAAAGCCGAATAGCGGCCGGTGACGTGGTGCTCGAGTTGACGCTCGATGTCGGCAAGCAGGCTCGATGCGCCGATGCGAAAGAGCGAGGGCTCGAGCCACTCGCGTCCCAGCTCTTCCTTCATGAGGACTTGATAGGCGAGCACGGTCTTGGCGCTCGATACCCCGCCCGCGGGCTTGAAGCCGACCCGCGCGCCCGTGCGCTCGCGAAACTCCCGGATCATCCGCACCATCGCGAGCGACACGTCGAGCGTCGCGTTCACGCTTTCCTTGCCGGTCGAGGTCTTGATGAAATCGGCACCGGCCATCATGCAGACCATCGACGCCTTGGCGACGTTGGCCAAGGTGCGGATATCGCCGGTCGCCAAAATGGCCTTCAGGTGCGCCGCGCCGCAGGCCGCGCGAAAATCTTGCACCTCGTCGTAGAGCGCGCGCCAGTTGCCGGTGAGGATGTGCTCGCGCGTGACGACGATATCGATCTCGGCGGCGCCGTCGGCCACCGACGCCTCGATCTCTTTGAGCTTGAGCGGATGCGGGTTCAAACCGGCGGGAAAGCCGGTGGAGACCGCCGCCACCGGAATGCCCGTGCCGGCGAGCGCATCGGCCGCGGCCGCCACGAAGCGGTGATAGACGCAGACAGCGCCCGTCGCGATCGAATCGGGCGCCAACCCTAGCGCCTCGATCAGATCCGCGCGTACCGGGCGCCGCGCCTTCGCGCACAAGCGGCGCACGCGCCCCTCGGTATCGTCGCCGCTCAGGGTCGTGAGATCGATGCAGGTGATGGCCTTGAGCAGCCACGCGGCCTGCGCGTCCTTCTTGACCGAGCGGCGAGCGGCGAGCGTAGCGGTGCGCCGCTCGACCGCGGAAGGATTGATACGCAAGCCGTCGATCCAGGCGGCGTCGAACGGCACGCCGCGATTGCGCGCGTCGAGCGCAAAGGCGAGACCGGGTGGCACGACGATCGAATGCGTTGAGGCGTCGGACATAGGCACAAGCGTTGTGCGATGCACAACATACCGTGATGGTTTGTTTGCATCGATCCTAAGCCTATGAAACGATCGTGACAATACGTCGTTACAATTTTATCGAAACAGGCAAAACATCACCGCGCTTCGCGCAAGCGGTGCATCGACGGCATCAGCGCCGGATAGAGTGCCTTGTAGACGTCGAAGTGGCGGGCATAGACCTCTCGGCGAGCGGCATCGGGGCGAGCACGCTCGCGCAAGCTCACCCATCCGCGCTGCGCGTCCTCGTGCGTGACGGCGCCGACACCCAAGGCGGCCAAAAGCGCGGCGCCCATGGCGGCCTCGACCTCCTGTTCGATCGTGAACACGGGGTAGCCGGTCACGTCGGCGATGATTTGCATCCACAAGTCGGAATGCGCGGCACCGCCCACGACGATCAAACGCTCGTCGAGCGCAGGCTCACCGGCGCCGCGCCGTCCCGCTTCGATGTTGTGCATGAGCGCGAAGGCCACGCCCTCGAGCACGGCGCGATACAGATGCGAGCGCGTATGGACGAGGTTCAAGCCGACGAACGCCCCGCTTGCCTGTGCGTCCCAAATGGGACTGCGCTCGCCCATCAGGTACGGCAGGAACACGATGCCCTCGCAGCCCGCGGGCACGCGCGCCGCCGACTCCTCGAGCAAGCGATGTGGATCGCCGTGCGCCGTGGCGCGCGCCGCTTCGATCTCTTCATGGCAGAACTGATCGCGGTACCAGGCGACCGATGCGCCGGCGCTGATCGCACCGCCGAATACATAAAGATCGCGGCGGCCGTTCAATACATGGGGCATGGCCACGAGACCGCGCGCCGCATCGACGTGCTGATCGATATAACCCCAGCACATGCTGGTGCCGATCATCGCCACGTGCTGACCGGTACGCGTCGCCCCCGCCGCGAACGTCGCGACAGCGGCATCGACGCCGCCCGCGACGATCGGCGTGCCGGCTTGCAGACCCAAGCGCTCGGACCATTCGGGCAGGAGCCGGCCCACGATGTCGGTGGACTCGACGAGGCGCTCGGGCATCATCGCCGCCGGGATGCCCAGCATGGACAACGCCTCCTCCGACCAGGCGCGCGCCGCGATGTCGTACACGCCGCCGATGTTGCCCGCCGAACTGTGATCGACGGCCAGCTCGCCCGTCAGCAGGTAGGCCAGGTAGGCATTGGGCGGAAGCAGATAGCGCGTTTTGGCCCACACCTGCGGTTCGTGTTCGCGCAGCCAGAGCATTTTCGTGAAGCCGTAATAGCTGTCGACGCCGTTGCCCGAGATCCGCTGAAGCCGCTCGAGGTCGACATGGCGCCGCACCCACTCGACTTGGTCGGTGGCGCGCCGATCCATCCAGATCAGACACGGGTAAAGCGGCGTCATCGATTCGTCGACGGGAATGCCCGAGCCGCCGTACAGGCTGCTGATCGCGACGGCGGCGATCTCGTTCGCCGCGATGCCCGCCTCGCGTGCGGCCCGCGTGCAGGCGGCGATGCATGTCTCTACGGCATCGCACCACACGCTCGGCCACTGCTCAGCCCAAAGCGGCTTGGGGTTATCGGGCCGGTATCCGCTCGAATGCTGCGCGACGATCTTCCCGCCTGCATCCGTGAGTAGGGCCTTCGTGCTTTGCGTGCCGATATCGATGCCGATGAAATAGCGCATGCCTTCCCCTCCCGTCGAGATTGGTCGAGATCACGAACATGGTGAGCATACCTAAACAACGGCAAGGCTGGGCAACCGGCGAGTATCAGCCGCGCGCGTGAACCTCGATCGCTCGGCCCACGACGCCGAGAAAATGCGCGAGATCGGGCGTGGACCGATGGGGGTCTTTGGCCGCGTCGTCCCATCGGCGCAGCTTCACGGCGTCGCTCGCGTAGGGCTTTTCGATGAACGCTTGCGCTTGCGCCGTATCGAACACGCCGCCTTGCAGGGCAAGGGAACGTACCGAATCCGCGGAGAGCCGCTCGGCGTAACCGCGATCGACCGCACATAGATAGCGCTTCGCGTCGACATGCAACCGAATCGGTTCGAGCACACTGTCCGGCAATAGGGGCCGCAGGAACGGCAAGGCGAAGTATTGATGACGATCGTCGATGCCGCGCTCGCTCGGCGTGTCGCCTTGCAAGTTCAGCAGATGCCCGAGATCGTGCAAGAAGGCAGCCGCGACGAGCGCATCGCTCGCACCGGCTTCCTCAGCGAGCGTGCCGCTTTGCAGCGCATGCTGCAATTGCGTCACCGGCTCGCCGCTGTAGGCGATCGGGCCGTGCCGCTCGAATAGAAAGCGAATGTCGTCCAGGCTCAAGGCCATCGCTTCACCCCCAAGGCAAAGAAAACGTCTTCAGATTCGTGAAGCTTTTCATCGCTTCCTGCACGCCTTCCTTGTAGCCGAGCCCCGAATCCTTGATCCCGCCGAACGGCGTCAGCTCGATGCGGTAGCCGGGCACTTCCCAAACATTGACCGTGCCCACGTGCAATTCGTTGACGAAGCGCGCGATCAGGTCCTGCCGGTTCGTGCAAATACCCGACGACAACCCGAACGGCGTGCCGTTGCTCAGCGCGATGGCCTCGTCGATCGAGTCGAACGTCATGATGGGCGAGACGGGTCCGAAGGTTTCTTCGCGCACGAGCGTCATCGAGGGAGTCACGCGATCGAGCACCGTCGGCGCATACAAGGCGCCGTCGCGGCGATGCCCCGCGAGCAGGCGCGCCCCGCCCGCGATGGCCTCGTTCACGCGCGCTTCGAACGTGCACGCGGCCTGCTCGTCGATGACGGTGCCCATCCGGTTGGCCGCATCGAATGGATCGCCGTACGTCCACGCGCGCGTCATATCCACGACGCACTCGGCGAACGCATCGGCAATGCGCCGATCGACGAGCATGCGTTTGACCGCCGTGCAACGTTGCCCCGAGTTGCGATAGGAGCCTTGCACGGCCAATTGCGCCGCGCGCTCCACGTCGGCATCATCGAGCACGATCAGCGGATCGTTACCGCCCAACTCGAGCACCGTGCGCCGGTACCCGGCACGGCTCGCGATGTACTTGCCGATCGCCACGCCGCCCGTGAACGTGACGAGCGTCACGAGCGGGTGGGCGATCAGCGCGTCGGCGATTTCGCGCGGATCGCCCGTCAGCACCTGCAGCATCGGTGCGGGCAGTCCCGCTTCGTAGAGCAGGTCGGCCAGCCACAACGCCGAAAGCGGCACCTTCTCCGAAGGCTTGAGCACCACTCGATTGTTCGTCGCGATCGCCGGCGCGATCTTGTGGGCGACCTGGTTCATCGGGTGATTGAACGGCGTAATCGCAACGATCACGCCCGGCAAAGGCTCGCGTTGCGTGAAGACGCGACGCTGCTTGCCGTGCGGCGTCAGATCGCAGGAAAAGCTCTGAGCGTCGTCGCGCAGGGCCTCGATCGCTGCGAACTTGAACACGTCGGCCACACGCCCGATCTCATAGCGCGAGTCTTCTTTCGACAGGCCCGATTCGAGCGTGATGAGATCGGATGCGGCTTCCAGGCGCTCGCGCAGCAACGCGGCCGCGCGCTCCAAGATCTGTGCGCGCTCGAAGCGCGTGAGCGTCGGCCGGTAGGCGCATGCGTATTCGAATGCGGCGCCTACGTCGTCGACGCTCGCGAGCGGCACCGTACCCACACGCAAGCCCGTGTACGGATCGAAGACATCGAGCGTGCGCTCGCGCGTTGCGCGCTCGCCGCATAAGCGCAACGCCTCGGCGCGGAACGCGTCGTGGTTGCGAACGGGTCCGTCGAGCACGGCGTTCATTCTTGCCTCGCGTGGTTCAGTGCGATATCGAATACGTCGAAGTTGCGCAAGCGGCGGCCACCGAATAGCCGGTCGATCCGCTCGACGCGCCGATTGAAAACGAGCGGCACCGTTTGTTCCGACAGCCCGCCATGGGAGCGCAGCGGCACCGTCAGTCCCGACAAGTCGTGAGCCGCGCGGCGCGTGCCGATCGTCACGTCGCGACGCGAGACGACGACGATGTCGCCGATCCGTTCGGGCATCAGCTCGAAACGCTCGCTCGCCTCAGCGTTTCCGATTGCGAGTTCGATGCCGTCGAGCGCCGCGATACGTTCCATCGCGGGTGCGATATCGTCAGCCTCGCTCATGTAGACCGTCGCGAACGAGCCGAGCGCGCCGTGGTGCACGACGTACGGATCGGTGATCGGCAACACGACGCGCGAGCGCGACGCCCCGAGCCATTCGTCCAACGCGTCCTGCAAATAGACGACGTTCGGCTTGCCCGTCTTCGGATCGTGCTTCGCGTTCATGCCGTGATCCGCCGTGAGCCCGATCGTCCAGCCGAGCGCATCGAGCCGTGCTAGATAGCCGTCCATCATCGCGTAGAACGCATTCGCACCTTCGCTGCCGGGCGCGCACTTGTGCTGCACGTAGTCCGTCGTCGAGAGATACATGAGGTCCGCCTCGCCGCGCTCGGCCAAACGCACGCCCGAGGCGAACACGAACTCCGACAGCGCCGCGCTGTAGACGTCGGGAACGGACAAGCCGGTGAGCGTGCGGGCGTCTTCGATCCCGTTCTCGGCGAGCGTCGCGCAATCGGCTTTTTCGGCGGAGAAGCAGATGCCGTCCAATTGCCAGCCGAGCAAACGTCGCAGCTTGTCTTTCGCCGTCACGACCGCCACGCGGGCGCCCGCGCGCGCCGCCGCGGCGAGCAACGTGCCGGCGCGCAAATAGGCCGGGTCGTTCATCATGACTTCGGCGCCTTTGCCGTCGTTCGCGCGCGGGTCCCAGAAGTAATTGCCGCAGATGCCGTGGACCGACGGCGGCACCCCGCACACGATCGACAGGTTGTTCGGATTCGTGAACGAGGGCATCGCACAATCGGCGCGCACGGCCGTCGCGCCATCGCCTCGCAGCAAACGGGCGATGAACGGTGCCGCCCCGGCCGCCGCCGCGGCCTCGAGATAATCGAACTCGCAGCCGTCGACGCAGACGACGGCCACGGGCCGCGCGGCAAGCCCCCGCACGTCATAGGCGCGGCCGTTCACTTCGATCGTTGCGCCGTGATCCGCGCGCTCATTTGCCTGCTGCATCGTGTTCCTCGTCTTCAAAGTATTCGTCACCGCGCCCTGCCGCCCGCCCGACCGCCGTTTGCCGCGCGCGCGCCAAGCCGCCCGCCACGTGCGCGTGCATCGCCGCCGCGGCGGCTTCGCCGTCGCGCGCCGCGAGCGCGGCCACGATCTCGCGGTGTTCGGCGAGCGAGCGCTGCGCCGCGTCGTCCGTGACCGCCAGCGCGGCACGGCGAAACAGATTCAGTTCGCCGACCAACCGGCGATAGGTCTCGGCCAGCTTCGCATTGCCGGCGTGGGCGACGATCGCGTCATGAAACGCGATGTTTTCGCGCGCATAGCTCGAGAGGTCGCCCTCGTCCAACGTCGCGCGCATCCGCTCGAGCGAGGCCGAGAGGGCCGCAAGCTGCGCCTCGCCGATACGCTGCGCGAGCATCCGGCAAGCCGCTTCTTCGAGCGCAGCGCGCACCGCATAGATCTCGGCCGCCTCCTCGAGCGTGACCGTGCGCACGAATACGCCGCGGTTCTTGTGCGTCCGCACGAGCCCGATCTGCTCGAGCGCGCGAAACGCTTCCCTCACGGGCCCGCGCGACACCTGCAAACGTCCCGCCCAATACGCCTCGTTGAGCTTCTCGCCCGGCGCGAGCCTTCCCTCCACGATCTCCCGCTCGAGCGCATCGCGCACCAGCGCCGTCAACGAATGGCGCCGCACCACCTCGATCGTATTCAGTTCCATATTATTCGTCACTTTGCCACATTTTGCCACATGCGTGGACGCGCGTCATGGCCGGAACGCTCGCGCGGTGAGCGGGTGAAACGCTTCTTTAGCGCGCGCGGCGCTTCGGTACGCGCGCCGCGATGAGCAAGAGTGCCGCGAACGATGCGATGAGCAGGATCAACGACAGAGCCGAAGCCGGCAGGTAATAGCCCCGTTCGACCTGGCCGACGACGACGATCGGCACCGTCGAAAAGCCGGGCGGATAGACGGTGAGCGTGGCGCCGAGCTCACCGAGCGATAGCGCGAACCCGAGTGCGAGGCTGGCCCGGATCGCGGGCACGAGCTGCGGCAGCACGACGCGCCGCAGCACCATCGCGGGCGGCGCACCGAGGCTCGCGGCGGCTTCGCGCAGCACGGTCAACTCGGGCCGCAGCGCCGCCGCGGCGCAGCGATAGCTGAACGGCAGCACGAGCGCGAGTTGCACGAGCACGACGATCGCGGGCGAGCTCGACAGGTCGAGCGGCGCCTTGTGATAAGCGATCAGCACGCCGAGGCCGAGCACGACGCTCGGCACGCCGTTGGGCATCATCGTGATGGCATCGACGATGGCGCCGAGTCCGTGCCGCGTGCGCCCTTCGAGTGCGAGCGCCAACCATAGACCCAGCACGGTGCCGAGCACCGCCACGGTAAAGCCGACTTCGAGGCTGGCCGCGACGGCGTCGAAATCGTCCGAGCCCAGCCGCTCGAACCAGCGCAGGCTGAACCCCGTAGGCAAGATCGTGCCCGACCAGTGCGCGGCGACGCTCGAGAGCGCGACCACCACCACCGGAAGCACGAAGAGCCACACGCACAGCAGCGCCGCCAATAGGGTGCAGCCGATGGCGGCCACCCGGGCAAACGTGCGGCGCGGTGCGCGGGCCGAGGCTGAGGCTGAGGCTGAGGCTGAGGCTGAGGCTGAGGCTGAGGCTGAGGCGCTTTGCGCGGGGCGAGCGGAGCGTTCCATGCGAGCCGCCATCATCGCGCTCCCATGGCCTGCCGGCGATCGACGGTTCGATACAGCGCATAGAGCGAAAGCGACATCGCCAACATGACGACGGCGCCGGCCGCCGCCGTTGGCAAGTCGAGATCGACCGTCGCCGAACTGTAGATCGCCACGGGCAGCGTGACGAGATGCGCGCTGCCGAGTACGAGCAAGATGCCGAACTCGTTGAGCGTGAGCAGGAAGCACAAGATCGTGCCGGCCGCGATGCCGGGCCAGGCGAGCGGCGCGATCACCCGCCATGCCACCATGAAGCCGTTCGCGCCGAGGCTACGCGCGGCTTCGAGCAACCGCATATCGATCTGCGCGAACGAGGCGAGCGTCGGACGCACGACGAACGGCGCGTAAAAGACGACTTCGGCCAAGACGATCCCGCCCGCACCGAACAGGAAATCGAGCGGCGGTGCGTTCAGATGAAAGAGCCGCTGCAGGCCGATGCTGACCGCCCCTTGCGAGCCGTAAAGGAAAATCAGCGTGAACGCGACGAGAAACGAAGGAAAGGCGACGAACAATTCGAGAAAACGCGTGACGATCGCCGCACCCGCAAACGGCCTGAAAAACAGCAGCGCGGCAATCGCGACACCGAGCACGGATGCGATACCGGCGCTGGCGAAGACGATCGCTATCGTCGTACCGACGACGCCGCTCACATCGGGATTCGAAAAAAACGTCGAATAGGCGTGCAAGCTGTGCTCGCCGTGGGGCCCCGTCAGGCTGAGCGCCACGAGCCGCGCCAACGGATAAATTACGAGCGGGCCGAGCACGACGAGCGCGACGAACACCACATGCAAGCGGGAAACTAACTCGCGGCGGCGAATATGCGCGCGATGCGCCTTCGCGTGAGCGGACGGCGGCGCCGGCGGCGCCGCGGCGGCGCGCTCAAGGTTTAACGAGGACGACATGGTCCACCTCATAGTGCAGCGAGACGCGCGCGCCTTTCTCCGGTGTCAAACCCTGTCCGCGGGCGGCCGCGACGAGCACGGGCGTCTCGGGCATCGCGTCGAGCAAGACCGACACCGAGAGCGCCGGGCCGTACCAATCGACGGACACGATCGTGCCATGCAGATGGCCCGCGCCGAGCGGCACGAGACGCAAGCTCTCGGGACGCAGGCAAGCCAAGCGGTCGCGCTCCGCATAGCGGGCATCGCCGAGCGGAAACGCCACGCGCGGGGGCAGCAGATTCGCGGCCCCGAGGTAACGCGCGACGAATGCGTCGGCGGGTGCATCGTAAAGCGTTTGCGGCGTGCCGATTTGCGCGATGCGGCCGTCGCGCATCAACAGCGTGCGATCGGACAACACGAGCGCGTCGTCTTGATCGTGCGTGACGCAGACGATCGTCAAGTTCGGCAAGCGCTCATGCAGCGCCTTCAATTCGGAGCGCACCGACGCGCGCAAATTGGCGTCGAGTGCCGAGAGCGGTTCGTCGAGCAACAGCACGTCGGGCTCGATCACGAGCGCGCGCGCGAGCGCGACGCGCTGCTGCATGCCGCCCGACAGTTGCGCGGGCATCACATGCCCCGCATCGGTAAGCTGCACGAGCTTGAGCGCGTCGGCGACGCGGCGCGAAATGTCCGCCGCACTCGCGCGCCGAGCACGCAAGCCGAAGGCGACGTTCTCGAACACGCTCAAATGCGGAAACAACGCGTAGTTCTGGAACAACAAGCCGAGATTGCGCCGATGCGCATGCTCGTAGGTGAGTTCGCGGCCGGCCACGAACAAGCGGCCGGCCACGTGATCGGCCTTGACGAATCCGGCGATGAACCTTAGCAGCGTGGTCTTGCCGCACCCGCTGCGGCCGAGCACGGTCAGAAACTCGCCGCGCCCGATCGACAACGACAGATCGTCGAGCACCGTGCGCGAGCCGAAGCGCACGCTGAGCCCCTCGATCTCGACCCCACCTGCGTTCGCGTTCGCGTTCACGGCGCGGGTTGCGTCGAGCGCACGCACGACCCCTTGATCCGTGCCTCGATCGGCCAGTTGCGTGGCATTCACCGGATTCGTCTCCCTTGCCTTTGCTTACTTCGGTTTCACGACGTCGACCTGCTTACCGCTATTGCCGATCACGTCGCTCTTCCAGCGTGCCGTCCAATCGGCCTTCTTCGCCATCACTTGGCTCCAATCGACCGGAATCAGCTTCACGCCCGAGATCGCCTGCTTGACGGCCTCGCCGTTCTTGCCGGCTAGCTTCACGTCGGTGCGGCCCGGAATGCCGAAGATATCGGGCACCTTCGATTGCACTTCGGTGGACATCAGATAGTCGATCAGCTTCTTGCCTTCGGCTTCGTTCGGGCCGTTCTTGATGAGACCGATCGCATAGGGCAACTGGAACGTCGTCGGCTGAGCGCCGGCCTTCGACGACAGGAAAATCGGCTTCAGCGACAAGCCGCCGTTGGCCGCGTCGTCCAGATCCATCTGCAAGTCGCCGTTGGCCACGGCGATTTCGTTGCGCGAGAGCAGCACGTCGAGATAACCCGTGCCCTTCGTGTGGAACTTGGCGCTTTGCTCGAGCTTCTTCAGATAGTCGAAGGCCTTGTCCTCACCCATGAGCGACGTCGTCAGGATGATGACGGCCATGCCGTCGCCGGCCGTGGCCGGGTTCGAGTAGGCCACCTTGCCGCTATAGTCCGGATGCAGCAGGTCGTCGAACGTCTTCGGCTGCTTCTTGACCGTGTCGGGATTGATCGCGAACGAGAAGTAGTTGTTGACGAACGTCGCCCAGGCGCCGTTGCCGGCCTTGGCGATCGCCGGCACGTTCTTGTAGTTCACGCTTGGGTACGGCTGGAGCAGGCCGCCTTGATCCGCCTGTTGAATGAAGGGCGGCAGCGTGACGATCACGTCGGCCTTGGGCGAATCCTTTTCGACCGTCGCGCGGTTCACCACCTCGCCGCTACCGGCCGTGACGATGTTCACCTTCACCCCTTCCTTCTTTTCGAAGGCGGGCAGCACGTCCTTGTACAAATTCTCGAGACCGTCGGCCGTGTAGAGCACGACGGCATCGGCGGCGTGAGCCGGCAGGGCAAGCCCCTCGAACAAGGCGGCGGCAGCCACGGCCGCAAGCAAGCGAGCGAAGCCGGCCTTCGTGCGCGGGGATTGGCTCTGTTTCATGTCGATCTCCAAAGGTGTGAAGCCAAGGATTCGGGCGATGCGAGAGGCCCGCCCGTGTAATGGTCGATGCACGATGCCGCCCCCCGGCCAGGGCCGCGCGGCCGATCGCACAACGCAACATGCGCAAATTGCAGATTGCCGACAATCCGTCCGGGCGGGTCGCGCCTCGCGCCGCCGGCCGCCTCGATCGGCGACGCAAGATTCACAGGTTTTAGTGACAGTGCGATGACGGAACGAAACAAATCCACTTTTTGACACATTTTGCCAATAAAGTGCAAACTCCCGGCACATGGCACGTTCGATCGTGCGTGCCCGATCGCCTGCTTCATCGTCCTTACTTGGAGACCTTCCGATGTCCGCTTCATCCCCGATCCTGCTTACGCCCGGTCCGCTCACGACCGCACCGGCCACCCGCGAAGCGATGCTGCGCGACTGGGGCTCGTGGGACGGCGAGTTCAATCGCATGACGGGCCGCGTGTGCGCCGCGCTGCTTGCGGTGGTGCACGGCGAGGGCGAGTACGTTTGCGTGCCGATGCAAGGCAGCGGCACATTCGCCGTCGAAGCGGCGTTGGGCACACTCGTGCCGCGCGATGCCTGCGTGCTCGTACCGCACAACGGAGCATATTGCGCCCGCCTCGTGCGCATCCTCGAACGCATGGGCATCGCGCATGTCACGTTGCCGCTTGCCGAGGACGAACCGGCGCTCGCCTCTGCGATCGAAGCGGCCTTCTTGCGCGATCCGCGCATCACGCACGTTGCCCAAGTGCATCTGGAAACGAGCGCCGGACTGCTGAACCCGCTCGATGAGATCGCGCGCGTCTGCGCGCGACACGGCAAACGCCTGATCGTCGATGCGATGAGTTCCTTCGGCGCTGTACCGATCGATCTGCGCGGCTCGGGCATCGACGCGCTCGTCTCGGCGAGCGGCAAGTGCCTCGAAGGCGTGCCGGGGATGGGATTCGTGATCGTGCGCCGCGCGCTGCTCGAGCAATGCGCGGGGCGCGCGCCTTCGCTCGCGCTCGATCTGCACGACCAATGGGTTTATATGGAGAAGACGACGCAATGGCGCTTCACGCCGCCGACGCATGTCGTCGCCGCGCTCAGTTGCGCGCTCGATGCGTTCGTCGCGCAAGGCGGACAACCGGCGCGCGCCGCGCGCTATGCGCGCAACCGGGCGACGCTGATCGAGTCGATGACGGCGCTCGGCTTCGTGCCGTTTTTGCCGGCCGCCGTGCAATCGGACATCATCGTGACGTTCCATGCACCGCACGATCCGGCCTGGCGGTTCGCCGAACTTTATGCCGCCGTGCGCGAAGCCGGCTACATCCTTTATCCCGGCAAGCTGACCGAAGTCGATACGTTCCGTGTCGGCTGCATCGGTGCCATCGACGAGGAGGCGATGCGCGGCGCGGTAGCCGCCATCGGCCTAGCGATCGAGCGGCTCGGCATCCGGGTCGCGTGAGACGCGCGGCGCGAACTCAGGCGGTGACGATTTTGGGGCCGCGCGCGGCAATGGTCTTGGCGAGCGCGCGTGCCGGCGCGCGTTCGGTGACGATATAGCCGGCGAGCTCGATGCCGTCGACACGCACGGGCGTGATACGTCCGAACTTGGAATGGTCGGCGACGACGATCGCGGTGCTCGCCGCGCGCAACATGCGTGCGCGCACCTCGGCCGCCATGCGCGTGTAATCGGTGAGCGCGCCGTCCGGCGAGATGCCGCCCGCCCCGACGAAGGCGAAGTCGGCGTGGTATTGGCTCAATTGCTGCACGGTATCGAGTCCGAACACGGCGTCTTCGATATCGGACAACTCGCCGCCGAGCAACGTGACGCGGTTCTCGTTACGGCGGCCGAGCAGCAGCGCGATACGCCAGTCGTTCGTATAGACGGACAAGCGGCGGCGCCCGGTCAACGCGCGCGCGACCGCTTGGGTCGTGCTGCCCGAGTCGAGGATGACGGATGCGCCGTCGGGCACGTATTGCGCGGCGCGCTCGCCGATCGCGCGTTTGGCGCCCGCGTTTTCGGCCTCGCGCACATCGAGGTCGGGCTCGCGCCGCTCGGTGCTCAGGGCGCCGCCGTGCGTCGTGACGACGAGCCCACGCTCGGCGAGCACGAGCAAATCGCGGCGAATCGTTTCGCGCGAGACGCCGAGCTCGCGCACGAGTTCGGCAACGGAGAGCGCGCCGTCCTTGGTCAAACGCGCGAGGATGTGTTGGTGACGTTGTTCTGCGAGCATCGCGCCGGATACGCCGGGAAGCGGCGAGGTTAGGACTTGAAGGGCCAAAAGGCGTAAACCGCGCGTATTGTAGTACGCGCGCTCATACCAAGAGCGGTGCGGTGCGATCGGCGACGAACTCCATGAACGCGTGAACCTTGCGCGACTTGCGCCGGTTCAGCGCATAGACGAAGTGAATCCCCGCCGCCTGCAAGCTGCTTGCGATCGGATGGCAGGGCAGCAGTTGGACCAACTGGCCTTCGGCGAGCGCATCGCGCACGAGCCAATTGGGCAATTGCGCGATTCCCGCACCGGCCAAGGCAGCCGAGAGCAACACCTCGATATCGTTGGCGGCTAGGTCTCCCTGCGGCAGGAAATCGAACGTTTCGCCGCGCTCGCCGTGCTCGAGCTGCCCGAACGACCAGACGACCCGCTCGCCCGAGCGCCGGTAGCGCAGGCAGTTATGCGCCGCCAAATCCTGCGGCATAGCGGGTGGCTCGCGCCCTTCGAGGTAAGACGGGTGGCAACAGAGCACGCGGCGATAGCGCCCGAGGGCGCGGCTCACGAGGCTCGAGTCGCCGAGCGCGCCGATTCGGATCGCGAGATCCGTATCGGTTTCGACGAGATCGACGTACTCGTCCGTCAGCGAAATCTCGAGCGTCATCTTCGGATACGCCTTCAAAAACGCGGGCACGAGCGGCGCGAGCAAGCGCTTGCCGAACACCCGCGGCGCACTGACCTTCAGTTTGCCGCGCGGCTCGGCGCCATGGGCCGCGATATTCTCGTGCATCGCATCGAGATCGGCGAGCAACGCGTCCACCTGCTCCTTATACGCGCGGCCCGTCTCGGTGAGCGAGAGGCGGCGCGTACTGCGCGTAAGCAGTTTGACGCCGAGGTGGGTCTCGAGCGCATCCACGTGGCGCGAGACGCTCGAGGTGGCGACGCCCATGAGCTCGCCCGTATCGGTGAAACTGCGCGTCGATGCCACCCGCTGGAAGACGCGCATCGCGAAAAGCAAATCCATGCTCACCGCCCGAGCGGCACCAGCTCCGGCACCGACTTCGTCGCTTCGAATTCGACGACCTGATACTGGGCCACGCCTTCGCGATAGAACGGATCGTCGGCGAGGATCTCGTCGAGCGCTTCGCGCGCCATACCGGCCGCGAGGATGACGCCGCCGATGCGCGGCACTTGCGGCCCCGAGGCGATGAAATGTCCGGCCGCGTAATGGCGGTCGAGATAGTCGCGATGCTCGGCGATGTGTTTTTCGACCACCGCGAGCGGTTGCAGGTAATGCAGCATGACGACGAACATGGGGATCTCCTTGATGCTTGAGGTTGCGTCTCGGGATTGCGTCTCTGGATTACGTCTTGCAGGGCACATCAGACAGTCAGCACGATCTTTCCGTATACGCCTCGCTCGAGCAGCCGGTGCGCTTGCACCGCTTGCGCAAGCGGCAGCACCTGCGCCACATGCGGATTGACGCGGCCGCGCGCGGCGAGTTCGAGCACGGCATCGAGGTCACGCCGCCCGCTGCCGCGGCAGCCTAGCACTTCGAGCCGCTTGGTGAAAACGGCCTTCAGGTCGAGCTTCGCCTCGCTGCCCGTCGTGATGCCGCCCAGCACGAGACGCCCGTCCATTGCGAGCGCCGCGAGCGCATGCTCGAAGGTGGCCGCGCCCACATGCTCGAAGGCGAGATCGGCACCGCGCCCGCCGGTGGCTTCGCGCACGGCATCGAGCATGCCCGCCCCCGGCTCGACGACCGCATGCGCCCCGCGCTCGATCAACGCCGCGTCCAACGCGCGCTGACGGCTGACGGCGATCACCCGTGCGCCCGCTTCGCGGGCAAGCTCGACGGCGGCATGCCCGAGCCCGCCGTTCGCGCCGAAGATGAGCACCGACTCGCCCGCTTGCAGCCGGCCGCGACGGAGCATCGCCGCCGCCGTCGCGTAGGTCAAGCCGAAGCTCGCCCCTTCGACCCAATCCATTCCCGCCGGCAGCGGCACCGCATTGCGCGCCGGCAACCTCACGTACTCGGCGTAACCACCGTCGATGGTCGACCCGAGCGTGCCGAATTGCGCGCAAAGATTATCGTCGCCGCGCAGACAGTGCGCGCACTGTCCGCAAGCGAGGATCGGCGCCGCGAACACGCGCTCGCCGATCCGCTCGGACGGCACGTGCTCGCCCACGGCGGCGATCTCGCCCGCGAGATCGGTACCGGCCATACGCGGCAAAGGGATACGAAAGACTTCGCCCTCGCGCAGCAGCAGATCGAGGCGATTGACACCGACCGCGCGCACGCGCACGAGAACGTCGTAGGGGCCGGGCACGGGGCGCGGCACTTCGCCGAGGAAGAGGGTTTCCGGGGGACCGTAACGGTCGATTCGAACTGCGAACAAGGCGCCTCCTATGCGATGGGCTCATGAAGATGAGCGTCACTTTAGGAGGAGGCCGGCGCGGTATAAATCGGGGGCGCCGGGCAACAGCTTTGCGCCCGGCGCAAGAATGCGGCACGCCGCCCAGCCGGCCTTAGCCCGCCCTACGCTTCGATGCGCTTGCGCGTGACGCCGAGCAATTCCGCCATGGCCGCGCGCGCGGCTTCGGGGCGGCGCGTGCGGATCGCATCGAACACCGCCGTATGTTGATTGAGCGCGGCGTTGAAGACCTCGGCTCGCTTGGCGTTCAGCCGCAGTTGCGCTTCGAGCGTGCGTTCGATCAGCGGCCCGAGCGGCATCAGCAACTCGTTGCTGCAGGCGGCCAAAATGCCCAAATGAAAATGCAGATCGGCCCTGACCCACTCGTCCTCGTTGCGCGCCGCCGCCATCGAGGCGTGCGCGCGTTCGAGCGCGTCGATCGTTTCGGGCGTGTAGGCGCGCGCGGCCAATTCCGCCGCGTACGGTTCGACCATTTCGCGCACCTCCTGCAGCTTCAACGCGAAGGCGAGCGGCTGGGCAACGTGCGAGTACCATTCGAGCAAATCGGCATCGAGCAGATTCCAGGCGCTGCGGCGCCTCACGCGGGTACCCACCTTCGGCCGCGATTCCACGAGCCCTTTCGAGGTCAACGTACGAAGCGCCTCGCGCAAGACCGTGCGGCTCACGCCGAACGATTCCATCAGTTCCGCCTCGCGCGGCAGTAGAGCGCCGGGCGCGTAGTCGCCGCGCAAGATGGCCGTCGCCAGCATGTAGGCGACTCGCCCATGCAGATCCCGTTGAATCATCGTTCTCCCTGTCGTTTTAAACCGCTGCCGGCGCCTGCCGCCGGACATCCGCCTGATCGGCTCTCCGCCGATTATCGCGGGCCGAAGGCAAAGCGCAAGCCGTTCGGGCCCGGCAACGTCGAAATTCTTATATTGTCGGAATAAATACTATTAATAGTACTTCACGGTGTTTTGTTGTAGGATGGTCGACATGGATATTCGAACGCGCCATGGCTGTCGCCGCCGCGCGTCTGTTCTCGATGATAAGGAGGAGATTGTTCCGATGAAGATTACCAAGCTCGAGACGTTCGTCGTCCCGCCCCGGTGGCTGTTTCTCAAGATCGAGACGGACGAAGGCATCGTCGGTTGGGGCGAGCCGGTCGTGGAAGGGCGCGCGCATACGGTCGAGGCCGCCGTGCACGAGTTGGCGGACTACCTCGTCGGCAAAGACGCGCGCCACATCGAAGACCACTGGCAGGTCATGTACCGCGCGGGATTCTACCGCGGCGGCCCGATCATGATGAGCGCGATCGCCGGTATCGACCAAGCGCTTTGGGACATCCTCGGCAAGCACCACGGCGTACCCGTGCACGCGCTGCTCGGCGGCGCCGTGCGCGATCGCATCAAAGTCTATTCGTGGATCGGCGGCGACCGCCCGCACGACGTCGCCAATAACGCGCGCGCCGTCGTGGAACGCGGCTTCAAGGCGCTGAAAATGAACGGCTCCGAGGAAGTGCAGATCGTCGACACCTACGACAAGGTCGAACAAGTGATCGCCAACGTCGCCGCCGTTCGCGAAGCGGTGGGGCCGCACGTGGGCATCGGCGTCGATTTCCACGGTCGCATTCACAAGCCGATGGCCAAGGTGCTCGCCAAGGAACTCGATCCGTACAAGCTCTTGTTCATCGAGGAGCCGGTGCTGTCGGAGAACGTCGAAGCGCTGCGCGACATCGTGAACCAAACGAACACGCCGATTGCGCTCGGCGAGCGGCTCTACTCGCGCTGGGACTTCAAATCGATTCTCGCCGGCGGCTACGTCGACATCATCCAGCCCGACGCTTCGCACGCGGGCGGCATCACCGAATGCCGCAAGATCGCGTCGATGGCCGAGGCCTACGATGTCGGTCTCGCGCTGCACTGCCCGCTCGGTCCGATCGCGCTCGCGGCCTGCCTGCAACTCGACGCCGTCAGCTACAACGCCTTTATCCAAGAGCAGAGCCTGGGCATTCACTATAACCAGGGCAACGACCTGCTCGATTACCTGCACAACCCCGAGGTCTTCAAGTACGAAGACGGCTTCGTCGCCATCCCGCAAGGCCCCGGCCTCGGCATCGACGTCGATGAATCGAAGGTGCGCGAAATGGCCAAGGTCGGCCATCGCTGGCGCAACCCGGTCTGGCGCCACGCCGACGGAAGCGTCGCCGAGTGGTAATCGTCGATGGGCGCGCGCTGCGCCCATCGGCCGCCTAGCGCCACCTAACGCCGCGTGCGGCGCGCCGTAACGGTCGTGTTCACATCCGTAACATTCCGGGCGGAACACGCGCCTCGCGCCCCGCGAACGCCCGCTCACCGCGCCCCCGCACGCCCCGCCCGAACCCTTGTCCCATAAGCCTGCGGCCGCCGCGGCGCATACCGCTCCCCGGTCGTTGGCCTGCTCCTTGCTTTTTGCACGGGCAAAACGACGATGCAGGGAGACGGAGATGGGGCAATTCATACCGGACTACTTGATCCGCGAGCAGGCGGCGGTGGGGGCACTCGTGCTGTTTGCCGCGCTGCGCGTGCTGGCCGCCGTCGCCGCGTGCAGCCGCGGCTGGCCGATCTCGCTCGTGCAGAAATGCGCGATCGGCGCGGCGGGGCTTTACTGCGCGCCTCAGCTTATCGACGTGCTCGTGCACCCCTACGTCATGAATGGCTCGTCGGCCGAGTTGGAAGGCAAGGTGATCGGCTCGACGATCGCGCTGTTCTTTTCGCCCATTCTCAGTCACAGGCTCGGCTATGAATGACCGTCCCGCTCCATCCGGCGTGTGTTTGCTCGCCCCACGCCCGACGTTCCCGAGCGCTCGCGCCCGGGCAGGCCAAGGACGCCGTCCGCAGTCGCACACGCGCCGCGCCGCCCGCTTCGCGACGACGACCGGCGCAAGGCGCGTCGGCTCGCGCGCATGCTCGCGCGTCTCGTCGTCTCGCTGCTGAGACATCTCGGACCGGCGCCGACCGGCCGGCGCCCGCGGCAGATACTCGCAAGCCGGCCGCGCCTCCTAAAATGCGCCGCGCTCAATGCAACGACGTATAACCGGGCGCCATGTGCGCCAGCACGGCCGCGACGATGAAGACGCCGATCATCACGAGCGCCTCCAGGTGCAGAACGTTCCGGAACGTATGGGCATCGACGGTCGAGGCGGTTTTGCGCAAACGCGGCAACGCGGACGTCCGATTCAGCGCGCCGAGCAAGACCGCCAGCATCACCAGTGCCCCCTTGAGCGTGAGCACGTGCCCCCATCCGCTTTCCGAAAGCGGCGCGAGCGCGCCGCCTAGCCCGCGTTGCGCATTGAATAGGCCCGTGGCGATCACCACGGCGAGCGCCCATCCGGCGAGGTGAGAGAGACGTCCGGCGACACGAATCAGGACGCCGCGCGTCGTGGACGACTCGAGCGCCGGCAGCACCGTCAGTCCGCCCGCCAACGCAATCCCACCCCATACGCCCGTTGCCGCGAGGTGCAGCGCCTGCACCGCGACCGCGGCCGACCACGGGCCATCGTCCGCCGCGTGCCCCAGGCAGGCCTTGCCCAGCGCAACGACGAGCGCAGCGAACACGAACACGGCTTCACCGAGGCGGCCGCCGCGTCCGGTCAGCGCCGCGGCCAAGGCGAGCAAGGCGCCGCCGAATGCGACGCACCACGCGTGACCGATCTGGGTTGCCCCGAGCACCACCGGAATCTTGCCGAGCGCGGGCAATAAGGGCAGTCCGCTCATCTCGGCCGACTGGTAGACGAGCCACAGCCCGTCCGCGAGCACGAGTGCGAAGCACGCCGCGACGAGCGAAGCCCGGGCGCGTTCGAGCGCGGCCCGGGCCGGCTGCCCCTCGAGCGCAAGCCAGCGCTCGAGCAGCGCGGAGCCGATGGCGAAGGCGTAGGCAATATCCATCAGCGCCGCGAGCGCCACCTGTCCGAGCGAAAGCCCCGTCATGTTCATCGTCCGAATCCTCCTTGCGGCGAGGAACGAAAAAGCGGCATGCCGCACGTACGGCTGCGTAGCGCAATAGAAAGCGTCATCGGATCGGAAAAAAAACGAAAGGGCATTGAAAAGCGTGACCGCCCGGCCGAGCCGGCTTTGGCGGGCGAGGCGCCGGCGCGCCGCAGGCGAGAGTGTACGTGCGAAGACCGCCCGGCCGCAAAACCATCTCGGAAAATTCGCGGCACGCCCCGTGCGCCGCGACAAGGTCACGTCCCGCCGACGCCCGCGCTTACGCTGCATCGCCACGCAAGCGCGATGAATTCTCATGCGAGCGGGACGATTTTTTCCTTTTCCGACACCCGCTTATGCAAAAAGGAGACAGCGATGCGCGATCGGGTCCCGCCGGCGAAACGCGCGCCGCGACTGACGCAGCGACTGCATCACGCGCGGCAAATTGTCACGCCGTCGTCCGAGGACGGATTCGCGGCGCTTGCGGTAAATAGCCTCAGCCCCCCATCGATGATAGAATGCTGCGTCGCAGCGCCTGGCTCGGCCCGCGCGCCCAGCCGGCAGTCCGCCTGCCGCGACCGCTGCAACATCGCGCATCGAACAGCCAATACCAAGCCCCAAAGCCATACCGAGCCGATCGCAGCCCGGTAGGTCCCCGATAACGATGGAGTTACGCGTGTCTTCCAGACGCATTTTTCGTCCGCTACTCGCCCTTCTCTTGATTGGCGGTGCCGGTGTCTACAGCGCGGCGCAAGCGCAGACTCAGCCCCAGGCCCCCGATACGATGGAGCAGCGCGTGCAAGGTTGCACGGCCTGCCACGGTTCGCACGGCCAGGGTACCGATAACGACTACTTCCCGCGTCTCGCGGGCAAGCCGGCGCAGTACTTGTACAACCAGCTCGAGAATTTCCGTGCGGGCCGGCGCAAGTATCCGCCGATGAACTACCTCGTCACGTATCTCTCGGACGACTACCTGCGCCAGATCGCGACGTACTTTTCCGAGCAGCGTCCGCCGTACCCCACGCCGGCCAAGCCGACCGTGTCGAACGACGTGATCGCGCGCGGCAAGCAGATCGTCCTGAACGGCGATCAAAGCAAGAACATTCCCGCTTGCGCGGCTTGCCACGGCAAGGCGCTGACGGGCATGGAGCCCGCGATCCCGGGTCTCGTCGGCCTGCATAGCGATTACATCAGCGCCCAGCTCGGCGCTTGGCGTTCGGGCACGCGTCACGCGATCGCGCCCGATTGCATGCACGACATCGCCTCCCGCCTGACGGACGCCGACGTCACCGCCGTCGCGGCTTGGCTCTCGACGCAACCCGCCCCGGCCAACCCGGTCCCGGCTCCGGCCCGCTCGATGAAGACTCCGCTTGCCTGCGGTAGCGAACCACAGTAAGCGCGAGGAGAGACACAGTTATGAAACGCAAGTCCCTGTTCGCTCTGTCGGCGCTGGTCGTTGCCGCCGCCGCGCTCGTGCCCGTCCTCTGGTCGGGCAGCGACAATCTGCACAACGGTTCGGCCGAGGCGGCGACGCCGGCCGATCAAGCCGCCCTCATCAAGCGCGGCGAGTACCTCGCGCGTGCCGGCGACTGTATCGCCTGCCATACGGTGCGCGGCGGTCAACAATTCGCCGGCGGCCTGCCGATGGCGACGCCGTTCGGTACGCTGTACACGCCGAACATCACGCCCGACGACCAATACGGTATCGGCAAGTGGTCCTCGGACGACTTCTACCGCGCGGTGCACACGGGCCGCTCGAAGGACGGCAGCTTGCTGTATCCGGCCTTCCCGTTCGCGAGCTACACGAAGGTGACGCGCGCCGATTCGGACGCGATGTACGCGTACCTGCGTTCGGTGCCGCCGGTGGCGGTGCCGAGCCGTCCGCACGAGCTGCGCTTCCCGTTCAACAACCGCAACTTGCTGATCGGCTGGCGTACGCTGTTCTTCCGCGAAGGCACGTACAAGGACGACCCGACGAAGTCGGTCGAATGGAACCGCGGCGCGTATCTCGTCGAGGGCCTCGGCCACTGCACGATGTGCCATACGTCGATCAACCTGATGGGCGGCCCGGTCAATTCGTCCGCGTTCGCCGGCGGCTTGATCCCGCTGCAGAACTGGTACGCTCCGTCGCTGACCTCGAACAAGGAAGCGGGTCTCGGCGATTGGGACACGAAAGACATCGCCGATCTGCTCAAGAACGGCGTGTCGCAGCGCGGCGCGGTGTTCGGCCCGATGGCCGAGGTCGTCCACAACAGCTTGCAGTACATGTCGGACGACGACGTTCGCGCGATGGCGACGTATCTGAAGACCATCCCGCAAAAGCACGAAGCGCCGGAGACGATGCAGTACGAAACGTCCGAGAAGTTCGGCGACGAGCTGTTGCAAACGGGTAAGAAGATCTACGCCGACAACTGCGCCAAGTGCCACGCCGACAACGGTCTGGGCAAGCCGCCGGCCTACCCGCCGCTCGCGAACAACCAGTCGATCCAAATGCCGTCGGCCGTGAATCCGATCCGCATGGTGCTCAACGGCGGTTACCCGCCGAGCACGGGTGGCAATCCGCACCCGTACGGCATGCCTCCGTTCGCGCAATCGCTGTCGAACGAGGAAGTCGCGGCGGTCGTCACGTATATCCGGATGTCGTGGGGCAACCACGGTACGCCGGTGTCGCCGCAGCAAGTGAGCGATCTACGCTCCGCGCCGCTCGACTAATTGCGTAACCCTTAGGCCTGTTCTGAACAGGCCCTCGGGGGCGCGGCCACGCGGGAAACCGCGGCCGCGCCCTTCTCATTTCCGGCGCCGGTCGACCTGCCGCGCCAGGACCCACGCGGCCCCCGAGCGCCAAGAGCGCTCTAGACCGCACGTGCGTCGTCCAGCTTGCGAAGAAAACGAGCGACGGCCGCCTCACCGCATTGCAAAGAAACGTTATGTCATTCGATTCCCTGGGCTTGTCCGAACCGCTGGTGCGAGCCGTACATGAACTCGGCTATACCTCGCCGACCCCGATTCAGCAGCAAGCCATCCCCGCCGTGCTCGGCGGCGGCGACTTGCTCGCCGGCGCCCAAACGGGCACCGGTAAGACGGCCGGCTTCACGCTGCCGATCTTGCAGCGTCTGAACGCCGCGCCGGCGCCCGCCGGCCATGCCGGCAAGCGCATGGTCCGCGCGCTCGTGCTCACGCCGACGCGCGAGCTCGCCGCGCAAGTCGAAGAAAGCGTGCGTGCCTACGGCAAGTACGTGAAGCTCAAATCGACGGTGCTGTTCGGCGGCGTGGGCATCAATCCGCAAATCGATGCGCTCAAGCGCGGCGTGGATATCGTCGTCGCGACGCCGGGACGCTTGCTCGACCATATGCAGCAAAAGACGATCGACGTCTCCGCGCTCGAGATCCTCGTGCTGGACGAAGCCGATCGCATGCTCGACATGGGATTCATCCACGACATCAAGCGCGTACTCGCGCGCTTGCCGGCCAAGCGCCAGAACCTGCTGTTCTCGGCCACGTTCTCCGACGAGATCAAGGCGTTGGCCGACGGCCTGCTCGATACGCCGGCGCTCATCGAAGTCGCACGCCGCAATACGACGACCGAGCTCGTCGCGCAAAAGATTCACCCGGTCGATCGCGACCGCAAGCGCGAGTTGCTCACGCACTTGATCCGCGAACACGAATGGTTCCAGGTGCTCGTCTTCACGCGCACGAAGCATGGCGCCAACCGCCTGGCCGAACAACTGACGAAGGACGGCATCAGCGCGTTGGCGATTCACGGCAACAAGAGCCAATCGGCCCGCACGCGCGCGCTGGCCGAATTCAAGGACGGCACGCTGCAAGTGCTCGTCGCGACCGATATCGCCGCGCGCGGCATCGACATCGATCAACTGCCCCATGTCGTCAACTACGATCTGCCCAACGTTCCCGAAGATTACGTGCACCGGATCGGCCGCACGGGCCGCGCGGGCGCGACGGGCGAAGCGGTGTCGCTCGTGTGCGTCGACGAAAAGCAGTTGCTCAAGGACATCGAAAAGCTCATCAAGCGCACGATCGATCAGGAAGTGATCGCGGGCTTCGAGCCCGATCCGAATGCGAAGCCCGAGCCGATTCAGCAGCGCCGCGGCCAAGGCAACGCGGGACGTCAGCCGCGCTCGGGCGAGCAGGCCAAGGCGGGCGCGCGTGCGCCGAGCGGCCAACCGGCCTCGCGTCCGACGACGGCGCGCCGCGACGGGCAAGCTGCGGCCGGTAACGCGCAGCCCGGCCGCGCGGCAAAGCATCAAAACCACGACGCCAAAGCGACGCAAGCCCAGGGTAAAGCGCCGAAGCAAGGCAAGCCGCAAGGCCAGGCCCAAGCCCAAGGTCAAAGCCAGGCTCAGGGCCGGGGCAAGCCGCAAGCTCAAGGCCGCGCGCAATCGCAAGGCAAGCCGCAGGCTCGCCCTCAGCAGACTCAGGGTCAACAACCCGCGCGAGGCGCTGGACAAGAACGCGGCGAGACATCGAGCGGCCAAGCCGATCGCCGGCGCAAGCAAAACGATCCGGGCGCGCTGTTGGGCGGCAAGCCGCGCACCGGCACGCCGGCTCGCGGCGCTCATCGCGGCTGATTCGAGGCATCGAGCCCTCGGCTTTCACGGCGAGCCGTCGATCGGCGGCTTGCCGGACTCCCGCTCGATAGGCGGCCCTCAGCCGCCGCTGGGCGATCGACGATTCGCCGCTTCGCGCAGCGCGTCGATTTGCCTTTCCCACCGTGCCAGCACCGCTTGCCGCTCCGGTTCGTCACCGGAGAGCGCGAAGGCGATACCGCTCGTCAACCGTGCATAGCCGACTTGCTGCGCCTCGCCCACCTCGATCGACGCAACGAAGAGCGCGAGGCCGCCGGCGGTTGCTCCCGCTTCCCCCGATATCGGCTCGACCGCCAATTGCACTTGATGGAATGCGCCCTCGTACACGAACGTGAGCGCCGCGCGCGCGCGCCGGCGAGCGGGGCTGCCGGGCTCCGGCCGATGGGCGAACGCGTCGCCGGCCAAGCCCGTAAGCGTGCGCGCGGCGCGCGAACTCGGCCATAGCGCGAACGCGATCGAGCGCGAATCGGGGGCGTACAACTCACCGGCACCGAGCAGCGAGGTACGCAAATGCCCCCCGGCGTCGCACGTAATCAGCGACGCCGTGAAGCCGGCCTTCGAAGCCAAGACAGCTCCGTCGAAGAGCGCCCTCAACGCGCTCGGCCACTCGTCGTAGGTGCGCTGCTCGAGCGCGCGGGCCGGCGGCTCAACGGAAGAAGACATGCTGCGCGACCTTGGCGAGCGGGTAATGCACGCCGGGCTGAATACGCGCGGGAATATCGAGCGGTTTGAGCAGCATCTTCACGCACATATCGGCTGACAAATTACGTCGCACGAGCGAACTGATACGCGCCACGCGATCGCGGTTGTAGGCGGAATCGTGCACACGTTCGGGGTAGCGAATCGCGAACACGTGCCGCAGCGCGATCTCCGAATCCTCGCTCTTGATCTCCATCACGCGGCGCATGACCGCGCCGAGCACGGCGAGCCGTCCGTTGCCTTCGATCACGTTGTACTTCTTGAAGTACCTGAAAAAGTGCTTGTAGTGGCGCACTTCGTCGCTGCGAATATGATCGGTGATCTCCTTGAGCACGGGTTCGTCGGAACATTCGTTAATGGCCCTGTAAAGCGTGGCCGTGCCGGTTTCGACGACGCAACGCGCCACCATTTCGAGTGCGCGCGTCTTTTCGAACTCCTCCACCGAACACGTCTTGGAGTATTCGTCGAAGAAATTGCGAAACGCGGTGTCCCAATCGAATTCGGGCCAGACGTGGGCGATATACGCTTTGAGTGCCCGGCCGTGCTGCAGCTCTTCCGGCTCCCATTCGCCGTTCAGCCAAGCCGATACTTCAGGATCGCCTTGGAAGTAGGCCGTCAGGTTGCTCGTATAAAGATCGGTGCCGCTCTCGATGAACGAGGCCGCGCACAGCAACAGCAGCAGGTCCTCGTTGGCGGCGGCGCGTTGCCGGTCGATGCGTGTCAGGTCGATATCTTCGATGCGCCAAGGCATCACGTGCTCGGAGTCGATAGTCATGACGTTGCGCTCCACAAACCGCATCCGCTATCCGCATTGCGCGGCATACCCACGCGCAAAAAACTGTTGCGGATAACGAAACGCGGTACGTTGAATGTCGTTGAACTTATATCTCCGAATCTTAGCCGGAGTCCTACGAAACTGCTTTCACATTGCACAGACCGTCATGAGCAAGGACGGTTCCGAAAACGCCGTGGCCGGGGGAAACGACCGCATTACCGTATGTTTTGAAGATAGATTCGAATTACGAGATATTACGGCCGCCTCCCTCAGAACCCTGCAGCCAATCCGTCGCGCCGCGTATCGCTGGCGGCGACATACCCTCGATCCGCTTCGTCGTGCGAGAGTTTCCAAATGTATTGGCCGGAGCCGAAATCCATATAAGGGTCGTCGATCGCCTCGATTCGATGACCGCGCGTTTCGAGAGCGTGCGCCACGCCTCGATCGAAGGTCGATTCGATGTCGAGCGTGAAATCGCGATTGACCTTCCACCGCGGTGCGTCGCAAGCCGCTTGCGGCTGCTGGCCGTAATCGAGCATGCGCACGATCGATTGCAGGTGCCCCTGCGGTTGCATATCGCCGCCCATCACGCCGAAGCTCATCACGGGCATCTGGCGGCCGTCGATGCGCTCGGTCACGAACGCCGGAATGATCGTGTGAAACGGGCGCTTGCCGCCCGCCACGACGTTCGGCGAGCGCGGGTCCATCGAGAACCCGCAACCACGGTTTTGCAACGCGATGCCCGTGCCCGGGACGACGACGCCCGAGCCGAATCCCATGTAATTCGACTGAATGAAGCTCACCATCATCCCGCGCTCGTCGGCCGCGCTCAGATAGATGGTGCCACCCGCGGGCGGCATGCCGAACGCGAAGTGCGTGGCGCGTTTCGGGTCGATCAATGCAGCGCGCGACGCGAGGTAGGCGTCGTCGAGCATCTGCTCGGGCGTCACTTCCATCGAACTCGGGTCGGCCACATACCGGTAGACATCGGCAAACGCTAGCTTCATCGCCTCGATCTGCAGGTGCTGCGATTCGACGGAGTCGCGCGGGAGCGCGCTCAGATCGAATCGTTCGAGGATGCCGAGCGCGATCAGCGCCGCGATGCCTTGGCCGTTGGGCGGGATTTCGTGAACCGTGTAGCCCCGATAGTCCTTGCCGATCGGCTCCACCCACATCGGGCGGTACGCGGCCAGGTCGTCGGCCGTCATGGCACCGCCTCCTTCGCGCGCATAAGCGGCGATGCGCTCGGCCGGTTCGCCTTCGTAAAAGGTCCGCGGCCCTTTCGCCGCCAACAGGCGCAACGTCCGCGCGTGATCGGGCAGACGCACGAGTTCGCTGACGAGCGGCGCGCGCCCATTCGGCATGAACGTGCCGGCAAAGCCGGGCTGATCGCGCAACTCCGGCACCGCCGCGGCCCATTTCCGGGCGACGATGCTCGCCACCGCGTGACCGCGCTCGGCGGCGTCGATCGCGCTCACCATCAGATCGCCGAACGGCAAAAGGCCGAACTTCTCGTGCAGCGCTTCCCAGCCCGCCACCACACCCGGCACCGTCGCCGTATCCCAGCCGCGTTTGGGTTGCCGCGCCAGGCCCGCCGCTTCGCCGTACCGTTGCTTGAAGTATTCGACGCTCCAGGCCCTGGGCGCCACGCCCGAGGCGTTCAGCCCGTGCAGCTTCGTGCCGTCCCACACGAGCGCGAACGCGTCGCCGCCGAGCCCGCAGGAAACCGGCTCGACGACCGTCAACGTGGCCGCCGCCGCGATCGCCGCATCGACGGCATTGCCGCCTTGCCACAGCACGCGCAAGCCCGCTTGGGCGGCCAGCGGGTGCGAGGTCGAGACGACGTTGCGGGCGAATACGGGCAAACGCGGCGTGGGATAAGGGTTGTGCCAGTCGAAGCGGTTCATGTCGGGTTCTCGCTGTGAAAACGTTTCTTTCGCCAAAAGGTGGATGCTCGAAGGTTTTACAATAGCTTTCCTTTGACTGCCCTGCCGACGCACGCCATGAGCCGAGACCCCCGCTTGAGCCTGAACGCCCGCCAACAGGAATTGCTCGACTGGGTGCAGCGCGACGGCTTCGTAACGGTCGACGACTTGGCCTCGCACTTCGCCGTCACGCCGCAAACGATCCGCCGCGACGTGAACTGGTTGTCCGACATGAACCTGCTGCGCCGCTATCACGGCGGCGCGAGTCTGCCCACGAGTTCGGAGAACGTCTCCTACACCGCGCGGCAACGCATGTTCCATGACGAAAAGCGCCGGATCGCCACGCTCGTCGCCACGCATATCCCCGACCAAGCCTCGCTGTTCATCAACTTGGGCACGACCACCGAGGAAGTCGCGCGCGCCTTGAACCGTCATCGGGGCTTGCGCGTCATCACGAACAACCTGAACGTCGCCAACATGATGAGCGGCTACCCGGAATGCGAAGTGCTTGTGACGGGCGGCATCGTGCGTCCCTGGGATAAGGGCATCGTAGGCGAGTTGGCCATCGAGTTCATCCGCCAATTCAAGGTCGATTTTGCGATCATCGGTACCTCCAGCATCGAATTGGACGGCACGCTGCGCGATTTCGATACCCGCGAGGTGCGCGTGGCGGAGGCGATCATCGAACACGCCCGCACGGTATTTTTGGCTGCCGATCACTCGAAGTTCGGCCGCCCCGCCCTCGTACGCCAAGGCCATTTGAGCCAGATCGATGCCCTGTTCACCGATCGAGAGGTTCCCCCCGAAATGACCGAGGCGCTCGCCTCGGCCGGCACGCAAGTCTACGTCGCCCCCTCCGAATGACGCCGCGACGCCTTATTGCATGCTGCGTCGCACGCGAAACTTAAAGTAGATTCGCGAAATTGCGGCGGGAAGTGAACCGCTTCCCGGGCGGATCGTTGTCAAATGGAAAATTTTCAGGGGACGATTTGGATATGAACGGGCGCTTGACTACACTCCAGTTCCCCGAAGCACGTGTTTCCAGCACGTGCCGACGCGATCGATTCCTACCCCGATAGGTTGAGCGCACGGCAGCCGAGCACCCGTTGCCGAGGCAATCCGATTGCCCATGGAGAGAACAATGCTGAGTCCGCATGAATTCGCCACGTTGCTACTCGTCAAGGACGCTCCGAACCAAGTCGATATGGACCGCGAAGAGCTCGACGCCCTCCTCGAGCAACAACTCGTGCGGCTCGAGAGCCTAGGTTCCGGTCATCAACAGTGGCGCCTGACCGAGTCCGGCGACTCGGCGATCCGCGCAATCAAACGTTTCTCCTAGTTTCGCAGCGTTTCTCGCGCCGTCCGGGCGCTTGCCCCCGGCGGTGCATGTCGCGTGCCTACCCGCCGCGCAGCGTCGGGTCGACTTGCGCGCGCCAATCGATCGCCTTCACTCGCTGGGCGTTGAAGTACCCGGCCCATGCGGCCTGCGCATCCGGCCCGCCCGCCGCACGCCCGCGGTAGTGGCTTGCGATGTCGCTCTCGAACGCGCAGTAATCGGCCTGCGATAGGCGCCTGTGGCGATAGGCCACGTAAGCGTCGAACAGTGTCGAGTAGACCGATTGCGCATCCGCGCCGTAATCGGTACCGGCGGCATCGGCGCCGCAGCCGGCCCGCAACGTCGCGAAGCTCGCGCCGCTCGGCAGCACGCCTGCACATCCACATCCCGTCAGCCATACCGCCCCCGCGCATACCGCCGCCGTCATCCATCCACGCATCGCGCACCTCTTCGTCGTTTTCCCGATGGTAGCTGCTTCGCGCAGCGGTTTCATCGGCTCACGCATGCGCCGTTCGAATCCGAACCCTAAACGCGCCCTTTACTTTTTCGAATATGTTCGTTAGATTTCGCAAACGAACATCGATAGGTTCAGTTTATTCACGCGATAGCCGTAAGGCATAAGAGGGGACAGCCAAGTGACGCAAGGCAGCCGGTACGATCTGCTCGTCGTGGGCGGCGGGATCAATGGCGCGGGCATCGCACGCGACGCCGCCGGACGCGGCTTGTCCGTGCTGCTCGTCGAGCAGCACGATTTGGCCTCGCATACGTCGTCTTCGAGCACGAAACTCATTCACGGCGGGCTGCGCTACCTCGAGTACAAGGAGTTCGGGCTCGTACGCAAGGCCCTGCAAGAGCGCGAGACGCTGCTGCGCGCGGCGCCCCACATCATGTGGCCGCTGCGTTTCGTGATGCCCCACATGCCCAACTTGCGCCCCGCCTGGCTGATACGCGCGGGCCTGTTCCTATACGACCATCTCGCGCGGCGCGAACTGCTCGCCGGCTCGCGCGGCATCGACATGCGCCGCCATCCGGCCGGCGCGCCGCTCGTCGATTCGATCTCGCGCGGTTTCGTCTATTCGGACGGCTGGGTCGACGACGCGCGCCTGGTCGTCCTCAATGCGCTGGACGCCTGCGAGCGCGGCGCAACCGTGCTCACGCGCACCAAGCTCACGAGCGCCGTGCGCGCGGGCGGCGAATGGCACGCGCAGTTGCAGCGTGCCGACGGCTCGACGATCGACGTACGCGCCGGCGCGATCGCCAACGCGGCGGGCCCCTGGGTAGGCCAGTTGCTGCACGACGCGCTCGGGCGCGGCGCCCACCACGGCGTACGGCTCGTCAAGGGCAGCCACATCGTCACGCGGCGCCTGTTCGATCACGACCACGCCTACATCTTCCAGAACCCCGACAAGCGGATCATTTTCGCGATCCCCTATGAACGCGAGTTCACGCTGATCGGCACGACCGACGTCGAATATCACGGCGATCCGTCCGTCGTCGCCATCGACGAAGACGAAACGCGCTATCTGTGCGAATCGATCAATCGCTACTTCAAGAAAAAGATCACGCCGTCCGACGTCTGCTGGACCTATTCGGGCGTGCGTCCGCTGCTCGAGGAGGAAGGCGCCGACAACCCGTCCGCCGTCACGCGCGATTACCGGCTCGAACTCGATGCGGACGCCGGCGTTGCCCCGCTGCTCTCAGTCTTCGGAGGCAAGATCACGACCTTCCGCAAGCTCGCCGAAGAGGCGGTGGACCGTCTGGCGTCGGTCATCCCCGTCGCCAAGGGTCCCTGGACGGCACGCGTGCCGCTGCCCGGCGGCGACATCGCCCACGCGAAATTCGAACCGTTCGCGACGAAGTTCGCAAACGAACATCCGTGGCTGCCCGCCGACGTGGCCCGGCGCTACGCGCGCGCCTACGGTACGCGAGCGAGCAAGGTCCTGGGCGCCGCCACGAGTCTGGCCGAGCTCGGCCATGAATTCGCGCCGGGCCTGTTCGAACAAGAGCTGCGCTATTTGCGCGATGTGGAGTGGGCGCGCGATGCCCAGGACGTGCTGTGGCGCCGTTCGAAACTCGGTCTGCACTTGAAAGCAGGCACGAAAGAGGAGGTGACCCGCGAGATCGATGTCTGGTTCGCGCGCTCGCCGGTATCGAGCTCCGCGCGCGCCTCTTCCGCATTGACGGGCTAAGGCCCGCCGCCCGAATCGCGATTGGCAGTACCCGCAAGACCCGCAGTACCCGGAGCCGCTCGTCCGACGAGGGCTGTAACTCACGAAAACACATGGAGAAGAGACAATGCAGGATCAATACATCCTCGCGCTGGACCAAGGCACCACGAGTTCCCGTGCGATGCTGTTCGACCGCAAAGGCAATATCGTCTCGGTCGCACAAAAGGAATTCCGTCAGATTTATCCGCAACCGGGCTGGGTCGAGCACGATCCGCAGGAGATTTGGTCGACGCAAGCCGGCGTCGCGGCCGAGGCCGTCACGCGCGCGGGCTTGAACGGCACGTCGATCGCCGCCATCGGCATCACGAACCAACGCGAAACGACGATCGTCTGGGACCGCGAAACGGGCCAGCCCATCTACAACGCGATCGTTTGGCAGGACCGCCGCACCGCCGGCCTGTGCGACCAATTGAAAGCGCAAGGCCTCGAAGAGAAGGTGCGCGCCAAGACGGGCCTGCCGATCGACGCTTACTTCTCGGCCACCAAGGTTCGCTGGATCTTGGACAACGTCGACGGCGCGCGCGAAAAAGCCAAGCAAGGCAAGCTCGCGTTCGGCACCGTCGATAGCTGGCTCGTCTGGAATTTCACGAAACACGCGCAACACATCACCGACGTCACGAACGCGTCGCGCACGATGCTGTTCAACATCCACACCCTGCAGTGGGACAACGATCTGCTCGAGGCGCTCGACATTCCGCGCAGCATGCTGCCCGAGGTGCGCGATTCGTCGGAGGTCTACGGCAACACCGTCACGACCGTCTTTGCCTCGAAGATTCCGATCGCGGGTATCGCCGGCGATCAGCACGCCGCGCTGTTCGGCCAGATGTGCACGAAGTCGGGCATGGTCAAGAACACCTATGGCACCGGCTGCTTCTTGGTGATGAACACCGGCGAAAAGCCGATCGAATCGAAGAACAACCTGGTCACGACGCTCGCCTGGAAGATCGGCAACGAAGTGAACTACGCGCTCGAAGGCAGCATCTTCATCGCGGGCGCGGTGGTGCAATGGCTGCGCGACGGCCTGGGCATCATCAAGAGCGCGTCCGAAATCGAAGCACTCGCGGGCAGCGTCGAACATTGCGACGGCGTCTATCTGGTACCCGCCTTCGCGGGCCTGGGCGCGCCGCATTGGAATCCGCGCGCGCGCGGCACGCTGTTCGGCGTGACGCGCGGCACGACGAGCGCGCACATCGCCCGCGCGGCGCTCGATTCGATCGCGTATCAATCGCTCGACGTGCTCAAGGCCATGGAAGCCGATTCCGGCATCAAGATCGGCGAGTTGCGCGTGGACGGCGGCGCCTGCGCGAACAACTTGCTCATGCAGTTCCAATCCGACCTGCTCGGCGTTGCGGCGGTGCGTCCGCGCATCAGCGAAACGACGGCGCTCGGCGCCGCCTACCTCGCGGGCCTGGCCGTCGGCTACTGGAACAACGTGGACGAACTCCAAAGCCAATGGCAGCTCGATCGGCGTTTCTCGCCGGCAATGCAGCAGGCGGATGCGCAGCAATGCATCGCGGGCTGGCAGCGCGCGATCAACGCCGCCAAGGCCTGGGCCGACGCGACGTAAGTTAGCGCGGCCCCGGGACGCAGACACGGGCGGCGATCCGCGCCGTGTCTGCCCCACCCGGGCGAGCCGCCATCGCACAACCATCATCGACCAACGCTCCACCAACAATAGCTATTCAGGAGACACATCAACATGTCACCCCTCATCGCGGAATTTCTCGGCACGGCGCTGCTCGTGCTGCTCGGCAACGGTGCCGTCGCCAACGTGCTGCTCGCGCGCACCAAGGGCAAGGGCGCCGACCTCATCGTCATCGTGTGGGGATGGGCGATGGCCGTATTCGTCGCGGTCTATGTGACGGCCTCGTTCAGCGGCGCGCACTTGAATCCGGTCGTGACGATCAGCCTGGCGCTGGCCGGCAAGTTCGCCTGGGCGAAGGTCGGCGGCTATATCGCGGCGCAAATGCTCGGCGGCATGGCCGGCGCGTTCCTCGTTTGGCTCGCCTACCGCCAGCACTTTTCGACGACGGAAGATGCCGATATCAAGCTCGCATGCTTTTGCACGGCACCCGCGATTCGCAGCATTCCGCAAAACGTGTTGACGGAGATGATCTGCACGTTCGTCCTGATCCTCGGCGTCCTCTATTTGGCCTCGCCGCAAGTCGGCCTCGGCGCGCTCGACGCGCTGCCGGTGGGTCTGCTCGTGCTCGGTATCGGCATCTCGCTCGGCGGCCCGACCGGCTATGCGATGAGCCCCGCGCGCGATCTCGCGCCGCGCATCATGCACGCGCTGCTGCCGATCCCCGGCAAGCGCGGCAGCGATTGGCGCTACGCTTGGGTGCCGGTGTTCGGCCCGCTGATGGGCGGCGCGATGGCATCGTGGGTGTACGTGCACGCGCATTGAGCATGACCCGATGAGGCAGGACGCCGCATCGCAGCGAACGAAGGGCCGCGTCTAGCGCCCCAACGCGAGACTCGCGCGCCCGAGCGGCGCGATAGTCGGACCGAATGAAGAAAAAAAGCGCGGAGACGCCAATGACCGTATCATTGGCGTCTCATTACACAACAAAGTGCGCGACGGGGTTAGGCCGGCCACCGAGCGCGCGCCATCTTTCTTCATGTTCGACCATCTCATTTGCGACTGCGACGGTGTGCTCGTCGACAGTGAAGTGATCGCCGAGCGGGTGCTGCTACGCGCCTTGTCGGCCACCTTCCCCACCATCGATTTCGGCGGCGTCGCCCACCTGGCTTTCGGCCAGCGTACGTCGACCTTTCTAGCCGACCTCGAAAAACGATTTCAGATCGTCATTCCCGAAGGCTTTCTCGCGGGCGTCGAGCGCGATACCGAAGCCGAACTCAGGCTCACCCTCTCTCCCGTGGCGGGCGTGCGCGACGCCCTCGCGCAGGTTCCGCTGCCGGCGGCCGTCGTCTCCAACAGCCGGCTCACCCGGATCGCCGCATCGCTCTCACGCGTAGGGCTCGCCGACGTTTTCGGGCCGCGCGTGTTCAGCGCCGAGCAAGTCGCTCGACCGAAGCCGCATCCCGACGTCTATTTGCACGCGGCGCGCGAGTTGGGCGTCGCGCCCGAGCGATGCCTCGTCGTGGAAGATAGCGTGACGGGATTGTCCGCGGCGCGGGCCGCGGGCATGAAAACGATCGCGTTCGTCGGCGCCAGTCACGTGCCCAAAGGCTATGCGCAAGTGCTGCGCAACCTGGGGGTGACGCGCATCATCGAACGCATGGAGCAGTTGCCCGCCGTGATCACCGCCGGCATGCGCGGCGAGTTCGGGCAACTGCTTTCCTGAGCGCCGGCGGCGCGGCGGGTACACCGACGCCGGCTTACTTACGCCTCGCTCGCGCAGCACTCGCGCTCGCGTGCGGCCGCGAGCGCACCCCGGAACGCCACGAGTTCCTCGATCGTCAGCATCGGCAACGCGTGCTTCGCGGCGAAGCGCTCGACGTCGGCGCCGCGCGTCATCGTGCCGTCCTCGTTCATCAAATCGCAGAGCACGCCCGCCGGCGACAGCCCGGCGAGCACGGCCAGATCGACGGTGCCCTCCGTGTGGCCTCGGCGCTCGAGCACGCCGCCCGAGCGGGCGCGCAACGGAAACACATGCCCCGGGCGCACGATGTCCTCGGGCTTGGCCGCGTCGGCGATGGCCGCCCGGATCGTGGTCACGCGGTCGGCAGCCGACACGCCCGTGCTCACGCCGTGGCGCGCTTCGATCGAAACGGTGAACGCCGTTCCGTGACGGCTTTCGTTTTGCTCGACCATCGGCGGCAACTCGAGCGCACGGATTTTTTCTTCCGGCAGGCACAGACAGACGATGCCGCTGCATTCGCGGATCAAAAGGGCCATCGTCTCGACGCTCAGGCGCTCGGCGGCGACGATCAGATCGGCCTCGTTTTCGCGGTCGTGGTCGTCTTGCAAAACGACGGCGCGGCCCTCGCGCAACGCGGCGAGCGCGGCGGCGATGCGCGGCGGAACCGGAACGGAATCGAGAAGGGGAAGTTCGGCGATTGCCGTGGAAAAGGGTAAAGACATAGATGAAACGCTCCTCGCGAGAGAAAGATAGCGAAAAACGTTTCAGGGCATCGCAAACGGCACGAACGCCGCCGCTCTCGACGCGGCAAAGCATGCCGAGCCGAGCGAAGCGGCGAACCGGGCGGTCTGCGCATCTTCTTCCATCCGGACTATTACCGTCGGCTCTGGCATCGCACCAGATCTGCTGACCCCGCGCGCGAGGCAGCCAAGGCTGCTCTCGTTTGCGGGCGCTCGCGGGCTCGCCGGCACATGGCCGGCATACCGCCGGTGGGGAATTGCACCCCGCCCTGAAGACGCACTAGATATAAAGGCCGGCCTACAAGCCGGCCCGAAGGAGCATACACGAGGGCCGCGCGCGTTGCAGTCAAAGTCCCTCGGGGCCGCGCGACGTGCGTCGTCGTGCCGCGCCCATCACGACGTCATCCCTTGCGTCCGGGCCGCCGGTATCGGGGTGCGGCGGCGGTCGAGGTGAGCCGCGAGCACCGTGACGACGAGTGCCGCCACCGTCACCGCAACGGCCACCCAGGGCAGCGCGTCGAGCTTGGCGCCGTGCGTCAACGCCAGGCCGCCTAGCCAAGCACCCAAGGCATTGCCGACGTTGAAGGCGCCGATATTGAGCGTCGAAGCCAGATGGGGCGCGTGGCTCGCCTTTTCGACGACGCGCATTTGCAGCGGCGGAACCGTGGCGAAAGCCGCGATGCCCCAAACGAACACCGTGATCGCCGCGGCGACGGGCAAGTGGCTGGTCTTCGCGAAGACCGCCATGACGAGCGCCAACGCGACGAGGATGCCCACTAGCGAAGGCATCAGCGCCCGGTCGGCCATCTTCCCGCCGACCACGTTGCCGACCGTCAAGCCCGCGCCGAACAACACGAGGATCAAGGTCACCGCGCGCGGCGAGAACCCGCTGATCTGCTCCAAGATGGGCGCGATATAGGTGAAGACGACGAAAACGCCGCCGAAGCCGAGCACCGTCATGGCCAACGCGAGCCACACCTGCGGCTCTTTCAATACGCGCACCTCGCTGGCAAGCCCGACCGGGCCCGAGTCATGACGGTTCGGCACGAGCGCGGTAATGCCGGCGAGCGCGAACACACCGAGGCCGGCGACGATCCAAAACGTCAGACGCCAGCCCCAACCCTGGCCGACGAACGTGCCGAACGGCACGCCGAGCACGTTCGCGAGCGTGAGCCCCGTGAACATCAGCGCGATCGCGCTGGCTTGTTTTTCGCGCGCGACGAGCGATGCGGCGACGACGGCGCCGATGCCGAAGAACGAGCCGTGCGCGAAGGAGGTCACGACGCGCGCGATCATGAGCATCCGGTAGTCGCCCGCGACGGCGCACAGCACGTTGCCGACGACGAACACCAGCATCAACGCCTGCAACGCCGCCTTGCGCGGCAATCGGCTCGTGAGAACGGCAAGCACGGGCGCCCCGGCAGCCACGCCGAGCGCGTAGCCCGAGACGAGCAAACCGGCCGACGGAATGGAAACGGACAAATCGCGCGCGACATCGGGCAAGAGCCCCATGATGACGAACTCGGTCGTACCGATGGCAAAGGCGCTCAAGGCGAGCGCGAGAAGGGGGAGTGGCATGGCGGCGCTTTAGCGAGAGTAACGTGAGTGCCTATTGTCCGGAGATCGAACTCGCTTGATAATTGCCGCGGTCTTTGAATCATTTTCAAACAAAATCGAATAATCGATGGATCGACTCGGCGACATCCGCCTCTTTGTCGAAGCGGCGAGGCTCGGCGGCATCTCGGCGGCCGGCCGCAAACTCGGACTTACCCCGGCCGCCGCGAGCGCGCGTCTCGCCAAACTCGAGGCGTCGCTCAGCACGCGCCTATTCGAGCGCACGACGCGCCAGCTACGCCTGACCGACGAGGGACGTCTTTACCTGCGCCACTGCATGCGCGCACTGCAAGCGCTGGACGACGCCGACGCCGAGTTGCAGGCGGGCCGCACCGTCGTGCGGGGGAAGATTCGGATCTCCACCACGTCGGATTTCGGCCGCGCGATGCTGATAGGCTGGCTCGACGAGTTCAACGCGCGCTATCCGGAGGTGACGTTCGCGCTGACGCTCGCCGATTCGGTATCGAATCTGCTGCACGACGAGATCGACCTCGCGATCCGCTTCGGCGCGCCGAGGGAGGATACGTCGCTGATCGCGCGCAAGCTCGCGACGAACCGGCGCGTGCTCGTCGCGTCGCCCGGCTACGTGGCGCGGCATGGCGAGCCCGACTCGCCCGCCGACCTGGCGCGGTTTCATTGCATCGTCCTCACGATCGCGTCGGGGCCACTGAACGAATGGCGCTTCGTGCGCGGCGAAGCGACCGAGGATTATGTTGTTCCGCTCGAGACCTCGCGCGAGACGAACGACGGCGCCGTCACGCGCACCTGGGCGATCGACGGTCACGGCATCGCCTTGAAGTCGCTATGGGACATCGACGCCGATTTGCGCGCGGGCCGGCTGCGTATCGTGCTGCCCGAGTGGCGCTACGCGTTCGATACGCCGCTGCACGCGCTATTTCACCGCAATCGTTACCGGCCGCCGCGCGTGCGCGCGCTGCTCGACTTTCTGATCGAGCGGTTCGAGGCGGTGGAGCGCGATTGGTCGGCCTTGCCGGGGCTTCGCATCTAGATTCGCCCGCGCATTGGGGGTGCATTGGGGGTGCGATAGGGGTCGGCCCGAACGGCTATAATGTCAGGTCCCACGAATGGCACTACCCGCGCCCCCAGGTCAACCACTGCGAACGGCGAGCTTCATGACCAAGAAAGTTTATGTAAAAACCTTTGGCTGCCAGATGAACGAGTACGACTCCGACAAGATGGTCGACGTACTCGGTGCCGCCGAAGGACTCGTCAAGACGGATTCCCCCGAAGACGCTGACGTCATCCTCTTCAATACCTGCTCCGTGCGCGAAAAAGCACAGGAAAAGGTCTTCTCCGATCTCGGCCGCGTACGCGAGCTCAAGGAAGCGAGACCCGATCTGCTGATCGGCGTCGGCGGCTGCGTCGCGAGCCAGGAAGGCGCCGCGATCGTCGCGCGCGCGCCCTATGTCGATCTCGTCTTCGGCCCGCAGACGCTGCACCGCCTGCCGCAGATGATCGATGCGCGCCGCGCGAGCGGCCGGTCGCAAGTCGACATCTCGTTTCCGGAAATCGAAAAGTTCGACCATCTGCCGCCCGCGCGCGTCGATGGCCCGAGCGCGTTCGTCTCGATCATGGAAGGTTGCAGCAAGTACTGCAGCTACTGCGTGGTGCCCTACACGCGCGGCGACGAGGTTTCGCGCCCGCTCGACGACGTCCTCACCGAAATCGCCGGCCTCGCCGATCAAGGCGTGCGCGAAGTCACCCTGCTCGGCCAGAACGTGAACGCGTATCGCGGCGCTCTGACGGCGGGCGCTAGCGAGATCGCCGATTTCGCGACGCTGATCGAATACGTCGCCGAGATTCCGGGCATCGAACGAATCCGTTACACGACGTCGCATCCGAAGGAATTCACGCAACGGCTGATCGACGTCTACGCGAAAGTCGACAAGCTCGTCTCGCATTTGCATTTGCCCGTCCAGCACGGCTCCGATCGCATTTTGATGGCGATGAAGCGCGGCTATACGGTGCTCGAATACAAATCGGTGATACGCCGTCTGCGTGCGATTCGCCCGGACCTCTCTCTATCGACGGACATCATCGTCGGTTTCCCCGGCGAGACGCAAAGCGACTTCGACAAGACGATGGCGCTCGTGCACGAGATGAGCTACGACACGAGCTTCTCGTTCATCTACAGCCCCCGCCCCGGCACGCCGGCCGCGAATCTGCCCGACGATACGCCGCGCGAGGTCAAGCTCGAACGCCTGCAACATCTGCAAGCGACGATCGAGGCCAACGTCGTGCGCATCAGCGAAGCGATGGTCGGCAACGTCGAGCGGATCTTGGTCGAGCGCCCGGCGCGCAAAGACCCGACCGAACTCGCGGGCCGCACGGCGAACAACCGCGTCGTCAACTTCCCGGCGCCCGTGGCCTCGCACGCCCGGCTGATCGGACAGATGATCGACGTGCGCATTACGCGCGCCTATCCGCATTCGCTGCGCGGCGAGCTCGTGCTCGTCCCGCAGCCGGAACTCGCTTAAGGAATCCACCCTCGCCTTGAAGACCGCACCGTCCCTGGAATTCACCGCGCCGCGCGAAGACAACACGCGCCTTGCCAATCTGTGCGGGCCGCTCGACGAAAACTTGCGGCAGATCGAGCAAGCGCTCGACGTCACGTTGCAGCGGCGCGGCCATCGCATCTCGATCCGCGGACGCGGTGCGAAACTCGCACTCGGCGCACTCGAAACGTTCTATAACCGTGCACGCGAGCCGCTGTCGGTCGACGACATTCAACTCGCGCTCGTCGAAGCGCGCCATCCGGCGAACCGCGGGGCGGCGCAAGACGACACCGCATCGGGCCGCTACGACCCCGACCATCCGTTCGACGAACCGGCCGGCCTCGACGACGAGGACATCGAAGAGCTCGGTCCGAAGCTCTATACGCGCCGCGCCGATCTGCGCGGACGCACGCCCGCTCAACGCGAATATTTGAAGCAGATCGTCTCGCACGACGTGACCTTCGGCGTCGGCCCGGCGGGGACCGGCAAGACTTATCTCGCGGTGGCCTGCGCCGTGGATGCGCTCGAGCGCGACCAGGTCAAGCGCATCGTGCTGACGCGTCCCGCCGTCGAAGCGGGCGAGCGCCTCGGCTTTTTGCCCGGCGATCTCGCGCAAAAGGTCGATCCGTACCTGCGTCCGCTTTACGATGCGCTCTACGATCTGCTCGGTTTCGACAAGACCGCGAAGATGTTCGAGCGGCAAATGATCGAAATCGCGCCGCTCGCCTATATGCGCGGCCGCACGCTGAACCATGCGTTCATCATCCTCGACGAGGCGCAAAACACCACGCCCGAGCAGATGAAGATGTTCCTTACGCGGATCGGCTTCGGCTCGAAGGCCGTGGTCACCGGCGATACGACGCAAGTCGATTTGCCGCGCGGCGCCAAGAGCGGCCTGATCGAAGCGCAGCAGGTGCTCGCGAACGTGCGCGGCATTGCGCTCACGCGCTTCACGAGCGCCGACGTGGTGCGCCATCCGCTCGTGGCCCGGATCGTCGAAGCGTACGATAAGCACACGAAAAAGGACGACGCCGCGCCGATCGATGGCCGGTGACGCGCCAGGACCGAAGCAGCGAATGAACGAGAAAACACCCGCGCCCAAGCTGAAACTGACGTTCCAGTTTCCCGCCGCCAAAGCGTTTCCCGAACACAAGGCGGCGGTTTCGCGCGCCCTCGTCGCGAGCTGGATCAAGGCGGCGCTGATGGCCGACGGCGAGTTGACCGTGCGCTTGGTCGATGCAGACGAAGGCCGCGTGCTGAACCGCACCTATCGCGGCAAGGACTACGCCACGAACGTGCTGACGTTCGCCTACGCCGAAAGCGAGGACGACCCGGTCAGCGGCGACCTCGTGCTGTGTTGCCCCGTTATCGAACGCGAGGCCGCGGAGCAAGGCAAACCGCTCGTCGCGCACTATGCGCATATGATCGTGCACGGCACGCTTCATGCGCAGGGCTACGACCACGAGGACGACGACGAAGCGCAGGAGATGGAAGCGCTCGAGACGCAGATCCTCGCCCGGCTCGGCTTCGCCGACCCGTATGGGGATCGTTCCCGCTAACGTCCGCCTGCACGATGTCCGAAACGACCCAGCCGCCCGCTTCGATCGCTCCCGCCTGCACCGGCTACCCGCCGGTACTCGGCGAAGCGCGCTTGCTGGACGACGGGGAATTGGCCGAATCGCTCACGCGGACGATGAGCCGCTGGGACGGGGCGAGCGATTTATGGCTGTTCGGCTATGGGTCGCTGATTTGGAACCCCGGCATGCCGGCGGCGGAAACGGTGCGAGCGCGCGTGCGCGGCTATCACCGCGGGCTGTATTTGTGGTCCCGCGTGAACCGCGGCACGCCCGAGCAGCCCGGACTCGTCTTGGCGCTCGATCGCGGCGGCTCCTGCACCGGTATGGCATTCCGGCTCGACGGGCAAGGCGCCGAGCCGCATCTACAGGCGCTGTGGCGGCGCGAGATGCCGATGGGCTCCTACCGGCCCGCCTGGCTGCCGTGCTGGCTGGCCGACGGACGCCGCGTCGAAGCGCTCGCGTTCGTCATGCGCCGCGACGTGCCCACCTACACCGGCAAGCTATCGGATGAGATGGTCAGAGCGGTGCTCGGCTGCGCCCGAGGCCGCTACGGCACGACGCTCGATTACGTCTGCCGCACCGTGGAAGCGTTGCGCGAATGCGGGATGCCCGACCGCGCCCTGGAAGCGCTGCTCAGACGTTGCATTTGACGACCACCAACGCCGCGCGCTGAAGACGCCCGGCGGGCGTCCCCTCCTTCCTTCGACGAATCGATTCAGTACCCGGCAAAAGCCGCCAGGCCGACGATCGCGCCGAGTCCGGCCGCGCCGAGCGCCGCGCCGAGCAACCAACGCCGGCGCGTGAGCAGCGTGATCGCCGCCAGCGAAATCGCGATTTGCGTGAGCGTCGTCGCTTGCGCCCAGCGGTGGTGCAGATGCAGTTGCCGCTCGCTCGCGGCGTCGGCTTGCACCACGACTTTCTCGAGCGTTTCGGCCTGGGCTCGAATCTCCGTTTTCTGTTGCGTGTACTTGGCCACGTCGGCGGTGAATTTGGCACTCGACTTCGGATCGGCCGCCGTCAGCGCGGCGCCCAATTCCGCTAGGTTCTGCTTCTCGCCCTTGGCCTGGTAGTAGCTCCATTGATTGGCCGCTTCCGTCTTACGGATCGCCGCCTCGTTTTTGTAAAACAGCGCAAGGCCCTCGGTCGAGCCGCCCTGATACGAGAACACCGCGCCGACCGTCGCGAGGATGGCCGTCATGACGGCGATCCGGCCCGCGAACGGATCGGCCGGCGCGTGGCCGCCCTCTTGATGATGGCCATGGCCGTGGTGGTGCCCGGCATGTTCGAGCGCTTCTTCGTGCGGCCCGCGCACTTCAAACTCTTCCGACATATTTCTTTCGCGCAAAGAAGGTAAAAACGGTGACAGGGCCGCAACCTACGCGCCTCGCGGCGCCCGGCGCGGCGAACCCGGTACGCCTCGCGCACTGTAGCAGGCCGATCGGCTGTAATGGTCCTGCTTTTACGTGGTGTATCCTTTACTCTTTCGTTGACCACGCGTCCAGCCGTGCCGGACGCATCGCCATGAACGACGCCTATCCCAGTCGACGCCATACCGACAAGCCTACCGAAAAACGCTCGCTGCTCGAGCGGCTGACCGATTTCATCTCTCCCGAGCCTGAATCCCGGGGCGAATTGCTCGAAATCCTGCAAGACGCACACGAACGCAACCTGATCGACGCCGATTCGCTCTCGATGATCGAGGGCGTGTTTCAAGTATCCGAACTCTGCGCACGCGACATCATGGTGCCGCGCGCCCAGATGGACGCGATCGATATCGAATGCAGCCCCGAGGAATTCATTCCGTTCGTGCTGGAAAAAGCGCACTCGCGCTACCCCGTCTACGAGGGCAATCGCGACAACATCATCGGCGTGTTGCTCGCGAAGGACCTGCTGCGCTATTACGCGGAAGAATCGTTCGACGTGCGCGGCATGTTGCGCCCGGCCGTCTTCATTCCCGAAGCGAAGCGGTTGAATGTGTTGCTGCACGACTTCCGCATGAATCGCAATCATATTGCGATCGTCGTCGACGAATACGGCGGCGTGGCCGGCCTCATTACGATCGAGGACGTATTGGAGCAGATCGTCGGTGATATCGAGGACGAATACGACTTCGACGAGGAGAGCGGCAACATCATCGCCTCGCCCGACGGACGCTACCGCGTGCGCGCCTTGACCGAGATCGAGCAGTTCAACGAAACGTTCGGCACGCACTTTTCCGACGAGGAAGTCGATACGATCGGCGGGCTCGTCACGCATCACTTCGGACGCGTGCCGCATCGCGGGGAACGCGTGCGCATCGACGATCTCATCTTCGAAATTTTGCGCGGCGACGCGCGCCAGGTGCACGTGCTGCTCGTGCGGCGGGACCCGCTCGCGGGCCAACGCGAACGCGAAGCGCAGCACATCCAAACTTGACGGACGCGGCGAGCGGGTCGGCTCGCGCAAGGCCACGCTCGCATGTATCGCGCCGTCCAGGCGGGCGCTGACCTACCGCGGGTCCCGCTCGTCGTTTATCCACGTCTTTCCGAAGCCGCGTATCCATGGCCGATTCGATTACCTCCCGCTTGCGCGGCAACGCCGCCGCGTCCACGACCAGTTCGGGCCCCGGTGCGCTCTCGCGTTGGCATTACGTCGCCGCGCTGATGCTCGGCGCGCTCAATACGCTTTCGTTCGCGCCGACGCCGCACGGCGGCTGGCTCGAAATCGGCATCTTCGCCGTGCTGTACGCATGGCTCACCCGCACGACAGGCTGGAAGAGCGCCGCGTTGACGGGCGGTGCGTTCGGCTTCGGCAATCTCGTGACCGGCGTGTGGTGGCTCTATGTGAGCATGCATCACTACGGCGAAATGCCGGCGCCGCTGGCGGGTGCGGCGCTCGTGTTGTTTTCGCTATACCTGGCCTTGTATCCGGCGTTCTCGGCGGGGCTCTGGTCGTTTTGCGCGGGTCACGCCACCGGCAGCGCGCGGCGGGACCGTCCGTTTTCGCCGACGTGGCATGGCGCCTTCGCATTCGCGAGCGCTTGGGCGATCGGCGAATGGCTGCGCGGCACCGTGTTCACCGGCTTTCCGTGGCTGGCAAGCGGTTACGCGCAAGTGGACGGACCGCTCGCGGGCTTCGCGCCGATCGCGGGCGTCTATGGCGTCGGCTGGGTACTGGCGCTCGTTTGCGCGCTGATCGTGCAGAGCGTCTGGGCTTGGTTCGCGGCGCCAAGGCGGCGCGCGGCGCTCGTGCTTCCCGCGCTCGTCGCGCTCGCTGTCATGGGCATGGGCATGCTTGCCTCGCGGGTGGCCTGGACCCTGCCCGGCAACGCACCGCTCACCGTTCGCCTGCTGCAAGGCAACGTCAAACAGGAGATGAAGTTCGACGAAGCCGGCGTGAGCGCCGCGCTCGATCTCTACGAGCGCATGATCACCTCGCACGCGGCGGACCTCATCGTCACGCCGGAAACGGCGATCCCGATGCTGCCGCAGCAGTTTCCCGAAACGTTCGGCAGCGCGCTGCGCCGTTTCTCGGACAACACGGGTTCCTCGCTGTTGATCGGCGCGTTCGGCGCCTCGATCGGCACCGACGGCCGATACACCGACGAAACGAACAGCTTCTTCGGCGTGACGCCGGGTTCGCGGCAACTGTACCGCTACGACAAACACCACCTCGTACCGTTCGGCGAGTTCGTGCCGTGGGGCTTTCACTGGTTCGTGCAACTGATGAACATCCCGCTCGGCGATCTCGCGCGGGGCAAGCCGGTGCAGCACCCGTTCATGGTCCACAACCAACCGGTGGACGTGGACATTTGCTACGAGGACATCTTCGGCGAAGAGATCGCGCGCACGCTGCGAGAGGCGGCGGTGCCGGCCGGCATCCTCGTGAACGCGTCGAATCTCGCTTGGTTCGGCGATACGATCGCGCTCGATCAACACCTGCAAATGGCGCGCATGCGTACATTGGAGACGGGGCGGCCGATGCTCGCGGCGACGAACACGGGCGCCACCGCGATCATCGATGCCCAAGGCCGCGTGAGCGCACGCCTACCGGCGTTCACAGTGGGGCAAATCGAAGCGAAGGTGCAAGGAATGACGGGCCGCACGCCTTATATCGCCGTGGGGAACAATCTCGTGCTGGCGATTTCGCTCGTGTTGATCGCGGTGGGGTTTGCGTACGGCCGGGCCGGCGCTAGGTTGGGGCGCAAATAGACTGAGATTCTGGATACTGCTGGCGGGCATGCACAACCGAGAGGATTTCGATGTTCCCGGGGTGCACCCGATAGAAGACGACATAGTTCGGATGCGCGACAAGTTCGCGTGTACCCGGTACGCGTTCACTTTGCCGAAACAAGTACGGGTGTTTCGCCAGCGAAGCAGTAGCCGCATCGATTAACACATAGATGCGCCGAGCGGCTGAGGGGTTTTCTTTCGCAATGAAGCCGACAATCTCAACAAGGTCATTGCGCGCGTCGGGGTGCCACTGGATAGGCAGCATCAGCAACCGGCTGGAGCGCTGTATCGGCTGTCATCAGGACCGGTTGGCGGCCAATCCAGCTTCCGCCGCCCGAATGATGGATTCGACCTCAGCCATTACGTCATCGTGGGCAATCCCCTGGCGGCCGTCTTGCATCGAAGCCCGTACCTTCCCACGGAGCCAGCGTTCATACGCCTCGGCCTCTTTGTCCGTGGCGAACGCCGATGTCATAGGGGGTAGGTCGTGGCTCATGGACCGTAGCTTACACCCCATAGCGATGTTCGATGTCGCCGACATCTCGCTCTTGCGCGACTGAATCATGCTTGCCGTCATTTTTTACTCTCCTTGCTTCGAAAGATCGACTGCCGCTACCACGTACCAGCTACGCGGGCTGGATACGACAAAGACACGACGCTATCGGATATAAGCGGATGCTGAATGGAGGGAGAAAAAAATCAGACTGGTCCTGGGCCCATGCTCGAGTTCGGCACCGATACACCATCGGTCGCGCCGACGCGTTTGCAGCCTCACACCCCGCGACGGACGCAAGCTAGTTCCAATCCGGTAAAATCTAGCGTTTTCACCGCGCGAGCGGCGGCCACCGCCGCGGCCCGCGCTTCGGCCGCCCGGACGGGAGCCCCGATTTTCGCCGGTTTTCCGGCATCGCAGCGGCTCATACGCCGCCTGCCTCGAAAGGCACGACATGCTCACGTTTCAGCAAATCATCCTGACGCTGCAATCCTATTGGGACAAACAGGGTTGCGCGCTGCTTCAGCCGATCGACATGGAAGTCGGCGCCGGCACTTCGCACGTCCACACGTTCTTGCGCGCCGTCGGGCCCGAGCCCTGGCGCGCGGCTTACGTCCAACCGTCACGCCGCCCGAAAGACGGCCGCTACGGCGACAATCCGAACCGCCTGCAGCACTACTACCAATACCAAGTCGTACTCAAGCCCGCGCCCGAGGACATCCTCGATCTGTACCTCGGCTCGCTCGAGGCGCTCGGCTTCGATCTGAAGCAAAACGACGTGCGCTTCGTCGAAGACGACTGGGAAAACCCCACGCTCGGCGCTTGGGGCCTCGGCTGGGAGGTTTGGCTCAACGGCATGGAAGTCACGCAGTTCACCTACTTCCAGCAAGTGGGCGGGCTCGATTGCAAGCCCGTGCTCGGCGAAATCACCTACGGGCTCGAGCGGCTCGCGATGTACCTGCAAAAGGTCGAGAACGTCTACGACCTCGTTTGGACCGAGTGGGAAGAAATGGGCCCGAACGGTCCCGAATTACGGCGCCTCACCTACGGCGACGTCTACCACCAAAACGAAGTCGAGCAATCGACCTACAACTTCGAGCACGCCAACGTCGAACTGCTGTTCACGCTGTTCGGCAGCTACGAGGCCGAAGCGAAGCGCATGATCGAAACGCAGCTCGCGCTGCCCGGTTACGAGCTCGTGCTCAAGGCCGCCCATACGTTCAACTTGCTCGACGCACGCGGCGCGATCTCGGTCACCGAGCGCGCAGCCTATATCGGCCGCATCCGTGCGCTGTCCAGGCTCGTCGCGCAGGCCTATTACGATTCGCGCGAAAAGCTCGGCTTCCCGATGCTCGGCAATCCCGTGCACGGCGTTCCCGGCTTGACCACGGACGAGCAAGACGCCGCGATGCCGGCATGGGCGCCGCCGCTGAAAGTCGAGCGCACGATCGACAAGCAATGACGAGACTTTAAGAACATGAATCAAGCTCCCCAAGCCACGCTGCTCGTCGAACTGCTCACCGAGGAATTGCCGCCGAAGGCGCTGGCCCGGCTCTCCGATGCGTTCGCGCAAAACCTCGTCGACCGCCTCGCCGCGCGCGACCTCATCGACGGCACGCCGTCGTTCGAACGTTTCGCCACGCCGCGCCGCCTCGCCGTGCTCGTCAAAAACGTGCGCGAAGTCGCACCCGAAAAACACGTGCGCGAGAAAGTGCTGCCAGTCTCGGTGGCCCTCGATGCGAACGGTCAGCCTACCGCCCCGCTCGCGAAAAAGCTCGCCGCGCTCGGTTTCCCCGACATGGCGATCGCCGATCTCGAGCGCGCCTCCGACGGCAAGGCCGAGGCGTTCTTCCTGCGCTATGCCGCGCCCGGCGCGACGCTCGCGGAAGGCCTACAAGCCGCGCTCGACGAAGTCCTCGCGCTCGGCAAGCTGCCGATTCCGAAGGTCATGACGTATCAGCGTCCCGATGGTGCGAGCGTGCAGTTCGTGCGCCCGGTGCAGCGTCTCACGGTATTGCACGGCGACCAGGTCGTGCCCGTGACGGCATTCGGCATCGACGCCGGAGACACGACCCTCGGCCACCGCTTCATGTCGGACGGTCTCGTCGGGCTCTTGCACGCCGATGACTACGCCGAGACGCTGCGCACGAAAGGCCGCGTGATGGCGAGCTTCGATGCGCGGCGCGCGAGCATCGTCGAACAGTTGAACGCGCACGCGCACGACGATCGCGTCGTGATGCCCGACGCACTGCTCGACGAAGTCACCGCACTCGTCGAATGGCCCGTCGTCTACGAATGCCGGTTCGACGATCAATTCCTGCAAGTGCCGCAGGAATGCCTGATTCTGACGATGCAGACGAACCAGAAGTACTTCGCGCTGACCGATCACTCGGGCAAGCTGCGCTCGCGGTTTTTGATCGTCTCGAACATCGATACGCAAACGCCCGGCGAAATCGTCGAAGGCAACGAGCGCGTCGTGCGCCCGCGCCTGGCCGATGCCAAGTTCTTCTTCGAGCAGGACAAGAAAAGGCCGCTGGCCGATCGCGTCCCGCTGCTCGCGAACGTCGTCTATCACAACAAGCTCGGCTCGCAACTCGAGCGCGTCCAGCGCCTGGAGGCGCTCGCGCGCGTCGTCGCGCCGTTCGTGTCGGCCGATCCCGCGCTGGCCGCGCGCGCCGCGCGCCTGGCCAAGGCCGATTTGCTGACCGATATGGTCGGCGAGTTCCCCGAACTGCAGGGCACGATGGGCACGTATTACGCGCGCCACGACGGTGAGGCCGAGGAAGTCGCGCTTGCTTGCACCGAGCACTATCAACCGCGCTTCTCGGGCGACGCGTTGCCCGCGACGGCGGTCGGCACGGCCGTCGCGCTCGCGGACAAGCTCGAAACGCTCGTGGGCATTTGGGGCATCGGCCTCGTGCCGACGGGTGAAAAAGATCCGTTCGCGCTGCGTCGTCACGCACTCGGCGTGCTGCGTATCCTGATCGAAAAGCAATTGCCGGTGGATCTCGTCGCGCTGCTGCGCGAAGCGGTCGGCTGCTTCAGCGCCACGCCGCAAGTCGCCGACTGCACCGACGCGCTGTACGCCTTCTTCATGGATCGCCTACGCGGCCTGCTGCGCGAGCGCGGCCACGCGGCAAGCGAGATCGAAGCCGTGCTGAGCCAGCAACCGAGCAAGCTCGACGACATCGTCGCGCGGCTCGACGCCGTGCGCGAATTCTCGGCGCTTCCCGAAGCCGGCGCGCTGGCGGCCGCCAACAAGCGCATCGCGAACATCTTGAAGAAGTCGGAGGCGGATGCCGCCGCGGCGGCAGCGGCAACGGTGCAACCCGCGCTGCTCGTCGAGCCGGCGGAGCGTTCGCTGAACGAGGAATTGAAGAAAGTGGCGCCGGCGGTCCAAGCGCAACTCGGGCAGCGCGACTATACGCGTGCGCTCTCCGCGCTCGCGGCGCTGCGCGAACCCGTCGATACGTTCTTCAACGACGTCATGGTGAACGCGGAGGACAGCGCGCTGCGCCAGAACCGGCTCGCCCTGTTGGCCGAGCTGCACGCGCAGATGAATTGCGTGGCCGACATCTCGAAACTCGCGGCGTAACCGAGGCGAACGAGACGCGTATATGACTTCCGCCAAGAAGCTCGTCATCCTCGATCGCGACGGCGTCATCAACGTCGACTCGGATGCGTTCATCAAATCGCCCGACGAGTGGATCCCGATCCCCGGCAGCCTCGAGGCGATCGCGCGGCTCAATCAGGCCGGCTACCGCGTGGCCGTTGCCTCGAACCAATCCGGCATCGGCCGCGGTTTGTTCGATATGGCCACGCTGAACGCCATGCACGTGAAGATGCATCGGGCGGCCGCCGTCGTCGGCGGCCGTATCGACGCGGTGTTTTTCTGCCCGCATACGGCGGAAGACCACTGCGAGTGCCGCAAGCCGAAGCCCGGCATGCTCCAAATGATCGTCGACCGTTTCGAAATCGATCCGGCCGCGACGCCCGTGGTCGGCGACGCCCTGCGCGATTTGCAGGCCGGCGCGGCGCTCGGCTTTCCGACCTACCTCGTGTTGACGGGCAAAGGCAAGAAGACGCTCGCGGCCGGGGGGCTGCCCGAGGGCACGAAGGTGTACGACGACTTGAAAGCGTTCGTCCTGTCGTTCCTCGCGGATCAGCACGAATGACGCGCACGCGCGCTTGATTGCCAACCGATCGAAGACACCGATGTCATTTATCCGCTTTATCCGGTCACTGCTGCTGTTTCTGTACTTCGTCGTCTTCACGGTTCCGTACGCGACGGCATGCTTTATCGCCTTCCCGTTCATGAACGCCGATCGCCGCTACTGGATGGCCGTCGGCTGGTGCCGCGCCACGGTCGCGGTCGTACGATTCCTGAACGGTATCGACTATCGCATCGAAGGCTGGGAAAACCTGCCGAACGGTCCCGCCGTACTGCTCTCGAAGCACCAATCGGCCTGGGAAACGCTGGCCTTCCCGGCGATCATGCCGCGCCCGCTGTGCTACGTCTTCAAGCGCGAACTGCTCTACGTCCCCTTCTTCGGCTGGGCGCTGGGCATGCTCAAGATGGTTCACATCGACCGCAAGGAAGGCAAATACGCGTTCGCCTCCGTCGTCAAACAAGGACGGCTGCGCATGAGCGAAGGCGCATGGGTGATCATGTTTCCGGAAGGCACGCGCACGCCGGTCGGCAAGCAGGGCAAGTACAAGACGGGCGGCGCTCGGTTCGCGATCGACGCCGGCGCGCCCGTCGTGCCGATCGCGCACAACGCCGGCCACGTATGGCCGCGCAATTCGTTCCTCAAGTACGCCGGAACGGTGACCGTTTCGATCGGCAAGCCGATCGACTCGACAGGTCTCACGCCCGACGCGCTCAATGCGCGGGTCGAGGCGTGGATCGAAGCGGAGATGCGCCGAATCGATCCGGGCGCGTATCAAGATGCCGACGGTGCCGCACCGAACGCCGGCCGTCGCACACAAGAGCGCGGCGCATCCGACCGCACGGATGCCGCTCGCGGCTGAGCACCGATGCCCAAATCCGCCAAGCCCCCGCAAGCGATCAGCCCGCAGCTCGACCTGCCGCTCTTCGCGGGCACGGGCGATGACGGCATAGGCGTGGCCCCGCCGCCACCGGTCCCGCCTCGGCAGGACCCCATGCCGAACGGCGCGAAGCTGCGACGGTTGACGTTAGGTGGGCGCACGCTCGAGTACGCGTTGAAGCGTTCGGCGCGACGCACGATAGGGTTTTCGATCGACGGCAGCGGCTTGGCGATCACGGCCCCGCGCTGGGTCACGTTGGCCGACATCGAGACGGCGATCGCCGCCAAAGAGCGCTGGATTTTCACCAAGCTCGCGGAGTGGCAAACCCGCGCCGAGCAACGCGCCTTGCCACGCATCGAATGGCGCGACGGCGCGCAGATTCCCTACCTCGGCAAGCCCGTGCGCATCGCGCTGGGCTCCGCACAGGCGGCGCTCGCGTTCGATGCGCAGGCTGGCGCGCTGGCGCTCGCCCTGCCCGCGCACGCCGACGCCCAGCAGATCAAAGACCGCGTGCAAGGCTGGCTCCAGACGGAAGCCAAACGCGTATTCGGCGAACGGCTCGCCTACTATGCCGACAAACTCGGCGTCGCGTACAAGGGCTATGCGCTCTCGTCCGCGGCCACACGCTGGGGCAGTTGCTCGAGCGACGGGCGCATCCGTTTGAATTGGCGGCTGATTCACTTCCCGCTGTCGATCGTCGATTACGTCGTCGCGCACGAACTCGCGCATTTGCGCGAGATGAATCACAGCCCGCGCTTTTGGCAAACGGTGGAGTCGATCTTCCCCGAGTTCCGCGAGGCGCGGCACACGCTGAAGCACCATCCGCCCGAATTGCTGCCGGCGCTTTGAGCGTGCACCCGCCGCGCGGCTGCGGCTTGCGGCGCCTACCGCGTCTTCTTCTGGATGAACTCGATCTTGTAACCGTCCGGATCTTCAACGAACGCGATCACCGTCGTGCCGTGCTTCATCGGACCGGCTTCGCGCGTCACCGTCCCGCCTTGCGCCTTGATCTTTTCGCAAGCGGCGTAGGCATCGTCGACCTCGATGGCGATATGACCGTAGCCCGCGCCCAAATCGTAGGCCTGCGTATCCCAGTTGTGCGTGAGTTCGAGCACCGCGCCTTCGCTTTCGTCGGTGTAGCCGACGAAAGCGAGCGTGAAACGCCCCCCGGGATAATCGTCTCGGCGTAGGAGCTTCATACCGAGCAACTCGGTGTAGAACTTCAATGAGCGGTCTAGATCGCCGACTCGCAGCATCGTGTGCAGCAATCGCATGGTGAACTCCGGTTTCGTCGAAAAGTGCGAATCTACCAAGAAAGCGGTCATGCCGCTCGCCCTGTCGCCGGTGGGGTTACTGCGCACGACCGCAGCGCGCGAGCCGGTCTTTTGATAAGGTACGCCAGCGCGCAGTCCGAACATGGAGCGCGAGCGTGTCCCGTCCTATCGATCGAGCTCAGATGAACACCGCAGCAGCAATCGCCGCACCGGCACCGGTGCGCCGTGCCCCCGACACCTTCGCCATCGCGCTGATGGTCCTGCTTTGCGCCATCTGGGGCCTGCAGCAAGTCGCGATCAAATCGACGAACGGCGCGCTCGGTCCGATGCTGCAAGCGGGCTTGCGTTCCACCATCGCCGCGGTGCTCGTATGCGGTTGGGCTAGGCTGCGCGGCACGCCGCTGTTCAAGCGGGACGCAACGTTTGGTCCGGGTTTGCTGGCCGGTGTCCTCTTTGCCGGCGAATTCATCTGCATCTTCGCGGGGCTCACGTTGACGAGCGCGTCGCGCATGGCCGTGTTTCTCTATACGGCGCCCTGCTTCACGGCGCTCGGCTTGCACGCGTTCGTCGCTGGTGAGCGCATGCGCCGCCTGCAGTGGTACGGCGTGGCGCTCGCCTTCGCCGGCATCGCGCTGGCGTTCGCCGACGGCTTCGCACGATCGGCACCCGGTACGTCGAGCGCCGCGGGGGTGCTCGGCGACGCCCTGGGCGTACTGGGGGGCATCATGTGGGCGTCCACCACGGTCGTCGTGCGCGCCACCTCGCTTTCGCACACGAGCGCGAGCAAGACGCTGTTTTACCAACTTGCGGTCTCGGCCGTGATCTTGCTCGCACTGGCCTTCGCGCTCGGCGAAGAGCGCCATGTCCATGTCACGCCGCTCGCCTTGGCGAGCCTCGGCTATCAAGCGGTGGCGGTGGCCTTCGTGAGCTATTTGACCTGGTTCTGGTTGCTCACGCGCTATACCGCCTCGCGCCTTTCCGTCTTCTCGTTTCTCACGCCGCTGTTCGGCGTGGCGTTCGGCGTCCTGCTGCTCGGCGAATCGTTCAGCAGCCGCTTCGTGCTCGCGGCCGCGCTGGTGCTCGGCGGTATCGTGCTCGTGAACGCGCCGTCACGTCCCGCCGCAGCCAAGTAGGCGCTACGCGTTACGCGGGACGCGGGCCGAGCGTCTGTGCCACGCGCACGTATTCGTCGACGGGCACATCCTCGGCGCGCCGGGCCAGGTCGAAGCCCATTCCCTCGAAATCCACGCGATCGCGGTAGGCGGCCAGTGTGTTGCGCAGCATTTTGCGCCGCTGCGAGAATGCAGCCGTCACGAGTTCGCCGAACACCGCCATATCGACGGGCGCGAGCTCTTGCGGCGTGTACGGAATCATCCGCACGATCGCCGAATCGACCTTCGGCGGCGGCTGAAACGATTCGGGCGGCACATCGAGCTGCTTATCGATCGAGTATCGGTACTGAAGCATCACCGACAACCGGCTGAACGCCTTGGTGCCCGGCTCGGCCACCATCCGCTCCACCACTTCGTTTTGCAGCATGAAGTGCTGATCGACGACGATGGGCGCGAACGACATCAGGTGAAACAGCAGCGGACTCGAAATGTTGTACGGCAAATTGCCGACGATGCGCAGCGTGGGCCGCTCGCGCGTATCGACGAGCGAGGCGAAATCGAATGCCAACGCGTCGCCCTCGTGCAGCGCGAGGCGCTCGCCGAACTTCTCGCGCAACCGGGCGATAAGATCGCGATCGAGTTCCACCGCGTGCAACGGCGAGTCGGGCGTCGCCAGGCGTTCGACGAGGGGCTCGGTCAACGCGCCGAGACCGGGCCCGATCTCGACCATCCGTTGCCCGCGCTCGGGCCGGATCAGATCGACGATCGAATCGATGATGCCGTGGTCGACGAGAAAATTTTGACCGAACCGCTTACGCGCGAAATGGCCTTGATGCTGTCTGCTGGTGGACATCGAGATCGTGAAAAAACCGAAAGGAACGAAAAACGCCGCGAGAGCACGCTCGCGGTGATCAATCAGCCGGCGCGGCGATGGCGCGCCATCGTCACCGCCGTATCGATGGCGGCGATCATACTGCCCGCGTCGGCCCGCCCCGTGCCCGCGAGATCGAGCGCGGTTCCGTGATCGACGGACGTGCGGACGATCGGCAGGCCGAGCGTGATATTGACGCCTTCGCCGAAGGTGGCGTACTTCAGCACCGGCAACCCTTGATCGTGGAACATCGCGAGCACGCAATCGGCCTCGTCGAGATAACGCGGCTGAAAAAGCGTGTCGGCCGGATAGGGGCCGCGCGCGTCGATGCCGCGCTCGGCCGCCCGCGCAAGCGCGGGTGTGATGATGTCGATCTCTTCTCGCCCCAGATAGCCGTTCTCGCCCGCGTGCGGATTCAATCCCGTAACCAGGATACGCGGCACGGGCAAGCCGAAATCGCGCTGCAAATCGTGATGGATGATGGCGATCGTTTCGACGAGGCTGTCGATGCCGAGCGCGCCGGGCACGTCCTTGAGCGGCAAATGCGTTGTCGCCAACGCCACGCGCAACGGACGAGGCCCGGTGCCGGCCAGCATCATCACCACGCGAGCCGTATGCGTGCGTTCGGCCAGATACTCCGTGTGTCCGGTGAACGGCACCCCGGCATCGTTGATCGTGCTCTTTTGCAGCGGTGCCGTCACGATCGCATCGAACGCGCCGCTCAGCGCGCCATCGATGGCATCGTCGAGCAGGCCGAGCACGTAGCGGCCGTTCGCCGCATCGAGCCGGCCCGCGTGCGCGGGAACGGAAAGCGCGCGGTGTCCGAGACTAACGTGGCCCGCCGCGAGCAACGCCGCCCATTCCACGCCGACGGCACCCGCTCGAGCCTCGAGCAACGCGGCATCGCCCAGCACGGTGAAGTTCACCCCCGGCCAATGGGCTTGCGCGCCGGCCAGTGCGGCCACCGTCAGTTCGGGCCCGACGCCGGCCGGTTCACCCGTCGTGATCGCGATGTTCAGAGGGGCAACCGCCGCGGCGCGCGTCATCGTCTATCGGCTCACTGCTGCGCGATCGGGCCGCCGATCTTGTATTGCACGTAGGCCGTGTCGCGCAACTGACGCAGCCAGTCCGAATACGCCTGCTCGGCCTTGCGCTGACCGATCGCCTGACGCGCCAAATCCATTTGGTGCTGAACCGAGCCCTCGGCCTCGCGACGGCCTTCCACTTGAATCAAGTGATAGCCGTATTCGCTGCGAACGGGTTCGCTGATTTCGCCGTCCTTCAGATCGTTCATGGCCCGTTCGAACTCCGGCACCGTTTCGCCGGGGCTGATCCAGCCGAGATCGCCGCCTTGCGACGCCGAACCGTCTTGCGAGTACGTACGCGCGAATTGCGCGAAATCGCCGCCCGCCTCGATCTGCTGCCGGATGTCGAGCAGCTTTTGCCGCGCGGCCGCTTCCGACTGCCCTTCGCCCACGCGAATCAGGATATGGCGCACGTGCGTTTGCACGAGCTTGGGCGCATCGGCCGCCGATCCGCCGACGCCGATCCGCCGATCGACGAGGCGCAGCACCTCGAAACCGTCGTCGGTACGCACGAGATCGGCCGCGAGCTCGCCGGGACGCAACTGCGACACGGCTTTCACGAACGCGTCGGGCAAATTGCCCGGCGCCTTGAAGCCCAAATCGCCGCCTTGCTTGGCGTCGGCCGCCTGCGAATCGTCCTTGGCGAGCGACTCGAACTTGCTGCCGCTCTTGGCCTGCTGCAAGATCGCCTCGGCCTTCTTTTGCGCGGCCGCCACCACGTCGGGCGCCGCGCCGGCCGGCACCTTCACGAGAATGTGTTCGATACGCAGATCCTGCTGCGCCCGGGCGCCCGGCCCGCGCTGGCTAGCGATGTAGTTCGCGACCTCGGCGTCGGACACCGTCACCTTGCTGTCGACTTCTTTTTCGCGCAGCTTCGACAGCGTCAGCTCGTTGCGGGCGTCGCGCGTAAAGACCGACCAGGGCACCCCTTCCGCCTCGATGCGCGAGCGATAGACGTCGAGCGGCAAGTTGTTGGCGGCGGCCAGCCGTTGCAGTGTCTTTTGGATGTCCGCATCGCTCACGACGATGCCGTCTTCCTTGGCCTTTTCGAGCTGGATGCGCTCGAGCACCATTTGATCGAGCACTTGCGAGCGCAGTTGATCCTGCGGGGGAACGGGGGCGTGCTGCTGCTGGAGCCGCCGGGCGATCAGGCCGACACGCTCGTCGAGCTCACGGACGGTGATCACGTCGTCGTTCACGATGGCCGCGACGGAGTCGACCGTCTGACCGGCCGTTTTTGCACTCAACGCCTGTGCCATGGCCGGCGTTGCCGGCGCAAGAGCGGCGGCGGCCAGGACGGCCGCAAGCGTTGCCAAGCGAAGCTTATTCACGATTGCCACAGATGCTCCAAATATCTTGGGCCGCTTTTCGCGCCCCTTTTTTTCGCGCTTGAGCCGGAAAGCCCTACGCGTTGCTCGTCGGCTCACTCGTAATTGGTGAACCGAGCCAACGGCGGCGGCGCGGGCGGCGGCGGCTGGTAACCCGCCACCCCGGCGCGGAACGCCCCCACCAGCCCGTTGTCGACGTTCGAAAAGCCCTTGAGCGTCAATTGCGCCAGCACGCGGGTGGACGAAGTGTACTGCCCCGTCGAATTGAAACCGTTCGCGAAGCGCTGCGCACCGATGCCCAGGACCCAGCAATCGGCATCGTACTGGAAGCCGACGAGCCCGTCGACGAGGCGATGCCCCGACAGATCGTAGTTGAACCGGCCGACGGCATACAGTCGATGCGTAAGGGGCCACTCGGCCGAAACCAGAATCTGATTGATTGGCTGATTGCTGAGCAGCTTGTTGGCGCGCGTATATCGATAGGCCACGTTGACGACCTTGCGGTCGTCCGGACTGAACCCGAAACCGACGCTGGCGCGCACGAGCTGATCGTCGTCCGCATTATATTGGAACGCCGTTTCCGACGAAAAACCGGCCCCGAGCTTCAGCGAAGCGCCCGCGAGCAAGTCGGAATGGCCGGTCGGCGGCGTGGGCGTGGACGTGTCGAGCGAGACGCGCTGGTCGGTGAAGTAATACTGCTGCGCGATCACGAAACGCGCGCGTTCGTCGCCCGTCGCGGGATTGATGAACCGGGTCGTCAACGCGGCCGTGAGGCGGTTCGCATCCGCGATACGGTCGTTGCCGACGAACGTATTCGGCGTAAATATCTCGGCCAGGCCGAAGTCCGATTCGGCCGTATCGAACAGCGGCGCGAACGACTGATCGCGGTACGGCGTGTAGACGTAGTACAGCCGCGGCTCGAGCGTCTGGATGTAATCGTCGCCGAACAATCGCATGGAGCGGTCGAACACGAGCCCCGTATCGAAGCTGAACGTCGGGATCGATTCGGTGAACGACTTCGGCTGCCCCGCCGGCGCCGAGCTCGCGATGTTGCTCAGATCGTATGACGCGAAGTGCCACTGCACTTTCGGCACGACGAAGTAGCCCGGCCCGATGAGCCCGTACGAGACGTACGGGTTGAACACCACGCGGTCACCTTCGGTCGCATCCGACGACGTGATGCGGAACCGCGTGTAGTCGGCCTCGGCGCCGAAGTCGAACCCGCCGATGTCGTACTGCGTGTATTTGACGTTCAGTTCCGGCTCGCGGCCGTACGGCGGAGCCGAACCCTGCAACGTCTGCCAGTGCTGCGCGCGCGCGAGCACGGACCACGGGCCGTTCGAGTAAGTCAGTCCGGCTTCCTGCTGGAACAGCAACTGCGTGCCGATCAGGAACTGATTGGTCGCCGTCGCCAGATCTTGCGCGTAGCTGTTGTCCGAGACCCGGTTGTACGACACGTACGCGCCGAACCCATGACCGAGATTCTGGCTGTGCTGCCAATAAACCGCGTACCGGTTCTCATGCTTGAGCGCATCGTTCGGCAGAAACTCCGCGGTCAGCGTGCCCGCGTAGGTCGGCGACAAATACCGGAACATCGCCTGCGTTTGGACACCGCGCTTCGAGATGATGCGCGGAGTCAGCGTCAAGTCGCGGTTGGGCGCGATGTTGAAGTAATACGGTATCGAGACTTCGAAGCCGTTCGTCGAGCCCATCGAAAACTGCGGCGGCAGCAAACCGCTATGCCGGTCGCTGTTCAGCGGAAACGATAGCCAAGGGCTCGCGAAGATCGGCACGCCCTGGAAAAACAGCACGCCGTTATGCGCGACGCCTTGCTCCTCGCCCGTATCGAAATCGAACCGGCTGCCGCGGATGTACCAGGAAGGATCGGCGCATTGGCAGGCCGTATAGGTCGCGCTCGTGAACTCCGAGCGCTCGCTGTCGAGCATATCGACCCGCTCGGCGCTGCCCGAGCCGCCGTTCGAGTTGAAGTGGTACTTCGGCATCGGCATGTAGCCTTGGCTCGCTTCCACCTTCAAATGCGCTTCGGGCCCCGCGAACAGCACGCCGTTCTCGATCACGCGCACGTTGCCGTACGCATCGGCCATATCGGTGTCTTGATCGTAGTGAAAGGCATCGGCCTTCACCACGGCGACGTTGCGGCGCAGTTCGGCCGCCCCTTTGATCGCGATGCCTTGATCGGCCGTGCCGTCGGCTGCGTCGCCCGTCACGAAGGTGGCGGGCGCGCTTCCCGGCCTCAACGGATGTTCTTGCAGTTGCGGATCGAGCCGCAAACCCCACGGCGCATCGATCGGCTGCGGCTGGGCAGCCGCGCCGGACAGTTGCGCATGCGAAATGGCGGGCATGAGGCCCGGCACGGCGATCAGTGCCGCGGCGAGCCGCCTCATGCGCGGCAGTCTATCGCCGGGGAAATTCGTGAAAAAGGGCTGTCTAGGCGGCATCTATGGTTTGGCGAATCGGCTCGGCGGCGGGCTTTACGCCCGTCGCACGTTATCCGTCCCGGGCGCGAACAGGCGGCGTATCGCGGCGCGGGCCTGCGACACGCGCGCACATGCGCGCGGCGAAGCGGTCGAACGCAGCCGTGCGAAAGCCGACACGGGAACAGGGCGCAACGTAAAAAGTCGTCGGGTATTATATGGCAAGACGTTTTGCCCTCAGTTCAGACAATGACCAATTCCCCCGCCGACACCCGGCGCGATGCCCTCGCCGCCTGGCTCGGCACGTTCGCGCACCGCTACGGCCTCGACCTGCCAACGCTCGCCCCGGCCTCCGCCGACGCCAGTTTTCGCCGCTATTTCCGGCTCGCGGCGCCTGCGCACGGCGCTTCGCTGATCGCCGTCGATGCCCCGCCGCCCGAAAAATGCCGCGAGTTCGTGCAAATCGCCCAAATGCTGGCCGATGCCGGCGTGCATGCGCCGCAGGTGCTCGAGTGCGATTTCGACGCCGGCTTCATGCTCGTCACCGATCTAGGCACGCGCACGTACATCGCCGAAATGGACCCGAGCGATACCGCGCGTGCGAAGCCGCTGATGCGCGACGCGATCGGCGCGCTGATCCGCTGGCAGTCGAGCTCGCGCGAAGGCGTGCTGCCCCCGTTCGACGAAGCGTTCCTGCGCCGCGAGATGGAGCTGATGCCCGAGTGGTTCGTCACGCGGCATCTGGGCAGGGAAGTCGACGAAAACATGCGCGGCATCCTCGACCGCACCTACGCCCTGCTGATCGCCAGTGCGCGCGCGCAGCCGCAAGTGTTCATGCTGCGCGATTTCATGCCGCGCAACCTGATGGTCTGCGAGCCCAATCCCGGCGTACTCGATTTTCAAGATGCGGTGTACGGACCGATCACCTACGATATCGCGTCGCTGCTGCGCGACGCGTTCATTAGTTGGGACGAGGAGTTCGAGCTCGACTGTTTTGTCCACTATTGGGAGCGCGCGAAGAAGGCGGGTCTGCCGGTCGATCCCGATTTCGGCGAGTTCTATCGGCAAATCGAATGGATGGGGCTTCAGCGGCACATCAAGATCCTAGGTCTGTTCGCGCGGCTTCATTACCGCGACGGTAAGGCGCGCTATTTGAGCGACTTGCCGCGCATCATCGGCTACGCGCGCAAGGTCGCCGAGCGCTACAGGCCGCTGGCGCCGTTCGCGCGATTGCTCGACGAGCTCGACAGCCGTTCGCCGCAAGTCGGCTACACGTTTTGAAAGGGCCATGACCTTTACGCTCACGACGGCCATGATCTTCGCCGCGGGCCGCGGCAAGCGGATGCGTCCGCTCACGGACACGCGGCCCAAGCCGCTATTGGAAGTGGGCGGCAAACCGCTGATCGTTTGGCAGATAGAGCGCCTGGCGCAAGCGGGCATCACCACGATCGTGATCAACCACGCTTGGCTCGGCGAGCAAATCGAGCGCACGCTCGGCGATGGCGCGCGCTACGGCGTGCGGCTCGTGTATTCCGCTGAACCCGAAGCGCTCGAAACGGCAGGCGGCATCGCGCAAGCACGAGCGCTGCTCGAATCCGGGGGGGCGCCTTGCGTATTCGCGGCGGTGAGTGGAGATGTCTTCTGCGAGTTCGATTACTCGCGCCTGCACGAGGCGGCCGCGCGCATGGCCGCGTCGGCGCAGCCGCGCATGCACCTCGTCATGGTGCCGAATCCGCCGTTTCATCCGCTAGGCGATTTCGCGCTCGATACGGCGGGAAGCCTCTCACTCGAAGGCGCCCAACGCTACACCTTCGGCAACATCGGCGTATACGACACGCGTATGTTCCATGCACTCGCGCCAGGCGAGCGCCGCGCGCTGACGCCGTACTATCGCGATACGATCCGCGCGGGACTCGCGAGCGGCGAGCTTTACGAAGGGCTCTGGGAAAACGTCGGCACACCGGCCCAATTGCATGCGCTCGACGCCGCGCTACGCGAGGGCCGCGCGGGCCGCTGACCGCGCGACGCTCACACCCCTTCGCCTTGCACGAGGCCGCGCACCTGCTCGCGCGAGGCGGCACGCTGCTGTAGCGCCCACATTTGCGCGAAGGCGCCGCCCGCTTCCAGCAATTGCGCATGCGTGCCCCGCTCGACGATGCGGCCGTGGTCCATGACGATGATTTGTTCGGCATGCACGACGGTCGAAAGCCGATGGGCGATGACGAGCGTCGTACGTCCGCGCGCGATCTGATCGAGCTCTTGTTGGATCGCCCGCTCCGAATGCGAATCGAGGGCCGATGTGGCCTCGTCGAAAATCAGAATCGGCGGGTTCTTGAGCAGCGTGCGGGCGATCGCGACCCGTTGCTTTTCGCCGCCCGAGAGTTTGAGGCCGCGCTCGCCCACGGGCGTGTCGTAACCCTTGGGCAGGCCCTCGATAAAGTCGTGGATATGCGCCGCGCGCGCGGCGGCGATCACCTCTTCGCGCGTCGCATCCGGGCGCCCGTAAGCAATGTTGTAGTAAATCGTATCGTTGAAGAGCACCGTGTCTTGCGGCACGATTCCGATCGACGCGCGCAGCGAATCTTGCGTTACGTCCCGAATGTCCTGTCCATCGATGGTGATCGCGCCGCCCGCTGCCCGATCGAGGTCGTAGAAGCGAAATAGCAGCCGTGCCAACGTCGATTTGCCCGACCCGCTCGGGCCCACCACGGCCGTCGTCGTGCCGGCGGCGATCGAGAACGTGACGTCTTGCAAGATGACGCGCGTGCTTTCATAGCCGAAGCGCACATGCTCGAAACGCACTTCGCCGCCGCTAACGGCGAGCGGCGCCGCGCCGGGGGCATCGGGCACTTCGCGCGCGGCGCCGAGCAGCGTGAACATGCGGTCCATGTCCGTCAGGCTCTGCTTCAGTTCGCGGTAGACGACGCCGAGAAAATTGAGCGGGATGTAGAGCTGCAGCATGAACGTGTTGATCAGCACGAGATCGCCGAGCGTAAGCCGTCCGGCCATGACGCCTTGCGTCGCGCGCCACAAGATGAACACGAGCGCTGTGCCGATGATGGCTTGCTGACCGAAATTGAGCAGCGACAAAGAGTTTTGCGATCTGATCGCGGCGGCGCGATAGCGTTTCAAGTTCTCGTCGTAGCGCCGCGCTTCCCACTCTTCGTTGCCGAAGTACTTGACCGTCTCGTAGTTGAGCAACGAATCGATTGCACGCGAGTTCGCGCGCGAATCGAGCTCGTTCATGGTTCGGCGAAAATGCGTCCGCCATTCGGTGACCTTGACGGTGAAAACGATGTACGTCACCAAGGCGGCGAACGCGACGAGCGCGTAATAGGCCTCGTATTTGACGACGAAAAAGCCGAGCACGAGCCCCACTTCGACAAGCGTCGGCAAGATGCTGTACAGCGAGTATGAGATCAGCTGAGAGATGCCGCGTGTGCCGCGCTCGATATCGCGCGACATGCCGCCCGTTTGCCGGTCCAGATGAAAGCGCAACGAAAGCGCGTGCAGATGGCGGAACACTTTCAGCGCGATTTGACGCACCGCGCTTTCCGTCACTTTCGAGAACAAGATTTCGCGCAGCTCGGTGAAGAGCGACGTCGAAAGCCGTACGAGCGCATAGGCGATCACGAGCAAGCCCATCCCGCCCGCGAGCACGATCGCGGGTTGGTGCGCGGCACGCCCTAGATCGGTCAACTGGCGCATCGACGACAAGCCGTCGACGATATGCTTCATCACGATCGGCACGCCGAGATTGGCGAGCTTGGCGCTGATCAGACACGACAGCGCGAGCGCGACCCGCCCCTTGTAATCGGCGAGGTAAGGCAGCAGCGAGCGAATCGTCTGCCAGTCGCGGCGCGCCCCGCCGGAGGTGGGGGCGGGCGCGGGTTCTGTCGATGAGCTATAGCGGCGCATGGGTCCAAACTTGAGCGAAGCCGCGGCGGCGGCGGGGCGGGCTGGGCGACCGATCGGGCTGCGGCGCGTGCGCCTCACCTGCATTTGCCCGTACAATTTCGAGGGCCAGCCTATCGATGACCTGTATTGTCGCAGGCTCGGCTCATTGTCGCAGAACAGGTACCCTCGATGACTATCTCCCCCCCGCTGCTCCCGCAGAAAAACTGTGCCCTGCGCGTCGTGCCGCAGCCGTCCGACGCCAACGTTCACGGCGACGTGTTCGGCGGCTGGATCATGGCTCAAGTCGATATCGCCGGTTCGATTCCGGCAAGCCGGCGCGCCAACGGCCGCGTCGCGACGATCGCAGTCAATTCGTTCGTCTTCAAACAGCCGGTATTCGTGGGCGACCTGCTCAGTTTCTACGCCGACATCGTGAAAACGGGCACGACGTCGATCACCGTATCGGTCGAAGTGTTCGCTCAGCGCATGAGCCTCACGGAGGAGCTGGTCAAGGTCACGGAAGCCACGCTCACTTACGTGGCCACCGATAAAGAACGCCGTCCGCGCAAGCTGCCCGATCTAGCCTAACGAGCGGCGCGTTCAGTGGGCAACCGTGTCGGCCGCCCTCGTGCCGTCGGTGCCCGCTCGTTGCAACAGCGCGGGAATGGCATCGTGCGGCATCGGTCGTGCGAAGAAGTAGCCCTGCATCTCCGTGCAGGCCCGCTCTTTGAGGAAGTCGAGTTGGGCCGCCGTCTCGACGCCCTCTGCGATGACCTGCAATTGCAGCGAATGGGCAAGCGCGATAATGGCCGACGTGATCGTTTCGTCGTCGCTCGAGGCCCCGATGTCCGATACGAATGAACGGTCGATCTTCAGACGATCGACGGGGAAGCGTTTCAAATAGCTCAAACTCGAATAGCCGGTGCCGAAATCGTCGATCGCGAGCCCGATCCCCAGCGCGTGTAGCTCTGCCAGCATGGTGACGGCCTCTTCGGCGTTGCGCATGATCGTGCTTTCGGTCAGCTCGAGCTCCAAGTACTGCGGCTCGAGGCCCGTTTCCTCGAGAATCGACATGACGAGTTTGGCGATGTCGCGCTGCTGAAACTGCCGCGCGGACAAGTTCACCGACACGCGCGCGGGCGGCAATCCCTCGTCTTGCCACGCCTTGTTTTGCCGGCACGCCTCGCGCAGCACCCACTCGGAAAGCGGACCGATGAGCCCGCTTTCCTCCGCGACAGGGATAAACGCCGACGGCGGCACGAGCCCCACTTCGGGATCGAGCCAGCGCACGAGCGCTTCCATTCCGACGATCTGTCCCGTCTTGATGTCCACCTGCGGCTGGTAGTGCAGCAAGAACTCGCCGTCGCGCAGCGCGCGGCGTAAGCGGCGCTCGAGATTGAGCCGGGCGCCGACGCTCGTATTCATCTCGGGCTGGTAGAACTGGAACGTATTGCGGCCCATGTCCTTCGCGCGATACATCGCCAGGTCGGCTTTCTTGAGCAGGGTTTCGACGTCCTCGCCGTCTTGCGGATACAAGCTCGCGCCCATGCTGCAGCCCACGTAGAGCTCGGTGCCGTCGAGCCAGACCGGTTCCGAGATCGTCGCGCGCACGCGCTCCATCCAGCCGATCAGCGTCTTTTCGTCGACCGCGTCGGTCAGCACGATCACGAATTCGTCGCCGCCGTGCCGCGCGACCGTATCGCTCGGCCTCGCACTGCGGGCTAGCCGCTCGGCCACGACGCCGAGCAAACGGTCGCCGACACTGTGGCCGAGACTGTCGTTGACGTTCTTGAAACCGTCCAGGTCGATGAAGACGACGGCGAGCGGCTTACCGCGCGCGATCGCCTGGTTGAGCCGCTCGCGCAGCAAATTGCGATTGGGCAGCCGCGTCAGCCCGTCGTAGTTCGCCTGGTATTCGAGCTGCTCCTGGTAGCGGATCAGGTCCGTTACGTCGTTGATGACGCCGATATGGTGCGTGGTGTTGCCGTCCGGATCGGGCACCGGTGCAATGAACAGCTGATTCCAGAACAGCGCCCCATCCTTGCGGTAATTGCGCAAGACGGCACTGACCTCGCGGTTCGCGGCGAGCCCTTCGCGAATGGCGACGAGTCCTTCCTGATCGCGGTCGTCGCGCTGCAGGAAACGGCAGTCCTGACCGACGATCTCCGCCGGATCGTAGCCCGTGATGCGTTTGAACGCGGGATTCGCGTATTCGATCACGTGCCCGCCGCCGGAGGCGGCCGTAATCAAGATCGCGTTGACGCTCGCATCGAGCGCGCGGCTTTGCAGACGCAGCGCGAGGTCGGAACGCTTGCGGTCGGTCACGTCCGTATAGGAGCCGAGCACGCCGATGACGGTGCCGTCGCCGTTCGTCAGCGGAATCTTGCTCGTGATGCCGGCGCGATGCACGCCGTCGATCAGTGTCTCGAACTCGTAATTCATCTTCGGCACGCCGCTGCGGATCACTTCCAGATCGGCGCGGCGCAACGATTCAGCCATTGCGCCCCACGGCATATCGTCATCGGTCTTGCCGATGACCTGCTCGGTGTAGGCCAGACCCGCATCGCGCGCGAACGCCATGTTGCAGCCGAGATAGCGCGAATCGCGATCCTTCCAAAAGATGCGTTGGGGGATGTTGTCGATCACGGTCTCGAGCATTTGATTGGACCGCTGCGCCTCGGCCTCGACCTTGATTTGCTCGGTCACGTCGTCGGCCAGCACGAACACCGCGGGGCGCCCCATGAAGCTCAGCGCGTGGTTGGTGATGTCGGCGCTCAATTGGGTGCCGTCGCGGCGCCGCTGACGCCACACGCCCGCCGATACCCGGCCACGGCGCGGCGCCGCATAGCCGCGTACGAGGTACGACTCGAGCCGCGCGATCTCGTCCGGCCAGTACAGATCGCGAATCGTCATGCCGAAAAATTCGCCCTCGCCATAGCCGTACTGCTCGACGGCAGCGGCATTGACGGCGAGAAAACCGAGCGTCTCGCGGTCGTATATCCACATCGGCACCGGGTGGGCGTCGAACAACTCGCGAAAGCGCTCGTCGCTGCGCCGCATGGCGCGCGCCACGCGGATTTTGGCGCGAGCGGCGCTCTCGCGAACCCCAAACGTGTAAATCAACATGCCGCAGCCCGCCACCATCGTGACGATGAGCAGCAGCGTGGCAAGCCGCGTCGAATGCTCCGAGGCCGACAGCGAGGACTCCAACGCTTCGTCCTCCCGCTCCCGTAGCTTGGCTATCGAGGCATCCACGACATCGAGCGCGGAGCGCGCCTGCATATAGACCGGCGTGACCCACGCGCGCTCGGCGGCCGGCTCGGCGGCGCCGGTTGCCGCGGCGGCCAAGCCTGCTTGGGGTGTTGGGCTCGTCTGCTTCGCCGCACGCACCAAGGCGGCGTGCGTTTGCGCCTCCACGCGGTCCGCCAGCGCCAGCAGCGCCTCGAGGTCGCCGCGCATCGCCGGGTCGTCCGCGAGCGCTTGACGCAGGTCCGCTTTGCCGCTCGCGAGCGCCAATTCCCGCTCGCGGATGAACGCATCGCCGACCGGCTCGCCCAAGTGCGAGAAACGTCCGAGCGCGGCAAGTCCGGAGCCGAGCGTGGCGCGGTACGCGTCGAGATCGCGCTTGACGCTCATGGAGCGCGCCGTGCGAGAATCGGTCGCCCGCTCGCCGCGGATCTGCCCGTAGGCGACGAACGCGTTGGCCGCGATCACAGCCGCGGCGACGGCGACGTTGATCAGCAGCCGTTTCGATAAAAAGGAACGCATTGGATGTCGAAAGCCGGTCGAGTCTAGTGCCCAGGGTTGAGCATCCCCAGGTTCATGGGTACTCAGAATGGGGCGGCGCGGCGAGGGAGTGCTACGCGCCCGTTCGACCTTTCTTGCTGGAATCGATGCGAGCCTTTCCGTGCCATCCCATGGATAACGGCAGCGTTTAGCCCGGGTTGAGGGTCGCGCGTCGAAAAATTTTCGACTCGGGCGGGCGCCCTAGCCCATAAGGCCGAACTCGCGCATGGCAGGCACGAAATCGTGGCTCGGCTCCGGTTTTCGCGTCAGTTTCGTCAGGACATAGCGCTTGAACGGATCGAGTTCGGCCCAGCGCTCGGTACTCGGCGCGATAGCGCCTACCGCGCGGCTGTGGGCGAGCAAGCGCTCGGGCACCGCGGCCGTGCTGCGCCAGACTGGGTCCGGCTCAGGTGTAAACCACTCCGGTTCGATGTTCGCGTGCGTGCGCATCATCTCGAAGAGCGCGTGATCGAAGTTGGGCTCGATTTGCGCGTCTTCGTCGACGGGAAACCGCGCTAAGAGGGTGCGATCGGCGTGGGGCAGCAGTTGCCACTGCGCGAGCGAGATGCGAAGGCCGAACCGGTCGAGATTGAAGCGGACCGACATCGGCATATAGGTGAGGTCCTCCGACGACACGAGTTCGAAATCGAACAGCAGCGGCGTTTCATGCAATCCCATGGCGGTGTCCTTTGGCGTGCGAGCGCCGGGTCTAGACGGGCAAACGGCGCCCGCTTCGGGTATTTTAGAACCTTATGCACGAAACGCCGGCCCCGCACATGGCAATCGGCCGAGCACGACATGGACGAAGGAACGATCTTGAACGACCCGTTGGACGGCGCCGACGAGCGCGGCGTCATTGAACAAAAGGTACGCCGCCATCGCGATGGCCGGATCGAACCGGCACTGGACCAAGTCGGCCAGGAGTGGCCCGTGGCGCTGGTCTTCAACGGCATTTCGCATGCCGTCATGATGTGCACGCCGCGCGAACTGGAGGCTTTCGCCGTCGGGTTCGCGATTTCGGAAGGTATCGTCGAACGAGGCAGCGATATCCGGGACATCGAGGTGACGTTCCATCGAAACGGCTCCGCGCTGCCCTATGCGCAGGTCGAACTGACGATCGTGCAGCAGGCGTTCGCGGCGCTCAAGGAGCGCCGGCGCGCGCTTGCGGGCCGCACGGGCTGCGGCGTCTGTGGCATCGAGAGCATCGATTTGCTCGATCTGTCGCCGGAAACGGTCACGGACAGCGGCTTCTTGGCGCGGCTCGCGCCCGATGCCATTGCGCGCGCGGCGCGCGAGCTGCCGTCGCATCAAGCGCTGACCCGCGTGACGGGCGGCCTTCATGCGGCCGCGTGGTGCGACGAGCGAGGGGCGATCTTGTTGGCCTTCGAGGATGTCGGCCGCCATAATGCGCTCGACAAATTGATCGGACGGCTCGTGCTCGAGCGCATCGATGCGACGAACGGCTTCGTGTTTCTATCGAGCCGTGCGAGTTATGAACTCGTGCGCAAAGCGGCGCGCGTCGGCATTCCGATGGTGGCCACGATCTCCGCGCCCTCCTCGCTCGCTATCGCCATCGCGCGGCAAGCAGGCATTCGGCTCCTCAGCTTTTGCCGGGAGGCGAGCTATGTCGAGTATGGCGAGGATTGATCGGCACAACTGAACGTTCGCATCGTTCGCATCGTTCATTCTCTGGCGCGTGCCGCGCGAGGCGCCGAGGTCTCGGCGGCACGCCCCGTCCTCAACCGAACTGCCGGAAATCGGGCTTGCGCTTCTGGAAGAAGGCCATCATCGCTTCGCGCGCTTCGGGAGCGAGCAGCATCTTGCCGAAGTGCACGACTTCCTCCTTCATGCGATCGGCAATCTCCTGCCCGTGCGTGCCCTTCATCAGCATCTTCGTCACCCGCAGCGACGAAGCGGGCAGCGCGGCGAGCTTGGCGGCCTGCGCATAGGCGAACGCGTCCACCTCGCCGAGCGGCAGCAAGCGATTGACGATCCCCATCCGATGCGCTTCCTGCGCATCGAACGCTTCGCCGAGCATCAGCTTTTCCGCCGCGAGCGTATAACCCGCGAGACGCGGCAAGAGCAGACTCGATGCGGCTTCGGGGCAGAGACCCAATTGCGAAAACGGCAACGAGAACGTAGCCGATTCGGCCGCGTACACGAGATCGCAATGCAGGAGCAGCGTCGTGCCGATACCGACCGCCACGCCCGATACCGCGGCGACGATCGGCTTCTCGAAGCTGCTGATGCGCCGCAGGAATTGCAGCACGGGCGCGTCTTCGCTCGTCGGCGGCGACTTCATGAAGTCTTCGAGATCGTTGCCGGCGCTAAAGACCTGCTCGCCGCCGCGAATCAGGACCGCGCGCACGGCCGCATCCTCGTTTGCGTCGGCCAGCGCGTCGGCCATCGTTTGATACATCGCCGACGTAATCGCGTTTTTCTTCTCGGGCCGATTCAGGGCGATCGTCATGACGCCGTCGGCACTGCGCTCAATCCCAATTTCCATCGTCTCTCTCCAAAGGAAAACGGTTCGAGCCGCCGGAGGATCGCTCCGGCGCGCACGAACCGTCATTGCCGGGTCACGGCGCTTTTACAGGCGCTCGATGATGCCCGCCGCGCCCATGCCGGTACCGACGCACATCGTCACCATGCCGTACTTCAGATTGCGGCGACGCAGCCCGTGCACCACGGTCGATGCGCGGATCGCACCCGTCGCTCCGAGCGGGTGGCCCAGTGCGATCGCGCCGCCGAGCGGGTTGACCTTGGACGGATCGAGGCCGAGCTCGCGAATGACCGCCAGCGATTGCGCGGCAAACGCTTCGTTCAACTCGATCCAATCGAGATCGTCCTGCGTGAGGCCCGCGGCCTTGAGCGCGGCCGGAATCGCTTCCTTCGGGCCGATACCCATCACTTCGGGCGGCACGCCGCGTACGGCGAAGCTGACGAAACGCGCGAGCGGCGTCAGGTTGAACTGCTTCAAGATCTTCTCGGAGACGACGATCAACGCGCCGGCGCCATCCGACGTTTGCGAGCTGTTGCCGGCCGTCACCGAGCCCTTGTTCGCGAACACCGCACGTAGTTTCGCCAGACCTTCGATCGTCGTATCGGGGCGCGGACCTTCGTCGAGCGCGATTTCGCGCGACTTCGTCTTCACCTCGCCCGTCGCGAGGTCGGGCGTGCGTTCCATCAACGTGTACGGCGCGATCTCGTCCTTGAACTCACCCGCTTGCTGCGCGGCGATCGCCTTTTGGTGCGATTCGAGCGAGAAGCGGTCTTGGTCTTCGCGGCTCACCTTCCAACGCTCGGCCACGCGCTCCGCCGTGAGCCCCATGCCGTAGGCGATCCCGAAGTTTTCGTCGTTATCGAAGATGTGCGGCGACATCGAAGGCGTGTTGCCCATCATCGGCACCATGCTCATCGATTCGCAACCGCCGGCGATCATCGCATCGGCTTCGCCCACGCGAATGCGGTCCGCGGCCATCGCCAGCGCCGTCACGCCCGAGGCGCAAAAGCGGTTGACGGTCACGCCGCCCACCGATTGCGGCAGCCCGGCCAGCAGCGCGCCGATGCGCGCCACGTTCAAGCCTTGCTCCGCCTCGGGAATCGCGCAGCCCACGATCGCGTCTTCGATGACCTTCGTGTCGAGTCCCGGCACTTGCGCCACGGCCGACTTGATCGCATGCACCAGCAACTCGTCGGGCCGCGTGTTCTTGAATACGCCGCGCGGCGCCTTGCCGATCGGGGTGCGGCTGGCGGCGACGATGTATGCGTCTTGCAATTGTTTGCTCATTTTTTGGCGCTCCTGCCGTTAGTTGCGCACCGGCTTGCCGGTCTGCAGCATGCCCATGATTCGCTCTTGCGTCTTTTGCGTGCCGAGCAGATCGACGAACGCGCGGCGCTCGAGCGCCAGCAACCATTCCTCGTCGACGAGACTGCCCGCTTCGACGTCGCCGCCGCACACCGCTTCGGCAATACGCGAGGCGATCAGGAAGTCGTGGGCGCTGATGAAGTTGCCGTCGCGCATGTTCACGAGTTGCGCCTTGATCGTCGAGATGGCCGAGCGGCCCGCCACCGGCACTTGCTTCACCGGCAGCGGCGGCCGATACCCGGCGGCAGCCAGCGCGCGCGCCTCCTTCTTCGCGGTGTCGAGCAACTCGAACACGTTGAAGACGATCGTGTCGGACGGCTTGAGATAGCCCATCGCCCGTGCCTCGATCGCCGACGCCGACACCTTCGCCATCGCGGCGTTCTCGAACGACTTCGACACGAACTTCAAGAGTTCGCCGTTCGATGCGCCGACCGCACCGGCCGCCTCCGCGGCACGCAGCGCCGCTTCCTTCAGGCCGCCGCCCGCGGGCACCAGGCCGACGCCCACTTCGACGAGACCGACGTAGCTCTCGATATGCGCGACGCGCTTGGCGCTATGGAGCATCAGCTCGCACCCGCCGCCGAGCGCTATGCCGGACACGGCCGCGACCACCGGTACGTTCGCGTACTTCACGCGCAGCATGCCCTGCTGGAACTTCTTGACGAACGGCTCGATCCCCTTGGCGCCGCCCATCATGAACGCGGGCATGGCTTCCTCGAGATTGGCGCCGGCCGAGAACGGACCGCCGGGCGCGCCGAGCTTGAGCGACGTGGGCTGCCATACGACCACGCCCTTGTACGACTTCTCGGCCAATTCGATCGCTTGCGCGAGGCCGTCGAGCACACCCGGGCCGATCGTGTTCATCTTCGTCTTGAACGAGACGATGACGACATCGTCCTCGCCCGCGCGATCGTCCACCCATGCGCGCACAGAATCGGTTTCGAACAGGGTCTTGCCGTAGCTCTTCGGATCCGCGCCCGTTTCGCCGACGAGCGGCGCGCGGAACACTTGCTTACCGTAGACCGGCAGCGTCGAGCGCGGCTCGAACTTGGCGGCCGCGGGCGACCACGAGCCTTCGGACGTGTGCACGCCGCCCTGCTCCGCCACCGCGCCCTCGAACACCCACGAAGGCAACGGTGCCTTCGAGAGCGCCTTGCCCGCGGCGATATCTTCTTGGACCCACTCGGCCACTTGCTTCCAGCCGGCGGCTTGCCAGCCTTCGAACGGACCTTCGTTCCAGCCGAAGCCCCAGCGGATCGCCAGATCGACGTCGCGGGCGTTGTCGGCGATCGATTCCAAGTGCACGGCGATGTAATGGAACACATCGCGGAAGATCGACCACAGGAATTGCGCTTGCGCGTGCTCCGATTCGCGCAGCAGCTTCAGACGCTCGCCGGCCGGACGCTTCAAGATACGGCCCACGAGTTCGTCGGCCTTGGCACCGCTCTCGACGTATTCGCCGCTCTTCGCGTCGAGCACCTTGATCGCCTTGCCCTCTTTCTTATAGAAGCCGCCGCCCGTCTTTTGGCCGAGCGCGCCCTTGGCCACGAGCGCGGCCAACACGGCCGGCGTTTCGTAGACCGGGAAGAACGGATCGTCCGCGAGGTTGTCTTGCATCGTCTTGATGACGTGCGCCATCGTATCTAGACCCACGACGTCCGCCGTGCGGAACGTGGCCGACTTGGCGCGGCCCAGACGCGAGCCCGTCAGATCGTCGACTTCGTCGAAGCGCAGACCGAACTTCGCCGCTTCGGTGATGACGGCGAGAATCGAGAAGATGCCGACGCGGTTCGCGATGAAGTTCGGCGTGTCCTTCGCGCGCACGACGCCCTTGCCCACCACGCTCGTCAAGAACGATTCGAGATCGTCGAGAATGTGGGGCTGCGTGTGCGTCGTCGGGATCAGCTCGACGAGGTGCATGTAACGCGGAGGATTGAAGAAGTGCACACCGCAAAAGCGCGACTTCAATTCATCGGAAAAACCTTCGGACAGCTTAGTAATCGATAGACCCGACGTATTCGTCGCGAAGATCGCATTCGGCGCGATATGCGGCGCGACCTTCTTGTACAAATCGTGCTTCCAGTCCATCCGCTCGGCGATTGCCTCGATGACGAGATCGCACTGCTCGAGTTTGGCGATGTCGTCTTCGTAGTTCGCCGGTTCGATGTAGCGGGCGTCGTCCTTCGCGCCGAACGGCGCGGGCGACAGCTTCTTCAGGTTTTCGATCGCCTTCAATGCGATCGCATTCTTCGGGCCTTCCTTGGCCGGAAGATCGAACAGCAGTACCGGCACCTTGGCGTTGATCAGGTGCGCGGCGATCTGCGCGCCCATCACGCCGGCGCCGAGCACGGCGACCTTGCGAATGATCAGATTGCTCACGTCTTTCCTCCCTGGGAGTCATGCGTTTTCGGCGGCTCGACCCCGATGCGCGCGCCGCAGGCGGCGGCGCGGGTCGAGCCACGGTAAAGCAGTTGAGTCGCGGCGCATCGTCTCGTATGCGCCGCATGGCGGGGACGCCGGTTTAGAACAGCGCCTCGTCGACTTCCATCAACGTCTTCGAACCCGCGCGCGCTTCGCGGATCGTCTTGGCCGTTTCGGGCAAGAGCTTCGCGAAGTAAAAGCGCGCCGTGGCGAGCTTGGACTTGTAGAACGGATCGCCCGAGGCTTCGTTATCGAGGGCGAGACGGGCCATGCGCGCCCAGAAGTACGAGAACACCAGGTGGCCGACCGTGCGCAGATACGGCACCGCCGCCGCGCCCACCTCGTCCTGGTTCGCCATCGCCTTCATGCCGATTTCCATCGTGAGCTTTTGAACCTTGTCGCCGATGTCGGCGAGCGGATTCACGAACTCTTGCATTTCGGGCTTCACGCCTTCGGCTTCGACGAAATCCGTCACGAGCTTGCCGAACTTACGCAGCTTCGCGCCCATGTCGCCGAGCACCTTGCGGCCCAGCAGGTCGAGCGACTGCACGGCGTTCGTGCCTTCGTAGATCATGTTGATGCGGGCATCGCGCACGTATTGCTCCATGCCCCATTCCTTGATGAAGCCATGGCCGCCGAAAATCTGCATCGCATGGTTCGTGCACTCGAACGCGTTGTCCGAGAGGAACGCCTTCAGAATCGGCGTGAGCAACGCCACCAGATCGGCCGCTTCTTTACGGGCGGCTTCGTCTTCGTGCGACAGTTCCTTGTCGATCTGCAGCGCCGACCAATACGAGAACGCGCGCGCGCCTTCCGCATAGGCCTTTTGCGTGAGCAGCATGCGGCGCACGTCGGGGTGGACGATGATCGGGTCGGCTGCCTTCTCCGGTGCCTTCGGGCCCGTCAGCGAACGCATCTGCAGGCGTTCCTTCGCATAGACGAGCGAGTTTTGATAGGCGACTTCCGTGAGACCGAGGCTTTGCATGCCGACGCCCAGGCGCGCCGCGTTCATCATCACGAACATCGCTTGCAAGCCGCGATTCGGTTCGCCGACGAGCCAGCCTTTGGCGTTGTCCAAGTTCATCACGCACGTAGCATTCGCGTGGATGCCCATCTTGTGTTCGATCGAGCCGCACTTGATGCCGTTGCGCTCACCGGGCTCGCCCGCCTCGTTCGGGATGAACTTGGGCACCACGAACAGCGAAATGCCCTTCGTTCCGGGAGGTGCATCGGGCAGACGCGCGAGAACGAGGTGAACGATGTTCTCCGACAGATCGTGTTCGCCGCTCGAGATGAAGATCTTCGTGCCGGTGATGAGGAACGAGCCGTCGCCGTTCGATTCGGCCTTCGTGCGCAAGATGCCCAGATCGGTGCCGCAGTGCGGTTCGGTCAGACACATCGTGCCCGTCCACTTGCCTTCGACGAGCTTGGGCAGATAAACCTTTTGCAGCTCGGGCGTGCCGTGCGCATGCAGACACTCGTAGGCGCCGTGCGAGAGGCCCGGATACATCGTCCACGCCTGATTGGCCGAGTTCAGCATTTCGTAGAGCGCGTTGTTCACGAACGCGGGCAGCCCTTGGCCGCCGTATTCGGGATCGCAGCCGAGCGCCGGCCAGCCGGCCTCGACGTATTGGCGATACGCCTCCTTGAAACCCTTCGGAGTCGTCACCACGCCGTCGCCCGCATACGTGCAGCCTTCCTCGTCGCCGCTTTGATTCAGCGGGAACAGGACTTCGGCGCAGAACTTGCCGGCTTCTTCGAGCACTTGATTGATCGTGTCGGCATCGAGATCCGCATGCTTGGGCATGCCTTTGACTTCGGTTTCGACGTTCAGCAGTTCGTGCAGCACGAATTGCATGTCGCGCAGCGGCGCGGCGTACTGACCCATGACTTCCTCCAAAGGTTGCAGCTGTACAGATAAAACCGTCAGGGACAGTCAGTGCGCCGGGTAGGAGCGTGGCTGACTAACGGCTTTGGCTCTGATACGAAACAATCGTTTTTTCCAGCGCGGCCCACGTAAGACGCTCGGCATCGGGCAGATGCAGAAAACGCGCGTCGTGATGCAGGCCGAGCGTGAAGCTATACAGTTCGAACAGCATCAGGTTCGGATCCGTGTCCGCGCGCAAATGCCCTTCTTCAACGGCTTGCGAAATAGCCCTAAGCAGCGCCGCACGCCAAGTCGAAACGCTCGACACGAGTTGCTCGCGCACCGGGTTGTCGCCACGGTCGTCGTACTCGACGGCGCCGCTGATGTAGATGCATCCCGTCATCACTTCCTGGATGCGCCGCTCCATCCAACGGCCCAGCATCGCACGCAACCTCGGCAAGCCTCGCGGCTCGCGCAGACTCGGGAAAAACACCTCCTCCTCGAACCGGCGGTGGTATTCGCGGACGACTTCGACTTGCAAGTCCTCGCGCGATCCGAAATGCGCAAAAACTCCGCTTTTGCTCATCTGCATGCGCTCGGCAAGCAAGCCGATCGTCAAACCCTCGAGCCCGTTACGGCTCGCCAGATCGAGCGCTGCATCGAGAATCGCTGCGCGCGTTTGTTCACCTTTTCGCATAGCCTCTTTCGTACCGTTCTTTTGGCGGTGCAATCTAAAAAATAGAACGGCCGTACTATTATTGAGCGCGGCCGCTCTCGAAACAAGGACTTTATTAGAAACCGGAATCTAACCGGCTTGGCGATGCCCGCCTACCCGCTGGCGCGCCGGCCGGCGCCGTTTTGCGCGAACCTGCCGCGCTCGGCGATGCGGCCCTAATCGTATGCGCCGACGGTCAGCACCTTCATCACGGCGCGGTACGCCGCGTAGGCGAGCCAGTTGGTCAAGCGCTTACCCCAAGGGCGCGCCGCGTAGATCGCGGGGTCGATGGCGCGGGCCTGTGCGAACGCGTCCAAGATCGCTTCGCGCAACGGGTCGATCTCCGGATGCTCGATCAGCACCACGTTGGCCTCGTTGTTCAGCACGAGGCTCAATGCGTCGAGATTGGAGGAGCCCACCGTCGCCCAGTTCGAATCGACGACCGCTACTTTACCGTGCAACATCGTCTTTTCATATTCGGCGATCTTCGCACCGGCGGTCAGGAAGAGCCGGTAGAGATGCGGCACGGCGTGATCGAGCGCCGCGAATTCGTTGCGCCCGATCAGCAGCCGAACCTCGACCCCGCGCCGGGCGGCGGCCACCAACGCGCGCCGCAGCTTGCGCCCCGGTACGAAGTACGGGTTCGCGAGCAAGATTTCGTGCCGTGCCCGGCCGATGGCCACGAGGTACGCCTTTTCGATCGCGCGCCGGTTGACGAAGTTGTCGCGCGCGATGAAGGCCACGCTGGGCGCCTTCAACGCTTGCTCGGAGGCATGGCCCGAGTGGCGGGACGGGGCCGCGGCGCCGGTCGAGCTTGCTCGCTCACGCAGCGTGAGGGCGCGCGACACCGCCTGCGTGTAGGGCCGATGACCTAACGCCAAGCGCCGCCACTGTGTATCCAACGCCGCGCCGATACGCTCGACGACCGGCCCCGTCAACCCGACCGCGAAGTCCCAGCGTGGATGGGCCAGCGGGCCGTTCGTGGCGGCGAAGTCGTCGACGATATTGATCCCGCCGCAAAACGCGACGCGAGCGTCGACGAGGGCAAGCTTGCGATGCGTGCGCGACAGCCCGAATCGACCGAATACGCCGAGCCATCCGGCGTTGTAGATCCGATGCTCGACACCGGCCGCGACCCATTCGTCGAATAAGGCGAGCCGCCCCGTCCCGAGGCCGTCGGTGATGACGCGCACCTGCACCCCGCGGCGCGCCGCGCGCACGAGGGCGTCGGAGACGGGCCGTCCGGCCTCGTCGTCGCAAAAGATATAGGTCTCGAGCGTCACGCTCAGTTGCGCATCGTCGATGTGCCGGATCAACGTGGCGAAATAATCGGCCCCGCTGCTGAAGAGCCGCACCTCGTTGCCGGCCGTGAACGCGAGCCGCCACGCGCGGCGCTTCGAAACGAGCGCGGCCCCGAGGCGCGCGAGCCGGCGCGCGCCTCGGGCGCTCATGCTTGCTCGGGCGGCTGCCGCGTAACCGCGGCGGCGCCGGTGCGCGCGACGCCGAGCCGGCGCGGCAACTGCAGGATCGCGTCGCGGTTCGACGAGGAGAAACAGCGCGCCGCGGCCTGCTCGTACGGCAGCCACAGGTAGGCCGTATGCTCGCGCGGCGCGAGGGTGACCTCGAGCGGGTACGGCACTTCGAGGCCGAACCAGTGCTCGACGTTGCGCGTGACGCCTTCGGCGTAGCGATGGCGCCAGACGGGGTAGATCTCGTATTCGATTTGCTCGCCCCAATCGATGAGGGCCTCGGGCGGCACGATCGGGCCGCCCACGACGATCCCCGTCTCCTCGGCGACTTCGCGGACAGCGGTTTCCAAAAGCGGTTCGTCGATCCGATCCTTCGAGCCCGTGACCGACTGCCAGAACGCGGGACGGTCCGCGCGCTCGATGATGAGCACGTCGAGTTCGGGCGTGTAGATGACGACGAGGACCGATTCGGGAATTTTCGGCGGCTTTTGCATGACATTCGATCGATTGGCGGTACGCCCAACAGCATAACGCAGCCGATGCCGCCGCGCGCCGAACGACGGGGCTCATCGAGGGACAGGCAGTTGCATTGCTCAATGCGCTCGCGCCGCCGGCGAAATGGCGTTCGATACAAAACTCGACAGAACTCGACATAAATCAACCGCTCTCCCGGTTGACCCGCTTATTTTTTATTCTTACGATTTATTAAGAGACATAAAGACAATAAAAATCGAGTTCACATCGCACGCCGGCTTTTCCCTTGCAGTACTCGTTCGTTAAATATCAAAAAAGTCGAATAAGGATAAAAATGAGAGAAAAAAGCATGAAGAACGGCGCCGCGATCGGCCCACTCGCCCGCCGCGTAGGAGGAACGACGCTCGCGCTGAGCATGCTCGCGCTGGCGGGATGCGGCGGTAGCAGCAGCCCGACGAGCGGCACCGCCGTGGCAGCGGATCAAACGTACACCGATAACGTTGCGTACTCACCGAACGCCGGCGATTCGCTAGCCGCTACGCAGGTTACCGAGCAGGCAGCCGTCATGCATCACCAGTGGACGAACGGCACCACGACCGTTCCTTATACGACCACCACCGGCCACCTGACCGCGTCCGATTTGAGCGGCAAACCGGAGGCGACGATGTCGTACGTCGCGTACGTCGCGCAAAATACGAGTGGCACGCCGCGCCCCGTGACGTTCTTCTACAACGGTGGCCCGGGGTCGTCGTCGGTCTGGTTGCGCCTTGGCTCGTTCGCCCCGACTCGAGTCGCGACGCCCGACCCGCTGATGACCAACTGGCCGAACTACCCGCTCGTCGACAACGCCGAAAGCCTGATCGCCACCACCGACATGGTGTTCATCGATCCGCCGGGCACCGGTTTGTCCGAAGCGATTGCCCCGAACACGAACAAGACGTTCTGGGGTTGCGATGCCGACGTGCAGGTGATGCGCGACTTCATTCGCCGCTACATCGCGGTGAACAATCTCACGAACTCGCCGCTCTATCTGTATGGCGAATCGTACGGCACGCCGCGTACGGACATGCTTTCGCTGTCGCTCGAATCGGCCGGTGTGCCGCTGACCGGCATCGTGCTGCAATCGTCCATCCTAAACTACGCGGCGTCGACCGGCGATACGTCCGCCGGATCGTTCCCGTCCTACGCTGCGGTTGCGGCCTACTACAACCTCGTGTCGCCGTCGCCGACGAACCTCGGCACCTACGCGCAGCAGATTCGCAATTTCGTCGCGGCACAGTACGCGCCCATCGTGCAGTATTCGACCGCCGCGCAACAGGTGACGATCCCCGGCGCCACGCTCAGCGCGTGGTCGTCGCAGACGAATCTGACGCCCGCCACGCTGAGCGCCTACTTCCAGTACTTCTACGACACGGAAGCATCGTTCGGCCAAACGACGCTGGTGCCGGGCACGACGATCGGCCGCTATGACGGACGCGTGTCGTTGCCGAGCAGCGATTCGCGCCTCGCCGCGGACAACGATCCGTCCGACATCCTGATCTCGCAGCCGTTCACGAACGCGCTCGCAACGCAGATGCCGTCCTACCTCGGCTATCAAGCGCCGCATGCGACCTACCAAACGTTGAACGACAAGATCATCGGCGTGTGGAATTTCAGTCACGCCGGCAAGCCTTCACCGGACACGATCCCCGATCTGCTCGCCGCGTTGATGCTCAATCCGCAACTGAAAGTGTTGGCCTCTAACGGTTATCACGATCTCGCGACCCCGTTCTTCGAAACGGAAAAGGAATTGGCGCGGCTGCAAACCGTAACGGGAATCAAGCCTAATATCGCACTTACGTTCTACCAGGGCGGCCATATGATTTATCTGGATAACGTGGCGCGACCGCAAATGCAGGCCGATTTGGTGTCGTATTACAAAAATCAGCCGATTTCGAATTCGATGACGCTGACGCAACTCGCGGCGCCGTGGGCCGATGAAAGCCCGGCGAATAAACCGACCGTGGCGACGGCCGTTTCGAAGGCTCCCTGATTCCTATGCGTAGCGAGAGCTCGCTAGCCGGGCTCTCTCTCGTGACACCTCTTTTCGTGAGTTACGTTATGTCCCAGATCTCATTGCTCCGCCTGTTGCCGCGCGCCTCGTTGGCCGTGGCGCTCGTTCTATGCGCCGGCGGTGCGCTCGCTTCGACGCTCCAATCGGTCTCGCCTCCCGTGCCATTACACGATGGTGGCGTGGACGGTCCGTTCCTCCAACGCGGCGCCCGCGCCTCGTCCGATACGGCAACCACCGGGGCCGCGCTCAAGCTCGAAGCGCAAAACCGTTTAGCGGCCAGCCTCGGTGAAAACCGCGCATTCAGCAACAACGCGGCGATCACGCAAGCGCAGGCCAAGGCGAACGGCCTCGGATATGTCGCCGAGCACTTCCAAGAAATCGACGCCGCGCGGAGCGGAAAGGTTACGCTCAAGCAAGTGCAGCAGTATTTGCAGCAGCAACAGTAACCCAGGTGCGCGCTGGCCGCCGCGGTTGTGCGGCCGGCGTGGATACGTTGGGATCGCGACATTAAAAAACCCCAAGGATCGGAATGCATCCAATCCTTGGGGTCTACGCATTTGGGAAGCAAAACGCACTCGCCGCACAGAGGGCGGCAAACGCCCTCCTCCTGCGACGGCCGCCGGCCCTTACGCCTTCGGCTGCTCCGGCTGCCGCAGACGAATATGCAGCTCGCGCAGTTGCCGCTCGTCCACGGCGCTCGGTGCCTGCGTCAACAGACACTGCGCGCGCTGCGTCTTCGGGAACGCGATCACGTCACGAATCGAATCCGCACCGGCCATCATCGTCACGATGCGATCGAGGCCGAACGCGATCCCGCCATGCGGCGGCGCGCCGTACTGCAGCGCGTCGAGCAAGAAGCCGAACTTCGCACGCGCTTCCTCGTCGTTGATCTTCAGCGCACGGAACACCTTGCTCTGCACGTCTTCGCGATAGATCCGCACCGAACCGCCGCCGATTTCCCAGCCGTTCAGCACCATGTCGTAGGCCTTGGCCAGGCAACGCCCCGGATCGGTCTCGAGGTATTCGAGATGCTCGTCCTTCGGGCTCGTGAACGGGTGGTGCGCGGCCACGTAGCGCGCTTCTTCCTCGTCGTACTCGAACATCGGGAAGTCGATCACCCACAACGGCTTCCAGCCCGCTTCCACGAGACCGCTGGCCTTGCCGAAATCGGAATGACCGATCTTCAAGCGCAACGCGCCCAAGCTGTCGTTGACCACCTTCGCACGATCGGCCGCGAAGAAAATGATGTCGCCGTCTTGCGCGCCGGTACGCTCGAGGATCGCCGCGATCGCCGCATCGTGCAGGTTCTTCACGATCGGGCTTTGCAGGCCATCACGCCCCTTCGCCGCTTCGTTGACCTTGATCCAAGCCAAGCCCTTCGCGCCATAAATACGCACGAATTCCGTGTAGCCGTCGATGTCACCGCGCGAAAGCTCGCCGCCCTTCGGCACGCGCAACGCCGCAACCCGGCCGTCCTTCGTGTTCGCCGGCGCGCTGAACACCTTGAAATCGACGTCCTTCATTGCGTCGGTCAATTCGGTGAACTCGAGCTTCACGCGCAAATCGGGCTTGTCCGAGCCGAAACGCGCCATCGCTTCCGAGTACTGCATGACCGGGAACGCGGCGTCGAGCGTCACGCCGATCGTCTCCTTGAAGACATGGCGGATCATCTGCTCGAACAGATCGCGGATTTCCTGCTCGCTCAAGAACGACGTTTCGCAGTCGATCTGCGTGAATTCGGGCTGACGATCGGCACGCAAGTCTTCGTCGCGGAAGCACTTGACGATCTGATAGTAGCGATCGAAGTTCGCCACCATCAAGAGCTGCTTGAAGAGTTGCGGCGACTGCGGCAGCGCGAAGAATTGACCCGCGTTGACACGCGAGGGAACGAGATAGTCGCGCGCGCCTTCCGGCGTGCTCTTCGTCAGCATCGGCGTTTCGATATCGATGAACCCTTGCGCGTCGAGATACTTACGCACTTCCATCGCGACGCGATAACGCAAACGCAGGTTGTTTTGCATCTGCGGACGACGCAGATCGAGCACACGGTGCGTAAGGCGCGTCGTCTCGGACAGGTTGTCGTCGTCGAGCTGGAACGGCGGCGTGACCGAAGCGTTCAGCACGGTCAATTCGTGGCACAGCACTTCGATCTTGCCGCTCTTCAAGCCGGCGTTGACGGTGCCTTCCGGACGGTTGCGCACGACGCCTTGAACGCGCACGCAAAACTCGTTACGCACGCCCTCGGCAATCTTGAACATCTCGGCGCGATCCGGGTCGCACACGACTTGGACGAGCCCTTCGCGATCGCGCAGGTCGATGAAGATGACGCCGCCGTGGTCGCGCCGGCGATGCACCCAGCCGCACAGCGACACGGTTTGGCCCAACAGATGTTCGGTCACCAGACCGCAGTATTCAGATCTCATCGACATGGTATTCGTCTTTCGTTTGGCATTGAGGGCAGCGCGCGCGGGTTCCGTTCGGATCGCCGCGCCGCGGCATTAAAGGGGCGGCTCGACCGGGCGGCGCGCCGGCGCGCTCACGGGCACCTGCGGGGCGACCACGCCCATCGAGACGATGTACTTGAGCGCGGCGTCGACCGTCATATCGAGCTCGATGACCTCCGCCTTGGGGACCATCAAGAAAAAGCCCGACGTCGGGTTCGGTGTCGTCGGCACGTACACGCTCACGTGCTCTTGCTGCAAATGGTTCACCACGTCGCCGCCCGGGGTGCCCGTTAGGAACGCGATGGTATACGAGCCGCGCCGCGGGTATTCGATCAGCAGCGCTTTTCGGAACGCATTACCGCTGCTCGAGAGCAGCGTGTCCGACACTTGTTTCACGCTCGTATAAAGCGGCCCGACGATCGGGATGTGCCGCACGATCGCGTCCCACCACGTCACCAGCTTTTGCCCGACGAAGTTTTGCGTGAACAAGCCGACGATAAAGATGAACGCGAGCGTGAGCAGCGCGCCGACACCGGGCAGATGGAACCCGAATAGCTTCTCGGGCTGCCACGACTCGGGCAGCAACAGCAGCGTTTGGTCCATCGTGCCGATGATGAGCCCCAGCACCCATAGCGTGATCGCCAAGGGTACGAGGACCAGCAAGCCGGTCAGGAACACGGATTTGAGCGTCGTCTTTTTCATGTATACCGCCAGGGAACCGCTAGGGATCAATCAGCGCGCTTGTTCTCACCACATTGCGCTTAAGCCTCGGGCCGCGCGACGACGTTCCGCCGGCGCCCGCGTCGAGCGCCTTCCGTGGCAACGCTCGTTCAGGCGTCGGACGCAGTGGACGGGGCTGGCGCGGCGGGCGCGCTTGCGCTGGCCGGCGCGGCGGCGCCATCGGACTTCGTCTCCGGTTTCGCTTCCGGTTTAGCGTCGGACTTGGCGGCGGCGGTGCCGTTCGCACCGCCCGAGCCGCCGCGGAAATCGGTGACATACCAACCCGATCCCTTCAGTTGAAAGCCAGCGGCCGTCACTTGCTTACGAAACGAGTCCTTCTCGCATTGCGGGCACTGTGTCAGCGGCGCGTCGCTCATCTTTTGGAGCACGTCTTTTTCAAAGCCGCACGATTCGCAACGGTAGGCGTAGATCGGCATGATTCTCTTCCCGACTATTTCCGACAAAAAACGGTTAGGCGCTTGCAAAGCGTTGAATTATAGCCGCAATTGGGCGCGGCCCGGCTCGAGGGGCGCCCCGCTCGATGCGCGGCGCCATGCAGTTCGCAAGTTGGGGGCGCCGCCGTCCAAAATCAACCCCGGCACGCGCGGTGCGCGAGCATGCCTGGCGCCCACCGGCGGCGCGGCCGGCGCTTACCGCCTGCGCCAGGTCATCCAACGCTCGCGCCCCGCGAAAACGGGAATCGAGTCGTCCACGTCTTGCTCTTCGACGAGTTCGAACGACGGACTCAGCAGCGCGTCGAGGTCGGCCCGCGTGATGCCGAACGGAGGCCCCTTCGGCGCATCGTCGAAGAAGAAAAAGCCGGCCAGCAGACCGCCGGATTCGAGCAACTGCGCCATCCTTGCCGCATAGTCCGCCCGGCGCGCGGGCGGCAAGGCGCAAAGAAATGCCCGCTCGTAAATCCAACCGGTCACGAACGGCGGCCGGTAAGCGAAGAAATCGGCTTGTTCGACGAGCGCCCCGTGCGGCCCCAGTTGCGAGCGCGCGGCCGCGACGGCGTCGGCGGAAAAATCGATCGCGCGAACGGTCCAGCCCGCTTGCGCGAGCCAACCGACCTCGTGGGCATTGCCGCACCCCGGGATGAAAACGGGCCGAGGGGCCGTGCGAGCGGCAAACGACGCAAATGCCGCGGGTACGCCGGCCTGATCCCACGGGGTGAAGCCTTGACGAAAACGCTCGTCCCAAAACGCGGCCGTATTGGGGTCGCGTGTTGCGAACGTAGGAGCCACCGCAGAATCCGGTGCCGGTGCCGGTGCTGGGCGGTCCGATGACGAAGGCTTGGTCATGACGTCACGCTCCGTAAGCAATCGCAAGCCATGCCCGGGCGAGCACCGCCCCGACCCCCACCGCCACGCCGAACAGCAGTAAAGCTTGCAGCATGCGGTTCGTCCGCTTTTGTTCGAGCAGCAGTAGCCTGATGGCCGAATCGTGCGTGGCACGGGTACCGTCGTGCCGCTCGGCGAGCACATGGTGAATCAGACGCGGCAGTTGCGGCAGCGTCTTGCTCCACTGCGGCATTTCCACTTTTAGCCGTTCATACCAGCCCCGCCAACCAATTTGCTCGGTCATCCAGCGCTCGAGGTAGGGCTTGGCCGTCTTCCAAAGATCGAGTTCGGGATCGAGCGAGCGTCCGAGCCCTTCGACGTTGAGCATCGTCTTTTGCAGTAAAACGAGCTGGGGCTGGATCTCGACGTTGAAACGCCGCGATGTGGAAAACAAGCGAAGCAGCACTTGACCGAGGGAAATGTCCTTCAGCGCGCGGTCGAAGTACGGTTCGCACACGGCGCGAATCGCACTTTCGAGTTCTTCCACGCGCGTGTTGGGCGGCACCCATCCCGACTCCAAGTGCAGCGTGGCGACGCGATGGTAATCGCGCTTGAAAAAGGCGAGGAAGTTTTGCGCGAGGTAATTCTTATCGAAGTCGGACAACGCGCCGATGATGCCGAAATCCAGCGCGATATAGCGCCCGAAGTGGGCCGGATCGAGACTGACCTGAATGTTCCCCGGATGCATGTCCGCATGGAAAAAGCCATCGCGGAACACCTGCGTGAAGAAAATCTCGACACCCTCGCGGGCCAATTTCGGAATATCGACGCCGGCCGCGCGCAGCGTTTCGACCTGGCTGATCGGCACGCCCACCATGCGCTCCATGACGAGCACGTTCGGCGTACAGAACTCCCAGTACATCTCCGGCACGAGCAGCAAATCGAGGCCCGCGAAATTACGCCTGAGCTGGCTGCCGTTCGCGGCCTCTCGCATCAGATCGAGCTCGTCGTGCAGGTACTTGTCGAACTCGCCGACGACCTCGCGCGGCTTGAGCCGCTTGCCGTCGGCCCATAGACGTTCGGCCCAGGTCGCCAAATCGCGCAGCAGCGCCAAGTCGGAATCGATCACGGGCAGCATGTTGGGCCGCAAAACCTTGATCGCGACGTCCTTGCCGGCGTGCTGACCGGACTTCACCTTGGCGAAATGCACCTGCGCGATCGACGCGCTCGCAACCGGCACGCGCTCGAAATCGTCGAACAGGACATCGACACGCGCGCCGAGCGACTTCTCGATGATGTCGATCGCCACGGCCGAATCGAACGGCGGCACTTGATCTTGCAGCTTGGCCAGTTCGATGGCGACGTCGGCCGACAGCAAATCGCGGCGCGTGGAAAGCACTTGCCCGAATTTGACGAAAATCGGCCCGAGGCTTTCGAGCGCAAGCCGCAAGCGAACAGCAGGCGGCGACGTATAACGGCGGCCGATCGTGCCGATGCGCACGAGGAACCGCACGCGGCGATCGCTGATCCGGCTCAACATCATTTCGTCCAGCCCGAAGCGCCAGACGGTGTAGACGATCTTGATGAAACGCAATAAACGCATAGTGGGCCCGCTCGCTATCGCACGCGGCGCAAGGCGCCTGCCCGGCTCGCGAGCGTTTGCTGATCGAGCCGGTCGATTCGTTTCTCGACACGAGCCAGTGCGTCGCGGGCGCGCGCGAGCTCGCTGTTGAATGTGTCGAGCGCACCGCGGCGCACGAGCTGCGGGCTCTCGTCGAGCAAATATTCCGCGATCGAATCGCGCAGCCCTCGCCCGGCGCGTAGCGCCTGCGCTCCGGCCGTGCGCACGAGTTCGGCCGCGCGATGCGCCGGCGCATCGCCGATCAATTTGGCCAAATCTTCCTCGGGTTCCCAGCGCAAATGCTCGGCTAGCTTCGCGAGTTGAGTCGCGAACTCCGCATCGCCCTCGATCTTGACGTGCTTCATGACAGCCGCTTGGCCGCCTTGCACGAAGGCCGGCAGCGCATCGGCGGCAACGGCCAGGGACACATCGACGGCGCGGGCGTCGATTTCGTCGACGGCACTCAAGTAGCCGCCGGGCTCGACGGCAAGCGTCAGAGCGATCGACGAGAACGTGAGACGAGCCGTTTTTCCCGCGTACGGGGCGAGGCGTTCACGTGCCCACGCTTCGCGAGCGAGCAAGTGATTGACGGCGGCGGCAAAGGGCTTGGCGGCAAGTGTCATCGGGGAGCAATAAAAAGCCGCGCGGGCGGTAGCCGACGCGGGTCTCTATTGTAGCGCCCGATGGCTGGGCAACTGACGCTAGGCAAATGCGTCATGACGATCGGCCGGGGTAAGTTGCGCCGGCCTCGTGCGGCCGGCCCGCGATTTCGCCTTCAGAGCCTAGTGCGCCGTTTGCTCGATCCCGGCCAGCAACCAGCCATCGCCGCCGCGCTTGGGCTTCGTCAATTGCCACGTCTCGGCAAACGGTTCCGCCGGCGAGCCCGCGCCTTCGCGGATCAGCCCCGCGTAGCGCACGCTCGCACGGTATTCGTTCGCGTCCTCATCCAGATCGAGCAGCTCTGCATCGATTTGCACGACGTCGGTTGCCTCGCGCTCTCCGGCGCGCGCTTCGAAGTCGACCTTCAATTCGGCGAACATTTCGGGTGTGGAGAACGCGCGGATGTCGGCAAGATTACCGGCGTCCCATGCGGCTTGGAGTCGCACGAAGTTCACCTTCGCGTGGTGCAGGAAGGCCGTTTCGTCGAAATCGGATGGGCGCTCGAACGAGGTGGAGGCGCTCTGCGCTGGGGAGGTCGCCGGGCGGCCCGCACTCGACGAGGGCATCTGGTAGGCGCCGGTGCCGCCGAAACCGCCGCGCTCCATCGGCATCGCGCCGCCCGCCGAGGCGAGTGCCGGTGCCGCGGGTTTGCGCCGCAAGGACATCACCTTACGAACGAGCCAGATACCGGCCATCGCCAGCAGCGCGACGACGATGACGTTCGCCATGGCGCTCGCAAACGCGCCGCCCAGCCCGAAATGCGAAAGCAACGCCGCGATGCCCAAACCGGCCGCGATGCCGGCGATAGGCCCCAGCCAACGCGAACGCGCCGGCGCCGCGGGCGTTGCCACGGGGGTACGTTGGGCTTGCGCCGCGTTGCTCGGTTGTGTGCCGGCCGCCGCTTGACGCCCCGTCTGCTGAGCGGGCGGTGCGCTTTCGCGCTGCATCGTTTGGGACTGGCGCCCCATGCTGCGCCCGCCGCTCATGCGCTTGGCCTCGGCATCGAGCGTGGCCATCGCGCCCGTGGCGATCATGGTTGCCACCGCGAAGAGCCGGATTCGCTTCGAAAAACGCCACGAAAGCTTTTTGGAAGGATTGGGAAGCGAATCGGCCATGTTGGTATTCCTTATAAAAACAATGAGTTAGGGGATCTAATATTTCACCCCCACGTGCAAGGCTACCACGCCAGCTGACAAATTGTAATATTTCACACCGTCGAGCCCCGCCTGCTCCATCATCGTTTTCAACGTGTCCTGGTCCGGATGCATCCGGATCGACTCGGCAAGATATCGGTAACTGTCCGCATCTTGCGCGAACTTGGACCCAAGCCACGGCAAGACCTTGAACGAATAGACGTCGTAGGCCTTCTTCAGCGGCTCCCAAACCTTCGAGAACTCGAGCACGAGCAACCGTCCGCCCGGCTTCAGCACCCGGCGCATCTCGGAAATGGCCACTTCCTTGCGAGTCATGTTGCGCAGCCCGAAGGCCACGGTCACCACGTCGAAGTAGTTGTCGGGAAACGGAATTTTCTCGGCATCGCACAGCAGCGAAGGCGTGACGACGCCACGATCGAGCAAACGGTCGCGGCCGACGCGCAGCATCGATTCGTTGATGTCGGTGAGCCAAACCTCCCCGCTCGGGCCCGCCCGTTTCGCGAAGGCTTTCGACAGATCGCCCGTGCCGCCGGCGATATCGAGCACCTTGTAGCCGGGCCGCACGTTGGCTTGCGCAATCGTGAATTGCTTCCACACGCGGTGCAATCCGCCCGACATCAAATCGTTCATCAGGTCGTAATTGGTGGCCACCGAGTGGAAGACGCCGGCCACCTTCTTCGCCTTTTCTTGTTCGTCTACGGTCTCGAAGCCGAAGTGGGTCTTGCTCATCGCGTTTATCCTCCGCGTTTCGTATCAGTGACAGTGGCCCCGCGGGGCGGATGCGGCCGCCATCGGCGCATCGCGGTCGAGCCCCGCCGCCGCAAGCCTGTCGAAGTAGGTTTGCCACAGCGCGTCCTGGCGCGTCGCCAGTTCATACAGCAAATCCCACGAATAGATGCCGGTTGCATGGCCGTCCGAAAAAGTCGGCTGCAGCGCGTAATTGCCGACGCCGTCGATGGAGACGATCGTCACCTCGCGTTTGCCGGTCTGTAGTGTCTCTTGCCCCGGCCCGTGCCCGCGCACTTCCGCCGAAGGCGAATACACGCGCATCAATTCGAAAGGAATCCGATAGCTGAGGCCGTTCGGGTAGCGCAACTCCAACGCGCGCGATTTTGCATGGACGACGATGCTCGTGGGCACCGGCGTCTCGGAAGTCAGTCCGCTCATCTTTCGCCTCTCATTCCAAATCCGCGGCGGCGCGCCGTTTCGGTCGCGCTCGCGCCGTCACCCTTGCGCCTGGGCCATTTCCTGACGCAGCGCCTCGGCGATCAGCGTGGCTTGCGCCCGCCGCTGCGAGAGCAGCGCCTCCGAGACGGAGCGTTGGCGGGGCGCCCAGATCGGCAGCGGGAAATGCGCGTCGTTGGTGAAACGCGGAATCACATGCCAGTGCACGTGCGGCACCTGATTGCCGAGACTCGCCAGATTCACCTTGTTCGGCGCCAGCACGCGTCGTACCGCGCGTTCCGTCGCGTAGACGGCCAGCATCACACGGTCGCGCTCGCCCACCTGCAAATCCGAAAATTCCGCCACGTGCGCGTTCCAGATCACGCGACAAAAACCCGGGTAGTCGTGCTCGTCGGCCAACACGACGCGCAATGCATCGTCCTGCCAAAGCACGACCCCGCCTTCCTCACGGCAAAATACGCATTCCATCATCGTCCCTTGGCATCAGCCGGCATCGACAAGCGCTACGGCGCACGAGCCCGTTTTACACTCGTGCACCCCGCGCGTGGGCGCTATTACACCAGTACGCGCTCGATTCCGCCATTGTTCGCACGTTCGACGTACTCGGCCATCCAGTTCTCGCCCAAAACGTGGCGCGCCATTTCCACGACGATGTAATCGGCTTCGACGCCGGCATCCTCGTTGTAACGCGAGAGCCCCTGCAGGCAAGACGGGCAGCTCGTGAGCACCTTGACGTCGGCCGCGCCGTTGCCCGGGGTGGCCTCGTCACCGGGCGCGCCCGCCGCCGTGACCGGAATCTCGCGCAGCTTGGCGGCCCCCTTGCGGATCTCTTCTTCCTTGCGGAAGCGCACCTGCGTCGAAATGTCCGGACGAGCGACCGCGAACGTACCCGATTCGCCGCAGCAGCGCTCGTTCTTCGCGATCTTGTAGCCGTCGTTGGCCGATCCCATCAACTCGTTCACGAGCTTGACCGGATCCATCGTCTTGATCGGCGTATGGCACGGGTCGTGGTACATGTAGCGGGTGCCCGTCACGCCGTCGAGCTTGATGCCCTTTTCGAGCAGGAACTCGTGGATATCGATGATGCGGCAGCCAGGGAAAATCTTGTCGAATTCGTAACCGGCCAACTGGTCGTAACAGGTACCGCACGAGACGACCACCGTCTTGATGTCGAGGTAATTGAGCGTATTGGCCACCCGGTGGAACAGCACGCGGTTGTCCGTGACGATCTTCTCGGCCTTGTCGTACTGGCCGGCCCCGCGCTGCGGATAGCCGCAGCACAAATAGCCCGGCGGGAGCACCGTCTGCACGCCCGCCTCCCACAGCATCGCCTGCGTCGCCAGACCCACTTGCGAGAAGAGCCGTTCGGAGCCGCAGCCCGGGAAGTAGAACACCGCTTCGGTATCGACGGTCGTCGTCTTCGGGTTGCGGATGATCGGCACGATCTTGTTGTCTTCGATGTCGAGCAGCGCGCGCGCCGTCTTCTTCGGCAAATTGCCCGGCATCTTCTTGTTCACGAAGTGGATCACCTGCTCCACGACCGGCGCTCTACCCGTCGTCGCCGGCGGATGCGCGGTTTGCTTCTTCGCGAAATTCTTCAGCAGGTCGTTACCGAGACGCTGTGCCTTGTAGCCGATCCCCATCATCGCCGTGCGGGCGACGTTGATCGTCTGCGGATTCGTCGCGTTCAGGAAGAACATCCCCGCCGCCGCGCCCGCGTTGAATTTCTTCTTGCCCATCTTGCGCAGCAAGTTGCGCATGTTCATCGACACGTCGCCGAAGTCGATCTTCACGGGACACGGCGTCGCGCACTTGTGGCAGACGGTGCAGTGATCGGCCACGTCGTTGAATTCGTCCCAGTGCTTGATCGACACGCCGCGGCGCGTCTGCTCCTCGTACAGGAACGCCTCGACGAGAAGCGAGGTCGCCAAGATCTTGTTGCGCGGGCTGTAAAGCAAGTTCGCGCGCGGCACGTGCGTGGCGCAAACCGGCTTGCACTTGCCGCAGCGCAAGCAGTCTTTCACCGAATCGGCGATCGCACCGATATCGGATTGCTGCATGATCAGCGACTCGTAGCCCATCAGGCCGAAGCTGGGCGTGTAGGCGTTGCGCAGATCGGCGCCCGGCAGCAGCTTGCCCTTGTTGAAGCGGCCGTTCGGATCGATCCGCTCCTTGTACGCGCGGAAATCGGCGATCTCGGCTTCCGTCAGGAATTCGAGCTTCGTGATACCGATGCCGTGCTCGCCCGAGATCACGCCGTCGAGCGAACGCGCCAGCTTCATGATGCGCTCGACGGCCTTGTGCGCGTCTTGCAGCATCTCGTAGTTGTCGGAGTTGACGGGGATGTTCGTATGCACGTTGCCGTCGCCGGCGTGCATGTGCAACGCGACGAACACACGACCGCGCAACACCTTCTTATGGATGGACTGCGCTTCGTCCAGGATCGGTTTGAACTCGCCGCCGTTGAAGATCTGGCGCAGCTCGGCCCGGATCTCTTGCTTCCACGAGGCGCGGATCGTCCGGTCTTGCATGACGTGGAACACGTTCACGCCCGGTTGAACGTCCACACGATCGGCGAATTTCTCGGCGAGCGCTTCATAGCCGAGCTGCACGAGGTAGTGCTGCGCCTCGCGCAACGACAGGTCGAGCTTCTCGAGCACGAACGACCAGCGCGCGCGCACGCGGGTGAGCAAGGTCAACGCTTGCTGGACGCGGTCTTCCAGCAACTCCGCGCTCGGGATTTCGTTGGCGTCGTCGGTCTTGCCGAGCGGCAGATTGCCGGCCTTGAAAAACGCTTCCAGCGCATCGACGAGCTGCAGCTTGTTTTTCAGCGACAGCTCGATGTTGATCCGCTCGATGCCGTCCGTGTACTCGCCCATCCGACCCAGCGGAATGACGACGTCTTCGTTGATCTTGAACGCGTTCGTGTGCTTCGCGATCGCCGCCGTCCGGCTACGGTCGAGCCAGAAACGCTTGCGCGCCTCTGCGCTGACGGCGACGAAACCCTCGCCGCTCTTGCCGTTCGCCATACGCACGACCTCGGAGGTCGCCGCCGCCACCGCGTCCGCATCGTCGCCGACGATGTCGCCGATCAGCACCATCTTCGGAAACGCGTTGCGCTTCGATTTCGTCGCGTACCCGACGGCGCGCAGATAGCGCTCGTCCAGGTGCTCGAGCCCCGCGAGGATCGCGCCGCCCTGCTTGGACGTCTCGAACAGATAGTCCTTGATTTCGACGATGCTCGGAATCGCATCGCGCGCCTGGCCGAAAAATTCGAGGCAGACGGTTCGCGTGTGCGCCGGCATCTTGTGCAGCACCCAGCGCGCGGACGTGATGAGCCCGTCGCAGCCTTCTTTCTGCACGCCGGGCAGACCGGCGAGGAATTTGTCCGTTACGTCCTTGCCGAGCCCTTCCTTGCGGAAACGCCGGCCCTCGATCGAGAGCGTCTCCGTGCGCAGCAACCGCTCGCCCGGGGCGGCATCGCCGTCGAACCATTTCAGCTCGAATCGGGCCACGTCGACATCGTGGATCTTTCCGCGGTTGTGCTCGAGCCGCGTCACCTCGAGCCAATTGCCCTGCGGATCGACCATGCGCCACCAGGCGAGGTTATCGAGTGCGGTGCCCCACAGCACGGCCTTCTTGCCGCCCGCGTTCATCGCGACGTTGCCGCCGATGCACGAGGCGTCGAGCGAGGTGGGGTCGACCGCGAACACATAGCCGGCGGCCTCGGCCGCCTCCGTCACGCGGCGCGTAACGACGCCGGCGCCGGAGAAGATCGTCGGCACTTTCGCCGCCACGCCGGGCAGCTCGGTCAGTTCCACGGCACCAAGCTGCTCGAGCTTTTCGGTGTTGATGACGGCCGAGAACGGCGTGAGCGGAACGGCGCCGCCGGTATAGCCCGTGCCGCCCCCGCGCGGGATCACCGTCAAGCCGAGCTCGAAGCACGCCTTCACGATGCTCGCGATTTCGGCTTCGGTATCGGGGGTCAGCACGACGAACGGGTATTCGACGCGCCAATCGGTCGCATCGGTGACGTGCGAGACGCGCGAGAGGCCGTCGAAACGAATGTTGTCTTTCTGCGTGCAGCGGCCGAGCACCTTGGTTGCGCGCCGGCGCAGATCCGCCATCGTCCCGAATTCGGCCGCGAATGCCTCGACGGCACCGCGCGCGCTGGCTACGAGCATCTCGACGCGCGACGCGCGCTCGCGACCCGCCTCGTCGCCGTGCTCGACCATGTCGGCCCGGCGCCGCTTCTCGATCTCGTTCAACCGGTGGTTCAGTGCCTCGATCAGCAATGCGCGGCGCTTCGGATTGTCGAGCAGGTCGTCTTGCAGATAGGGATTGCGGCGCACGACCCAGATGTCGCCGAGCACCTCGTACAGCATGCGGGCCGATCGCCCCGTGCGCCGCTCGGCGCGCAACTCGTCGAGCGCGTTCCATGCCTCGTCGCCCAGCAGGCGGATGACGATCTCGCGGTCGGAAAACGACGTGTAGTTGTACGGAATCTCGCGCAAGCGCGGTTCGGGTTCTGCGGCGACGGCAGCCGCGGCGCCGTGCGGATCGAAGACTTGAGGTGCGTTCATGGTCGGACGGATCGATAGGCCGGCCAAGGCGTCCGTTGACGCTCTAAGCCGGCAATGCGCGTCACGCGCAATGATTTCTGGAAACTGGGCGTCGGCAGCGAGGGCTCGCCGCGCGGGTAGGCGGCAGCGCAGCCTGCTCGCATCAGAAGGGCGCTAGCCGCACGATCGTGCGTGACGGGCGTGCCGCTGCGCCGCGGGACGCGCTTCCCGCGGGGCTGGGGTGAGAGGGGCCGTCCGTGGCTGCCAGCGCATTATCCGGTCCTGGTTTTAAAACGGAATTCTACCGCATGATCCGAATACGCGTTGACGCTCGATTCGACTCGCCGCGGCCCGCGAAAACGCCGCGCAGCCGGCGCCGCGCGCCTTGCCAACCGACCGTCCGGTCAATTTTCAGCGGGGCGGCGGCGGCTATTCGTTATCCGTTCGGCAGGAGAAAACCGCCGTCCGTTGGCGCTATCATTGACGTTTTCGCATCCCGCACGCCACACGCGCCTCGCCGGCGCCTCATGCCCATGTCCTCGTCTTCCCACGATTATCTGAAAAAAATCCTGACCGCTCGCGTCTACGACGTCGCTCGCGAGACGGAACTCGAACCGGCGCGCAATCTTTCCGCCCGGCTATCCAATCGTGTTTTCCTGAAGCGCGAGGACAATCAACCGGTCTTCTCGTTCAAGCTGCGCGGCGCGTACAACAAGATGGTGCACATCGATGCCGATGCGCGCGCAAGGGGCATCATCACGGCCTCCGCCGGCAACCATGCGCAAGGCGTCGCCTACTCGGCCGCGCGGCTCGGCGTCAAGGCGGTCATCGTCGTGCCGGTCACCACGCCGCAAGTAAAAGTCGACGCCGTGCGCTCGCATGGGGGCCCCACCGTCGAAGTCGTCCAATTCGGCGAATCGTATAGCGATGCCTACGCGCACGCGATCGAGCTGCAAAAAGCGCGGGGCATGACGTTCGTGCATCCGTTCGACGATCCCTATGTGATCGCCGGCCAAGGTACCGTCGCGATGGAGATTCTGAGCCAGCATCAGGCGCCCATTCATGCGATCTTCGTTCCGATCGGCGGGGGCGGGCTCGCCGCCGGCGTCGGCGCCTACGTGAAGGCGGTGCGCCCCGATATCAAAGTGATCGGCGTGCAGACCGAGGACTCGTGCGCGATGGCCCGCTCGATCGGCGCGGGCGAGCGTGTGACGCTGCCCGAGGTGGGTCTGTTTTCCGACGGCACGGCCGTCAAGCTCGTGGGCGAGGAAACCTTCCGCCTGTGCCGCCAATACTTGGACGATGTCCTCACCGTCAACACGGACGCGCTGTGCGCCGCGATCAAGGATGTTTTCCAAGACACGCGCAGCTTGCTGGAACCCGCGGGCGCGCTCTCCGTGGCGGGCGCGAAACAGTACGCGGAACGCACCGGCGTGACCGGCGAAGCGCTCGTTGCGATCACCTCCGGCGCCAACATGAATTTCGACCGGATGCGCTTCGTCGCCGAACGGGCGGAGGTGGGCGAGGCACGCGAAGCCGTATTCGCGGTGACGATTCCCGAGGAGCGCGGCAGCTTCAAGCGCTTTTGCGAACTGGTGGGCGAGCGCAGCGTCACCGAGTTCAACTACCGGATCGCCGATTCGAGCGCCGCGCACATTTTCGTCGGCGTGCAAATCAAGAGCCGCGACGAATCGGCCGCGATCGCATCCGCGTTCGAGCAGCACGGCTTTCCCACCGTCGATCTGACCGGCGACGAATTGTCGAAGCAGCACATTCGCTATATGGTCGGCGGCCGCTCCCCGCTTGCGCGCGACGAACGCCTGTTCCGGTTCGAGTTTCCCGAACGCCCGGGCGCGTTGATGAAGTTTCTTTCGTCGATGGCGCCCGACTGGAACATCAGTCTTTTTCATTATCGCAATCAGGGCGCGGACTACAGCTCGATCCTCGTCGGCATCCAGGTACCGCAAACGGACAACGAGGCGTTCGCGCGCTTCTTGTCGACGCTCGGTTATCCGCATTGGGACGAAAGCGGCAACCCCGTTTATCGGCTCTTTCTTGCGTGAGCGCGCGCCCAACATCGACCGAACACCATGACCCCCGACCATTCGCCACTCGGCAAGAGCACGACCTATCGCGAGCAGTACGATCCGGCACTGCTCTTTCCGATCGCGCGCAGCCAAGCGCGCGAAGCCATCGGCATCACGCAGACGCTGCCGTTTTTCGGCACGGACATCTGGAACGCTTACGAGCTGTCTTGGCTCAATGCACGCGGCAAGCCCCAGATCGCCATCGCGACGTTCTTCGTGCCGGCCGAATCGCCGAACATCGTGGAATCGAAGTCGTTCAAACTCTACTTGGGCTCGTTCGCGCAAACCCGCATCGAATCGGTCGAGGCACTGCGCGAAACGCTCAAGCGCGACGTCTCCGCGGCCTGCGGCGCGAGCGTGTCGGTGCGGCTCGCGACGCCGGCCGAGTTCGCCAAGCTCGAGTTCGAGGAGTTCGATGGGCTCTCGCTCGATCGTCTAGACCTGGACGCCGACGTCTACGAGCCGGACCCCACGCTGCTCACCGCCGCGCACGGTGAAGCGCCCGTGGAAGAGACGCTGTATTCGAATTTACTGAAGTCGAACTGTCCGGTGACGGGCCAACCCGATTGGGGCAGCGTGCAGATCCACTACGTGGGCCCGCAGATCGATCACGCGGGACTGCTGCGCTACATCATTTCCTATCGGTCGCACACGGGCTTTCACGAGCAATGCGTCGAGCGCATCTTCATCGACATCCTGCGCCAATGCCGGCCGGTCAAGCTCGCCGTCTACGCACGCTATACGCGCCGCGGCGGGCTCGACATCAATCCGTTCCGCACCAACTACAACCTGCCGATGCCCGATAACGCGCGCACGGCACGGCAATGATCGCCGCCGGCTACTGCCGCACCGCCACCGCTCGCCCGATTAGGCTTCGCTCGCGTTAAAACGCCTCGCCGGGATGGCCGGAATCGCCGCCTGCTTTCGCGCCGCGGGGCACGAAGCGTCCCGCACGCTGGCCCGAGGGCGCGCGATCGCGATACGACAGCACGCCGTTGACCCAGACGGCGTCGATGCCATCGGCGACTTGCCGGGGATTGTCGAACGTTGCGGCATCGCGCACCGTCGCCGGGTCGAACAGCACCAGATCGGCGTGATAGCCGACGTGAATCTCGCCGCGCCGTTCGAGCCCGAAGCGGCGCGCCGAGAGCCCCGTCATCTTGTGCACCGCTTGCTCGAGCGGCATCAACCGCACGTCGCGCGCGTAATGCCCGAGCACGCGCGGAAACGTGCCCCACAGCCGCGGGTGCGGCAGCGGATCGTTCGGCAAACCGTCCGAACCCACCATCGACGCCGGATGCGCCAAGATCCTGCGCACATCGTCTTCCGACATGTTGTGGTACACCGCGCCCGCCGGCTGCAAGCGCGCCGCCGCCTCTTGCTGCGTGACGCCCCACTCGCTCGCGATCGCCGACAGGCGCTTGCCCGAGGCTTGCGGATGCGGTGTGGACCACGTCACCGTAATCTCGATGTCGCCCGTCACCTGCTTGAGGTCGAGCGTCGTGGAACTGCGGTCGTACGGATAGCAATCGCAGCCGATGCGCTGTGCCTCGCGCGCGCGTTCGAGCGAGGCGAGCACTTCGATGCTGCGCCCCCAGTTGCGCGGCCCGGCGCATTTCAGGTGCGAGACGACAACCGGCACGCGCGCATGCCGACCGATGCGACAGGCTTCGTCGAGCGCATCGAGGATCGCGTCGAACTCGCTGCGCATGTGTGTCGCGTAAAGCGCCCCCGCTTGCGCGAGCGGCTCGGCCAGCGCCATCACCTCTTCGGTCGGCGCGCAAAACGCCGACGCATACGCCAGCCCCGAACTCAGCCCGAGCGCCCCATGCTCGAGCGCTTCGGCGAGCTGCGCGCGCATCGCGTCGATTTCCGCCGGGGTTGCGGCCCGGTCGAGCCGGTCCATGTGGTTGCCGCGCAATGCCGTGTGGCCGACGAGCGCCGCCACGTTCACGGCGGGGCGCGCGGCATTGACCGCATCGACATACGCGCCGAACGTCGGATACCGGAACGATTCGCGCTCGCCGAGCAGGTTCATCGGATCGGGCGGATCGCCGCGCAGCGTCACGGGCGAAGCGCTGATCCCGCAGTTGCCGACGATGACGGTCGTGACGCCCTGCGAGAGCTTGGGCAACATCTGCGGATCTCGAATGACGTGGGTGTCGTCGTGGGTATGAACGTCGATGAAGCCCGGTGCGAGCGCGCGGCCGTCGGCCTCCACGATCTCTTCGGCGATCCAATTGGAAAGATTGCCGACGGCCGCGATCTTCTCGCCGCGAATCGCGACGTCGCGCACGACGGGTGGCTTGTCCGACCCGTCGTAAAGCGTGGCACCGTAGATCAATGTATCGGCGGCTTCCGGATGAGAATGCATCGTTCGTCTCCGAGGGCGAGGCGCAGAAGGGGCGGTCGGCCGCGCGAGGATGCGGCGGCACCGGCTTGCCGAGAATCGTACTCGCAGTTTCTGTACTATGGGAGTTCGAACGTCGGCACGAACGCCGTCGCATGACGAAACCAGGGGACGACACCGATGACATTGACGATGACGAGCTACACGGCGGCCTGCATCGACCCGCTCGGCAAGGGCTTGGGCATGGTGCCGAGCACGAGCGTACCGCTCGAGGCGGCCAGAAACCTCGAATGGAATCTGCTCGCCGAGGACGTCAGCTTGCCGGCCGCCGTCCTGTACGCGGACCGGATCGAGCACAATTTGCGATGGATGCAAGACTTCGTCACCGAATACGGGTTGAAGTTCGCGCCGCACGGTAAGACGACGATGGCGCCGCAACTGTTTCGCAGACAGATCGAAACGGGCGCCTGGGGCATCACCCTCGCCACGGCGCATCAAACGCGCGCGGCCTACCATGGCGGCATCGAGCGCGTACTGATGGCGAACCAGCTCGTCGGCCGGCAAAACATGGCGATGATCGCCGAGCTCTTGTCCGATCCCGACTTCGAATTTTTCTGCCTCGTCGATTCGACCGACGGGGTCGAGCAGCTCGGTACGTTCTTCAAGGCTGCCGGCCGCCGGCTGCAAGTGCTGATCGAGTTGGGCGTGCCGGGTGGACGAACGGGCGTGCGCGACGACGCGCAACTCGACGCGGTACTGGCGGCGATCGCTCGCCATGAGGGCACGCTCGTGTTGGCGGGCATCGAACTCTACGAAGGCGTGCTGGCCGACGAGCAAGCCGTGCGCGCGTTTTTGCGCCGAGCCGTAGCCGCGACGCAAACGCTCGCACGCGATGGGCGATTCGGGCGCACTCCGGCGATCTTGTCGGGCGCGGGTTCAGCCTGGTACGACGTCGTCGCCGAGGAATTCGCCGCCGAATCGAAGGCGGGCGCGATCGAAGTGGTGTTGCGTCCCGGCTGCTATCTGACGCACGACGTCGGCATCTACAAGAGGGCGCAAAGCGAGATCCTCGCGCGCAACCCGATCGCGAGAAAGATGGGCGAGGCCCTATTGCCCGCGCTGCAACTGTGGGCGTACGTGCAGTCGATTCCCGAACCGGACCGCGCGATCGTCGGTTTCGGCAAACGCGACGCGGCCTTCGATGCGGGCATGCCCGTTCCGGCACGCCATTACCGGCCCGGCAGCGACGCGCCGCGCGAAGTCGCCCCGAGCGAGGGGTGGGAAGTGACGGGGATGATGGACCAGCACGCCTATCTGCGGATCGTGCCGGGCGCCGATCTGAAAGTGGGCGACATGTTGGCCTTCGACATCTCGCACCCGTGCCTCACGTTCGACAAATGGCGCCAGTTGCTGATCGTCGACGACCGCTACCGCGTCACGGAAGTGGTCGAGACGTTTTTTTAATGCGCCTTCTCGCGCAACGGGCGCACGGCTCGAGCCGCGGAGGCTTGCGGCGCGGATAGAGCCGGGTATTTCATCGCCGGTGAACCGCCGGGGCCGGGGCGGGACCACCGCCCTCGCCGCCCTCGCCGCTTGGGTTCGCGGCGCCGGGTCCGGGCGGCGCGGAGCCCGCCACTTCACCAATACGCGCCTCGAGCTTGGCCAAGGCATCCGATAACGCCGACAACGCATCGTCGGGCAGCGCCCCCATCGTTTCGAGCAAGAATGCGTTGCGTTGCGGCAAGCTCGCATCGACCTCATGCCGCCCTTCGTTCGTCAGCCGGACGTTCGTGATGCGGTTATCGCGCGCGTCGATGCTGCGCGCGATCCATCCGAGCGCCTCGAGCGATTTCAACTGGCGCGTTAGCGCGCCCGGATCGATACGCAACCGTTCGACGAGCCGTTTTTGCGACCACTCGCCATCGGCCTCCGTCAACGCCAGCAAGATGCGCCAGCGCGGCATCGCATGACCCACTTGCGCTTCGAACGCCGACATGAACGAGCGATAAGTTCGGCCGAATTGCTGAACGATCGCGATGTAGTCTTCCATGATGCAACCTTTGTTCTTTACCTGCCCTATTCTGCCGCAGGCACGGGCTCGCCCCGGCGGGTGATGCTCACGTGCGGGACGCTAGCGCACCGCCAGAGCGCGAGAAGCGCAACGACGGCCGCCACGGCGAGGCTCGCGTGAATCGCCGTGACGAGCGACACGCGCGCTTGCTCCAGCAGCGCGGCGCCGTTATGGCCCGCATGGGCGAGCGACGCGAGCAGCTCATGTTGGGCGTCTTGGTTCACGAGGATTTGCGGATCGCGCATGGTCGTCCACCACTGGATGGCATTCGAACTCGTGAGGGCGTCGCGCACGCCGCGCGCGTACAAGTGGGTGATGAGCGTACCCGTCACGGCCGCCCCGAACATGCCGCCGATCATTCGCAGCGATTGGAGCAGCGCCGTGGCGATGCCCAGGTGCTCGCGGCCCGCCGTTTCCTGGGCGAACACGGTCAAGTTGGGCAGCAGGAAGCCGAGCCCCACGCCGGCCAGCACCATGAGCCCCATCAACAGCGGGTGGGGCATCGAACGCGTAGCCAGCGCCGTACCGATGCAAGCGCATGCCAACAGCGCGCAGCCGACATAGAGCATGGCGTTCGGACGGCGGATGCGCGTCACGATGCGGCCGTTCAAAATGCTGCCGATCGTAATGAAAACGACGAGCGGGGTGATGAGCACGCCCGCGTCTTTCGGCGAGAGCCCGAAGCCGCCTTGCAACAGCAGCGGCGCGTAAAAAATCAGCGAGAACATCGAGTATCCGCCGAGCACCGACAACGTGAAGAGCGCGGCGAGGCTCCGATTGGCGAACATGTCGAGCGGCAAGATTGGCTGCGCGGCGCGCTGTTCCCACTTCCAGAGCGCCACGGCCGAGACGGCCGCCGCAACGCCCAACGCGGCGACCCCACGCGAGAGCCCGTGCTGCGACAGCGATTCGACGAGCAATTGCAGCGAACCGAGCGCCACCGCGATCAACAGCGAACCGGGCCAGTCGAGCCGCATCTTGCCGCGCGCCGCGATGTGACGGACATGCGGCAAATAACGCCATACGAAGACGAGCGAGAGCAGCCCGACCGGCAGGTTCACATAGAAGGCCGACCGCCAGCCGTAGTACTGCGTGAGAAACCCGCCGAGCGAGGGCCCTATCGCATTGGCGATGCCGAACGCCGAACTCATGAGCACCTGCCAACGCAAACGCACGACCGAGTCGGGAAACAAATCGGGAATACACGCGAAGGCGGTGCCGACGAGCATGCCGCCGCCGATGCCTTGCAGAGCGCGCGCAATCACGAGGAAGAGCATGCTATTGGCCGCGCCGCACAGTACCGACGCGCCGGTAAAGACCACGATCGACGCAATGACGAACGGCTTGCGCCCGAAATAATCGCCAAGGCGCCCGAAGATCGGCACGGTGATGACGGAAGTCAGCAGGTAGGACGTCGCCACCCAGGCGTAGAGCTCGAAGCCTCGCAACTCGGCGACTATCGTCGGCAAAGCCGTGCCGACGACGGTCTGGTCGAACGCGACCAGCATGGTGACGAAGGAGATCCCGAGCATGGCGAGCAGCGACTCTCGGAACGGCAGAAGCTGCCCACGCGAGTGATGAGCGGCGGTATGGACGGCCATTTTTTGAGGATGCAATCGTTGATACGTCAAAGAATCGGCAAATGATAGCATGGGCGCATAGAACTTGCTGAATGATGCTCCGCTCCATCGGTGCGCATTTCAACGCTTCTTTTCTCTTCGTCAGCCAACTAGCAAAATGGAACCGATCCCTATCGCAACGTCATCGATCACCGAGGCCGATCGGGCCGCCTTGGCGGCGGCTAAGCAGGCGCTCGAAAGAGAGCCGCTGGCGATGAAGCTGGCGAGCGCCGTCGGTATGCCGATCGAGCGATTGCTGGCCCGGCTGCCGGCTTACGCGCACGACACGATCGCGGACGCCACGCGCCGCGCGTTGGATGCCAGTTTGCGTACCGCGCTCGCGACGCTCGGCACACCGCAGGCGGCGGCGATCGAAAGCGACACGGCCGCCCCGCATCCCATGCGCAGGACCAAGGCGCGCGACTGGCTCCATAAAGTGGCCGTTGCGACGACGGGTGCCGCCGGCGGGGCCTTCGGCCTCATCGCGCTACCGGCTGAACTGCCGGTCACGACGACGCTCATGTTCCGCTCCATCTGCGATATCGCGCGTAGCGAAGGCGAGGATCTGAGCGATGCCCATGCGCGGCTGCAATGCCTGGCCGTATTCGGAATGGGAAGGAGCACGCAAGACGAAGAAGCGGACTTCGGCTACTTCATCGCCCGCGGCGCGCTGGCGCAGGCGATCTCCAAAGCATCGTCGGAATTGGCGAGCAAGGGCGTCGCGGCGCACGGCGCGCCCGCGCTCATGCGCTTGATGAACGTGATCGCGGCCCGTTTTTCCGCTCAGGTGAGCGAGCAGATCGCCGCGAAATCGATTCCCGCGATCGGCGCCGTGCTCGGTGCCGCCGTCAATACGGTGTTCATCGACCACTTCCAGCAGACGGCGCACGGGCATTTCGCCGTTCGGCGTCTCGAGCGGCGCTACGGCACGCCGGCCGTGCAAGCCGCTTATCGCGCCATGGACTCGGCGCCGACCGCGCCGGGGGCACGCTCACGCGCGTGAGTTCGCATGAATTGCGTCGCCCGCTCGAGCGCCTGCTTCGCCTCGGGCACGAAGGGCGTCCACAGATGCCATACGTGCGGCAGTTCCGGCCAGATCTCGCACTGAACGGCGACACCTGCCTCGCGGGCGCGCTCGGCCACGCGCCGTGTATCGTCGAGCAGTACCTCGGTACTGCTCACCTGGATCAACAGCGGCGGCAAGCCGGCCAAATCGGCGTACAGCGGGGAAAGATAGGGATGCGTCGGATCGGCGCCGCCGATATAAAACTTCGCCGCGCGCCCGATCGCGGCCCCGCAAAACATTGGATCGATGCCGTCGTTGGACTCGAGCGTGCCGCCCGTGGCCGCCAGATCCGTCCACGGCGAGAACAGTACGCCCGCGGCCGGCAACGGATCGCCGGCATCGCGCAGCGCGACCAGCGTCGCCAAGGCGAGCCCGCCCCCGGCGGAATCGCCCGCGACGACGATCGAATCGGCGGGAATGTCATGCGCCAGCAAGCGGCGATAGGCGGCCAGTGCGTCGTCGAGCGCCGCGGGAAACGGGTGCTCGGGCGCGAGCCGGTAATCGAGCGAGAACGTGCGGGCCCCGGAGCGCGACGCGAGTTCGAAGACGAGCGCACGATGCGAGGCCAGCGAGCAAAAGTAATAGCCGCCGCCGTGGCAGTACAGGATCGTGCGCGCGGGCGATCGATTGGCCAAATCGTCGGCTCGCTCCAACCATTCCCCGCGCAGCGGCGCATCGGAGGGTGACGAGCGCTCGGTCAACCGCCAGCCCCGGGGTACTTTCGGCCGCCGGATACGGGCCGTTGCATGAACGCGCGCGCGCTCGACGCTCACATGCGGCTTGAGCGTTTCAGGCCGAAATTGTTTCTTGAGCAACCAACAGGCGACGGCGCTTTGCCAGCTCATCGCGACACACTCCATGGATATCTAGGCCCAGACGTAATCGCCATGGTACGTCCCTGCCGGAGTGCATGGGGCAAAGCCGGAGCGGACTGTGCGCGATAACACACGAGGCACACGAGGCGCACCGCCCGCACGCCGTCGAATCGATCAGTTGGCCGGAACGACCTGCCCGCGAATTTCGCCGCTCGGATTGGCCGCGGTATGGACGTTGAAGTACCACTTGCCGTTCATCAACTCGTCGGCCTGCGCATCCGTGAGCGTCTTCTCGCCTTCGATCGGGCTCGCGAGCTTATCCTTCGGGATGCCGACCTGGACGCCGGCGTTTTGTCCAACGGGCGCGGGGCCATGGAAGTGAGCCATCGTCGCGGGCCCCGATAGGCCCTCGTACGTCACCTGCCACTTGAGATCTTTCGATGCCGTATCGAACGTTGCCCGCAACGCGCCATGACCTTTGGACGTCTTGGGCGGAACCTCGCTCGAAGGCTCGAGATCGGCCTTCAGCGTCACCGTGTCCGCGAACGCGGCACCGGCCGCCACTGCCCACAACAGAACGGCCACATTCAGCTTCCGCATAACATGCATCTTGCTCTCCTGTTTGTTTAGGCCGCCTGTGCGAACAAGTTCCGCACCCTACTTGCGGCGGTTTCACATACTAGAGCAAGTTCGACATCGTCGTGCGGCAGCGGCGCACCGGGGAAAACGCGTCAGCCTCAGCAGACCTTGCGAAACATGATGTCGACGACCGTTCCGGGGCTCACCGCCACCCAGGCCGAATCGACCGAGCGCAGTACGCCGGCCGGCGAGCCGTCCGCGGCGAGATAGTGCGTGTCGAGCGCGCGCCATTGCTTGCCGGCGCAGTCGATCTGATAACGGGTGACCGATACGGACACCGGGGCGCTTGCGCCGGGCATTAACGACGATGCCTTCCACGTGGTCTTCGCGGTGTATTCGATGTACCCGTCGGAATCGGTTGCAATGCTGTCGGTATCGACGGCATAGGCCAAATCGCTGGCGCTTTTCAGGGGTGTCCATTGCGTGGCGTCGGCGTAGACGACGGAACCAAGCGCAACGGTAAAGACGATCAAAGGGCGGAGCCAATTCATGTTTTGTTTCCTAACGTTCGGAATGGCCCAGCTTTGCGAAAGCGCTAATTATTTTGGTGTCCTGCATATTTTTCCGCACGACGACTGAGATTCTAGCAGAGCATACCGCTCGCGCACCGCCGAAAATCTCGTCAATCCGGCCGTCGTGGCGCAAATTGCAGGACAGAGCTAAACGAACGGAGACGGTACGCGCCGGCTGCCTTGCCGATTACAGGACATACGCCTGTCATTGAGCGGCCGAAGCACCGGTCGCGGCGCTCGCCGTATCGACCATTTCGAAGTCCTTGGCGCGCAGGCTGACCTTGCGTGCATAGGCGGTGGAACCGCCGTAGCTCTTCAGCGCGGCGCCGACATCGCCGCGAGCGGATTCCAAGTAGCCGTGCAAGATCGCGGAGCCGGCCTCGATGTTCGTGACCGGTTCGGTCAAGTCGAGGTTTTTGACGAGCCGCCTATGGGCCGCGGGCACGACTTGCATCAGTCCCGTCGCGCCGTTTCTGCCGCGCGCATGGTCTTGGAAGCGTGATTCGATGGAGATGATCGCGAGCACGAGCGCCGGCGGCAGCGAGTATTTCGATGCGGACGTCATGACGGCAGCGGAAATCTGCTCCGCCTTCGCGCGCGCAAGTCCGAACTTGCGCGTGAGCATCTCTCGGATGCGATGGACCTGCCCCGCTCCCGCTGCGCTGGCCGAGGCATCGGATGCGTCCGATGCGGCCGCGGCCACCGGCACTACCGATTGCCCTGGCGCTGTGGCGTTTTGCAAAGCCGACGCTTCGCTCGGCGCGCTCGCGGCCGCGATGGCCGTTCCCGTGAGCGCGCGTGATGGTTCGGACTCCTGCGCATTGGCGGACGCGGCAAGACCGAACGAGATCAGCAACGCACAAAAGAGTCGAGTCATCAGGCACTTAGGCGAAAAGGGGTGCGCCGAATTATAGCGGTACATTTGCGCCCTTTCAGGGGCCCGATTAAATTCGTCAGTCGATTAAAAGCGGGGCGTGCCCTGGGTTCCGGAAGGCCCCGCGCGGCGGCCGACGCAATTTAAGGCAGTGTTAAGGAACCAGGTTCGACAATCGGCGCCTTGTCTTTACGATGGCGTCCTCATGTCACCGAACGAACTGGAACTCTTGAACCGCGCGCTGTTTCTCGCCATCGACGCGACGCCGGCCACGCCGGCCTGGTGCATCGCCGTCGCCTCGTTCGTCGCCAATGGTTTGATCTGGTCGGTCCCGCTGATATTGATCGCCCTTTGGTTATCGGCCGATCCGGAACGGCGCGAAGCCGCACTGCAAGCGTGTGGACTCGCGCTGGCCGCCCTCGGCGTGAACCAGGCGATCGGCTTGATGTGGCAGCACCCCAGGCCCTTCATGATCGGCCTCGGCCACACGTTCTTAGCGCACGCGCCCGATTCGTCGTTTCCGAGCGACCATGCGACGGTATTCGCCGCGATCACCATCGTCCTGTTCGCCCGGCGTATGAAACGCCTCGGCACCGTAACCCTCGTAGGCGGCTTGGCGGTGGCCTGGGCTCGGGTCTTTCTCGGCGTGCACTTCCCGCTCGATATGATCGGCGCCGTCTGCGTCGCGCTGGCCGTTCACGCCCTCCTCTCCCCCGTATGGACACGCGTCGGGCCGTCGCTCACGCAGTGGGCCGTCGCCGCTCATCGGCGGGTACTCGCGACGCCGATTCGGCGCGGCTGGCTACGCCCCTGAGTGAGTCATCGCCCGAGGCACGATTCGTGCAAATGCGCGCACCGGGGTGCGCTTCGCGCGAACCGCGCTGCTCGAACAAGCCGTCTCGGCACCTTTCCCCGGGCGCGTCCATGCGGGCCCTATCCCGAGCCGCCGCGCCGCGCTCTGGTCGTGAGCGCAACAATCATCCGATGCATCCAACGCATGCGACGAACGACGCGAGCTTGCTCTCGATGCAAGCTTGTCCATGGGGCTTTTTCCCTCGTTTAATGGCCTTTTAAACCCGGCCTATTCCGCCAGTGTTAATGAGTAAAAAGCCTAAGCAAATGCCCTTTTCTGTAAGCAGAGTTTTCTATACAACAGCCCGTCGAATAACCACGGCATAAAACGCCAAACCTTCCCGACTTCCGGCTCCCCGCATTGCTCCCCCTCATGGGCAATGGTTCCATCACGTCTACGGATCACCGACCTAAAGACGCGCATCGAAGACGCGGGGATAGACCATGTCTAACGTAGTGAAAACCGATCAGCCGCTCGACCAAGCCGGCTGCGATGGAGCGGCGCTGTTGCTGCACACACCCGTTTTAGCCGGGCGAGAGGTCTGTATCGAAGCATCTAGCGCGGCAATCATGAACAAGCGAGACGATGCCGCGCGGCAGGCCGCCGCGTGGATCAACAAAGGCATGCGCGGCGTGTGGCGTGTGCTCAAGCGGTGGGTCCCCGACGAGATGTTCTTGCGGCTATCGCATCGACGTCACGTGGGACGCTATCCCAATCTTGCCGAGCCGAAAACGTTCAATGAATTCATCCTACATCGCTGCCTGCACCCCGATCCGCTATGGAGCGTACTGGCCGACAAGCTCGCCGTGCGCGAGTTCGTCAAACAGCGCATCGGCGAAGAGCATTTGATCCCGCTTATCGCCGTGCCCGAGGTGTTTACGGAAGAAGTCTTCGATTCGCTGCCGAACGCTTTCGTCATGAAGACGAACCATGGCTGCGCGTTCGTGAAGATCGTCGAAGACAAGCGTCGCACGTCGTTCAAGGAATTGGATCGACTCGCGCGACGGTGGCTCGCTCAAGACTACTATCGTTCCGCGCGTGAGCGACACTATCGTGCGATCAAACCGAGGCTGTACTTCGAGCAGTTGTTGGTGGATCGAGCCGGCAACATCCCCGCCGATCTAAAAATGAATATGTTCGGCCGCGACCATTCGGGGCCGCTCATTTATTCGGGCATCGTCTCCGATCGCTTCGGCACGCCGCATGGCGATGTCTTCGACGTGCATTGGAACCACCTCGACCTTGCCGTAGGCCACTACGCGCGCAGCAAAACTCCGCCGCCCAAACCGCCTCATTGGGACGAGATCGTCCGGCTCGCGACGCGCCTCGTCGACGGCCTCGGCTACGTGCGTCTCGATCTCTATGTACCCGACGGCGAGATTTATTTCGGAGAACTGACGTTTACGCCGGGCGCGGGCGTGTTTCCTTTTCACCCGGACCGCTACGACTACGAATGGGGGCAGTTGTTCAAGAACATGATCGAAGAAGACAGGCCGACCGATGACGAGGCATTCAAACAAAGCGCGCGAGTATGACGATGCAGACGACCGAAACGACCACGAACCAAGGTATCGCCCTCGGCACCTCAGCCGATCTTTCTCGTGCGCTTGCCGAGATCGAGCGAATGCTGACGCCCTCGACCGATATCGACGCCGTGACCGATGCGCGCGTGCGCGACACCTACGCCGCCGGCCTCGCATGGATGCAGCGCTTCATCATGCAGCCTCACCCGGACCTCGGGCGCAAAGGCGCGGTATGCCCATTCGCAAAACCATCGCATGAAGAACACGCGTTGCTGTTCAGCGCGTTCGACGCCGCCGGCATGCCGTTCGACACGTACATCGGCACGCTGATGCGTCTGCCGTATTTGTTCAAGCGCGTGGCAAAGGAGCGGCCCGAGCCGTCCGAGTTGCTCTCGCTCGCGGTGTATCCACTCGGCTTGAACGGCGAGGATCACTACAAGTTCATCGACTGCGCTCACATGATCTTGAAGCCGTTTTACATGGAGTGCGGCTTGATGCTCGGAGAGTTCCACCCGGCGAGCAACGTGCGGGGCGCGCATTCCGAAACGTTTCGACCGATGCGCTCGGACATGCCGGTGTTGGTTCTGCGCGCCATGGCGCTGCACGACGCACTGTTCATCGACGGCGCATCCACGCCTATCGGCATGCGCGTGCATGAGCTCGAATGCTACATGCGCTGGAACGCGCCACGCTTGTCCGCCGCGGAAAAGGAACGTGTCGCCGATCGTCTCGCGCAACGCAAGGCACAGCTCGCAGCCGTCGATGCCGTCGCACAGGCGGGAACGGACACGGCGGCACAGACGGCTGGCGCTTGAGGCGAGCGAGTCGAACAACGCATCGGGCCATCGACGGCCGATGCATCGGGTCGGCCGCGGACAGCGGCCAAAGAATTCGTAGGACAATCGAGGAGGGAGTGGGCAATGACTGCGACGGACGAACTTGCGTGGGACGAATGGCAAGCGCTTTGTGAAATGATGAACGGGTACATCAAGACGCAAGTGCTCTCCACGGCCTGCGATCTCGGCGTATTCGACGTCATCGAACGCGGCGCGACGATCGAGTCGCTCGCCAAACGGCTCGAGATCGATGAGCACGGCTGCCGCGTGCTGCTATTGGGCCTGAAGCAACTCAAACTCGTGAGCGTCAGCGAAACCGGCGCCATCACGAATGCACCGCTCACGCGCCGATGTCTGCTGCGTACTGCCGAGCAGTCGATGGTGCCGTTCGTCCACCTGAACGACAAGATTCAACACCGCGCGTGCTTGCATTTCACGCGTGCATTGCGCGAGGGCCGTAACGCGGGTCTCGATGAATTTCCCGGCGATGCGCCGACGCTATATGGCCGCATGGCCACCGATCCCGCGCTGGAGCGGTTGTTTCACGAGGGCATGGGCGCCTATACGCGACTCTCGCCACGCATGATGAAGGTCAGCGAATTCGGCGACGTTTCGATGCTTCTCGATCTAGGCGGTGGCGACGGCACGAACGCCATTCGGCTGTGCGAGCGCTATCCGTCGCTCATGGTGACGCTGGTCGATCTACCGTCCGTGATCGAGAAGGCACGCGCCAATATCGAGGCGAACGGACTATCCGATCGCGTGACGTGCGTCGCTGTCGATATGTTCTCCGATCCCTGGCCCGGCGGCTGCGACGGGGTCATCTTCTCGCACGTGCTCGAAATCTTTTCGCCCGAGAAGATTCAATTCCTGTACAAGAAGGCGCGGGATTACCTCGAACGCGACGGACAGCTTTTCGTGTGGTCGTTGATGTGCGACGACGACGAAGCCGGGGGCCTGCAATCGGTCAAATCCTCGCTTTACTTCGTCACGGTGGCTAGCGGCGAAGGCATGGCCTATCCCGTGCGCGATCACATCCGCTGGTTGAACGAAGCGGGTTTCAATACCGTGAACAAATACGATGCGCGCGCGATCGATCACTGTGCGCTGGTAGCGAGATAGGATGAGCCGTTAGTTACGATCGCGATTGAATCCAGCGAGGCCGTCCGCGCCTCGCTTCCCCGACGTGCGCAGTGATGGCACGCTCGCGGCCGGCTCCGGCCTTCTCTCACTTAGGCGCATCCAGTCTCTCGAGCACGCTCCAGGTATTTACCGCCCCGCCGTGGCGACGGCACCGTTGCTACCCCCCCCTTGATGGGTTGGGCGATGGTGAAACGCAAGGCCACTTATAATGCGGGCCGCGGGTCCAGCCACCGTCTAGGCCATAGACATTCCGATAAAAAGACGGGGCAAATGCCGTTGCGGCCCGCGTATAAGAAATTACCTGAGAGCGACAATGATAACGAACGACGTATCCGTAAGGAGTGCGGGTTGCTCCTTGCTGTTTCTGTGCTGCCTGCTATTTGGCTCCGCCGCGCATTCGGCGACGCACCCGGCGCCTCACGCCCGCGCTGCCGCGCCATCCGCTTCCTCTGCCTCGTTGCTCGTGCCGGCGGACACATCCATCCCGAGCGACGTTTGGAATGATCCTCGGTGGCAGCAGGGTCCGATGACAGCCCGACTCGGGAAAGTGGCTACGCTCGTCGTACCGCCGGGATATCGCTACCTGCCTCCGCTTCAAGCGGGCGCCGACGAGAGCGCATCGGATGCCGGCGAGACCGACTATGCCGCGAGCGATCAATCGAGCGACTCGCTGAGCGCCGTGATTGCCCCCGAAGACGGGAGTTGGACGACGCGCATCGCCGTTGCATACACGGCACATATCGATACGAGCGACCTCTATCTGGATCCCGATGACTTGGCGCGGACGATGCAAGTTCGCAGCAGCCCGTTCAATCCGTTGTCGCCGGCGTCCGCGCAATCCCTGCCCGACCTGGTCGAAATCAAATGGATACGCGCACCTCGATGGGACGGTGCGCGACACAAACTCGACTGGTTGTACGAGAACAAGACGACCGGTGCCCGAGGCGTGGATGACACGTCGTTTCTCAACGCCGCCGTATTGGGGCGGCGCTATACCGTTGCGATCCAAACCGAACTCGACGGCGCGGGCAGCAGCGAACGCGCGGCAGCGCTGCAAACGACGTTCGATAAGCTGGTCAGCGGTGTACGGTTCCGCGACATGGAGCGTTATGGCGCTTATCAATCGGGCGAGCCTACCGCAAAACTGAAGCTGACCGACTACATCACCGGGCCCGAAACCGACGATGAGAAAGCGTTCGACGACAAGGTGGCTCACGCCATTGGATTCGATTGGCGCGGGTTGGGTCTGCGGGTGCTGCCGCTCATGGGCTTGGCCGCCTTGGTATGGGGCCGCGCTCAGCGCAAAAAACAAACGAGGCGCGACGAGGCGGTGATGTGAGTCGCGGTTCGCGAGGGAGGCGAAGCGGCGCCGAGTGCCGGGCGATGATAACCCGGTCGACGTGCACCACCGCGTCGGCGATCGCGAATCCCCGCGACACGATTAAGCCAGCCTCATCTCGTCCGAAAGCGCACACGGAAATGCGATTCAGATGACCTCCCATGGGACAATAACGACGAATTACGGGGTCCATAACTCAATGAAACGCCTTCTCTTGATCGCCTTGTGCCTGGCTTCAACGTCCATCTTTGCGCGCGAGCGCAGGCAAGTTCTACTAGAAACACCGATCACCTACGCCTCCGGGGCCGAAGTGGTCGAGCACGTCAAAGACGAGTGTCGCGTCGACGATATCTTGACGCGACGCGTCGGCGAAGCCCTGCGCCGGCTGAATCGGACAGACGAAGGCACGATCCCCGCAAACACGCCTCCGGGGGACGCCGAAATACTGCGCCTGGAAATCACCTACGTCATGGGCGTGGGCGGGGGCGCGTGGACGGGACCCAAAGCCATCTCGGTTTCAGCCGATCTGATCGACAACGGCAAGGTCGTACGTCACACGAAGTTCAAGCGCTGGTCTGTCGGCGGCGTGTGGGGCGCGTTCAAAGGCACGTGCTCGATTCTCGATCGCACCGCGGTGATCATCAGCAAAGATTTGCGTCGCTGGGCGCACAATCCGCGGTACGAAATCAAGGACGAGGATGCACCCGGCCAAGGCTCTGCGCCGGAGGGGGCCTCCGCGGCCGCCGCAGCGTCTTCCGCCACAACGGCGACGGATAGCGTAGACAAGGACGATTGAGCGATCGGGGCGCTATCTGCCGGTCTCCCCGCCGTCGGCTCGTGAGTCGTTAGCCGATCTCATTTCCAGGCTTTCGGCATTCAAGTTTCCGGCCAACATTCCGATATATCGCGCATTGTCAGCACTGACCACGACTTCCGGACGGAAACGACCGATGCGTTCGATCCTGAAATTTTTCCGCGTGAGCGGTGCCGCCGTGCTCTCGGTTGTTCTCGTGGGTTGCGCCTCGGCCCCGCGCGCCGAGATCGATGCAGCGAAGATACGTACCGTCCACACGGTGACGGTCGTCTATCCGGGCAAGGTCGTGTACACCGCCGCGCGGCCACAATTTCAGTTTGTCCCCGTGGTGGGCGGGGCGGTGGGTGCGATAGCCACGGCTACCGTAGCCGGCATCGTCGACGCTCACCACGCTAAGCAAGACGCGCCCAAGTTCGACGATGTCGTAACGAAAAAACTAGGCGACACGCAATTGAACCGGCGATTCACGGACGGCATCGAGGCGTCCCTGCGTAGCCACGGCTACGTCGTCAAAGAAGTCGATGCGTCCGCACCCACGCTCCCTACGTTTGCGCCCGACGACCATGCTCATTGGCATGCCAGTGGCCCCATCTATCGCGACAGCGACGCGGTGCTACTGATTCGCGTGTCGCCCGCCTACTCCCCGCCGGGTCCAATGAGCTACTATTCGCGCTTTATTACTGGTGAAATCGTGATGTTCGCTAGTGATACGCATGATGCGGTTCTCAGACAACGCATTTATTCGGTGTCGATCAACGATCCGTACAGTTATTACTCGACGGATTTGATCGAAGCCGATTTGCCGCATGCAATCAATGGTCTCGATGAGAGCATGATGGCCCAAGTGGGTGTCTTTGATAGGTCCTTGGTCAGCATCGTGCACTGATGCAACCGATCGAGTGCTGCAAGTTTTCCCCGCAGCACAAAGCAAAAAGCCTGTAACCACGAGGGCTACAGGCTTCTTGTTTACACGTTATAAAAGGTAACCTTCAAAACGGAATATCGTCGTCCATATCATCGAGCCCGCCACCGCTGGCCGGCTGGCTCGGGCGGCTAGCACCGCCGCCACCACCACCGCCGCTACGCCCACCGCCGCCGCCTATCGCGCGGCCGCCGCCGCCGCGCGACTCCGACGGCTCGCGGCTATAGCCCATGTCGTCGCCTCCGCCCATACCACCGCCGCCGCCCGCGCCGCCGCGGCCGCCGAGCATCTGCATCTGATCGGCGACGATTTCCGTCGAATAACGATCCTGGCCGTCCTGGCCTTGCCACTTGCGCGTACGCAACCGGCCTTCGATGTAGACCGAGGAGCCCTTCTTCAAGTATTCGCCGACGATCTCGGCCAAACGTCCGAAGAATGCGACGCGGTGCCATTCCGTCGCTTCCTTGAACTCACCCGATGCCTTGTCCTTGTAGCGATCCGTCGTCGCAAGCCGGATGTTGGCGATGGCGTCCCCGCTCGGCAGGTAACGAATTTCGGGATCGGCGCCGAGATTGCCGACGAGGATGACCTTGTTTACGGATGCCATGTATTTCTCCAGTTAATCCATTTGCGCAGCCGCGCCCGCTACTCGAGCGCCCGGTGCGCGACGCCGCGCGGCCCTCAAGCCTTACGCGGCGCCTTCATGTTGGCGGCGATTATAAGCCACGCCAATACGAGCCCGGAGCACGCGAAAAACACCGCGTTTTGCCCCGCCGATTTCATCAGCCAACCTCCCGCGACCCCGCCCAGGGCCAGACCTATCGACTGAGTCGTGTTATAGACGCCGGCCGCCGCGCCCTTGCGCGTACCCGGCGCCAACTTCGAAACGAGCGATGGTTGCGAGGCCTCGAGAATGTTGAAGCCCAGAAAGTAGACGAACAAAATCCCCGCCACCGACAAGATCGTATGCGGCGCCGTGCCGAGGAGCAATTGGCCGATCAGGATAAGCGCGATCGCACCGCACAAAACCGGCTTCATCTTGCCCCGCTTCTCTGCCGCGATGATTGCCGGAACCATCATCACGAACGACAAGCCCATCACGGGCAAATACACTTCCCAGTGAGAAGCAACCGGCAAACCGCCGGCCACGAGGATACGGGGCACCACCAAAAACAGCGCCGTCTGAGTGGCATGCAGCACGAGCACACCGAAGTTCAAGCGGAGCAACTCGACGTTGTGCAGCACCTCGGCGAACGGCGCGCGCACGTGAACGGGCTTGGGCGCATCGGGCACGATCCACAACACGACGCCGACGGCGAGCAGCGATAGCACGCCCACCAGCGCGAACAAGCCGTTCATCCCCACCCACTGATAGACGATAGGCGCGCCGACGATGGCGATCGCGAACGACATGCCGATGCTGCCGCCCACCATGGCCATCGCTTTAGTGCGATGCGCCTCGGAGGTGAGATCGGCAATAAAGGCGATGACCGCCGACGACACGGCGCCCATCCCTTGAATGACGCGCCCGACGATGATCCAAGTCATGTCGTGCGCCATCGCCGCGACGAAGCTGCCCAGCGCGAAAATGACGAGCCCCGTCGCGATCACGGGCTTGCGCCCGAGCTTGTCGGAGGCCCATCCGTAAAAAATGTAAAGCAACGACTGCGTGACGCCGTAGGCCCCGAGCGCAATGCCGACGAGCAGGACGTTTTCGCCGCCCGGGATGGTCTTCGCGTAGACCGAGAAGACCGGCATGATCATGAACAGGCCAAGCATGCGCAGCGCGAAGATCCCGGCGAGCGAGACGGTTGCGCGCATCTCGGGCGCACTCATACGCGAAGAAGTAACGGATGGATTGGACATCGGAGCGAGCTAGGGGAACCGAAGCGGGCGTCGTTGCTGTTTCCCTTTCCCAAGCCGGTTCGCTCGGGCAGGTCTAGCGAACGTAACGAGCGCGGGGAGCGTTTCAGCTTTCGTTTCCCCGTCGCTGTAAGGACGCCGTAACGGCGGTCTGGAAAAGTCGTTATAGTAGCAGGTTTGGCCCCTCCTCCTTGCCAGGTTCATGGAACAGATTCGCATCCGTGGGGCGCGCACCCACAACCTGAAGAACGTCAATCTCGACCTGCCACGGCATCAATTGATCGTGATCACCGGCCTGTCCGGCTCCGGCAAGTCGTCGCTCGCGTTCGACACCCTCTATGCCGAGGGTCAGCGTCGGTATGTGGAAAGCCTCTCGGCCTACGCGCGCCAGTTCCTGCAATTGATGGAGAAGCCCGACGTCGACTTGATCGAAGGCCTTTCGCCCGCCATCTCGATCGAGCAAAAGGCGACTTCTCACAATCCGCGCTCGACGGTCGGCACGGTCACCGAAATCCACGATTACCTGCGTTTGCTCTACGCACGCGTCGGCACCCCGTACTGTCCGGAACACGAGATCGCGCTCGAAGCGCAAAGCGTCTCGCAAATGGTCGACGCAGCGTTGGCCTTGCCCGAGGAGACGAAGCTGATGATCCTCGCACCGGTTGTCGCGAACCGCAAAGGCGAGCACGCGGAACTCTTCGAGCAGATGCAGGCGCAAGGTTTCATCCGGTTCCGCATTCGCTCGGGCGGCGGCGCGGCCAACGAGGGCACGGCGCAAATCTACGACATCGATTCGCTCCCGAAGCTCAAGAAAAACGACAAGCATTCGATCGACGTCGTCGTCGATCGCCTCAAGGTGCGCCCGGACATGAAGCAGCGCCTGGCCGAATCGTTCGAAACGGCGCTGCGCCTAGCCGACGGCCGCGCGATCGCGCTCGAGATGGATACCGGCGAAGCGCATCTGTTCAGTTCGAAATTCGCGTGCCCGATCTGCTCGTACTCGCTGCCGGAGCTCGAGCCGCGGCTGTTCTCGTTCAATAACCCCATGGGAGCCTGCCCCGATTGCGACGGGCTTGGCCAGATCACGTTCTTCGATCCGAAACGCGTGGTGGCGCACCCCACGCTTTCGCTCGCCGCAGGGGCCGTCAAGGGCTGGGACCGCCGCAATCAGTTTTACTTCCAGATGCTGCAAAGCCTGGCGGCGTATTACGAGTTCGATATCGATACGCCGTTCGAGGATCTGCCCGAGAAAATCCGCAAGCTGATCCTGTTCGGCTCGGGTAAGGAACAGATCCCGTTCTCGTATATCAACGAGCGCGGCCGCGCGACGGTGCGGGAACACGTGTTCGAAGGCATCATCCCGAATCTGGAACGCCGTTATCGCGAGACCGACTCCGCGGCGGTACGCGAGGAATTGGCGAAGTATCAGAACAACCAGGCTTGCCCGTCGTGCGACGGTACGCGGCTGCGGCAAGAAGCGCGCTTCGTGCGCCTGGGCGCCGACGGCGACGCGCGCGCAATTTACGAAGTGAGCGGCTGGCCGCTGCGCGATGCGCTCGGTTATTTCCAAACGCTGAAACTCGAAGGCGCCAAACGCGAAATCGGCGAGAAGGTCGTCAAGGAAATCGTCGCGCGCCTCATGTTCCTGAACAACGTCGGGCTCGACTATCTATCGCTCGAGCGCAGCGCCGATACCCTGTCCGGCGGCGAAGCGCAGCGTATCCGGCTCGCGTCGCAGATCGGCTCGGGGCTCACGGGCGTCATGTACGTGCTGGATGAGCCCTCGATCGGTTTGCATCAGCGCGACAACGACCGCCTGATCGCCACGCTCAAGCATCTGCGCGACTTGGGCAATTCGGTGATCGTCGTCGAACACGACGAGGACATGATCCGCATGGCCGATTACGTCGTGGATATGGGCCCCGGCGCCGGCGAGCACGGCGGCATGGTCATCGCCGAGGGAACGCCCCGGCAGGTCGAGGCCGATCCGGCCTCGCTCACGGGCCAGTACCTCGGAGGCGCACGGCGCATCGAGTTTCCCGACGAGCGCAAGGAACCCGACGAGCGCCATCTGCGCATCGTCGAAGCGCACGGCAACAATCTGAAGCGGGTGACGCTCGACCTGCCGGTGGGCCTGCTCACCTGCGTGACGGGCGTCTCGGGCTCCGGCAAGTCCACGCTGATCAACGACACGCTTTACCACGCCGTCGCGCAGCATTTGTACGGCGCGTCGGCCGAGCCCGCGCCGTACGAGCAGATCGAGGGGCTCGAGCACTTCGACAAGGTCATCAATGTCGATCAATCGCCGATCGGGCGCACACCGCGCTCGAATCCGGCCACCTACACGGGCCTGTTCACGCCGATCCGCGAGCTGTTCGCGGGCGTGCCGTCCTCGAAGGAGCGCGGCTACGATCCTGGCCGTTTCTCGTTCAACGTGAAGGGCGGGCGCTGCGAAGCGTGTCAGGGCGACGGCGTGCTCAAAGTGGAAATGCACTTTTTGCCCGATGTCTACGTCCCCTGCGACGTCTGCCACGGCAAGCGCTACAACCGCGAAACGCTGGACGTGCAGTACAAAGGCAAGAACATCAGCGAAGTGCTCGACATGACGGTGGAGCATGCTTACGAGTTCTTCAGCGCGGTACCCGTCATCGCGCGCAAACTGAAGACGCTCCTCGACGTCGGGCTCGGCTACATTCGGCTCGGCCAGTCGGCCACGACGCTCTCGGGGGGCGAAGCGCAGCGCGTGAAACTGTCGCTCGAGCTGTCCAAACGCGATACGGGCCGCACGCTCTATATTCTCGACGAGCCCACCACCGGCCTACACTTCCACGATATCGCCCTGCTGCTGGAAGTCATTCACCGGTTGCGAGATCATGGCAATACCGTCGTGATCATCGAGCATAATCTCGATGTGATCAAAACTGCGGACTGGGTGATCGATCTCGGTCCGGAAGGCGGCGCGGGGGGCGGGCAGATCATCGCGCAGGGCACGCCCGAGCAGATTGCGAAATCGAAGGCGAGCTTCACCGGGCGCTATCTCGCACCGCTGCTCGAACGCCGCTGATCGCGCCGCACGGTACAGGTTGGAGAAGTGGGAGACTTATAAGATCATGGCTAAGCGCAACGAGGCCCCCGAAGACGCCCGCATCCGCGAGGTCGGTGGACGTCCGGTACGGCTGACGAGCGATATGAGCTTGCCGAAGCTGTCCGCGGTCGAAATCGGCAGCTACGCCCTCGCCGTGTTCGGCATGTGGGTGGTGCTGCATTTCAAGCTGCTCGGCGCGCTGCTGGGCGGCATGCTCGTCTATCAGCTCGTTCACACGCTCGCGCCCAGTATCGAGCGCCACATGTCGGGACAGCGCGCGCGCTGGGTTGCCGTCGTCGTGATCGCGGCCGTCGTGGTGGGCGGCCTAGCGGGCCTCGCCATCGGCATCGTCGAGCACTTCGAGCATACGGTGCCCAACATCCAGAACCTGCTGTCGCAGGTCATGCAGATCGTCGACCAAGCGCGGCTGCGCTCGCCCGAGTGGCTTTCGGCGATGCTGCCCGGCGATGTCTCGCAGATGAAACAAAAGGCCGGCATGCTCGTGCAAACGCACATGAGTCAACTGCAGCAAGGCGGCAAGAACGTCGCGCGCGGCTTCGGGCACGTCCTGTTCGGCATGATCATCGGTGCGATGATCGCCATCACGAGCGAGCGCCACATACAGCGGCTGCCGCTATCCACGGCGCTTGCCTCGCGCGCCAGCCGGTTCGCCGATGCGTTCCGGCGGATCGTCTTCGCCCAAGTGAAAATCTCGACGATCAACGCGGTCTTCACGGCGCTCTATCTGCTGCTTGCCCTGCCGCTCTTTCATCAGCGGCTGCCGCTGTCGAAAACCCTCGTGCTCGTCACCTTCATCGCCGGGTTGCTGCCGGTGATCGGCAATCTGATTTCGAATACGCTGATCGTCGCCGTTTCGCTCGCGGTCAGCCTACCCACGGCTGTCTCCTCGCTCGTCTTTCTGATCTTGATTCACAAGTTCGAATATTTCCTGAACGCGAGAATCGTCGGAGGGCAGATCGAGGCGCGCGCATGGGAGCTGTTGCTCGCCATGCTCGTGATGGAAGCGGCGGCCGGTGTGCCGGGGCTCATCGCCGCGCCGATCTTCTACGCCTACATCAAGCGCGAGCTGATTTACCTGCGCTTGATCTAGCCGCCGCGCCGGCCGCCAAGCCGGCGCGAGTTCAGCGGAAGACGACCGTCTTCGTTCCGTTCAGCACGATCCGGTGCTCGACGTGCCACTTCACCGCGCGCGCGAGCGTCACGCACTCCACATCGCGGCCGATCGCCGTCAACTGCTCGGGCGTCATGCTGTGATCGACGCGTTCCACTTCCTGCTCGATGATCGGACCTTCGTCGAGGTCGGTCGTCACGTAATGCGCCGTCGCGCCGATCAGCTTCACGCCGCGGTCGAACGCCTGGTAGTAAGGCTTGGCGCCTTTGAAGCTCGGCAAGAACGAATGGTGAATATTGATCGCCCGCCCAGCCAGGTGCTCGCATAGGTTCGGCGAGAGGATCTGCATATAGCGAGCTAGCACGACGAGATCGGCCCCGTGCTGATCGATCACCTCGAGCACGCGCGCTTCTTGCGCGGCCTTGGCCGCCCCCGTCGATTCCGTCAACGGAAAGTGATGGAACGGGATGTCGTAGCTCGCCGCCAACTGATAGAAATCCTTGTGATTCGAGATGATGGCGGGAATCTCGATCGGCAATTGGCCGGTGCGGTAGCGGAACAGCAGATCGTTCAGGCAGTGGCCGATCTTCGAGACCATGATGACGACCTTCGGCTTGAGCGACGCATCGTGAATCTCCCAGCGCATCGAGAATTCGTCGGCGAGCAATGCGAAGGCGTCACGCAGCGCGTCGAGGCCCGGGTCGCCGCCCACTTGCTGGAAGTGCACGCGCATGAAGAATTCGCCCGTGTGACTATCGCCGAACTGGGCCGAATCGAGGATGTTGGCGCCGCGCTCGAAGAGAAACCCCGAGACGGAGTGAACGATGCCGGGCCGGTCCGGGCACGACAATTTCAAAATGAAGCTGTGTTGGGTCGACATATGACCTCTGGACTCCTGTAATTGATTCACGCCGCGCCCGCTCGAGCGCATTCAAAGCGGCGCGACGAACAGCGATTCGATGCCCGCGCAGGCCTCTTCGTCGATCCAGCGATGGCGCAGCATGCAATCGAGCGTCGCCAAGCTCGCATCGACCGTCATCTCGCCGTCTTCGATCCAGCGCGCGACTTCCTCGATACGCGCAAGCCGGTGCTCGCCCACCTCGCCGTCTTGATTGCGCGGCGCGAAATCGCCGGGCAGCGGCAGATCGTAGACGAACACCTGTTCGGCCTGCGTACCCTCGGGCAACGATTGCAGCACGTGCACGACGCGCCCGGGTTGCGCGCGCGCGGCAAGCGCGGCCTCGATGCCGGCTTCTTCCCAGCATTCCTTGACGATCGTCTCTTCGATCGAAAAACCCCAGCCGATGCCGCCGGCAACGACGTTATCGAGCATGCCCGGGTCGGTCGCCTTGGTCTCGCTGCGTCGAGCGATCCAAAGCTGCGGCGCGCGATCCGCGTATTTTACGATGCCGTTCAAATGCACCGCGTACGTCATCGTGCCGAAAAAGCGAGCGGCTGCGCGCTCGATGAAGGCGAGCGGCTCACCGTCGAACGCATTGCGGATCGCGTAAGTTTCGTCGCGCCAGCCCCGAATGCGCCCCTGCCCCGCCAACGCGCCGATCACCGTCGCCAGCGCGGCCGAGCGGCTGTTCACGTCGCGGTCGAAGCGCGCGGCAAGCGCGATACCGGCCGCGTCGATCTCGAACACGTCGGGCCACAGCGCAAGCGACGGCACGTCGGTTTCGCGAATCCAGCCGACTTGCTCGGCCGACATGAACAAGGGCCGATGCGCGCTTGGCTCGAAGCGGCGCGCGGTGGCAATGCACGGCAAACTCATGAAGCTCCTCGAACGATCGTTATCGCGGTGGCCGCTCAATCGCGCAGCGCCACGCGCAAGCCCAGGGCGATGAAAGTCGCGCCCGCCAGGCGATCCAGCCACACGCCCGCACGCGGACGCCGCTTGAGCCAGGCGCCGAGCGTGCCGGCGAAAACGCCGAACAACGAAAAAATCGCGAGCGTTTGCAGCATGAAGATCAGGCCCAATTCGACCATCTGCACGGCAACGCGCTGCGAGCCGCTCGGATCGACGAACTGCGGCAGGAAGACGACGAAAAACAGCGTCACCTTCGGATTCATCATGTTGCCGATCACGCTCTGACGGAAGACGGACAAAAGCGGTTGCGGCGGCCGCTCGTGCGCGCTCGCCAAGCCGCGGCTCGTCAACGCCTTGATGCCGATCCAGATCAAGTACAGCCCGCCCGCGATCTTGACGATTTGGAACGCGAGCGGCGACGAGCGGAGCAGCGCGGCGACGCCTAGCGCCGCTAGCGTCGTGTGAAACGTCAAGCCGGCGGCAAAACCGAGCGCCGCCACGAGGCCCGCGGCGCGGCCCTGCGAAATACCGCGCGCCAGCACCTGCAAATTGTCGGGACCGGGTGCGGTCGTGACGGCAATGGACGCGGCGAGAAAAAGCGGAAGGTTCGGCATCGTTTTTTTACTCAGGATAGGACAGGACAGCACAATAAAGCTACGAGCACGACCGGGGGGACGGCGGGCTGCGGCGACGCGTGCGCACGATGCCGGGCACTCGAATTCGAGCGCATCGACGCACGCGCCATTCAATGACCGCCGAACTGCGTGACCGTGTAGAGCGGCAAGCCGCTTTCGCGCAGCAGCTTCGATCCGCCCAGGTCGGGCAAGTCGACGATCGCCGCGCCTTCGACCACGACGGCGCCGAGCCGCTCGAGCAGCTTCTTGCCCGCCATCATCGTGCCGCCCGTGGCGATCAAATCGTCGACGATGACGACGCGCTCGCCGGGGCCGCACGCGTCTTCATGGATTTCCACCGTGGCCGTGCCGTATTCGAGCGAATACGACTCGGATACGGTCTTGTACGGCAGCTTGCCGATCTTGCGGATCGGGATGAAACCGATGTTCAACTCGTAAGCGACGATCGGCGCAATGATGAAGCCGCGGGCATCGAGCCCCGCCACGTAGTCGAGCTTGGCTTCGACATAGCGCTCGATGAAAAGATCGATCAACACGCGAAACGTCTTGGGCCGCTGCAAGAGCGGGGTAATGTCGCGAAACTGCACGCCGGGCAGCGGCCAATCGGGAACCGTGCGAATTTGGCTCTTGATGAACGCGGGGGCGTCGAACGGCGCATCCGCGGGCGCATGGGACATAAAATTCTCCGGGATCGCCCGCGCGGGGGCGAGCAAGTCGTGTTACATGGATATCGAATGGACGGCGCGCCGTCTCAGGCGGCCGAAGCGCCGGCGCGACGGTTGCGCAACAACCGCTCCTCGGCCAACGCCAACGCTTCGGGCAGCCCGCGCAGAACGAGGATGTCGGCTTCGCGCAGCTTCGTCTCCGGGCCAGGTTCGACGCCGCGAATCCCGTGCCGGCGAATCGCCGTGACCTGGACGCCCATCGAGGCGAGCCCGAGTTCGTCGAGGCTGCGGCCAACGGCATCGGCATTGCCGTCGACAGCCACAGATTGTAGCCGCACCTGGTCGTGGCCGTCGTCGTCGCCCGGATCGTCGGCGCCATGGAAGTAGCCGCGCAGCAGGCTGTAGCGCGCATCGCGCAGCTCCTCGACGCGCCGCACGACGCGTCGCATGGGCACGCCCATCAAAACGAGCGTATGCGAGGCGAGCATCAAGCTGCCCTCGACGATCTCGGGAATCACCTCCGTCGCGCCGGCCGCGAGCAGCTTTTCCAGATCGGCGTCGTCGACGGTACGCACGATCACGGGCAGCGCCGGCTCGAGCTCGTGCACGTGGTGCAGCACACGCAGCGCCGACGGCGTATTCGCATAGGTCACGGCCACCGCCGCCGCGCGGTGAATGCCGGCCGAAACCAGCGATTCGCGGCGCGCCGCATCGCCGAAGACGACCGATTCGCCCGCCGCGGCGGCGGCATTCACGCGATCGGGGTCCAGATCGAGCGCGACGTAGGGCAGCCCTTCGTGCTCGAGCATCCGCGCCAGGTTCTGTCCCGCGCGTCCATAGCCGCAGATGATGACGTGGGCGTTTTGCCGCAGGCTTTGCGTGGCAATGCGCGTCATCTGCAACGACTGCTGCATCCATTCCGTCGACGAAAGCCGCAGGACGATACGATCGGCGTTCTGGATCATGAACGGCGCGGCGAGCATCGACAGCAGCATGGCCGCGAGAATCGCCTGCAGCATCGCGGCGCTCACGAGGTGCTTGTCGAGGATCAGATTGAGCAGCACGAAACCGAACTCGCCCGCCTGCGCCAGCCCGATGCCGGTACGCATGGCCACGCCGGGCGTTGCGCCGAACAATCGAGCGAGCCCCGTGATCATGACGATCTTGAGCAGCACCGGCGCGACGAGGAACGCGAGCACGAGCAGCGGATGGGCGATGAGCACGCGCGGATCGAGCAGCATGCCCGTGGTCACGAAAAACAGACCCAGCAGCACGTCGCGAAACGGCTTGATGTCCTCTTCCACTTGGTGGCGATACGGCGTCTCGGCGATCAGCATGCCGGCGATGAACGCACCGAGCGCGAGCGAGAGCCCGAATTTGTCGGTGATGAACGCGGCGCCGAGCGTGACGAGCAGCAGGTTCAGCACGAAGAGCTCTTGCGAGCGCCGCCGCGCGACGACGTTGAACCAGCGCGTCATGAAGCGCTGTCCCATGAACAGGAGCAGCGAGAGCGCGACGACGATCTTCAGCGCAGCGATACCGAGCGTCATGGGCAGATCGTGCGTTTCGCCCCCGAGCGCGGCGATCACGATGAGCAGCGGCACGACGGCCAGATCCTGAAACAGCAGTACGCCGAAGATGTTGCGTCCATGCTCGGTCTCGATCTCGAGCCGCTCGGCGAGCATCTTGCTGACGATCGCCGTCGAGGACATCGCGAGCGCGCCGCCGAGCGCGATGCTGCCTTGCCAGGTCACGTGCATCCAGCGCTCGAGCAGCAAACCGACGAGCACCGCCACGCCGACGGTGCCGATCACTTGCAGCAGGCCGAGCCCGAACACGAGCGTGCGCATGGCGCGCAATTTGGCAAGCGAGAACTCGAGTCCGATCGAAAACATCAGGAAGACGACGCCGAACTCGGCGAGGTTCTGCGCGCGCTCCGAATCGGGCGCAAGCCCGAGCGCATGCGGCCCGACGACGATGCCCACGGTTAGGTACCCGAGCATCGGCGGCAAGTTCAACGAGCGGAACAATACGACGCCCACTACCGACGCAAGCAGTAGGAAAAGCGTCATCTCGAGCGGAGAAATCACGGGTTCAGCGTCCTCGTTCGTCAGCGGAACGCACGCCACGCGCGCAACGCGCGCCGCGCATTCGATTTTGGGAGCCTGAAAGCGGCTCGGGCCAGGGGCGGCCCGGCGCGGCGAACAACGCCTTTGCTATACTCCGGCGAATGATAGCGAAAATCAATGGCGACCGGGCATTGGCGCTCGCCCGGGAAGTCCTCGACATCGAAGCCGACGCGATTCGCGGGCTTCGCGATCAAGTCGACGAGCGCTTCGTCGCAGCCGTCGGCTTTCTTTTGAGTTGCCGCGGCCGCGTCGTCGTATCCGGCATCGGCAAATCCGGCCACATCGCCCGCAAGCTCGCCGCCACGCTGGCTAGCACGGGCACGCCCGCGTTCTTCGTCCATCCGGCGGAGGCAAGCCACGGCGATCTCGGCATGGTGACGCAAGAGGACGTCTTCATCGGCCTCTCGAATTCCGGCGAATCGGAAGAGCTCGTTGCCATCTTGCCGCTCGTCAAGCGTTTGGGTGCGAAGCTGATCGCGATATCGGGCCGCCCGCAATCGACGCTCGCCAAGCTCGCCGACGTTCACTTGAACGCCTCGGTAGCCAAGGAAGCGTGCCCGCTCGATCTCGCCCCCACGGCGAGCACGACGGCCGCGCTCGCGCTCGGCGACGCGCTCGCGATGGCCGTGCTGGACGCCCGCGGGTTCGGCGCCGACGATTTCGCGCGCTCGCATCCGGGCGGCGCGCTGGGGCGCAGACTGCTCACCTACGTGCGCGACGTGATGCGCACGGGCGATCAACTGCCGAAGGTCGACGCGCGCGCGACGGTGCGCGACGCCTTGTTCCAACTGACGGCCAAGCGCATGGGTATGACGGCGATCGTGGACGACGCGGGACAAGTGCAAGGCATCTTCACCGACGGCGACCTGCGCCGCGTGCTCGAACGCACGGGCGACTTCCGCGATTTGCCGATCGCCGACGTCATGACGCGCGCGCCGCGTACGATCGGCCCGGATCATCTCGCCGTGGAAGCCGTCGAGTCGATGGAGCGCCATCGCATCAACCAAATCCTCGTCGTCGATGCCGATGGCCAACTGATCGGCGCGCTGAACATGCACGACCTGTTCTCCAAAAAGGTGATCTGATGGCCGCGGCTCTCACGGCAAGCGAGCGCGCGAGTCGCGTCAAGCTGATGATTTTCGACGTCGACGGCGTGTTGACGGACGGCGGCCTGATGTTCACGGCGCAGGGCGACCACATGAAGTCGTTCAACTCGATGGACGGCCATGGCTTGAAGCTGCTCGGCAAGGCCGGCATTCAAACGGCGATCATCACGGGCCGCCGCTCGGACATCGTGTTGGCACGCGCGCAAGAGTTGGGCATTTCGCATATCTATCAAGGCGCGGCCAACAAGCTCGACGCGTTCGCTCAATTGATGCGCGAGACGCAACTGAGCGCGGAGCAATGCGGCTACATGGGCGACGACTGGCCCGATCTGTGCGTGCTGACGCGCTGCGGGTTCGCGGCCGCGCCGGCCAATGCGCATCCCGAAGTGATCGCTCGCGCCCATTGGGTATCGGAAGCGCGCGGCGGCCAAGGCGCCGCCCGTGAAGTGTGCGACGCGATCCTCAGAGCCCAGCACCGCTACGAAGCGCTGCTCGCGGCCGCCTGCGCGGCGAGTGGCGCATGAATAGCGCCCGCCTGACGTCGCTCTTTTCCTTGATCGCCTTGGCGGCGCTCGCGGGCGGCACCTACTGGCTGCTGCAAGCCACCCGGCCGCCGGCGGCCGAAAGCGCCGCGGCGGCGAAGACGCATACGCCCGATTATTTCGTCGATGACTTCTCCATCTCCGAGCTCGACCAATCGGGCGCGACGCAATACCGGTTGATGGCAACCAAGATGGTGCATTACGAGGACGACGAAAACGCCGATCTGACGCTTCCGGCGATCCGAGCGTTCCAGCCGGGCAAGCCGATCGTCACGGCGACGGGCCAGCGCGGTACGGTCAACGGCGACGCCTCGATCGTCGATTTGTACGATAACGCCCGCATCCTGCGCGCAGCCGGGCCCAGCGATCCGGAGATGCAGGCCGATTCGTCTCACTTTCGCGTGTTCGTGAACGACGATGTGATCGAGTCGAAAAACCCGGTTAAACTTCGGCGCGGCCTGTCCATCACGACGGCAAGCGCCATGAACTACAACAATGTCACCCGCGTGATGCAGCTTTTCGGCAATGTCCGGGGCAACATCGCGGCTTCGGACGCATCGGGCACCGGCAAATCCGGCGCCGGCGCGAAGTAATCGGGTCCCATCCTTTCGTAGCGTGACCGCATGAACGAATTGCTCTCCGAATTGTTCTCCGAATTGCCCTCGCTACGCGCGCGCAGGCCGGCAACCCTAGGCCTCGCGGCAGCGCTCGCCCTCGTGACCTGCCTGGCGTTCGGGCCTACCGCCCATGCCGAGCAGGCCGACAAAGACAAGCCGATGAACATCGACGCCGACAACATGACCTACGACGATTTGAAGCAGGTCACGATTTTCACCGGTCACGTCGTCGCCACCAAGGGCACCATCCTCATCAAGGCCGATCGCGTGGACGTGCGGCAAGATCCGCAGGGCTATCAGTACGCCACCGGCACGATGGCGCCCGGCAGCAAGGATCTCGCCTATTTCCATCAGAAACGCGAAGGCGTCGACGAATACGTCGAGGGCACGGCCGAGCGAATCGACTACGATGGCAAGAAGGATTTGACGACCCTCACCACGAACGCCACGGTACGCCGCCTGCAAGGGCTCACGACCGTGATGGATCAAGTACACGGCAGCGTCGTCACCTACGACGGCCAAAACGACTTCTATACCGCACGCGCGGGCAAGGACGTGGCCGGCCCCGGCAACCCGACGGGCCGCGTGCGCGCCATGCTGTCGCCGCGTAACGGCGCGCCCGCGCCGTTGACCGGCGCTCCGGCCAAGCTCACGCCCGCGCCGGCGATTCAAGGAACCGGAACGCAGTGAATACGCTATCCACCACGGCGACGGCGAACGAAGCGAGCGCGAGCGCCTCTGGCCTGCCGTCCAGTTCGCTCGTCGTACGCAATCTGAAGAAGCGCTACGGCTCCCGCACCGTCGTCAAGGATGTCTCGCTCAACGTCAAGAGCGGCGAGGTGGTCGGCCTGCTCGGTCCGAACGGCGCGGGTAAGACGACGTCGTTCTACATGATCGTCGGCCTCGTGCCGCTCGACGCCGGCGAGATCGTCCTCGACGGCAAGTCGATCAGCCTGCTGCCGATTCACAAGCGCGCCGGGCTCGGCCTTTCGTATTTGCCCCAAGAAGCGTCGGTGTTTCGCAAGCTGACGGTCGAGGAAAACGTTCGCGCCGTGCTCGAGTTGCAGCGCGACGAAAACGGCAAGCGGCTCGACAAAGCGCAGATCGCAACCCGAACCGACGCGCTGCTCGAGGAGCTTCAGGTTTCTCATCTTCGGGAAAACCCGGCCCTCTCGCTCTCGGGCGGCGAGCGCCGGCGCGTGGAAATCGCACGCGCACTCGCGACGAATCCGAGCTTCATCCTGCTGGACGAGCCGTTCGCGGGCGTCGATCCGATCGCCGTGCTCGAAATTCAGAAAATCGTCAAATTCCTCAAGCAGCGCAATATCGGTGTGTTGATCACCGATCACAACGTGCGCGAAACGCTCGGTATTTGCGATCACGCCTACATCATCAGCGACGGCTCGGTGCTTGCGGCGGGCGCGCCCCACGAAATCGTCGAGAACGAGAACGTGCGGCGCGTCTACCTGGGCGAGCACTTCCGCATGTAAGGCCGGGATTTTCCTGACCGGGCAATTTTTACGCGCTCCGGCGTAAGCGATCGCGGCGCACCGTCGCCGCGATCGTCCACCGATGGCCGCAGCGAGGTTCCCGGCGCGTGGCAAAGTCTCTACAATGAAAGACACATTGCCATGAAAGCCAGCCTCCAACTCCGCCTATCGCAGCATCTTGCGTTGACCCCGCAACTGCAACAGTCGATCCGACTGCTGCAGCTATCGACGCTCGAGTTGCAACAGGAAGTCGCGACGGCCGTCGCGCAAAACCCGCTGCTCGAATCCGAAGACGAATGGATCGCGAGCCCGCTGCGGGTGGCCTCGGACGGCACCGTGATCGCTCAAGCCCCGAACTCGTCGGCCCCCGAGCCGATGAGCGGCAACGCGCCGGCCGAAAACGCCGAACGGCGCGAAGGGGCCGACGGCGCCGCGCCGGAGGAGTTCGGCACGATGAGCAGCGCCGATGGCGGCGAGTCGTCGCAGTGGAATCTGGACGACTACGGCCGTTCGCCGGGCGCATCCGACGACGACGACCTGCCGCCCCTGCAGATTCACGAATCGACCACCACGCTGCGCGACCATCTAATGGCGCAGCTACGGGTGACGCAGGCCAGCCCGCGCGATCGCGCACTCGTCACGTTCCTGATCGAATCGCTGGACGACGACGGCTACCTCACCGCTTCGCTCGATGAAGTGTTGGCCGATTTGCCCGAGGAACTCGAGGTCGATCTCGATGAACTCGGCGCGGCGCTCGCGCTGCTCCAAAGTTTCGATCCGGCCGGCGTCGGCGCGCGCTCCGCGTCGGAATGTCTCAGGCTGCAATTGTTGCGGCTGCCCGAGTCGCCCACACGCAAGCTCTCGCTCGAGATCGCGGCCAATCATCTGGAACTGCTTGCCGCGCGCGATTTCACGCGCTTGCGCAAGCAGTTGAAAGCGAACGACGACGAGCTGCGCGAGGCGCACTCGATGATCCGTTCGCTCGAGCCGTTCCCCGGCGCGGCCTACGGTAAGGCGGAAGCCGATTACGTCGTGCCCGACATCATCGTCAGAAAAACCTCGAGCGGCTGGCAAGCGGAACTGAACCCCGAGGTGGTCCCGCGCTTGCGCATCAACCACCTGTACGCGAACATCTTGCGCAATAACCGCGGCGATCCGGGCAGCGGTTCGCTGCGCCAACAGCTACAGGAGGCGCGCTGGCTGATCAAGAACATCCAGCAGCGCTTCGAGACGATCCTGCGCGTGGCGCAGGCGATCGTCGAGCGGCAACGCAACTACTTCGCGCACGGCGAAATCGCTATGCGCCCCTTGGTTTTGCGGGAAATAGCTGATACGCTGGGCCTACACGAATCGACGGTATCGCGTGTGACGACGGGCAAGTACATGCTCACCCCATTTGGGACGCTCGAGTTCAAGTACTTCTTCGGCTCGCATGTGTCTACCGATACGGGGGGCGCGGCGTCATCGACAGCCATTCGCGCGCTCATCAAGCAACTGATAGGAGCCGAAGACTCAAAATCGCCTCTTTCGGACAGCCGCATAGCCGAACTGCTGGCGGAACAAGGATTCGTGGTGGCGCGCCGCACGGTGGCCAAGTACCGCGAAGCTCTCAAGATCCCCGCAGTCAATTTGCGTAAGTCTCTTTAGGCTCTTCGCGTTTTGCGAGGAGCGTTTACCGGCCCTGACGCCATCGGCGGAACCGGCCGGCCGATACGACCCGCCGCTCGTCAGTCACGCGGGGTGATGACTCGAGCGGGCCGCTCCCGACCGGCATAGCCGCACCTATGGTGCCAGGCAGCCATTCGTTTGGAGAGCACTATGAATCTGAAGATCAGTGGACACCATCTCGAAGTTACGCCGGCGTTGCGAGAATACGTGATCACCAAGCTCGACAAGGTGCTAAGACATTTCGATCAGGTGATCGATGGCAATGTGGTCCTCTCGGTCGACAACCATAAGGAAAAGGATAAGCGGCAGAAGGTTGAAATCAACCTTCACTTAAAGGGCAAAGACATCTTCATCGAAAGCGCCAACGGCGATCTGTATGCCGCCATCGACCTCATGGTCGACCGGCTCGACCGCCAGGTCGTACGCCATAAGGGGCGCATTCAAGAACATCAGCATGACGCGATCAAGCATCAAGACGTGCCGCCCATAGGCGAGCAAGCGCAATAGCGCACAGAGCGGCCGACGCCGAGGCCGCCCACCCCGCGTGAAGAGCCGCCCTTGTCCGGGCGGCTTTTTCATGAGCGAACGGAATCTTTCCTCGCCTGGCGCGGCGCACCATATGCCCCGGCCCTGATCTATAATGTCCCGGTTATTGAAGGGGCAGCCGGCCGTAGCAGTGCCCGACGAAGTCGGTCCACCGAGCCGACGCGCGGCCGAAAATCGACAATCAGCCAGTTGCCGCGAGGAGCGCTTGAGGCGACGCGTTAGCCTGCCAACATGAATCGTTTAGCCAAATTTCTACCGCTCGAAAACGTCGTCCTCGGCCTTTCCGTTACCAGCAAGAAGCGTGTATTCGAGCAAGCGGGCTTGATTTTCGAAAACCAGAACGGAATCGGCCGCAGCGCAGTCACCGACAACCTCTTCGCCCGCGAACGGCTCGGCTCCACGGCCCTCGGCGAAGGCGTCGCGATCCCTCATGGGCGGATCAAAGGCCTCAAGCAGCCGCTGGCCGCATTCGTGCGGCTCGAGCAGCCGATCCCGTTCGAAGCGCCGGACGGGCAACCCGTCTCGCTGTTGATTTTCCTGCTCGTGCCGGAACAGGCCACGCAGCAGCACTTGGAAATTCTCTCGGAAATCGCGCAATTGCTGTCCGACCGGGAAGCGCGCGAACGCCTGCACACGGAACCGAATCGCGAAGAGTTGCATCGCCTGCTCACCCAATGGCACCCTTGAGCTTGCTTACGGCGCCCTAACCTTTCGGGTTCGGCTCGCAAGCACGGCGCGCCACACGCGCCGTTCATCGGCCTTGGCGGGCGGGGCGGCGCACGTCGTCGCCGCGCGCGTCGCGGTCAACCAGGAGCAAGGGATTCATGGATACGTCCAGCATTAACGCCCAAAGCATTTTCGACGACAACGCCTCCATGCTCAAATTGAGCTGGCTGACGGGGCACGAAGGCTGGGAGCGCGGCTTCTCCGCGGAGACCGTCGCGAACGCGACGTCGAGCGCCGACCTCGTCGGCCACTTGAATTTGATCCACCCGAACCGGATTCAAGTGCTCGGCGAGGCGGAAGTCAATTACTACCAACGGCAGTCGGATGAGGATCGTTCGCGGCACATGGCCGAGCTGATCGCCCTGGAGCCGCCGTTTCTCGTCGTCGCGGGCGGCGTCGCCGCGCCGCCGGAGCTCGTGCTGCGCTGTACGCGCTCGTCCACGCCGCTGTTCACCACGACGATATCGCCGGCCGCCGTCATCGACAACCTGCGCCTGTACATGTCGCGAATCTTGGCGCCGCGCGCCACGCTGCACGGCGTGTTTCTCGACATTTTGGGCATGGGCGTGCTGCTCACGGGCGACTCGGGTCTCGGCAAGAGCGAGCTCGGGCTCGAATTGATCAGCCGCGGACACGGGCTCGTGGCCGACGATGCGGTCGACTTCGTCCGCCTCGGGCCGGATTTCGTCGAGGGCCGCTGCCCGCCGCTGTTGCAAAACCTGCTCGAAGTGCGCGGGCTGGGCCTGCTGGACATCAAGACGATCTTCGGTGAAACGGCCGTGCGCCGCAAAATGAAGCTGAAGCTGATCGTTCAGCTCGTGCGCCGGCCCGACGGCGAGTTTCAGCGTCTGCCGCTCGAAAGCCAGACCGTGGACGTCCTCGGGCTGCCCATCAGCAAAGTCACCATTCAAGTGGCGGCGGGCCGCAACCTGGCCGTGCTCGTGGAAGCCGCGGTGCGCAACACGATCCTGCAACTGCGCGGGATCGATACGTTGCGCGATTTCATGGACCGGCAACGGATCGCGATGCAAGATCCCGACAGTCAGTTGCCCGGCAAGCTCATGTGAGACCGGCGGGCCGTCCGGGGCCACGCCCCCGTAGGCACGCTCGGCCACCGCCGGATGCAAGTGCTATGATGAAACGAACTGGTTCTTTCCCATGCGCATCGTTCTAATCACCGGCATCTCCGGCTCCGGCAAATCGGTCGCGCTGAACGCGCTGGCCGACGCGGGCTATTACTGCGTCGATAATTTGCCGCCCCGTTTTCTGCCCGCGCTCGCTCAATACTTGGCGAGCGACGACGAAGGGCACGAGCGGCTGGCGGTGGCGATCGACGCGCGCTCGAGCGCCTCGCTCGACGACATGCCCGGCATCATCCGCGATTTGGCAAGCGAGCACGACGTGCGCGTGCTGTTTCTCAATGCCAGCACCCAGTCGCTGATTCAACGTTTCTCCGAAACACGCCGGCGCCATCCGCTTTCGGGCTCGCCCGCGCACGATGCCGACGTCGGGCTGCTGGCCTCGCTCGAGGAAGCGATCGAACGCGAGCGCGAACTCGTCGCGCCGCTCGCGGAGTTCGGTCATCAGATCGATACGAGCAATCTGCGCGCGAACGTGCTGCGCGCGTGGGTCACGCGATTCATCGAGGAGCAGCGCGAAGGCCTGATGCTGATGTTCGAATCGTTCGGATTCAAACGCGGCTTGCCGCTCGACGCCGATTTCGTTTTCGACGTGCGCGCCCTGCCGAACCCGTATTACGATCATCGTCTGCGTCCCCTCACGGGCCGCGATCAGCCCGTGATCGACTATCTCGACGCGTTGCCGATCGTTCATGAAATGATCGACGATATTCACGCATTCGTTTTGAAATGGCTGCCGCGGTTTCGCGAAGACAACCGCAGCTATCTGACCGTCGCCGTCGGCTGCACGGGCGGGCAACACCGCTCCGTGTTCATCGCCGAGACACTCGCCGCGCGCCTGGCACGCGAGGCGACCGTGATCGTTCGGCATCGCGATGCGCCGGTCTCCATCGACGAATCGTCACGGTTGGTAGCATGAGCGCGGAGCGTGCCGGTCGATGAACGCTCCCGACTCAGGCTACTAGCGGCTCAACCCGCCGCGGCCTACGCGGCAATCCGAAGCGTGCGCCATGTCCTCCATTCCTGCCGTCTACGCTGAGCTGCCGCTGTTTCCCCTGCACACGGTGCTGTTTCCCGATGGCCTGCTGCCGTTGAAGATTTTCGAGGCGCGCTACCTCGACATGGCGCGCGCCTGCCTGCGCGACGACGCCCCCTTCGGCGTTTGTCTGCTGAAAAGCGGCGGCGAAGTCGCTCAAGAGGACGTGACGTGCGTGCCCGAGATGGTCGGCACGCTCGCCCGTATCGAACAGTGCGACGTCGACGAACACGGCATGCTGCTCGTTCGCGCGCGCGGCACGCAGCGCTTCCGCCTGCTCTCGCATCGCAAGGAGCCGAGCGGGCTGCTCGTCGGCATGGCCGAGCCTCTGCCCGAGGACTCCCCCTTGGACGGCCCCGACGTACTCGCGAAATTCGGCGCCTGCGCGGAGGTGCTCGAACGCATCATCGACGCGATCCGCGAACGCGACGCCGAGAGCGTGCCGTTCGCCGAGCCGTTTCGCTTCGACGATCCGAGCTGGGTCTCCAATCGCTTGTCGGAAGTGTTGCAAATCCCGCTGCGCGCGCGGCAAAAGCTGATGGAGCTCACCGATGCCGGCGAGCGCATCGATGCCGTGCATCACTACATGCGGCAGCACCAACTGCTCTGAAGCTTCGACGCCCGCCCGGCGTCAAAGCAGCGGGCCTTTCAGCGCATCGAGCAGCTTGCGCACCGGCGCCGGCACACCGTAATCGTCGATTTGCGCGAGCGGCACCCACGCCGTCTCGTCGTCACGCGCGTCGCAGCGACGGGCGCGTTGCACCGCGCTCAGTTCGGCGCAGCGCGGTTCGATATCGAGCTTGAAATGCGTGAACGTATGGGCGATCGGCGCTAAGCGCGTGATGTCCGGCCCCGCTCCCAGTATTTGGGCTCGGTCGGCGAGCGCAGCCTCGCCGGCCGCTTCCGGCAGACTCCATAGACCGCCCCAAATGCCTGACGGCGGCCGGCGCTCGAGCAACACACGCTCGCCGTCGCGTAGCACGAGCATCCAAGTGCGCCGCGTCGGGACGGTCTTCTTTGGCCTCGCGGCCGGCAATTCGCGTTGCCGGCCGCTGACGCGCGCGACGCAATCATCGGCGAACGGACAGCGCGCGCAATCGGGCTTGCCGCGCACGCACAACGTCGCGCCGAGATCCATCAGCCCCTGCGTGTAGGCGCTGAGCTCGTCGTCCGACGCGCGGGAATCGGGCATCAAGCGCTCCGCGAGCGACCACATCGCGTTTTCGACGCGCTTTTCCCCCGGAAACCCCTCGACACCGAACACACGAGCGAGCACGCGCTTGACGTTGCCGTCCAAGATCGTGGCCCGCGCGCCGAACGCGAAAGAGGCAATCGCGGCCGCGGTCGAGCGCCCGATGCCCGGCAACTCGGCCAAGTGCTCGGGAATGCTCGGGAAGGCACCCCCGTGCCGCTCGAGGACCGCCTGCGCGCATCGATGCAAGTTGCGGGCGCGCGAGTAATAGCCGAGCCCGGCCCACAGCGCCATCACCTCGTCGAGCGGCGCGGCGGCAAGCGATGCGACGTCGGGAAATCGGGCGAGAAATTTTTCGTAATAAGGGATGACGGTCGAAACCTGCGTTTGCTGGAGCATGATTTCGGACAGCCAGATCCGATACGGATCGCGTGTGTTTTGCCACGGCAGGTCATGACGGCCGTGGCGGCGCTGCCACGCGATCAGCCTTGTGGCGAAAGTCGCTTGCAGCGGCATAGCGGATTCGGATTCGGATTCGCGTTCGGTCGCGAGGATCGGGGAGGCGGACATGTGCGGGGATAGCTCAGCGCTGACAGTGCGCGCAGTAATAGGTGGAACGTTGCCCTTGCACGATCTGCCGAATCGGCGTCGCGCACACGCGGCACGGCTCGCCCGCGCGGTCGTAGACGTTGCATTCGAGCTGAAAGTAGCCGCTCGAGCCGTCGCTGCCCACGAAGTCTCGCAAGGTGCTGCCGCCGCGCTCGATCGCCGCAGCCAGCGTCACGCGCACGGCGTCGGCCAGCCGCTCGCAACGCGCGAGGGAAACGCGGCCCGCGGCGGTCGTCGGCCGAATCCCGGCCCGGAACAGACTTTCGGACGCATAGATGTTGCCGACGCCGACGACGATCTCCCCGCCGAGCAGCAGTTGCTTGATCGAGGCCGTGCGCCCGCGCGTGCGACGGAAAATCAGCGCGCCGCTAAACTCGTCGCTGAACGGCTCCACGCCGAGGCTGGCGAGCAAAGGATGCGTATTGACGTCGCCGTCCGCGCGCGCATGCCACAACACGGCGCCGAAACGGCGCGGATCGCGATAGCGCAGCACGAACTCGTCGAAGATCCAATCGATATGATCGTGCTTGGCCGGTTCGCCCGCCTGCTCGTGGCGCAGCACGCGCAGTGTGCCGGTCATGCCCAAATGCACGATGAACCAGCCGGCGTCGACTTCGAACAGCAGATATTTGCCGCGCCGCTCGACCTTTCGGACCGCTTGACGCTCGAGCGTGCTCGCAAGGCCGGCGGGCACCGGCCAACGCAGCGCGGGCGTGCGTACGTCGACCCGCTCGACGCGGCGTCCGGTGACGTACGGCTCGATGCCGCGCCGGGTAACTTCGACTTCTGGTAACTCGGGCATGTCTTAAGGGCTGAAACAGGTGTGTAACTTGCATGGTCCAATTCTGCGTGTATTGTAGCGAGCGCGTTACAATCGACCGAAACCTCGAACGGAACTCCATGATTTTGTCCCTCAAGCAGCTCTTCTCGCGCCCGGTCGGCGCACGCCCCGCATGGCGCAGAGCGCCGGCGGGCCGTATCGTCCTTGCCGCGCTCTGCGCTTGGACTTTTGCCGCGTTGCCCGCGCACGCTCAGGACCCGTCCGCATCGGAAGGCGGCGGGGCCTCGGCGGGCGCGGCCACACCCTCGCTGCCGGAAGAAACGAAGGACTTGCCGGACGTCCCGCTCACGAGCCAAATCGTGTTCCAGGTGCTGGCGGCGGAAATCGCGCTGCAGCGCGAGCAGCCCGCGCCCGCTTACCAAACCTATCTCGCCCTTGCGCGCGATACGCACGATCCGCGCATGGCGGAACGCGCGACCGAAATCGCACTAGGGGCGCAAAGCCCGTCCGACGCGCTGGCCGCCGCGCAGTTGTGGCACGAGTACGCGCCCACGTCCGAGCGCGCCATGCAGATCGACGCCTCGCTGCTCGTTTTGTCGGGCAAGCCGGATCAGGCCGAGCCGATCCTCGCGGGAGAACTCGCGAAAGTGTCCGACGAAAACCGAGGCGGCGCGCTGCAGGCCCTGCAAACCTTGATCGCGCGCGGCCCGAACCGCGTCGGCGGCTTGCAAGTGCTGAAGGACTTGCTGAAAAAGGACATGGACCGCCCCGAGGCGCAGCTCGCCATCGGCAAGCAGCAACTGCTGGCCGACGATCGGCCCGCTGCGCGCGCCTCGTTCGAGCAGGCCCTGAAGCTCAAGCCAGATTTCTTGCCGGCCGCGCTCGCGCTCGGTCAGATGGGCACCGAGGAGCGCAACGAAGCGATCGCATCGTTGGAATCGTATTTGAAGCAGCATCCGAAGGAGCGCGCGGCGCACGTGGCCCTGGCGCAGCTGTATCTGTCGGGCGACCGGCTCGACGACGCGCAAAAGCAATTCGAGGCCCTGCGCGCGATGGACGCGAAGGACCCGATGCCGCTGCTTGCGCTCGGGCTCATCAAGGTTCAGCAAAAGCAATACGACGCGGCCCAGAAATACCTGACGCAATACGCCGATCTGGCCGAAAAATCGCCCGGGGCCGATCCGGGCCAGGCGTACCTGTACTTGGCGCAACTGGCGCTCGAACAGAAGCACGACGACGATGCCGCGAAGTGGCTCGACAAGGTGTCGCCGTCGAGCCAGCAATACGTCACGGCCCGCGTCACGCGTGCGCAGATGCTGGCGCAAAAAGGCAAGATCGACGATGCGCGCAAGATGCTCGCCGACATACAAACGGACGATCCGCGCGAGCTAGGGGTCGTCGCGCGCACGGACGCGGCGATCCTCTTCGATGCGAAACGCTATCGCGAAGCCGAGGCGCGCTTGAAAGAGGCGAACGACGCCTCCCCGAACGACCCGGAAATTCAGTACGACTATGCGATGGCCGCGGAGAAGAACGGCCATTACGAGTTGATGGAAAGCGTGTTGCGCAAGGTGATGCAAGAGCAGCCCGATAGTCCTCAGGCGTACAACGCGCTCGGCTATTCGCTGGCCGATCGCAATCAGCGTTTGGACGAGGCGGACAAACTGATCGAGAAGGCATCGGCGCTCGCGCCGAACGATGCGTTCATCATGGACAGCCTCGGTTGGGTCAAATACCGCAAGGGCGATACGGCGGATGCCGCCAAGTTGCTCAAACGCGCTTTCGAGATTCAGCCGAATGCCGAAATCGGCGCGCATCTCGGCGAAGTGCTTTGGAAGAGCGGCGATCAGAAACAAGCGCTCGATGCATGGCGCCGTGCGCGCAAGCTCGAGCCGGACAACCAAACGCTCGTGAAGACGCTCGAACGCTTTCAAGTGAACGCCAACGATCTGTGATGCCGGTTTTGTCTTTTCTCGAACTCACGAGCGCGGCCGTGCGCCGCGCCACGCTATCGGCGGCCGCCGCTTGCGCCGTCGCCCTCGCCGGCTGCGCGGTGACCCCGACGCACGGCCCCTCGACCTCGAACGCGACGCCCGCGCTCTCCACGCAGACGATGCACGCGTATCGCGGCCGGTTCTCGGTGCGCTATCTCGACCAGAACGGTCGGTCGCGCAACGCCTACGGCAATTTCGACTGGGAGCAGCAAGGCGATACCGTCACGCTGCAACTGCTCAATCCGTTCGGGCAGACGCTGGCGATCGTGACCTCGTCGTCGGCGTCGGCGACGCTCGAGGTACCGAATCGTCAGCCGGTCACGGCCGACAACGTCGGCGAGCTCATGCAGCGCACGCTCGGATTCTCCTTGCCGATCGAGGGGCTGCGCTATTGGCTCGAGTCGTCGCCCGCGCCCACTTCGCACGCGAAAACCATCGTCGATCCCGATCAGAGCTCGCGCATGAAGGAGATCGACCAGGAAGGCTGGACGATCGACTACGTCGCCTACGCCGACGCCCCCGCGACGGGCGTCAAGCGCCTCGATCTGACGCGCCGCGATCCGCCGCTCGACATCAAGCTCGTACTGGACCGCTGAGCAGGCGGCCGCGTCCGCCGCCGCTCGCCCCGCTCATGCTTCGCCTTTGCCTCACGCCGCACCCAAAATGATCGAAACGTCCCACTCGCTGCGCGACTGCGCGGCGCCCGCCAAGCTCAATCTGTTTCTGCACATCACGGGCCGCCGGCCCGACGGGTATCACGCGTTGCAGACCGTGTTCCAGTTGATCGACTGGGGCGATGTGCTCCATTTCACGCTGCGCGAGGATGGGCGCGTGCATCGCAAGACCGACGTGCCGGGCGTGCCGGAAGAAAGCGATTTGGTCGTGCGCGCGGCGATGCTGCTCAAGGCGCATACGGGCTCGGCGCTCGGCGTGGACATCGAGATCGAGAAGCGCTTGCCGATGGGCGCGGGCCTCGGCGGCGGCAGCTCGGACGCCGCCACCACGCTCTTGGCGCTGAACCGGCTCTGGAAGCTCGACCTGGCCCGCGACGTGCTGCAATCTCTGGCGCTGCGACTCGGCGCCGACGTCCCGTTCTTCGTTTTCGGGAAAAATGCGTTCGCGCAGGGTGTCGGAGAGGCGCTCGAGGCTGTACAATTGCCGCCGCGCTACTTTCTGGTGGTGACCCCGAAAGCGCATGTTCCGACCGCAGCGATTTTTTCCGATAAGTCGTTGACAAGAGATTCGGAAGCCGTCACAATTACGGACTTTCTTGCACAGCAAAGCTGCAGCGCAAGATGGCCCGAAAGTTACGGCCGGAATGACATGCAGCCAGTTGTCGTGGGAAAATACGCGGAAGTCGCGCAGGTGCTTGAATGGTTTGAAACCATTGCGCCAGCACGGATGACCGGATCGGGCTCGAGTGTGTTTGCCGCGTTCCGGAGCATCGCCGAAGCGGAAGCGGCGCAAGCCAAGCTGCCAGCAGATTGGATCAGCGCCGTGGCATCGAGTTTGGATACCCATCCACTCTTCGCTTTCGCGTCATAGGTTTCGCATCGTCGGGGCTGTCTCGCAGGCCCGATGAAGCTCAGAGTCAGTGTAGGGGAGTCGCCAAGTTGGTCAAGGCACCGGATTTTGATTCCGGCATGCGAGGGTTCGAGTCCTTCCTCCCCTGCCAAACATTCCCGCAGTTCCCGCCTCCAGCAGCAGGTGCATGATGAGCAGCCATGACGGCCTGATGGTTTTTACTGGCAACGCAAATCCCGCGCTTGCACAGGAAGTCGTCAAAATTCTCGGCATTCCCCTCGGCAAAGCAATGGTCAGCCGTTTCTCCGACGGCGAAATCCAAGTCGAGATCCAGGAAAACGTGCGCGGTAAGGACGTCTTCGTCCTGCAATCGACCTGCGCACCCGCGAACGACAACCTGATGGAGCTGATGATCATGGTCGATGCGCTCAAGCGCGCGTCGGCAGGTCGAATCACGGCAGCCATCCCCTACTTCGGCTATGCCCGGCAAGATCGCCGCCCGCGTTCGGCGCGCGTCGCGATCTCGGCCAAGATCGTCGCCAACATGCTGGAAATCGCCGGCGTCGAGCGGATCATCACGATGGATCTGCACGCCGATCAGATTCAAGGCTTCTTCGACATCCCGGTCGACAACATCTACGCCACGCCCGTGCTGCTCGGCGATCTGCGCAAGCAGAGCTACGAGAATCTGCTCGTCGTGTCGCCCGATGTCGGCGGTGTGGTCCGCGCCCGTGCGCTCGCGAAGCAACTGAACTGCGATCTGGCCATCATCGACAAACGCCGGCCCAAGGCGAACGTCGCCGAAGTGATGAACATCATCGGCGAAGTGGAAGGCCGCACCTGCGTCATCATGGACGACATGGTCGATACCGCCGGTACGCTGTGCAAGGCCGCGCAAGTGCTCAAAGAACGCGGCGCGAAACAAGTCGTCGCCTACGCGACGCACCCGGTGCTGTCGGGCGGCGCGAGCGAACGCATCACGAATTCGTCGCTGGACGAACTCGTCGTCACCGATACGATCCCGCTGAGCGACGAAGCGCGCGCTTGCGCGAAGATCCGCTCGCTCTCGTGCGCGGGTCTGCTGGCCGAAACGTTCTCGCGTATCCGTCGCGGCGATTCGGTGATGTCGCTGTTCGCCGAGAGCTAAAGCAACGTTTTAAGTACACGCCGAAGGCGCTGCTCGTTGAGCGGCTTCGGCACTTGGGCGCGATTCGGTTACCGAAGCGCGCCGTTTTCGTCTGGAGCCCCACCCGTCCCGCGGTAGTCATCCGCGAGCACGAAGGCTCCGTTTCGCTGCCTGGTCGCGGGCAGTTATGGAGATAGAACATGAAAGTCGTCGCTTTCGAGCGTAGCAAGCAAGGTACGGGTGCGAGCCGCCGCCTGCGCAACTCCGGCAAGACGCCGGGGATCGTGTATGGCGCAACGGCAGAACCGCAACTGATCGAACTCGATCACAACGCCCTGTGGCATGCACTGAAGAAGGAAGCATTCCACTCGTCGATCCTCGACCTCGAAGTGGCTGGTCAGTCGCAACGCGTTCTGCTGCGTGACGTGCAATACCACCCGTTCCGTCAGCTCGTGCTGCACGTCGATTTCCAACGTGTCGACCCGAACAAGAAGCTGCACACGAAGGTGCCCGTGCACTTCATGAACCAAGAAACGAACCCGGCCGTGAAGACCGGCGGCGCGATCATCTCGCACGTCGTGACGGAAGTCGAAATCGAGTGCCTGCCGGGCGATCTGCCGGAATTCGTCGAGCTCGACCTCGCGAAGATCGAAGCCGGTCAATCGCTGCACGCGAAGGACATCACGCTGCCGAAGGGCGTCTCGCTCGTCGCGCACATCGAAAGCGAAAACCCGGTCGTGGCGGCAGCAGCCGTGCCGGCCGGCGCCGCGGCTGAAGCGGCTGCGGAAGGCGAAACGCCCGCCGCTTAAGGCGTTTTTCGCGCCTATCCTCTCGATCCGTTTCATTGGAACGGACGACGTGACCCGCCGCGGCTTGCCCGGCGGGTTTTTTTTCGCAAGCATTCACCACTCGTTCACGGGCCGCCTTGCCGGTATCCAAGCATGATCAAGCTCATCGTCGGGCTCGGTAATCCGGGCGCGGAATACACAGCCACTCGGCACAACGCCGGCTTTTGGCTCGTCGATCAGCTCGCACGCGAAGCGGGCGCCACGCTGCGCGACGAGCGGCGCTTCCATGGGTTTTACGCGAAGGCCCGCTTGCATGGCGAGGAAGTCCATTTGCTCGAGCCGCAGACCTATATGAACCGCTCCGGGCAATCGGTCGTCGCCGTCGCGCATTTCTTCAAGATCCTGCCCGACGAGATCCTCGTCGCGCACGACGAGCTCGACCTGCCGCCCGGTGCCGTCAAGCTCAAGCTCGGCGGCGGCAGCGGTGGGCATAACGGGCTGAAGGATATCTCCGCCCATCTCTCGTCGCAGCAGTACTGGCGGCTGCGCATCGGCATCGGCCATCCGCGCGATCTGATTCCCGAAAGTGCGCGCGCCGGGGCGAAGCCCGATGTCGCCAACTTCGTGCTGAAGCCGCCCCGCAAGGAAGAGCAGGACGTCATCGACGCCGCGATCGAACGCTCGCTGGCCGTCATGCCGCATGTCGTGAAAGGCGCGCCCGAGCGCGCGATGATGCAACTCCACAGCGCCGGTTGAGGTAGCCGCACGCAGCAATTCACGCGTGCGCCGGGCGCCGCTTGCAGGCGGCCGCCTCTAGCCTTTCGAGGCCTTCTCCGCCTGGAGCGCGTGGTATTTGGCGAGCAACGCCTCGGGCGTCTCGGCGTGGCCGGGATCATTGGGGATGCACTCGACGGGGCAGACCTGACGGCACTGCGGTTCGTCGAAGTGGCCAACGCATTCCGTACACTTGGAAGGATCTATTACATAGATCTCGGCGCCCATTGAAATTGCGTCGTTCGGGCACTCGGGCTCGCAAACGTCGCAATTGATGCACTCGTCGGTAATCATCAACGCCATACTGCCACCAACTTTCTGAGGAAAAACAATCAATTATAGCTCGCCCCAGAATTGAGTACGCATGCGCCTCGCGCCGCACACCGTTGCCCGCCGGCGGTTACTGCCCCGTATAACCGACCGGCGCGGTCACGTTCGCTTTCATGACACTGGCGTTCGACGAAACGACATAGATCGGCGCTTCCGACAGCGTCAGATTGACCACACCATTCGTGTAGCTAACCGATGTCGCGTTCCCCATTAGATCGAAGATGGTCACTTTGCCGCTCGTCCCCGGCGAATCGACGGTCAGGGCGTAGCTCTTGCCGGCGGTCGGGTTGTAGATGCCCGTCGGCGTAGGCCAATTCGCGTTGTTGTGTGTCCATAGCGCCGTAACCACACGCCCACCGCCAAGCCGCTGGAATGCATAGCCGTACACGAGTGACGGCAGCGAATTGAGGCGTCCGAGCGTTTCGGTACCGTCGATGATCCGTGTCATCGCGGCGAACGCCAGTGCCTCGGGTTTCGGGCTCAGGGTCGTCGCATGGTAATCGCCATATTGGTCCGCGATGTCGAAGAACGAGCCGTAGCCGATTTCATCCTTGTAGTCGGAGCCATAGAAGAAATAACTGACCTGCGCCCCCTCCCCCAGCACGATCAAGTGCGCGCGCGCGGCAACCGCGGCCTGCGCATATAACTGGTTAGTGGATGGACCGGTGTCATAGGTGATCTCCGGATCGTACGCAACGCCGACTTCGGTGGACCAAAGCCGCATATTCGGCCTCAGCGACTGCATCTCGGCCCGAAGATCGCGAATTTGATGGTCGAGCGCCAAATGCTGATGGTAGTCGGTGGCCGTGTCGTTCGCTTCCGGAGGAGTCTTCGGCGATACCAAGTTCGCGTAATAACTATGCGTCGTGATTCCATCGAGGTAGTTCATCAAGCCGAGCGAGGCATAGGTCTGCAACATCGTGCCCGTGCACCATGAGCCATTCATCCCGGGATCGGGATTCGTCACCCCCATCACGACCGCATGGGGATCGGCCGAGTGCAAGCCCTTGTAGACCGCTTCATACATCGCCACGAAGTTGGACGTCGAGTCCGCCCACTTCGGCTCCCAGGTCACCTGGTAGTAGTTGTTCTTCATGTTTGGGAAATACGCCTGGCGAATCTGCTCCGCTTCGGTGCCCACGCGCGCCATGTAACTCTGGTAGTACGTCAGGTCGTTCGGTGCGTACGTATCGTCCTGCGTGCTCCCGGTAGGACTATCCCAATCGGGAATGCCGTCCAGCCGGACGAGGCGGGCGACGTTGCCGGTCTTGAATACCGGCAACACGCTCTGAAGCGACGGCGTCCAGGTGTTGGGCGCTTTGGGCTCCATCCACGACAATTGCCGCCCGTCGATCGCTTGCGTCACGCCCAAATCCGACAGGAGCTGCGGCTTGTCGCTCTCTCCCTGCATGCCGAAGCGATGCTGGTCCTGACTCGTGAATACGGCGGGCGGCAGCACCGATGAGACGTCCGGCAGCACGCCGAACGTCGCAATGCCGGCCGGCCGCGTGCCGGCACGCGGCAGCGTTCCGCCATTGGCACTCAACGTTCCCGTGAGCGCGAAATAACCCGCTGCGGTGGCAGTGCAAGAAATCGTCGATGTTTGCGCGCCGGCCGGCACTGAGAACGATCCACTTCCTCGAATGTTGCCCACGTAGTCCTGCAACGACCAATCGACGCTGTCGGCGCTGGGAGCGTTGGTGACGAATCGAATCGTGAACGATTGGCTCAAAGGAACCAAACCTGCCGCGTCCGGCATGATCGTATCGGCCGCGATCAGTCCGTTGGGCGTGCCGCCAGCGACGGTCTTGGGCGCCGAACACGTAATCGAGTTGCTTGGAACGGTTTGAGCGATGGCACTCGTCGAAACGGCGCTGGCAAACGCGCAAAGTGCTGGCACAACGCAGCGTCGATACTCAGAGAAATGGCGGAAAACACCCATGGTTTCGTATCCGTGTCGGGACGTCGGCGTGCGGTCTCGAACAACGTCGCGGCGCCGATGCCATGCAGTTGAATAAGATGGAGCGATTCGTACGCGCGCAGCGCACGCCGTGCTATCGGGTCAGCGGAACCGCCACCGAATGAACTGGCACGGATTGCCGCCGTAGACGCCCTCCGGCTCCAGCGATCGGTGAACGACCGACAGTGGCGTCACCAACGCGGAGCGACCGATCGTCACGCCCTTCTGCACGACGCATTTCGACGTGATCCATACACCGTCTTCGATCGTGATCGGAGCGACGCGCAGGTCCATGTTGGTCGCGGCATCGTGCGAGCCGCAGGTCAGAAACGTGTCTTGCGAGATGCACACGTTCGATCCGATACGGATCCGGTCCTGGTTGTAGATCCAAACGCTTTCACCGAACCACGAGTTGTCGCCGACCTCGAGGTTCCAAGGCCACTTCACGCGAATCGCATGCACAAACCGGCAGTTGCGGCCGATCTTCGCGCCGAACAGCCGAAGCAGTCCCACCCTCACCGCGGAAATCGGCACGAGCCGATTGTTGATCACAAACGTTTCGACGATGAACCAAGCCGCCCGGACCGGTAGCCCGCGCGCATGCACGTAGTTTCCCTTTCCGGCGAGCGTCAGATCGATCGTTCTGTTCGAATGCGTCATTTCATAGGCACCTTGATCGCCAGTTTGCCGGCCGTTTGAAACATCTTTCGGAAATGGCGTCTCGACACGCGGCACGGGCTGGCTAGAGGGGATGATCTTGTTCTTTTCCTCAATTTTCGCGTCCGTGCGGCCCACGGCAGATTGCGCGGCAAGCCGTCGGGTTTGCTCGTTTCGAGGACGAAGACGCTATCGCAGCGAATATGCCGTGCCGCATATTGCTATGCAACGACTGCTGAAAATCTGGCCGATAACACCTACCGGACTACATATCCTCGGGCACGCAAGCATGACTCAATTGCCAATCGCCTCGAAATTCACCGTCATTAACATTTCGCTAAGCACGGCGCTACTGAAAAAATTCGCTTGCGCGGTCAAAAATCGAAAGTAATCGAGGCATCAAGCGTGGCATTCCATTTATAGCCCCTAGGCGATCAATAACGGGCTAACGCCGCGATAGCATTTATCGGTCAATTTTTCAGGGATCGTTGCCGCCCTTCGTCCGAATTGGCATGCTCCGCAAGAACCAAAATCCTTGGGAGAGACATGAAAGCGAAGGTCATGAATAAGTCGTTCGAGGGGTTACGCGGTGTCGCGGCGCTACTTGTCGTCCTCTATCATGTCCCTCATCTGCATGCCTTCAGCCTATTCAAGGCCGGGTACCTAGCCGTCGACCTATTTTTCGTGCTGAGCGGCTTCGTCATGTCGATGAACTACCTCGGGCGGTTGCAATCGACGGCGGATGTACGCGATTTTTCGATCGCCCGCATGGCGCGCTTGATGCCGCTGCTCGTCGTCTCTTACGTCATCTATTTTCTGATTGCCAATGCCGTCGCGTTGACCGAGGGAGAGCGATGGCTACTGCCTTCCGTAGCGGATGTCATCGCTACGCTCTCCATGACGTTCGGGCTCGGACTGCCGCATGTCACGGTGTATAACTTCGCCAGTTGGAGCATCAGCACCGAGTTCTGTAACTATCTCGTCTTTGCGTTCTTGTGCTTGATGCTCGGGGGACGCCGCCGCCGCGCATACGCGTTCCTGGCATTGAGCTTGGTCGCCGGGGGCTGTGTGCTCGCCATCGACCTCATTCATCACTGCGGTCACGGCAAAGCATGCATGGACAATGTCGCATCGCCCGGTGCGATGCTGAGGTGCACCTTCGGTTTTTTTGCCGGCTGCTTCGCCTTCGAGTTGTCGAAGCGACCCTCGATCGTCGCGCTCCTTTCCCGTCCGGCCGTGTCGCTCGCGCTCGCGGCTTCGCTCTGCTACGCGATATCTCTTTCGACGACTCATGGAATCGTCGCTTTCGGCGTACCCGTCCTCAGCGCCTCGTTGATCGTCTCGCTCAGCACGGATAGGGGGACCCTCTCGACGCTACTGCGAGCTCCGGCGCCTCAAGCGCTGGGGCGCCTATCCTACTCGCTGTATTTAATGCACATGCCGCTGTTGCTCGTCTTCGAGCGCAGGTTGAGCGATGCAACCGGATTGGCGTTTGGGGCGGAGCTGGCGCTTTTCTTGATCGTTCTGTTCATCGCCTCCCAAGCAACGTTCCGAATCGTAGAGAACCCTGGACGAAAAATCATTTTGAGAAGGTTCACGGCTCAACCCCGTCCCGAGCCCGTCGCGACCACTCAAGCTTAGCGGTTTCAAACGTACTCGGGCGACGCGCGCTGAATAGCGGATATCGACCCTATCGCCGCCTCCATCGCCGCATAGATTTCCCGTCGATTTGCCGCCCTCGCCGCCTGCGCGTTACGCAAGCGGCATCCATGTCATGCATGGCGCATTTATCTTTACCTTTATCTTTATTGTCCGATGTGGCTAGTGAAAATAAGTAGCCCCTAAAAAAACGGCATGAGTGGCAGTTCAGTCATGGTGCAATGGCGTCATTCGTATGGCCGGATAGCTGTTTTCCGCCATTCTCGCCAGCATTGTTGCGTCGCATTAAGCAACGCGGCATATTTTGCGCAAGCAAAATTCCCGGCAAAGCCGCCGCTCCGACATAGTGAGGCCGGCCTTGCCTCGAGTCTCGAATTCCCCAATCCGGAGGCACGATTGAAAGTCGCATTGATTACGGGCGTAACCGGCCAAGACGGCGCCTACCTCGCCGAATTACTGCTCGACAAGGGCTATGAGGTGCACGGCATCAAGCGCCGCACGTCCCTCTTCAATACCGGCCGCATCGACCATCTTTATCAAGGTCCCCACGAACGTTGGCGGCGATTCGTGTTGCATCACGGCGACCTCACCGACTCATCGAGCCTCACGCGGATCATTCAGCATGTGCAGCCGGACGAGATCTACAACCTGGCCGCCCAAAGCCATGTAGCCGTCTCGTTCGAGGAGCCCGAGTACACGGCCAACTCCGACGCGATCGGCACGCTTCGTATTCTCGAAGCGATCCGCATCCTAGGGTTGGAAAAGAAGACGCGCTTTTACCAGGCGTCGACGTCGGAACTCTATGGGCTCGTCCAGCAGATTCCTCAAAACGAAACGACGCCGTTTTATCCCAGATCGCCGTATGCGGTCGCCAAGCTATACGCCTACTGGATCACGGTGAACTACCGCGAAGCCTACGGCATGTATGCGTGCAACGGAATTTTGTTCAATCACGAGTCGCCGATTCGCGGCGAGACGTTCGTCACGCGCAAGATCACTCGGGCTCTCGCGCGTATCAAGCTCGGTGTGCAGGACTGCTTGTTCCTCGGCAATCTCGATGCGAAGCGAGATTGGGGGCACGCGCGAGACTACGTCGAAATGCAATGGATGATGCTGCAGCAGGCGCAGCCCGAAGACTTCGTCATCGCGACGGGCCGGCAATACAGCGTGCGCGACTTCGTCAATGCCGCCGCCGAAGAACTGAACCTGACGATCCGGTGGACCGGCAAAGGCATCGACGAGAAAGGATGCGACGCGTCCGGCAACGTGGTGGTGGCAGTGGATCCGCGCTATTTCCGGCCGACGGAGGTCGAGACCCTGCTAGGCGACGCCACCAAGGCTCGCACGAAGCTGGGGTGGACGCCGCGCACGCCATTTGCCGATCTCGTGGCCGAGATGGTGCGCGAAGACCTGCGCAGCGCAGAGCGTGACGAGCTCGTCAAAGAGCATGGCTACACAGCCTTCGAGTTCAACGAATAAGCGAGAGCGAGGAAATCGATGCTCCCATCCATCGACAAGAGCGAACCGATCTATGTCGCGGGCCATCGCGGCATGGTCGGCTCGGCGATCGTGCGATGCCTGCAACGGCGCGGCTACCGCAATATCGTGACAGCCGACCGAGCGTCGCTCGACCTGCGCGATCCGCACGCCGTGCAGCGCTTCTTCGACGAGCGACGGCCTGCCTACGTCTTTTTGGCCGCGGCAAAGGTGGGGGGCATCCACGCCAACAACACGTATCCCGCCCAATTCATCTACGAAAACCTGATGATCGAGGCGAACGTCATTCACGCAGCCTTCGCGGCGGGCATCGACCGTTTGCTGTTTCTCGGCTCGTCGTGCATTTACCCGCGCGACTGTCCCCAGCCGATCCGCGAATCGTATCTGTTGACGGGACCGCTCGAACAGACGAACGAACCGTACGCGATTGCCAAGATAGCCGGCATCAAACTGTGCGAGTCCTACAACCGGCAGTACGGAACGCGGTACGTCAGCGTCATGCCGACCAATCTTTACGGGCCTCGCGACAACTACGACCTTCAAATGAGCCATGTGCTGCCGGCGCTCTTGCGCAAAACGCACGACGCCAAGGTGCGCGGCGATTCGCAGGTTGAAGTATGGGGCTCCGGCACACCGCGGCGCGAATTTTTATATGTCGACGATATGGCCGACGCGTGCGTCTTTCTCATGGAGTCCGGCGTCGCCGATGGTCTTTTCAATATCGGTTCAGGGACGGACGTGACGATTCGCCGATTGGCGGAAACGATCATGCGCATCGTCGAATTCGAGGGAGACATCGTCTTCGATGCGAGCAAGCCGGACGGCACACCGCAGAAGCTGTTGTGCGTGGATCGGATGCGGGAACTGGGCTGGCAGTCCACGACCTCGCTCGAGGATGGGATTCGGCGCGCGTATGAGAGTTTTCTGTCGGAAAGTGAGCACGAACAGGGGGTCCCGTCCGCCGGCTAATCGAGTCTCGCATGCGACGACGTACGGCCGCATTCGCGTTTTCCGGCGCAGCCCTTTCCCGGCAACCAGCCAAGTGCCTTCGATCCGTGCCGCTCCGCTCCGATGGCCGACGCTCGCTAGCCGATTTGCGCTTCGAATGAAAGTACCGCCAGTCGTCCGAGCCGTTGTGACGGGTCGGTTTCGACTGCGGGCCATTCGAAAACTTCCGGGTCCCCATAAACGCGGAGGACCCTTCATCGCCCGTTGCGGGTATTGGTCGAGCGACCTCGCGGATAGCTTGAATCGGAGAGCAGAAAGTGCGCGATATGTACGATCGGGAAAACATGGCGACCGGCGCCGAGGGCGGGTCGAGCGAGCGCGTCCATTCGCACGGCGCGGCCCCTCGACGCGCATCGAAAGCACCGCGCATCGTCGTCTGTACCTTGAATTACGCACCCGAGCTGACAGGCATCGGCAAGTACTCGGGAGAACTCGTCGAATCGCTTGCCGACCACGGCTTCGAGGTGGCGGTCGTCACGGCTCAACCTCATTACCCGGGCTGGCGCATTTTTGAAGGCTTTTCGAATCGATATTCTGTCGAACGTCCCCGCCCCGGGGTGAGTGTCTTCCGGTGTCCGCTCTATGTTCCGGCGAAGCCGGGCGGCGTGAAGCGCCTGGTGCATTACGCGAGCTTCATGCTTTCGGCATTGCCCGTGATGGCAAGGCTCACCGCTTGGCGTCCCGCTGTGGTCTGGGTGGTCGAGCCGAGTCTCATGTGCGCGATGCCCGCGCTCACGGTAGCCAAGCTGACCGGGGCGAAATGCTGGCTGCATGTGCAGGACTACGAGGTCGATGCCGCTTTCGTGCTCGGGCTCGTGAGAGCCCCCTGGCTCAGGCGTCTCGCGCTCGGAATCGAGCAAGCGCTCATCCGTCGCTTCGACATCGTTTCGTCGATTTCGAAACGAATGCTGGACCTCGCGAGGACCAAAGGAGTGGATAGCGGCAAGCTCGTGTTCCTTCCGAATTGGGTCACGGTCGGCGAAGAGAGCGGCGGCGCTTCCGAGAACCGGTATCGCCAAGAATTGGCGCTGGCGCCGGGCTGCAAGGTTTGTCTGTACTCGGGAAACATGGGGCAAAAGCAAGGGCTCGAAATCCTGGCCGAAGCGGCACGAATACTCGAGCGACGCAGCGACATCCGCTTCGTCTTTTGCGGGGAGGGATCCGGGCGCAGCGCGTTCGAGGCGCTATGCGCGGGCTTGAGCAACGTCACTTTTTTGCCGCTGCAACCGGCGCAGCGAGTTGCCGAACTGCTTGCCTGTGCCGATGTGCATTTGTTGCCGCAGCGAGCCGACGTAACGGACCTCGTCATGCCGTCGAAACTGGCCGGCATGCTGGCGAGCGCAAGGCCGGTCGTGACGACGGCGCAGCAAGGAAGCGAACTGAGCGCCGTGGTCTCCCAGTGCGGCATTGCAGTCGAGCCCGGCGATACCCATGCGTTCGCCGCGGCGATCGAGTCGCTGATCGACCAGCCTGCTTGGGCGAGCCAGTGTGGCGTGCGAGGGCGGCAGTATGCGCTGATGAATTTCGATCGCAAACGCGTCATGGCGAATTTCGTCGATTCGCTGACGCTGTTGTGTAGTGAGTGAAAGATGTGCCTGCCTCCGGCACGCCCGGTTTGCTTTGCGGATGTGACACCGGGCAAAGGCGGCGTGAACGGTCAACGGTCCGAGAGGACCTAGCATTTCCGAGGACATGCAATGAAACCGCTAGAACCGATCTCGATGAGTCTGCCAGTGCAAGATGAAATCGACCTGAGAAAGCAGATCGCTTCTCTGTATGAGATGCGCTCGTTCATTTTCAAATGCACGTTCGGCGTCGTATTGCTCGCGACCGTCTACGCGTTGACGGCCACGCCGGTTTACCGCTCGGACATGCTGTTTCAGGTGGAGGAAGAAGCAGAGCAGTCGAAAAGTCTGCTCGGGGAAGTATCGTCCTTGTTCGACATCAAGACGGGCGCCGCCACCGAAATGGAGATTCTGCGGTCGCGGCTCGTCGTTTCCAAGGCGGTCGACGCACTGCATCTGGACCTCAACATTCGTCCACGCTATTTTCCGTTGATCGGTCAGCTCATCTCGAGAACGAATCACAACCTCTCCCAACCGGGGCTGCTCGGTTTCGGCGGATACGCCTGGGGCAACGAGCGCATCGAGACGACGACCTTCGACGTACCGGAAGCCCTGTACGGAAAAGACTTCGATCTCCAGGTTCTCGGCGGTGGCGCCTACCGTCTCGTTTCGCCCGACGGCGATCGTTCGTTCGACGGCCATGTCGGCGTTTCGCAGACGTTCCAACTACCCGAGGGTCCCGTCACGCTCGATATCTCGTCGATCGACGCCAAGCCCGGCATCCGCTTCACGCTCACGCGCAATTCCAGGTTGAAGACGATCGAACAGTTGCAAGACAGGCTCCAGATCGTCGAAGTCGCCAAGGAATCCGGTGTCATTCAAGCATCGCTCGAGTGCACCGATCGCGTCCTGTGCGCGGACTTGCTGCATACGATCGGCCAGCAGTATCTCTCGCAGAACGTCGATCGCAAGACGGCGGAGGCCCGGCGCTCGCTCGAGTTTCTCAATGCGCAGTTGCCGCAGTTGAAGGCCCAACTAGAAGACGCGGAACGGAAATACACGAGCTTTCGCGATGAGCACGGCACCGTCGATCTCAGCGGCGAAGGCGCGTCGCTTTTGCAGCAATCGACGTCGGCCAAATCCAAGCTCCTGGAGCTGAAGATTCAGAGGGAGGATTTGCTGACCCGATTCGCGCCCTCGCATCCGAGCCTCGTCGCGATCGACAACCAGATTCGCGAGTTGAACGGCGCGATGGGCGAGCTCTCCGAGCAGATGACACGCTTTCCGGATCTCGAGCGCCGCGCGCTGGAACTGAAGCGGGACGTGCAGGTCGACACCGATCTTTATACCGGTCTACTCAATACCGCACAGCAATTGAAGGTCGTTCAAGCGGGCAATCTGGGCACCGTTCGTCTCGTGGACGATGCAAATCTCCCGGAAAAGCCGGTCAGGCCGCGGCGGCTGCTGGTCATCGCGCTATCGTTCGTTCTTGGGATCTCACTGGGGATCGCCGGTGCGCTCGTGCGCAAGATGTTGCGAAACCGGGTATCCCATCCGCAAGACATCGAGCGATACACGGGATTGGACGTGGTCGCGGCGATTCCCTATAGCGAGTCGCAGCAAATGCTCACGCATTCGGCCAAAAAGCAGCGCACGTCGGCAGCGCTGCTCGCTAGCCGGCAGCCACGCGACCCTGCGATCGAGAGCTTGCGTAGTTTGCGAACAGTGCTTCAGTTCAGCTTGCTCAACGCGCCGAACAATATCGTCGTACTGACCGGCCCCACCCCCGGCGTGGGCAAATCGTTCGTGGCCACGAATTTCGCGGCCGTGCTCGCGGCGGGCGGCAAGCGTGTCGTGCTCATCGACGGAGACCTCCATCAAGGGCGCTTGAACGAGTACTTCAACCAAGCGGCTAGCGGGGGGCTGACCGAGCTGATCGCGGGGACGAAGACCCTCGACGAAGTGACGCAGCGCAACGTCGGTACCGGCTTCGACTTCATTTCGACCGGCTCGTTGCCGGGGGATCCGTCCGAAGTGCTTCTTTCCGCGGCGATGCAGGCGCAACTCGAGGCTCTCTCGAAGCGCTACGACATCGTGCTGATCGATACGCCTCCCGTGCTGGCGGTCTCGGATGCGCAAGTTATGGGCGCCTACGCCGGTGCGGTTTTTCTCGTCGCGCGCTACGAATTGAACAACGTCGAGGAAATTCAAGAGTCGATCAAGCGTCTAGGCCGCGCCGGCGTGCCGGTCAAAGGTGCGCTGCTGAACGCATTCCAGCCCGACAAAAGCGGCTACGGCTATGGGTACGGCACGCAGTACGGCGGCTATACGTCTTCACGAGCCTTGCGATAAACGAACGTAAGCGGGGATATCTCGATGGAGCAAATCAGGGGATCGAGGTCGATCCGTTTCCCGGCCTTTTCTTGGCGCGCGGGCCTTCACCCGAGCGCCGCAACGTGGGTGTTGCTGCAGCAACTGGTCGTACGCGGACTGGTCGCCGTGAAGTTCCTTGCGCTCGGGCGCATTCTTGGTCCGGCGGCGATCGGCAGCGTTAGCGTTGCATTGCTGGCCGTGGCGATTGCGGAATCGCTTTCCGACACGGGTCTCGCGCAGGCGATCATTCAAGGCCGCGAAGCGCCCACTCGTTCCCAGTTGGGTTCCGTCCTCACGACGCTGGCGACTCGCGGAGTTTTCATTTCGTTGCTGCTTGCGTCGCTGGCCCCGGCCATGTTCCACATGTTTCATCTGCGCGCCGGCGAACTGGGCCTGCTGCAGCTCGCCGCTATCGTGCCGCTGATTCGCGGCGCGATGTCCCCGGCCTACTTCGTCGTTCAACGCGAACGGCGCTTTCAGCATATCTCGGCGATCGAAATCTCGGCCTCCATCGCCGATTGCTCCGTCGCCATCGGCACCGCGCTGACCGGGGCCGGCGTGTATGCGGCGCTGATCGGCACGATGACGGGGGAATCGATCAAGACCTCGCTCACCTGGATAACGATGCGGCCGCGCCCTCCCCTGCGGCTCGCCTGGTCCGGGATCGGCCACTACGTTCGCTTCAGCCGCTGGATCTGGGCCTCGAGCGTCGTCACGCTGGTGCTGAACCAGTTCGACAAGGTCGTGGTCGCCACGCTGCTCGGACCGGCGCAGTTCGGCGCGTATCAGATGTCGTCGCGGCTCGCGCAGATGCTGCTCGCGGACGCTGCCATCGCGATGTCGCAGTTCCTGTTTCCGACGTTCGCCGCTCAACATCGCCAGGAACCGAAAAAGGCCGCGCGTCTGTTCAAGCGTTACCTCGCACTGCTGCTTTGCGCGCTTGCCATGGTCGTGCTCGTGCTTCGCGCATCGGCGACACAGCTATTTTCCCTCGTCCTTGGTAAATCGTGGCTCGGAGCCGTTCCGCTGTTCGACATCTTCGTCATCAACATGGCAGTCGGTGCCCTGATCGCCCTTCTCGTCGCCTACCTTCGCGCGATCGGCAGCCCGAAGACGACCACGCATGCGTCGATCCTCCAGGTCCTGGTGCTGGTTGCCACCGTTCCGCTCGCGACGCGGCACTGGGGCGCAACCGGCGTCGCGTGGTCATTGACCGCCGGCCTGTCCGTATCGGCGGCGTTCATGTTCTATCGGTTGACCAGGAGTAAGTAATGCGCGCGCTTCACCTCATTTGGGTACCGCGCCTGTCCGGAGCAGAGGTGCTCGTCAAGGATTTGGCCATGCTTCAGAAGGCGCAGGGCCACGCTGTGTGTGTGGCAGCGCTGTATCCCGAACAGGCCGACTTCGCTGCGTTTCGGGGCGAGCTCGAACGCAACGGAGTGTCTTGCAGCTTCCCCGTCCGGCGTTCCGGCGTGGTCGGCAAGCTGTGGGGTCTGCATCGTACGATCCGCGACTTCAAACCGGACGTCGTTTTCGCACATGCGACGATTCCGGCGTTCTATGCGCGCGCCCTACCGATTCGCGTCCCGGTCGTCTACGTCATGCATTCCGCTACGAACGATTTCGGCCGCGCGCTGTTCCGGTGGATCGAACGCTCGTTGTCTCGCCGCGCCAGCGCGGTGATCGGCGTGTCGCGGACGAACGTCGAGGACTATCGGACAGCGGTCGGTTCGCATCCGTTGATGACCGTCATTCCGAACGGCGTCGACATGGCCCGGTTTGCCGGCAACGCACGCGAGGCTGCCCCGCGCCCGGTACGGCAAATCGTGCAGATCGGACGCTATACGGCCGTCAAGGATCAAATGCAAACTGTCCGGGCGTTCAAGGAAGTGCTCGAGCACGCGCCGGATGCCCGTCTCGTCCTGTACGGGGTGATCGAGGATCCTGCATACCACGCCGCCGTTGCCGCGCTTGCGGGCGAGCTCGGCATCGCGGATCACGTGGACGTGCAAGGTCCGCGCTCCGATATACCGGCGATTCTTGCGGCATCGCAAGTCTTCGCGATGCCGTCACGCTCGGAGGCGCACAGCATCGCGTTTCTCGAAGCGCTCGCTTCCGGCATCCCTGTCGTCGCGAGCACCATCCCCGCATTCGCATTCGCGCGCACGCTGCCCGGCGTGCAGCTTATCGATACGAACGACACGCAATCATATGCAAGTGCGCTCGCGGCGGCGCTGAGACAGCGCAGGGTACAGCGCAACCTCGATGGCCTGACGCTCGCCGACACCGCGGATCGGTACATTCAGATCGCCCGGCAAGTCGCACGGGTGACGTGAGGATAAGGAGGACTGTGTCGCATCTGCTCAAAACCAATCGAATCGCGACCGCCGATGGGCCGGGGCGCGCAATGGAGGGGACTTCCGCGTCGGCCATCGCGAAGCGAATGGTCCGTTGGGGCATGTCGCTCTTTCCGGACGAGTTCTATTTGGCGCTCTCTCATCGCAGGAGGATCGGCCGTTTCCCCCGGATCAAAAATCCGGCCACGTTCAACGAGTTGATGCTCGCGCGATGCTTGCGTCCGGACCCGCGATGGAAGGATCTGTCCGATAAGCTGAACGTCCGGGCCTACGTCCGCAATCGCATCGGAGAAAAGTATCTGATCCCGCTGATCGCGGCGCCCGACGTATTCACGAGAGCAATCTTCGACCTTCTCCCGTCCTCGTTCGTCATGAAGGCGAGTCACGGGTCCGGATTCGTGGAGGTGGTCTGGGACAAATCGAGAACGTCGTTCGACGCGTTGCAGCGCCGTGCCAACGAATGGCTCGGCATCGACTATTACCGCATCGGACGCGAGCGGCACTATCGCGGTATCCGTCCCCGAATTTTCTTCGAGAAGCTGTTGCTCGACAGCGCGGGGAAGGTCCCGGCGGACCTCAAAATGCACGTCTTCGGCCGCGGCCCCGACGGACCCGTCATCTACACCGGCGTTATCGCGGATCGTTTCGGCGATGCCCGCGCCGACATATACGACGCGCATTGGAACAGGCTCGACCTGGCCTGGGGCAGCTACGCGCGAAGCAAGTGCGCTTCGCCGCGTCCGTCGAACTGGGAAGAACTGACGAACATCGCCATGCGATTGGCCGACGGGCTCGGTTACGTTCGGGTGGACCTCTATGCGCCGGACGACCAAGTGTATTTCGGCGAGCTGACGTTCACGCCGGGCGGCGGCACGATGCCATATACCCCGGATCGCTGCGACTACGAATGGGGGCGCATCCTCAAAGAAGCGACGTACACGCCGCCCGAAAGTTAGCATCGAGCCACCCGCGTTCGACCCCCTATTTTTTGTCGGACGATTCCGACGCCGTACGTGATCGTCCCTACATCGATCTCCTCCCGCGCCGATTTCGCGGCGCGCCCGCTCGTGCGATACTCCTCATCACTACCTTCACGGCATCTTCCGAACGCAATCATGCAACGTACGCTTCCCCCTCGCTTGCGCTTGCATTCATCGGCGCCGGGGCCAGGTGAATCGCTATCGTGATTGCAACCCGTCCTCCCGCGCTGCATGACTTGGATCAATAAATGAGACGAAGGATCGTCTCATCATTCGTTGCGTGTGGTCCATTTTCACGAATTAGCGATAGATCCATCCCCTCGCTTTGCCATCCCCGACAATTAGAAACGACGCGACCTCGCAAATAGCGGGGCAATTGGCGTTCGCTTCGCGTCACTGCATCGTTTCGGCTGTCTAACATTACAAATGCTTAGAAGTCCGAACTATCTTGAGGTTAAGCCGTCGCTGAACTGCCTCCTGAGCGCCTTCGCTCGAGGGGTCTTCGTCTCATCCCCGGCTCGTCGCGTCTACCTACCGAAGGGGTAGGAAATTTCCGACGGAAGAACCTGCCCAGACTACGCTAGCTTCAGCGCACCCTGATATCTAAACAAAATGCGCTGACCAATAATATCACCACAAGAAGAGAGCAGGTCCGAGAGACACAGTCAGGACTACTAAATAAAAGCTCAATCTCATTAATTTATTTTTCGCTTTGAAACGTTGGGCGGATTGATCTCAATTGCGCCTGGGGACCATTTTTTCTTTTGAAAAGTATGACTGCCATGAGAACCGCTGTTCAATATCTGCCCAAACACCTTCAAAAAGTTTCGTCGCACGGATCGTTGACGGCCCCCCTCGCTGCCGCCCTGTTCGGCGTCGCCAGCCTGAATCCGCTCAACGCCCAAGCGCAAGCGCCCGCGACGTTGAACGTCGGCGGCGTGCCCTATACGCTGTGCGCCTCCGAGGGCCAGGGCTGCTCGTTCAGCGGCAACGCTAAAGTTGCCTACGGTTCCACGTCGCCGACATTGAGCGATAGCGTCAACGGACCGTTCGCGAACGGCGTGCAATGCCAAAACGGCGTCGTGTCGCCGACCGATCCGGCGTACGGCAAAGCCAAGAGCTGCTGGTACGACAGTTCGACGGGATACTGGAAACCGGCGCCGACGGGCGCCGTGACGTGTTCCGCACCGACGACGAGCACGGGCGGCACGCCCAACGGCCTGATCACCGCCGACGTGGTGAGCGCCGACCGCACCCGTCTATTCCCTCAAAGCAGCGCGTTCGCGATCTCTTTCGTCTCGGCCGCACCCGCAGCCGACCAAGTGAGCTGGACCGTTCAAGACGATCTGGGCAACATCAAAGGCAGCGGCCATTTCCCCGTCCCGGGCGGCACGCAAACGAGCACGATTTCGTGCACGTCCACCACGAGCGGCTATTTCGCCATTACGGCCACGTTGACCAACGCGGGAGGCACGCTGCCGCACCTCGGCACGCGTCCGACCGGTATTGCCACGTTCGGCGTCTTGCCGAATCTGTCCGGTGTCCTCCCCGCGGTCAGCTACGCCCACCAAGATCAGCACCGCTTCGGTATGCAAGGGCTCAACGGATTCACCGCCATGCTCACGAAGCTCGGTGTGTCCCGCGTCATCGACGATCGTCAAATGTCGTCGATGGAGCCGAATGGGCCGAACACGTGGACCCCGGGAACCTCTTACGTCAGCACGATGTACAAGGGCGGCTCGATCATGCGACTCGTTCGACTCGACGGTATCCCCGCCTGGGCCAGCCCGACCGGCGCTTACGAGGACGATACGAACGCCCCGACCGACCTGTCCTACTACCAGAGCTACATGGGCCGAGTGGGAACCGACACGGAAGCGATGCGTAAAACGTATTTCCCGAATCAACAGAGCAATTACTATCAAGTGACGTGGGAACCGAATTGGAAGGATTCGTCCGCCAATTTCATCGCACTCTATAAAGCGGTATATACCGGCTTGCACGCGACGGATCCGAATGCAGTCGTCATGGGCACGACGAGTCCCAACCCCGGCGCGTGCGCATGGTGCGAAGGCGGCCAACTGCAGACCTACGGCGCGCTCGGATTGGGGCAGTACATCGACGGTGTCAGCACGCACTCCTATTACAGCTCGGACCCGTCGCCGTCTCAGCCGCCCGAGCAATACGATACCGATAGCAACCCGGCCAACGTTGCCAGGGCACTGGATCAGCGCATGCGCGCGTTGCGCTCCCAAATGCAGGCCCTCAAGCCCAACATGCGGCTCTGGTCGTCGGAGGTGGGCATCAGCTACGATCCGGGCTCGGCTTACGGTCCGAACTTTCCGTCGGGTAACCAACTGTACGCGCAGGCCGCGGTCGCTGCCCGCACTCACCTCATCGTGCTCGGAGAAGGCGCTCAGGTCACCTACTTCTTTTACGGTGCGGACTATCCGACCGAAGTCGGTTTCGGCTCTTTCTTCGACATGGTGAACCCGCAAGGATCGTGGTCGGCGCAAACGGTCAGCCCGAAGCCCGAGGCGATGGCATTCGCCGCCTTGACGAACATCATCGACGGCACCCAAACGCTCGGACGCCTGAACGGATTGCCCACCATGGCTTATGGCTACGCTTTCCAACAGTTGGGCGGCGGCTCGGTGATCACCGCCTTGTGGACGCATAACAACGCCAACTGGCCGACGACCGCCGGCTCGTACAGCCCCACCGCGAGCATGACTTACTCGCTCAAGGTGGATAACGCGGGAACGAACGGTACCGTGACCGTGCTCGACATGATGGGCAACCCCTACACCGTCGGCTACGCCAACGGCGTCGTGAACCTCACGTTGACCGAATCGCCGATCTACGTCGTGTCGAACAACGCTTCGGTCATGTCGGCTCAGGTCACCGCCCCGATCGGATACACGGGACAATAAGCATCGGACCCCGAGTTCGGCGAACGTATCGCTCGCCGGACTCGCCGGTCATCGGCCACCACGACGATTATCGCGAACCGCGAATCAGCCGGCCGCGCATAGGAATCGAAGTCGATCAATAGCCGTACGGATGGCGCCGAGTCGCTCCCGTACGGCATATTTTTTGGCCAACGACTCATACATTCCCGCCATTTCTCGTCTGATCCTTGCCTCGGTCTTTATTGATCGGCATAGTCTTGCGCTGAGCCGCCAGGGCTCGCCTCTTGTCCGCGCAGAGTTTCTCTTCATTGCATTGAATGTTTGCGTGGGCTGCCTCGAATGCCGTGCTGGCACAACGAAATTCGCCAGTTCGATGCATGCCGCGATCGAACCTTCTACTGCAGTCATGCCCGGACATGATCTATTCACGCCCCTCCATTGCTGCCGGCCTCGGCCAATTCTTGAAATGTTTATGTGGAATCCTATTTGCCGTTGCGAGTCTGGCGGCTCGCAATGCCGACGCGCAGTCCACGGTCAATATCGGGGGCATACCCTATACGTCGTGTGCATCCGAACATGGAACCTGCTCGTTCGACGGCTCGGCGAAGGTCGTCTTCGGGACCACTTCGCCTAGCCAAAAGCTGAGCATCCACGGACCGTTCAAGAACGGTGTGGCATGCGTCAACGGCATCGCGTCGCCAACCGATCCTGCGTACGGATACATGAAGCACTGTTGGTACGACAGTTCCACCGCGTACTGGAAAGCGACGCCGACGGGCGCAATCACGTGCTCCTCACCGACGACGAATCCCGGGGGAACGCCAACCGGCCCGATCAGCGCGGACACACCGAGTACCGATCCCGCGAGTACCAAATATCACGCCCGTTTGTTCGCCGAAGGCAGCGCTTTCCCGCTCGTTTTCGTCACGGCCGCCCCGTCGGCCGATCACGTCGCGTGGTCGATCCAGGATGATCGAGGCAACCTCAGGGGCAGCGGGACCTTCCCCGTCCCCAGCGGTAGGCAGACGAGTACGCTTTCTTGCACGTCCACCGCGAGCGGCTATTTCGCCGTCACCGCGACGCTGTTGCGCGCGGGCGGCACGCTGCCGGAAGCCGGCACCCGTCCCAAAGGCATCGCGACGTTCGGCGTCCTACCTGATCTTTCCTCGATCATTCCCGCCGTCACCTATGCCCGCCAAGATCAGCATCGCTTCGGCATGCAAGGGTTCTACGGCTGGGCGAAGACACTCAAGGACCTGGGCGTCTCGCAAATTATCGACAGCCGCCAAATGTCGTCCATGGAGCCGAACGGGCCGAACACATGGACACCGTCGCTCGATAACGTCGATCCGTTCTTCAAGAGCGGCGACATCATGCGGCTCGTGCGAGTCGATGGCATCCCGGCGTGGGCCAGTCCGACGGGCGCCTTCCAGGACAACACCCGGCTCCCCACCGATCTGAATTACTACCGGACTTTCATGGCGCGCGTGGGAGCCGATACGGCCGCCATTCGCCAGGCGTACTATCCGAACCAGCGTCACAACTACTATCAGGTGACGTGGGAACCCGACTGGAAGGACAGCGCGCCCGACTTCGTCGCGCTTTACAAGGCTGCCTATACCGGCTTGCACTCGACGGATCCGAATGCGGTCGTCATGGGCACGACGAGTCCCGATCCCGGGGCGTGCGCATGGTGCATGGGCGGTGTTTTGGCCACGTACGCATCGCTCGGACTGGGACAGTATCTCGATGGCGTAGTCACGCATAGCTATTACAGCGACAAACCTTCCCCCTCTCAACCGCCGGAGCAGCGCGACACCGATCCGGATCCGTCCAAAGCTTCGAGGGCGCTCGATTTGCAAATGCGTGCTTTACGCGCTCAGATGCAAGCCATCAGGCCCAACATGCGACTGTGGTCATCCGAGGTGGGCATCAGCTACGATCCGGGCTCCGCATACGGCCCGAACTATCCCTCGGCGAATCAACTGTACGCACAAGCCGCGGTCGCTGCGCGCACTCACCTCATCGTGCTCGGAGAAGGCGCTCAGGTCACCTACTTCTTTTACGGTGCCGATTTCCCCGAGGAAGCCGGTTACGGCTCGTTCTTCGACGTCGTCAATCCGCAAGGCTCGCACACCGCGCGCAACGTCAGTCCGAAGCCCGAGGCGATGGCATTCGCCGCCATGACGCGCATCATCGACGGCACCCGAACGCTCGGACACCTGAACGGATTGCCTAAGATGGTCTATGGCTACGCCTTCCAGCAGATGGGCGGCGGCACGGTGATCACCGCCTTGTGGACACATAACAACGCCAACTGGCCGACACCCGCCGGTTCGTACAGCCCCACCGCGGGCACGACCTATTCGCTGAAAGTGGATAACGTGGGAACGAACGGTACCGTCACCGTGCTCGACATGATGGGCAACCCCCACACAGTCGGCTACGTCAACGGCATCATGAACCTCACGTTGACCGAATCGCCCATCTACGTCGTATCGCAAAACGCTTCGGTCATGGCAGCACAGATTACTGCGCCGGTCGGATACACCGGACAGTAAGCATCGCACCGCGGGTCGGGCGAACGTCTCGCTCGGCTCGTTCGATCAACGCACGATGACTCTTGCCTGAACATGCTCACTACGACCGAATCGTCCGGCGCAGTCACGCTAGATCGCGCCCTGCCAACTCGCGCCATCCCACCGCGCGGTTACGGGTTCGTTGTGCTCTGCGTCGCCGCGAGTTCCGTCTCATCGATGGCCTATGCGCAGAACGCGGTCTTTTGGAAGCCCATGCCGACAGGCGCCGTCACCTGCGCGCCCCCCACTACGACCTCGGGTGGCACACCGGGCGGCCCGATCAGCGCGGATACACCGAGCGCCGACCGTACGCACATGTTCGCTCGACACAGCGCGTTCGACGTCGTGCTGATGACGGCCGCCCCTCACGCCGATCGCGTTGCCTGGTCGATTCGAGATCAGCTCGGCCACGTTTACGTGCACGGCGATTTCGCTGTCCCCGCGGGCGCACAAACGACCACGCTTTCATGCACCTCGACGGCGAGCGGTTATTTCGCCATTTCGGCCTCGCTGACACACGACGGCGCAGCGCTGCCGTCGGCCGGTACGCGCCCGCAGGGCATTGCCACCTTCGGCATCTTGCCGGACCTATCCGGAGTCATTCCCGCCGTTACCTATAAACACCAAGATCAACATCGCTTCGGCTTGCAGGGATTCAACGGCTGGACAGCGATGCTAACGAAGCTGGGCGTGTCACGCGTGATCGACGATCGGCAGTTGTCGGTCACGGAGCCCAAGGGGCCGAACACCTGGACATCGTCGCGCGCTCAGCTCAGCGCGTCTTTCAAAAGCGGTGCCATCATGCGACTCGTTCGGCTCGACGGCATTCCCGCCTGGGCCAGCCCGACCGGCGCCTTCCAAGACGATGCCTATGCCCCTAAGGATCTGGACTACTACCGGCAGTACATGGCCCGAGTGGGAGCCGAGACAGAGGCGATTCGCCAGGCCTACTTCCCCACGCAGCGGAACAACTACTATCAAGTGACGTGGGAGCCGAATTGGAAGGACTCGTCGGCCAACTTCGTCGCGTTATATAAGGCGGTGTACACGGGCTTGCACTCGACGGACCCCAATGCGGTGGTGATGGGCACCACGAGCCCCGACCCGGGCGAATGTTCGTGGTGCACGAGCGGATTCTTGCGACGGCACGCGTCGCTCGGATTGGGAAATTACATCGACGGCGTCGCAACGCACGCTTATTACGGCCCCCACCCATCGTCGTCCGAACCGCCGGAGCAGTACGATACCGATCGCGATCCCGCCAAAGCCGCCAAGGCGCTCGACCGGCAGATGCGCGCACTGCGCGCTCAGATGCAGGCGATCAAGCCTAATATGCCGCTATGGTCGACCGAACTGAGTATCGGCTACGACCCCGGCGCGGCATACGGCCCGAACTACCCGTCGGACAATCAACTGTACGCGCAGGCCGCGGTGGCGACCCGCGCTCACCTGATCGTCCTCGGCGAAGGTGCTCAAGTCACCTACTTCTTCTTCGGGGCGGATTTCCCGAAGGAAATCGGTTTTGGCACGTTCTTCGATATCGTCGATGCGCAAGGCTCCTACACCCCGAAGGCCGTCAGCCCCAAGCCCGAAGCAATGGCATTCGCCGCGATGACCCGCATCATCGACGGCACGCAAACGCTCGGACGCCTGAACGGACTGCCCCAAACGGCCTACGGCTACGCCTTCCAGCAGTTGGGCGGCGGCGCCGTGATCACCGCCTTGTGGACGCACAACAACGCCAACTGGCCGACACCCGCGGGCTCGTATAGTCCGACCTCGAGCATGACTTACTCGCTCAAGGTGGATAACGCGGGAACGAACGGTACCGTGACCGTGCTCGACATGATGGGCAACCCCTACACCGTCGGCTACGTCAACGGCACCGTGAAACTCACGCTGACCGAATCGCCCATCTACGTCGTGTCGAAAAACGCTTCGGTCATGTCGGCTCAGGTCACCGCCCCGGTCGGATACGCCGGCCAATAAGCGTAATAGGCGCGATAAGTGCGATAAGCGCCGCGCCTCCCACATCGATGCCCGGGAGGCGGCGCGTGCTTAGGCGTCCGTCGCGACTCGGGCCCGGCCAGCCGGCTCGAGTCGAACCGTGCGAATCCCTCGCAAGATTCGCCGGCGCATGGGCTGCTCGAACCGCGTGAAGACGACGATGCTCATCACGATGGCAAACACCAGGGCGATCCATCCGTTTCGTCCCGGCAGCCCAGCGATTTGCGCCCAATGCGCGAGCGGAACGTGGATCAGATAAAGCGAAAAGCTCGCTTCACCCAAGAGCACGAGCGGCCTTCGATTGAGCACCCCGAGCACCGGGCGCTCGAGCTGAGCCAATCCCAGAATCAGCGCGGTAAAGACGGGGGCCTCGAAAAAGAACGCGGGCATCGGTAGGCCGCTCACGGCGATACATGCGAGCACGATGAGCGCGCCGGCGATCAGCGCGATGCCACGGCGGTGCAACGATTCGCCGATGGCTTTCGCTCTCAGGTAGTAGAGCGCCGCCCCGACTCCCATCATGAATTCGGGAAAGTGCGTCAGGGGAAACTGATAAACGACGAATCCCGCTCTGTTGGCCGGTAAAAAGCGAATGACCGCCAAAATCCACGCTCCCTGTAAACACCACGCGGCCAAGCAAGTCATGAGCATCCGCCGATTGGACGTCGCACCGAAGCGCATCAGCAGCGATGGGAACACGGCGTAGAAGAACGCCTCGCAAGAAATACTCCACGCAGGACCATTCCACGGTTGATTGATCGCTGCAAGCGGGAACCACCCTGTCAACAGCAGGAGCTGCGCCAAGAGACTTGCCCCCAACGACAGCCACTTGTGATCCTTTATCGCATACCACTGGGCCATCAAATTATCGTGATGTCCGGCGACCACGTACGCGGTAACGGTCGCCGATAGCAACAGCGATAGCAACAGGACGGGGTAGACTCTGGCGAACCTGGCCAAATAGAACCGCGAGGTATTCAATCGAGTCGCCGGTTCGTAGTAGTTATAAGCTAGGACGAAGCCGGAGAGTACGAAGAAGAACGTGACCGCCGATCTTCCACCGTCGACGAATTTAAGGAAGAAGGCCGGCAGATGAAGAAAGCCCAAGGCCGTGAAGTGGCTCAACGCCACGGCCAACGCCGCGAAGAAGCGAGCGCTGGTCAACGACGCGATCTGGCCGCCGGTTTTCAAGGTGTTGGCGGATGTCATCGAATCTTCTCGTTAGGAATTGCGGGCTGCGGCATGCGTTCGAGCCAGGGCGCGACCGGCCGGCACAGCCATGCCGAGGTCGTTCATGCCGCCGCTGGAAGCGAGCTTGTCATACCGCGTGAGTGCACGCGCCTCGCGGCGAACGATCGGCAAATACGCCATGACGAAGATATAAGCGGCCGGTTCGCCTGCGATCGGCTCCGACACGAGCGCGGTCACTAAAATGGGCGCACAGGCCACCACCTTCCGCCAATTCGAGCGAGTCCCCGGCCGCCAACCCGATAAGGCCATGGCCTGGCAGGCAAAGCCGAAAATCCCGATCCCTCCAATACTGGAAAGCAGGCAAATACCGATATTGGACGATTGACTGCTGTACACCCCGTATCCGAACGGGTTCTCTCCGGCCCGTTCGAGCCCTGTCGAAATCGCCTGCGACCGATCGGAAAGCGAGCTTCCGTGCGTGGCGGATTTGTCCTTCAAGCCGATATACGGCGTGTACATCGCCATGGGGTACACGGAGCCCAAAGCGATCACCGTCGCCATCACCCTCAATGCGAGAAAGCGCCGCGATGCGAGTATAAAGATCAGCCCTAGTGCCGAGGCAAGAAGTACGATCCCCAGGGAGGAAAACGTCAAGATAGAACCGGCGATAAGGCCGAGCATCACGAGCTTGGAACGTCTCGTGAAGAATTCGTATATCAGGCAAAAACAGGCGATGGCCTGGTAGATCCCCGCCTCTCGAAAGAATCCGCAATAGCGGTCGAGCGTCACCGCTCCGGCGACAAAATCGGTGTACAGCATGGAAAGCGGGAAGTACACGGCCCCTACCGCCGCGGTCTGATCGATCGTGTCCGCCGAATAGCCCTTCACGTTCAACGTGAAGAGAAACAACGGATCTCGACTACCCAGCAATAGGGTCAAGAGAGTCGTCACGAGGGTCGAGAACCCGAGCAGCGAAACGACGGTACAAAATTGCCGGAAAAAGATCTGATTGGTGCGGGTGCTAAGTAGGAAGATCCCATACGGCACGAGAATGGCGATCGTGGTGAGAAGTTCCTTCGCCGCGAACCCCAAATTCGATCGATTGAACATCAGCGAGACCGGGCCTTCGTACAGCCAATACGCCAGCACCAAAAAAAAGAGGATCGCCATCTCGAAGCGCAACCCCGGTTGCGTAGGAGCGCGTCTTTTCCAACTCGACAGAATGTACGCGCCCACGAGCGTCACCGACGCTACCATCGCAAGCCAAGTGAAGCTCTGGCCAAGCGCAGCCGGGCGCATCAGAAATAGATTCAAGACGAGCCCGAAACTGATCGTCGATTCGAGCCGGTCCAACCATTTCTCTTTCGAGGCGCCGGCGTCGGACGTCTCGCCGCTCGCCTGCCTTCCCATCGCCCCTCGCTGGCGGGCCGTAGTCATAGTCGCCTCCCTCGGTACATCGCGAGCGCGTCGAGCAACGATTGCGTGGATCGGGTGATATGAAAGCGAGAAACGAAGCACTCTCTCGCACGAGCACGCATATCGGCCCACTCGTCCGCCGAAGTTTCGAGCCAGCGGCGCAGCAAACGCACGGCGCCGCCGAGGTCGTCCTTGTCGACGAAGCCGGCACGCCACTCGTCGATTTCGCGCCAGATATTGACCTTGTCGGTAATCAGCGTCGGTAGGCTTGCCGATAACGCCTCCGCCACCGATACGCCGAAGTTTTCCTGATGCGAGTGGAGCACGAACGCGTCCGATACGAGAAACGCGCCCCATTTGAGGTCGCCACCCAACATGCCCGTCCACGTCGTGCGCTCTGTCAGATGCAACTCGTCGCACAGCGCTCTCGTCGTCTTCGCGTATTCGCCGTCGTCCGGGCCGGCGATGATCAGGTGGACATCGGCGACCTCCTCTTGCGGGGCATTTTGCAGGCACTCGGCAAGGGCCCTAAGCGTCAGGTCGATACCCTTCTTTTCGTGGATGCGCCCGAGAAACAACAAGCTGCGTTTTCCCCGCAGATGAGGGAAGCGCTCGAGGAAAATCTCTCGCTGCGTCTGCAAATCGCCCAATGCACCCGTCGTGCCGTAGTTGACGACATGCTCATTGCAGCGATACGGCCAGAAAGACCGATGCGCCAAGATCCGCTCTTCTTCGGACGTGAAGAAAACCGCGTTGGCGTCGCGCAGCACCGGATACTGCGCCCACGGCCAATAGAGGCATTTCTTCAGGTGCTTGAGCGGGTAGCGCTCCTTGAACCAAGGGTCGAGCATGCCGTGTGTGAAGACATAGTACGGCGTCGACGAACGGCGCAACGCTCGCCACACGCCGAGCGAGGCGTAATTCCAAATACCGTTGACGATGACGAGATCGTATTTCGCTTTGTTGGCTCGCAGCCACGGGACCAGTTTGGGAGCAAACCTGAACTTACCGATGCCGGGTCCGACCGCATGGCAGGTCAGTTCGCATTGCTCGACACAGCTATCGCGCGGGCCGTCGAGCGACACGATCTCGACGGTGTTGCCTCTGCGCCGATGTTCTCTTGCTGTCTGCAAGACGACTTCGATCGGGCCGCCGTAGCTACGATCCACCGTGAACATCACGTGAAGTATGCGCAAGCTCATAAATCATATAGGAGTTGGTATGGTTTTGACATCGGGCCCGGCGATCGTCAATGCGGATCGCACAGTCTTCTTGAAGTTACTGACCGTATGGCCCGCGAGAAGCTTGCGGCCGTCCGATTCTCGAGCCGGTTCGTATTCCCGATCGAGAGCGAAGACTTCATCGATAGCGGCGTTGATAGCCGGAATCGACAAGTCGTCCAGCACCGGTCCGAGCCGATCCTGTTTGGCGAACCATCCGATGAGCCCGAAAGGCGAGGCCAGAACGGCTTTACCGTATCGATAGGCCTGCACGAGGACGGCACTCATACCGTAGTGCCCCTTGTAGCCCACCCAAACGGCGTCGCACGCGCAAAAGAGATCGGCTTCCATTTCGGATGAAATGAAATGGTCGAATACGACGACTCGCTCTTTCGAACGACTCCCAAGCGCCTTCAAAAACGCGCGAATGTCATCGTTTTGCTTGCCTGCGATCACGATGACGAGCGGCATGTCTCGTGTCATGCAGGCGTTGACCAGTTCCTTGACTCCTTTGCGGTCCGTGATCGCCCCATAGACCAAAATCATGCGCTCAGTGCCGATGCCGAGCCGCTCCCTCGCCTCGTCGCGCCCAACCGTTCCCCCTTCGGGGAACGGATCCGCGAGATAGAGAACCGCCGGCGAATGCTTGGCTAGACTCGTATTCGCATGCCAGCCGGGAAGAGTGGGATCGATCGTCAACACCGCGGACAGATTTCCCCGCCGCAACGCCCAAGAAAAAAGCTGCTTCTTCGCGTAATCGACGAGGGGGCGAGCGGGGACGTTCACGCCCATTTCGCGATGATGGAACGTCTGACGCATCACGACGCAGAACCAGGGCGACTTACCGAACGGGGAGCCGAGAAACGCGACGGCGTTGAGAATGTAGTCACCGAAAGGAACGACGACGATATCCACCGGTTCGGATCGGGTCACCTCGCGGTACACCCAGGCAAACCTGGCGTAAAAGGAGAAGTCCTCTTTGGCGAGTCCCAATAGCCGGTTCGCGATGGAAGGACGCCGTTGGTCCTCGCGATGCCAAAGCACGTGGACGTCCGCGCGGCCCGCTTGATAAGCTTCGATCAGAGCATGCTTGCAGTTCGAAGCGTCGGTGGCCACGACGCACTCGTATCCCGCCTCGATGAGCGCTTCCACGGCCCATTGGACATATCGCCAGCGATGGCCCGAAAAGTCCGGCTCAATGACAAGGGCGCGCGGTTTCATTTCGATATCCGAATATCATCGGCCATTGCCGGCATATGCGCGGCAAACACCGCGTCGCCGGCTTGGGAATCCGATATATAAATTACTTTGAAGCGGTGCATGAGCATCCTGAGCACACAGAGAAACACAATGGCCGGTTTTAACGAACTCTATCTTTCCCCCGGCTGGCCGCATGCCGCTGCGGCACAGGACCGCGAGGGACGTGATAGCCGCTCATATTGCCGATAACGAATTCGGATACGCATGAATTACCGATAGTGCCGAAGCAACGCCGATTTCTATCGGGCATACATACGCTTTTGGCTCGACCGGCATTCCGGTTGACAGAAATATGCCGCGCTGCAAAATGCGATGCAACAACAGCTTTAAAAATGGCCGAATACGCCTAAGCTCATACTTGGAATCGGTCGCGGCAGGAGCCGCAACTGCCAAACGATCCACCCCTGACGGGTGTCTTTTTCTCGGCTGCTCGCCGGCGGCTAGCGACCGTTCGCTCGCGCTGAGTCAACGAGCGCCAACGGCCCCCGCCAGCGCCAGCAGGTTCTCGGCGAAGAGTTCGGGCGTCCAGCGGCTGATCGTCTTCTCGGCTTGAGTGGCAAACCGTTCGCGCAGCGTTCGGTCGGTACCGAGTCGCCGCATCTTGTCCGCGAGTTGATCGACGTCACCAGGGCGCACCACGAATCCGTTGACGCCGTCGTGAACCAACTCGTTCGCACAGCCGCAGGTTTCAGACACGATCGCGGGCCGCCCGGAAGCCATCGCCTCGTTGACACAGAGCCCCCACTGATCGAATTCGCTGGCCAATACAACGAAATCGGACAATGCGTAAAAAGCCGGCATATCGCGATTGAGGACTTCGGTAACGATCCGCACTTGCTCGGATAAACCGAGCCGTTCGATCTGGGCGCGAATCGCTTGCTCCTGTGGACCTCGCCCGACGATTACCAGGCCGACACCTTGTTCGCCGAGCCCCGATTTCGCGAATGCATCGATCACGACCGGGACGTTCTTGCGCTCGACGAAACGACTGACGCACAGCACGTATCGCGACGGCAAGTCGAAGCGCTCTCGCGAGCCGGATGCATTGGCGCGAACCCGCTCCGCGGTTTCACGAAAGTAGGCGACATCGATGACATCGAAGCCGACTCGTGATCGCTGCATCGGAATGCCGAGCGATTGGGCGTAAAGGCGGTGCTTTTCGCCGGCGACCAACGCTCCATCGAAACGAGACACGAGGAGCCGTTTCAGAGCTTCCTTGACGCGGTGCCGCTTGCCGTCGTCGTGCTTCGAGTCGGACATATAAACGAGCCGGAAGCGGCGCAAGATCGTCCGTAGCAAGCACAGATAGATCGAGTAACTCGTGTGATAGCCGAGCGTGATGACGAAGTCGGGCCGCGTCGCACGGACGATCGCGCCTACCTTGGCGGCGACGAGGAGCCAATGCTTACGTTCACCGGGCGCGTTCTTGAAGACCGTCACCGTTTCGGGTGGCGCGTCCTGCATGAATGCGACTCGAGCGCTTTGCGGGTACTCGTAAAAATTATTGCTGTCGTAGAGTTCGATGAGCGAAACATCGAACCCGCGGCTTAACGCCAACTTCAACAGTGCCCGATATCGCGGGACGTGATAATCGCTCAAGTTGCCGATGACGAATTGGATACGCATAGCTAGCGCGAGAGTAGGCGTTGTGGTTACATTTTTGCTCGCGCTAGGATAGATCGCCGTACTTATACGACGCAATTGCGGACGAAAAAATGGCCGATAACCCCTAATAGGCGCTCGCCAATGGCGGCGATTTCACTGCCTCGATCTTCGTTCGTCGAGCGGGCGACCCAGACCGATTCGCCAAGTTCACAGACGCAAGCGTCTACGACCCTTTCGTCATTTCCGCCACCTTCTCGGTCAGCCATTTTTCGACCGAAGGGAAGACGAACTTGCTGACGTCGCCGCCAAGCTGCGCGATCTCGCGCACGATCGTACCGGAGATGAATTGATATTGATCCGACGGCGTCATGAACATCGTCTCGACGTCGGGCAACAGGTAGCGGTTCATCCCCGCCATCTGAAACTCGTACTCGAAATCGGACACGGCGCGCAGCCCGCGAACGATGACGCGCGCGTTGTTGGCCCGCACGAAGTCTTTGAGCAAACCCTTGAAGCTCATGATCTGGACATTCGGATAATGGCCCAAGACCTCTTGCGCGATGTCGAGGCGCTCCTGCAGCGTGAAGAACGGCTTCTTGTTGCGGCTATCGGCGACGCCGACGACGAGCGTATCGAAAATGCTCGACGCACGCCGAACGAGGTCTTCATGACCGCGCGTAAGCGGATCGAACGTACCCGGGTACACGGCGACTACCATCGACCATCTCCTGTCATCATCTTCGTTTGAGACGCGGGCATGCTACGCCGCCCGGCCTTGACGCGGCTTACCGTGGCCGACGTCTCTATTCCTGCCGAAAACGCGCATTATTCATCATTTTCGCGCTGCAGCAAATGGTAGTGTACGGCGCCCGCCTTGCCCTGTCGCGCGATGCGCCACCCGGCGAGCGACTCGGATTCGGCCAGGTCGAGCGCCTCCCCCGATTCCACATATAGATAGCCGCCCTCGGCGACGAGCGGCACACATGACTGCAGCGCGCGCGCCAGCATGCCCGGCTCGCCGAACGGCGGATCGAGAAAAACGACGTCGAACGAGCGCGGCGGCAGGCCCGGGGCGAGCCGCATGGCGTCGGCCTCCACCACTTCCACGGCTTGCGCGGACAAGCGCGCCCCGATTTCGCGTAGTTGGCGGGCCGCTTTCGCGTTGCGCTCGACCATGAGCACGCGCGCGGCGCCGCGCGATGCCGCCTCGAAACCGAGCGCGCCGGTACCCGCGAACAAATCGAGGCAACGCAAGCCGTCGAGCCGCTGCCCCAGCCAATTGAACAGCGTTTCGCGTACGCGGTCGGGCGTCGGGCGCAGCCCCTCGAGGTCGAGCACTTGCAGCGGCGTGCGCTTCCAGTCGCCGCCGATGATGCGGACGGTATTGGGCTTGCCGCGAACGGATGCGGCGCCGGAGGCGCGGGAGGCAGACGGGGAACGGGGCATGCGGGCAACTAAGGGTCGAAGGCGATGGGGCGCGCGAAAAAACGCGCGGGTGCAGCCGCCAACGTTACCACAGCCGGGGGCGAGGCCCGCGAGAAGCGTCCGAGCGCACGCCTTGGACGGCGCGCCTGCTAAAATGACGCGCTTATCGAGGGCATTGCCGCATTGCCGGTCCACCGCGGCGCATGCGCGGCCACGCGCCATTCATTGCCGCCGCGGGCTTTGCGCCGCGGCCTCCATCACGGCAGATCATGTTCAGCTTCTTCAAACGATTCAAGGGCGGGAAATCGTCCGAAACCCCGCCGCAGGACACGCCGGCGGCGCAAAGCCCCTCGCCGGCGGCAAGCGAAGCCGCAGCCGCGCAACCGGCCCCCGTTTCATCACCGGTTTCGGTGCCTGCCTCCGCTCCGGCCATCGCTCCGGTCCCGGGCAGCGCGCCCGCCGCCGCACCGGCGCCGCAGCCTGCCGCGGTACAACCGAGCGCCATTGCACGCACCGAAGCCGTACCGTCGGCCGCTGTCGAGCCGCTCGGCCTGGCGCAGCAAGCGGATGACATCGAAATCGAGGAAGTCGTCCCCCCTCCCGCGCCGGAACCGGGCCAGAAACAATCGTGGCTCACCCGGCTGCGCTCGGGTTTGTCGAAAACGAGCGCCGGCCTGACGGGCATCTTCGTACGCACGAAGATCGACGATGAACTCTATGAAGAGCTAGAAACCGCGCTTTTGATGTCCGACGCGGGCGTCGAGGCCACCGAATTCCTACTCGGCGCCTTGCGCGAAAAGGTCCGCACCGAGCGCCTGACCGATCCGCAACAAGTGAAGGCCGCGCTGCGCGCGCTGCTCGTCGATCTGCTCAAGCCGCTCGAAAAGTCGCTCATGCTCGGGCGCGCGCAACCGCTCGTGATGATGATCGCGGGCGTGAACGGCGCCGGTAAAACCACGAGCATCGGCAAGCTCGCCAAGCATTTGCAGCGGTTCGATCAATCGGTCTTGCTGGCCGCCGGCGACACGTTCCGCGCCGCCGCGCGCGAGCAGTTGACGATCTGGGGCGAACGCAACAACGTGACGGTCGTCTCGCAGGAAAGCGGCGATCCCGCCGCGGTCATCTTCGACGCCGTCAGTGCGGCGCGCGCGCGCAAGATCGACGTCGTCATGGCCGACACGGCCGGACGTCTGCCGACGCAGCTTCATCTGATGGAGGAACTGCGCAAGGTCAAACGCGTGATCGGCAAGGCGCAAGAAGGCTCGCCGCACGAAGTGCTGCTCGTGATCGACGCCAACACCGGTCAAAACGCGCTCGCGCAGGTCAAAGCCTTCGACGACGCGCTGACTCTGACGGGCCTGATCGTCACGAAGCTCGACGGCACGGCCAAGGGCGGCATTTTGGCGGCGATCGCGCGCCAGCGCCCGGTGCCGGTGTACTTCATCGGCGTCGGCGAAAAGGTCGAAGACTTGCAGCCGTTCAATGCGGAAGAATTCGCCGACGCGCTGCTCGGCTAAACCGCCCCGCCAAAAGGCGCGCGCGTCGCACCGGCAACGCGCGCCCGTCTCGCTTGTTTCCCTGTTTCCCTGTTTCCATTACTCAGCGTCCGGCTGTTTTTCGGGCGATGCGCGCACGAACGCGTCGTGCCGCAGCGCTTCGTCATAAATGCGTTGAATCGTCGGATACGCCGCCATATCGACGTTGAAACGCAGTGCGTTGAACACCTGCGGCACGAGCGCGAGATCGGCCATCGTCGGCGTGTCGCCATAAACGAACTGACCGGTGCGCGGATCGCCGGCAAGCCTCGGCTCGAGGGCGTCGAAGCCATTGGTGACCCAGTGCCGGTACCAGGCGTCCTTCGCCTCGTCCGTCACGTTCAGGCTGTGCTTCAGATACTTGAGCACGCGCAGGTTGTTCAGCGGATGAATCTCGCAGGCGATTTGCAGCGCGATCGATCGCACGTACGCGCGATCGCCCGGCGTGCTCGGCAACAGCGGGGGATTGGGATGCGTCTCCTCCAAATACTCGATGATGGCGAGCGACTGCTGCAGCACCAGGCCGTCATCGACGAGCGCGGGCACGATGCCGTCGGGATTGATGCGCCGATACTCGGGCATCAACTGCTCGCCCCCGCCGCGCAACAAGTGCACGGCCGCATAGTCGTAGGCGAGCCCCTTCAAATTGAGCGCGATGCGCACGCGATAGGCCGCCGAACTGCGGAAATAGCTATATAGCTTCATCGAAGCGTCTCCTCTCTTGTCTCGGCGTCAAACCACGCGCACCTTCAATTGGCCGAGCCCGTCCACGCCGCCCGTCATCACGTCGCCGCGCTGGACCGCCGCTACGCCCTCCGGCGTTCCCGTGAATATCAAGTCGCCCGGCTGCAGCGTAAACAGCGTCGACAAATAGGCGATGGTCTCGGCGCTCGACCAAGTGAGCGCCGAGACATCCGAGCGTTGCCGCTCGACGCCGCCCACCTCGAGCCAAATCGCGCCGCGCTCGATGTGCCCGACGCGTGACACCGGGTGAATCGGACCGAGCGGCGCCGAGTGATCGAAGCCCTTGGCGACGTCCCAGGGACGGCCCATTTTCTTGGCTTCGGCTTGCAGGTCGCGCCGCGTCATATCGAGACCGACCGCGTAGCCGTACACATGCTCCAGCGCGTGTTCGACGGCAATGTCGCGTCCCGCGCGGCCGATCGCGACGACCAACTCGATTTCGTGGTGAACGTCGCTCGTGCGCGGCGGATACGGAAACTCGTCCGTTGCTCCCGGCGCGACGTAGACCACGGCATCGGCGGGCTTCGAGAAAAAGAACGGCGGCTCGCGGTCGGGGTCGTGGCCCATCTCCCGCGCATGCGCCGCGTAGTTGCGGCCGACGCAGTAAATGCGGCGCACCGGGAAGCACTCGCTCGCGCTGGCGGCATCGACGGTTTCGGCGATCGGCACGGCGACGACCGGGGGCGGGGCAAAGACGAACTCCATCGCGCTTTCTCCATGATTCAATGAGCGCCGCGAACCGCTGCGCGCGGCCTTGGCGGAAACGTCGAGTTTAGCGCGAGCACGTGTCGAACGCCCGGCACGGGCGGCTTGCCAGATCGCGAAGGAATGCGATACTCGCCTTACCGTCACCATTACACGAGTGCTTTGCCGCTCTAGCTCGCGCCTCATGACCGCATCCACCGCAGAACGTTTCCCGTGCGCCCGCTTCATCAAGGAAATCGGGCGCGGCCCGCACGGGGCCCGCCCCCTTTCGCCCGACGACACCTACGCGCTGTACAGCGCGATGCTCGACGCCCGCGTATCCGACGTGGAGCTTGGCGCCGTCTTGTTGGCCTACCGCTTGAAAGGCGAGACGGCCGAGGAACTGGCCGCGATGCTGGCCGCGGCGCAAGCCTCGATCGAGCCGCTGCGCGTGCCGGGGGCCGTATCGATTCCGAGCTACAACGGTGCGCGCAAGCAACCGAACCTCGTGCCGCTGCTCGCGTTGCTGCTGGCCCGCGAGGGGGTGCCCACGCTCGTGCACGGGGTAACCGAGGACCCGGGCCGCGTGACGAGCGCCGAAATCTTCACCTGCCTGGGCATCGCCTCCTCGGCCTCGCATGGTCAGATCGAGGCTTCGCTCGGCGAGCGCCACGTCGCTTTCGCGCCCGTCGAAGTGCTGGCGCCCAAGCTCGCGCGCTTGCTCGCGCTGCGGCGCGTGCTGGGCGTGCGCAACTCCACCCATACGCTCGTCAAGATCTTGCAGCCGTTCGCGCCGGCGGGCTTGCGGCTCGTCAACTACACGCACCCTTCCTATCGCGACGCGCTGGCCGAACTCTTTCTCGGCCACCCCGAGGCGGCCGCCGGCGGCGCGCTGCTCGCGCGCGGTACCGAGGGCGAGGCCGTGGCCGACACCCGCAGGCAAGTGCAGATCGATTGGCTTCACGACGGCGTCGCGCAAACGCTCGTCTCGCCCGAACGGTCCTCGCCCGACGAAGCCAGCCCCGATCTGCCGGCCGCGCGCGACGCGCAAACGACCGCGGACTGGATACGCTCGGTCTTGGACGGCAAGGCGCCGGTGCCTCCGACACTCGCGCGGCAAGTCCAAGAAATCGTACGCATCGTGCGGACGCGGTGACACGCGGCCTGTTGACAGCGCGTGACGCGCTGTCATAGAGTGCGCTTTATGCGTTCGAACCTGAACCCCCTCCGAATTACCTCCGGCCGCCTAGCGCGGCCCCTATCGCTACGACTAGCGTAAGCCAGGCGTAGCGCCGCGCTGTCATTTGCGCGGTCCTCCAGCAGTACCCCAAGCCGTTTTCGTTTCACCCCCAAGCCGCAGTTCCTTCTACAACCCGTAGTCGTCAGCATTCGGCCGAGTACCGCTCGGACGGATCGCGAAATCGCCGACGTGGCAGCATTGCGTCCCAGCGCGAATCGGCCAGCCGCTCGATCCGCCGCGTTTCGCAGACGACCCGACGAACCGAGGTCCGTCATGCTTCGCACCCCCGCCGCAAAGTACCGTCCCTTCCCGCCCGTGCAGTTGGCCGGCCGCAAATGGCCCAACCGGACGATCGACCGCGCCCCGATTTGGATGAGCACCGATCTGCGCGACGGCAACCAAGCCTTGATCGAGCCCATGAACATCGAGCAGAAGCTCGAGTTCTTCGAGATGCTCGTCGCGATCGGATTCAAGGAAATCGAAGTGGGCTTTCCGTCGGCTTCGCAAACCGACTTCGATTTCGTGCGCAAGCTCATCGACGAAAAGCGCATCCCCGGCGACGTGACGATCGAGGTGCTCGTGCAATCGCGCGCCGATTTGATCGCTCGCACGTTCGAAGCACTCGAAGGCGCGCCGCGCGCGATCGTCCACCAATACAACGCGATCGCGCCCTCGTTCCGGCGCATCGTGTTCAACGCATCGAAGGACGACGTCAAAGCGCTGGCGGTCGATGGCGCGCGGCTGATCAAGGAGCACACGCAGCGGCGGCCCGGCACGCACTGGACCTACGAGTACTCGCCGGAAACGTTCAGCATGACCGAGCTCGCGTTCGCGCGCGAAGTATGCGATGCGGTCAGCGCGGTGTGGCGGCCCACGCCCGAGCACAAGATGATCGTCAACCTGCCGGCCACGGTCGAAGCCGCGACGCCGAACGTCTTCGCCGATCAGATCGAGTGGATGGATCGCAACCTCGCCTACCGCGACAGCATCGTCCTGTCCGTGCACCCGCACAACGACCGCGGCACCGCGGTGGCCGCGGCCGAACTCGCGCTGCTGGCCGGGGCCGATCGGATCGAGGGTTGCCTTTTCGGCAACGGCGAACGTACCGGTAACGTCGATCTCGTGACGCTCGCGCTCAACCTGTACACGCAGGGCATCGATCCGGGGCTCGACTTTTCCAATATCGATCGCGTGCGCCGCGTCGTCGAGCGCTGCAACGCGATCGCGGTCCACCCGCGCCATCCGTATGCGGGCGAACTCGTCTTCACCGCCTTCTCCGGCTCGCATCAAGACGCGATCCGCAAGGGCCTCGCGCAGCAAAAGAGCGATGGGCTTTGGGAAGTGCCTTATCTGCCGATCGATCCGGCCGACGTCGGACGCGGCTATGAAGCGGTGATCCGCGTCAACAGCCAATCCGGCAAGGGCGGCGCCACGTTCTTGCTCGAGCGCGGGCTCGGCTTCGCGCCGCCGCGGCGCGTACAAATCGAGTTCAGCCACGCCGTGCAACGCATCGCCGACGATTCGGGCGCCGAAGTCACGGGCGACGCGCTCTGCGCCCTTTTCTCACGAGAATATTTCGATGTGGGCGGACCGGCCGAACGCATCGATGCGTCGATTCGATGGCGCCACCGGGAGGTGGCCCGCATCGACGCGGCAGCCGCATACGACAGCGCGCAAGCCTGGGTGCGGGCCGTTGCGGACGCCCTGTCCAGCGCCTCGCGCGAGCGCGTGCGCATCGGCGAGTTCGAGACCGTGCCGACGAGCGACGGGCGCACGGCGGCTTTCGTCGCCTGCTCGCTCGAAGACGGCCGGCAAACCGGTGCCCAAGCGGTGCGCTACGGGGCCGGCGTGCACGTGAACCCGGCTATCGCGGCGGCCGACGCGCTCGTTTGCGCTTTGAATCGGCATGCGTGGGATCGAGAACGCTCGGACGAAGCCGCCGCCGCTTGAACGCTCGCGCGGCAATTGGCGTTTCACCCGCCACGAGCGGGCGAAACGGGCGGCGCGCGGCGCGGCTCTACTCGAGTGCGCAGCGCGTCGCTTGCCAAGCGACGAGACGCCAGTGCCCGCCTTCCTGCGCCTGGATGGCGGTATAGGCGATCGGAAACAGCAACGCTCCGTTGTTCGCCTCGATCTCCACCAGCGCGCGCCCCGTGACGACACAGGTATCGCTGCCGAGCGGCAGCACCTCTTGCGATTGCAGCTCGATCTGCCGGTAACGGCGATGGCCGCCCGAGATGGCCTCGATGAACTGCCGTTTCGTCTCGCGCTTGCCGTTGGTGTGCACGTAGCTCACGCTGTCGGACAGCAATTTGTCGAGCACGGGGACGTCGCCGTCCACCATCGCGCGAAACCGATCCCGCTCGAGCGCCCGAATCGCCTCGATCACCTTCGCAGCCATTGCACCGCCCCCTTGCACCCGGCGTGAATGCGCCGGCGTCAGAAGTTGTACTGCAGGTATAGCTGGGTGAAATTTATACCAGGATTCGGCTCTTTCATACCGGCATTGGAGATGTGCTGGAAGCGGCAGCCGGCCTGGTACTGCTGGTGCGCGCCAAACTGTGCGCCGACGCCCACGATCTCCGTGAATTGGAATGCGGTTCCCATCGAGTATTGGTCGGTGATCGTCGCATGCGACAGCAAGCGCAAGCCGACGCCTGCCTCGATATACGGACGAATCGCCCCTTGGTCTTTGATGAAACGAACCATCGGCTGAAGGCCGAGCGCGTAGATGTCGTGGTGGAAGGCACCCTCGTTCGTATGCCAATAGCTCAGATGCGCCTCGCCCGTCAGGCCGAAATGCCAACCGCCCGTCTCCCACCACGTGAGCCCCGGGTCCCAAACGAAGCCGAGGTCGGCTTCCCTCACCTTGTGCTCTTGAGCGATGCCGATGCCGGCCTGAACGCCGAATCCTTGCGCCGAGGCCGGCGCGACCGCGGCTTGCGCGTGCGCCGCCGTCCCGGCGACGAGTGTGGCGAATACCGCCCATGCCTTGCGTTTGATGCGAATCAATTCGTTCTTCTTTTTCATCTCGATACTCCAACGTACGGGAGATAGGTCCACCGTGCCCTGTGCATCGCAGGGGGTCGAATGATCTTACTTGGCGACAAGCACTCGTGACGATGTCATTTCACGCAACAAAGTGTTCGCCGCCCGCGGTGCCGCCGAGGCACGCTCGCTGCGGGCCGCGAGCAGCGGGACCGGAAACGGCGTAAAATATCTCTATCGCTTTTTAATTTCGATAGGAGCCAGGGAACTTCGCCGCGCGAGCGGACTCGAATGCTTAGCACTCCAGGAAAGGGAGTGCTAATATCCTCCGTGGAGTTTGTCTTCGTGACTGAGCAGTTACCTGTTTCACAAGGAGTTTCTTTCGTGAGCAACGCTATGACCCTTCCGAATATTGTGCGCCCGGCGTCCGCTAAGGCCGCTTCGGCAGGTGCGCTGACGCTCGCGCCGTCGATGCTGCCCGGGCAGCTCGGCAACATCGACGCCTACATCCAGGCGGTGAACCGCATCCCGATGCTGAGCGCCGAGGAAGAACGCGAACTCGCCACCGATTACCGTCAGCAGGCCAGCCTTGAATCGGCTCGCCGGCTCGTGCTGTCGCACCTGCGTCTGGTCGTCTCGATCGCCCGCAACTACCTGGGCTACGGCCTGCCGCACGCCGACCTGATCCAAGAAGGCAATATAGGTCTGATGAAGGCCGTGAAGCGCTTCGATCCAGAGCAAAACGTGCGCCTGGTCTCGTACGCGATCCATTGGATCAAGGCGGAGATTCACGAATACATCCTGCGCAACTGGCGCATGGTCAAGGTCGCCACGACGAAGGCGCAGCGCAAGCTGTTCTTCAACCTGCGCAGCCACAAGCAAGGTCTGCAGGCGTTCACGCCCGACGAAATCGACGGTCTGGCGAAGGAGTTGAACGTCAAGCGCGAGGAAGTCTCGGAGATGGAAACGCGGCTCTCGGGCGGCGACATCGCGCTGGAAGGGCAGGTCGAGGACGGCGAGGAATCGTTCGCGCCGATCGCCTATCTGGCCGATTCGCACAGCGAACCCACGGCCGTGCTCTCCGCTCGCCAAAACGACCGCTTGCAAACGGACGGCATCGCACAAGCGCTCGACTCGCTCGATGCGCGTAGCCGGCGCATCATCGAGGCGCGGTGGCTGAATGTCGCGGACGACGGCTCGGGCGGCTCGACGCTGCACGAGTTGGCCGACGAATTCGGCGTGTCGGCCGAGCGCATTCGTCAGATCGAAGCGAGCGCCATGAAGAAGATGCGCACGGCACTCGCCGAGTACGCCTAAACGATACGGACGTAGGCGGCGCGCCATTTCCCGGCGCATCGCGCGTCACATCGATCGATCCCGCCGCGGCCCTTTCGCGGCGGGATTTTTTTTGCCCGCGCGTACACCACTCGGCGCGCCCGACAGCGTGAATTGAGCGCCGCATCGAGTTGCGTTCAAGCGACGCACCCTTGTCGCAGGTCAATATCGGCGGGCAGGTCCGGCTCTACGATCATTCCGAACGCATAACACTTCGTGCCGCCGCTGCTTCTCATCGACGAGAGGCACCACCGGCGGCTCGAATTCGGCGAATACGGGATACGAGACCATGCGATCCACGCGCGACGCAGCCGCTATCGATACAGGCGACAAATCCGATGCCTTGCGAACGGCGCTTGCGGCATCGTTCGCGCGTTTCCGGCGAAGACCCACGTTCGCCCGCGATATCGCGCTCGTGCTGACGCTCAAAGTTTTGCTGCTGATCGCGCTCAAGTACGCGTTCTTCAATCATCCTCGCGCGGCCGATATGTCGATGCCCCCAGCCGAAGTCGCCCGCGCCTTGCTTTCCTCTCCCGCCTCTCGCTAGCCACAAGGAGTCGGCCATGCTCAGTAGTGAAGTTGTCGATCTATCCCGCCTCCAGTTCGGAGTCACCGCCCTTTATCACTTCTTGTTCGTCCCGCTGACATTGGGGCTTTCTTGGCTGCTGGTCATCATGGAAGCCGTCTATGTGATGACCGATAAGCCCGTCTATAAAGACATGACCCAATTTTGGGGCAAGCTGTTCGGTATCAATTTCGCGATGGGTGTGACGACGGGCATTACCCTCGAATTCCAATTCGGCACCAATTGGGCCTACTACTCGCATTACGTCGGAGATATCTTCGGCGTGCCGCTCGCCGTCGAAGGATTGATGGCGTTCTTTTTGGAGTCGACGTTCGTCGGCCTATTCTTCTTCGGCTGGAACCGGCTCTCCAAAGTGCAACATTTGGGCGTGACGTTTCTCGTCGCGCTCGGCTCCAATCTCTCCGCGTTGTGGATTCTCGTCGCCAACGGTTGGATGAACAATCCGGTCGGCGCCGCGTTCAACTACGAAACGATGCGCATGGAGCTGACGAGCCTATTCGCCGTCATCTTCAATCCGATCGCCCAGGTCAAGTTCGTTCATACGGTATCGGCCGGTTACGTGACCGCGGCCATGTTCGTGCTCGGCATCTCGTCGTGGTACCTGATCAAGCGCCGCGATGTCGAGTTCGCGCTGCGCTCGTTTACGATCGCCGCCGGCTTCGGGCTCGCGTCGACCCTGTGCGTCATCGTGCTCGGGGACGAGTCGGGCTACAACACGGGCGAAGTTCAGAAGGTCAAGCTCGCCGCGATCGAGGCGGAATGGGAGACGGCAACCCCGCCCGCGGCATTCACGATATTCGGGATTCCTAATCAAGCCGCCCAACGCACCGATTACGCTTTGCGCGTGCCGTACGCGCTCGGCCTCATCGCGACGCGTTCGATCGACGAGCCCGTCGTCGGCTTGAAGGATCTAGCCGCCTCCGCCGAGGCTCGCGTCAAGAACGGCATGCTCGCGTATGCCGCGCTACAGCGGCTCAGGCAAGGCGATACGTCGGCCGACGCGCGCTCGGCCTTCGATGCGCACAAGGCCGATCTCGGCTACGGCCTGCTGCTCAAACCGATGACGCCGCGTGTCACCGACGCAACCCCGCAGCAAATCCACGACGCCGCGCAAAGCACGATCCCGCCCGTCTCGCCGATCTTCTTCTCGTTCCGGTTGATGGTCGGCCTCGGCATCTTGTTTCTCGCGACGTTTGCTTACGCATTCTGGCTGTGCGCGCGTCGAGGCGTGCTCGACGAGCGCCGGCGCTGGTTCCTGCGTTGGGCCGTATGGGCGATTCCGCTGCCTTGGCTCGCGGCCGAATTCGGCTGGGTCGTCGCTGAAGTGGGCCGCCAGCCTTGGACGATCGCCGGCATCTTGCCGACGAATCTATCGGTATCGAGCCTCTCGCCGACCGATGTCTGGTTGAGCCTCGCGGGCTTCGCGCTCTTTTACACGGCGCTGTTCGTCATCGAGATCACGCTGATGTTCAAGTACGCGCGCCTGGGTCCCGCCTCGCTGCATACGGGTCGCTACGAGTCGGAGACTCGCCGCGCCGCACCGGTCGCGAGCGACACACCCGCCTAACGGACGCGCTTGCATCCACGTCATCGATCAAAGGACCATCATGGACTACGCAACGCTCAAAGTGATTTGGTGGGCGCTCATCGGCACGCTGCTGATCGGCTTTGCGCTGACCGACGGCTTCGACATGGGCACGGCCATCGTGCTGCCGTTCGTCGGCAAGACCGACGATGAACGGCGTATCGTCGTCAATACCGTCGGCGCCACCTGGGAGGGCAATCAGGTGTGGCTCATCACGGCCGGCGGCGCGATGTTCGCGAGTTGGCCGCTCGTGTACGCCGCTTCGTTCTCGGGCTTTTACTTCGCGATGCTGCTCGTGCTGTTCGCGCTGTTTTTCCGGCCGGTCGGCTTCGACTACCGCAGCAAGCGCGCCGACCCGCGCTGGCGCTCGGCGTGGGATTGGGCCCTGTTCGCGGGCGGCTTCGTGCCGGCGCTCGTGTTCGGCGTCGCGTTCGGCAACTTGCTGCAAGGCGCACCGTTCGCGTTCGACAACGAAATGCGGGCGACCTATCACGGCTCGTTCTTCGCGCTGCTCAATCCGTTCGCGCTGCTGACCGGATTCGTGAGCTTGTCGATGCTGATCGCGCACGGCGCCGCCTTCGTCAAAATGAAAACCGACGGCCCCATCGCGGCGCGCGCCGCGCTCGCGCTGCGCGCCTCGAGTTGCGTGACTCTGCTGACGTTCGCGCTCGCCGGCGCGTTGATCGCGACTTCGATTACGGGCTATCGGATCGACGCCGCACCGCCGCTCGACGCGGTTGCCAATCCGCTGCTCAAGAGCGTCGAGCGAGGGACCGGGCTGTGGCTCGCGAACTATGGCCGCTTTCCGTGGATGACGAGCGCGCCCGCCCTCGCCTTCGCCGGTGGGCTCGTCGCCTTCGCGCTGGCGCGTTCGCGCTTCGAAAAAACGGCGTTCATGGCGACGGGCCTCATGATCGCCGGCGTCATTCTCACCGCGGGCTTCTCGATGTTCCCGTTCATCATGCCCTCCTCGCTCGACCCGAAGAGCAGCTTGACGCTCTGGGATTCGACCTCGAGCCGGATGACGCTGCAGATCATGCTCGTGGCCGTGATCGTTTTCTTGCCGATCGTGCTGGCCTATACCGCATGGGTCTATCGCGTCATGCGCGGCAAGGTCACGCATACGGCGCTCGAACAAAACCGGCATTCGATGTATTGAGTGCGGGCCGAATCGGTTATTTAGGAGGACAAATCATGTGGTACTTCAGTTGGATACTCGGCATCGGCGTGGCCCTGGGCTTCGGCATCATCAACGCCATGTGGCTCGAATCGAGAACGGAGAAAGCCGCCGTGCGCGCCGAGCGCTCGAGATAGGCTCGATGTCGACCGGCCCGCGCTTCTCGCAATGACGAAACGGCGCCGAGGCGCCGTTTCTTATCGCTGTGTTGCCGGAGCCGGCGCCCCGCGAACGAAGCGCCGGCCGACCCTCAAACCGGCTGCGGCGTGGGGCCGCCGGACGCCGGCAAGCGCGTCGCGAGTTGCTGTGCGTACCGTTGCGCGGCAGGACCGCAGACGATATGGAACGTGTCCGCCGAAACCCATGCGACATCGAGCGCGGCTAGACGCTGACGATCGACGGCCGCGGGATCGCGCACGACCACGCGCAGCCGGGTAGCCGCCACCGCGTCGAGCGCGGCGACATTCGTCGCGCCGCCGAACACCGCGAGCCAGCGCATCGGGTCCGGGTCGAGCGGGCCGGCCGCGCCGTCGGCCACTTTCGCGGCCGCGGCCGCGGGTGCCTGCGCCGCGCCGGCGCCACCGGCGATCACCGCACGCATTTCGTCGGCGATCATGTCGGCCTCGGGCCCGATGACCACTTGCACGTTACGCGCATCGCGCTTGAGCACGCCACGCGCACCGGCCGCTTTCAACGCGGGCTCGGAAATCTTCTCGGCGTCGACGACCGACAAACGCAGCCGCGTCGTGCACGCATCGACGAGCGTCAAGTTCTGCGCACCGCCCAGGGCGGCGATATAGCGATCGGCACGCGAGAGCGGCGCACCGGCCACCGGCGCGACGTAGCCGCCCGCGGCGAACGATTCGACTTGCGCTTCCGTGCCCGCGCTTTCGCGGCCCGGCGTGGCCATGTTGAACTTGCGGATGAAGAAGCGGAACAAGCCGTAGTACACCACGCCGTATGCGAGGCCGACCGGGATCGCGAGCCACCCCTTCGTCGACAAACCGTAATTCAGTACGTAGTCGATCGCACCGGCCGAAAACGTGAAGCCCAGATGGATGCCCAGCGCTTGGCAAATCGCCAGCGAGAGCCCCGTCAGCACGGCGTGAATCACGTAGAGCACCGGCGCGAGGAACATGAACGTGTACTCGACCGGCTCGGTCACGCCCGTGAGAAACGACGTCAGTGCCATCGAGAGCAGCAGCCCGCCCACCAACGCGCGGCGTTCCTTCGGCGCTTCATGGAACATCGCCAAGCAAGCGGCCGGCAGACCGAACATCATGATCGGGAAAAAGCCCGTCATGAAGCCGCCCGCGGTGGGATCGCCCGCAAAGAACCGGTGCAGGTCGCCCGTTACGGCAGCGCCGCCGCCCGGGGGCGTGAACGTGCCGAAGACGAACCACGCCAGCGAGTTGATGATGTGGTGCAGCCCGGTGACGAGCAGCAGCCGATTGAGCGTGCCGTAGACGAACACGCCGATCGCGCCGGCCGTCGTCAGCCAATGGCCGGTCGCGTCGATCGCCAATTGCACGGGCTGCCAGACGTAGCCGAACACGACGCCCAGCACCACGCACGCGAGCCCTGTGACGATCGGCACGAAGCGCTTACCGCCGAAAAAGGCCAGGTAGTCGGGCAGCTTGATGTCCTTGTACCGGTTGTACAGCAGCCCGGCGACGACGCCCGCGATGATGCCCGAGAGCACCCCCATGTTCAGCTTGTCGTTGATGTCCTTCATCACGGCGATCTCGACGAGATAGCCGATCGCCCCGGCGAGCGCCGCCACGCCGTTGTTCTCTTTTGCGAAGCCCACCGCAACGCCGATCGCGAAGAGCAGCGGCAGATTGTCGAAAATCGTGCCGCCCGCATCGGCGATCAATTTAATGTTCAGGACGTCCGCCTGCCCGAGCCGCAGCAAAATGCCCGCGACAGGCAATACCGCGATCGGCAGCATCAGCGCTCGTCCTAAGCGCTGTACCTTTAGGAATGGGTTCGCATCCATTGAATCCTCCGGTTGGTCTGTCTCGTCGTTGATACTTTTAGTCTATCGTCTAAGTGCGATTTCGGCCGCTAATTAGTTAGGATTCCTAATAGTTAGGATTTCCCGCCTATTCGAGCGGCCAAATTTCGCGGCTTGCTGCTCTTACCGCCTGAGCCGAATCGAGCGCGAGCAAGTCGCTCGCGCGTTGCCGGCACAGCTGATAATCGAGGGTGCGCACGCGCGCCTTGATGCCCGGTACCGCCACCGGGTCCACCGACAATTCGGTGACACCGAGGCCCACGAGCACCGGCACGGCCAACGGATCGCCCGCCAGCGCGCCGCACACGCCCACCCACTTGCCGTGCTTGGCGGCGCCTTGCGTGGTGTGATCGATCAAGCGCAGCACCGCCGGGTGCAGGCCGTCCGCTTGCGCGGCGAGATCCGCTTGGCAGCGGTCCATCGCCAGCGTGTATTGCGTCAAGTCATTCGTGCCGATCGAGAGAAAATCGGCATGGCGTGCCAGCTGATCGGCCAGCAAGGCGGCCGACGGCACTTCGATCATCACGCCCACCTCGACGGGGTCCGTGCGCCCCAAGGCGCGCGCGAGTTCGTCGATCCGTTTGCGCACGCGCACGAGCTCGCCCGCATCGGTCACCATCGGCAGCAAGATCCGAACGCTGCCGTGCGGCTGCACCGCAATCAGCCCGCGCAATTGGTCGTCGAGCAGATCGGGGCGCACTTGCGCGAGCCGGATGCCGCGCAAGCCGAGCGCAGGGTTCGCCTCGGGCGGCAGCGTCAAATACGGCACTTCCTTATCGGCACCGACGTCGAGCGTGCGGATGATGGCGGTGCGCCCACCCAATGCATCGACGATCGCTTGGTAGCTTTGCCGGTGCTCATCGACGTTCGGCGCCGACTCGCGATGGATGAACAGCAACTCCGTGCGCAGCAAGCCGACGCAATCGGCTCCGTTCTCGACGGCCGTGCGCGCATCGTCGATCGTCGCGATATTCGCGGCCACCTCGATCGAACGGCCGTCGCGCGTGGCCGCCGCCTGGCTGGCCGTACGACGGTTCGCCTCGCGCACGCCGGCCAGCCGCTGACGCTCCAGGCGCGCGCGCTCGACGTCGAGTTCGGTCGGCGCGTATTCGAGCCGGCCCGCGCTCGCATCGACGACGACTTGCGTACCGTCGGGAATCGCGTGCAACGCATCGCCGACGGCGACGAGCGCGGGAATCCCGAGTTGGCGGGCGATGATCGCGGCGTGCGACGTGGCGCCGCCCGCGGCCATGACGAGCGCGGTCACGCGCCCGCGGTCGAGCGAGGACAAATCGGACGGGGTGAATTCGTTCGCGGCGAGCACGGCTTCCTCGGGCAGCGCCCGCGCCGCGGGTTTCGCGTAACCGAGCGCGCGCAGCACGCGTTTGTCGATATCGCGCAAATCGGCGGCGCGCTCGGCGAGCAGCATGTCCTCGACCTGCGTCAACACGGCGATTTGCGCGCGAATCGCCTCGCGCCAGGCAAAGCCCGCGCTCTTGCCGAGACTGATCAAATCGCGCGCGGCATCGACGAGCGTCGGATCTTCGAGCAAGACGCGATGAACGGCAAAAATGCCGGCCTCGCCGACGGCGCCGCGCTGCGACGCATCGCGCACCGTCGTATTCAATTCGGCATCGACGGTCGCCAGCGCGCGGTCGAGCAAACGGCTTTCCGCGGCGGGGGTGCCCGTCGCCAGTTCGGGCGGGGCGAATTCGGAGTCGTCCCAGCGCACGAGCTTGCCCACCGCGATGCCCGGCGCGGCGCAAACGCCCGCGAGAGTATTGGGATCGAGCGGTGCGCCCGTGGGCCGCAACGCCAGGCCCGGCGCCGGCGACTTCAAGCGCGCCGGCGTTTCCTCGAGTTCGCCATGCACCTCGCGCAGCAATTCGCGCGCGACCGCGTCCACGGCTTGAGCGGCGTCGCGCCCCGTGCCGATTACCTCGACGGTGGCGCCTTCGCCCGCACCCAGCCCCAACAAGCCTACGACGCTCTCGACGTTCGCTTGGCGGCCGTCATGATGCACCTCGACGCGTGCCTGCAGTCCGCGCACGGCCTCGCGCGCGCGCGCCGCCGGCCGGGCGTGGAGCCCGCCCGCCTGCACGAGCTTGATCGTGCGGCTCGCTTGCACCTTCACTTCGCTCGGGGCCGCGCTGACGGCGCTGGCCGAGGTGGCGACGGCGCCTTTCGCGCGCAGTACCAGCAGCGGCGTTACGCCGGCGCTCGCGCGTCCGGAGGCACGCTCGACGACGTCGAATGCGTCCGAATTGGCGATCGCGATCACGGACACGAGGCTAGGCGCCTTCATCCCGACCGTGTCTTGATCGAATTCGATCAGCAAGTCGCCGCCTTCGACGTGATCGCCTTGCGCCACGTGGGACGTGAAGCCTTGGCCGCCCAGTTCCACCGTGTCGATACCGATATGGAGCAAGATCTCCGCGCCCTCGGGCGTTTGCAGCGTAACGGCGTGGCCCGTGCGGGCCAGATGGGTAACGACGCCCGCGCACGGCGCGAGCAGGCGCCCCTCGAGCGGATCGATGGCGATGCCGTCACCGAACATGCCGCCGGCGAAGACGGGGTCGGGCACATCGGCGAGCGCGACCACCGGCCCCGTCAGCGGCGCGAGCAGAACCACGTTGTCCGGGGATTGATTCATTAATCGGGACTCCTCAGCACGTTCCATCCGCATCTCTCGCTCAGTGGGTTTCGGTGATCTTGTTCAAATGGCGCGGCATATCGGGATCGCGGCCGCGCGCCGCCGCGAGTTCCGCGGCCATCACGTAAAAGCTTTGGATCGCCGCGATCGGATCGAGCGATACATGCTGGCTCGTCGCGAGCGGCAATTGCGCGTCGGCGACATCGCTCGGCGCGGCCAGCAGCACGCGCGCGCCGCGCGCGCGCATGTCGGCGGCGAGCCGGATCAAGCCCGCTTGTTCGGGGCCGCGCGGAGCGAACACGAGCAGCGGGTAGTCGCGGTCGATCAACTCCATCGGCCCATGACGCACTTCCGCGCTCGAGAACGCTTCGGCTTGAATACCCGAGGTCTCCTTGAGCTTGAGCGCCGCTTCCTGCGCGATCGCGAGCCCAAGGCCGCGTCCGATGACGATCATGCGTTCGACCTCGCGCAGCGCATCGACGGCCGGCGACCAATCGAGCGCGGCCGCATCGCGGAGCGTATCGGGCAATGCGCGCAATCCATCGAGCAGCATCGGATCGCGCTGCCAGTACGCCACGAGCTGCGCCGAAATCGACAGCATCGCGATATAGCTCTTGGTCGCGGCCACCGACCGCTCCGGCCCGGCCAGCAGCGGCAGTTGCCATTCGCAGGTATCGGCGAGCGGCGATTCGGGCGCGTTCACCGCGCTGACGGTCAGCGCACCGGCGTCGCGCAGCACCTTCATCGTGCCGACCAGATCGGGGCTGCGCCCCGATTGCGAGAAGGCGATCGCCAATTCCCCGGCCACGCGCAGCGGCGCGGCTTGCAGCGTGGCGATCGACATCGGCAGCGATGCGACCGGCAAGCCGATCCGGCTCATCGCCAGGCTCGCGAAATAGCTCGCGGCGTGATCGGAACTGCCGCGCGCGATCGTGAGCGCGACGTGACGCGGCGCGCCGGCCAATCGTTCGGCCAATTGCTCGACGCGAGCGCTGTCGGCGCACTGCGCCGCCACGACGGCACTCGCGGCAAGCGCCTCTTTAAGCATATTCGACAATCTGTTCCCCTTCGACGTAGGTCGCGGCAAGCGTCAGATCGCGCTCGAACACGACGGCATCGGCCCACGCGCCGCGCGCAAGGCGGCCGCGATCTTCGATGCCGAGATAGTCGGCGGCGTAGCGCGACATACGGTTGGATACATCGGCGAGCGGCAGGCCGAGCGAGACGAGGTTACGCAGCGCGTCGTCCATCGTCAGCGTGCTGCCGGCGAGCGTTCCGTCGGCCAAGCGCACGCCGCCCAGGCACTTCGTCACGTGCTGGCTGCCGAGGCGGTATTCGCCGTCGGGCATGCCCGTCGCCGACGTGCTGTCGGTGACGACATACAGACGCGGAATCGCACGCATCGCCGCGCGGATCGCGCCCGGATGCACGTGCAGCAAATCGGGGATGATCTCGGCGAATTCGGCGTGCGCGAGCGCCGCGCCGACGAGCCCGGGATTGCGGTGGTGCATCGGCGACATGGCGTTGAACAAGTGCGTGAAGCCGCAAGCGCCGTGCTTCATCGCCGCCACCGCATCGTCGTAGGTGGCGAGCGAATGGCCGAGTTGCACGCGCACGCCGCGCGCCACCATCTCCGAGATGATTTCCATATGGCCCGCGATTTCGGGCGCGAGCGTGACCACGCGGATCGGCGCGACGGACAAGTACTTCAGGACCTCGTCGAGCACGGCCGAGACCGCCGCGTCGGGCTGCGCGCCCAGCTTGCCGGGATTGATGTAGGGGCCCTCGAGGTGCACGCCCAGCACGCGCGCGCCGCCCGGCGTGCGATTGCGCGTCACCTCGCCGAGGTTCGAGACGACGGCGAGCAATTCGTCGCGCGGCGCCGTCATCGTGGTGGCCAGCAAACTCGTCGTGCCATGGCGCGCATGGGTGCGCACGATCGCCTCGATCGCGTTACCGGCTTCCATCACATCGGCACCGCCGCCGCCATGCACGTGCAAGTCGATGAAGCCGGGCAAGATATACGGTTCGCCGTTCGTCGACGGATCCACGCTCGAGCCTTCGAGCGCGGTGACCCGTCCATTCTCGAAATGCAGCGTGCCGCGAATCCAACCGTCCGGCGTGAGGATGTTTCCATTCAGCATGAGGTTGCTATCTCAAATAAAGCTCGAGTGCGCGAGCGGGGCGCACCATCGTTGCAGGCTCACACGCCCGCAGCAGTCGTGCTCGAGGAGGGCGATGAAATTGGAGCCCATTATATAACCAGATTAGTACCAGTCAATTTATACTCCGGACGCGCCAAGAGATCCGCCAATGCCTTTACAGACAAGGCTTTCCGCCACAATCAAGGCTCCTCGAGCAGGTTTTTTCGGCATCGGTATTTACCCGCACAGCATACCAATCCCGCTCCGACGAGGGCCCAGGCCGCGATCCGCGCGGGGGCGCGACGCGCTGTGAGACCGACGCCGCACCCACCCGTTTGCGGAGCAAAACTTGTTTGTTGACGACGATCCCATATAGTTCTGATTAATCTAGACGATACGGTGACACCCGCATTGATCGACACCACTTTGCAGCACCGCGCGGAAGCGGTGCGCCATTTCAATCGGTTCTACACACAGCACATCGGTGTGTTGCATGAGTTTCTACAGAAAAGTCCGTTTTCCCTGACGGAAGTGCGTGTACTGCGCGAGTTGACGCAGGGCACCGTTTCCACGGCGACGGAGCTCGCGCGGGTATTGGGGCTGGACAGCGGGTATCTGAGCCGCTTGCTGACGAGTTTCGAGCGGCGGCAATTGATCACGCGCCGTCAATCGGCGGCCGACGCGCGCCAGTCGCTGCTCGAAATGACCCCGGAAGGCCGCGCCGCCTATGCGCCGCTCGAAGTCGCGGCGATCGAGGAAGTGTGCGGCGTGCTCAAAGCGCTCTCCGCGGCGGGGCAGGAACAGTTGATCGGTGCGATGCGCATCATCGAACGGTTGCTCGACCGGATACCGCCGCATGCCGCCGTTTCGCTACGCGCGCCGCGGCTCGGCGATTTCGGATGGCTCGCGCATCGCCAAGCGCTGCTGTTCGGCGCCGAGTATGGCGCCGATATGGGCTTCGAAGCTTATGCGGCGCAGGAAATGGCGGAGCTTTCGCGATTGCGCGACCGCGAGCGCGGAATGTGCTGGATCGCCGAGCAGCAGGAGACGGTCGTCGGCGCGGCGTTCGTCACGGCCCTGTCCGACCGCGCGGCCCGCATGCGTTTGCTCTACGTGGAACCGGAATCGCGCGGGCTCGGCATCGGAACGTTGCTCGTGGGTCAAGGCATCGGCTTCGCACAGCGCGCCGGCTACGATACGCTGACGTTGACGACGTGCGGGCTCTTGAATGACGGGCGGCGCATATTCGAGCGAGCGGGATTCGATTGCATCTCGACTGAACCGGAACGGCGCTTCGGGCGCAATCTCATTGCGCAGACGTGGGAGCGCAAGCTATGAGCGCGGCGCATCGCCCGGCGTTAGCTGCTTGGAACGATCGCCCATACAAAAACGCCGCATGGAGAACGCGGCGTTTTTTTCAGTCGATGAAGCTCGCCTGACGGTTAGAACGAAGGCACCATGGCGCCCTTGAATTGGGTGGTGATGAAGGCGCGCACCTCGGGCGATTGGTACGCGCTCACGAGCTTCTTGACCCACGGCTTGTCTTTGTCCTGCGCGCGCACCGCGATCAGGTTCGCATAGGGGCTATGAACGTCTTCGCGTGCGATCGCGTCCTTCGTCGGCGACAGTCCTGCCGCCAGCGCATAGTTCGTGTTGACCACGGCCGCGTCGACATCGCCGAGCGAGCGCGGCAATTGGGCCGCATCGAGCTCGAGCAGCTTGAACTTCTTCGGATTGTCCGCAACGTCGAGCGTGGTCGCGTTGTTGCCGTTCGTCCCCGCGCCGGCCTTGAGCTTCACGAGCCCTTGCGCTTGCAAGAGCAACAGCGCGCGGTTCTCGTTGGATGGGTCGTTCGGGATCGCGATCTTCGCGCCTTGCTGCAGATCCTTCACCGATTTGAGTTTCTTCGAATAAATCCCGATCGGCGAAATGTACGTGAGACCCGCCGTCACGATCTTATAGCCGCGCTGCTTCACTTGGCTGTCGAGGTAGGGCTGATGCTGGAAACTATTGGCGTCGAGATCGCCCGCGTCGAGCGCCGCATTCGGCTGCACGTAATCGTTGAAGGTGACGATTTTCACGTCGAGCCCTTCGCGCTTCGCCACCTTTTGCACGACTGCCCACGTTTGCTCGTCGGGCCCCGCGATCGTACCCACCTTCACGACTTGGTCCGCGTGCGCCGCGGTGCCGACGACGAATGCGGCGGTCGCTGCGACGGACGAGAGAAGCTTGAGAAGCGTTCTGCGTTGCATAAAAACTCGCTTTCTTTATAGGAAAAATAAGAAGACAGGCTATGGTGTCATAGCCGTCTCTTGAATGGAAATACGTTGATCGCATATCCATATGCGGATCGAACGCAGCGGTGGATTCCATTAGGAGAACGAACTAATCGGACGCGAAGACGAAGCGACCGCAACGGTCGCTTTCATCGGGTGAAGAGGCTAACGGGGAAGAGGCTAGCGTACCGGCAAGTTAGCCGAGCAAGAGCTTGAGGTCGTGAACCCAGGGCTGCACGCCCTGCCCGTCGCGCGCGAAAAGACGCAACTGCCCCGAGGGGTCGAAGACGTAGCTCGCCGCCGTATGGTTCATCGTGTAGCTGTCGGGCGTCTTGCCCGGTACCTTCGCGTAATAGACGCGGAAATCCTTCGCGACCTTCGCGAGTTGAGCGGCATCGGGCCTCAATCCGACGAACGAAGGATTGAAAGCGTGCACGTACTGCGAAAGCACTTGCGGCGTATCGCGTTCCGGATCGACGGTCACGAAGAGCACTTGTACGCGCTTCGCCTCGGGTCCGAGTTGCTGCATCGCCTGGCTCAATTCCGCCATCGTCGTCGGGCACACGTCGGGGCAATGCGTATAGCCGAAAAACAGCACGACGGCCTTGCCCTTGTAATCGGCGATCGTGTGAAGCTTGCCGTCGGTATCGGGCATCGAAAAGTCGCTACCGAACTGCTTGTTGCCCGTGAGGTCGAGGTTTTGAAACGCGGGCTCGCTCTTGCCGCAACCGGCGATCAATAGCGCACCGCCGACGAGGCATGCGGCGAGAATCGCGCGCGAGGCGCGCATCAGCGAAAGCTTGGACATAAGCGGGTCAAAGACCGATCAAGCCGCGCGCATAGTGATCGACGAGCAACGCGGCAAAGAGCAACGACAGGTAGACGATCGAATAGCGGAAGGTCTTGCGTGCCAGCGCATCGGAGTACTCGCGATAAATCTTCCAGGCATAAGCGAGGAAGATCGCGCCGAGCAGAACCGCCGAGACGAGGTAGACCATCCCGCTCATGCCCGAGACGAACGGCATCAACGTGACGGCGAACAAGATCACCGTGTAGAGCAGGATATGCAAACGCGTGTATTGCTCGCCGTGCGTATTCGGCAGCATCGGCAATCCGGCGTTTTCGTAATCCTTGCGGCGATACAGCGCCAGCGCCCAGAAATGCGGCGGGGTCCACACGAAGATGATGAGCACGAGGATCCAGGCGTCGCCGGGAACGTGCCCCGTGACGGCCGCCCACCCCAGTGCCGGCGGCATGGCGCCCGAGGCACCGCCGATGACGATGTTTTGCGGCGTGGCCGGTTTGAGCAGCAGCGTATAGACGACCGCGTAGCCGATGAACGTGGCCACCGTCAGCCACATCGTCAAGGCATTGGTGAGCGCGTACAGCGTCCACATCCCCACGCCGCCCAACACGGCGGAAAAGACCAGGATCTGCACGGTGGTGATCTCGCCGCGCGCGGAGGGCCGCCAAGCGGTTCGACGCATCATCGCGTCGATCTTTTGCTCGACGAGGCAGTTGATCGCGAACGCGGCACCGGCCGTCAGCGCGATGCCGACGGTTCCGCCGACGAGCACGGTCCACGGCACCATGCCCGGTGTCGACAAGAACATGCCGATCACCGCGCAAAATACGGCGAGCTGCGTGACACGAGGCTTCGTGAGCGCGAGGTATTGGGAGATTCGGGAGCCCGGATGACGGGCGAATGTCGTGCTTTCCATGGGATCACGCAGGTGCGGCCTCGCGCGGCGAAACTGCGGCGCGGCCAAGTCGGCTGGAAGCGGTGCGAAAGTTTAGCACAACGACCAACAACAGCAGGACCGCCGCACCGCCGTTGTGCGCAACGGCAATCGGCAGCGGCCACTGTAGGACGATGTTCGATAGGCCGGTCGCAAATTGAAGCGCGAGCACGATCAAGACGCCCGTCGCCGGTCGCCGCAGCGACTCGTAGCGGCGCAGCTTGAATGCCAGCACCGCGAGGTATGCGATGACGATCCCGGCGAACGTGCGGTGCGTCCAGTGAATGGCCACGAGCGCGTCTTGCGTGATCGCCTCGCCGTCGCCGGTCATGCCGAGCGCGCGCCACAGATGGAAACCTTGCGCAAAATTCATCGGGGGAACCCATTGACCGTTGCAGGTCGGAAAATCGGTGCAAGCGAGCACCGCATAATTCGTGCTCACCCACCCGCCCAGCGCAAGTTGCACGACGAGCAGCACGAGGCCGGCTAGCGCCCACGCGCGATACCGGGCGATCTCGGGCTCGAACGCCGGTAGCGGCGTGAGCCGAGCGGCAAACCAGGCGAGCGCGCCGAGCAGCGTCAAGCCGAGCAGCAAATGCGTGGTCACGATCACCGGTTGTAGCTTCATCGTAACCGTCCATGCGCCGAATACGCCCTGCACGACGATCAAAAGCAGCAGCGAAGTAGGCCACCAAGGCGAAACGTGCAGCGCCCGGCGTTTGATGCGCGCGATCCAGGCGCTCGCCGTCTGCGCGATGATGAGCACGCCGATCGCCATCGCGAAATAGCGATGGATCATCTCGATCCAGGCCTTGACCATACTCACGGGCCCGCTCGGCATCGCCGCGTGGGCCGCGCTGATCTGCGCGTGCGCCAGAAACGGCGAGGCCGTGCCGTAGCAGCCGGGCCAATCGGGGCAACCGAGCCCCGAATCGGTCAGGCGCGTGAAACCGCCGAACATGATCAGATCGAGCGTGAGAAACGTCGTGACCCAGACCAGCTTGCGAAATTTATCGTCGCTGCCCTTGATCCAGACGTAGCTCAGCGGAAGCAGCGCGATGCAAAGCCCGGTCGCGCCCAATTGCAGCAAGAACATCGATTTTCTCTCCAACGAACCGGCGACGCGCGCGTCAGCCGATACTGGACCACTTCAGCAGTTTCGTGATGTCGCCCTTGATCTTGTTCGGATCGGGGTGCTTCGGAAACCGCATCATCAAGTTGCCGTTCGGATCGACCAAATAGATGTGATCGAGATCCGTCGCGCCCGTTTCAGCCGGCAGCCAAGCGGACAGCGCGGCCGGATCGGCAATGAACTTGGCGGTGTCGGGATAGGCGTGCTCGATCTCGGCGGGCACGGCATCGGCGTCCGTGCGCAGCCAAACGGTCAGCAGACGTTCGCGTTCGCCGCCTTGCGTGGCTCGAATCTGGCGCATGAAGTACAGCTTCGTCGCGCATGCTTTGTCGCAGGCGCTGCGATCGACGCTGATCATGAGCCAACGCCCGCGCAAGGAGGCGAGCGGCATCGTCTTGCCGGCTTCGTCCTCGACGATCAGCGCTTCGGAAATCGGACGCTGCGGCTCGATCAACGTGCCGTAATTGGTCGCGCCGCCCTTCGGCTTGATCACGTAGTAAGTCAGGTACGACGCGATGATCGGCGCGGCGCACACGAGCGCGATGAGCAGCACCATCCATCGGCCGCTCGTCCAAGAGCCGCGCTTGGCCGGCTGTGCAGATGGGTCCCTGCCCCGCTTTTGCTCGCGCGAGCGTTCTGATGACATCGACAAGCGTCACTCCCTCTCAATTGCCTTTTTTCGCGGCACGCCGGGCCGCGTACAAGCCGAAGCCCAAGGCCGCGGCCGCCATACCCCACCACTGGAGCATGTATCCGTAATTCGTTTCGACGCCCATCGCGGGCGCCGGCCAATCGCGTACGAGCATATCGCCGTCGTCGCTGGTCTGCTCGATGACGAACGGTTGTAGCGTCAAACCCGTCTCGCGCGCGAACGCGCCGACGTCGAGGTTCTGCCGGATGGCCTGATGCGCGGCCGAACCGCCTTCGCCAAGCTCGAACGCGCGCGACGCGTTGGCGCGCGCGATTCCTTCGATCGTGACCTCGCCCGGCGGCGTGCGGTACGGCGCGATCGCCGTACGCACGTCGGCATTGCGCGGCAGCCACCCTCGGTTGACGAGGACGTAGCCGCCGCCGGACAACGCGAACGGCATGACCACGTAAAAGCCCGGCTGATCCCGATAGGGGCGATTGTCGAGATATACGACATGGTCGGGCATGAAGCGGCCCACGGCGCGCACGCGGTGATATTCGATCGAGCCGAGCGCGATCGGCTGCGCACCCACGGGCTGCGCCGGCGCATGTTCGAAGCGATCGATCTGGGCCTGCAACGCTTCCTTCTGATGCGCGCGATCGCGCTGCCAAAAGCCGAGGCGGATCGTCACGGCCATGACGATCAGAATCAACAACACGGGAACGAGACGAAATTTCATATCAGATGAACCGTGCGTCGAAAATCATCGGCCGCGACGGCGCGGGGACGCACGATCCGGCCCTCGCAGGCCGCGTGAGCGCGCGAGGTCGGTGCGATAATTGCATCGATTTCCTTTCGTCGATTCCGAACATCGGTTGGTTCCATGCACATCTTCGTTGCCGTCGCTTTCATCCTCATCATCGCCAGTATGGTCTCGGCCCTTTATTTCATGATGCACGACCGGGGCAAGACCAAGCGGATGGTCTGGTCGCTCGCGACACGCGTCGGGCTCTCGATCTCGCTTTTCCTGTTCCTGTGGCTAGCCCACTGGCTCGGTTGGATCGACTATAGCCACGTGCCGCTCGGCCGCTAAACGGCTGCTAAACGGGCAGTCACGCCCCGCTTTCGCCCCGCTTGGCTGCGGCACGTTGCCGCAGCGCCCCACTTAAAACGACAAACGCCGCCTCGATCGGATCGCAGGCGGCGCACGAAAACTTCATCTCGATCACCCTCGCGCATTCGCGCGATAGACCGAGGCCCGTCGTTCCAGCGAGACGGGCCTGCTGCTGCATTACAGCCAGTAGACGACGACGTACAGGCCGAGCCAGACGACGTCGACGAAGTGCCAGTACCACGCGGCGCCTTCGAACGCGAAGTGATGATCGGCCGTGAAGTGTCCGCGGATGAGACGCACGAGCACGACGGTCAGCATCGTGCCGCCGAGGAACACGTGGAAACCGTGGAAGCCCGTCAGCAAGAAGAACGTCGAGCCGTACACGCCCGAAGCCAGCGTGAGGTTCAGTTCGCCATACGCGTGGATGTACTCGAACGCTTGCAGGAACAAGAAGCACAGACCGAGGGCGACCGTGGCGCCGAGCCACGCGATGGCCTTTTTACGGTGATCGTCGCGCAGCGCGTGGTGCGACACCGTCAGCGTCGCGCCCGAGCTCAGCAGCAAGGCCGTGTTGATCGTCGGCACGGGCCACGGCACCATGCGCTTGAAATGACCGGCCAGCGCCGCGGGGCCTTCGTTCGGCCACACCGCCGTGAAGTCGGGCCAAATCAGCTTGTAGTCGAGGCTGCCGAGCTCATGCAACGCGATCATGCGCGCATAAAAGAGCGCACCGAAGAACGCGCCGAAGAACATGACTTCGGAGAAGATGAACCAGCTCATGCTCCAGCGATACGAGCGGTCGACGCGCTTGCCGTACATCCCCGTCTCGGATTCGGCGATGGCGTCGCCGAACCAATGCCAAAGCACGAAGAGCAGCCACAGCAAGCCCGCGAACATCGTGTACGGCGCCCAAGGCGTATCGTTGATCCACAGCGCCAACGACCCGAGCATGACGAGCACGCCGATAGACGCCGTGACCGGGTGCCGGGATGGATTCGGCACGAAGTAATACGGGCTCTCGTTTTGACCGCTCATTGTTGATTCTCCACTTCAGTCCAATTGTTTCGCACTTTGCCGGCGCGTCGACGCCCCTTGGGAAGTCCCCTTGGGGGGCGCCGCACCGCTTCGCTTTTTAAGTTACTTCGCCCGGCCGCCCGGTCAGCTCGTCACCATGTGCACCACGGCCACCAACAGCGCGATGAACACCGCCGCCGCGATAATGGCCGCCGCGATCAAATGCAGCGGGTTGAGCTGCGTATCCGCTTCATGGTCGGCTCGCCGGCGCACGCCGAAGAACGACCAGAGCACCGCTTTCATCGTCCTGGCAAAACTGCCCTTCCCGCTAGAGGCCATCGCGCCTGTCTCCAATGCTCACCCCGCTTCGTCGTTTGCTTCGCCGCTCATCACGCGCCGCCGGCCGGGGTCGCCGCGGCCGTACCGCCTTGTCCCGCGCTCGTCGTTTCGCCTGCCGGCCCGCCCAATTCGAAGAACGTGTACGACAGCGTGATCGTCCTCACATCGCGCGGCAGCTTCGGATCGACGAAAAACACCACCGGCATCTCGCGCGTCTCATGAGGCGCGAGCGTTTGCTGCGTGAAACAAAAGCACTCGATCTTCTCGAAGTACTGCCCGGCAACCGCCGGTGCGTAGCTCGGGATCGCCTGCGCGTGCACGGTACGATTCAGGCTATTCGTTACGCGATACTTCACCGCCGTGACCGCGCCCGGATGCACGTCGAACGCGTTTTGCTCGGGGCTGAACACCAGCGCGCCGCGCGCGTTGGCGTCGAACTCCACCGAAACCGTACGCGTCGTATCGACCTGCGTGTTCCTCGCACCGGCAGCCGTCACGTCGCGCTTCACGAGACTGTTCGCCCCCGTGATGTTGCAAATCGCGCGGTAAAGCGGCACGAGCGCGAAGCCGAAGCCGAACATCACCGCCGCCATCACGACGAGTTTGATCAGCATCGAACGATTCAGCATCCGGTCGCCGTCGTGCGGGGCGGGCGTCGCCATCTTTTCCTCGCTATACAGCCGGCACGCGGCTCAATGAGACAGCCACTGCCTCAGAACGGCACTCACAAAGAAGACGGCGACGACCGCGACCAAGATCAGGGCAAGCCGCAAATTCCCGGCGCGCATGCGCTCGGGCGTTCGTCTTTTTTGTGGGTGGTTCATCGTCTATTTCGTTACTGGGGCGAGGACGGCGCACCGCCATCGCCCCGTTTTACGGACTATTGCATCACTCGCACGGACTCGCGTTACTCGACGGTCGGCGGGTTCTCGAACGTGTGGAACGGAGCCGGGCTCGGAACCGTCCATTCGAGGCCCGTCGCGCCGTCCCACGGCTTGTCCGACGCCTTCTCGAGTTCGCCGGCGCCACGATAGGCGGGCAGCACCACGGCGAACAGGAAGTACACCTGCGCCAAACCGAAACCGAACGCGCCGATCGACACCACTTGGTTCCAATCCGTGAACTGCGCCGGGTAGTCGGCGTAGCGACGCGGCATACCGGCCAGACCGACGAAGTGCATCGGGAAGAACGTCAGGTTGAAGAAGATCATCGACGCCCAGAAGTGGATCTTGCCGCGCGTCTCGTTGTACATCCAGCCCGTCCACTTCGGCGACCAGTAGTACCAGCCCGCGAAGAGCGCGAACAGCGACCCCGCTACCAGCACGTAGTGGAAGTGGGCCACGACGAAGTAGGTACCGTGGTACTGGATGTCGAGCGGCGCCATGGCCAGCATCAGGCCCGTGAAGCCGCCCATCGTGAACACGAACAGAAAGCCGATCGCGAACAGCATCGGCGATTCGAACGTCAGCGAACCGCGCCACATCGTCGCGAGCCAGTTGAACACCTTCACGCCCGTCGGCACCGCGATCAGCATCGTCGCGTACATGAAGAACAACTGTCCGGTCACCGGCATGCCCGTCACGAACATGTGGTGGGCCCAAACCATGAACGAGAGAATCGCGATCGAGGCCGTGGCGTACACCATCGAGCTATAGCCGAACAGCGCCTTGCGCGAGAACGCCGGGATCACCTGCGACACGATCCCGAACGCCGGCAAGATCATGATGTAGACCTCGGGGTGCCCGAAGAACCAGAAGATATGCTGATACATCACCGGATCGCCGCCGCCGGCCGCGTTGAAGAACGACGTGCCGAAGTGTCGATCGAACAGCACCATCGTGATCGCGCCCGCGAGCACCGGCATCACCGCGATCAGCAGGTAAGCCGTGATGAGCCACGTCCAGACGAACATCGGCATCTTCATCAGCGTCATGCCGGGCGCGCGCATGTTCAGGATCGTCACGATGATGTTGATCGAACCCATGATCGACGACGCACCCATGATGTGGATCGCGAAAATCGCGAAGTCCATACCCGGGCCCATTTGCGTCGAGAGCGGTGCATACAGCGTCCAGCCCGCGGCCGTCGCGCCGCCCGGCGCGAAGAACGAGCTAACCAGCAGTGCGGCCGCAACCGGCAGCAGCCAGAAGCTGAAGTTGTTCATCCGCGCGAACGCCATGTCGGCCGCGCCGATTTGCAGGGGGATCATCCAGTTCGCGAAACCGACGAACGCCGGCATGATCGCGCCGAACACCATGATCAGACCGTGCATCGTGGTGAGCTGGTTAAAGAACTCGGGGCGCATGATCTGCAAGCCCGGCTCGAACAGCTCGGCGCGGATCATCAATGCCGCGACGCCGCCCACGAGGAACATCGTGAACGAGAACAACAGGTACATCGTCCCGATGTCCTTGTGATTGGTGGCGAACAGCCACCGCCGCCATCCGTGCGGTGTGGCGTGCGCATGGTCGTCGTGACCATGGCCCGCGGCTACATCGTGTCCGATGCTAGACATGAGAATCTCCTAGAGCAAATAGTGCGGCGACACGTTAAGCCGCAGGCGCCGAGCGGGCAGCAACCGCTTCGGGCTGTTCCTTGACCATCCGGCTGGCCGTCACGGCGCGCGTCGCGCCGCTCGAGGCCGTCGGCCCGCTCGCCGCCTGCGCGCCGCTCGCCGCGGGCGCGCCGCTGGCGCCGGCCGGCGCGGCAGCCGCCGCACCCGAGAGGTGATCGCCGCCTTCGGGCATCTTGCCGTTGCGGGCATCCGCGACTTGACGCGGCTGCAGGATGTCGCCCGTGTGGTTACCCCACGAATTGCGTTCGAACGTAATCACCGAGGCGATCTCGACGTCGTTCAGCGTCTTGCCCCAAGTGGGCATCGCATTCTTGCCGTTCAGCACGATGCTCACGTGAGCCGCGATCGGGCCGTTGGCGATCTTGCTGCCGTCCAGTGCCGGGAACGCACCCGCGCCCTTACCCGTGGGCTGGTGGCACACGGCGCAATTGGACTTGTAGACTTGGCCGCCGCGCTGCATGAGCTCGGCCATCGTGTAGGTACGGTTCGGATCGTCGTTCGCGCCGGCCATCTTCTTCTTTTGGTCGTCGACCCACTTGGCGTAGTCGTCGTCGGAGAGCACCGTCACGACCACCGGCATGAACGCGTGTTCCTTGCCGCACAACTCGGTACAGAAGCCGCGGTACGTACCGGTCTTCTCAGCCTTGAACCACGTATCGCGCACGAAGCCGGGGATCGCGTCTTGCTTGACGCCGAACGCGGGCACGTACCATGAGTGAACGACGTCGTTGGCCGTCGTGATGATGCGGATCTTCTTGTTCACCGGCACGACGAGCGGGTTGTCGACTTCCTGCAAGTACGTGTCGCTGATCGGCGCTTGGCCGTTCACTTCGGAGCGCGGCGTGGTCAGCGTCGAGAAGAAGCTGACGCCTTCGCCCGGACCTTTGACGTAGTCGTAGCCCCACTTCCACTGGTAGCCGGTGACCTTGATCGTCAAATCGGCGTTGCTCGTATCCTTCATCGCAACGACGGTCTTGGTCGCCGGCAGCGCCATCAACACGACGATGACGAACGGTACGATCGTCCAGATGATTTCGACCGTGGTGCTTTCATGGAAATTCGCGGCCTTGTGCCCCTTCGACTTGCGATGCACGATGATCGAATAGAACATCACGCCGAACACGCCGATGAAGATCACCGTACACAACAGCAACATCATCATGTGCAGGTGATAAAGCTCTTCAGCGATTTTCGTCACGGGCGGCTGGAAATTGATCTCGTTGACGGCGGGGCCGCCCGGACTGTCGCCGACTGCCAAGGCGGCGTGCGCGCTGAGCAGCCCGCAAGACGCCAGCACGCCCATGAGGGCTCGCTTGATTGTTTTCATAGCTTCCTTACCCAAAATTTCCATTCAAACCCTCGCCCCGCTTGACGTCCGGCTAGAGTCGCCTCAACCGCACCGCGTCAGTGCCACGCGCAATTCGCTCGCGAACGACGCGCGCCGGTATTGCGCGAGATGCACGCCGATCACGACCGCTTGCCCGCGCGACACCACCCTGATCGGATCGCGCGGCGAATCGCCCCGTTCGATCCGCACCCAACGCGGATTGAATTCGTACTGCGTCAATCGCTGCCCGCTCATCTGCTCGATCACGAGACGATTCGGATAGAGCCGGATCCGCTCGTAGTCGACCGCATGGCGCGCATGAACCACAAACGCGGCGCCGACCGCCAGCACCTCGATGCCGGTGAACGGCAGCACCGGCCATGCGCCGCGCACGACCAGCAACAGCGCAATAGCCACCGAAAACAAAGCCAAAGACGCATAAAACCAAACGAACTGCCGCGGCGACACCGCGCAATTGCGTTTCATCAGCCAATCACGAAGGACCGGCTCCGCATCCGTCAGCAGGGTTGTCGCTTCCATCGCCGCCTCCCGCGCATGCCATCGAACACACCGCGCTATTCGGGGCCTGCCACGCCGGATGTGGGGAACTCCGGGCGACAAACTGACGCATTATAGGCGCGTTCAATGGCATCCACAAGCAAACGGCTATCGGCCTGCAACCCAAGCGCGACAAGCCTTTGCGCGGTTTCGGCTGCTTTTTTTGCATGCCGTCCCGCCCAGTGATTTCGACCATAACGGATCGCAACTTTACGATCCGCGACAAAGCGTCGCAGCTTGCCATTTTCGGCACCGCGCCGCCTCGGCGGTCAATTCGGGCGACGCCGCCCGATGTCTTGCACCCGCACGATCGCGTGCCCGTCGGCCGTTTGGCGCGGCACCGCCTTCCATGCGTGACCGTAAATCACCTCGAACGTCAGCGCGATCGTCCCATCCTCGCGGCGGCGCGCCTCCAACGCGTCGAGCAGCGCCGCGTGCAAACGCCGGGCACGCGCCGAACCCAGCGGCTCGCGCGCATGCGGGTAAGCGCCCCAGCGGCGCACGTCCGCGAGCAGCGACTGCGGCGACTTGTAGGTGATCGTCAGCGTCTCTTGATCCATGACGGGAATCTCGAACCCGCTTTCCACGAGCATGTCGCCCAGGTCGTGCATATCGACGAACTCGATCACATGCGCCCGGCCGGGCACGCCATGCGCCGCTTCGACTTCCGCGTAGGCGCCGCGCAGCTCGCGCAGCGTGTCGGGTCCGAGCGTGCTGAACATGAGCAGACCGTTCGGCTCGAGCACACGCTGCCATTCGGGCAACACGAGATCGGGGCGCGAATGCCAATGCAGCGCCAGGTTGGACCAGACGAAATCGAATGCGCCGGGCGCGAACGGCAGCGCCGCGAAATCCGCTTGAGCGAGGCGCGGGCCGCGCGTGCCGAGCGAGCGCTGCAGCGCGGCCGGCAACAAGCGGCGCCAGCCGGCATCGAAGCCCGCCTGCGGCAACGCGCGCGCGAGCATCGAATACGAGAGATCGACGCCGACGAGCGGCGCCTCGGGAAAGCGCTCGCGCAGCGAGGGCAGATCGTCGCCCGTGCCGCAGCCCGCATCGAGCATACTCGTCGGGCGCACCTTGATATAGTCGAGCCGCTCGCGCATCCGCTGCGCGATCTCGCGCGCAAGGAAGGCCACATCGCCGAACGTTGCGGCGCGGCGATCGAAGATGCGCCGCACAAGTCGGGAATCGTAGGCCGGACGGCCAGACTTTGCGGGAGTGAGGGACATGACGGTCGAACGTGCGAGGAGCCCGAAGTATACTCGCTCGCTCCGATCCGTCCAGCGAGGAAGGCCGCCGATGGCGAACGCACCGATCCCGTTCGCGGGAAACGCCCGCGGCGCGGCGCACGAGCGCGGTGCCCGCTCACGCGTGGCGCTTGCGCTGCTCGTGCGGCGCCTGGCCGCCGCGGCGCTGCCCCGGACGTGCCTGCTCTGCGGCCTTTCATGCGGCACAATGCCGCAAGGTCCGATTTGCCGCGTGTGCGACGCCGCGTATTGGAACGAAGCGCGCTTGCGTTGCGAGGTCTGCGCGCTGCCATTGCCCGGCTTGCGCGCACGGCGCTTCGGCGCGGCGCGATTTCGCTGTGCCGCTTGCATCCGGACGCCGCCGCCGTTCGACGCGACACTGGCGCTGGCCGACTACCGTCCGCCGCTCGAGCGCCTCGCGCTGGGGCTGAAGTTTCATGCGCGGCTGGCCGTGGCTCACGAGTTCGGCAAACGACTGGCGCGGCTTGCCGACGATCGGTTGGGCGGAGGCGGCCAGCAGCCCGATATCCTTGCGCCGATGCCGCTGGCGCACGCCAGGCTCGTCGAGCGCGGATACAACCAAGCCTGGGAGATCGCGCGCCCGCTCGCGCGGGCGCTCGGCGTCGGGGCCGAGGCCACGCTGATGCGGCGCATCGCCGATACCGCGCCGCAATCGCGCCTCGATCGCGACGCGCGCCGGCGCAACGTCGCCACGGCATTTCGCGTGATGCGGCCGGTGGGCGGATTGCATGTCGGCCTCGTGGACGACGTCATGACGTCCGGCGCGACGCTCGAGGCAGCCGCACGCGCATTGAAAACGGCGGGCGCACGACGCGTGACCCATTTCGTCGCGCTGCGCACGCCCCAAGATTGACCTCAGTTTTACCGAAGCCATGTTCAACGTCGTTTTAGTCGAACCCGAAATTCCGCCGAATACCGGCAATGTCATCCGTCTTTGCGCCAATACGGGCGCGCGGCTTCATCTCGTGGAGCCGCTCGGCTTTCCGCTCGACGATGCGAAGATGCGTCGCGCGGGGCTCGACTACCACGAGTACGCGCAGATGCGCGTGCATGCGAATTGGGACGCGCTCGTCGCGAACGAGGCGCCCGATCCCGCCCGGATGTTCGCGTTCACGACGCGCGGCTCGAGCCGCTTTCACGATTCGCGCTTCCTGCCCGGCGACTGGTTCGTGTTCGGTGCCGAAACGCGCGGGCTGCCCGCGCAACTGCTCGATCGGTTTCCGGCCGAGCAGCGTGTTCGCCTGCCGATGCGCCCCGGCAATCGCAGCATGAACCTGTCGAATACCGTCGCGATCGTCGTGTTCGAGGCGTGGCGTCAGATGGGATTCGAGGGAGGCGCCTGAAGGCGCACGCGCTCGAACTCGCGCTCGTACAAACGCAGCATCGGCTCGCCGAAGCAAGCGAATACGACCTGTTTCAAATCGGGAGACGCGGGCAGCGAGCCGAGGACCGTGCCGACGGCGATGTGCACCGCCTGCTCGGCGGGAAAACGGTAAATGCCGCAACTGATGGCCGGAAAGGCGATGCTCGAGCAACCCGCTTCATGCGCGAGTTCGAGCGAGCGGCGGTAGCACGAGGCCAATTGCCCGGCCTCGCCGTGATCGCCGCCGCGCCATACGGGGCCTACCGCGTGAACGACGTACTTGGCCGGCAAGCGGTAGCCGCGCGTAAGCTTGGCGTCGCCCGTGGCACAACCGCCGAGCGTTTCGCATTCGCGAAGCAGGTCCGGGCCCGCCGCGCGATGAATCGCGCCGTCCACGCCGCCACCGCCGAGCAGCGAGCTATTCGCGGCATTGACGATCGCGTCGACGGCGAGCGTCGTGATATCGATGTCGCATGCCTCCAATCGGCATGCACCCAGCTCGAGCATAGCCATGGCCGCCCCTCCTTGCCCGCCGCGCGGCTACCCCGCCGCGCCTTTCGCGCCGAACGATTCGGCACGCGCGTCGCGGCGCAAGAGCGCGTCGACGGCGGCACGCGGCGCGACACCGTCGAAGAGCACGGCGCAGACCGCTTGCGTGATCGGCACATCCACACCGTGCGATCGAGCGATCGCCAGCACGGCTTTGGCACAGCGTACACCTTCGGCCACGTGACCGAGCGCCAGCAAGATATCGTCGAGCGTGCGTCCCTCCGCAAGCTGGAGCCCAACGGTTCGGTTGCGCGACAAATCGCCGGTGGCCGTCAAGATGAGATCGCCGAGTCCGGTCAAGCCCGTGAACGTCTCGGGGCGTCCGCCGAGCGCCGCACCGAGCCGCGACATTTCCGCGAGGCCGCGCGTGATCAACGCCGCTCGCGCATTCATGCCGAGCGCGAGCCCGTCGGCGATGCCGGTTGCGATCGCCAGGACGTTCTTCACGGCGCCGCCCACTTCCACGCCGACGACGTCGTCCCCGGTGTAGATGCGCATCGCCCCGTGATGGAATGCCGCCAGCGTGCGCTCGCGGCACGCGGCCGAGGCGCTCGCGACCGTCAATGCGGCCGGCAAGCCCGATGCGACTTCACGCGCGAAGCTCGGCCCCGACAGCACCCCGATGCTCGGGTGACCGGCGAGTTCAGCCGCGACCACTTGATGCGGCAGCAATTGCGTATCGGCTTCGAACCCTTTACAGACCCAGACGAGGTGCGCGGGCACGCAATGCGCCTCGTCGCGCATCGTCCGGCAAAGCGCCCGCAGCCCCGCGACCGGCGTCGCGATGACGACGAGCGACGCATCGTCGGCCGCATGCGCGAGCGCGGCGGCCAGATTCGTTTCGTAGCGAAGCGCGGCCGGCAACGCGACCCCGCGCAGGTAATGCTCGTTTTCGTGCTTGGCCGCCAATTCGGCCACCAACGCGGGGTCCCGTGCCCATAGCACGGTGTCGTGCTTGAGCGCGAGATGCGCCGCGAGCGCGGTGCCCCACGCTCCGGCCCCGAGGACGGCGACCTTCATGGCAGGCACCGCTCGCGTTCGGCTCAATGCTGCGTGGCGTTCGCCGCCGCGCCGCCTTCTTGCTGCGCGCTCAACTGCGCCAGACGCTGCTCGTACAGGGCTTGGAAGTTGATCTCGGCCAGGTGGATCGGGGGGAAACCGGCGCGCGTGATCGCATCGGCGATGTTCGAACGCAGGTACGGGAAGATGATCGTCGGGCAGGCGATGCCGACGAGCGGATCGATCTGTTCGGCCGGGATGTTGCGAATATCGAAAATGCCGGCTTGCTTGGCTTCGATGAGGAACGCGATTTTCTCGTTCACCTTGGCCGTCACCGTGCCCGTGACGAGGATTTCGAAGATGCTTTCGGCAAGACGGTCAGCCTTGACGTCGACCTCGACCTCGACAGCCGGCATGTCCTGCTCGAGGAAGATCGCCGGCGAATTCGGCTGTTCGAGCGACAGGTCCTTCAGGTAGACGCGCTGAATGTTGAAGAACGGCTGATTGTTCTGGTCCGACATGGTGACTCCGATGGGTGAATAGTGTGCGGCGGCCGGACGGCAAACCGGCCACCGAGGTGCGTGTGGCGCTAGAGTATGAACTCGTGCGCGAATGTTCGAGAACCGCGAAGGCAAAACGGGCCGCGCGGCCTCTTACGCTTGACCCAGCAGCGGCATCAAGCCGCCGGCGCGATCGAGCGCGGACAAATCGTCATAGCCGCCGACATGGGTATCGCCGATGAACACCTGCGGCACGGTACGGCGGCCGGTGCGCGTCATCATCTCCTCGCGCCGGGCCGGGTCCTTGTCGATCAGGATCTTTTCGATCTGCTGCACGCCACGCGATCTCAACAGGCGTTCGGCCATCTGGCAATAGGGGCAGACCTGCGTGCTATACATGACGACGGAATTCACTCTCGCACTCCTTTACTTGACGACCGGCATGCCGGCTTGCTGCCAGGCGTTCAACCCGCCTTGCAGCACGTGGACTTCGGTAAAGCCCGCCGCCTGAACGATGTGCGACGCTTTGTTCGATTGCAGCCCCGTCTGGCAAACGAGCAATACCGGCGTAGCCTTATTCTTCGCGATTTGGCCGATCTTTGCTTGAAGCTCGTCGAGCGCGACGTGGCGGGCAGCCGGCAGATGGCCGGCGGCGTAATCGGCGGCGGTCCGCAGATCGACGACGATCGCGTTACGGCGATTGATGAGCTGCGTCGCCTCGGCGGCGGAGACGCCCCCGCGGCCGCGCCCCGCAATGGTCGGCCACAGGAGCAGCGCGCCCGAACCGGCGAGAGCGGCCATCAAAACGAGGTTGGTGTAATCGGTAAAAAACGTCACGAGAATCCGCCAAAAGTGTTTGGGCAACGGAGCATTATAAAATAACCGTTTGACGCGATGGCATTCCGCTGTAGGAGCGGGCCGCCCGCGCCGCGCTTCCTCACTACCGACCGGCTAACCTCATGTACAAGCTCGTTCTCATCCGCCACGGCGAATCGACGTGGAACAAGGAAAACCGCTTCACCGGCTGGGTCGACGTCGACCTCACCGAGCAAGGCAACCGCGAAGCCGCCCAAGCCGGGCTGCTGCTCAAGGAAGCCGGCTATACGTTCGACATCGCCTACACGTCGGTGCTCAAGCGCGCGATCCGCACGCTCTGGCACGTGCAGGATCAAATGGATCTGATGTACATCCCCGTCGTCCATTCGTGGCGCCTGAACGAACGCCATTACGGCGCGCTTGCCGGGCTCAACAAGGGCGAAACGGCGGCCAAGTACGGCGATGAGCAAGTCCTCGTCTGGCGCCGCAGCTACGACACGCCGCCGCCCGCGCTCGAACCCACCGATCCGCGCGCATCGTACGACGACCCGCGCTACGCGAAGGTGCCGCGCGCCGAGTTGCCGCTGACCGAATGCCTGAAAGACACGGTCGCGCGCGTGCTGCCGGTCTGGAACGAATCGATCGCCCCCGCGCTCAAGGGCGGCAAGAAGGTGCTGATCGCCGCCCACGGCAATTCGCTGCGCGCGCTGATCAAGTATCTCGACGGCATCTCGGATAGCGACATCGTCGGCCTGAACATTCCGAACGGGGTGCCGCTCGTCTATGAACTGGACGAAAACTTGAAGCCGATTCGCCACTACTACCTCGGCGACCAAGAGGCGATCGCCAAGGCGCAAGCCGCCGTCGCGAAACAAGGCAAGGCCGGCTAAAGCCGAACGCGGCGGCTCGGCGCGGTCCGCGGCCCCCGTCCGAACGGTCGGCCGCGGCCGCCGCGGCCGCAAACGCAAACGGCCGGGCGAGAACCGACCTTGTCCGCACGGGTCCAATATTCGCTGCAGCGACGCGCCGGTCGGCGCGTCGCCCGCGAACAGTTATACTTGACCGTCCTTCGCCCACGGCGCTCACACCCCGTTTCCCGAACGCACCAGACTCTATGCGCACGAAACTCAAGAACATCGGCTTGATCGCCGCTGGCCTCGCCACCGGCGTCTTCGCGACGCTGCAATTTTCCGCCGCGGCGCAACAGCAAGTCACGACGACACCGCTGCCGCTCGATCAGTTGCGTCTTTTCGCCGAGGTGTTCGGGCAGATCAAGCGCGACTACGTCGTGCCGGTCGACGACAAGAAGCTGTTGACCGAAGCGATCAAGGGGATGGTTTCGAGCCTCGATCCGCACTCGTCGTATCTCGACAAGACGGATTACCAGGAACTGCAGGAACAAACGAAGGGCCGTTTCGCGGGTCTCGGCATCGAGATTTCGCAGGAAGACGGCCTCATCAAGGTCATTTCGCCGATCGAGGATACGCCCGCGTTCCGCGCCGGCATCCGTCCGGGCGACCTGATCACGCGCATCAACGACAAGCCCGTGCGCGGCATGACGCTCGACCAAGCCGTCAAGCAGATGCGCGGCGAGCCCGGCACGAAAGTCACCCTCACGATCTTCCGCAAGACCGATAGCCGCACGTTCCCGGTCACGGTGACGCGCGCGATCATCCGCGTGCAGAGCGTGAAGTCGAAGGTCGTCGCCCCCGGATACGCTTATGTCCGCATCACGAGCTTCCAAGAGCGCACGGTGCCGGATCTGGCAACCAAGCTCGAGGACATCGCACGCGAGCAGCCGAACTTGAAGGGCCTCGTGATCGATCTGCGCAACAACGGCGGCGGGCTGCTGCAAAGCGCCGTCGGCGTGGCCGGCGCGTTCTTGCCGTCCGGCTCGGTCGTCGTGTCCACGAACGGCCAGATCCCCGATTCGAAGCAGATCTACCGCGACACGTACGATAACTATCGTCTGCCGTCGTTCGATTCCGATCCTTTGAAGAACCTGCCCGAAATCTACAAGAGCGTGCCGATGATCGTGTTGACGAACGCCTACTCGGCGTCGGCTTCCGAGATCGTCGCCGGCGCACTGCAAGATCAGCATCGCGCGCTGATCATGGGCAAGACGACGTTCGGCAAGGGGTCGGTGCAAACGGTTCGGCCGCTCACGTCCGACACGGCACTGCGTCTGACGACGGCGTACTACTACACGCCGAGCGGGCGTTCGATCCAAAACAAGGGCATCCGCCCCGACGTCCCCGTCGATCAATATGCGAACGGCGACCCGGACGACGCCCTCGTCACGCGCGAGGTCGATTACTCGAATCACCTCGCCAATACGCAGGACCCGAACGAGAAGAAGGAAGAGGAACAGCGCGAGAAAGATCGCATGCTGCAACTACAGCAACTCGAAGAGCAAAACGACAAGCTCACGCCCGAGCAGCGCGAGAAGGAACGCGATCGTAAGCCGATCGAGTTCGGCTCGGCCGACGACTTCATGCTTCAGCAAGCCGTGAACAAGCTCGAAGGCAAGCCGGTGCAGTTGTCGAAGTCGATCATGGAGCGCAAGCTCGCCGAGAACAAGCCGCCGCGTTCGGCCTCGGCACCGGTCGCGGTCAAGCCCGCCTCGGCGGCCGTGCCCGCGTCCGCGCCCAGCAAGTAACACCCGCCGTATCCGGCCAGCCTTCGCCCGCCCCTGCCGCATCGAGCATCGAGGGGCCAGCGAAGGCGCCGCTTCCCGGCGCCATCGCACGTCCAATCCCTCGGCGCGCCGCCATGAACGACGATCAGCTCCTTCGCTATTCCCGGCATATCCTCGTCGATGAGATCGGCATCGAAGCGCAGCAGCGCTTTCTCGATGCGCACGCGATCGTCATCGGCGCGGGCGGGCTGGGCTCGCCAGCAGCGATGTATCTCGCCGCGGCCGGCGTCGGGACGCTGACGCTCGTCGATGCGGATGCGGTGGATCTGACGAACTTGCAACGTCAAATCCTGCACGCCACGGCGTCTATCGGGCAGAAAAAGGTCGAATCCGGGCGCGAAACCATCGCGCGCCTGAACCCCGAGGTTCGCGTACACGCCGTGGACCAGCGCGTCGACGATGCCTGGCTCGACGCGCATGTCCCGCAGGCCACGGTGGTGCTCGACTGCACCGATAATTTCGCAACGCGGCACGCGATCAATCGCGCCTGCGTCAAACACCAGGTGCCGCTCGTATCGGGAGCGGCGCTGCGTTTCGACGGGCAGATCAGCACCTTCGATTTCCGCGACGCGCACTCGCCTTGCTATGCCTGTGTCTTCCCCGAAGACCAGCCGTTCGAGGAAGTCGCGTGTTCCCAGATGGGCGTGTTCGCCCCGACCGTCGGCATCATCGGCACGATGCAGGCGGCCGAGGCGTTGCGCGTGATCGGCGGCATCGGCCAGACCCTGACGGGCCGGCTCATGATGCTCGATTCGCTGCGGATGGAATGGACGACGATGAAAATAGCCCGCCAGAGCGATTGCCCCGTATGCGGGAGCGGCCCCTCAAGCCTGCCCGAGACGCTTTAACGCTGCCTGCACTTCCTCGGGCTCGAAAGCCGCGAGAACGTCGGCGACGGGTTTCTCCAGGGCCGCGAGATTCGCACGCAAGATCTCCTGCTTCACAACCAGTAACTGGCTCGGGTGCATCGAAAATTCGGTGAGGCCCATGCCGAGCAACAGCCGCGTGAGCTGCGGGTCGCCCGCCATTTCGCCGCACACCGAGACCGACACGCCGGCGCGCTTCGCTTCGCGCAGCGTGAAGGCGATGAGGTGCAAGACCGCCGGATGCAACGGATCGTAAAGGTGGGCGACGGCATTGTCGGCCCGATCGATCGCCAGCGTGTATTGAATCAAATCGTTCGTGCCGATCGACAGAAAATCGACGCGCTTCAAAAACAGCGGCAGCGCGATCGCGGCGGCCGGTATCTCGATCATTGCGCCGATGCGCACATTCGGATCGTAGGGCAGGCCCGCGTCGTCGAGTTGGCGCTTGGCCTCGCGGATGAGGTCGAGCGTCTGATCGATTTCTTGCGCGTGCGCGAGCATCGGCACGAGAATCCGAACCTGGCCGAACGCCGACGCGCGCAGGATCGCGCGCAATTGCGTAAGGAACATCTGCGGCTCGGACAAGCTCCAGCGGATCGCGCGCAAACCGAGCGCGGGATTCGGCGCACTTTCGTAGCCATCCGCCCCCATGCTGTCGAGCGGTTTGTCGGCGCCCACGTCGATCGTGCGGATCGTCACGGGCAAGCCGCCCATGAGTTCGACGGCGCGCCGATACGCCTCGAATTGCTCCTCTTCCTCCGGCAACCGGTCCTTGTGATTCATGAACAGGAACTCGGTGCGAAACAGACCGACGCCGACGGCGCCCGCCTCGACGGCCGCACGCGAATCCTCGGGCAACTCGATATTGGCCAGCAACGAAATTTTCGTGCCGCACAGCGTTTGCGTCGGGGAGAACTTCAGCCGCTGCAGTTTCTTTTGCTCGAGCAGCTTCTCGCTTTGCCGGTACGAATATTCCTCGAGCACGATCGGCGCCGGATCGACGATGACGATGCCGTGGTCGCCATCGACGATGATCAAGTCGTCCTGCCGAATCAGCGCGCTCGCGTGCGCCACGCCGACCGCCGCCGGAATCCCGAGGCTGCGTGCGACGATCGCCGTGTGCGACGTGCGCCCGCCCAGGTCGGTCACGAAACCTTGAAACGTTTGCGTTTTGAACTGCAGCATATCGGCCGGCGAAATGTCGTGCGCCACCACGATCATGTCGTCGCTCGCATCGGCATTGCCGTCGACGAGCGCGGCCGCGGACGGCGCGCCAGCCAGCGCCTTCAAGATACGTTCGACCACTTGCTGTACGTCGGCCTTGCGCTCGCGCAGGTACTCGTCCTCGATATCGTCGAAGTGCCGAGACAAACGTTCGAGCTGCTCCGTCAATGCCCACTCGACGTTGTAGCGCCGCGTGCGGATAAGGTCCATCGTCTCTTGGACGAGCATCGCGTCCTTGAGAATCATCGTGTGGACGTTGATAAATGCGCCCACTTCGCTCGGCGCGTCGGCCGATAGATCGGCACTGAGCCGATCGAGTTCGGTCTGGACCACTTTCAAGGCGGCGCGAAAGCGCTCGATCTCGCTTTCGATTTGAGGCGGATCGACGAGGTAATGATCGACGTCCAGCGCTGCAGGCGCGATGAGATAGGCTCGCCCGATCGCGATGCCGCGTGACACCGGAATACCATGCAGCGAAAACGACACGCGCACCTCCTCGAGTTGTGTGATGCGGCGGGAGTAATACCGCTGCAAGATGCAATAGGCCTCAATGCGCGATTATAAATTCCAACCGGCCCGCTGACTGCGTGCGGCGCAGCATCCGCGGCGCAATGGCGCGTTGCGGCGCACGAAAGAAAACGCCGTGGCTCGACCACGGCGTTTTTCAAATCGAATCGCGCGGCTCGCCGCTCATTGTCCCTCGCCGAATTTATCCGCGATGAGTTTCAAGAGCGCGTCCATGGCGTCGTTCTCATCGGGACCCTCGGTCTCGATCGTTACGGTGCTGCCGATGCCGGCCGCCAGCATCATTACGCCCATGATGCTTTTCGCGTTGATGCGGCGCCCGTTGCGGGTCATCCAAATTTCCGATTGATAGTTACCGGCGAGCTGCGTCAGCTTGGCTGACGCACGTGCATGCAAACCCAACTTATTGACGATCGTCGTTTCTTTTTGAAGCATGTGCTCGTCCTGTCGTACTGAATACAAAGAAAAGGTCAGTGCGCGGGGCCGTTCGGGTCGGCCACGCTAGCGGCTGGCGCAGCGGCCGCCGTTGCGCTCGCGCTCGACGCGGGTGCGACGACCGGCACGCCCGGCGCGACGCACTCGCTTTCGGCAACCGGCTTGCCCGCGCCGGCCGAAGCGGTCAGCGCCGCGATCGCGTGCACGCCCTTGGCAGCGCCGGTCAGCGCTTTGTCGACGAGCGTGTCGAGATCGCACGCGCGATAGCACACGCCTCGCACGAGCATCGGCAGATTCACGCCCGCCAGCACGCGCACGTCCGGCAGCGCGGCCAGACGGCTCGCGATATTGGCGGGCGTGGCCCCGAACATGTCGGTGAGTACCAGCGTGCCGTTCTCCTCGCGCAACCGCTCGATCTCACTATGTGCGAACGCGACGACTTGCGCGGGATCGCTATCGGGCAGTACATCGATGACGCCGATGCGCGCGGGCAATCCGCCATAGATATGCGCGACACATTCTTTCAGCGCCGAAGCGAGCGGTGCATGCGCGATGATCAGTATGCCTGCCATGTCAGTCTTGCTACGAAAAGCGCCGCAAAGGGCCAGATCCAGGCGATGCCCGCGCCGGGATGCCGCGCGCGAACGCTGCCCGCGGGCAGCGAACCGCACGCCGGGCGAGCGAGCCGTTTCAGGAGACAGGCATTGTAGCAGGCGCGTCTTTCGCCGAACCGGCGCGCTTCGCGTGGGCGCCCTTCAAGCTTACGCCACGGCGCGCTCGAGCGCGTCGACGAACATCGCGGCCACGTCGAAGCCGGTCTGCTCCATGATCTCGCGGAAGCACGTGGGACTCGTGACGTTCACCTCGGTGAGCCAATCGCCGATCACGTCCAGGCCGACCAGCAACAATCCACGCGCGGCCAGCACGGGCGCCAGCGTGTCGGCGATCTCGCGATCGCGGGCGGTGAGCGGCTGGGCCACGCCGAGCCCGCCCGCCGCCAAGTTGCCGCGCACTTCCCCGCCTTGCGGAATGCGCGCGAGCGAGAACGGCACGCTTTGGCCCCCGATCAGCAAGATGCGCTTGTCCCCCGCGGCGATCTCGGGGATGAACTTTTGCGCCATCACCGAGCGCGCGCCGTCATGGCTGAGCACCTCGATGATCGAACCCAGATTCATGCCTTCGCGCGTGACCCGAAAGACGCCCATCCCACCCATCCCGTCGAGCGGTTTGAGGATGATGTCGCCATGCTCGGCATGGAACGCGCGCAGCCGCGCGGCATCGCGCGTCACGAGCGTGGGCGCGACGAACTGAGCGAATTCGCCGATCGCGAGCTTTTCCGAATGGTCGCGGATCGTCTGCGGCTTATTGAACACACGCGCGCCCGCGCGCTCGGCCAACTCGAGCAGCCAGGTCGAGGTCACGTACTCCATGTCGAACGGCGGGTCCTTGCGCATCACGATGGCACCGAACGACGTCAGCGTTCGATGTTCGTGCGGACCGCTCTCGTGCCACGGGTGCCGGTGCAGGTCGGCCGGATCGCCGACGATGTCGACTCGGCGCACCGTCGCTTCGACTTTCGCATCGACCCAAGCGAGATGCTTGGGCTCGCACGTGTAGACCACGTGGCCGCGGCGCGCGGCTTCGGCCATCATCGCGTAGGTCGAGTCTTTGTAGATCTTGAAGTGCGCGAGCGGATCGGCAATGAAAAGGATGTCCATGAAACCCCTGGTGCCCGGGTGCGGGCTTTCGTTCGTTGGATGCGTCGATCGCTCGATGCGCGCTTCCGGCCGGGCGCGGCTCGCGCCGCGAAGATCCGCCCCCGGCCGGCAACGCCGCTCAGACTTGAATCGCTTCCGGGTCCGTCTTCTCGAGCTCCAGCGACGCCGCGAGCAGCCCCAGCCGCGCGACGACGCCATACATATAGAACCGGTTCGGCGGCGCGGCGCCGGGCTTGGCGTGCGCGTCCGGCAAAGCCGTATGTTCGAAGCCGAGCGGCACGAAGTGCATCCCGGGCGCGTTCAGATTCTGATCGCGCTCGCGGCTGCCGTGCACGCGATAAAAACCGCCCACGACGTAGCGGTCGATCATGTAGACGACCGGCTCGGCCACTTCCTCGCCGATTCGCTCGAACGTATACACGCCTTCCTGCACGATGACGTCGTGCACTTGCAGCCCGTCCTTCGTGGCCGACATGCGCGTACGCTCGCCCTTCGTCAGATTGGCGACTTCCGATGCGTCGTGCACGGTCATCACGCCGCGCCCGTCGGTGCCGGCATCGGACTTGATGACGACGTACGGCTTCTCGGTAATCCCGTATTCACGGTACTTGCGAGCGATCTTCTTGATGACGGCGTCGATCGCGTCGGCCAGGGCCTGCTCGCCGGTGCGGGCCTCGAAATCGACGTCCTCGACGCGCGCGAAATAGGGATTCACCATCCACGGGTCGATCTCGACCAGCTTGGCGAACTTCTTGGCTACGTCGTCATAGCACGCGAAGTGCGTCGATTTGCGGCGTACGGCCCAGCCCGCATGCAGCGGCGGCAGCACGTACTGCTCATGCAGATTCTCCAGCACGGGCGGCAGCCCGGCGGACAAATCGTTGTTCAGCAGAATCGAGCACGGATCGAAATTCTTCAGCCCGAGCCGGCGCGGCGTGCGTTCGAGCGGCTCCAGCACGATCTTTTGCCCGTCGGCCAGCGCGATCGTCACCGGGCCGACGATATTTTCGTCGAGCGTGCCGAAACGCACGTTCAGGCCGGCTTGACGCATGATCGTCGCGAGCCGCGCGACGTTCTCGAGGTAGAACGCGTTGCGCGTATGCCGCTCGGGGATCACGAGCAGATTCTTCGCATCGGGGCAAATCTTTTCGATCGAAGCCATCGCCGCCTGCACCGCGAGCGGCAGCACCTCTTCCGGCAGGTTGTTGAACCCGCCCGGGAACAGGTTCGTATCGACGGGCGCGAGCTTGAAGCCCGCGTTGCGCAAGTCGACCGAACAATAGAACGGCGGCGTGTGTTCCTGCCATTCGAGCCGGAACCACCGCTCGATCGCCGGCGTGGCGTCGAGGATCTTCCGCTCCAACTCGAGCAGAGGACCGTTTAACGCCGTAACTAAGTGCGGAACCATTGAGTACTCGATGAACAGGGGAGAAAAAGATTGTAGAGCAATTGCCTAGCCGATTTGGGGGCGGTTTGTGCGAACGCAAGATCGTACGCCTTCGCGGATACTTATTGACCCGATAGCGAGAAGGGTCATAGCCGCCGGCCGCTTGCGCCGTCACGGTGGAAGACGGCCGGGAAGGCGCCAACGTGACGGATAAGCAACAAAAAAGCCCGCCGAGAGGCGGGCAAAAGTCGCTGCGCTTGATCGGATGGGAAGCCGCCGCGAAGCGGCGGCGCCCCTGCCCGAGTACCTTTATTCCACGTGTTCGCCGTGGAGCACCACGTCCAGACCTTCGCGCTCTTCCTCTTCGGCCACGCGCAGGCCGATCGTGAGATCGATGATCTTGAGCAGCACGTAGCTGAGCACACCGCTGTAGACGAGCGTCGTGAGCACGCCCTTCGCTTGGAGGATCAGGCTGCCGTCGGCACCGCCGATATCCTTGACCGCGAACACGCCCGTCAGCAATGCGCCGATGATCCCGCCCACGCCGTGCACGCCGAAGCAGTCGAGCGAATCGTCGTAACCGAGCTTCATCTTGAGCCACGTTGCGGACCAGAAGCAGACCACGCCGGCGATGAAACCGATCGCGATCGCGCCACCCGCGCCGACGTAACCCGATGCCGGCGTGATCGCCACGAGGCCGGCCACTGCGCCCGACGCGATACCGAGCGCCGAGGGCTTACCCTTCGTGATCCATTCGACGAACATCCAGCCGAGCGCCGCGCAGGCCGTGGCCACTTGCGTCGTCAGCATCGCGAAGCCCGCACGGCCGTCGGCCGCGACGGCCGAGCCCGCGTTGAAGCCGAACCAGCCCACCCACAGCATCGCCGCGCCCATCAGCGTCAGGATCAGGTTGTGCGGTGCCATCGCTTCGCGGCCGTAGCCCACTCGCTTGCCGAGCACGAGGGCGCAAACGAGGCCCGCGATACCGGCGTTGATGTGCACGACCGTGCCGCCCGCGAAATCGAGAATGCCGGCGGACGAGAGCCAGCCCGTCGGTTCCCACACCATGTGCGCGATCGGCGAGTAGACGATGATCGACCAGACCGACATGAACACGAGCATGGCCGAGAACTTCATGCGGTCGGCGAACGCACCCGTAATCAGCGCGGGCGTGATGATCGCGAACGTCATTTGATAGACGAAGTAGACCGACTCGGGAATCGTCGTCGCCAGATGGCTCACCGTCAGCGTCGTCGCCTTGTCGCCCTTGATGTAGTTCATCCCGGCAAGCATCACGCGCGAGAAACCGCCGATGAAGCTATTGCCCGGCGTGAAGGCGAGGCTGTAGCCGATGACCGTCCAGATCAACGTGACGACACAGGTGATCGCGAAGCTTTGCATCACCGTCGCGAGCACGTTCTTCTTGCGGACCATGCCGCCGTAGAAGAGCGCCAAGCCCGGGATCGTCATGAACAGCACGAGCGCGGTGGAAGTCAGCATCCACGCCGTATCGCCCGAATTGATCTTCGAGGAATCGACCGAGAACGGGGCGGTCGGCGTGGCGGGCGCGGCGGCGGCTGCCGCGGCGGATGCATCGGGGGCGGCCGCCGCCGACGCGGCGCTTGCTTGCGCTGCCGCGGCGGGGGTGGACGCGGCGGCAGCGGCCGACGCAGCGTCGTCGGCCAGTGCGGTGCCCAGGCCGCCGACCAGCAGCGTGGCGGCCATCGCCAAGGACATCAATAGTTTGCGCATCTTTCGGTTTCCTCTATGTCGCTAAGTCTTCGAATTTGGTTTTCGAATTACAGGGCGTCGGCGCCCGTTTCCCCGGTGCGGATGCGAATCACTTGCTCGATCGGCGTCACGAAGATCTTGCCGTCGCCGATCTTGCCCGTGCGCGCCGCGCGTTCGATCGCCTCGATGGCCTGATCCACGATGTCGTCGGAGACGGCCGCCTCGATCTTCACCTTCGGCAGGAAGTCGACGACGTACTCGGCGCCGCGATAGAGCTCGGTGTGACCCTTCTGGCGCCCGAAACCCTTCACTTCGGTGACCGTGATGCCCGACACGCCGATCGCCGACAACGCTTCGCGCGCTTCATCGAGCTTGAACGGCTTGATGATTGCGGTAATGAGCTTCATGAATGTCCTCTTTTCGTTGCGAAAACTGTGTTGCCGGGCACCGCCGCCGGCGGTGCGAATCGGCGCCGGGTACAGCCCCCCGAATCGTGCGGCCAGTTAAAGCAACAGATGTGCCAACCGCGTGTCGGCCGGTGCCGGGAACGCGCTATGCGGGTATCGGCGCTCAGTCGGCCGAACGGCCAGCAAAGGGCCGCCACGCTGGCGCACCCCTGCGATCGTTGCTAGAGTGTCCGCACGCCCGAGATTCGGGTACGCACCAACGACGCTCCTCGGTGCACGAGCGTGCGGCCTTGGACGCACCAAGTTCGATCAAACGTGCATCAGCAGCGCAAGTCGGGAAAGAAGCTGCACATTTTTTGTGCAAAGAAGGGGAACCGCCATGAAGCAACCGAATGATTTATTTCAGGATTTCCAAAATCGCATGAGCGAGCTGCTGAAGAATTCGCCGGCGAAGGACGTCGAACGCAACGTGAAAGCCATGCTCTCGCAGGGATTCTCGAAGCTCGATCTCGTCACGCGCGAGGAATTCGACACGCAAACGCAGGTGCTGCTTCGGACGCGTACGCGCCTCGAAGAGTTGGAACGCCGCGTCGCCGAGCTCGAACAGCGGCTCGCTGCGTCGCAGGAGTCTTAAGGCTCCAGCGCATCTAATCGGCGCGCCGCCTGCTTTCGAGCTGCGCCGTCGGGTTGAACCGGGCGGCGCAGCTGCCGGCGGTGGGCATCACCCCAGCTGGAACTTGGATACGGCGTTATGCAAGTCGATCGCCTGCTGCTTCAGCGAACCACTCGCCGCAGCCGCCTGCTCGACCAGCGCTGCATTTTGCTGGGTGACTTCGTCCATCTGCGTCACCGCGTTATTCACTTGCTCGATGCCGCTGCTTTGCTGAACTGACGCGGTGGAAATGTCATTCATGATGTCCGTCACGCGCCTAATTGCGAGCCGGATTTCTTCCATTGTCTGCCCAGCACGGTCCACCAGCGTGGCCCCGCTGACGACCTTGCTTGTAGAGTCTTCGATCAAATTTTTGATCTCCCTCGCAGCGGTCGCGCTACGTTGCGCCAGCAATCGCACTTCACCCGCTACCACCGCAAAACCACGCCCCTGCTCGCCCGCCCGCGCGGCTTCGACGGCTGCATTCAGGGCTAGGATGTTTGTTTGGAAGCTGATGCCTTCTATGACACCGATGATGGCGACAACTTTCTTCGAGCTGACCGAGATGTCATGCATGGTGCCGATAACCTGGCCGACCACCTCGCCGCCACGTTCGGCGATGTCCGATGCACTGACCGCGAGCATGCTGGCCTGCTTCGCGTTTTCAGCATTTTCGCTCACCATGTCCGTAAGTTCCTGCATGCTCGCAGCCGTTTGTTCGAGCGAGGCGGCCTGCCGTTCTGTGCGACCGCTAAGATCTTCATTGCCGGCGACAATCTCGCTCGTTGCACGATGCATCGATTCGCTGGCGTAGCGCACCTGACCAATAATGCTGGTCAGTGAGCATTGCATGGATTTGATGCCTTCCAGCAGTTCCCCGACTTCGTCCGAGCCACGAATGTCAACGGTGCGGGAGAGGTCGCCTTTGGCGAATTGCGCGAGCACCGTTTGCGCGGCCTTTAAGCGCGCGACGATCGAACGGGTCACAAGCCAGAATGCCGGCAAGACCAGTGATAGACATCCCAATGCCGCACCCACTGCGATCTGATTCAAACGATCGCGCAGTTGTGCAAGCGCTTGGGTATTCGACAGATCGCTTGACGCAGCATCAAACATGGTGCCGGTTCCATAAACGCAGAATGCGGTCAAACCGATTACGGTCGCCGTTCCGCCACCGACGAGCAAAAGCATGCGCTGACCAATGGTTATTCGGTCCATCCATCTGCCACCGGCAACTTCGGAGAAACGGGAGACATCGATCCTGTCGCTTTGCATAGACGTATCTGTTTTCATTGGAATATCCAGTTCACAAGACGTGACCGGCCGTCGGCCAGCCACGCTGCCCCGTCGCAGAGAGAGATAAAGCGGGCCGAAGGCTGCAAAGACGATGCCAGCCCGAAGTTGACGGTTGATGATGTGCGCCGCACCATGGCGACATCCTCGAGAATGGTCGTCATGCACGGATCGTTTCATCCAATATCGTGGTGCGATGCAGAATCCTTGGTATGGCCCGGGATTTAACGTTTCGATCAATTTATTCTTGTCTGGATGGCGCGTGCAAATTGATCAAATAGTCAGAAACTGCTAGTACACAATTCCGACGTGGAAAAAATCCGCGCGGACATTCTTAAGAGAGATTCGGGCGTCCGAGCGGGCCTGGGCCTTTTCGACGTGGCGAATGGTGAGGATCGATCCGATGTCGCAACCCCGCGCGCGATGCGGCCTGAACAGGTAGGCCGAACGGCCAACGATGCGTCTCGCGGTTACCTGGATGCATCTGGCGTTGCTAAAGTGCTTGCGACACGCGGCGCTGAGTGCAAACCCATCGCCACCGCACCGCGCTATCGCAATCCGAGGGCCCTCCCGGTCCTCACCATCTATCTGAAAGTGCCGCGGATATCTCAGCGGCCCGGTTCCGAGGAGAACACATGTCGCTTGCCGTGGTGCGCTCGCGCGCGCCGGCTTCCGGCCGCGCGCCCGAAGTGACCGTCGAAGTTCATTTAGCGAACGGCTTGCCGTCGTTTTCGATCGTCGGTTTGCCCGATCTCGAAGTGCGCGAGAGCCGCGAGCGCGTGCGCGCGGCGCTGCAGAACTGCAGCTTCGAATTTCCCGTGCGCCGCATTACCGTCAACCTGGCTCCAGCCGATCTACCGAAGGAATCGGGCCGCTTCGATCTGCCCATCGCGCTCGGCATCCTCGCGGCCAGTGGGCAGATTCCGCCTTGCGCGCTCGGCGAGCGCGAATTCGCCGGGGAGCTCTCGCTCACGGGCGCCTTGCGGCCGATGCGCGGGGCCTTCGCAATGGCCTGTGGAGCGGCCCGCGGTTTTCGTGACCTGGCGCGAGCGAGGCATGCGTCGCGAGGCCCGGCGGGTGGCGAGGATGCGTCGGTGCAAATCGCCGAGGCGCGTGCATCGGACGATCTGCCGGAGCTCTACCTGCCGGCGGCCAGTGCAGCCGAAGCGGCGCTCGTGCCGGGGGTCGCCGTATTCGGCGCGGCTGATTTGCCCTCCCTTTGCGCGCATTTGTCCGGCGCGCAGGACGGCCGGCTCTCGCCGATCGCCGCCTGCGTGCCAGAGCCGGAAAACGCTGTCTCGCCGGCGCCCGACATGGCCGACGTCATCGGTCAGCAAGGCGCGCGGCGCGCACTCGAAGTCGCGGCCGCCGGCGGCCATCACGTCTTGATGGTCGGGCCGCCCGGCGCGGGCAAGTCGATGCTGGCCGCTCGCCTGCCGAGCCTTCTGCCGCCGATGACGGACGACGAAGCGCTCAGTTCCGCCGCCCTGCTTTCGGCCAGCGCGCACGGTTTTTCGCCGGCTCATTGGCGGCGCCGGCCGTTTCGAGCGCCCCATCACTCCTCGAGCGCCGCTGCGCTCGTCGGGGGCCGTAATCCGCCTCAGCCGGGCGAGATCACTCTCGCCCATCTGGGGGTTCTGTTCCTCGACGAATTGCCCGAATTCGACCGGCACGTGCTCGAAACGCTACGCGAGCCGCTCGAAGCCGGCCGCATTACCGTCTCGCGCGCGGCCCAGCACGTGGACTTTCCCGCCGCGTGCCAACTCGTCGCGGCGATGAACCCCTGCCCGTGCGGCTGGCGCGGCGACCCCGGGGGCCGTTGCCGCTGCACGCCGGAGATCGCCGCGCGCTATCTGCGCAAGCTATCGGGACCGTTGCTCGACCGGATCGACATCCAAATCGAGTTACCCGCGTTGATGCCGAACGAACTATCGGCCCGCTCGAGCGAGATCGGCGAACCCAGCGCATCGATCGCCCGGCGCGTGGAACAGGCGCGCGCTCGCCAGGTGGCGCGGCAGGGCAAGACCAACCGCGAATTGAACGGACGCGAGATCGACGAACTTTGTCAGCTCGACGCCGCGGCGGAGTTGTTGCTGCGCGAGGCCAGCGAGCGGTTCAGGTGGTCGGCAAGAGCGTATTACCGCGTGCTGAAAGTGGCCCGCACGATCGCCGACCTCGCAAGCTCGGCAATGCCCACCGCCGCGCATATCGCCGAGGCGATTCAATATCGCCGCGTGTTTTCGGCGCCGTAAATGAATCGGCCGGACCGCCAGCGCCCGATCCGTCCGGCCGGCCCTCCTATGACGCGCCGGCGCCGATTCCCGTCATTGCGCCGGGTTTCCGAAATTAGCGACACGTCATGCCAATTGCGGGCCACATCGTGGGCCCCGTCCGCGACCACGCCTTCAAACAGCCCGCCAGAGCAAAAAAATGGCTGTCAAGACTTGACTTATGCACACATCCACGTTTTGCCACATCTGACGTCCGTTTAAATCCAACGCTTCAGTTGACCTCATTATCCAATTGATTTTTATGGATTTTCCTCAAATATGAAGTCGTACGAATCCGATGGAAAGTCCCACCGGGGGGCTTGACGGGGCTGAGGGCACCGATTTCCCCACAGAGTTATCCACAGCGGCTGTGGATAGACCGAAAACCTACAATAAATCCGGGGATTAGCGTCTATTCCTACTACGGAACCTTCACTCGTATGCGCGCACGTCAATCGGACATCCTTGCGGCCATGCGTCGCAATCCGCGAGCTAATTGAGCCGAAGCGACCCGAAAAATTGATCCGATTGGTCTTGCGGCGGTGCCTCGGGCGCGATGATCGCGGCCTGATAGACATGACGTCCGCGGACGGTGACCCACGCGTGAATCGTTCGGCGTTCATGGGCGTCGCCGGCGGCGCCCGTGGCGACGACGTCCATCCCCGGCACCGCGGCGCCGCTGCCGGCGGGGACTTGCACCGCATGTTCGACCGGCGACGCGGCAACATTGCGAGCCAGCGAATGCCGTAGCGCGTCGGCGACGGCCTGTCCCAACTGCGCGTCGTCGCGCGGCAGATCGACCACGGCCACCGCGAACACGGCGCCTTGGGCGTGCGCCGCCCGCACGTGCATCGGCAGCGCGTTGCCCGCGATCTCCACGCGGCGCTCGTCGACAGTGGGCTTGGCGGGCAAGTCCACGGAATAGCCCTCGGCGGCGTCGGTCACCGTGCGCCAGTTGTAAGCGGGTGTGCACGCGGCGGCGAAGGCCACGGCGAAGACGAGCGGCGCCGCAACCGACGCGGGGCGGCGCACACGCGCGGGGTTCTTCGCCCCGGAGTCGGCGCAAGACGCCGATCCCCGCCGAGCGGGCCGCAATAACGAGAGCAAGGATAGAGAGCGCATAAACGACGAAGAGCGGAAGCGATGGGGAACCGAGTGAACTCGAGGGCGACATTATCCGTCACCGAGGCCGCCGTCTCGATGCGATCGGCGGTGCGCGGCCATACACGGCTACATACACGGCTATACACCGCCACTCCGCCGCACTCCGCGAAAGGGGGTAAAATGGCGGCGCCGAATCGCGCCGACGGGCACCTCACCATTCGAGTCAGCCCCGCTACCCTGCCGCGATCGTCCGCAAGAGGTCGTATCCATGAGCCAAACCCCTGCTTCCCCCGTCCGCCCCGCCGGCGCGCTGCGCTACGTCGTCTTCGCCTGCGTCGCAGCCGCGATCGCGATCGCCGGATACTTCACGTTCGGCCGCAGCCAGCAAGTGCCCGCCGCCACGTTCACGCTGCTGTCCGGACAAAAGCTCTCGACGTCCGACTTGAAGGGCAAGGTCTACCTCGTCAACTTCTGGGCGACCGACTGCGAGACCTGCATCAAGGAAATGCCGCAGATGGTCGATACCTTCAATCGGTATAAGGGCCAGGGTCTGGAGTTCGTCGCGGTGGCGATGCAGTACGACGCGCCGATGTACGTCGTGAACTACGCGCAAACGCGCAAGTTGCCGTTCAAGGTCGCCATGGACGACGGCAGCGCCGCCAAGCAATTCGGCAACGTCCAGATGACGCCGACGACGTTCGTCGTTGACAAGAACGGCACGATCCTCAAGCGCTACGTCGGCGAGCCGCAATTTGCGGAGCTCGATCAATTGCTGCAAAAGGCCCTCGGTTCGGCCTAAGCCCGTGCGCTTCGCACAGCGGCGGCGGGGCAACGCGCCCTGCCTTGCCGGCTAACCGCCTTCTTTTCCGGCCTCGCCTCGTTCGGCGAGGCCGTATCGTTTGATCTTCTCGTAAAGCGTCGCCTTGCCGATCTGCAACTCGTCGGCGGCCGCCAACACCGCGCCCGCATGCTGCTCGAGCACATCGGCAATGGTCGCGCGCTCGAATTGCTCGACCCGCTCTTTCAGCGAACGGGCGGGCCCGCCCCCAACCTTGCCC
>NZ_PNYA01000070.1 GCF_002879885.1 Trinickia dabaoshanensis
CTCAGACTGCTGACAAAGCCCTGGCTTCGGCCAGGGCTTTGTTCTTTAATAGGGTTCATGCTCAAGAAGCCGACACCCGCCCAGCAAGAACTCGAGATGGTGACGCTCGAGATGCTTGTTCCAAAGGACCACCTGCTGCGCAAGATCGAGGCGGCAGTGGATTTCGAATTTATCCGCGAGAAGGTTGCGCATCTTTACTGCGCGGACAACGGCCGACCGGCGCTCGATCCGGTGGTGCTGTTCAAGCTGTTGTTCATCGGCTACCTGTTCGGGGTGCGCAGTGAGCGCCAGCTCATACGCGAGGTCCAGGTCAATGTGGCGTATCGATGGTTCGCCGGCTTTCGCCTGACCGATAAGGTGCCGGACGCCTCGACGTTCTCGCAGAACCGCCGGCGGCGCTTTACCGACACGACGGTGTATCAGGATATCTTCGACGAGATTGTGCGTCAGGCAATCGGGCACGGCATGGTCGATGGCCGCGTGCTGTACAGCGACAGTACGCACTTGAAGGCCAACGCCAATAAGAATAAGTTCGATGAGGTGCAGGTGGCGCAAACGCCCTCGGCGTATCTGGCCGAGTTGGATGCGGCAATCGATGCGGACCGGACTGCGCAAGGCAAGAAGCCCTTGAAGCGTGACGACGACGATCAGCCGCCGCCGAGCAAACAGATCAAGGTCAGCCGCACCGATCCCGAGAGCGGCTATATGGTGCGCGACGACAAGCCCAAGGGCTTCTTCTATCTGGATCACCGCACAGTCGACGCCAAACACGCGATCATCACCGATACCCACGTGACGCCGGCCTCGGTGCATGACAGTCAGCCGTATCTGGCGCGTTTAGATCGCCAACGCAAACGCTTCGGCTTCGAGGTACAAGCGGTGGGGCTCGATGCGGGCTACTTTACGCCCGCCATCTGTCAGGGACTGGAGGATCGCGGCGTGGCCGGCGTAATGGGCTATCGCTCGCCGAACCACAAGCCTGGAACGTTCTATAAGCGCGAGTACCGCTACGACGCCTATCGGGACGAGTATGTGTGCCCGCAGGGCCAGGCGCTGCGCTACAGCACGACCAACCGGGTGGGCTACCGCGAATACAAGTCCAACCCAGAGCTGTGCAAGCGCTGTGAGGTGCGCGGTCAGTGCACGAGCAGCGCCAATGCGATCAAAGTAGTCGTGCGTCACGTTTGGGAGCGAGCCAAGGAGCGCGTGGACGCCAGGCGGCTGACTGAATGGGGCAAACGCATTTATGCCCGGCGCAAGGAAACCGTGGAGCGTAGCTTTGCGGACGCCAAACAACTGCACGGACATCGCTACGCCAGGATGCGTGGGCTGCGCAAAGTCGCCGAGCAGTGCTTGCTGGCCGCTGCGGCGCAGAACATCAAGAAGATCGCGCTACTGCTGGCGCGCCTGCGGGCGCTTTTACGCCATTTCTGGCGCCTGTGCGAACCGCTACAGCGGCTCATTGCCGAGTTCGCGGGCTTGCTCGCCCAAATCGCACCGCACCGTACCCACAGCGCTACCGCCCAAAAAACAAACCCCATGCTCCGAAAAACATGGGGTTCGTCAGCAGTCTGAG
>NZ_PNYA01000071.1 GCF_002879885.1 Trinickia dabaoshanensis
TGGCCGAGATTTGTCAGTGTGCCCCTCTGTGGCACTCGTCGCCAATAGGAATCAGCTAGCCCGACGTGTCGCCCGCGCGTGCCAGCGCATTCCGCACAGCCCGAGCGAGTTCATCGAGTCGATACGGCTTGCTGATCAGCGTCACGCCTTCATCGAGCTCGCTGCCATGAAAACTACCGGCGCGAGGGTAACCCGACGCGAAAAGCACGGGAAGGTCTAAAGGGGGTCTCCGTGCAATTTCGGCCAGACGTCTGCTCGAGACTGCACCCGGCATGACAACGTCCGTGAACAACAGATCGATACGTTGGCCACTTTCCAAAAGCGCTAGCGCCGCGTCCCCGTTGGGCGCAGACAAGACTTCGTACCCCAACTCCGACAGCATGTCGATTGCTGCGGTCCGCACATCGATGTCGTCTTCCACCACGAGGATAGTCTCGCCTCCCAACTTCGGCTGGTCCGCTGGCATCCGAAGGTATTCGTGCTCGGGCTCGAAGGTACGCGGGAAGTACAGATCGACGCGCGTTCCCTGCCTTTCCTCACTTTGAAGCCGAACATGTCCGTCGCTTTGCGATACAAAGCCAAACACCGTGCTAAGGCCAAGTCCCGTACCGTGACCTAGTTCCTTGGTCGTAAAAAACGGCTCCATCGCATGGGCTTTCACGTGCTCCGACATACCGCTTCCTGTGTCGGTAACCGAAATTCGCACATGTTCTCCGGCGGGAATAGCGTCAGCAGCGGCTCGGGTGTCCGTCGCCGAATCGATGTCTTCGACGCAGATGCGAATCGTCCCGCTCGTACTAATTGCATCCCGTGCGTTGACGACGAGGTTCAACAGCGCGGCTTCCAACTGATTTCGATCGGCACAGATATTCCACGTACTTCGGTCGGCCGCAATCACTAAGTTGATCACCTCCGCTAACGTCCGCCTCAGCATTTCCGCCATTGCATCAACTATTCGTCCGGGCTTGAGCACCATAGGCGCGAGGGGCTGGCGCCTCGCAAATGCCAACACCTGCGAGGCGAGCTTTGCACCCTTTTCCACCGCATCGCACGCAATCGCAAGCCGCCGACGCAGCGTTTCGTGAGCGTCGGCGGCAAGATCGGCCAATTGCAGATTTGCGGAGATCACTTGGAGGACGTTGTTGAAATCGTGAGCGATGCCTCCGGTTAAGCTGCCCAACGCTTCAAGCTTGTGCGCTTGGCGAAGCCGCTCTTCCACCGCAACGCGTGCCGACACCTCGGTCGCCACTCGCTCCTCGAGCGACCCCGTGAGGCGAACAAGTGCATTTTCAGCCTCTTGACGTTGCCGCTCTGCCCGCACCTTCGCTGTGGTTTCGAACACGATTGCTATGACGCCCGCCGATTGCCCGCCTTCACTGGGCACGGGGCTGTAGCTCAGGTCCATCCAGACGGCTTCCGGGTGTCCTTCGCGGTAAAGAACGAGCTCCTTGTCTTTGTAGCTGAGCGCACCGCCGGCAAGGCAGGTGTCGACGACATGGCGGTTGAATGCCGCAACTTCGGGCCATCCCAGCTCGACAGGCTTACCGAGCAAGAACGGGTGCCGACTACC
>NZ_PNYA01000072.1 GCF_002879885.1 Trinickia dabaoshanensis
GCCCTTCCGGGCTCTAGCTTCGCGCCAACCTCATGCTCTTCATCGCTCTCAAGACGCCAAGTATATTGATGACCCGCTTGATGTTGTACGCAAGCACCTGAAGGCTCATTTCCGTGCTCACTCGCCTAAGCGTTCGTGTTAGGAAGTGAGCGGGACCCATCCAGTGCTTGAGTGTACCGAAGACGTGCTCGACGGTACTTCGACGGATGGTCATTGCATCAGGCTTTCGGTCGAGCCGGCGTTGCATGGCCTCAAGTATGTCTTCGTGCTCCCACCGTCGGATACGGCGATAGTCGCTGGGCGAACATTGCGCCTTCATAGGGCAACGCGGACAAGCGCTGGGCCAGTACACCCGCAGATTCATCTCATTCTCAACGGTGTCGAAGCGATGAATGGCGCGTTCGCCGGCAGGGCATCGATACACGTCGCCTCTGGCAACGTAGACAAAGTCGGCTTTCGTGAAGAGCCCCTTCTTCCTTGATGCGGAGGTGAGTGGCTTCGGAACGTACGCGCTGATGTCGTTCAGTTCGCATGCGCGTATCTCCGGGCCGCTGAAGTAGCCACGATCAGCTAACACCTTCAGCTTCGGCTTGGCCATGGCGCGCTTCGCGGACGCCGCCATCTTGCTGAGTTGCCCGTGATCGTTCCCGACATTGGTCACTTCGTGTTCAACGATTAAGTGGTGCTTCGCGTCCACCGCGACCTGAACGTTGTAGCCGACTATGCCGGAGCCTTTGCCGCTTGTTGCCATGGACCGCGCGTCCGAATCGGTTTTCGACAGCTGTTTGTCCGGCTGTTTCTGCAACTGCTTCCCGACCCGCGCAAGCTCGCGCATTTCCTGGCGCAAACGCACGATCTTCTCGTACAGACGCACCGCTTTCACATCGGAACCCGTTGGGTTGGTCCGATCTGCCGTTTCGATTGCGTCGAGGTACCGCTGGATACTTTCCTCGATCTGCTGCCGACGCTTATCGATCTTGCCCGCCGTGTAGTTCTTGTCGCGGCTGTTCACAGCCTTGAATTTGCTGCCATCGATTGCCACGATGTCGCTGGACAATAGTTTCAGTCCGCGACACAGTTCGACGAAACGCCGGCATACGTTGCGAATGGCTGAGCCGTTGTCGCGGCGAAAGTCGGCGATCGTCTTGAAGTCCGGCGCCAGACGTCCCGTCAGCCACATCAGCTCGACATTGCGCTGGCATTCACGCTCAAGGCGCCGGCTGGACGGAACACGGTTCAGGTACCCGTAGATATAAATCTTGAGCATCACCCCTGGGTGATAAGACGGGCGCCCCGTGGGCGCCGCGATGGCCCCCTCGAAACCGAGATCCTCAAGCCCCAACTCGTCGACGAAGACATCTATGACTCTGACCGGATTGTCATGCCCGACGTAGTCATCGAGGCATTCGGGCAGAAGTGAAACCTGCTTGCGGTCATCGCCTTCAACGAATCGCTTCATGAGTCACCCGGCGGTCGATGCGTTGATTCAGTTTAGGCGATGACTACGTTTTCACACAGCCTCG
>NZ_PNYA01000073.1 GCF_002879885.1 Trinickia dabaoshanensis
CAGGCTGTTGAAATACCTCCCGCAGACGTCATCCGAGCGGGAGGGGTAAACGTTGAAAGAAGGAATCGACCAACACTGAGAGCGAAACGATGCGCGGAGCGGACGGCTACACCGAGACGATGTTCACGATGGCGAAACTCGACGAATTCGTTCCGGCCAATCATCCGCTGCGGCCGATTCGCCTCTGGTTGAACGACGCTCTGAAGCGCATGGACGGGGTGTTCGCGCGCATGTATGAGAGCGATGCGAAAGGCGGTAGGCCGAGCATCGCGCCCGAGAAGCTGATTCGCGCGCTGTTGCTTCAGGTGCTGTATTCGATCCGAAGCGAGCGCATGCTGATGGAGCAAATCTCCTACAACATGCTGTTTCGTTGGTTTGTCGGTTTGGCGATGGACGATGCGGTGTGGGACCACTCGACGTTCAGCAAGAACCGAGACCGGTTGCTGGCGCACGATGTCATTGTGGGTTTGTTCAACGAGACGGTGGAGACGGCGCATGCACGCGGTCATCTCTCGGGCGAGCACTTCAGCGTCGACGGCACGTTGATTCAGGCGTGGGCGGGCCATAAGAGCTTTGTGCGTAAGAACAAGTCCGATGACGATACGCCGCCTGGGGGCAATGCTCGCCAGCGCGAGGATTGGCACGGCGAGAAGCGCAGCAACGATACGCATGAATCGAGCAGCGACAGTCAGGCGAGGTTGTTCCGCAAGAGTCGCAACACTGGCGCGATACTTTGCTACATGGGGCACGTGCTCACGGACAACCGGCACGGACTGGTGGTCAACGCGCAAGTGACGCAGGCCAACGGTACGGCCGAACGCGATGCGGCGGCCGAGATGCTTGCCGATGCGGCGCGACTTGCCGAGGTACCGATTACGGTGGGTGCCGACAAGAATTACGACACAGCCGGATTCGTCGCGACGTGCCGCCGCAATCGTGTAACGCCGCATGTTGCGCAAAACGACGCGCGCACAGGTGGTTCGGCCATCGACGGGCGCACGACTCGCTGGGCGGGCTACGCCATCAGTCAGCGCAAGCGCAAATGCATCGAACAGGTGTTTGGCTGGGGCAAAACGGTTGGGCGGATTCGGCAGGTCATGTGTCGCGGGCGCGAGCGAGTCGAGCAGTTGTTCCTGCTGACGCAGGCCGCCTACAACCTCACGCGCATGCGAACGCTCGCAGCGAAAGCGGTGTAGAGGCGAAAGTCGGCGAGCAAATGACATCGAATCGGTCAGAATTAAAGAAATCCAGCATCAAAACGACATGACCCGAATCGGCACGGCAGCGCTGTGGAAAGCCACCGCTGCGCCACGACGGCGATACTTCAACAGCCTGCTA
>NZ_PNYA01000074.1 GCF_002879885.1 Trinickia dabaoshanensis
TGAACCGCCCCGGACTTGGTGGAGGCTCCAACTCTTGAGAGAATGGAGCCATGAACAAGTCGAACAAGTTTTCTGCTGAAGTCCGCGAGCGTGCTGTGCGCATGGTGCGAGAGCATCGGGACGAGTACCCGTCACAGTGGGCGGCGATCGAATCCATTGCGCCCAAGATCGGCTGCACGAGCCAAACGTTGCTGGGATGGGTCAAGCGAGAAGAAGTCGATAGCGGTGGGCGTGAGGGCGTCACCACGTCGGAGCGAGAACGCCTGAAGGCACTGGAGCGCGAGAACAAGGAACTGCGCCGTGCCAATGAAATCCTGAAGCTGGCCAGCGCATTTTTCGCCCAGGCGGAGCTCGACCGCCGCTTGAAGTCCTGAAGGCCTTTATCGATCAGCATCGCGACACCTTCGGGGTCGAGCCGATCTGCAAGGTCTTGCGGATTGCCCCGTCGGGCTATCGGCGCCACGCTGCGCGGCTTCGCGATCCGTCGCGGCTGTGTGCGCGAGCCAAACGCGATGCGCTCCTGCGGCCCGAGATCAAGCGTGTCTGGCAGAGCAACATGCACGTCTACGGCGCGGATAAAGTCTGGAAGCAGTTGAACCGAGAAGGTATTTCGGTGGCGCGTTGCACTGTCGAGCGTCTGATGAAGCAACAGGGCTTGCGTGGCGTGAGTCGCGGCAAACGGATTCGCACGACCATCCCTGATGTATCGGCCCCGCGGCCACTGGACCGAGTCAACCGTCAGTTCAAGGCTGATCGGCCGAACCAGCTCTGGGTTTCGGATTTCACGTACGTTTCGACGTGGCAGGGCTGGCTCTATGTGGCGTTCGTGGTCGACGTGTTCGCCCGACGGATCGTCGGCTGGCGCGTGAGTTCGTCGATGGCAACGGACTTCGTTCTGGACGCACTTGAACAGGCGCTGTACGCCCGCCGGCCGGAGAATAACGGAACGCTCATTCATCATTCCGACAGGGGCTCGCAATACGTCAGCATTCGCTATAGCGAGCGGCTGGCCGAAGCCGGCATCGAGCCGTCGGTCGGCAGCCGAGGCGACAGCTACGATAACGCGCTGGCCGAAACGATCAACGGCTTGTACAAAGCTGAACTGATTCATCGTCGTGCGCCGTGGAAAACGCGTGAGTCCGTCGAACTGGCAACGCTCGAATGGGTCGCCTGGTTTAACCACCATCGGCTCATGGAACCGCTCGGCTATATCCCGCCCGCTGAAGCTGAGGCAAACTACTACCGGCAACTCTGCAACCCAGTTGCAATGCCGGCATCAACTTAAACCAACCAGCCTCCACGATTCCCGGGGCGGTTCA
>NZ_PNYA01000075.1 GCF_002879885.1 Trinickia dabaoshanensis
TGAATCGCCCCGGGATTCGTGGAGGCTGGTTGGTTTAAGTTGATGCCGGCACGACGACTGAGTTGCAACGTTGCCGGTAGTAGTTTGCCTCAGCTTCCGCGGGCGGGATATAGCCGAGCGGTTCCATGAGCCGATGATGGTTAAACCAGGCGACCCATTCGAGCGTTGCCAGTTCGACGGACTCACGCGTTTTCCACGGCGCACGACGATGAATCAGTTCCGCTTTGTACAAGCCGTTGATGGTTTCAGCCAGCGCGTTATCGTAGCTGTCGCCTCGGCTGCCGACCGACGGCTCGATTCCGGCCTCGGCCAGCCGCTCGCTGTAGCGAATGCTGACGTATTGCGAGCCCCTGTCGGAATGATGAATGAGCGATCCGTCACTCTCCGGTCGACGAGCGTACAACGCTTGTTCAAGCGCATCGAGAACGAAGTCGGTGGTCATCGAAGAACTCACGCGCCAGCCGACGATCCGTCGGGCGAACACGTCGACCACGAAAGCCACATAAAGCCAGCCCTGCCACGTCGAAACGTAGGTGAAATCCGAAACCCAGAGTTGGTTCGGCCGATCAGCCTTGAACTGACGGTTGACTCGATCCAGTGGCCGTGGGGCCGATACATTCGGGATAGTCGTGCGAATCCGTTTGCCGCGACTCACGCCGCGCAAGCCCTGTTGCCTCATCAGACGTTCGACAGTGCAACGCGCCACCGAAATGCCTTCTCGGTTCATCTGCTTCCAGACTTTATCCGCACCGTAGACCTGCATATTGCTCTGCCAGACACGCTTGATCTCGGGCTGCAGGAGCACATCGCGTTTGGCTCGCGCACACAGCCGCGATGGATCGCGAAGCCGTGCAGCGTGACGCCGATAGCCCGACGGGGCAATCCGCAAGACCTTGCAGATCGGCTCGACCCCGAAGGTGTCGCGATGCTGATCGATAAAGGCCTTCAGGACTTCGTACGGCGGTCGAGCTCCGCCTGGGCGAAAAACGCACTGGCCAGCTTCAGGATCTCGTTGGCGCGGCGCAACTCCTTGACTTCACGCTCCAGCGCCTTCAGGCGCTCTCGTTCCGACGTAGTCACGCCATCTCGCTCGCCGTTATCGACTTCTTCTCGTTTGACCCATCCCAGCAGAGTCTGGCTCGTACAGCCGATCTTAGGGGCAATGGATTCGATCGCTGCCCATTGTGACGGGTACTCGTCGCGATGCTCGCGCACCATGCGCACAGCACGTTCACGGACTTCAGCGGAAAATTTGTTCGGCTTGTTCATAGCTCCATTCTCTCAAGAGTTGGAGCCTCCACAAAATCCGGGGCGCTTCA
>NZ_PNYA01000076.1 GCF_002879885.1 Trinickia dabaoshanensis
TCTGCAAGCGCTTGTTCTCCGCGCGCAGCCGCGAAAGCTCCATTTGCTCCGGCGTGACTGGCTTCGCTCCCGCTCCGTTCAGCTTGCCTGACTCATCGGCCTTCACCCAGTTGCGAAGCGTCTGCTCGGACATGCCCAGCTCGCGGGCCACCACGGCGAACCCTTGGCCATCCTTGATCCGTTGCACGGCCGCTGCCTTGAATTCCGCCGTGTATGCCTGTTTGGGTACCTTGAACATTCCTGTTTCCCTTCCTTTCCGTCGAGTTTATACATGACCTCTTGGAAGGCGAAATTTCAGGGGAAGCTCAAGGTTGGCGAGCAGAGCACCGCCGCGCGTCTTCGGAAGCTCGGCCGTTTGTCATTGACTCACCTCCAATTGTCGGGCGTGTGGAAACGCCACCGATCGAGCCTACGGTCAAGCCGGGGATTTAATGGATTCAGGTATGTCTCTGGTGGCGACCCTCAAGTCGGCCCGTCAAACGATCGAATGTAAAGCGAGGTCGTGCCCTCGGATCCAATGTACCGTTGACCGGCCACAACAAAATTCAAGCCCCCTCAAAATCTGCGTTTGGCGTCAGACGATGCCAGTAATCGGCGCAAGCCCGGATGATTGACTATCTGCGTCACCCTTCTTGTTCGGCGGCGCCAGCCGGCAGACTTCCCGATCCGTAAGGAAAGGGGACACCTTCCGTATCGCAGCGGGCGCAAATCTCCCCAAGGCCCTCCCGATTCCCAAAACCGACTCCGAGAATGAAAACAAAAACCCCGCGAGCCTTACGCTACGCGGGGTTTTCGGAATACTGCGAAACTACCTGAAATATCCGTTGGTGGAGCGGAGGAGGATCGAACTCCCGACCTTCGCATTGCGAACGCGACGCTCTCCCAGCTGAGCTACCGCCCCAACGAAGCTGCAATTCTGTCACGGGAATCTAGGGTTTGACAAGCCCCTATCCTCCTGAAAATCCCTAACGCTCGCAGCTACTTAGCGGCGTCAGTGGGTGCTCCGGCGAGCACCCATCCGACGACGGTATGGATGTCTGCGTCGCTCATCCTTGGGTGGGAGGGCATGGGAATGACGCCCCAGACTCCGGCCCCACCGTCTTTCACCTTCTTCTCGAGCCGCGCTTGTGCTTGGGAATCGCCTTTGTACTTAGCGGCGATGTCGCGAAAGGCGGGGCCGACGAGTTTCCGGTCTACGGTATGACAGCCTAAGCACGCGTTCTGCTTGGCGATTTCATACCCCGCGGGCGAGGAAGCGGCGAACGCCCCCGTCGCCCCCGCCAGCGCGGCAACCAATACAACAG
>NZ_PNYA01000077.1 GCF_002879885.1 Trinickia dabaoshanensis
TGAGCTTGCCCCCGAAAAACGAATCCCTTGCTGAGCGTTTAAACTCAAGCAAGGAGAGTCAAGAAGATGAGCAAGACAACGCGGGCGCGCTACACGCTCGAATTCAAGCTGGAAGCGGTTCGGCTGGTCAAGGCCGGTCAGAGCCTAGCGGCGGTGGCCGCGACGCTGGACGTGCCGGGGCAATCGATTTCCAACTGGTTGAAGGCTGAGCAAGAAGGCAAGCTTGGCGCAGCGGGCACGAAACCGGTGAGCGCGGAGCAGATGGAATTGTCGAGACTTCGCGCCGAAGTGGCGCGGCTGAAGATGGAGCGCGACATCTTAAAAAAGGCCTGTGCGTACTTCGCGAAGGACTCGACGTGAAGTACGCGTTCATCGAACGCAATCGCCATCACTGGCCGATTTCGGTGTTATGCGAAGTCCTTGATGTGAGCCCCAGCGGCTTTCATCAGCGACGGCAACGTGTCGCTCAGAACAAGCCGCACCGAGGCCGCGTGAGCAACGACGCACTGCTGGCGCATATCAAGGCGATTCACTCGGAGGTCAAGGGCGAATACGGTTGGCCGCGCATGTGGAAAGAGCTGGTTGCGCGGGGCGTACGCGTGGGCAAGGAGCGAGTTCGCAAGGTGATGGCGCTGCATGGTATCCGCGCAAGGCACAAGCGCAAGTACATCGCGACGACGAACTCGAACCACAACCTGCCGGTCGCGCCGAACCTGTTGGAGCGCAACTTCACTGCGGCAGCGCCGAATCAGGTCTGGACGAGCGACATCACCTATGTGGCGACGGCCGAAGGCTGGCTGTATCTGGCCGTCATAATCGACCTGTTCAGCCGGCAAGTGGTGGGATGGTCGATGCAGCCGCATATGAAGGCGGGGCTGGTCACGGACGCGCTGCGCATGGCATGGTTCCGGCGCCGCCCTGAAGCCGGCGTGATTGTGCATAGCGACCGTGGCAGTCAGTATTGCAGCGGGCTCTTCCAGGACACGCTCAAGGCGTACGGCATGCGCTCGTCGATGAGCCGGCGCGGCGATTGTTGGGATAATGCGCCCACCGAAAGCCTGTGGGGTTCGCTCAAGGTCGCACGACTGCACGGTCGGCACTTCGCGACGCGGCGTGCTGCCATGGACGAAATCGTCGACTGGCTTGGCTTCTACAATGCCCGCCGACTGCATTCGACATTGAACTACGTCAGTCCCATGACGTTCGAGAAGAATTGGGCCGTCGCTCAGCGAGGGCATGCGGCCTGATGGCTTCAGCTATGGGATTCGTGAAACAGGGGCAAGGCCA
>NZ_PNYA01000078.1 GCF_002879885.1 Trinickia dabaoshanensis
TGGATTTGCCCCCGTACTTCCGGACACCGCCTCACACTTGAGTTGATGATTCGGTCCTGCGCCGGAATTCGCGTGGCGAACGGTATTTCAGCGCGCTATGGGGATGATGCTCGTTATAGTGCTCGAACGCGACTGCAAGATTGCGTGCCGCCGTCGCAGCGTCGGGCTTGGGCATGAAGCTCACGTAATCGCGCTTCATCGTTTTCACGAAGCTCTCAGCCATGCCGTTACTTTGCGGGCTGCACACTGGCGTCGTCAACGGCTTCAGGCCGATGTCGGCAGCAAAGGCGCGGGTCTTCTCCGCGATGTAACCCGAGCCGTTATCCGTCAGCCATTCGATTTGCTCGGGGGCCTTCAGGGTGCCGCCGAAGCGATGCTCCACGGCAGCGAGCATAACGTCGCGCACGATGTCGCCACTGTGGCCGCCAGTCGTCGCGGCCCAGCTCATCGCCTCGCGGTCGCAGCAGTCCAACGCAAAGGTCACGCGCAGCGGCTCGCCGTTGTCGCAGCGAAACTCGAAGCCGTCGGAACACCAGCGTTGATTGCTCTTGGCCACTGCAACCTTGCCTTCGTGCCGGCGCTGCGCACGCGGCGGCATTGGCCTGCGCTCAAGCAGCAAACCGTGCACGCGCATGACGCGATAGACGCGCTTAACGTTCACCGGAGCCGAGCCTTGGTTCTCCCGCTCGTTTCGAAGCTTGCCCCAGACTCGTCGATAACCCCAGCTCGGCAAGTGCGCAACGATGCGCTGGATTTCTTCGGCCAACCCAGCATCGTTGGTTTGCCGAGCCGTGCGCCTATCGCGCCAATCGGCAGGTCGAGCCAGCTTTGCCGCCACATTCGAGCGCGCTACGCCGAGAACTTCACAGACCTGCTTCACTGGTCGTCCCCCGGCAATGATGGCGAGCGCGCAATCCATTTTTTTGCTCGGCCATATTCGACGGCTTCGCGAAGAATTTCCGCCTCCATCGTTTTCTTGCCCAGCAATCGTTGCAGTTCCTTGATTTGCTTCAGAGCGTCGGCCAACTCTGAGGCCGGCACCACCTCTTCGCCAGCGCTCACCGCCGACAGGCTGCCATCCTGATAGAGCTTGCGCCAATGAAACAACTGATTCGGATTCACGCCGTGGACGCGGGCCACCATCGAGACCGTCTTGCCCGGCTCGAGGCTCTCCCTGACCATCGCCACTTTCTCTTCTACCGACCACCGCCGCCGGCGCTCGGGTCCCGTCAATACATCCATCACTTCTTGATTGGTGTTAGTCAAAA
>NZ_PNYA01000079.1 GCF_002879885.1 Trinickia dabaoshanensis
ACGGGACGTCTCGCGCCGGACTTCAAGACGATCGCCGACTTTCGCCGCGACAACGGCGCAGCCATTCGCAACGTATGCCGGCGTTTCGTCGAACTGTGTCGCGGACTGAAACTATTATCCAGCGACATCGTGGCAATCGATGGCAGCAAATTCAAGGCTGTGAACAGCCGCGACAGGAACTACACGGCGGGCAAGATCGATAAGCGTCGGCAGCAGATAGAGGAAAGTATCCAGCGGTACCTCGACGCAATCGAAACGGAGGATCGGACCAACCCAACTGGTTCCGATGTGAAAGCGGTGCGTCTGTACGAGAAGATCGCGCGTTTGCGCCAGGAGATGCGCGAGCTGCGCGGATCAGGAAGCAGTTGCGGAAACAGCCGGAAAAACAGCTGTCGAAGACCGATTCAGACGCACGGTCCATGGCAACAAGCGGCAGAGGCTCCGGCATAGTCGGCTACAACGTTCAGGTCGCGGTGGACGCGAAGCACCACTTAATCGTTGAACACGAAGTGACCAATGTTGGGAACGATCACGGGCAACTCAGCAAGATGGCGGCGTCCGCGAAGCGCGCCATGGCCAAGCCGAAGCTGAAGGTGTTAGCCGATCGGGGCTACTTCAGCGGCCCGGAGATACGCGCATGCGAACTGAACAACATCAGCGCGTACGTTCCGGAGCCACTCACCTCCGCATCAAGGAAGAAGGGGCTCTTCACGAAAGCCGACTTTGTCTATGTCGCGCGAGACGACGTCTATCGATGCCCCGCCGGCGAGCGCGCCATTCATCGCTTCGACACCGTTGAGAACGGGATGAATCTGCGGGTGTACTGGCCCAGCGCTGGCCCAGCGCTTGCCCACGTTGCCCTATGAAGAAGCGATGTTCGCCCAGCGACTATCGTCGTATCCGACGCTGGGAGCACGAAGACATACTTGAGGCCATGCAACGCCGACTCGATCGAAAGCCTGATGCAATGACCATCCGTCGAAGTACCGTCGAGCACGTCTTCGGGACACTTGAGCACTGGATGGGTCCCGCTCACTTCCTGACTCGAACGCTTAGGCGAGTGAGCACGGAAATGAGCCTTCAAGTGCTTGCATACAACATCAAGCGGGTCATCAATATACTTGGCGTCTTGAGAGCGATGAAGAGCATGAG
>NZ_PNYA01000007.1 GCF_002879885.1 Trinickia dabaoshanensis
GAGTTGGTACCACCCCTTCCCATCCCGAACAGGACCGTGAAACGACTCCACGCCGATGATAGTGCGGATTGCCCGTGTGAAAGTAGGTAATCGTCAGGCACCCAATGCTAAGAAACCCCCGAAAGCCTAGCGCTCTCGGGGGTTTTTGCTTTGCCACTCCGGAAAAATTTACCTATAAGTGAGAGCGTCGAACAATGAAGCGCGCGCGAAAAGCTTGACTCCGTGCGACTTTGTCTTCATAATTGTCCGTTCTCTGCGGAGGGGTGCCCGAGTGGCTAAAGGGGGCAGACTGTAAATCTGTTGGCTTACGCCTACGTTGGTTCGAATCCAACCTCCTCCACCAGAATATGCAAGCCGTGGTGCGGCAGGGAATCGCGAAGGCCCTAGCGGGTGTAGCTCAATGGTAGAGCAGAAGCCTTCCAAGCTTACGACGAGGGTTCGATTCCCTTCACCCGCTCCAATGCCAAGAAGTACTGCCCATGTGGCTCAGTGGTAGAGCACTCCCTTGGTAAGGGAGAGGTCGGCAGTTCGATCCTGCCCATGGGCACCAGTAGCTGTCATTGATTGTTTGCGTGCGGCGCAACATACGGAAAATCCTCTTAGGAGTCGAAAATGGCCAAGGGTAAGTTTGAGCGGACCAAGCCGCACGTGAACGTCGGCACGATCGGTCACGTTGACCACGGTAAGACGACGCTGACGGCAGCGATCACGACGGTGCTGACGGCAAAGTTCGGCGGCGAGGCGAAGGCCTACGACCAGATCGATGCGGCGCCGGAAGAAAAGGCACGCGGCATCACGATCAACACGGCACACGTCGAGTACGAAACGGCTAACCGCCACTACGCACACGTCGACTGCCCGGGCCACGCCGACTACGTGAAGAACATGATCACGGGCGCGGCGCAGATGGACGGCGCAATCCTGGTGTGCTCGGCCGCTGACGGCCCGATGCCGCAAACGCGTGAGCACATCCTGCTGGCGCGTCAGGTTGGCGTTCCGTACATCATCGTGTTCCTGAACAAGTGCGACATGGTGGACGACGCCGAGCTGCTCGAGCTCGTCGAAATGGAAGTGCGCGAACTGCTCTCGAAGTACGACTTCCCGGGCGACGACACGCCGATCATCAAGGGTTCGGCCAAGCTGGCGCTGGAAGGCGACAAGGGCGAGCTCGGTGAAGTGGCGATCATGAACCTGGCCGACGCGCTGGACACGTACATCCCGACGCCGGAGCGCGCAGTGGACGGCGCGTTCCTGATGCCGGTGGAAGACGTGTTCTCGATCTCGGGTCGTGGCACGGTGGTGACGGGCCGCGTCGAGCGTGGCGTGGTCAAGGTCGGCGAAGAAATCGAAATCGTCGGTATCAAGCCGACGGTGAAGACGACGTGCACGGGCGTGGAAATGTTCCGCAAGCTGCTGGACCAAGGTCAAGCGGGCGACAACGTCGGTATCTTGCTGCGCGGCACGAAGCGCGAAGACGTGGAGCGTGGCCAAGTGTTGGCCAAGCCGGGTTCGATCACGCCGCACACGCACTTCACGGCTGAAGTGTACGTGCTGAGCAAGGACGAAGGCGGCCGTCACACGCCGTTCTTCAACAACTACCGTCCGCAGTTCTACTTCCGTACGACGGACGTGACGGGCTCTATCGAGCTGCCGAAGGACAAGGAAATGGTGATGCCGGGCGACAACGTGTCGATCACGGTGAAGCTGATCGCTCCGATCGCCATGGAAGAAGGTCTGCGCTTCGCCATCCGTGAAGGCGGCCGTACCGTCGGCGCAGGTGTCGTTGCTAAGATCATCGAGTAAGCCAGCTAGTTCTCGTTGATCGGTGGTTTCGGGGTTGGCTGTAGGGTCAACCCCAAATGGTTTAGGGGTATAGCTCAACTGGCAGAGCGTCGGTCTCCAAAACCGAAGGTTGGGGGTTCGATTCCCTCTGCCCCTGCCAAAATTCTGCGCCTAAACAGGCGCGCGTTAGGGTGTTATGGCGAATCCTTCCGTCGAAGCTGTGGATACTTCCAGCGACAAGTTGATGGTAATCGCGGGTGTACTGCTGGTCTTGGCCGGGTTCGTGGGTTTCTTCTGGCTGAGCGGCCAGGAATGGTATGTCCGCGGCGCGGCGCTTGCAGTCGGTGTCGCGGCCGGTGTAGTGGTTGGTCTCCTCTCCTCCCCCGGTAAGAGCTTTATCGCTTTCGCCAAGGACTCCTACAAAGAAGTCCGCAAGGTTGTTTGGCCGACTCGCAAGGAAGCAACGCAAACCACGCTCGTAGTCTTCGGCTTCGTGCTGGTGATGGCGGTGCTGCTGTGGATCAGCGATAAATCCATCGAATGGGTCATTTTCTCGGCGATTCTGGGTTGGAAATGATATGAGCGATACTCCGGCATCCCCGAGCGGTAAACGTTGGTATGTCGTGCATGCGTACTCCGGGATGGAGAAAAGCGTGCAACGAGCGCTCCAAGAGCGTATCGAGCGCGCCGGCATGCAAGACAAGTTCGGCCAGATTCTCGTGCCGACGGAAGAAGTCGTGGAAGTGAAAGGCGGTCACAAGTCTGTGACCGAACGTCGTTTCTTCCCCGGCTACGTTCTCGTCGAGATGGAAATGACCGACGAAACGTGGCACCTCGTCAAGAACACGGCGAAGGTGACGGGCTTCATCGGCGGCACGCGCAACAAGCCGAGCCCGATTTCCCCCCGGGAAGTCGAAAAGATCATGTCGCAGATGCAAGAAGGCGTCGAGAAGCCCCGGCCGAAGACGCTGTTCGAAGTGGGCGAAATGGTCCGCGTCAAGGAAGGTCCGTTCACGGACTTCAATGGCAGCGTCGAGGAAGTGAACTACGAGAAATCGCGCGTGCGCGTCTCGGTCACGATCTTCGGTCGCGCCACACCTGTCGAGCTGGAATTCGGGCAGGTCGAGAAGCTGTAATACATTCCAACGGGTCGCCCGCTAGCGGGCGGTCCGTTTTCGCGCTTACGGCCCGCGTTATGGCCGTTGAGGAGCGTCAGTAATCGCGAGCGATCGCGGTGACCACGCGCTACTACTCACCGAACGCTCGCGCGTTCTAACGAGGTTTTCGACATGGCAAAGAAAATCATCGGCTTTATCAAGCTGCAGATCCCTGCAGGTAAAGCCAATCCGTCGCCGCCGGTTGGTCCGGCACTGGGCCAACGCGGCCTGAACATCATGGAGTTCTGCAAGGCGTTCAACGCGCAGACCCAAGCGATGGAACCGGGTCTGCCCGTTCCCGTCGTGATCACGGCATTCGCCGACAAGAGCTTCACGTTCATCCTCAAGACGCCTCCGGCCACCGTGCTGATCAAGAAGGCTGCGAAGATCGACAAGGGTTCGAGCAAGCCGCACACCGACAAGGTCGGCAAGATCACGCGCGCGCAAGCCGAAGACATCGCCAAGGCGAAGATGCCCGACCTCACGGCAGCCGATCTGGACGCCGCAGTTCGCACGATCGCTGGCAGCGCCCGTTCGATGGGCATCACCGTGGAGGGCGTGTAAATGGCTAAGGTTTCCAAGCGTCTGAAGGCATTCGAAAGCAAGATCGATCGCCAGAAGCTGTACCCCCTCGACGAAGCGCTGTCGCTCGTGAAGGGCTGTGCTACGGCCAAGTTCGACGAGTCGATCGACGTTGCCGTCCAGCTCGGCATCGATGCGAAGAAGTCGGACCAAGTGGTTCGCGGCTCGGTCGTGTTGCCCGCCGGTACCGGCAAGTCGGTCCGCGTGGCCGTGTTCGCGCAAGGTGAAAAGGCCGAGCAAGCACGTGCAGCCGGCGCCGAAATCGTCGGCATGGAAGATCTGGCCGAACAAATCAAGGGCGGCAATCTGAACTTCGACGTCGTGATCGCTTCGCCGGACACGATGCGTGTCGTCGGTACGCTGGGCCAGATCCTCGGTCCGCGCGGCCTGATGCCGAACCCGAAGGTCGGTACGGTTACGCCCGACGTCGCCACGGCTGTGAAGAACGCCAAGGCAGGTCAGGTTCAATTCCGCGTCGACAAGGCCGGGATCATCCACGCAACGATCGGCCGTGCATCGTTCGAAGCGGTTGCGCTGCGCTCGAACCTGTCGGCACTCGTCGAAGCGCTGCAAAAAGCCAAGCCCGCTACGAGCAAGGGCGTGTACCTGCGCAAGATCGCTCTGTCGAGCACGATGGGCGTCGGCGTTCGTGTCGATCAAGGCACGCTGGCCGCGCAACAGTAAAGAATCGATCGCGTTCGGTGCGGCATTGGCCGGCCGACGCGGTATTTAAGGGCTTTGGGCGGTCGTGAGAGGGCAGTTTCGCTTCGCACGGCCGGTTGTCAAAGACCGTTGGTGGGGATGCAGCAGGTAGGTGTCTCCTTAATATCCGCCAACGCAGATGGCGAACCCGAATAAGTTTTGCAGTGATTGAGCCCGTGGGCCAGCGCAGCGATGCGCGAAGCCGGCGGGTGAAATACTCCTAACCCTCGGACGCCGTTGTTGAACGCGGTGTATCGGGCATGTGCCCGGCGCACCGAATCTGGAGGTTAACCGTGCCACTGAACAAAGAAGATAAGCAGGCCGTCGTGGCTGAGGTTTCCGCGCAAGTCGCGAAGGCCCAGACCATGGTGTTGGCCGAGTATCGTGGGATCACGGTTGGCGATCTGACGAAGCTGCGCGCGAAAGCGCGTGAGCAGAAGGTGTACCTGCGCGTGTTGAAGAACACGCTGGCGCGTCGCGCTGTCGAGGGTACTCCGTTTGCTCCGCTGGCAGAGCAGATGACCGGTCCTCTGATCTACGGCATCTCGGAAGATGCCATTGCCGCCGCCAAGGTCGTCAACGACTTCGGCAAAAGCAATGACAAGTTGATCATCAAGGCCGGCTCGTACGAAGGCAAGGTGATGGATAAGGCAGGCGTGCAAGCGCTGGCCAGCATCCCGAGCCGCGAAGAGCTTCTGTCCAAGCTGTTGTTCGTCATGCAAGCGCCTGTTTCGGGCTTCGCGCGCGCACTCGCTGCGCTCGCCGAGAAGAAGCAAGGCGAAGCCGCCTAAACGGGCGGTGCATGGTGCACATCGGCCGAGCGTAACTGATCGCTGGCTGTATCCGAATTCAATTTAGGAGTATTTCTCATGGCAATCGCAAAAGAAGACATCCTCGAAGCCGTAGGCTCGATGTCGGTTCTGGAACTGAACGAACTCGTCAAGGCGTTCGAAGAGAAGTTCGGCGTGTCGGCTGCTGCTGTCGCAGTCGCAGGCCCCGCAGGTGCGGGTGGTGGTGCTGCCGCCGCTGAAGAGCAGACCGAATTCACGGTCAACCTGCTCGAAGCCGGCGCCAACAAGGTTTCCGTCATTAAGGCTGTTCGCGAACTGACGGGCCTGGGCCTGAAGGAAGCGAAGGACCTGGTCGACGGCGCACCGAAGCCCGTGAAGGAAGCGGTGCCCAAGGCTGCTGCCGAAGAAGCGAAGAAGAAGCTGGAAGAAGCCGGCGCGAAGGCCGAAATCAAGTAAGGCCCCTCGCGTTGTGCGAAGGCTGGCGGTTATCCACCGCCGGCCTTTTTGTGCTTTGTGGGGACTATGTTTTGCTGGGATGCGTCCCGGCGGTGCATAGCCCCTAGAGGCCAAAGAAAATTGCCTTTCGCGCGCTCGCAAGCGCACGTCGACCGGCATTTCTCTTTGTCTTCTGAAGCGACTGCAGAAGGCAAGTTTGGTCGGGCGGCGGGCAACATAGGCATCCGCTGCCGTCAGCCAGCGGTTGGTAGCGGCCAACCACCAAGCTTCTAGGCTCGTTCAAGCCTCAGGACGGCCATCGGGTCTCAGTCGGTGAACACTCGGGTTGTCTCACCTGGCGACTATAGCCTCGACAACATGCCCGCCGTGATTCGGAGATCGTATGCAATATTCCTTCACCGAGAAGAAGCGCATTCGTAAGAGTTTTGCGAAGCGCCCCATCGTTCACCAAGTACCTTTCCTGCTGGCCACCCAGCTTGAATCATTCAGCACGTTTCTGCAAGCCGACGTGCTCGCGAACGCTCGCAAACCCGAGGGTTTGCAGGCCGCGTTCACGTCTGTTTTTCCGATCGTCTCGCACAACGGTTTCGCGCGCCTCGAGTTCGTGAGCTATGCGTTGTCGCCGCCGGCCTTCAACATCAAGGAATGCCAGCAGCGCGGTCTCACCTATTGTTCGGCCTTGCGCGCCAAGGTGCGTCTGGTTCTGCTCGATAAAGAGTCGCCGAGCAAGCCCGTCGTCAAGGAAGTCAAGGAGCAGGAAGTGTACATGGGCGAAATTCCGCTCATGACGCCCACCGGCTCGTTCGTCATCAACGGCACCGAGCGTGTCATCGTCTCGCAGCTGCACCGTTCGCCGGGCGTGTTCTTCGAACACGACAAGGGCAAGACGCACAGCTCGGGCAAGCTGCTGTTCTCGGCACGGATCATTCCGTACCGCGGCTCGTGGCTCGACTTCGAATTCGACCCGAAGGACATCCTGTACTTCCGTGTCGACCGCCGCCGCAAGATGCCGGTCACGATCTTGCTGAAGGCCATCGGCCTTTCGCCCGAACAGATCCTCGCGAACTTCTTCGTCTTCGACAACTTCACGCTGATGGGTGAAGGCGCGCAGATGGAGTTCGTGCCCGAGCGTCTGCGCGGCGAAGTCGCGCGCTTCGACATCACCGATCGCGACGGCAACGTCATCGTCCAAAAGGACAAGCGGATCAACGCGAAGCACATTCGCGACCTCGAAAACGCGAAGACGAAGTTCATCTCGGTTCCCGAAGACTATTTGCTCGGCCGCGTGCTCGCGAAGAACGTGATCGACGGCGACACGGGCGAAGTCATCGCGAACGCGAACGAGGAAATCACCGAGAGCACGCTCGAAAAGCTGCGCGAAGCCAAGGTGAAGGACATCCAGACGCTCTACACGAACGATCTGGACCAAGGCCCGTATATCTCGTCAACGCTGCGTATCGACGAAACGACCGACAAGACGGCCGCGCGTATCGCGATCTACCGCATGATGCGCCCGGGCGAGCCGCCGACCGAAGAAGCGGTCGAGGCCCTCTTCAATCGTCTGTTCTACAGCGAAGACGCGTACGACCTCTCGAAGGTCGGCCGTATGAAGTTCAACCGCCGTGTCGGCCGTGACGAAATCACGGGCCCGATGACGCTGCAAGACGACGACATCCTCGCGACGATCAAGATCCTCGTCGAGTTGCGCAACGGCAAGGGCGAAGTGGACGACATCGACCACCTCGGCAATCGTCGTGTGCGTTGCGTGGGCGAACTCGCGGAAAACCAATTCCGCGCCGGTCTCGTGCGCGTCGAACGCGCGGTGAAGGAACGCCTCGGCCAAGCCGAGAGCGAAAACCTGATGCCGCACGATCTGATCAACTCGAAGCCGATTTCGTCGGCCATTCGCGAGTTCTTCGGTTCGTCGCAGTTGTCGCAGTTCATGGACCAAACCAACCCGCTGTCGGAAATCACGCACAAGCGCCGTGTTTCCGCACTGGGCCCGGGCGGTTTGACGCGTGAGCGCGCAGGCTTCGAAGTACGCGACGTGCACCCGACCCACTACGGCCGCGTCTGCCCGATCGAAACGCCGGAAGGTCCGAACATCGGTCTGATCAACTCGCTCGCGCTTTACGCGCACCTGAACGAGTACGGCTTCCTCGAAACGCCGTACCGCAAGGTCGTGGACAGCAAAGTCACGGATCAAATCGATTACCTGTCGGCGATCGAAGAAGGCCGTTACGTGATCGCTCAGGCGAACGCGGCGGTGGCCGAAGACGGCACGCTGACCGACGAACTCGTGTCGTCGCGCGAAGCCGGCGAAACGCTGATGGTCACGCCGGACCGCATCCAGTACATGGACGTGGCGCCGTCGCAGATCGTCTCGGTCGCAGCCTCGCTGATTCCGTTCCTCGAGCACGATGACGCGAACCGTGCATTGATGGGTTCGAACATGCAGCGTCAAGCCGTGCCCTGTCTGCGTCCGGAAAAGCCGGTCGTCGGTACGGGTATCGAGCGTACGGTGGCCGTCGACTCGGGCACCACGGTGCAAGCGCTGCGCGGCGGTGTGGTCGATTACGTCGACGCGGGCCGTATCGTCATTCGTGTGAACGACGACGAAGCGGTGGCCGGTGAAGTCGGCGTGGACATCTACAACCTGATCAAGTACACGCGCTCGAACCAAAACACGAACATCAACCAGCGTCCGATCGTGAAGGTCGGCGATATGGTGTCGCGCGGCGACGTCCTCGCGGACGGCGCTTCGACCGACCTGGGCGAGCTCGCGCTCGGCCAGAACATGCTCGTCGCGTTCATGCCGTGGAACGGCTACAACTTCGAAGATTCGATCTTGATCTCCGAGAAGGTCGTGGCCGACGATCGCTATACGTCGATCCACATCGAAGAGCTGAACGTGGTCGCTCGCGACACGAAGCTCGGACCCGAGGAAATCACGCGCGACATCTCGAACCTGGCGGAAGTGCAACTGGGCCGTCTGGATGAGTCGGGCATCGTCTACATCGGCGCCGAAGTCGAAGCGGGCGACGTGCTCGTCGGTAAGGTCACGCCGAAGGGCGAAACCCAGCTCACGCCGGAAGAAAAGCTGCTGCGCGCCATCTTCGGCGAGAAGGCATCCGACGTGAAGGATACGTCGCTGCGCGTGCCCTCGGGCATGAGCGGCACGGTCATCGACGTGCAGGTGTTCACGCGTGAAGGCATCCAGCGCGACAAGCGCGCGCAACAGATCATCGACGATGAACTGAAGCGCTACCGCCTCGACTTGAACGACCAGTTGCGCATTGTCGAAGGCGATGCGTTCCAGCGTTTGGCTCGTATGCTCGAAGGCAAGGTGGCCAACGGCGGTCCGAAGAAGCTCGCGAAGGGCACGAAGATCGACCAGGCTTACCTGTCGGATCTCGACCACTATCACTGGTTCGACATCCGTCTGGCCGACGAAGAGGCTGCCGCTCAACTCGAAGCGATCAAGAACTCGATCGAAGAGAAGCGTCACCAATTCGACTTGGCCTTCGAAGAGAAGCGCAAGAAGCTCACGCAAGGCGACGAGCTGCCCCCGGGCGTGCTGAAGATGGTCAAGGTGTACCTGGCCGTGAAGCGCCGCCTGCAGCCTGGCGACAAGATGGCCGGCCGTCACGGTAACAAGGGTGTCGTGTCGAAGATCGTTCCGATCGAAGACATGCCGTACATGGCGGATGGCCGTCCGGCCGACGTCGTGCTGAACCCGCTCGGCGTGCCGTCGCGGATGAACGTGGGTCAGGTGCTCGAAGTGCACCTCGGCTGGGCCGCGAAGGGTCTCGGCTGGCGTATCGGCGAAATGCTGCAGCGTCAGGCGAAGGTCGAAGAGCTGCGCGTGTTCCTGACGAAGCTGTACAACGAATCGGGCCGCGCCGAAGAGCTGGAAAGCTTCTCGGACGACGACATCCTCGAACTCGCCAAGAACCTGCGTGAAGGCGTGCCGTTCGCGACGCCGGTGTTCGATGGCGCGACGGAAGAGGAAATGTCGAAGATGCTCGACCTCGCCTTCCCGGACGACATCGCGCAGAACCTGGGCATGACGAAGTCGAAGAACCAGGTGCAACTGTGCGATGGCCGTACGGGTGAGCCTTTCGAGCGCACGGTTACCGTGGGCTACATGCACTACCTGAAGCTGCACCACTTGGTGGACGACAAGATGCATGCGCGTTCGACGGGTCCGTACTCGCTCGTGACGCAGCAGCCGCTCGGTGGTAAGGCGCAATTCGGTGGTCAGCGCTTCGGTGAAATGGAAGTGTGGGCGCTCGAGGCGTACGGCGCTTCGTATGTGCTGCAGGAAATGTTGACGGTGAAGTCCGATGACGTGACGGGCCGGACGAAGGTGTACGAAAACCTCGTCAAGGGCGACCACGTGATCGACGCGGGCATGCCGGAATCCTTCAACGTGCTGGTGAAGGAAATCCGCTCGCTCGGCATCGACATCGACCTCGACCGCAACTAATCGGACTACGGAGAGAAGGCAATGAAAGCTCTGCTCGATCTATTCAAGCAAGTCCAACAAGAAGAAGTTTTCGACGCGATCAAGATCGGTCTGGCCTCGCCCGACAAGATCCGTTCGTGGTCGTTCGGTGAAGTCAAGAAGCCCGAAACGATCAACTATCGTACGTTCAAGCCCGAGCGCGACGGCTTGTTCTGCGCGAAGATTTTCGGGCCGATCAAAGACTACGAATGCTTGTGCGGCAAGTACAAGCGCCTGAAGCATCGTGGCGTGATCTGCGAGAAGTGCGGCGTGGAAGTCACGCTCGCCAAGGTGCGTCGCGAGCGCATGGGCCACATCGAGCTCGCCTCGCCCGTCGCGCACATTTGGTTCTTGAAGTCGCTGCCGTCGCGTTTGGGCATGGTGCTCGACATGACGCTGCGCGACATCGAGCGCGTGCTGTACTTCGAAGCGTACGTGGTCATCGATCCGGGCATGACGCCGCTCAAAGCGCGGCAGATCATGACGGAAGAGGATTACTACAACAAGGTCGAAGAGTACGGTGACGAATTCCGCGCCGAGATGGGCGCGGAAGGCGTGCGCGAGCTCCTGCGCGCCATCAACATCGACGAACAAGTCGAAACGCTGCGCACCGAGCTCAAGAACACGGGCTCGGAAGCGAAGATCAAGAAGTACGCGAAGCGCCTGAAGGTGCTCGAGGCTTTCCAACGCTCGGGCATCAAGCCCGAATGGATGGTGCTCGAAGTGCTGCCGGTGCTGCCGCCCGAGTTGCGTCCGCTCGTGCCGCTGGACGGTGGCCGTTTCGCGACGTCGGACCTGAACGACTTGTATCGCCGCGTGATCAACCGTAACAACCGGTTGAAGCGTCTGCTCGAGCTGAAGGCGCCGGAAATCATCGTCCGCAACGAAAAGCGGATGCTGCAAGAAGCCGTCGATTCGCTGCTCGACAACGGCCGCCGCGGCAAGGCGATGACGGGTGCGAACAAGCGTCCGCTGAAGTCGCTCGCCGACATGATCAAGGGTAAGGGCGGCCGGTTCCGTCAGAACTTGCTCGGTAAGCGTGTGGACTACTCCGGCCGTTCGGTCATCGTGGTGGGCCCGACGCTGAAGCTGCATCAGTGCGGTCTGCCCAAGCTGATGGCGCTCGAGCTGTTCAAGCCTTTCATCTTCAACAAGCTCGAAGTGATGGGCGTTGCGACGACCATCAAGGCGGCGAAGAAGGAAGTCGAGAACCAAACCGCGGTGGTGTGGGACATCCTCGAAGAGGTGATCCGCGAACATCCGGTGATGCTGAACCGCGCGCCGACGCTGCACCGTCTCGGGATTCAAGCGTTCGAACCCGTGCTGATCGAAGGTAAGGCGATCCAACTGCACCCGCTCGTTTGCGCGGCGTTCAACGCCGACTTCGACGGTGACCAGATGGCCGTGCACGTGCCGCTGTCGCTCGAAGCGCAGATGGAAGCGCGTACGCTCATGCTCGCGTCGAACAACATCCTGTTCCCGGCCAACGGCGATCCGTCGATCGTGCCGTCGCAGGATATCGTGCTCGGCCTGTATTACGCGACGCGCGAAGCGGTCAACGGCAAGGGCGAAGGCATGTCGTTCACCGGCGTGTCCGAAGTGCTGCGTGCGTACGAGAACAAGGAAGTCGAGCTCGCCTCGCGCGTGAACGTGCGGATCACCGAAATGGTGGTCAACGAAGACAAATCGGAAGGCGCACCGCAGTTCGTGCCGAAGATCTCGCTCTTCGCGACGACGGTCGGCCGCGCGATCTTGTCGGAGATTCTGCCGCCGGGGCTGCCGTTCACGGTGCTGAACAAGCCGCTCAAGAAGAAGGAAATCTCGCGCCTGATCAACACGTCGTTCCGCAAGTGCGGTCTGCGCGCGACGGTGGTGTTCGCCGATCAACTGATGCAGTCGGGCTTCCGTCTTGCAACGCGCGCCGGTATCTCGATCTGCGTGGACGACATGCTCGTGCCGACGCAGAAGGAAGAGATCGTCGGCGATGCCGCGAAGAAGGTGAAGGAGTACGACCGTCAGTACATGTCGGGTCTCGTCACGGCGCAAGAGCGTTACAACAACGTGGTCGACATTTGGTCGGCAACGTCGGAAGCGGTCGGTAAGGCGATGATGGAGCAGCTCTCCACCGAGCCCGTGATCGATCGCGACGGCAAGGAAGTGCGTCAAGAGTCGTTCAACTCCATCTACATGATGGCCGACTCGGGCGCTCGGGGTTCCGCGGTTCAGATTCGTCAGCTCGCCGGGATGCGGGGCCTGATGGCCAAGCCGGACGGCTCGATCATCGAGACGCCGATTACGGCGAACTTCCGCGAAGGCCTGAACGTGTTGCAGTACTTCATCTCGACCCACGGTGCACGTAAGGGGCTGGCCGATACGGCACTGAAGACGGCAAACTCGGGTTACCTCACGCGTCGTCTGGTGGACGTGACGCAAGACTTGGTTGTGACCGAAGACGATTGCGGCACGAGCAACGGCGTGGCGATGAAGGCGCTGGTTGAAGGCGGTGAAGTCGTCGAAGCGCTGCGCGACCGGATTCTCGGCCGGGTGGCGGTGGCTGACGTCGTCAACCCCGAATCGCAAGAAACGCTGTACGAAGCGGGCACGCTGCTCGATGAAACGGCCGTCGACGAAATCGAACGCCTCGGTATCGACGAAGTGCGCGTGCGTACGCCGCTGACCTGCGAAACGCGTTACGGCTTGTGCGCCGCGTGCTACGGCCGCGACCTGGGCCGCGGCTCGCTCGTGAACGTCGGCGAAGCGGTCGGCGTGATCGCGGCGCAATCGATCGGTGAGCCTGGCACGCAGTTGACGATGCGTACGTTCCACATCGGTGGCGCGGCATCGCGTGCGGCAGTGGCTTCGTCGGTCGAAGCGAAGAGCAACGGTACGGTGCGCTTCACGTCGACGATGCGCTACGTCACGAATGCGAAGGGCGAGCAAATCGTCATCTCGCGTTCGGGCGAGGCGATGATCACCGACGATCACGGCCGCGAGCGCGAGCGTCACAAGGTGCCGTACGGCGCGACGCTGTTGCAGCTCGACGGTGCGCAGATCAAGGCGGGCACGCAACTGGCCACGTGGGATCCGCTGACGCGTCCGATCATCACCGAGTACGGCGGTACGGTGAAGTTCGAAAACGTCGAAGAAGGCGTGACGGTTGCCAAGCAGATCGACGACGTGACGGGTCTTTCGACGCTCGTCGTGATCGACGTGAAGCGCCGCGGTTCGCAAGCGGCGAAGAGCGTTCGTCCGCAGGTGAAGCTGCTCGACGCGAGCGGCGAGGAAGTGAAGATCCCCGGTACCGAGCACTCGGTGCAGATCGGCTTCCAAGTCGGCGCACTGATCACGGTGAAGGACGGTCAGCAAGTGCAGGTCGGCGAAGTGCTCGCACGTATCCCGACCGAAGCGCAGAAGACGCGTGACATTACCGGTGGTCTGCCGCGGGTGGCCGAGCTGTTCGAAGCGCGCTCGCCGAAGGACGCCGGCATTCTCGCGGAAGTCACGGGTACGACGTCGTTCGGTAAGGACACGAAGGGCAAGCAACGTCTCGTCATCACGGATCTCGAGGGCAACCAGCACGAGTTCCTGATCGCGAAGGAAAAGCAGGTCCTCGTCCACGACGGTCAGGTCGTCAACAAGGGCGAAATGATCGTGGACGGTCCGGCCGATCCGCACGACATCCTGCGCTTGCAGGGTATCGAGGCGTTGTCGCGCTACATCGTCGACGAAGTGCAGGACGTGTACCGTCTGCAAGGCGTGAAGATCAACGACAAGCACATCGAAGTGATCGTGCGTCAGATGCTGCGCCGCGTGCAGATCACCGACAACGGCGATACGCGTTTCATCCCGGGCGAACAAGTCGAGCGGTCGGACATGCTCGACGAGAACGATCGGATGATCGCGGAAGACAAGCGTCCGGCCACGTACGAGAACGTGCTGCTCGGTATCACGAAGGCGTCGCTGTCGACCGATTCGTTCATCTCGGCTGCATCGTTCCAGGAAACGACGCGCGTGCTGACCGAGGCGGCGATCATGGGCAAGCGCGACGATCTGCGCGGTCTGAAGGAAAACGTGATCGTCGGCCGTTTGATTCCGGCCGGTACGGGTCTCGCGTTCCACAAGGCACGCAAGGCGAAGGAATCGTCGGATCGCGAGCGTTTCGACCAAATCGCCGCGGAAGAGGCATTCGAGTTCGGCACCCCGAGCTCGGCCGCCGAAACGCCGGCAGACGAGCCGCATCAGCAACACCCGGCGGAGTAAGTTCGGGCGGCGCACCGCGCCGCTTGTCCCCCCGCCCGCGCCTCTGGCGCAAGAACCGCTCGGTTTCGACCGAGCGGTTTTTTTTCGTCCGTGCGTTTCGCGGCGAACGGGTGCCACATGCTCGATCGCGAGACCGCCGGTTGGCGGAAAAACACGAATGCCTGTCCGATTTCACCCGTCGCGAAAAAAGACGATTTAAATCGATAATCCCGAAGAGCATAAAAACAAATACCGCCTTCGATCTCGAAGGTTTAGCCGTGTTTTGGGATTTTTTACAAAAATGCGGAGCGGGGCAAATACAGAGCGAAATCCGGGAGGAGCATCGTGAGAAGCAAACGTTCGGAGCTCGGCGCGTCAAGGCCGAAGCTCAGCGCAGCATGGGTCGGCGCCGTGGTCGCGGCGTTTTCAGGGGCATCATCGTTTGCCTATGCGGGGCCACTTCCCACCGGCGGGAAATATATCGCCGGAAATGGATCGATCTCCATTAATGGCACTTCCCTAACCGTTAATCAAACGTCAGGGCGCGGCATCGTCGATTGGAATAGCTTTTCCATCGGAAGCGGCTATCACGTCGCGTTTAATAACGGGGCCGGTGCAACCTTGAATCGCGTAACCGGGGCTACCCCATCCTCGATCATGGGCGCGCTCACCGGCACGGGCGCCGTGTATCTCATCAACCCGCAAGGCATCGTCGTTGGGCCGACCGGTACGATCTCGACAGGCGGGCGTTTCGTCGCCTCCACGCTCGATGTCGATAACGCGGCGTTTATGGCCGGCGGCGCGATGACCCTGTCGGGCACCGGTAGCGGTGCCGTCGTGAATTTCGGCAAGATCGGATCGACGAGCGGCGACGTGTTTCTGATCGCCTCCAGCGCGGTCCAAAACGTCGGCAGCATCGACGCGCCGCAAGGCACGGCGGAGCTTGCGACGGGGAGGACGGCGCTGCTGCAGGACTCGTCCACGGGTCGCCAAGTTTTCGTCCAGGCGGGTAGCGGCGGCAGTGTCGTCAACGCTGGGCAGATCACGGCCGCCCAGGCCAGCCTACAGGCGGCCGACGGCAACATCTTCGCGATGTCGGGCAACCATGAAGCGATTCGGGCCACCGGCACGGCCACGCGCGATGGGCACGTCTGGCTTGTCGCCGATAGCGGAACGCTCTTTTCGATCGGTCAAGTCGAGGCGAAGAACGCCGACGGCAGCGGCGGCGCGGTCGACACATCCGCCCGGGCGATCCATTTCGATTGGCCGGGGACCACGGTGAGGGCCGGACAATGGAACCTCGCGACACCGGCGTTCACGCTCGGTGCCGGGGCGGCAAATGCGTTTTCCCGGTCACTTGCGGCCGGGACGTCGGTCGCCGTCGAAACGACAGGTGCCACGGGCGATATCGACGTGGCCGCGAACGTCGACTGGACCGGGTCTGCCTCGCTTTCTCTCAGCGCCTACCGTAACGTGCGAGTGGCACCGGGTGTCACGCTGCGCAATCTAGGCGTAGGCAGCCTTACGCTGCGAGCGGATGCGTCCGCGATCGATAACGGCGGCGGTGTGGCCAACGCGGGCACGATCGATTGGTCGAAGAGCACCGGGGTCGTGAATCTGTACCGGGACATGACGGGAGCCTACTCGGCCGGGACGCTACTCGGTAACCCCTCGTGGACCGCCTCGCCCGATCAAGGCATCGTGACGCAGATCGGCGCGTACAAACTCGTCAATTCGCTGGCCGATTTGGAGAGCGTGTCGCACGACCTGGCGGGCAATTACGCGCTCGGTCGCGACCTCGCGTTCAACGGCAACTATATCGATCAGATCGGCGGTGCCGCGCCGTTCACGGGGCAATTCGACGGGCTCGGGCACACACTCGCCGGCGTATCGATCAAAGGTGGATACGACGGCGCCTATTACGGTTGGGGCGGCCCGTTGATCGGCACCATCGGCGCGACCGGCGTCGTCCGTAACCTGAACCTATCGAACGGCGATGGGGGTGTCGGACATTGCTATGCCTCATCGTGCTACCTCGGCGTACTCGCGAGCGAAAACGACGGACTGATCGCGCGCACCTACTCGAGCGGCGGTTTTTATTTCGACGACTTCGGGCCGGGAACCGGATATTCGATCGGCGGACTCGTCGGACTCAATACGGGGACGATCGTGCAATCGGGGAGCAGCGCCTCGGTATCGGGGCTGCCCGATTTCAGCGGCGGTCCGGGTAACGGCGACTTAGGCGGATTGGTGGCGAATAATACCGGCGCGATCCGGCAATCGTATGCCACCGGCGCGGTCACGGGCGGCGGTTGGGCCTACGTCGGCGGCCTCGTGGGAACGAGCAGCGGCACGGTCACGCAGTCGTTCTCGACGGGCGCCGTGTCGGGCGGCGGCGGCTCGGCGTGGTACGGACCCGGCGGTGGCGCGGGGGGCTTGATCGGCAGCGGCAGCGGCGCCGACGGTAGCGACTACTGGAACGCGCAAACCTCGGGTAAGAGTCTCGACGGCGGCGGTGCTCCCGCGCAGAACGGCTTGAGCACGGCCCAAATGAGCAATGCCGCCAGCTACGCCGGTTGGGATTTCGGTGCCACCGGCGCATGGGCGATGCCGGCGGGCAGCGCGCATCCTGTGCTGGGCTGGCAGGCGCGCGCGTCGCATGGGCCGCTTTAGCGAAGGCGGCAACTCGCGCCTCGCCTGAACCCCGAGGCCGTCGCAGGCCGCCGGCGATAGGCATACACTGCTTACCCCGGCGTGCCCGCGACGGACGTACTCGACAGCGAATCGATGCGCCCGGCCAAGCAAGGGCCGCTTTCATCGAAACCGCTGCCATGATCGTTCGCCCCTATCCGAATTGGCTGCGCATGATGCTCGTCATCCGCGGCTCCGTTATCCTCGACATCGCCCCTCAACTCATCGTCACGATCGGATTCGCCGCCCTGGTCACCGTCCTGCGCAATTCGTTGATCGTCGACAAAGTGCACCTCACGTTCGTGCCATTCTCGTTGATCGGCCTCACCCTTGCGATCTTTTTGGGCTTTCGCAACAACACGAGCTATGCCCGCTATTGGGAGGCGCGCAACCTCTGGGGCACTGTGCTCAACGACACGCGCGCACTGGCGCGGCAAGCGCTGACGCTCGTCGACGACCACCGCGAGGCACCGGTCTTCGTCAATCGCCTGATCGCCTTTACGCACGCGCTGCGGCATCAATTGCGCGGCACGGACGCGGCGGCCGATCTCGCTCGATTGCTGACCGAGCCGGAGCGCACACGGGTTCGAGACGTCCGTTACAAGCCGGCGATCTTGCTCGTCATGGCGGGAGAGTGGCTGCGAGAACAGCGTCGGCTCGGGCGCCTGACCGATCCGCTCGCGCAAGCGATGGAAGGGCCGATGTGCCGGCTCGGGGATGCCTTGGGTGGTTGCGAGCGCATCGCCGGTACGCCGATCCCATTCACCTATGCCGTCATCATCCATCGAACGGTGTACCTGTATTGCTTGTTGCTGCCGTTCGGACTCGCCGATTCGATCGGCGGCATGACGCCGATCGTCGTCGGCTTCGTGGCGTATACCTTTTTTGCCCTCGAAGCGCTGAGCGCCGAGATCGAGGATCCTTTCGGCACGCAGCCGAACGATTTGCCGCTCGACGCGCTCTGCCAAGGCATCGAGGCGACGTTGCTCGAGACGCTCGGTCGCCGCGATTTACCGCCCGTTCCCCAGCCGGTGGACTATATGCTCCGTTAGCATGCGCGACGTATTCGCGCACCGCGGTCGCAGCCGGATGACACCGGTATGTCGACCGATGTCTGCACGTTCGCCACATTCGTGTTGCGGTACGCCGCTTCGGGTATTCCCAGGAGGCGCCAATTCTTTCGGCCAATCATAGGCACCAACTTACTGGTGACAATATCCGGGCCGAAGGGAGGCGTAGGACGATGAGCGATATCAGCGGTGTACGCGCGGGCGGCGCCAACAATCAACACGACTTCGACATACAGCCGACGCCCCAACCCAGCCGACCGGGTTCGCCGGCCCCGAGTTCGTCGAACCGACCGCAGAACCATCCGTTGTCCAGCGCCCTATCTTCGCGCCCGGCTGAGCGAGAGAACGCGGGCGTCGGGACGAGCGGTGCGCGCAGGGCGTCCTTGCCGCCCTCCACGTCGCTGACCGCGGCGCGATCGGCGACCTCGGTAACGGGCGGTACGAACCTCGGTGGATCATCGGCAGTGAACCCGGCGGCCACGCAGCTTAGCGAGGCGCAAAGCGCGGAGGTCCAACGATTGTCTGGCGAGTTTCGCGACTTGTTAGGGATTTCGAGCTCCTCCAATATCGAGGAGCAGACCGCGCAGATCCAAACCATGCTCGAGGGCGTTTCCGCCGCGTTTTCCCAGCTGGCCACAATGGAGCGATTGCCGGGCTCCCAAATCACCATGGAGGATGTCGCCAAGTACGCTCGCGACCCGGGGGTGCAGGCCGCGCATACGGCGTTCACGGACCGTAAGAACGACGCAGAGGCTCTCGAGCTCGCGGCGGGCGAGAAGAGGACCGCGGCTCACGAAGCGCGCGGGACCGCGAATACGACGGGTGAGGTGGCACGCGACAAATCCAAGGCGAGTGTGGACGCGCACAAGGCTGCCGAACTCGCTCGGCGGCAAGCCGACGATGCGGACGACAAAGCGACGAAGATCGAGGCCGAAGCCGAAGCCAAAAGCAAACAAGCTCGAGGCGCGGACGGCGAGGCGACGAAGGCCGAAGAGCAGGCCAAGCGCGCGCGCGACGAGGCCGCAAGTGCCGGCAACACGGCGGACGCGGAGCAAGGCCTGGCGGACGGCAAGCGGGACGTAGCGGACAAGCATCGCGTCGTCGCGGAGCAAGCCAAGGGGGAGGCAAAGCGATTGCAGGGTGCGGCCGACGCCGCTGCCGCGAAGGCTTTGGCATCCCGTCAGGAGGCGGACGGGGCCCGTGACGCCGCGAACAATGCACCGGAGGCGCAGAAAGAAGCGATGCGCGCCGCCGCGCGAGAAGCGGAGCACAAAGCCAGCCTCGACGAGGCCGCGGCGAAACAGGCCGCGAGCGAAGCCAAGCAAGCCAAAGAGGCTGAGCACACCGAGGCCGAGCGCGCCGCAAGCTTGGATCGCGAGGCGCAGAGCCAGCAAGAAGTGGCGACACGCGCTCGTGAGCATGCAAATGGTCTAGACAAGACCGCCACAGTAAAGAAAGGGGTCGCGCAGGGGTTGCGCAGCAGCGCAAACAAGCTAGGAGGCGAGGCAGAGATACTTGCGAAGGAGGCGGCGGCGGCCAGAGGAACCGCCGACAACCTAGGCAGTCTCGCCGATGAAGCCCAAAAGAAAGCCGCCGAGGCGAAAGCCGACGAAGAAAAGGCGCTCAAAAGTGCCAGCCAGGCGGAGGATCAGGCTCGGACCTTGGAAAACGAAGCGACGAAGGCCGAGGCGGAAGCCGACGTGGCGTACGAAGCCTACAAGGCGGCCGGCTCGGCGCTAGGCGGTGCTGTGGAGGCGGCCAAGGCCAAGGCTGCCGAAGAGGCCGCAAAGCAAAAGAGCCAGCAAAAAGCTCCGGCTACCGCGGAAGGAGATCAAAGCGAGCAAGCGCGGGGCAGCACATCGCAAACGACGAACCGGCCGACCGATACGGAGATTAGGCGCGACGACGAGATCCTGCCGGTCGTCGAGCGCACGAGCGCCGAGCCCACGGTTGCCGCCGGCGGCAACGAGCGCCCCGCGCGTCCCGACTCGACGCCTGCCACCCGGGAAACCGCGGCGCGGATCGCACTCAAAGCGAGAGTCGCGAACTGGGCGCTCAATGCCTCGAAAGTCGCCGGCCAGCACTTGGTTTCAGTCGGCATCTCCACGGCGTTGCGCGAAGTGGCGGGCGGCTTGGTCGAATATCTCGTGGAAACCCACAATCCAACCGACGAAGCGAAGACCGCTGCCGCATGCGCGCTCTACGGCAGTTTGATGCTCGCCCAGGCTGCGTCGATGGTGTATGACGAACGCGCAGATCGTGCGACCCCTTTGTCGCGAATAGGGGGTGGCGGACAACTGGGAATCCTGGCCGCTTCGCTCGCGGCCGGCCTCGCCACGAAGTCCCTCGATCAACTCTTGCCGAGTCTCGTGAAGACCTTCGTTTATTCCTCCGGTCGCGACTTCGCCAACACGGTGCTGCCGTTGACCACGGATCCGAAGATCACGGCCAACCCGGCCTTCGTGCAAATGGCCAATACGCTCCCTTACGGCGTCAATCAGGCGCTCATCAACGCCTGGCAGACCTTCGCGGGCACGTCGGGCGCCGGCTTCGTCAATGCGATCCGCAACAACGGCACAGATCCCAATACAGGCAAGCCCGAGGAGGCGGGACCGGGGATCGGGGCGGTGAGCTCTTACGTGACGGCAAACTACGCGGGCGAAGTCCTCAATATGTTCGTGGAGACCGCGATCAAAAGCTCGATTGGGCACACTCCGATGCCCGATTTCAAGCTGGAGGCCAAGTGGCCGACGCTCCAAGGACTCGGGGAGAAGTTTCGCGACGATGGGATCTTGCGAACGGGGGCATTCTTCGGCACCTATGCCGCATCCAATGCGATCAACCCTTCGGTCCAGAGGTCTCATATCGGTGAGCAGGGGGCGGGATGGGCGGAGAGCACGATTGGCTCTTTCTACCTGATGGCCATGCTGCTCTGCTGCGCGATGGCGTCTAAGAAGAAACCTCGGCCGGGCGATACAGAGGACGTTCCACTGCGTCGGCGCGGTCCGGACGCGGTCTGATGCGAGGGCTCGCCGGGCAGCCGGCAGCTTGGCTGCGCGGTTGCCCGGCTGCATCGACCGAATGGCCAACGCGCTCGTGTACGGCATCGCCGGTTGGCGCGCGTTGGTAGAATGACGACCGTCCGTCGTTCGCCGTTCACCTCGCCTACATGTCGCGTGCTCTAGAAATTCTCAACGAAGTTTTTGGCTACCCTGCGTTTAGAGGGCAGCAACGCGACATTGTCGAACACGTCGCCGGCGGCGGCGATTGCCTCGTGCTCATGCCGACAGGCGGTGGCAAATCGCTGTGCTACCAAATCCCGTCGCTGGTCCGGCGCGAAGCCGGGCTCGGCGCGGGCATCGTGGTTTCTCCGCTGATTGCGCTCATGCAAGATCAAGTCGCGGCCATGAAAGAGCTTGGTGTACGCGCCGCGTATCTGAACTCGACGCTCACGGGCGCCGAGGCGGCGGCGACGGAGCGCGCGTTGCGCAACGGCGAACTCGATCTGCTCTACGTCGCCCCTGAGCGTTTGATGACGCCGCGTTTTCTCGATTTGCTCGAACGTGCCCCGATCGGGTTGTTCGCGATCGACGAAGCGCATTGCGTGTCGCAATGGGGCCACGATTTCCGTCCGGAATATATCCAGTTATCGGTACTGCACGAACGGTTTCCGAACGTGCCGCGTATCGCGCTCACGGCTACCGCCGATGCGATCACGCGCGACGAAATCATGCATCGGCTCGCGCTCGACGAAGCGCGTGTGTTCGTCTCGAGCTTCGATCGGCCCAACATTCGCTATCGGATCGTCGAGAAAGACAATGCGCGCGCCCAACTGCTCGATTTCATTCGAGCCGAGCATACGAACGGCGACGGCACGACCGATGCCGGCGTGATCTACTGCCTATCGCGCCGCAAGGTCGAGGAAACGGCCGATTGGCTCAAGACGCAGGGCGTGCGCGCGCTACCGTACCACGCCGGGATGGACTTCGAGACGCGGCAGCGCCATCAGGAAATCTTCCAGCGCGAAGAGGGCGTCGTCATCTGCGCGACCATTGCGTTCGGCATGGGAATCGATAAGCCCGATGTGCGCTTCGTCGCACACCTCGATCTGCCCAAGAGCGTCGAGGGCTATTACCAGGAGACGGGGCGCGCGGGCCGCGACGGCTTACCGGCCAACGCATGGATGGCGTACGGGCTTGGCGACGTCGTCCAGCAGCGCAAGATGATCGACGAATCGGAAGCCGACGAAACGCACAAGCGTGTGCAGACGAGCAAGCTCGACGCACTCTTGGGGTTGTGCGAAACGGCTGCGTGCCGTCGCGTGCGCTTGCTTTCCTATTTCGGCGAGACGAGCACGCCTTGCGGCAATTGCGATACCTGTATCGAGCCGCCCGAAACCTGGGATGCGACGCGCGAGGCGCGGATGGCGCTCTCTTGCGTTTTCCGCGCGCACCGAGCGAGCGGGTTCCATTTCGGCGCGGGTCATCTAATCGATATCCTGCGCGGCAACCTGACGGAAAAAGTCCGCGAGCGCGGTCACGATACGCTGAGCACGTTCGCTATCGGCGCGAGCCTATCGGAGCCCGAATGGCGCGGGGTATTCCGGCAACTGGTCGCCTATGGCTATTTGACGGTGGATCACGACGGCTATGGCGCCTTCGTGTTGACGGAGGCGAGCAAGCCCGTGCTCAAGGGCGAGAAAAACGTCACGCTGCGCCGGTACGTGAAGCCCACGCGTACTCGCCAAGGCTCGTCACGGACAGGCGAGCGGGCCGATCCGACGCTGGGTATGGGGCCGCGCGAGCGTGCGCGCTGGGATCGGCTGCGCGCCTGGCGCACCGATACGGCCAAGAGCGACGGCGTACCTGCTTACGTGATTTTTCACGATGCCACGTTGGCGGAGATCGCGCGCTCGGCGCCCGATACGATCGACGATCTGCGGCACATCCCCGGTATCGGCGCGCGCAAACTGGAGCGCTTCGGCGACGAATTGCTCGAGGTGGTGGCGGCGGATTGAGGCGAGCATGGAAGCCGCGATCGTCTTCGGTTTCTCGCCGACTCGCGCAAGCTATTGACGCGCTTGACGTTTTTGCCATATCATGCCGGGTTCCTGTTCTTGGCTCTTCGGCCAGGGGTTCGCTCACGCGTGAGCTAAGTCTTGGCTTTAGGGACGGATGGGAAGCTTGACACGCACCGCGGGCCGCTTTGCCCGGCAGGCGGTGCGGCGTTTTTATCAATTTCGGGAATACACAATGCCAACCATCAATCAACTGGTTCGCAAAGGCCGCGCGTCGGAAACGGCGAAGAGCAAGAGCCCGGCCTTGCAGGACTGCCCTCAGCGTCGTGGCGTGTGCACGCGTGTGTACACGACGACGCCTAAGAAGCCTAACTCGGCACTCCGTAAGGTTGCCAAGGTTCGTCTGACGAACGGCTTCGAAGTTATTTCGTACATCGGTGGTGAAGGCCACAACCTGCAGGAACACTCGGTCGTGCTGATTCGCGGCGGCCGTGTGAAGGACTTGCCGGGTGTGCGTTACCACATGGTCCGCGGCTCGCTCGATACGCAGGGCGTCAAGGATCGTAAGCAAGCTCGCTCGAAGTACGGTGCGAAGCGCGCTAAGGCTGGTAAGTAAGCGGGCGATTCTCTCGCCTGTGTGGGTCGTTTAGGCGGTGGTGCCGGAATCGCCGGTGCTGTCGAGTAAGTGGTCACCCGGCCAAGCTGGTTAGTCGTGAAGATGGATCGGGTTAGTTGGTGACCGCGGGGCTCCTCTCAGAGCTCCAACTGAAAAGTTAAAGGAAGAAACATGCCGCGTCGTCGCGAAGTCCCCAAGCGGGAAGTGTTGCCGGATCCGAAGTTCGGCAACGTTGATGTAGCTAAGTTCATGAACGTGCTGATGCTCTCGGGCAAGAAGTCGGTTGCCGAGCGTATCGTTTATGGCGCTTTCGAACAGATCCAGACCAAGGGTGGCAAGGACCCGCTGGAAGTGTTCACGGTGGCCCTCAACAACGTCAAGCCGGTGGTGGAAGTGAAGAGCCGCCGTGTTGGTGGGGCGAACTACCAAGTTCCGGTTGAAGTGCGTCCGTCGCGTCGTATGGCATTGGCGATGCGTTGGTTGCGCGAGGCCGCGAAGAAGCGCAGCGAGAAGTCGATGGCTCTGCGTCTGGCCGGTGAGTTGCAAGAAGCCGCGGAAGGCCGCGGCGGCGCGATGAAGAAGCGCGACGAAGTGCACCGGATGGCGGAAGCCAACAAGGCGTTCTCGCATTTCCGCTTCTAAGCCTAGGTTTAGGGCTGTAGCGGAAAAAATTCCGGGCGGGTGCGCTTATAAAGCGCCTCGCCCGTTTGTGTTAGGGCGCGAAGACAATCGAAACCTTCGTGCTATCCCAATAGAGGATCAAAGTGGCTCGTAAGACACCTATCGAGCGCTACCGCAACATCGGTATTAGCGCTCACATCGACGCCGGCAAAACGACGACGACCGAGCGCATCCTGTTCTATACCGGTGTGAACCATAAGATCGGCGAAGTGCACGACGGTGCAGCGACGATGGACTGGATGGAGCAAGAGCAAGAGCGCGGCATCACCATTACGTCGGCTGCCACGACGGCCTTCTGGAAGGGCATGGGCGGCAACTATCCGGAACACCGGATCAACATCATCGACACCCCGGGCCACGTCGACTTCACGATCGAAGTCGAGCGCTCGATGCGCGTGCTCGACGGCGCGTGCATGGTCTACTGCGCCGTGGGCGGCGTGCAGCCGCAGTCGGAAACGGTGTGGCGCCAAGCGAACAAGTACAAGGTGCCGCGTCTCGCGTTCGTCAACAAGATGGACCGTACCGGTGCGAACTTCTTCAAGGTCTACGACCAACTGAAGACGCGTCTGAAGGCGAACCCGGTGCCCGTCGTGGTGCCGATCGGCTCCGAAGAAAACTTCAAGGGCGTCGTCGACCTCTTGAAGATGCGCGCGATCATTTGGGACGAAGCGTCGCAAGGCACGAAGTTCGACTACGTCGACATTCCCGCTGAACTCGTCGAGACGTGCAACGAGTGGCGCGAGAAGATGATCGAGTCGGCCGCCGAAGCCAGCGAAGAGCTGATGGAAAAGTACCTCGGCGGCGAAGAGCTGTCCGAAGCGGAAATCGTCAAGGCGCTGCGCGACCGTACGATCGCTTGCGAAATCCAGCCGATGCTGTGCGGCACCGCGTTCAAGAACAAGGGCGTGCAGCGCATGCTCGACGCCGTGATCGACTTCCTGCCGTCGCCGGTGGACATTCCCCCGGTCAAGGGCGAACTCGAAAACGGCGATGCGGCCGAGCGTAAGGCTGCCGACGACGAGAAGTTCTCGGCGCTCGCGTTCAAGATCATGACGGACCCGTTCGTCGGCCAGTTGATCTTCTTCCGCGTCTACTCGGGTGTCGTCAACTCGGGCGATACGGTGCTGAATTCGACGAAGGACAAGAAGGAGCGTCTGGGCCGGATTCTGCAGATGCACGCGAACCAGCGCGAGGAAATCAAGGAAGTGCGCGCGGGCGACATCGCCGCTGCCGTCGGTCTGAAGGAAGCGACGACGGGCGACACGCTGTGCGATCCGCAAAACCCGATCGTGCTCGAGCGCATGGTGTTCCCGGAACCCGTGATCTCGCAAGCCGTCGAGCCGAAGACGAAGGCCGACCAGGAAAAGATGGGCCTGGCGCTGAACCGTCTCGCACAAGAAGATCCGTCGTTCCGCGTCCAAACGGACGAAGAATCGGGCCAGACGATCATCTCGGGCATGGGCGAGCTGCACCTTGAAATTCTCGTCGACCGGATGAAGCGCGAATTCGGCGTGGAAGCTACCGTCGGTAAGCCGCAAGTGGCGTATCGCGAAACGATCCGCGCAACGGCGGCCGACGTCGAAGGCAAGTTCGTCAAGCAGTCGGGCGGTCGCGGCCAATACGGTCACGCGGTCATCACGCTCGAGCCGAACGAGCAAGGCAAGGGCTACGAGTTCCTCGACGAGATCAAGGGCGGTGTCATTCCTCGCGAATACATCCCGGCGGTCGACAAGGGTATTGCCGACACGCTCAAGAGCGGCGTGCTGGCCGGCTTCCCGGTCGTGGACGTGAAGGTGCATCTGACGTTCGGTTCGTACCACGATGTGGACTCGAACGAAAACGCGTTCCGTATGGCCGGTTCGATGGCCTTCAAGGAAGCAATGCGCAAGGCAAGCCCGGTCATCCTCGAGCCGATGATGGCAGTGGAAGTCGAAACGCCGGAAGACTACATGGGCAACGTGATGGGCGACTTGTCGGGCCGTCGCGGTATCGTCCAGGGCATGGAAGACATGGTCGGCGGCGGCAAGATCGTTCGCGCCGAAGTGCCGTTGTCGGAAATGTTCGGCTACTCCACTTCGCTGCGTTCGCTCACGCAAGGCCGTGCAACGTACACGATGGAGTTCAAGCATTACTCCGAAGCGCCGCGCAATGTCGCAGAAGCGATCATCAGCGCGAAATCGAAGTAAGCCACCCGGCTTTTTCATCGACTACTTTTTGAAAGAAGAGAATCATGGCTAAAGGTAAATTCGAACGGACTAAGCCGCACGTGAACGTCGGCACGATCGGTCACGTTGACCACGGTAAGACGACGCTGACGGCAGCGATCACGACGGTGCTGACGGCAAAGTTCGGCGGCGAGGCGAAGGCCTACGACCAGATCGATGCGGCGCCGGAAGAAAAGGCACGCGGCATCACGATCAACACGGCACACGTCGAGTACGAAACGGCTAACCGCCACTACGCACACGTCGACTGCCCGGGCCACGCCGACTACGTGAAGAACATGATCACGGGCGCGGCGCAGATGGACGGCGCAATCCTGGTGTGCTCGGCCGCTGACGGCCCGATGCCGCAAACGCGTGAGCACATCCTGCTGGCGCGTCAGGTTGGCGTTCCGTACATCATCGTGTTCCTGAACAAGTGCGACATGGTGGACGACGCCGAGCTGCTCGAGCTCGTCGAAATGGAAGTGCGCGAACTGCTCTCGAAGTACGACTTCCCGGGCGACGACACGCCGATCATCAAGGGTTCGGCCAAGCTGGCGCTGGAAGGCGACAAGGGCGAGCTCGGTGAAGTGGCGATCATGAACCTGGCCGACGCGCTGGACACGTACATCCCGACGCCGGAGCGCGCAGTGGACGGCGCGTTCCTGATGCCGGTGGAAGACGTGTTCTCGATCTCGGGTCGTGGCACGGTGGTGACGGGCCGCGTCGAGCGTGGCGTGGTCAAGGTCGGCGAAGAAATCGAAATCGTCGGTATCAAGCCGACGGTGAAGACGACGTGCACGGGCGTGGAAATGTTCCGCAAGCTGCTGGACCAAGGTCAAGCGGGCGACAACGTCGGTATCTTGCTGCGCGGCACGAAGCGCGAAGACGTGGAGCGTGGCCAAGTGTTGGCCAAGCCGGGTTCGATCACGCCGCACACGCACTTCACGGCTGAAGTGTACGTGCTGAGCAAGGACGAAGGCGGCCGTCACACGCCGTTCTTCAACAACTACCGTCCGCAGTTCTACTTCCGTACGACGGACGTGACGGGCTCGATCGAGCTGCCGAAGGACAAGGAAATGGTGATGCCGGGCGACAACGTGTCGATCACGGTGAAGCTGATCGCTCCGATCGCCATGGAAGAAGGTCTGCGCTTCGCCATCCGTGAAGGCGGCCGTACCGTCGGCGCAGGTGTCGTTGCCAAGATCATCGAGTAAAATCGATGGTTTCGCGGTTCTCGTGGCCATCGGCTGCGCGAACCGCGTGTGAAGCACTTGCAGTACCGCAGTAAAACGTGCCCGGGTTCGGGTGCACCGCCCCTTGGCGAGGCGTCCGGACCCACGTTCTTTTCCTAATTCGGCGGCGCAAAGCTGCCTCGCTCTTTCGAAGGAATCGTCATGCAAAACCAGAAAATCCGCATTCGCCTCAAAGCATTCGACTATCGTCTGATCGATCAATCGGCAGCCGAAATCGTCGACACGGCGAAGCGGACTGGTGCGATCGTTCGCGGTCCGGTACCCCTGCCGACCCGCATCCAACGTTTCGACATCCTGCGTTCGCCGCACGTCAACAAGACGTCGCGCGATCAGCTCGAAATCCGTACGCACCAACGCCTGATGGACATCGTCGACCCGACGGACAAGACCGTCGACGCGCTGATGAAGCTCGATCTGCCGGCTGGCGTGGACGTGGAAATCAAGCTGCAATAAGGTTTGCGCCGCCCCGGTCGCGAGGCCGCGGCGGTAAGTCTTTGATTGCTTGCGAAAAACGGAAAGCCTCGCTATAATGCAAGGCTTTTCGCGTATTTGCGTAAAAAGTCGGTGTCAGTTCGTGCGCGGCGATGCGGCACAAACGGCCGTAAAAAGCCTAGCGGCACGTTGCGAAACGAGCCTCCTGGTACCGGCATTTTGTAAATTAGCCCCGGCCAATCGCAGTCGGGAATGGAGAAAACGATGAGCCTTGGACTCGTAGGTCGCAAGGTTGGCATGACCCGTATCTTCACGGCGGATGGGGACTCGATTCCCGTTACCGTGCTGGACGTGTCCGACAACCGCGTGGCGCAGATCAAGACCGTTGAAACGGATGGCTACACCGCCGTTCAAGTGGCATTCGGTACGCGCCGTCCCTCGCGTGTGACGAAGCCGCTGGCAGGTCACCTCGCCAAAGCCGGCGTACAAGCCGGTGAAATTCTCAAGGAATTCAAGATCGATGCCGCAAAGGCTGCCGAGCTGTCCGCCGGCGCCGTGATCGGTGTCGACCTGTTCGAAGTCGGCCAAAAGATTGACGTGCAAGGCGTGTCGATCGGTAAGGGCTACGCCGGCACGATCAAGCGCTACAACTTCGCCTCGGGCCGTGCATCGCACGGTAACTCGCGTTCGCACAACGTCCCGGGTTCGATCGGTATGGCGCAAGATCCGGGTCGCGTGTTCCCCGGCAAGCGCATGACGGGTCACATGGGTGACGAAACCGTCACGGTGCAAAACCTCGAAATCGCTCGTATCGACGCCGATCGCAAGCTGCTGCTCGTCAAGGGTGCAGTGCCTGGCGCGAAGGGCGGCAAAGTTTTCGTGACGCCGGCAGTGAAGACGCGTGCCGCGAAAGGAGCGAAATAATGGAACTGAAGCTCCTCAATTCTAATGGTCAAGAAGGCGCAGGCGTGAACGCGTCGGACGTCGTGTTCGGCCGTGATTACAACGAAGCGCTGATTCACCAAGTCGTGGTGGCTTATCAAGCCAATGCCCGTAGCGGGAACCGCGCACAGAAGGATCGCGAGCAAGTCAAGCACACGACGAAGAAGCCGTGGCGTCAGAAGGGTACGGGCCGCGCTCGTGCCGGTATGTCGTCGAGCCCGTTGTGGCGTGGCGGTGGTCGGATTTTCCCGAACTCGCCCGAAGAGAACTTCTCGCACAAGGTCAACAAGAAGATGCATCGCGCAGGCCTCTGCTCGATCTTCTCGCAGCTCGCCCGCGAAGGCCGTCTGTCGGTTGTCGAGGACATCGTTCTCGAAGCGCCGAAGACGAAGCTGTTGGCTGAAAAATTCAAGGCCATGGGCCTCGACTCCGTGCTGGTCATTACCGACACGGTCGACGAGAACCTGTACCTCGCGTCGCGCAACCTGGCCCACGTGGCCGTTGTCGAGCCGCGTTACGCCGATCCGTTGTCGCTGATCTACTTCAAGAAAGTGCTGATCACGAAGGCAGCGGTCGCCCAGATCGAGGAGTTGCTGTCATGAGCGAGATTCGCAAAAACGATCATCGTTTGATGCAGGTCCTGCTCGCGCCGGTGATCTCCGAAAAGGCGACGCTGGTGGCCGACAAGAACGAGCAGGTCGTGTTCGAAGTCGCCCCGGATGCGACGAAGCAGGAAGTGAAGGCCGCCGTCGAGCTGCTGTTCAAGGTGGAAGTCGATTCCGTCAATGTGCTGAACATGAAGGGCAAGGCCAAGCGCTTTGGCCGTTTCATGGGCAAGCGCAAGGACGTGAGGAAGGCATACGTCTGCCTGAAGCCCGGCCAGGAAATCAACTTTGAAGCGGAGGCCAAGTAATCATGGCAATCGTGAAAGTTAAACCGACCTCGCCGGGTCGCCGCGCGATGGTCAAGGTGGTCAACAAAGATCTGCACAAGGGCAAGCCGCACGCAGCGCTGCTCGAGCCGCAGAGCAAGGCCGCCGGTCGTAACAACAACGGCCATGTGACGACGCGCCACCAAGGCGGCGGTCACAAGCAACACTACCGTGTCATCGATTTCCGTCGCACGAAGGACGGCATTCCGGCGAAGGTCGAGCGTCTCGAGTACGACCCGAACCGTAGCGCCAACATCGCGCTCCTGTTGTACGCAGACGGCGAACGTCGCTACATCATCGCGTCGAAGGGCATGGCGGTCGGTCAACAACTGATGTCGGGCTCCGAAGCGCCGATCCGCGCAGGCAACACGCTGCCGATCCGCAACATCCCGGTCGGTACGACGATCCACTGCATCGAGATGCTCCCGGGCAAGGGCGCGCAAATCGCGCGTTCGGCCGGCACCTCGGCCATGCTGCTGGCACGTGAAGGCACGTACGCGCAGGTTCGTCTGCGTTCGGGCGAAATCCGCCGCGTGCATATCGAGTGCCGCGCAACGATCGGCGAAGTGGGTAACGAAGAGCACAGCCTGCGCCAAATCGGTAAGGCCGGTGCGAACCGCTGGCGCGGTATCCGCCCGACGGTGCGTGGTGTCGCGATGAACCCGGTCGATCACCCGCACGGCGGTGGTGAAGGCCGTACGGCTGCAGGCCGCCACCCGGTCAGCCCGTGGGGCCAGCAGACGAAGGGCTATCGCACCCGTCGCAACAAGCGCACGACGACGATGATCGTCCAGCGCCGTCACAAGCGTTAAGGAGTAGGCAATGGCACGTTCTGTTAAAAAAGGTCCGTTCTGCGACGCCCATTTGCTGAAGAAAGTTGAGGCGGCTGCAGCTTCGCGCGACAAGAAGCCGATCAAGACCTGGTCGCGTCGTTCGACGATCCTCCCGGATTTCATCGGCTTGACGATCGCCGTTCACAACGGCCGTCAACACGTTCCGGTGTACATCTCGGAAAACATGGTCGGCCACAAGCTTGGCGAGTTCGCATTGACCCGGACGTTCAAGGGTCACGCGGCCGACAAGAAGGCCAAGAAATAAGGGGCTATCAAGATGGAAGTGAAAGCAATTCATCGCGGTGCCCGCATCTCGGCGCAGAAAACGCGCCTTGTGGCTGACCAGATCCGCGGTTTGCCGGTCGACAAGGCGCTGAACGTTCTGACGTTCTCGCCGAAGAAGGCGGCTGGCATCGTGAAGAAGGTCGTGCTGTCGGCGATCGCGAATGCGGAGCACAACGAGGGCGCCGACATCGACGAGCTCAAGATCAAGAGCATCTACGTCGACAAGGCTGCCTCGCTGAAGCGGTTCACCGCGCGCGCTAAAGGCCGCGGCAACCGCATCGAGAAGCAATCCTGTCACATCACTGTGACGGTCGGGAATTAAGGGGTCATACGATGGGACAGAAAATTCATCCGACTGGCTTCCGTCTGGCCGTCAGCCGCAATTGGGCTTCGCGTTGGTACGCGAGCAACAACAATTTCGCGGCGATGCTCCAGGAAGACATCGGTGTTCGTGAATACCTGAAGAAGAAGCTGAAGAACGCTTCGGTTGGCCGCGTCGTCATCGAGCGTCCGGCGAAGAATGCGCGCATCACGATTTTCAGCTCGCGTCCTGGTGTCGTGATCGGCAAGAAGGGCGAGGACATCGAACTCTTGAAGTCCGAGCTGCAAAAGCGCATGGGCGTGCCCGTGCACGTGAACATCGAGGAAATCCGCAAGCCGGAAACCGATGCGCAACTGATCGCCGATTCGATCACGCAACAGCTCGAGCGCCGGATCATGTTCCGCCGCGCGATGAAGCGTGCGATGCAAAACGCGATGCGTCTGGGCGCGCAAGGCATCAAGATCATGAGCGCCGGCCGTCTGAACGGTATCGAAATCGCACGTACGGAGTGGTATCGCGAAGGTCGCGTGCCCTTGCACACGCTGCGTGCCGATATCGACTACGCAACGTCGGAAGCAAAGACGACGTACGGCATCATCGGCGTGAAGGTGTGGGTCTACAAGGGCGACACGCTGGGCCGCAACGATGCACCGGTCGTCGAAGAAGCGCCGGAAGAAAAGCGTCCGCGCCGCAACGCACGTCCGGGCGATCGCCGCCCCCGTCGTGACGGTGAAGGTGGCGCGCCCGCAGGTGCTCGCCGTGGTGCGCCGCGTCGCGGCGGCGCCGGCGGTGACGGCAAGACTGGAGAATAACGATGCTGCAACCGAAACGCAGGAAGTATCGCAAAGAGCAAAAGGGTCGTAACACCGGTATCGCGACGCGCGGCAACGCAGTGTCGTTCGGTGAGTTCGGCCTGAAGGCTATCGGTCGCGGCCGTCTGACCGCGCGTCAAATCGAAGCGGCGCGTCGTGCAATGACGCGTCACATCAAGCGCGGCGGCCGCATCTGGATTCGCATTTTCCCGGACAAGCCGATCTCGCAAAAGCCGGCTGAAGTGCGGATGGGTAACGGCAAGGGTAACCCCGAGTACTACGTCGCCGAGATCCAGCCGGGCAAGATGCTGTACGAAATGGATGGCGTATCCGAAGAACTGGCACGTGAAGCGTTCCGTCTGGCAGCTGCGAAGCTGCCGTTGAAGACGGCGTTCATCGTTCGTCAGCTCGGCGCTTAAGGAGCAAACGATGAAGGCTTCTGAACTTCACCAAAAAGACACGGCCGCGCTCAACAAAGAGCTGACGGACCTGTTGAAAGCGCAATTCGGCCTGCGCATGCAACTCGCGACGCAGCAGCTCACGAACACGAGCCAGCTGAAGAAGGTTCGTCGCGACATCGCACGTGTGCGGACCGTCCTGACTGAGAAGGCGAACCAGAAATGAACGATAGCGTAAAAACCTCGCTCAAGCGGACGCTGATCGGCAAGGTCGTCAGCAACAAGATGGACAAGACGGTCACCGTGCTCGTCGAGCACCGCGTGAAGCACCCGATCTACGGCAAGTACGTCGTGCGCTCGAAGAAGTATCACGCGCATGACGACGCGAACACGTACAACGAGGGCGACCTCGTTGAAATCCAGGAAACGCGTCCGATTTCGAAGACGAAAGCCTGGACCGTGTCCCGCCTTGTCGAAGCCGCGCGTGTGATCTAAGCGCAGCGTAGTAGAAGTCGTTGAAATCGCTGTAGATTTCGCTTGCAAGACCGAGGTTATTTGTTATAATCTCGGTCTTCCCTCTTTATGGGATCCGTTACGGACGCCGTAGAGGGGAAGCGGAAGGGCGCCAGCCCGCTCCGCAGGAATCACTCGATTGCGATGGCGGTTTCGTTGCCGTCGCTGCTGTTCTAACCCAAGCAGCCGATTGGCTGACGGGACCAAGACTGACCGACTGAACCATGGTGGTGCAGGCGGATTAAGTTGGGAAAGATAAACCATGATCCAGACCGAATCTCGGCTTGAAGTGGCCGACAACACGGGTGCACGTGAAGTCATGTGCATCAAGGTGCTCGGCGGCTCGAAGCGTCGTTATGCCAACATCGGCGACATCATCAAGGTGAGCGTCAAAGAGGCAACGCCGCGCGGGCGCGTGAAGAAAGGCGAAATCTACAACGCCGTGGTGGTTCGCACCGCCAAGGGCGTTCGTCGCCAAGACGGCTCGCTGATCAAGTTCGACGGCAATGCAGCCGTCTTGTTGAATACCAAGCTCGAGCCCATCGGCACCCGCATTTTCGGGCCGGTCACGCGTGAGTTGCGTAGCGAACGGTTCATGAAGATCGTTTCGCTCGCGCCGGAAGTGCTGTAAGGAGTCGCGATGAATAAGATTCGCAAGGGTGACGAAGTCGTTGTCATCACCGGCAAAGATAAGGGCAAGCGCGGTGTGGTGCTGGCCGTCGGTGAAGATCGCGTGACGGTGGAAGGCATCAACCTCGTTAAGAAGCACGTCAAACCGAACCCGATGAAGGGTACGACGGGTGGCGTGGAAGCGAAGACGATGCCGTTGCACATTTCGAACGTCGCGCTCGTCGACGCGAACGGCAAAGCCTCGCGTGTGGGCATCAAGGTCGAGGACGGCAAGAAGGTGCGCTTCCTGAAGACGACCGGTGCCGTGCTGAGCGCCTGACGCTGCGGAGTATAAAAAATGGCTCGTTTGCAAGAGTTTTACAAAGAGAAGGTCGTTCCCGGCCTTATCGAGAAGTTCGGCTACAAGTCGGTCATGGAAGTGCCGCGCATCACCAAGATCACCCTGAACATGGGTCTTGGCGAAGCCGTCGCTGACAAGAAGATCATCGAAAACGCCGTGGGCGATCTGACGAAGATCGCGGGTCAAAAGCCGGTGGTGACGAAGGCTCGCAAGGCAATCGCGGGCTTCAAGATCCGTCAAGGCTACCCGATCGGTGCGATGGTCACGCTGCGTGGTCAAGCGATGTACGAATTCCTGGATCGTTTCGTGACGGTGGCATTGCCCCGCGTGCGTGACTTCCGTGGTGTGTCGGGTCGGGCGTTCGACGGTCGCGGCAACTACAACATCGGTGTGAAAGAGCAGATCATTTTCCCCGAAATCGACTACGACAAAATCGACGCGCTGCGTGGGCTGAACATCAGCATCACGACCACCGCGAAGACCGACGAAGAAGCCAAGGCACTGCTCGCCAGCTTCAAGTTCCCGTTCAGAAACTGAGGTTACCGTGGCTAAACTGGCACTGATCGAACGTGAAAAGAAGCGCGCCCGCCTGGCGGCGAAGTTCGCCCCGAAGCGCGAAGCGCTGAAGGCGATCATCGACGACCAATCGAAGTCGGAAGAAGAGCGCTATGCGGCTCGCCTCGAGCTGCAACAACTGCCCCGCAATGCGAACCCCACGCGTAAGCGCAACCGCTGCGCCATCACGGGTCGTCCGCGTGGCACGTTCCGCAAGTTCGGACTTGCGCGTAACAAGATTCGCGAAATCGCATTCCGCGGCGAGATCCCCGGCCTGACCAAGGCGAGCTGGTAATAGGAGAAACATAAATGAGCATGAGTGATCCTATCGCCGATATGCTGACTCGCATCCGCAACGCGCAGATGGTCGAGAAGGTTTCGGTGGCAATGCCCTCGTCGAAAGTTAAGGTGGCGATTGCGCAGGTCCTGAAGGACGAAGGTTATATCGACGACTTCGCAGTGAAGTCGGAAGGCGCGAAGTCGGAATTGAACATCGCGTTGAAGTACTACGCTGGCCGCCCGGTCATCGAACGCCTCGAGCGCGTTTCGAAGCCCGGTCTGCGCGTGTACCGCGGTCGTAATGACATCCCGCAGGTCATGAATGGCCTCGGCGTCGCGATCGTTTCGACGCCCAAGGGTGTGATGACCGACCGCAAAGCCCGCGCCAATGGCGTCGGCGGCGAAGTCATCTGCTACGTCGCTTAACGCCGAAAGAGGAGAAGAAACATGTCTCGAGTAGGTAAAAGCCCGGTTGCGCTGAACGGCGCCGAAGTGAAGGTCGAAGGCGGCCTCATTACGGTGAAGGGCGCGCTCGGCACGATTTCGCAAGCGCAAAACAAGCTTGTGAAGGTCGTCGTCGACGGCGCCGTCCTGAAGTTCGAGCCGGTTGACGAAAGCCGCGAAGCGAATGCGATGTCGGGCACGATGCGCGCGATCGTCGCGAACATGGTGCACGGCGCGACGAAGGGTTTCGAGCGCAAGCTCACCCTCGTCGGCGTGGGTTATCGTGCGCAAGCGCAAGGCGACAAGCTGAACCTGTCGCTGGGTTTCTCGCACCCCGTGGTGCACCAAATGCCGGAAGGCGTGAAGGCTGAAACCCCGTCGCAAACGGAAATCGTGATCAAGGGGATCGACAAGCAGAAAGTCGGCCAAGTCGCTGCCGAAGTGCGCGGCTATCGCCCGCCTGAGCCCTACAAGGGCAAGGGTGTGCGCTACGCCGACGAGGTGGTGATCCTCAAAGAAACGAAGAAGAAGTAAGGGTGCGCAATCATGGATAAGACTCAATCTCGCCTGCGCCGCGCTCGTCAGACGCGTATCAAGATCGCCGAATTGCAGGTCGCGCGCCTTGCTGTGCATCGCACGAACACGCACATCTACGCACAAGTGTTCTCGCCGTGCGGCACCAAGGTGCTCGCCAGCGCGTCGACGCTCGAAGCTGAAGTGCGTGCGCAACTGGCCGACCAATCGGGCAAGGGTGGCAACATTGCCGCTGCCACGCTGATCGGCAAGCGTATCGCTGAAAAAGCCAAGGCTGCCGGCGTCGAATCCGTCGCCTTCGATCGCTCGGGCTTTCGCTACCACGGCCGCGTGAAGGCGCTGGCCGATGCGGCGCGCGAAGCCGGGCTCAAGTTCTAAGGGAAGGAATTCGTCATGGCAAAGATGCAAGCGAAAGTTCAGGCTGACGAACGCGACGACGGCCTTCGCGAAAAGATGATCGCGGTCAACCGCGTGACCAAGGTGGTGAAGGGTGGCCGGATTCTCGGCTTCGCCGCACTGACCGTGGTTGGCGATGGTGACGGCCGCGTGGGCATGGGCAAGGGCAAGGCGAAGGAAGTGCCCGTTGCCGTGCAAAAGGCAATGGAACAAGCCCGCCGCAACATGTTCAAGGTGCCGCTCAAAAACGGTACGCTGCAGCACGAAGTGCACGGCAAGCATGGCGCGTCGGTTGTTCTGCTCGCTCCGGCGAAGGACGGTACCGGCGTGATCGCCGGCGGCCCGATGCGCGCGGTGTTCGACGTGATGGGCGTGCAAAACGTCGTCGCGAAGAGCCACGGTTCGACGAATCCGTACAACCTCGTGCGTGCCACGCTCGACGGACTGCGCAAGCAGTCGACGCCCGGCGACATCGCAGCGAAGCGCGGTAAGTCGGTCGAAGAAATTTTGGGCTAATGCCTAGGTGGTCACCATGTCTGATAAAACTGTCAAGGTTCAGCTCGTCAAGAGCCTGATTGGGACCCGCGAATCGCACCGTGCCACGGTGCGTGGCCTGGGCCTGCGCCGACTCAACTCGGTCAGCGAACTGCAAGACACGCCCGCCGTGCGCGGCATGATCAACAAGGTTTCGTACCTTGTTAAGGTCATCGCTTAAACGCGGTCAGGGACTCGAGGAGTTGAATATGGAATTGAACAACCTGAAGCCCGCCGCGGGCGCCAAGCACGCTAAGCGTCGCGTCGGCCGCGGTATCGGCTCCGGCCTTGGTAAGACGGCCGGCCGTGGTCACAAAGGTCAGAAATCGCGTTCGGGCGGCTTTCATAAGGTCGGCTTCGAAGGCGGTCAAATGCCGCTGCAACGCCGCCTGCCGAAGCGCGGGTTCACCTCGCTGACGAAGGAATTCGTCGGTGAAGTGCGCCTGGGCGATCTGCAAGCCCTGCCCGTCGACGAAATCGACTTGCTCGCATTGAAGCAAGCCGGCCTCGTCGGTGAATTGACGAAGAGCGCAAAGATCATCGCCACGGGCGAGATCTCGCGCAAGATCGTCGTGAAGGGCCTGGGTGCGACGAAGGGTGCTCGTGCCGCGATCGAAGCGGCCGGCGGCTCGTTCGCCGAGTAATTGGCGAAAAGTCGATTGCCGTTAATGGCATTTGCATCGGAGAAGGTACTTGGCTAACAGCCCGAGTCTCGCAAAAACCGGTCGAAGCACGGCGAAGTTCGGCGATCTGCGCCGGCGGGCAATGTTCTTGCTCCTGGCGCTGATCGTCTATCGTATCGGCGCGCACATTCCGGTGCCGGGAATTGACCCGGATCAGTTGGCGAAGCTGTTCCAGAGCCAGTCGGGCGGCATCCTGGGCATGTTCAACATGTTCTCGGGTGGTGCGCTGTCGCGGTTCACGATTTTCGCGTTGGGGATCATGCCGTACATCTCCTCGTCGATCATCATGCAACTGCTCGCGATCGTGTCGCCGCAGCTCGAAGCGCTGAAGAAGGAAGGCCAGGCGGGGCAGCGCAAGATCACGCAGTACACGCGGATCTTCACCGTGGTGTTGGCGACGTTCCAAGCGTTCGGCATTGCCGTGGCGCTCGAGAATCAGCCGGGCCTCGTGATCGATCCGGGCATGGTGTTTCGCCTGACGACGGTCGTGACGCTCGTGACGGGCACGATGTTCTTGATGTGGCTCGGTGAGCAGATCACGGAACGCGGTCTCGGTAACGGGATTTCGATCATCATCTTCGGCGGTATCGCAGCGGGTTTCCCGAACGCGGTGGGCGGTCTAGTCTCGCTCGTGCAATCGGGTTCGATGCATCCGTTCACGGCGATCGTCGTGGTGGCGTTGATCGGTGCCGTGACCTACCTCGTGGTGTTCATCGAGCGTGGTCAGCGCAAGATCCTCGTGAACTACGCCAAGCGCCAGGTCGGTAACAAGATTTACGGCGGACAGTCGTCGCATCTGCCGCTCAAGCTGAACATGTCGGGCGTGATTCCGCCGATCTTCGCATCGTCGATCATCCTGTTCCCGGCAACGATCCTGAATTGGTTCAGCTCGGGCACGCGCGGCAGCTGGCTCACCGATACGCTGCACAACGTAGCCGAGGCGCTCAAGCCGGGTCAACCTGTGTACGTGTTGTTGTACGCGTTGGCGATCGTGTTCTTCTGCTTCTTCTACACCGCGCTGGTGTTCAACAGCAGGGAGACGGCCGACAACCTGAAGAAGAGCGGCGCATTCGTTCCGGGCATCCGTCCGGGCGACCAGACCGCACGGTATATCGACCGCATCCTCACGCGTCTGACGCTGGCCGGTGCGATCTACATCGTGTTCGTCTGCTTGCTACCCGAGTTTCTGGTGCTGCGCTGGAACGTACCGTTTTATTTTGGTGGAACGTCGCTGCTGATCATTGTCGTCGTCACGATGGACTTCATGGCGCAGGTGCAGTCGTACGTTATGTCGCAACAGTATGAGTCGTTGCTCAAGAAGGCGAACTTCAAGGGCGGCGGCAACATCCCGATGCGTTGAAAGGACTTATGGCCAAAGACGATGTAATCCAGATGCAGGGCGAGGTGATTGAAAACCTTCCCAATGCTACCTTCCGGGTGAAGCTGGAAAACGGTCATGTCGTGTTGGGGCATATCTCCGGCAAGATGCGGATGCACTACATCCGTATCCTGCCCGGCGACAAAGTGACAGTTGAGTTGACGCCTTACGATCTGTCGCGTGCGCGGATCGTGTTCCGGGCGAAGTGATTTGAAAAAAGGGTAATATCATGAAAGTGATGGCATCGGTTAAGCGCATTTGCCGCAATTGCAAGATCATCAAGCGCAAAGGTGTCGTGCGCGTGATTTGCAGCTCTGATCCGCGCCACAAACAGCGCCAAGGCTGAACGCCGCGCTTTTGCTGCGCTTTTTGTTTGAGGAAAAACAATGGCTCGTATTGCAGGGGTGAACATCCCGAACCACCAGCACGCCGTGATCGGCCTGACGGCGATCTTCGGGATCGGTCGTACGCGTTCGCAACAAATTTGCGAATCGGCTGGCGTCGCAGTGAACAAGAAGGTCAAGGACCTGACGGACGCGGATCTCGAAAAGCTGCGTGAAGAAGTCGGCAAGTTCGTCGTCGAAGGCGATCTGCGCCGTGAAGTGACGATGAACATCAAGCGTCTGATGGACCTCGGCTGCTACCGCGGCGTCCGTCATCGCAAGGGTCTGCCCCTGCGTGGCCAACGTACGCGCACCAACGCCCGTACGCGCAAGGGTCCGCGCCGCGCTGCCCAATCGCTGAAGAAATAAGCGCGACTGACAGTTACAGGAAAACGTAATGGCTAAGGCTTCGAACAACACCGCGGCGCAACGCGTTCGCAAGAAGGTCAAGAAGAACGTCGCCGAGGGCGTGGTTCACGTTCACGCGTCGTTCAACAACACCATCATCACGATCACCGACCGTCAAGGCAACGCGCTTGCCTGGGCAACGTCGGGTGGCCAGGGCTTCAAGGGTTCGCGCAAGTCGACGCCGTTCGCGGCGCAGGTTGCTGCGGAGTCGGCCGGCCGCGTGGCGATGGAATACGGCGTGAAGAACCTCGAAGTGCGGATCAAGGGCCCCGGCCCCGGCCGCGAATCGGCGGTGCGCGCTCTGCATGGTCTTGGCATCAAGATCACGGCGATCTCCGACGTTACGCCCGTTCCGCACAACGGCTGCCGTCCGCCGAAGCGCCGTCGTATCTAAGACGCGCGCCTGTACTACGCCTGTTGGCGCTCTCAAGCGCCAACAGGCTATTTGCGCCTTGTTTGCGCACTGTTTTTTGTTTGACTAAGCCCACCGTTCGTCCCTCACCGGGAGCGGACTAGCGCAGACGCGAGTTTGCGTGACTAAACCAGAAGGAAAGCAAAGTGGCACGCTATACCGGCCCTAAAGCCAAGTTGTCCCGCCGTGAAGGCACTGACCTGTTCCTGAAGAGCGCGCGCCGCTCGCTCGCCGACAAGTGCAAGCTCGATAGCAAGCCGGGCCAGCACGGCCGCACGTCGGGCGCGCGTACGTCCGACTACGGCACGCAGCTTCGCGAAAAGCAAAAAGTGAAGCGCATCTACGGCGTGCTCGAGCGTCAATTCCGCCGTTACTTCGCCGAAGCCGACCGCCGCAAGGGCAACACGGGTGAAAACCTGCTGCAATTGCTCGAGTCGCGTCTCGACAACGTCGTCTATCGCATGGGCTTCGGCTCGACGCGCGCCGAAGCGCGTCAGCTCGTGAGCCACAAGGCGATCACGGTGAACGGCGTCGTCTCGAACATCCCGTCGCTGCAAGTGAAGGCGGGCGACGTGATTGCCATTCGCGAGCAAGCCAAGAAGCAAGCCCGTATTCTCGAAGCGCTCTCGCTTGCCGAGCAAAGCGGCATTGCGAGCTGGGTTGCGGTCGATGCGAAGAAGTTCGAAGGCACGTTCAAGCAGATGCCGGAACGTAGCGATATCGCCGGCGACATCAACGAAAGCCTGATCGTCGAATTGTATTCGCGCTAATCGGATTTACGGCCGGGGTACCCCGATTGCCTTGTGCAAGGGGGAGCCTCGGCTGTTTATTTTCAGGGTGTTACCGGTCAGCCTTATCGGTGTAACGAGCCGAGGGTATTGAAAAGGAAAACCTATGCAAACCAGTTTGTTGAAGCCCAAGATCATCGCTGTGGAATCGCTCGGCGAGAGCCACGCGAAAGTGGTCATGGAACCGTTTGAACGCGGTTACGGCCACACTTTGGGCAACGCGCTTCGGCGCGTACTGCTGTCGTCGATGGTCGGCTATGCGCCGACGGAAGTCACGATCGCAGGCGTTGTGCACGAGTACTCGACGATCGACGGCGTGCAAGAAGACGTCGTCAACCTGCTCCTGAACATGAAGGGCATCGTCTTCAAGCTGCACAACCGTGACGAAGTGACGGTCACGCTGCGCAAGGAAGGCGAAGGTGTCGTGACGGCTCGCGACATCGAATTGCCGCACGATTGCGAAGTGATCAACCCCGATCACGTCGTGGCCCATCTGTCGAAGGGCGGCAAGCTCGACGTGCAGATCAAGGTCGAGAAGGGTCGCGGCTATGTGCCCGGCAACGTGCGCCGCTATGGCGAGGAAACGGCCAAGATCATCGGCCGTATCGTCCTGGACGCGTCGTTCTCGCCGGTTCGCCGCGTGAGCTACGCCGTGGAAAGCGCGCGTGTCGAGCAGCGTACCGACCTCGATAAGCTCGTGATGAACATCGAGACCAACGGCGTGATCTCGCCCGAGGAAGCGATTCGTCAATCGGCCCGCATCCTCGTCGACCAGCTCGCCGTGTTCGCGGCGCTGGAAGGCACGGAAGCAGCCGCTGAAGCCCCGTCGCGCGCGCCGCAGATCGACCCGATCCTGCTGCGTCCGGTGGACGATCTCGAGTTGACGGTGCGTTCGGCCAACTGCTTGAAGGCCGAAAACATCTACTACATCGGCGATTTGATCCAGCGCACGGAAAACGAGCTGCTCAAGACGCCGAACCTGGGCCGCAAGTCGCTGAACGAGATCAAGGAAGTACTCGCTTCGCGCGGCTTGACGCTCGGCATGAAGCTCGAAAACTGGCCGCCGGCTGGTCTCGACAAGTAATGCGTTGGGGGCGCGTCGCGCCTCCCGTCTGGCAAAGACGCGGATTTTCCTTTAAAATCCGCGTCTTGTCTTTTTTCTTACCGGCCCGTGTCCTCACCGCTCGCAGCATTCAGGCGGGGACGATAGAAGAGCTGGACCAAAACTTCCAATCAAGGAACTGAAATGCGTCACCGTCATGGTCTGCGGAAACTGAACCGCACGAGCAGCCACCGTCTGGCAATGCTCCGTAACATGTCCAACTCGCTGATCGAGCACGAAGTCATCAAGACGACGCTGCCGAAGGCGAAGGAACTCCGTAAGGTTGTCGAGCCCCTCATCACGCTTGGCAAGAAGCCGTCGCTCGCGAACCGTCGTCTGGCGTTCAACCGTCTGCGCGATCGCGACTCCGTCGCCAAGCTGTTCGACGTGCTCGGTCCGCGTTTCGCGAACCGTCCGGGCGGCTATCTGCGCATCCTGAAGTTCGGCTTCCGCGTGGGCGATAACGCTCCGATGGCGCTGGTCGAGTTGCTCGATCGCCCGGAACCGGTGGAAGGCGAAGAAGTGCAAGACGCTGAATAAATTCATGGGCAAGCCCGACGGCTTGCCTGCGAGCTGTTCAGTGGAAAGGGTCAAGCGCGAGCTTGGCCCTTTTTTATTTGAGTTTTCGTTTCAAGCGCGCCGGAGCGGTCGAATGGTCTAGTCGAATGGGCGCGGCAAAATGGCGCGGCTCATCGGTGAAGGGGGCGCCCGAAAGGGGGAAATCGCCGGCGGTGATACGATAGCGGCGTATTGGATCGCCTTAAGGAAGACGTTGTGTCCCTGCCCGTCGTTCTCATGCTGACGACCGTGCCCGATGCGTCATCGGCGGAAAAGCTCGCGCAAGACGCGCTCGAGCTGCGCCTGGCCGCGTGCGTCACCGAACTCGGGAAGGTCCGCTCTCGCTATCGCTGGAAAGGTGCGGTCGAGACGGCCGAAGAGATCCAATTGTTGTTCAAGACCAGCGCTGCCCGCTCGCTCGAGCTGGAGCGATTCATCGCGGCGAACCACCCTTACGAGACCCCCGAACTGCTCACGTGGCAGGCCGATGCGTCGAACGCATACGGGCAATGGGTGGGCGCCGAAACCCATCGACCGACACATGTTTAAGCCGCTTCCGAACTTTTCCCGCGTACTTGCACGCGCCATGGTGTTTCTCGCCGCATGCGTCGCGCTCGGAGCGGGGCTCGCACAGACGGCACACGCCGACGATTTCCTCGATCCGTCGGTAGCGTTTCGCTTCAGTGCCGACGAAAAGCCACAAGAAGTCGATGTGCACTTCAAAGTCGCCGACGGCTACTACCTCTACCGCGAGCGCTTTCAGTTCGCGGTGAAAAACGGGACGGCTACGCTCGGCGCCGCGCAACTGCCGCCAGGTCACGTCAAGTTCGATCCCACTTTCAACAAGAACGTCGAGACGTACCGCGGCGATCTGAGCGTTCGAGTGCCCGTTCAATCGGCCTCGGGACCGTTCGACCTCGTGGTGACCTCTCAGGGTTGCGCAGACGCCGGTATCTGTTATCCGCCCGCCCAGCACGTCTATCACGTCGAAGGCGCCGCGTTGAGCGCGCAGACGGGCAGCGCCGGCCAGACGGCTGCGCCCGCGGTGCAGCGTGCCTCATGGTATGAACGGGCGACGAGCGCGGACTACGCTCAATCGCTGTTGCAAGGCGGCAGCTTCGCCGCTACCGTCGGCCTGTATTTCTTGGCGGGGCTCGTGCTGAGTTTGCTGCCGTGCTCGTATCCCATGATCCCGATCGTTTCGGCGATCATCATCGGCCAAGGTGCCGGGGTCACGCGCTCGCGCGGCTTCGCGCTGTCGCTTGCCTACGTGATCGGGATGTCGCTCGTGTACACGGCGCTTGGGATCGCGGCCGCGCTCGTCGGACAATCGCTCGGGGCTTGGCTGCAAAATCCATGGGTCCTCGGCACGTTTGCCGTGTTGCTGACCGCCTTTGCGTTGACGCTGATCGCCGGCGTCGATCTCGTGCTGCCGCAGCGTTGGCAGGACGGGGTCTCGCAGGCGTCGAGCCGTCGCAGCGGCGGAACGTTCGCGGCGGTCGCGGCGATGGGCGCATTGTCGGCGCTCGTCGTCGGTGCTTGCATGACGGCGCCGCTGTTTGCCGTTCTCGCCTTTATCGCTCACACCGGCAATGCCGTACTCGGCGGCGCCGCATTGTTTTCGATGGGGCTCGGCCTCGGGGTGCCGCTGCTCGTCATCGGCTTGGGAGCGGGAACGCTGTTGCCCCGTGCCGGAACCTGGATGGAGGGCGTGAAGGTCTTTTTCGGCGTGGTATTGCTGGCGGCGGCGCTTTGGATCGTTTGGCCCGTGCTGCCTTCCACGGCGCAGATGCTGCTCGGCGCACTCTGGCTATTGATCGCCGCTGCCGCGTTGGGGCTGTTCACGCCGAACGCCGGCGGTCCGTCCATCTGGCGCCGGTTGGGACGCGGGTTCGGCGCCGCACTCGCGATTTGGGCGGCCGCGCTACTCGTGGGTCTCGCCGCGGGGTCCGGCGACCCGCTGCATCCGCTGGCAGTGCTGGCGGCCCGTACGGACGGAGTGCCGTCCGTGGCCGGCGGCACCGGTCAGTCGGATGCGAGGTTCGCGCCGGTCCAGTCGAGCGAAAAGCTCGATGCGGTACTCAAGACCGACAGCAAGCCCGCGATGCTCGATTTTTACGCGGACTGGTGTGTCAGTTGCAAGGAAATGGAGCGCTTCACTTTCGCCGATAAGCGCGTGCAGGCGCGCCTTGCTCAGTTGCAGTTGCTACGCGCCGACGTCACCGCGAACAACGCCGACGATCAAGCGTTGCTCAAGCGTTTCGACCTATTCGGTCCGCCGGGCATTATCTTTTTCGATCGAAACGGAAAAGAAGTCCTGCGCGTCGTCGGTTACGAGTCGGCCGACACATTCTTGCGCAGCCTAGATCGGATCGCGCCTGTGCTGAGCTAGGCAGCCCAGGCGCCCATCCGTCGCTCGCTAGTGCGGTATGCCGTGCTTACTTCTGAGCACGCAGCAGCCGGGCCGCATCGAGCGCGAAGTAGGTCAGTACGCCATCCGCACCGGCACGCTTGAACGCCAGCAGCGATTCCATCATCACCTTGTCGTGATCGAGCCAGCCGTTTTGCGCGGCGGCCTTCAGCATCGCGTACTCGCCGCTGACTTGATAGACGTAAGTCGGAAAGCGGAATTCGTCCTTCACCCGGCGCACGATGTCGAGGTACGGCATGCCCGGCTTGACCATGACCATGTCGGCGCCTTCGTCGATGTCCATGCGCACCTCGCGCAGCGCCTCGTCGGAGTTCGCCGGGTCCATCTGGTAAGTCATCTTGTTGCTCTTGCCCAGGTTCGTCGCGGAGCCAACGGCGTCGCGGAACGGACCGTAGAACGCCGAGGCGTACTTGGCCGCATACGCCATGATGCGCGTATAGATATGCCCCTCGCTTTCGAGCATTTCGCGCAGCGCGCCGATGCGGCCGTCCATCATGTCCGACGGCGCGACGATATCCACACCGGCTTCCGCCTGGGTCCGCGCCTGCTCGACGAGAATTTCGACGGTTTCGTCGTTGAGCACGTAGCCGGCTTCGTCGAGCACGCCGTCCTGCCCGTGGCTCGTGTAGGGATCGAGCGCGACGTCGGTCAGCACGCCGAGTTCGGGAAAGCGCTTCTTCAGCTCGCGCACGGCGCGCGGAATCAGGCCCTCGGGGTTCGCCGCTTCCCGGCCGTCCGGCGTCTTCAGCGTGGGCTCGATCGCGGGAAATAGCGAGAGTACGGGCACACCGAGTTCGACACATTGCTCGGCGACCCCCATCAACAGGTCGACCGATACGCGCTCGACGCCCGGCATCGAGGCAACGGCTTGGCGGACGTTGTTGCCGTCGACGATGAATACGGGGTAGATGAGATCGTTCGTGGTCAGTGTGTTTTCTCGCATGAGACGCCGAGAGAAATCGTTACGGCGCATGCGGCGAGGGCGGTGATGCGGATAAAAGCTCATAGAGGGCGAAATCGCTATCGGGTGAGGGAAACCGCCGGGCGGCCGGCACAAAAACTTTTGCAAACAATGGTATATGATAGCGATCGAGCGAAGCCCGTGCCTTCAAACGAACGCACGGCGCGGATCTCCCCGCTTCTCCTCCCTGAGCGGGTGCCTGTCGTTTTTTCGATTAGGCTGTTCAACCCGCCGAGATTCGGCGGGTTTTTTTATCGCGATTCTTCGTAGTTTTGGTCGGTCGCCGCTGCGACCACGTGTCGCACTCGCTGAGCTTCGGTAGCGAGCGCGGCGCTCGTTACGCGGCCGTACCGGTGTCCTTCCCAGCCGCCTCGCCGGCAAGCCAGCCTTCGAGACGCGCATGGGCTTCGTCCAGGCCGATGCGTTTGAGCGCGGAGAACAACTGCGCCGAAAGCTCACCCTTGAAGCCGGCGGCGCGATATTCGGCGAACCCCTTTTCGGTCGCGCGCAGCGCATTCACGCTTTCCTGGCGCGTCAGTTTGTCGCACTTCGTCAGTAGCGTGTGGATCGGCTTGCCCGTCGGCGCGAACCACTCGATCATGCGCCGGTCGAGGTCGGTCAGGGGGCGGCGCGAGTCCATCATCAACACCATGCCGCGAAGCTGGGCGCGGCTTTGCAGGTACGTCGAGAGCAGCGCTTCCCAGTGCGCCTTGGCCGCGCCCGGCACTTCCGCGTAGCCGTAGCCCGGCAGGTCGACGAGGTAGCCGGCCGGCTCCGCTTCCGGTCCGACGCTGAAGTAATTGATATGCTGCGTGCGGCCGGGCGTTTTACTCGCGAAGGCGAGCCGCTTTTGATTGCACAGGATATTGATCGCCGTCGATTTGCCCGCGTTCGAGCGGCCCGCGAAGGCGATTTCGGGCTGCACGGTGGGCGGCAGATCGCGCAAGTGATTGACGGTCGTGTAAAAGCGGGCTTGGTGCAGCAAGAAGGCCATGGCGAGACAGGAAGGAGAGTGCGGAAATGCGCCGGATGGCGGCGCGGACGAGGCGGCGGGCTTGCCCGACTGGCGTCTTGGCGAATAGCGAGTTATTGTACAATACGACGGTTTACTGGAGACCGATCGAAGTGTTTGTCAAGCGCTTCGTCACTTATGGCCGTGCGACGTTTGGCGGTAATCGGTTGCTGTCGTTTTTGCATTAACCTCTCGGGAGACCGCCAGGCCGCTTGGCGATTCCGACGTCCGCAAGGGCGGCGTCCGGATGCGGGCGCTGGGGGACACTCTATTCTCACAAGACGAAACCGGGTGTGCGAATGAATCGACTGTGCAAGTCTATGAAGGTGCTTGAGGTCGTAGCAGCAGCGGGTTTGTTGAGTTTGGCGGCACAAACGAGAGCGGCGGACACACCTAAGCCGGACGTGAATCGAGGGCAAGCGATCGCGACCCAAGTGTGCGCCGCTTGCCACGGAGCGGACGGCAACAGCGCGACCGGATCGTTTCCGAAACTGGCGGGGCAGCAGCAGGCGTACCTCGTCAAGCAGTTGAAAGACTTCAAAGTGCAACCGGGCGCGAAAGCGGCCGCGCGCAACAATGCCATCATGACCGGTATGGCGGGTGCGCTCTCCGACCAGGACATGATCAACGTGGCCGCGTATTTCGCGAGCCAAACGCCGAAGGCGGGATTCGCGCATGATCCGGCCGCGGTGCAGGAAGGGCAGAAGATCTACCGTGGCGGCATCGCCGAGAAGAACGTGCCGGCTTGCGCCGGCTGCCACGGGCCGACGGGAATGGGTATTCCCGTGCAGTACCCGCGTTTGTCGTGGCAGTGGTCCGATTACACGGTCACGCAGCTTCATGCGTTCCAACAGGGCGCCGGAGCACGTAACAACAGCGACGTCATGCATGGCATCGCGGCGCGGCTCTCGGATAACGAGATCAAAGCGGTTGCCGACTACATCGCCGGCCTGCACTGAGCACCACCGGGAACGACCGATAGCCGGGTCTCCCGGCGAGAAAAAGAAGGGTGGGAGCGTCACCGCCGGAGGCGGTGGCCCTCACCCTTTTTTGCTGTAAAGAGTTGCATATTGCCGGGGCCATCGCCGCACGAGGGGCCGGTCGATCGCGAAGGATGAGGCTGGAGCGGCGTCGAAGCACGCGTTCCGGCCGACGGGAGTTTGAATGAGCGTTAGTACGTCTGGGTATGAGTTGAAGTCGGACCGCCGGGTCCTCAAGCATGTGATCGAGCTGCTCAGTTCGATGCGCTTTGCTATCGCGCTACTTGTCGTGCTGGCGATCGCCAGCATCGTGGGCACCGTGCTCACGCAGGACGACCCGTATCCGAATTACGTCAATCAGTTCGGTCCGTTCTGGGCCGACATCTTCCGCGCGGCCGGCCTCTACACGGTGTATAGCGCGTGGTGGTTCATGCTGATCCTCGGCTTTCTGATCGTGTCGATCTCTTTGTGCGTCATACGCAATTCGCCGAAGATGGTCGCCGACATGAAAAGCTGGAAGGACAAAGTGCGCGAAGGCAGTCTGCGCGCTTTCCATCACAAGGCCGAGTATGCCGCCGGCACAGCGCGCGCCGAGACGGCGCGGCGTTTGTCGGCGCTCGCGGGCAAGCGGGGCTACCGCTACGTCGTGCGGGAGTCGGAAGGGGCGACGCTCGTGGCCGCGAAGCGCGGCGCGCTCTCGAAGATCGGCTATATCTTCGCCCACTTGGCCATCGTCGTGATCTGTATCGGCGGGCTCATGGACAGCAACCTGCCGATCAAATTCCAAATGTGGCTGTTCGGCAAATCGCCGATCTCGACGAGCGCGGTCATCAACGATATTTCCTCGGCGCACCGGCTCTCGCAGTCGAATCCGACTTTCCGGGGCTACGCCTGGGTGCCCGAGGGGCAGCACGTCTCCACCGCCATTCTGAATCAGCCGACCGGCTCGCTGATTCAGGACCTGCCGTTTTCGATCGAGCTCAAGAAGTTCATCGTCGACTACTACTCGACGGGCATGCCCAAGCTGTTCGCCAGCGATATCGTCGTTATCGATCATGCGACGGGCAAGCGTATCCCCGCGCGCGTCGAGGTGAATAAGCCGTTCGAATACGACGGCGTATCGATTTATCAATCGAGCTTCCAAGACGGTGGCTCGCAGATGTCGATGACGGCTTGGCCGATGACGGGCGACACGACGAAGACGATGCCGGTCACCGGAGCGATCGGTAGCTCGGCGCCGCTGTCGGCCTCGATGCCCGGCGTGAACGGCCAAACCGTGGAGTTCGCCGATTTTCGTGCGATCAACGTGGAAAACGTCACGAACGGCAGTGGGCAGAACGACGCGCGCGGGGTCGTGGTTCACCATTCCGTCGAGCAGATGCTCGATGCAAGGCTCGGCTCGGGGGCCAAGTCGTCGAAGCAGGTAGATCTGCAAAACGTGGGGCCGTCCGTTCAGTACAAGATTCGCGGCACCGACGGGCAAGCACGCGAATTCAACAACTACATGTTGCCCGTCGAGGTGGACGGTGCACGTTATTTCCTCGCGGGCATGCGCACGACGCCGAACGATCCGTTCCGCTATCTGCGCATCCCGGCCGACGATCGAGGCGGTGTAACGGGATGGATGCAACTCCGGGCAGCGTTGGCCGACGCCGGCTTGCGCGCGCAGGCGGCTCACCGGTTCGCCCAGCGTTCCGTCGCCGATTCGAATCCCGAGTTGCGCGCCCACCTCGAGGAGAGCGCCGCGCGCGTGCTCAACCTCTTCTCGGGCGCCGACGGCACCGTGACGAGTATGGCACCCGGCGCAACGCCGGGCGGCTTCCAGTCGATTGCCTCGTTCATCGATCATTCCGTACCGAAGGGCGAGCAGGAAAAAGCGGCCTCGCTCCTGCTGCGCATGCTCGAAGGCTCGACGTGGGATTTGTGGCAGCTCGCGCGCGAGCGAGCAGGCGAGCCCGACGTTCAGCCCACCGCCAGCGCGAGCCGTTTCGTGCAGGATTCTATCAATGCGCTTTCCGATAGCTTTCTGTACGGATCTCCGGTCTTCTTGCAGCTTGATTCGTTCAAACAGGTACAGGCGTCGGTGTTCCAGCTCACGCGGGCACCGGGTACGAAAGTGGTGTATCTTGGCAGCTTGCTGCTGGTCGCGGGCATCTTCTCGATGTTCTACGTGCGCGAGCGGCGACTCTGGTTCTGGCTCAAAGACGCGGCAACGGGCACGACCGTCGTCATGGCCATGTCGACGGCTCGCAAGACGCTCGACTTCGACAAGGAATTCGCAACGATGCGCGACGCGGTCGGCGCCACGCTCGGTGCGCAGGCGCACGATGCTCCGGCATTCATGCACTCCGGCGCGCAAGCCGGCGCGCAATTGCCGGCGCTCGATGCGGCGATCGAATCGTCCTCCGGCTCGCAAGACTCATAATCGGTATTCATCATGGACCTGACCCACGCTTCTCGCTCCAGCCCCGCCGCCGGTACGGCCGCCGGTGTGCTGGATGAACGATCGTTCCTGCGCCGCCTGGGCGCATTCGATTGGCTGTTCGCGCTGCTCGTGGCGGGCGGCGCCGGCTTCGCTCTGTCCCGCTATCACGCGTACATGAACTACTACGACAAGCTCGTGCTCGTGTGTGCGGTGCCCGCGCTCGTCGTGCTCGGCTGGCGCTGGAAGCCGGTGCGCTTGCTGGCCGTCGGCATCGCCGCGCTATCGCTGCTGGCGCTGCAGATCTATCACGGCGATTTGGCGCGCGCCGACTCGGCCTTTTTCCTGAAGTATTTCCTGTCGAGCCAGTCGGCCATTCTTTGGATGAGCGCCTTGTTCATCCTCGCCACGCTGTTCTACTGGATCGGGCTGCTGTCGCGCTCGCCGTCGGGGGCCGCGATCGGATCGTCGCTGACATGGTTCGCGGTGCTGATGGGCTTCACGGGGATGATGGTGCGCTGGTACGAGTCGTACTTGATCGGCGCCGACGTCGGACACATTCCCATCTCGAACCTTTACGAAGTGTTCGTGCTCTTCTGCCTGATCACGGCGCTGTTCTACCTGTATTACGAGCGGCATTACGCGACGCGGGCGATGGGCGCATTCGTGCTGCTCATCATCAGCGCAGCCGTGGGCTTCTTGATGTGGTACTCGGTCGCGCGTGACGCTCAGCAGATTCAGCCGCTCGTCCCGGCGCTGCAGAGTTGGTGGATGAAGATTCACGTGCCGGCCAATTTCATCGGTTACGGTTCGTTCGCGCTCTCCGCGATGGTCGGTGTGGCGTATTTGCTGAGCGAGCGCGGCATCCTGACCGATCGGCTGCCCTCGCTCGTCGTCCTCGACGACGTCATGTACAAGTCGATTGCCGTGGGCTTCGCCTTCTTCACCGTGGCGACGATTCTCGGCGCGCTCTGGGCCGCTCAAGCTTGGGGCGGCTACTGGAGCTGGGACCCGAAGGAAACCTGGGCGCTGATCGTGTGGCTCAACTACGCGGCATGGTTGCATATGCGCCTGATGAAAGGCTTGCGCGGCTCGGCCGCCGCTTGGTGGGCACTGACCGGCCTTATCGTGACGACGTTCGCGTTCCTGGGCGTGAACATGTTCCTGTCTGGGCTGCACAGTTACGGCAAGCTGTAACGGACGCGCCTCGCGCCGATTTCGATCGCGCCCCGTCACGAAGAAACCGCCGCAAGGTTGCTCCTGCGGCGGTTTTTTTGTTCGTCGACGGAATGGGGTGCATCCAAACGGTGTTGGCGGCGGTATATAGGGCAATGGGGCAGCGGCCCGGTTTCTTTCATCAGGAGCAGCATCGTGTTGATCAAGCGAGAGCAGCGCATCATCTTGGCCGGCGACGATATCGCCGCGAGCGAAATCACCCCGCGCGCGGTGTTCGAGAACCGGCGGCGTGTTCTGCAGGCGGCGGGGGCTGCGAGCTTGGCCGCGGCCGGTGGCGTGCTCGGCATGAGCCGTGCCGCGTTCGGCGCCTATGCGTCGCCCAATCCCAAAGCACAAAAGCTTGCCGCCGCGACCAACGCCAAATTCGTCGTGCCGGAAAAAGTGACGCCGTACCAGGACGTCACGACCTACAACAATTTCTACGAATTCGGCACGGGCAAGAGCGATCCTTCCGAAAACGCAGGCACGCTGCGCCCGCACCCGTGGCGGGTCAGCGTCGAAGGCGAGGTGAAAAACCCGAAGGTGTACGACATCGACGAGTTGCTCAAGCTCGCGCCGCTCGAGGAGCGTGTCTACCGGCATCGCTGTGTGGAAGGGTGGTCGATGGTGATCCCTTGGGTGGGCTACCCGCTCGCGGAGCTGATCAAGCGCGTGCAACCCACGAGCAACGCGAAGTTCGTGCAGTTCATCACGCTCGCCGACCCCTCGCAGATGCCCGGCATCGCCGATCCGATCCTCAATTGGCCGTACTCGGAAGGGCTGCGCATGGACGAGGCGGTCAATCCGCTGACGTTGCTCACCATGGGCGTGTACGGCCAAGTGCTGCCTAATCAGAACGGCGCTCCGATTCGCGTCGTGTTGCCGTGGAAGTACGGATTCAAAAGTGCCAAATCGATCGTCAAGATCCGCTTCGTCGATAAGCAGCCGCCGACGAGCTGGAATGCGTATGCGCCGAACGAATACGGGTTTTATTCGAATGTGAATCCGACGGTCGACCATCCGCGTTGGAGCCAAGCCACCGAGCGGCGCATCGGCGAGGACGGCTTTTTCCAACCGAAACGCAAAACGCTGATGTTCAACGGCTACGGCAATCTCGTCGCTTCGATGTATCAGGGCATGGACCTGCGCAAATACTTTTGAGCGAAAACGGAGCGCTTCATGTCTGTAGATTCCCAAACGGTGAGCGCCGGCGAGACGCGAAACGCCCGCGTGGCGCCGAGGGCCCGCCCGGCAGCGGCCGGGGGGCTGCGAGCCGGCCTGCAACGGTGGATGGCGCCGGCCAAGATCGGCGTCTTCGTCGCCGCGTTGTATCCGCTCGCCCGTATCGTGCTGTTCGGTCTGACCGATCGTCTCGGGGCAAATCCGATCGAGTTCATCACGCGCTCGACGGGCCTTTGGACGCTCGTATTCCTGTGCATTACGCTCGCTGTCACGCCGCTGCGCAGGCTCACCGGTATCAACGAGTTGTTGCGGTTCAGGCGGATGCTCGGGCTGTATGCGTTCTTCTACGCGGTGCTGCATCTTACGACCTACGTCTGGTTCGATAAGTGGTTCGACGTGGCCGAGATGTTCAAGGACATCGCCAAGCGTCCGTTCATCACGGTCGGCTTCCTGGCTTTCGTTCTATTGATTCCGCTGGCGGCGACATCGCCGCGCGCGGCCGCGCGTAAGCTCGGAAGACGTTGGCAAACGCTGCACCGCGCGATCTATGCGATAGCGGTGCTCGCCATCTTGCACTTCTGGTGGATGAGGGCCGGCAAGCACGATCTGATTCTGCCCAAGACCTACGGCGCGATCGTTCTGGTACTGCTCGGCTGGCGCGTGGCGGTGTGGGCCGCAGCTAAGTTTGCCGAGCGCAAGCGAGCGTGACGGTTTGCCGATAGATAAAAGCAAAAGGCCGTCGCATCGCGACGGCCTTTGTTCGAGCGCTGTTGGCGTTGTTGGCGCGCTTAACGCGCTTAGCGCGGCAGGATCGATTCGCCGGCAAAAAGCTCGGGCACCGTTTCGCGCGCGCGAACGAGATGGATCTCGCTGCCGTCGACCATGACCTCGGCCGCTCGCGGCCGCGTGTTGTAGTTCGAGCTCATTGCGAACGAGTAGGCGCCGGCCGAACGAATCGCCAGCAAATCGCCGGGCTCGATCGCGAGGGAGCGGTCCCGGCCGAGCCAATCGCCGCTTTCGCAGACCGGGCCCACCACATCGTAGACGCGCGGCGCGTCTTGCCGCGGCACGACGGGATCGATCGCATGATAGGCCTGGTACATGGCGGGCCGAGCGAGGTCGTTCATGGCGGCATCGACGATCGCGAAGTTCTTTTCGGCACCCGGCTTCAAAAATTCGACACGCGTCAGCAAGATGCCTGCGTTGCCCGTCACCGAGCGCCCCGGCTCGAAGAACACTTCGCGATGGCCGTGACCGCGCGCTTCGATGCGCTCGAGCAGCGTGCGCACGAACAAGCCCGTATCGGGCGGCGTCTCGCTCGAGTAGGTGATGCCCAAGCCGCCGCCGACGTCGATATGACGAATCCGCACGCCGTCGGCTTCGATTTGCGTCACGAGGTCGAGCACCTTATCGAGCGCGTCGATGTAGGGGGCGATCTCGGTGATCTGCGAGCCGATGTGGCAATCGATCCCGACGACCTCGAGATGCTCGAGGGCCGCGGCCGCACGGTAAGCCGCGCGCGCTTCGTCGAAAGCGACGCCGAACTTGTTCGCCTTGAGCCCCGTGGAAATATAGGGGTGCGTTTTCGGATCGACGTCGGGATTGACGCGCAGCGAGATCGGCGCCTTTTTGCCGAGTTCGCCCGCGACGGCGTTCAGCCGGTCGAGCTCGGCGATCGACTCGACATTGAAGCACTTCACGCCGGCGTTAAGCGCTTGGCGCATCTCGTCCGCGCTTTTGCCGACGCCCGAGAACACGATGTCTTTCGCCTGACCGCCCGCGGCCAGCACCCTGGCCAACTCGCCGCCGGAGACGATGTCGAAGCCGGCGCCCAAGCGGGCGAAAACATTCAGCACGGCCAGATTCCCGTTCGCTTTGACGGCGACGTGCACGCAAGCCCGATGCCCCTCGCAGGCTTTCGCATAGGCTTGATACGCCTCGGTCAATGCGGCTCGCGAATAGACGAACAGGGGCGTGCCGAAGCGTTCGGCAAGCGCGACGGCGCTGACGCCTTCGGCGTGCAGCACGCCGTCGACATAGGCAAAGGCGGATTGAGACATGCGAAAGTCCTGCGTTCCTGCGTTATTGATCGGGGGCGGGGCTCGATGCGGCGGCCGGCGCGGCCTCGCTGCCGGCCTTGGGCGCGGTGCCGAGCGAATCGGCCGGTGCAAGCGTGATCGGTGCCTGCGCGTCGCGCGCGGCGGGTTTCTCAGGCAGCGGAGGAACGCTCGGCAGGTAAAGCGGCCCGCGTTGACCGCATCCGGTCAGCGCCGCGCTTGTCGTAACGGCCAAAGCCGCTACAATCGCGCTCATCCTGAAAACGACTCGCATGACTGTATCTAATGAGCTGTGAGTTCAACCGGCGGAGTTTAGCATGACCGACAGCGACTACCTTTCCCGCGCGGAAGCCGTGCTCTCGAGCATCGAAGCGGGCGTCGACGATAATACCGCCGACATCGAACTCGATCGTAGCGGCAACGTGCTGACGCTCGAATTCGAGAACGGCTCGAAGATCATCGTCAACCTGCAGCCCCCGATGCAGGAGATCTGGATCGCGGCGAAGGCCGGCGGGTTCCACTTCAGATTCGTCGATGGACGTTGGCTCGATACGCGCAGCGGCCGCGAGTTTTTCGAGGCGCTCTCCGATTACGCGACGCAGCAAGCCGGCGAGCCCGTGACGTTCGCGGCTTGAGGCGAACCCTCGGCGTCTCGATCAGTCGCTCGCGGCCCCCGTCCTCCATGTCCCGCTGCGCCTACTGAGCGGGGGCCGGCTGCGCAGCGGCGGGCGGCTCGTCGTAGTGCCCCGTTGCCGCGGGTGCCGCCGTCTCTCCATCCGAGCCCGATTGCGCAGCGCCCGCGTGCAGCGCGGCTTCACTGATACCGACCGTCGAGACGAAGCCTTGCCCCGGCAAGAACGAATCGAAGTACAGTTCGCCGCCGATCGTCGCGACATCCGACGGCATCGGCATCTCATACTCGGGCACGCCTTTGAGCGCCTGGCGCATGTAATCCATCCATACGGGTAGCGCAACGCCGCCGCCCGTCTCGCGATCGCCGAGACTGCGCGGCGCGTCGTAGCCGATCCACGCGATGGCCGCGAGCGAGTGCTGATAGCCCGCAAACCAAGCGTCGCGCGAATCGTTCGTCGTGCCCGTTTTGCCGGCGAGGTCCTTCCGTCCGAGTTCGTTCGACTTCGCTCCCGTCCCGCGTTGCGCCACGCTTTGCAGCAGGCTCGTCATGACGTAGTCGTTGCGTGCGTCGATCACCCGCGGCGCATCGCGCTCAGCCACGATCGGCTGCGCACGTGCCAGCACGACGCCGTCCAGATCCGTGACTTCGGAAATCAAATACGGATTGACGCGGTAGCCGCCGTTCGCGAATACGGAGTAGGCGCCCGCCATCTGCAATGGCGTGACGAGCCCCGCGCCGAGTGCCATCGGCAAGTATGCCGGATGCTTGTCCGCATCGAACCCGAAGCGTGTGATGTACTGCTGCGCGTAGTGGGTGCCGATATGCGACAAGATTCGGATCGACACCAGATTGCGCGACTTTTGCAGCGCGGTGCGCATCGTCATCGGACCGTCGAAGCGGCCGCCGTAGTTTTTCGGCTCCCAGGGGCGCCCGCCCGTCTCCGCGGCGCTGAAATAGAGCGGGGCGTCGTTGATGATCGTCGCCGGGCCGAGTCCTTTGTCGAGCGATGCCGAATAGATGAACGGCTTGAAGCTCGATCCGGGCTGGCGCCATGCTTGCGTCACGTGATTGAACTTGTTCTTGCCGAAATCGAATCCGCCGACGAGGGCGCGGATCGCGCCGTCGCTCGGCACCATCGACACGAACGCGCCCTCGACTTGCGGCAACTGGACGATCGACCAGACACCGGCATCGTTTTGGGTCAGACGCACGATCGCGCCGGGGCGCATGCGAGCGGCACTTTTCCCTTTGGCGGCGAGCGAGGCGGCGGCGAAGCGCAAACCGTCGCCGCTGACGATCGCCTCGGCGCCGTCGGCGAGGACAGCCCGCACTTGCGTCGGGTCGAGCGCAACGACGACGCCGGCGGCGATGTCGCCATCGTCGGGATATTTTTCGAGCGCCGTCGCGATGGCGTCGGCGCGCTTGCCGGGGTCGGCCGGTAGTTCGACGTACGCCTCGGGCCCGCGATAGCCGTGGCGCGCGTCGTAGCTCGTGAGGCCCGCGCGCAACGCGCGGTAGGCGGTGTTCTGATCGCCCGAATCGATCGTCGTGACGACACTGAGACCTCGGGTGTACGCCTCGTCGCGGTATTGGGCGACCATCGCTTGCCGGACCATCTCGGCCACGTACTCGGCGTGTACGCTGAATTGCTGTGCCGGGGCCGACAGGGTGGTGAGCGGTTCGGCAACGGCGGCGTCGTACTGCGCGCGCGTGATGTCGCGCAACGCCAGCATGCGTTGCAGGATGTATTGCTGGCGCAGCTTCGCGCGAGCGGGATTGACCACGGGGTTGTAGGCCGACGGCGCTTTCGGCAAGCCGGCGAGCATCGCCGCTTGCGCGAGTGTGATGTGGGCGATGTCCTTGCCGAAGTAGATCCGCGCAGCCGACGCGAAGCCATACGCGCGCTGCCCGAGATAGATCTGATTCATGTAGACCTCGAGAATCTGATCCTTCGTCAACTCGCGTTCGATCTTGTACGCGAGCAGCATCTCGTAAATCTTGCGCGTGTAGGTCTTCTCGCTCGACAAGAAGAAATTGCGCGCCACTTGCATCGTGATCGTGCTCGCGCCTTGCGTTGCGTGGCCGTTGGTCAGCGCGGCCACGCCCGCGCGCACGACGCCGGCCAAATCGACGCCGCCGTGTTCGTAGAAGCGGGCATCTTCGATCGCGAGAATCGCTTGCTTCAGATAGGCCGGGACTTCGTCGATATGCACGACGTCGCGCCGCTCCTCGCCGAACTCGCCGATCAAGACGTGATCGGCCGTGTAAATGCGCATCGGCACTTTCGGGCGGTAGTCGGTCAGCGCATTCAGCGCGGGCAGCCGCGGCGTGGCGACGACCAGCGCGTAAAGCAGCACGAGCGCGCACGCGACGGACACGAACGCCGCCGCGCCTAGGCACCAAAGCAGAGCTCGCGTGAACCAGCGGCGACGCCGGCGGGGCGTGGGCGGCGTGGGCGGAGGAGACGACGGCGGGAGGGGAAGCGGCTGCGAATTCATAACGAAACTGACGTGCGATGGGCGCGATTATAGCGGCGTAAGGTGCAGCTTTCGATTGGCTTAATGGACGATGGGCATTCGGTTGCCTTGAGGAAGCAGGGCGAGCGCATTGGCCATCCGGCCGAATGTCCGCGTCGGCCCGCGCTGCGCACAATTGCCCGCAATCGGCCGTTACCGCCGCTCATCTCGAGGGCCCGGCCGTTGTCGAGGAGATGCCATGTCGATCAGAAACATCGCGCCGTGCCCTATGCGCCGCTTCGCAGCCGGCATCGATATCGCACCGCTCGAGGTGCGTGTAGTCATTGCCAGCCGTGCGCGTCGAGGCAGGCGGCCGGTCGGCGTCGAATGGATCGGGGTGGCCCCGCTGGCGTCCGGCAACGTATCCGGCGCGCATCTGGTCGAGCGCGCGGCCGTCACCGAGGCCCTGTCCTCGCTATGCGCGCGGTGGCCGCGCCGGCGTGCCATGCGCGGTATGCCGTGCGCGATGGGGATTCCTGCCGGGGCTACCGCCGATTGCGCGGTCGCGACGAACCCGCATCTTCAAGCGCGCATCGAAGTGGCCGCGGCGGCGGGGATCGCGCTCGCCACCGTCGATAGCGAGCCGTCGGCCGCTTTACGCGCGCTCGTTCACACGGCCCAATGCACTTTGCGGCCGGGCGCGCGATTCATTGCGTTGTGGGCCGGCTATGACGGCGTGTACGGCTGGCGCGTGGCCGATGGGCAGGTGCTCGCGAGCGTGCGTTTTCCCGCCCGCGAGCACGCCGATCTGGAGTCGGCGCTCAGGACGTTGGCGGGCAACGAGGGGCTCGAGCGCGCGTTGGTCGGCGGTGAACTCCACTTGCTCGAGCGCGTCGGGCTTGCGCTCGCGGATATCGGCGAGTGCGTCGGTTGCAGCGTGGCTGCGTTCGAGTGCGTATCGTTCGCGGCGGGCGGCGGCATGCTCGCCCGGCATGCCGATTGGCGACGAGCCGCGGGATTCGCCGTGGCTTTCGGCCTGGCGTTGAGCGGGGTGGCCGAATGAGTTCGATCGCCGTGGATGGCGCGGCCTGGGCGGGCGCGGACGCGGACGCGTTTTCGGGCTTCGATGCGGCGGCGCCAGCGGGCCGCATGGCGCCGGCCGCGCGGCACCGGCGCCGCCACCGGCATTGGATCGAGTGCGCCGCGGCTACCCTTGCCGGGGCGTTGATCGCGATCGGCTGGGCGAGCGTCGGAGCGAACGACGAGGGGGCAAGCGCGCGACGCGCGTTGCTCGAGCGGGAGCTTGCCGGGTTGGCGACCCCGCTTGCCGAGGTGGCGCGCTTGGAACAGGCGAGCGCGGCCTCGCGCGCGAGCGCCGCGTTGGGCGTGGCGAGGGCTCGGCCCTATGTCCAGTTGCGCGCGCTGCTCGATGCGCTGAGTCGCGAGTCGCACGGGGGCGTAATCGTCACCCGTCTGCGGCAAACGCGCGAAGGCTTCGAGTTGCGGATCCTCGGTCAGGACAGCGGCGCGTGCGCCTCATGGATGGCGCGCCTCGCAAGCACGGGGGCGTGGCCGGGTGCGCAGATCGTCGAGTTGAAATTCGTCCCCGCGCCGGGCCGGGCTCAGTCCGCCGGGGCCGTGGAGGCTACCGTTCGGTTGCCGGCAGCCGTTTCGCGCCGCCCATCGCCGGCCGCGCGCGGCGATCCCGACGAGCGTTTGGATGAGCCCGCGCCGCGGGGGGAGCCATGACCGTCATCGTGCTGGATCGAATGATGCGTGCGATTCGCCGAGTGATCGTGCGTCCATCCTTCGCGCGGCGATCGTGGCGTGCGCTGTGGTGTCCGCCGCGACGATGGAGCGCCAGGCGGCGTCTGATGGCGTGCACGGCCATGGCATCGGGCTCGTTCGCGGTCGTGACGTACGCGTGGCGCGCGTTCGACACCGAACGCCGCTCGGCCGGGGCGCCGGCCCTCGAGGCATTGGAATCGCGTTTGCAGGAAAGCCGCGCCAAGGTGGCTCGGCTTGAGCAGATGCGACGCAGCGTGCGCGATGAGCCGCCCGCGGCACTGGCGGCGGCCAGTGCGCCCGGGGGGTACTGGCATGCCGTCGCCGAACTGGCATCGCGCAGCGGCGTGCAATTGCGCACGCTTTCGCCGGGGGCGGCAGCGAAGGGGCCACGCGCCGCCAAGGCGGACGGCGCCGCGCACTTGCTGCGCGTCGAAGGCCGGGCCGATTTCTCCGAGGTCCACGCGTTTTTGATGGGGCTTTCGTCGTTGCCGATATTGGTCGTGCCGGAAGCGGTCGATATCAAGCATGACAAGGGCGCGCTCGCGCTGGGCGCGACCTTGGGTATCTTCGAGATGCCGCCGGTGCGCGGCGAGCTTGCGGACGAGACGAGCGCGCCGGGACCGCACGCGGCGAGCGCGCAATCGAGCCGGCCGGCGCGAGATCCGTTCGCGGGCGGTGAAACCGCGCTTGGTACGACCGGGCCTTCGGGGCGATTAGTCGGTATCGTGCGAGATGCCCGGCGAGCGTTGGCGCTGTTCGAGGCGGCGAGCGGGGCCGGCGTGGTCACCGCGACGCCGGGGCAGGCAGTCGGGACGGATCGCCTCGTTGCGATCGATGCGGCGGGGGTGACGCTAGCCGGCGGCGGGCAAACGCGCAGAGTGCCGATGTCGGGGGAGGGGCAATGAACCGGCATGTCGAAAGCGCGCTGGCGTCGTTCGTCGCCCGGCTCCTGTCTACCTCGCTCGCGGCCTTAGCGGTATCCGCGCCTGCGTCGGCGGATTTCGCGCCGATGCCGCCGTTGCCCGCCGCGCTGCGTGACGACGATTCGGCCGCACACACCGCACTCGCCGCGCCGCCCTGGCCGAGCCTCGGCGAGCCGCCGCTGGACCCGGACCTTCGGCCGGCTGCGCTCGACGAAACCGATCCGGACTCGGAGGCCGGCGAATCGACGGCGCGGCCCGTCATCGGCGCGCCTGACGAATCGGCTGGTGCGCGAGTTGCCGCGGCCAGTCGCACATCCGATTCGGCGCCCCCGCTCGAGGGGCCGCCGGTGCCGCTTGCACCGGCGCCGCGAATGAGCGATGGCGCTCACGAGCACGCGGCGGCCGGGGGATCGGACGACGGCAAGCCGATTACGATGCGCTTCAAGCATGCGGAGATGGCGGACGTGCTCGACGCGTTCTCCCGCTTCACGGGCTTGAATATCGTCGCGAGCGAGCGGGTGCGCGGGCGTGTTTCGCTGAGCTTGACCGATGTGCCTTGGCGCGCCGCGTTCGATACGCTGCTCGACGCACAGGGCCTCGCGATGTCGCGGCGGGGCAACGTCATCTGGGTCGCGCCGCAGGCGGAGCTCGCGGCGCGCGAGCGGCAACGATTCGAGACGCACGCCCGCACGGCCGATTTGGAACCGCTCGTGAGCCGAACGTTCGCGCTCAGCTACCCGCGCGCCGAAGAGGTGCAGCGGCTGTTGACGGCCCCAGGCGCGCAGCGCGTATTGTCCAAGCGTGGCGCGGCCATGGCCGATGCGCGCACGAACTTGCTGTTCGTGACCGACCTTAAGGCACGTTTGGAGCAGGTGGCCGAACTCGTCGACACGATCGACCGGCCGAACCGCCAAGTGCTGATCGAGGCCCGCATCGTCGAAGGCGAGCGCGGATTCTCGCGCGAACTGGGGGCGCGGCTCTCGCTACGTTCGGCCGGCGGGGAGCCCTCCGGAGCGGGATCGGAGAGAGGCCTTGCGGGCGGACCCGAAGGCCATCTGCACGATCTCGCGGCCCGGGCGATCGCGGGCTTCGAAGCGGCCACGGCGGGGCTCACGTTGTTCGGGGCCGGCGCGACGCGCTGGGTTGCGGCCGAGCTATCCGCGCTCGAGGCGCAGGGGCACGGGCAGATCGTCTCGAGTCCGCGCGTGGTCACGGCGGATCGGACGAAGGCGCTCGTCGAGCAAGGGACCGAGCTGCCTTATCAAGCCAAGGTGCGCAACGGCGTCACGGGCGTGCAATTTCGCCGCGCGAGCCTGAAATTGGAGGTCGAGCCGCGCATCACCCCGCGGGGGCGCGTCATCCTCGATCTCGACATCGCCAAAGACAGCGTCGGCAAATCGACGGCCGGCGGCCCCGCGATCGACACGAAGCACGTGCGCACGACGGTGGAGGTGGAGGACGGCGGGACCGTCTCGATCGGCGGCATCTACGAGAGCCAAGATCGCGACGATGTGACGCGCGTTCCGCTGTTGGGCAAAATACCGTTGCTAGGGGCGCTTTTTCGCCATCGGGCGGTGCGCGAGCAGCGCAGCGAACTCGTTGTTTTCATCACCCCGCGGATCGTGCCCATCGATTGAGCGGCGCGCCTGGCGAGGCCGCGCGCACGGGCCGCCGGGCTCGACAAGGCGGCGGCTTTGCCAGTAAGCTGCGCCACGAACCATAGCCGATTGAACAGAGGATACCTTGCAAGAGCGGGGCGCCAACACCAACATTTTTTTCGTGGGGCTCATGGGGGCGGGCAAGACGACCGTCGGCCGCGCCGTGGCTCGCCGGCTCGGTCGGCCGTTCTTCGACAGCGACCACGAAATCGAGGCGCGCACCGGCGCCCGCATTCCCGTCATCTTCGAACTCGAAGGTGAGCCCGGGTTTCGCGAGCGCGAGACACAAGTCATCGCCGAACTCGCCGCTCGCGACTCGATCGTGCTCGCCACGGGCGGCGGGGCGGTCTTGCGTCCGGAAAATCGCGCGATCCTTCACGATCGCGGTCTCGTCGTCTATCTTCGAGCCAATCCGCACGATCTGTGGCTGCGCACGCGTAAGGACAAGAACCGGCCGCTGCTGCAAACCGAAGATCCGAAGGCCAAGCTCGAGGCGCTGTACAACGAGCGCGATCCGCTTTATCGCGAATGCGCGCATTTCATCGTGGAAACCGGACGGCCGTCCGTCAATGGGCTCGTGAACATGGTGCTCATGCAACTCGAGCTGGCCGGCATCACCAAACAGACACAGTCATGATTACCGTCAACGTCGACCTGGGCGACCGTTCTTACCCGATTCGCATCGGCGCCGATCTAATCGGTCAGACCGAATTGTTCGCGCCGCATATCGCGGGTTCCTCGATTACGATCGTCACGAACGAGACCGTGGAGCCGCTATACGGCGACGCACTGCGTGCCGCGCTCGCCCCGCTCGGCAAGCAGGTATCGACCGTTGTCCTGCCCGATGGCGAAGCGTTCAAGCATTGGGAGACGTTGAACGCCATTTTCGATGCGCTGCTGGGGGGGAAAGCCGATCGCAAGACGACGCTGATCGCGCTGGGCGGCGGCGTGATCGGCGACATGACGGGCTTCGCCGCGGCCTGTTACATGCGCGGCGTGCCTTTCATCCAAGTGCCCACGACGCTGCTTTCGCAAGTCGATTCGTCGGTAGGCGGGAAGACGGGCATCAATCATCCGCTCGGCAAGAACATGATCGGCGCGTTTCATCAGCCGCAAGCCGTCATCGCCGATATCGCCTCGCTGCGCACGCTGCCCGAGCGCGAGCTCGCGGCCGGCCTTGCCGAGATCATCAAAACGGCCGCTATCGCGGATGCCGCTTTCTTCGAATGGCTCGAGCAAAACATCGAGGCCCTCAACCGGCGCGAACCGGCCGCGCTCATGCATGCCGTCAAGCGCTCTTGCGAAGTCAAGGCGTCGGTCGTGGCGGCCGATGAGCGCGAGGGCGGTTTGCGCGCGATTCTGAACTTCGGCCATACGTTCGGTCATGCGATCGAAGCGGGCCTCGGGTATGGCGAATGGCTCCATGGAGAGGCGGTGGGTTGCGGCATGGTCATGGCAGCCGACCTGTCGGTGCGGCTCGGCTTGCTGGACGACGCGGTGCGCCGGCGGCTCGTTGCGTTGATCGAGGCGGTGCGGCTGCCCACGCGCGCGCCCGCGCTCGGCGATTCGCGCTATATCGAACTCATGAAGGTAGACAAGAAGGCCGAGGCGGGCACGATCAAATTCATCCTGCTCAAGCAACTCGGCGAGACGCTGATTACCGATGTTGCAGAGCCGGCATTGCGCGCAACGCTCGCTGCATGCCTTTGAGCCAATAGCTGCCAACGCGCTGCACGGCGCGCATGCGGGAGGAAACGATGAGCGCAGGGGTTGACCGAACGCGGCAAACGGCAACGACCGAGGTGCCTAGCGGCGAAGTGCATCAGGCACCCGTCGAACCGCCGACGCTAGCCATGTTGGAGGCGCATCTCGCGCCCTACGCCGCGCATTCCGCCACCTCGCGCGGCCGCCGATTTCCGGAAGCGCCGCCCTCGGCACGCACCGAATTTCAACGCGATCGCGATCGCATCGTCCATTCGACGGCATTCAGGCGGCTCGAATACAAGACGCAAGTTTTCGTGAATCACGAGGGCGACCTGTTTCGCACGCGCCTCACGCATAGCTTGGAGGTTGCGCAGATCGCCCGGTCGGTGGCCCGCAATCTGCGCTTGAACGAGGATCTCGTCGAAGCCATCTCGCTCGCGCACGACTTGGGACATACGCCGTTCGGCCATGCCGGACAAGATGCGCTGAACGAGTGCATGCAGGGGTATGGCGGCTTCGAACACAATTTGCAGAGTCTTGCCGTCGTCGACGAGCTCGAGGAGCACTACGGCGGCTTCAACGGGCTGAACCTGTGCTTCGAGACGCGCGAGGGCATCTTGAAGCACTGCTCGCGCGAGAATGCGCTCAAGCTCGGCGATTTGGGCGAGCGATTCTTGGCGGGCAAGCGCCCGTCGCTCGAAGCGCAAATCGCCAACATCGCCGATGAGATCGCCTATAACAATCACGATGTCGACGACGGTTTGCGCTCGGGCCTCTTGACGATCGAACAACTCGCGCAAGTCGAACTCTGGCAGACCCATTACGAGCAGGCCCAGCGCGAATATGCGCGGCTCGACGGCCGCCGGATGGTGCACGAGACCGTACGCCGGATGATCAACACGCTCATCGTCGATCTGATCGAAACGACGCGGCAAAATCTGGCCGCGCATGCACCCGCATCGCTCGATGCGGTGCGCTCGGCACCGCCGCTCGTCGCGCATAGCCGGGCAGTGGCCGCACAGGCGACCGAGCTCAAGCAGTTCTTGTTCAAGAATTTGTACCGGCATTACCGGGTCATGCGTATGGCGAGCAAGGCGCGGCGAGTGATTCGCGGATTGTTCGACGCCTTCAGCGAGGATGCGCGCCTGCTGCCGCCCGCGTATTTCGCGAACGATGCGGCCGCGCAGCCACGCCTGATCGCGCATTACATCGCGGGCATGACCGACCGCTACGCGCTCAAAGAGTATCAACGTTTGTTTGTCATCAACGATAACTAAAATCGTGCCCCGGTAGGGCGCACATGAACCGTGCGACGCCGCGATCGGGGCGATCGCGAGAGCACGGCGGTTTGGCGAGGGTTACCTTAGGAGAACTAAATGAAGAAGGGTTGCAAGACGATGGTTCGTTCGCTCGCGCTCGGCGCGGCGTTGCTCGTCGGGGCGAGTCAGGCGGCATTGGCCGCGACGGAGATCCAATTCTGGCATGCGATGGAGGCTGCACTTGGCGAGCGTTTGACCGACATCACCAACGATTTCAACAAGTCGCAAAGCGATTACAAGATCGTCCCGGTTTTCAAGGGAACGTACGATCAAACGCTTGCAGCCGGTATCGCGTCGTATCGCAGCGGCAATGCGCCAGCAATCTTGCAAGTCTACGAAGTGGGCACCGCCACGATGATGGCGGCGAAAAAAGCGGTTCTGCCCGTAACGGAAGTGTTCAAGCACGCGGGCGTGCCGCTCGATCAAAAGGCGTTCGTGCCCACCATCGCGAGCTACTACACCGATGCGAAATCGGGCGAACTCGTGGCCATGCCGTTCAATAGTTCCACGCCCGTCCTGTACTACAACAAGGACGCCTTCAAGAAGGCGGGCCTCGATCCCAACGCGCCGCCGAAGACCTGGGACGACGTGCGCGCCGATGCGAAAAAGCTCAAGGCGGCGGGGATGTCCTGCGGTTTCACCACGGGCTGGCAAGGTTGGATCCAGCTCGAAAACTTCAGCGCTTGGCACGGACTGCCGTTCGCGACGAAGAACAACGGGTTCGACGGACTCGACGCGACGCTCGAATTCAACAAACCCGAGCAGATCGCCCATATCCAATTCCTGCAAGACATGGTCAAGGAAGGTACCTTTACCTATGTCGGCCGCAAGGACGAATCGGTCTCGAAGTTCTATAGCGGCGATTGCGGCATCTTGACGAACTCGTCCGGTTCGCTGGCCACGATCCGCAAATACGCGAAGTTCGAGTTCGGCACCGGCATGATGCCGTACGACGCGAACGTAAAGGGCGCGCCGCAAAACGCGATCATCGGCGGTGCCAGCCTCTGGGTGCTCGCGGGTAAGGATCCAAACGTCTACAAGGGTGTCGCGAAGTTCCTGGCGTATCTCACGTCGCCGGCCGTGGCCGCGAAGTGGCACGAGGATACGGGGTACCTGCCGGTGACGACGGCCGCCTACGAGCTCGCCGGCAGCCAGGGCTTCTACGCGAAGAATCCCGGCGCGGATACGGCTATCAAGCAGATGTTGAACAAGCCGCCGCTGCCCTATACGAAGGGCCTGCGTTTGGGCAACATGCCGCAGATTCGCACGATCGTCGATGAAGAGCTCGAGCAGGTGTGGGCCAACAAGAAGACGCCCAAGGCGGCGCTCGATTCCGCGGTGGATCGCGGAAACGAACTCTTGCGGCGCTTCCAGCAATCGGCGCAGTGACCGGCGCAGTGACCGGCTTATAAACGCACGAGCGCGCGGGCGGCCAGTAGATCGTGGCCGCCCGCGCGAGTGACAGCGCTCGACTTTTTGTATCCGCCGCGCGGCCATTTCCCCGTGCTCCGCCGCCGCTCGTCTTTCGGCTGTGCGAGCCGGCGAGGCCGCGGCACCGACTTGATTCTCGCCCATGCAAGAACGATCCCGTTTCGCCGCGAGCGCATTGCCTTATTTCTTGATCGCGCCGCAACTCGCCATCACCGGGTTGTTTTTCCTTTGGCCCGCGGGTGTGGCGCTTTGGCAGTCGACACAAACCCAAGATGCCTTCGGCACCTCGAGCGAATTCGTCGGCTTCGCGAATTTCGCGCATCTGTTCGCCGATCCGTTGTATTTGGATTCTTTCAAGACGACGCTCGTTTTCAGCGCACTGGTGACGGTATCCGGCCTCGTCGTCGCATTACTCTTGGCGGCATGCGCCGATCGCGTGACGCGAGGGTCCAAGAGTTATCGCACGCTGCTCATTTGGCCGTACGCCGTTGCACCCGCGATCGCCGCGGTGCTTTGGGCGTTCCTCTTCAATCCGAGCATCGGCATCGTGACCTATGCGCTGGCGAAAGGCGGGATCGTTTGGAATCATGCGCTGAACGGCACGCAGGCGATGGCGCTGGTCGTGCTCGCATCGGTTTGGAAGCAGGTCAGCTACAACTTTCTGTTCTTCTATGCCGGGCTCCAGGCAATCCCGCGTTCGCTCATCGAGGCCGCGGCCATCGACGGCGCGGGGCCCGTGCGGCGCTTCTTCGGCATCGCCTTGCCGCTGCTGTCGCCGACCACGTTCTTCTTGCTGGTCGTGAACGTGGTTTATGCCTTTTTCGATACGTTCCCGGTCATCGACGCGGCGACGGGCGGCGGGCCGGCGCAAGCCACGAAGACGTTGATCTACAAGATTTTCGCGGAAGGCTTTCAAGGCCTCGACATCGGTAGTTCGGGCGCGCAGTCGGTCGTGCTGATGCTCATCGTCGTCGGCTTGACCGTCGTCCAGTTCCGCTTCATCGAACGAAAGGTGCAATACACATGATCGAAAATCGCAAGGGATTCGATCTCTTTTGCCATGCCGTGCTCATCGCCGGCGTGGCGCTCGTCGCGTTTCCCGTCTACGTGGCGTTTTGCGCGGCGACGATGAGCGAGCACGAAGTGTTCACGGTGCCGCTCTCGCTCGTACCGAGCACGCACCTCATCGAAAACATCGCAGCCGTGTGGTCGCACGGCTCGGGCAATGCGGCGAGTCCGTTCGGCCGCATGCTGCTCAACAGCCTCGTCATGGCGCTCGCGATCGCGGTCGGAAAAATCGCGGTTTCGATCATCTCGGCCTATGCGATCGTCTTTTTCCGGTTTCCTTTGCGCAACACGGCGTTCTGGCTGATCTTCGTGACGCTGATGTTGCCGGTGGAAGTGCGGATCTTCCCGACCGTGCAGGTCGTGTCGTCGATGCATCTGACCAACACGTACGCGGGGCTGACGTTGCCGCTGATCGCGTCGGCCACGGCCACGTTCTTGTTTCGGCAGTTCTTCATGACGCTGCCCGACGAACTCGTGGAAGCCGCGCGCATCGACGGCGCCGGCGCACTGCGTTTTTTCTACGACATCGTGCTGCCGCTGTCGAAGACGAACATCGCGGCGCTGTTCGTCATTACGTTCATCTACGGCTGGAACCAGTATCTATGGCCGATCCTGATCACGAACGAGCAGTCGCTGACGACCGCCGTCGTCGGTATCAAGACGATGATCGCGAGCGGCGACACCGCCACCGAATGGCACCTCGTCATGGCGGCGACGCTGCTGGCGATGCTGCCGCCGCTCGTCGTCGTGCTGGCGATGCAGCGGTGGTTCGTGCGCGGGCTCGTCGACGCGGAAAAATAATCGAAAAGGATCATTGAGCATGTCAGGCTTGACTCTGAAGAACGTGCGCAAGACGTACGACGGCAAGCAATTCGTGTTGCACGGTATCGACGTGGACGTGGCCGACGGCGAATTCGTGGTGCTGGTCGGACCGTCCGGATGCGGGAAGTCGACGTTGTTGCGGATGGTGGCGGGGCTCGAAAGCGTTTCGGAAGGCGAAATCGCGATCGGCGGGCGGGTCGTCAATCGGCTCGAGCCGAAGGACCGCGACGTCGCGATGGTGTTTCAGAATTACGCGCTCTATCCGCATATGAGCGTGAAGGAAAACATGTCGTACGGTCTGAAGATTCGGGCAATCGCGCGAGAGACGATCGAGACTCGCGTCGCGGCGGCCGCGAAGATTCTCGAGCTCGAGCCGTTGCTCGCGCGCCGCCCGCGCGAGCTGTCGGGCGGTCAGCGCCAGCGGGTGGCAATGGGGCGCGCGATCGTGCGAGAGCCGTCCGTGTTTTTGTTCGACGAGCCGCTCTCGAACCTCGATGCGAAACTGCGCGTTCAGATGCGTTTGGAGATTCAAAGGCTTCATGCGCGGCTGGCGACGACGAGCCTTTACGTGACGCACGACCAAATCGAGGCGATGACGCTCGCGCAACGCGTGATCGTGATGAACCGCGGACACGCCGAGCAGATCGGCGTGCCGACCGAGGTGTATGAGCGGCCGGCCACGGTGTTCGTCGCGAGTTTCATCGGCTCTCCGGCCATGAACCTGCTTTCCGGCACGCTGAGCGCGGACGGCAAGACGTTCGACGTGGCCGGCGGCGGCCCGAGCCTCGCGATCGCGGGCGCGCCCGGTGTCGGCCGGGAGGTCGCCGGCGGCCGCGAGTGGATCCTCGGTATTCGTCCCGAGCATATGACGCCGCGACCCGATTGCGCGCGCGCGCCGCTCGTCGTCGAGTCGTGCGAGCTGCTCGGGGCGGATAATCTCGTTCATGGCCGGTGGGGATCGCACGATGTCACCGTTCGTCTGGCGCACGCCGATCGTCCGGCGAGCGGCGAACAGGTGCCGGCGGCGTTGCCGCTCGAACATCTGCACTTCTTCGACCCGGCCTCGGGCAAACGGGCGTTTTGAACGCGCGGCGCACCGCCGCGGCAATGCGGCGATGCCCTTGTCATTCGGAAAAGACATGACCACCAGTACGGACAACCCCTCATCGGCGGCGGCAATATTGCGCTGGCCGTACCCTCGAATCGTCGCGCATCGCGGCGGCGGTTCGCTCGCACCGGAGAATACGCTGGCCGCCATCGATACCGGCGCCGCGCTCGGTCTCAAGATGATCGAGTTCGACGCGAAATTGTCGAGCGACGACGTGGTGTTCTTACTACACGACGATACGCTCGAGCGTACGTCGAACGGACGCGGCGCCGCGGCGCGCAAGCCTTACGCGGACATTGCGGCGCTCGACGCGGGCAGTTGGTACGACCGGCGCTTTCGCGGCGAGCCTATGCCGACGCTGGCCCAGGTCTACGGGCGGTGCGTGACGCATGGCTTAGCGGCCAACATCGAAATCAAGCCGTGCCCGGGGCGCGAGACTGCGACGGGCCAGCGCGTGGCTCAAGAAGCTGCCCGCTTGTGGGCGAACGGGTCGAATGGGACGAACGCCGATGCGCCGACGCCACCGTTGCCGCTGCCGCTGCTGTCTTCATTCTCCTTCGAGGCGCTAGCCGCGGCGCGCGACGCCCAGCCGGAGCTGCCGCGTGGATTGCTGTTCGGGGCCGTGCCGAGCGATTGGCGGGCGCGGACCGATGCGCTGGCCTGCGTGTCGCTGCACGCGGATCATCGCAAGCTCGACGCGGCTCTCGTGGGCGAGATCAAGGCGGCGGGCCTGTTCATCCTGGCCTATACCGTCAACGATCCCGAGCGCGCGCGAACGCTCGCGCACTGGGGCGTCGACGCGATCTGCACCGACCGCATCGATCTCATCGGCGCGGACTTTCTCTCGTCAGTCCCGTGAGCCACGTGGCCGCACGGCACACCCGCGATCGCCTCGCGCGGCGGCCGATGCGTTAGGGCCTCGCCGCGATCAGCGGCTGCGCGCGAGCAGCCAACCGGTCAGCAGCGCCACGCCGCCGACGACGGCCATCGTCTCCCACGGATTCTCGCGAATGTAGCCTTGGGCGTCGCTGAGCGTGGCCGCGGCGCGGTCGCGCAGCGTATCGCGGGCGCCATCGAGGCGAGCGCGCGCGGCATCCAGGCGTTTTCTCATTTGTTCACGCAACACGGCGGCGTCGGCTTGAGTGCCGTCGCCGAGCGTTTGTTCCAACTCCGAGAGCAGCTCGCGCATTTCGACGCCGATGTCCTCGGCTGCGTGCCGGCTGTGTCTTGCGATCCGGCGTGCGTGCCGGCCAGCACTACTCCACGATGTTTCGAGCGCGTCTCGCGTATTCGGTAGGGCGGTCATGGTCGCTCCGTCAATGATTGATAACGGGATGAACGAACCCGCGGATCCGATGCGGGGAAGACCTACCGAGCCGCAACTTCGGTGCCCGGGCCGCCCCGGCCAATATGCGCGCCGGCCGCCATTTCACGGGCTAGTCCGAGCGCACCCCGAGCGCACCCCGAGCGCACCCCGAGCGCACCCCGTCACGCGCCGGTACCGACGCAGGGCCGTCACCGGCCTTATAGGTGAGACGAACCCGCGTAGAAACGGTACGAGTGCGACTTATCGGTGGTGGAAATTACAACGCCGCCCCATCGGGGCGGCGTCGGATAGGCACGCGGCGAATTTCGACCTAGGCTTTAGAAGGCGTAGCCGATCTTCGCGTAGGTGACGATCGGGTTGAGCCTGATCTTTGCTTGGGATTGAACCGTCAAGCCGAACGGCCCGGCGTTCGTCGTCGTCAAGTTGGCGGTGACGCCCACCGGGATGTACGAAATCGACAAGCCGGCGAACCAATGCTTATTGAACGAGTAGTTGAAACCCGCGTTGAAAACTGGCGCCCAGGAACGATCCGTAGAGACGGAGGTCGGACCATGCAACACGCCGTTCGAGAAATCGCCGTTCGTGATCTGGGCATTCGTGAACCAAACGCGGGTGACGCCGATGCCGATATACGGACGGAATTTTTCCGTTGGGCTCAGGAAGTTCCACTTGAAGAGCAACGCGGGCGACCACAGTTTGGCGCTGCCGAGCTTGCCGAACCCGGAAAGCTGTCCGGTGCCGTCGATATCGAACTTCGGCGGGATCCCGAGTTCCAACTCCGTGGAGAGGTGATCGGTCACGTAGTAGCCGAGGCTGAAGCCAAGCGTGTCGGAACTGTCGATGCTGGCGCCGGTGTTGGGTTGATAGGCGTTGATGGGCGTGCCGCCGACGCTGAGTTCCTCGAGCGGGTCGCTACTGCTCTGAGGTGCGAAGTGGAACCACCCCGACGTCATGTAAAACGTCCCGGCCGTTTGGGCATGAGCCGCTTGTGCGCAAGCAAGCGCCACCACGGCCCCTGTAATGGCCTGTTTTAATTTCATCTATGTGCTCCTCCATGAAAGGCCCGCCTATTATGAGTAGAAGGTTTGAAACAAACCAAGCGCGCATGCTAGAGCATTCTCCCTAAGCTGCGCGAGTGTTGGCTCGAAGCCGCGCGCGTCTTCGCAAACGCAACAAGTGCCTCATCGTCCCTTGGGGTAATCACCAACGTACTAAACGGAATCCAGCATGGCACGGCTCGCACGTCTTTACGTTCCGAAACAGCCGCAGCACGTCATCCTGCGCGGACTCGATCAGCAGCCCGCCTTCGTCGACGAGCAGGATTACGAGCTTTTCGTCGATTGCTTGAAAGCCGCCTCGCGCGATCATCACCTCGACATCCACGCCTATGTCCTCATGCCGGGCGCGGTGCAGTTGCTCGTCACGCCCAGCGACGAGACGAGCTTGCCGAAGGCGATGCAGGCGGTGGGCAGGCGCTACGTCGCTCACTTCAATCGCCGGTATGCCCGGCGCGGCACGCTCTGGGAAGGGCGCTACCGCGCCACGGTTATCGAGGGCGAGCGCTACTTTTTGCTCGCGAGCCGGGTCATCGAATTATGTCCGGTGCGGGCGCAACTCGTCAGCGTCCCCGAGGACTACCGATGGTCGAGCTATCGGCATCACATCGGGCTCACGGTCGATAGCCTCGTGACCGACCATCCGCTGTATTGGTCGCTCGGCAACACGCCGTTCGAGCGCCAGCGCGCCTACAAGGAGCTGTGCGAACAACCCCTCGACGAGCGCGAGGCCAACGAGCTGCAGCAAGCCACGCTGAAAGGTTGGGTGCTGGGCGGCGACTCGTATCGCGAGTGGGCAGCCAGGGCGGCGAATCGCCGCGTCTCGCCGTTGCCGCGCGGGCGGCCCAAGAAAGTGCGGGAAACGCCGCAATCGCCGCACTCGCCGCAAACGCCGCATCAGTAACACGGCGTCCCTGGCCGGACGGATCTTTCCTCCGGCTGACGCTTGCTGCCGAGCGATGAAAGACGACACCCGAGGGTGTCGTTTTTGTTTGCCCCATTTTGATACGACCCCAATAAAACAGCACCAAATCGAGGCATTCGATTTAATGGTGTCAGATCATCACGTTTTGTTTGCTATTTAATTGATTCGTCGCGTATATTCCGATTTCGGCGAGTGTCGGTGCCATAAGCACCACCCGTCACGCGGCGCCTCCCCACCCCCGGTCATCCGCGACCCGTGCAGCGTTTCGCGCCGCCAGCGTTGGCCGGCGGCAAACCTGCACGAATCCCCATGCGAACGGCCGCTATGGCCTCTGATAGACGGTGTCCCCCATGAACGACCAACAACCGATCCATTCGGTCCCCGCCGCCCAAGGTCTGTACGACCCGAGCAACGAGCACGACGCCTGCGGCGTCGGCTTCGTCGCGCACATTAAGGGCCATAAGAGCCACGACATCGTTCAGCAAGGTCTGAAGATTCTGGAGAATCTCGATCACCGGGGTGCGGTCGGTGCCGACCCGCTGATGGGCGACGGCGCGGGCATCCTGATTCAGATTCCCGACGCGTTCTATCGCGAGGAGATGGCGCGCCAAGGGGTGACGCTGCCGCCGGCCGGCGAGTACGGCGTGGGGATGATCTTTTTGCCGAAGGAACATGCGTCGCGCCTCGCATGCGAGCAGGAGCTCGAGCGCACGGTGAAGGCCGAAGGTCAGGTGGTCCTCGGCTGGCGCGACGTGCCCGTCGATCACGCGATGCCGATTTCCCCCGCCGTGAAGGCGACCGAGCCCGTGATTCGCCAGATTTTCATCGGCCGCGGGCGGGACATCATGGTGACCGACGCGCTCGAACGTAAGCTATACGTCATCCGCAAGACCGCGAGCCACCGCATCCAGGCGCTCAAGCTCAAGCACGGCAAGGAGTACTTCGTGCCGTCGATGTCGGCGCGCACGGTCGTCTACAAGGGATTGCTGCTGGCCGGGCAAGTGGGCGTGTACTACCGCGATCTGCAAGACGAGCGCGTGGTGTCGGCGCTCGCGCTCGTGCACCAGCGCTTCTCCACGAACACCTTCCCCGCGTGGGAGCTTGCTCACCCGTACCGCATGATCGCCCACAACGGCGAAATCAACACGGTGAAGGGCAACGTCAACTGGCTCAACGCGCGGACCGGTGCGATCGCCAGCGCGGTGCTGGGCGAGGATCTGCCCAAGCTGTGGCCGCTGATCTATCCGGGCCAGTCCGATACGGCATCGTTCGACAACTGCCTCGAGCTGCTCGTGATGGCGGGCTATCCCCTCGTGCACGCGGTCATGATGATGATTCCCGAAGCGTGGGAGCAACACACGCTGATGGACGAGAACCGCCGCGCGTTCTACGAATACCATGCCGCGATGATGGAGCCGTGGGACGGCCCCGCCGCGATCGCCTTCACCGACGGCCGTCAGATCGGCGCGACGCTCGACCGTAACGGGCTGCGTCCGGCGCGCTACATCATCACCGACGACGACCTCGTCATCATGGCGTCGGAAGCGGGCGTGCTGCCGATTCCCGAATCGAAGATCGTCAAGAAGTGGCGCCTGCAGCCGGGCAAGATGTTCCTCATCGACATGGAGCACGGCCGCATCATCGGCGACAAGGAGTTGAAGGACAACTTGGCCAACGCCAAGCCCTACAAGAGCTGGATCGACGCGGTGCGCATCAAGCTCGACGAAATCGAGCCGAACGCGCAAGACGTCGCGACCGAGCGGCGCGAAGCCGCGGCCTTGCTCGATCGCCAGCAGGCATTCGGCTATACGCAGGAAGATCTGAAGTTCTTGATGGCGCCGATGGCGCTGCAAGGCGAGGAAGCGATCGGCTCGATGGGCAACGATTCGCCGCTCGCCGTCATGTCGAACAAGAACAAGACGCTCTATCACTACTTCAAGCAGTTGTTCGCGCAGGTCACGAACCCGCCGATCGATCCGATCCGCGAGAACATGGTGATGTCGCTCGTCTCGTTCGTCGGTCCGAAGCCGAACCTGCTCGATACGAACAACATCAACCCGCCGATGCGGCTCGAAGTGTCGCAGCCCGTGCTCGACTTCAAGGACATCGCCAAGATCCGCGCGATCGATCAGTACACGGGCGGCAAGTTCAGCTCCTACGAGCTCAACATTTGCTATCCCGTCGCTTGGGGCAAGGAAGGGATCGAGGCGCGGCTCGCGTCGCTGTGCGCCGAAGCCGTCGATGCCGTCAAGTCCGGCTACAACATGCTGATCGTCTCCGATCGCCGCACGGATCGCGATAACGTCGCGATCCCCGCGCTGCTCGCTACGGCCGCGATTCACACGCATCTCGTCTCGCAAGGGCTGCGCACGAGCACGGGTCTCGTCGTGGAGACGGGCTCGGCGCGCGAGGTCCATCACTTCGCGCTGCTCGCAGGCTACGGCGCCGAAGCCGTCCATCCGTATCTCGCGATGGAAACGCTGGCGCAAATGGCGCAAGGGCTCAAGGGCGATCTGTCGTCGGAGAAAGCGGTCTACAACTTCACGAAGGCGGTCGGGAAGGGTCTGCAAAAGGTCATGTCGAAGATGGGCATCTCGACCTACATGTCCTACACGGGCGCGCAGATTTTCGAAGCGGTCGGTCTCGCGGGCGATCTCGTCGAGAAGTACTTCAAGGGCACGGCCTCGAAGGTGGGCGGCATTGGCCTGTTCGACGTGGCCGAGGAGGCGATTCGCCTGCACCGCGAGGCGTTCGGCGACAACCCGGTGCTCGCGAACATGCTCGACGCGGGCGGCGAGTATGCCTACCGCGTACGCGGCGAAGACCACATGTGGACGCCCGACGCGATCGCCAAGCTGCAACATTCGACGCGCAGCAACTCGTATCAGACGTACAAGGAATACGCGCATCTGATCAACGATCAGACGCGTCGCCACATGACGTTCCGCGGGTTGTTCGAATTCAAGGTCGAACCGGCGAAGGCGATCCCGCTCGACGAAGTCGAATCGGCCAAGGACATCGTCAAGCGCTTTGCGACGGGCGCCATGTCGCTCGGCTCGATCAGCACCGAAGCGCACGCCACGCTGGCGGTGGCGATGAACCGCATCGGCGGCAAGTCGAACACGGGCGAGGGCGGCGAGGACGAAATGCGTTATCGCAACGAGTTGCGCGGCATTCCGATCAAGAACGGCGATACGCTCGCCTCCGTGATCGGCAGCGAAGTCGTGCGCGATATTCCGTTGAAAGACGGCGATTCGCTGCGCTCGAAGATCAAGCAAGTCGCATCGGGCCGCTTCGGCGTGACGGCCGAGTACCTGGCATCGGCCGACCAGATTCAGATCAAGATGGCGCAAGGCGCGAAGCCCGGCGAAGGCGGGCAACTGCCGGGCCACAAGGTGTCCGAATACATCGGCAAGCTGCGTTACTCGGTGCCTGGCGTGGGCCTGATTTCGCCGCCGCCGCACCATGACATCTATTCGATCGAAGACTTGGCGCAGCTCATTCACGATCTGAAGAACGTCAATCCGGTGGCGAGCATCTCGGTGAAGCTCGTGTCCGAAGTGGGCGTCGGCACGGTCGCCGCGGGTGTCGCCAAGGCCAAGGCCGATCACGTCGTGATCGCGGGCCACGACGGCGGCACGGGCGCATCGCCGCTGTCGTCGGTCAAGCATGCGGGCACGCCTTGGGAACTCGGTCTCGCCGAAACCCAGCAAACGCTCGTGCTGAACCGCCTGCGCGGACGTATCCGCGTGCAGGCCGACGGCCAGATGAAGACGGGCCGCGACGTCGTGATCGGCGCGCTGCTGGGCGCCGACGAATTCGGCTTCGCCACGGCGCCGCTCGTCGTCGAAGGCTGCATCATGATGCGCAAGTGCCATCTGAATACGTGCCCCGTCGGCGTCGCCACGCAAGATCCGGTGCTGCGCGCGAAGTTCCAAGGCCAGCCCGAGCACGTGGTCAACTACTTCTTCTTCGTCGCCGAGGAAGTGCGCGAAATCATGGCGCAACTCGGTATCCGCAAGTTCGAGGACCTCATCGGCCGCTCGGATCTGCTCGATATGAAGAAGGGCGTCGAGCACTGGAAGGCAAAGGGGCTCGACTTCTCGAATATCTTCTATCAGCCGAAGGTACCGAGCGAAGTCGCACGCAAGCACGTCGAGGAGCAGGACCACGGTCTGGCGCGTGCGCTCGATCACACGCTCATCGAAAAGGCACGTGCGGCGATCGAAAGCGGCGAGCATGTCTCGTTCATTCAGCCGGTGCGCAACGTGAACCGCAGCGTCGGCGCGATGCTCTCGGGCGTGATCGCGAAGAAGCACGGCCACGACGGATTGCCCGACGACTCGATCCACATCCAGTTGAAGGGCACGGCGGGCCAGAGCTTCGGCGCGTTCCTCGCGCGCGGCGTGACGCTCGATCTCGTCGGCGACGGCAACGACTACGTCGGCAAGGGGCTCTCGGGCGGGCGCATCATCATCCGTCCGACCAACGACTTCCGCGGCAAGTCGGAGGAAAACATCATCTGCGGCAATACGGTGATGTACGGGGCGCTGGAAGGCGAGGCGTATCTGCGCGGCGTGGCCGGCGAGCGCTTCTGCGTGCGTAACTCGGGGGCGAGCGCCGTTGTCGAGGGCACCGGCGATCACGGTTGCGAGTACATGACGGGCGGTACCGTCGTCGTACTCGGCGAGACGGGCCGCAACTTCGCCGCGGGCATGTCGGGCGGCGTGGCCTTCGTCTACGACGCCGACGGCACGTTCTCCGGCAAGTGCAACAAGGCGATGGTCGCGCTCGAACCGGTGCTGCAACAGGCCGAGCAAGAGCGCACGATCGATCGCGGCCTGTGGCACGCGGGCGAGACCGACGAAGCCTTGCTCAAGGGCCTGATCGAGCGGCACTTCCAGTTCACCGGGTCGCCGCGCGCCAAGGCGCTGCTCGAGAACTGGGACGCGTCGCGCCGGCAGTTCGTCAAGGTCTTCCCGACCGAATACAAGCGTGCGCTCGGCGAATTGGCCGCGAAAAAGGCGGCCAAGGAGGCGATGGCCGCGTAAGCGACCGACGCACTCGATGCGCGCGTTGAAAAGCGCGCGCCCTGAAAAGACCCGAGCGGCCGGCGAAGACGGCTGCGCGCCTCGATACCGAATCGAGCCGAGCGCGCAGGCTTCGCGGGCCCACCCCGATACCGACGATTTTGGAAAGAAGAGCACCCTATGGGCAAGGCAACCGGTTTTCTCGAGTTTGAGCGCCGCCACGAGCACTACGAAGCCCCGCTTGCGCGCGTGAAGCACTACAAGGAGTTCGTCCTCGCGCTCACCGACGACGACGCAAAAGTGCAAGGCGCGCGTTGCATGGACTGCGGCATCCCGTTTTGCAACAACGGCTGCCCCGTCAACAACATCATTCCCGATTTCAACGATCTCGTTTATCACCAAGATTGGCAGCGCGCGATCGAGGTGCTGCATTCGACGAACAACTTCCCCGAGTTCACGGGCCGCATCTGCCCCGCGCCATGCGAGGCGGCTTGCACGCTAGGCATCAACGCGGAGCCGGTCGGCATCAAGTCGATCGAGCACGCGATCATCGACAAGGCGTGGAGCCAAGGCTGGGTCACGGCGCAACCGCCCAAGAAAAAGACGGGCAAGAAGGTCGCCGTGGTGGGCTCCGGCCCCGCCGGGCTCGCGGCCGCGCAGCAACTCGCGCGTGCCGGTCATGACGTGACCGTGTTCGAAAAGAACGATCGGATCGGCGGGCTGCTGCGCTACGGCATCCCCGACTTCAAGCTCGAAAAGTGGCTCATCGATCGGCGCATGCGCCAGATGGAAGCCGAAGGCGTCACGTTCCGCACGAACGTGTTCATCGGTCAAGAACCGCTGGCCGCGCATATCGGCAACACGGCCAAGGAAACGATCACGCCCGAGGCGCTCAAGGAGCAGTTCGACGCGGTCGTGATCGCGGGCGGCGCCGAGACGCCGCGCGATCTTCCCGTGCCGGGCCGCGAGTTGGCCGGCGTCCATTACGCGATGGAGTTCCTGCCGCAACAGAACAAGGTCAATGCGGGCGATAAGCTCGCCGATCAAATGCTGGCGAAGGGCAAGCACGTGGTCGTGATCGGCGGCGGCGATACGGGTTCCGATTGCGTGGGGACATCGAACCGGCACGGCGCGAAGAGCGTGACGCAATTCGAGCTGCTGCCGCAACCGCCCGAGGAAGAGAACAAGCCGCTCGTGTGGCCGTACTGGCCCGTCAAGCTGCGTACGTCCTCGTCGCACGAAGAAGGGTGCAGCCGCGATTGGTCGGTCGCTACCAAGCGCTTCGAAGGCAAGAACGGCAAGGTCGAGAAGCTGATTGCGGCGCGCGTCGAATGGAAGGACGGCAAGATGCAGGAAGTGCCGGGCTCGGAGTTCGAGATGAAGGCCGACCTCGTGCTGCTCGCGATGGGCTTCACGCAGCCGGCGGCGCCGGTGCTCGACGCGTTCCGCGTGGACAAGGACGCGCGCGGCAACGTCCGTGCCTCGACGGAAGGCGAGCGCGCCTATTACACGTCGGTCGATAAGGTGTTCGCGGCGGGCGACATGCGCCGCGGGCAGTCGCTCGTGGTTTGGGCGATTCGCGAAGGCCGTCAGTGCGCCCGCGCCGTGGACGCGTACTTGATGGGCAGCTCGGAGTTGCCGCGCTGATCGATATGGGGGAGCGCGAGGCCATCGACGACGATTGGCATCGCTGCTTCATCGCGCTCGTGCCCGACGCGGCCACGCGCGATGCGCTGGCTGCGTTGTCCGTCGGTCCGGCCGCCCGGCGCGTGCCCATCGATCAGTTGCACATGACGTTGGCGTTTCTCGGCAGCGTCGCGCCTAGCACGGGCGCGCTGCTGGCGCGACAGTTGGGTTCGGTCGTCGAGCCCTTGGCTGCGCAGCATGCCGAGCCTCGCGAGTATTGGCCGAGCGCCGCGCATCCGCGGCTCGTCGTCGTGCCGTTCGCGGCCGGCGATGGGCTCGCCGAACTCGAAGTGCGCGTGCGCGAGCTCGTCGGCGCATTGGGCTTGCCTGTCGACGATCACCGGCCCTTTCGCCCTCACATCACGCTGGCTCGATTCGCGCGTTCCCCTCGTCCTTCCCGTTCCTCGACGCTCGCCCGCGAAGCGAGCGTCGAGCGTGCATCGCCGCGCGGCGCGTTGCCGCTCGGTGAGGCGACGCTCGAAGTCGTTCCCCGGTTCGCCACGTTGACGCTCTATTCGAGCACGCTCGCCCGGCATGGAGCGCGCTATCGGGCGCTCGCTTCGGTGCCGGTGCCGGAGGGGTGAAGGTGGTTCGAACGCGATGCGCGAATGGCGTTCGGGCGCCGCGCTAGGCCGCCGCTCGCTCGTCCGCTCGTTCGATATCCAGAACTTCGTTGTGCAGCGCGGCCAGCGATTCCCGGTGCGCCACGCTCATGATCGCCGTCTTCGGCAGTCTCTCCGTAAGCAGTCGATAGATGTTCGCTTCGTTGGCGGGATCGAGTGCGCTCGTCGCTTCGTCGAGGAAGAGGAAATCGGGCTTGTGCAACAAGATACGCGCACAGGCGAGGCGCTGCTGTTCGCCCGGCGAGAGCACGCGCGTCCAATGCGTCGACTCGCCTAGGCGTTCGACGTAGCCTTCGAGTCGAGCCAGGCGCAGCGCGTCGCGGCAGGCTTCGTCGGAGAACGTTTCCTCCGGAGCAGGATAGGCGAGTGCGGCCTTGAGCGTGCCGATCGGCAAATAGCTTTGCTGTGGCACGAACATCGTGTGCGCTCCCACGGGCACGTCGATCGCGCCGTCGCCGAACGGCCAGAGGCCGGCGAATGCGCGCAGCAAGGTGCTCTTGCCTGCGCCGGACGGGCCGCGCACGAGCCAGCGCGAGCCTGGCTTGACGGTGATGTCGGCAATGGCGGCGAGCGGCGTGCCGTTAGGCAAGGCCAATTCCAGATCGCTTGTGGTGAGCGAATCGGAATCCACGTAGTGCAGATTGATGCCGCCGTGCTCGGTCGCCGGTGAGGTGGCTTCGCGCAAATGCGTGCTTTGAATCACGCGAGTGAATTCACGGAGACGGTTGGTCGTGGCGCGCCACGAGACGAGTGAGCCGTAATTGTCGATGAACCACGAGAAGGAGCCGCTGACGGTGCCGAAGGCATCGACGATCTGCATCAGGATGCCTAGCGTGTAGGCGCCGGAAAAGTAACGCGGGGCGGCCACGACGAACGGAAAGATGATCGCGGCTTGCGCGTAGAAGGTCGTCACCACGCTCAGGCGCCGCGTGTATTTCATGATGCGCCACCAGTTGTCGCGGATCCGCCCGAAGATGTGCTCGGCGCCGGCGTGCTCCGTTCGGACGCCGTCATACAGTGCGATCGGCTCGGCGTTTTCGCGCACCCGAATCAGCCCGAAACGGAAATCGGCTTCCACGCGCTGTTGCTGGTAGTTGATGGAAATGAGCGAGCGCCCGACCTTGTGAATGATGTACGAACCGCCGATCGCATAGATGCCGGCCGCCCAGACCATGTAGCCGGGTATCGTCCACGCCGATCCGGACAAATGCATGGTCAGTGCGCCGCCGATCGTCCACAGGATCGTGATGAACGAAAAGAGCGTAACGAGCGTCGAAAAAAGCCCGAGCGTCAGCTGGAGCGTGTTCGAAGCGAATGACTGAAGATCGTCGCTGATCCGCTGATCGGGGTTGTCGGCGAGCCGATCGCGCTCGATCCGATAGAACGCCGCCTCACCGAGCCACGCTCGCAGGTACCGAGTCGTCAGCCACTGGCGCCACCGAAATTCGAGCATCTGGCGCAAGTAGGTTCGGTAAACCGCCATGACGATAAAGAAAGGCACGGCCGCCGAAAAGAGTAAGAGCTGATGCGAATACTGCGCAACGTCCTTCGTTTGTAGTGCGTTATAAAACTTCGCGTTCCACGAATTGAACCAGACGTTGAATCCGACGATGAGCAGGTTGATGACGACGATCGTCACCAGCAAGCCCCATGCGGCTTTCCAGTCTTCCGACACCCAATACGGCTTGATCAAACCCCAGGCGGATGTCGAAAAGGACTGGGGCGGCGTGTCGTCACGCTCGGGGACGGGGGTAAGCGCTGATGTCATAGGTCTTCCGAACGGTGTTTCCGAATCTGGTGCGTGAGCCCGCGGCGGCCGGGCACGAGAGCCTGGTGAGGACCGGCGAATTCTTGCGCGGACCCCTTAAAACAGTCTTAATCGGCGGCGCGGCCGCACACTTCAGTCATCGTGCCGGCTGCGGGGCAGGCGGAGCGCCGCACCCGGCAGCCGCGGTGCGCCCCGCGCCGCGATCGGACATTGTGCCAGAGTGCACGCCGCGCTCGCCGGTTCCGCCTATTTGGGAACCCACTGAGCGCCGACGAAAAAAGGGCGCGTTTGCGAGCCTGCGTCACTGTGTCCGGTTTGCTGCCGCTCGCGCTTTTATGGTCTAATTGCCGACGACGAAACAGGGGTGCTTTGCGCGTTTCAGGTGGTGTGTGCGGCAGGTCTGCCGCACGTGCGCAAGGCTGAGAGAGACCCTTCGCACCCGATCCGGATAATACCGGCGCGGGAAGTTTCGGGAACGCTTTGCGTGGGACGCCCGTTTGCGGCCGTCCATCCCCGCCGGGCCGCGTGCGCTTTGCATGAGCGCGCCGCTTGCCCGGCCGGCCCCACCGGCCGGTTTCGTCCTGATGTACGTGCTTATCGCCGTACGCAAAGGATGATCCGATGACCGCTCAATCTTCAGTCGTTTCGGCGGGCGTACTGCCCGATTTCGCCGTGCTCGGCGGTGGCCTGTGCGGCCGGCTGGTCGCATGGCGGCTTGCGGGCGAGGGCCATCGCGTGGCGCTCTACGAGCGCGGCGGCGCGGACGGCTCCGCTTCCGCCGCCTGGGTCGCGGCCGCGATGCTCGCGCCGCTCGCGGAAGCGGCCGTCGCCGAACCGCTGATCGTCGAGTTGGGCGCAGCCTCGCTCGAAGCGTGGCCCCAGATCATCGCGCAACTGCCCGAATCCGTTTTCTTTCAACGCAACGGTACGCTCGTCGTGTGGCACCACGGCGATCGCGCCGAAGCGTCGCTGTTCGAGCGGCGCGTACGTGCCAATGCGCCGGCCGCGCTGCTGGCCGATGGCGGCCTTGCGCGCGTCGACGGCGCTGCGCTGGCTGCGGCCGAGCCCGCGCTCGCCGGGCGTTTCGCGACCGGCTGGCTGATGCCGCGCGAGGGCCAACTCGACAACCGTCAAGTGTTGCGAGCCCTCGCCGCGGGCCTGGCCGAGCGCGGCGTGGCCACGCATTGGAACACGGCTGTGGACGAAGACGCTCGCCCGCTCGCGCGCGTTACGATCGATTGCCGCGGGCTCGGGGCGAAACCCGTGCTGCCCTCGCTGCGCGGGATTCGCGGCGAAGTCGCTCGCGTGAAGGCGCCGGGCATTGGGCTCACGCGTCCCGTGCGCCTGCTTCATCCGCGCTACCCGATTTATTTGGCGCCGAAAGAGGACGATGTCTACGTCGTCGGGGCCACCGAGATCGAAGGCGAGGACATGTCGCCCGTCAGCGTGCGCTCGGCGCTCGAATTGCTAAGTGCCGCGTTTGCCGTGCATCCCGGTTTCGGCGAGGCGCGCATCTTGGAGTTGAACACGCAGTGTCGCCCGACGCTGCCCGATCATCGTCCGTCCATTTCGTGGGACGGCGCTCGAACGCTCGTCGTCAATGGGTTGTACCGTCATGGTTATATGATCGCGCCCGAAGTGTCGCGCGCCGCGGCGGATCTGGCCGCCGCGCTGCTGACGGGACGCATCGCCGATGCCGAGGCGTTCGGCGCGCTGCGCGAGGCATCGCCCTGGGCGTCGATGCTTCATTGCCCGCAGCCGCAGCCGCAGGCCGGCCTGGCGCCCACCGTCGGTGCTTGACGCGACGCTCTTTCGAATTGCCAAACGTATTGTCGATCATGGATATACAAGTGAATCAAACGCCGCTGTCGCTGCCCGAGGACGCGACGCTCGCGGACGCGCTCTCGCTGTTCGGCGCGCGTCCGCCGTTCGCCGTCGCGGTCAACGGCGAGTTCGTCTCGCGCGGCCTGCATGCGGCGCGTGCCTTGAAACCGGGCGACAAGATCGATGTCGTCCAACCCGTGGCGGGCGGTTGAACGTCGCGGCCGGCCGGCGCCGGCCGGTCGTGCGAGCCGAGCGGGCGGGCGCCTTGCTCATTTGCTCGCGCGATCGCTTCGACCCGGCGCGTTGGCTATTAAAGCCGCTCGAACCTTCCGAGCCCTTCGAGTCGTTTCGCCTCCGAGCATGACAGGACATCCGATGAATTCCGCTACCGAACCCGTCTCCCTTGCCGCCGACACGCTGACGCTGTACGGCGCTTCTTTCGCGAGCCGCGTGCTGCTCGGTACGTCGCGTTATCCCTCGTTGCAGTCGCTAGCCGACTCGATCGATGCGGCGCATCCCGGCATGGTGACCGTCGCGCTGCGCCGGCAGATGAACGCGCAAACGGCGGAGGCGGGCTTCTTCGATTTGCTCAAGGCGCGCTCGGTGCCGCTGCTGCCGAACACGGCGGGCTGCCAAAGCGTGGCCGAAGCCGTGACGACGGCGCATATGGCGCGCGAGGTCTTCGAAACCGATTGGATCAAACTCGAATTGATCGGCGACGACTACACGTTGCAGCCCGACCCGATCGGTCTCATCGAGGCCGCCGAGCGGCTCATCAAGGACGGCTTCAAGGTGCTGCCGTACTGCACCGAGGATCTCGTCGTGGGACGCAGGCTGCTCGACGTGGGCTGCGAAGCGTTGATGCCATGGGGCGCGCCGATCGGTACCGGTAAGGGGGTCGTCAACCCTTACGGTTTGCGCGTACTGCGCGATCGGTTGCCCGATGTGCCGCTGATCGTCGATGCGGGGCTCGGCGTGCCGTCGCATGCATGCCAGGTCATGGAATGGGGATTCGACGGCGTGCTCCTCAATACCGCCGTCTCCCAAGCGACGCATCCGGCCGCGATGGCGCGTGCCTTTGCGTTGGCGGTCGAGGCTGGCCGGGACGCATACGTGGCAGGGCCGATGGCCGAACGCGAGAGTGCGCAGGCGAGCACGCCCGTGGTCGGCATGCCGTTCTGGCATCAGGACGGGCAATGAACGCGGCCGCGCTGCGCCCGGCCGGGAGCCGATAAATGGAAACGCTGAAGCTGACCGACCGCGGCTGGTTCTGGCCCCCCGCCGACGAGTTGAGCGAGGCGGCCGAGCGCATCCGCGTACGGCTCGGCGATTGGCCGTGCGCGAATCGCGCCTGGCGTATTTGCCTGGCAGCGCCCGATGCGGCGCGGCCCAACGATCTGATCGTCGTCATTGGCCGCGAGGTGACGAGCGACGACGATGCCGCATGGCGCGCGGCCGGCGCCGCAATCGTTGCGGCAGGCACGGACGGTGCGGCGTTGACGATGCCCGATGGGCGGCGTTTCGCGCTCGAAGGGACGCTCGCCGAAGACTGGCTCGCGGCGTTCGCGGCGTTTCTCGACTGCGGTTTCGAACCGCACGATGCGCTCGTACTCGCGCTGGCCTGGCGCGACGGCGACGAGATGCGCGGCGACGACGCTTGGCCGGTCGATCTGTCGCGCTTTGCGCGCGTGGCGGATTTGCCGCCGGCGCCGCGCCAGCCTTTCCCGGCTTGTCCGCTGCGGCTTGGCCTCTATCCCGTCGTGCCGAGTGCGCAGTGGGTCGAACGGGTTCTGGCGCTCGGCGTCAAAACGGTGCAACTGCGCGTGAAGGATGCGACGCCGGCGCAGCTCGAAGACGAGATCGCGCGAGCCGTGGCGGCCGGGCGCCGTTACGAAGCCCGGGTCTTCGTCAACGACTACTGGCGTGAGGCGGCGCGAGCCGGTGCGTACGGCGTGCATTTGGGGCAGGAAGACCTCGACACGGCGGACTTGGACGCGATCGCGCAAGCGGGAATGCGGCTCGGCCTATCGACGCATGGCTACTACGAACTGCTGCGGGCGTTGCATTACGGGCCGAGTTACCTGGCATTCGGTGCGGTGTTCCCCACGGGAACGAAGACGCTCGCAACCGCGCCGCAAGGGCTCGCTCGACTCGAACGTTATGTCCGGCTGCTGGGCGCGCGGGTTCCGCTCGTCGCGATCGGGGGCATCGACGCTGCGCGCCTGCCGGCCGTCCTTGCCACGGGCGTGGGCAGCGTCGCGCTCGTGAGCGCCATCACGGCAGCCGCCGACCCGGCCGATGCCGTCGCGCGATTACAACAGACTTTTTCGGGGTAGGGCCTTCGCAGGCGGCCGGCGGGGGCGGACAGCATCGGGCAACGCACCGTTGCATGGACGGCAATGGCGGTGTCAACACAGGGTAATCGCTGAGGCCCTATAATTCCGCTTCCCCGTAATAGGAAAGTCCGCTTCGTGCCGCCTTCATCCTCCGAGTCCATCCTCGAGCTTCGCAACGTCGATTTCGGCTACGACGAAGACCGTCTCGTTCTCTCGAACCTGAACATGCGCTTTGCGCGCGGCCAGGTGGTCGCCGTCATGGGCGGCTCCGGCGGCGGCAAAACGACGGTGCTGCGTCTGATCGGCGGCCTCGAGCGGGCACGCCGCGGCGAGGTGCTGTTCCAGGGGCGCGACGTCGGCAAGCAGACGCGCGAAGGTCTGTACGCCATGCGCCGCAAGATGGGGATGCTGTTCCAATTCGGGGCGCTGTTCACCGACATGTCGGTGTTCGAAAATGTCGCTTTCGCCTTGCGCGAGCACACCGACTTGCCCGAGGCGCTGATTCGCGACCTCGTGCTGATGAAATTGAACGCCGTCGGGTTGCGCGGTGCGCGCGATCTCGCGCCGTCGCAGATTTCGGGCGGCATGGCGCGGCGCGTGGCGCTTGCGCGCGCGATCGCGCTCGACCCGGAATTGATGATGTACGACGAGCCGTTCGCGGGCCTCGACCCGATTTCGCTCGGCATTACGGCCAATCTCATTCGTACGCTGAATCAGGCGCTCGGCGCCACCTCGATTCTCGTGACGCACGACGTGCCGGAATCGTTCGCGATCGCCGATTACGTTTATTTCTTGGCGAACGGCACGGTGCTCGCCCACGGCACGCCCGCGCAACTGCGCGAATCCGTGGACCCGACCGTGCGGCAGTTCATCGACGGGGCGCCCGACGGTCCTTTCCGTTTCCACTACCCGGCGCAAGCAACGCTCGCGGCGGATTTCGGCTTGGGGGAGCGGACATGATCAGCGCACTCGGCAGTTGGGTCATCGCCCGCATCGTGCGCACCGGCTACGCGACGCGCTTGTTCCTGCGCATCGTGCTCGAGGGGCTGCGGCTCGTGCGCCGGCCCGGGCTCGTCATCAAGCAGATTTTCTTCGTCGGCAACTACTCGTTCATCATCATCGCGGTGTCGGGCTTGTTCGTCGGCTTCGTGCTGGGCTTGCAGGGCTATTACACGCTGAACCGCTATGGCTCGGAGCAGGCGCTCGGGCTGCTCGTCGCGCTCTCGCTCGTGCGCGAGCTCGGCCCGGTGGTCACCGCGCTACTGTTCGCCGGGCGCGCCGGTACCTCGCTTACGGCCGAAATCGGCTTGATGAAAGCCGGAGAGCAATTGACCGCCCTCGAAATGATGGCCGTCGATCCGGTGGCGAACGTTTTGGCGCCGCGCATGTGGGCCGGGATCATCGCCATGCCCGTGCTCGCGGCGATCTTCAGCGCCGTGGGCGTGCTCGGCGGCTATGTCGTCGGCGTGCTGCTGATCGGCGTCGATTCGGGCGCGTTCTGGTCGCAGATGCAAGGCGGTGTCGACGTGTGGGCCGACGTCGGCAACGGTGTCATCAAAAGTGTCGTGTTCGGTTTCGCGGTGACGTTCATCGCCCTGTTCCAAGGCTACGAAGCGAAGGCGACGCCCGAAGGGGTGTCGCTCGCGACGACGCGCACGGTCGTCTATGCGTCGCTTGCCGTGCTCGGGCTCGATTTCCTGCTGACGGCGCTGATGTTTAGCTGACGCGCCGGCGTCGTTTGCCGCTTAAGCCAATCTCTCTTTGTTGGAATGACGATGAAAAAGACTGTTCTCGACTTCTGGGTCGGCTTGTTCGTGCTGCTGGGCTTGATCGCCGTGCTGTTCCTGGCGCTCAAGGTCGGCAACATGAGCTCCCTGTCGTTCCAGGCGAGCTATCCCGTCAAGCTCAAATTCGACAACATCGGCGGCTTGAAGGTGCGCGCCCCGGTGAAAAGCGCGGGGGTCGTCGTCGGCCGGGTGACTTCGATCGGCTTCGATACGAATACCTACCAAGCCGTCGTCACGATCGGCATCGACCAGCAGTATCCGTTTCCGAAAGATACGTCGGCGAAAATCCTGACTTCGGGTCTGCTCGGCGAGCAATACATCGGGCTCGAGGCGGGTGGCGACTCTGAAATGCTGAAGGCCGGCGATACGATTTCGATGACCCAGTCGGCCATCGTGCTTGAAAACTTGATCGGGCAGTTTCTTTACAGCAAGGCCGCCGACGCGGGCGGCGCGAAAGCCGCCCCGGCCCCGGCTGCCGCGCCGAGCGCTCCGGCTTCTGCCGCGAGCGCGCCCGCGGCTGCGAGCGGCGGCTAATCGAACGCATCGATCGATCGAATCACAGATAGTGTGAGCTAACGGAGAACAACAATGCGAACCACGCGCGCGAAGAACGCGACGCTTGCTTTGGCCGTCGCGGCATTGGCCGGCTGCGCGTCCGTCCAGACGCCGACGCCGGGCGATCCGCTCGAGGGGCTGAACCGGACCGTCTTCAAATTCAACGATACGCTCGATACGTATGCGCTCAAGCCCGTCGCGAAGGGCTATGCATGGGCGGTGCCGCAGCCGGTGCGCTCGAGCGTCACGAACTTCTTCTCGAACATCGGCGACGTCTATGTCGCCGCCAACGAGTTGCTCGAGCTGAAAATCGCCGACGGCGTGGGCGACGTCATGCGCGTCGTCATCAACACGGTATTCGGCGTGGGCGGCCTGTTCGACGTTGCGACGGCGGCCAAGCTGCCCAAGCACTCGGCCGACTTCGGCGTGACGCTCGGCCATTACGGCGTGCCGTCGGGTCCGTACCTCGTCTTGCCGTTGCTCGGACCGAGCACCGTGCGCGATACGGCCGGCCTCGCCGTCGATTACTACGGCAATCCGCTCAGCTACGTGCATCCGTCGGGTGTGAGCTGGGCGCTGTACGGCGTCAACCTCGTCAATACGCGGGCCAATTTGCTGACGACGGTGGACGTGCTCTCGGCCGCCGCGATCGACAAGTATTCGTTCATACGAAATGCATATTTGCAGCGTCGCAAGTTCCTGATCACGGGTGGCGACGGCGCGGACAGCGTGCCGAACTACGACGACTCGCTGCCCAAGTACGATGACGGTGCCACCGAGCCGGCGGCCGCTTCGGGCGCCGAGGCGGGATCCGCGCCTGCAGCCGCCGCGCCCGCGGGCGGTGCGAGCGGTACCAGCGGCGACGGACAAACGGTGCCGGGCCAGCAGTACGTGCCGCCGCCGCGCGGCGGGCTGCCGGGAATTCATTTGCCGCGCTAGGGCGGCGTGCAAGAGCGGCGGTAACGATTCGACACGATTGTTGCCGCTTGATGTTGGACCGGCCTCGAACTTGCATGGCATGGTGAGTTCGAACTCCGGTTCCTCGACACTCAAGGATCACTGATGAAAAAATTTCTCTGGTTTGCGTTGTTTTCCACGTTGCTGTCGTTCAGTAGCGGCGGCTTTGCCCAAACGGTCGATACCAATTCGCCCGAAGCCATGATCAAAACGGTCACCGGCCAAGTGCTCGATCAGATCAAGTCCGATTCGAGCATCAAGAGCGGCGATATCAACAAGATCACGCAGGTCGTGAACCAAAAGATCCTGCCGTACACCGATTTCCGCCGCACGACGCAGTTGGCGATGGGCCGCGCCTGGCGTCAGGCTTCCCCGCAGCAGCAAGACCAGATGGTCGAACAGTTCAAGATGCTGCTGATCCGCACGTATTCGGGCGCGCTCTCGCAAGTGCGCGACCAAACCGTGCAGTTCAAGCCGTTCCGTGCCGACCCGGGCGCGACCGACGTCGTCGTGCGCTCGAGCGTCATCAACAATGGGCAACCGGTCGAACTCGACTATCGCCTTTACAAGACGCAACAAGGCTGGCGTGTTTATGACCTGAACGTTGCCGGCGCATGGCTGATCCAGGCGTACCAGCAGCAATTCGCCGAAAAGATCAATCAGGGCGGCGTCGATGGCCTGCTGCAGTTCCTCACGCAGCGCAACGAGCAGCTCGCCGCGGGCAAGCAACCGTCATGAGCGCCGATACGAGCGGTTTCGCCACCGGCGCGACGCTCACGCACGCGAGCGCCAAAAGTGCGCTCGCCGCCGGTTTGGCCAGCATCGAGGGCGGTGCGACGGCTGTCGATTGCGCGCAACTGACTCAATTCGACTCCTCGGCGCTCGCGGTGCTGCTCGCTTGGCGCCGTGCCGCGCAGGCGAAGGGCCGCGCGCTCGATATCCTCAACGTGCCGGGCGATCTCGCGAGTTTGGCGCAGGTCTACGGCATCGACACCTTGTTCGCCGGGCAGGCTCAGGCCACGCTCGCGAGCGCCTGAGTCCCGCTCCGAGGGCGGAGTCGCCATGCATGCCGGCGCGCGCGAGCGCCGGCGGCGGCGCCCGGTGGGCAGTCCCGACTTAGCCTATAATCAACCGTTTTTCGGGCAGCCGATCGGCATCTCGTCTCGCCGTGGGCGCGAGCGCCGGCGACATGCCCGTCCGTGCCGCGAGTCGGGCACGAATCACGTCTAAACAAAGGCGCGCCGCCGGCAAAGGCCGCGCACACCCATGTCAGCGATAGAAATCCGCAACGTCAAGAAGCGCTACAAGGCGCTGCAAGCGCTCAAGGGCGTCAGCTTGACGGTCGAGGAGGGCGAGTTTTTCGGCCTGCTCGGCCCCAATGGCGCGGGCAAGACGACGCTCATCAGCATCCTCGCGGGGCTCGCTCGCGCCGACGAAGGCAGCGTTCTCGTACGCGGCCACGACGTCGTCGCCGATTTCCGGCAAGCGCGGCGCGCATTGGGCGTCGTGCCGCAGGAACTCGTATTCGATCCGTTCTTTTCGGTGCGCGAAACATTGCGCATCCAATCGGGCTATTACGGACTCCATCACAACGACGATTGGATCGACGAAGTGATGGCCAATCTCGATTTGACCGAGAAGGCCGATGCGAACATGCGCGCGCTGTCGGGCGGCATGAAGCGGCGCGTGCTCGTCGCGCAGGCCCTCGTGCACCGCCCGCCCGTGATCGTGCTGGATGAGCCGACGGCAGGCGTCGACGTCGAACTGCGTCAAACGCTGTGGAAGTTCATCTCGCGACTGAATCGCGAGGGCCATACGATCGTGCTGACCACGCACTATCTCGAGGAAGCCGAATCGCTGTGCGACCGCATCGCGATGCTGCGGCGCGGCGAGGTGGTTGCGCTCGATCGGACGAGTGCGCTGCTGCAGCGCTTCGCCGGTATGCAATTGGCCTTGCGCTTCGCCGAGGGCGTGCTGCCGACGGAGCTGCGCGCGCTGGAAATCGAGCCGTCGGAGCCGGGTACGCGGCACCATTTGCTGCGCTTATCGAGCTATGACGACGTCGAGCGCATTCTTGCTCAGTGCCGGGCGGCCGGATGCACGTTCGAGGAGATCGACGTGCGCAAAGCCGACTTGGAGGACGTTTTCGTCCAATTGATGAACAGCCCAGAACTCGTCGAGGGCCTTGCATGAGCGGCTTCCGAACCCTGTTCTACAAAGAAGTGCTGCGCTTTTGGAAGGTGTCGTTCCAAACGGTACTGGCGCCGGTCATCACGGCGCTGCTTTACCTGACGATTTTCGGGCATGCGTTACGCGGCCACGTCGAGGTCTATCCGGGTGTGGAGTACACGAGCTTCCTGATTCCCGGCCTCGTGATGATGAGCGTCTTGCAGAACTCGTTCGCCAATAGCTCGTCCTCGCTGATTCAGTCGAAGATCACGGGCAATCTCGTGTTCGTGCTGCTGCCCCCGCTCACGTATTGGGAGATGTTCGGCGCCTACGTGCTGGCGTCGGTCGTGCGCGGGCTGGCAGTCGGGCTCGGCGTGTTCGTCGTCACGATCTGGTTCATCCCAGTCAAGTTCGCGGCGCCCGTCTATATCGTCGCCTTCGCGGTGCTCGGTTCGGCGATACTCGGCACGCTCGGGCTCATCGCTGGGATCTTGGCCGAGAAGTTCGACCAGCTCGCGGCATTTCAAAACTTTTTGATCATGCCGCTCACGTTCCTCTCGGGCGTGTTCTATTCGACGCATACGCTGCCCGATCTCTGGCGCCACGTGTCGCGGTTGAACCCGTTTTTCTACATGATCGATGGCTTTCGCTTCGGGTTCTTCGGCTTGTCCGATATCGACCCCTTGGCGAGCTTGGCCATCGTGAGCGGATTTTTCGCGCTGATCGCCGCGATCGCGATGCGTTTGCTCGCGTCGGGCTACAAGCTGCGTTATTGAATCGACAAGGAGCGTGCACCATGTTGCCGACCCCGGAGCAAGTCAAGCAATACATCGAAGCCGGCCTCGCCTGCCGGCACCTCGAGGTCGAAGGCGACGGTCAGCATTTCTTTGCGACCATCGTCTCCGATGCGTTCGAGGGCAAGCGCCTGATCGCGCGCCATCAACTCGTTTATGCGGCGCTCGGCGAGCGCATGCGGCAGGAAATCCACGCGCTGAGCATGAAAACGCTCACGCCCGCGGAATGGCAGAACGGATAACGAGAGATACCCGAGAGTGCGCATTACACAAGATTTACGCGATGCCGGAAGCGGCGCCGCCACGGAGGCCCGAACGGGGCAAATCAGCATGGACAAGCTCGTGATCGAAGGCGGCCGGCCGCTCGCCGGCGAAGTCGGCATTTCAGGTGCGAAGAACGCGGCGCTGCCGATTCTTTGCGCGAGCCTATTGACGGCCGAACCGCTGCATCTCGAGAACGTCCCGGACCTGCAGGACGTGCGCACCACGCTTAAACTGCTGGCGCAAATGGGCGTGCGCGAGTCGCGCGCCGGTGCGGCGCTCACGCTCGATGCGGCCGGCGTCGACAATCCGGTCGCGCCGTACGAACTCGTGAAGACGATGCGCGCGTCGATTCTCGTGCTCGGCCCGCTCGTTGCGCGCTTCGGGCATGCGAAGGTGTCGCTGCCCGGCGGCTGCGCGATCGGCGCGCGTCCGGTCGATCAGCACATCAAGGGCCTGCAGGCGATGGGCGCCGAGATCAGCATCGAGCACGGCTACATCGAAGCGCGCGCGAAGCGCCTCAAGGGTGCTCGCATCATGACGGATATGATTACCGTCACCGGCACCGAAAACTTGCTGATGGCGGCCGTGCTGGCCGACGGCGAGACGGTGCTCGAAAATGCGGCGCGCGAGCCCGAAGTGGGCGATCTCGCGCAGTTGCTCGTGAACATGGGCGCCAAGATCGACGGGATCGGCACCGACCGCCTCGTGATCCAAGGCGTCGGCTCGCTGCGCGGGGCGCACCATTCGGTGATTCCCGACCGTATCGAAGCCGGTACGTTCTTGTGCGCGGTGGCGGCGGCGGGCGGCGACGTCACGTTGCGCGGCGTGCGGCCGATTACCCTCGAAGCTGTGACGATGAAGCTGCGCGAAGCCGGCGTCTCGATCGAGGAAGGGGCGGATTGGATTCGCGTGCGCATGGTGCAACGGCCGAAAGCGGTGTCGTTCCGTACCTCCGAATACCCGGCGTTTCCGACCGACATGCAAGCGCAGTTCATGGCGCTGAACGCGATCGCCGAGGGCACGTCCCAAGTCGTCGAAACGATTTTCGAGAACCGCTTCATGCACGTGCAGGAATTGAACCGGCTCGGTGCCAGTATCACGATCGACGGCAACACGGCGCTCGTGACCGGCGTGCCGCGCCTATCGGGGGCGACGGTGATGGCGACCGATCTGCGCGCGTCGGCCAGCCTCGTCATTGCCGGCTTGACGGCCGACGGCGAAACGCTGGTCGATCGCATTTATCACCTCGATCGCGGCTACGACCGCATGGAAGCAAAGCTAACGGCGATCGGCGCGCGCGTGCGCCGGGTATCGGACCGCGCCGCGCCCGCATCGGAGAATCACGCATGAGTACGCTCGACACGACGCCCTTGACGCTCGCGCTGTCCAAGGGCCGGATCTTCGAAGAGACGATGCCGCTGCTCGCGGCGGCCGGCGTGCACGTGACCGAGGACCCGGAAACGTCTCGCAAGCTGATTCTTCCGACTAGCGCGCCGAACCTGCGCGTCATCATCGTGCGGGCGACCGATGTGCCGACCTACGTCGAATACGGCGCGGCCGACTTCGGCGTGGCGGGCAAGGACGTGCTGCTCGAGCACGGCGGGTCGGGCCTTTATCAGCCGATCGATTTGGACATCGCGCGTTGCCGGATGTCGGTGGCCGTGAAGTCGGGCTTCGACTATGCCAATGCGGTGCGGCAAGGCGCGCGTTTGCGCGTCGCCACGAAGTACGTGCAGACCGCGCGCGAGCATTTCGCGGCGAAGGGCGTGCACGTCGACCTGATCAAGCTGTATGGCTCGATGGAGCTCGCGCCGCTCGTCGGTCTGGCCGATGCGATCGTCGATTTGGTCAGCTCCGGCGGCACGCTGCGCGCGAACGATCTCGTGGAGGTGGAGGAAATCATGCAGATCTCCTCGCGCCTCGTCGTGAACCAGGCGGCGCTGAAACTGAAGCGCGCGGCACTGGCGCCCTTGCTCGACGCGTTCGGGCAAGCGTCCCGGCGCGCGCAAGCCAGCGCCTGACGCGGGCCGGGCCCGTGGCGCGCTGCTCGCGCCTCGCCCGGCAAGCGTATTACCGAAACGGATACCAGCATGTCACTGACGATTCGCAAACTCGATTCGAGCGCCGAGGGTTTCGCTGCCAAGCTCGCCGCCGTGCTCGCCTTCGAGGCGAGCGAGGACGAAGCCATCGACCGCTCGGTCGCACAGATCCTGGCCGATGTGAAAGCACGCGGCGACGCGGCCGTCCTCGAATACACGAACCGCTTCGACCGCCTCTCGGCGACGAGCGTCGCGGCGCTCGAATTGCCCGCGAGCGAGCTCGAGGCGGCGCTCGACGGCCTCGAACCGAAACGGCGCGCGGCGCTCGAAGCCGCGGCCGCGCGCGTGCGCGCCTACCACGAGAAGCAGAAGATCGAATGCGGCAGCCATAGCTGGCAATACACGGAGGCCGACGGCACCGTGCTGGGCCAGAAGGTGACGCCGCTCGATCGCGCCGGCATCTACGTGCCGGGCGGCAAGGCGGCGTATCCGTCGTCCGTGCTCATGAACGCCATTCCGGCCCGTGTGGCCGGCGTGCGCGAGATCGTGATGGTCGTGCCGACGCCCGACGGCGTGCGCAACCCGCTCGTGCTCGCGGCGGCCTTGCTCGGCGGTGTCGATCGCGTGTTTACGATCGGCGGGGCGCAGGCGGTCGGCGCGCTCGCGTACGGCACGCAAACGCTGCCGGCCGTCGATAAGATTTGCGGCCCCGGCAATGCCTACGTGGCGGCGGCCAAGCGGCGCGTGTTCGGTACCGTCGGCATCGACATGATTGCCGGCCCGTCGGAAATTCTCGTGCTGTGCGACGGCACGACGGATCCGCGCTGGGTGGCCATGGATCTGTTCTCGCAGGCCGAGCACGACGAGCTCGCCCAGTCGATCCTGCTGTGCCCGGACGAAGCCTTCATCGCGCGCGTGCACGATGCGATCAACGAACTGTTGCCGACGATGCCGCGACGCGACGTGATCGAGCGCTCGCTCGTCGATCGCGGCGCGCTCGTGAAGGTGCGCGACATGGCCGAGGCTTGCTCGATCGCCAATCAGATCGCCCCCGAGCACTTGGAGATTTCGGCGCTCGACCCGCATCAGTGGGCGAAGGAGATCCGCCACGCGGGCGCGATTTTCCTGGGGCGCTATACGAGCGAGAGCCTCGGCGATTACTGCGCCGGCCCGAATCACGTGTTGCCGACGTCGCGGACGGCGCGTTTTTCGTCGCCGCTCGGCGTCTACGATTTCTTCAAGCGCTCGAGCGTGATCGAAGTGAGTGCCGAGGGTGCGCAAACGCTGGGCGAGATCGCGGCCGAGCTCGCTTACGGCGAAGGTCTGCCGGCGCACGCGCGCAGTGCCGAATACCGGATGAAACAAGGTAGCTGATCATGACGAAACCGGAAGACATCATTCGTGCCGACGTCCTTTCGATGACGACGTACGCGGTTGCCGACGCGACGGGCTTCGTGAAGCTCGACGCGATGGAAAACCCGTTCCCGCTGCCCGCGCCGCTCGCGGCGCAGTTGGGCGAGGTGTTGGCTGCCGTCGCGCTCAATCGCTACCCCGAGCCGCGCCCGGCTGCCCTGATCGAGAAGCTGAAGGCGGTCATGGGCGTGCCGGCCGGCGCCGACGTGCTGCTCGGCAACGGCTCGGACGAGCTGATCAGCATGATCGCCGTGGCCTGCGCGAAGCCGGGCGCCAAGCTGCTCGCGCCGGTGCCGGGCTTCGTCATGTACCAGATGTCGGCGAAGTTCGCGCACCTCGAATTCGTCGGCGTGCCGCACCGCGCCGACCTGACACTCGATACGGACGCGATGGTCGCCGCGATCGCCGAGCACAAGCCGGCCATCGTCTACCTGGCGTACCCGAACAATCCCACGGGCACGCTCTATCCGGACGCCGATATCGAACGGGTGATCGAGCAGGCGAAGGGGAGCCTCGTCGTCATCGACGAGGCGTACCAGCCGTTCGCGCAAAAAAGCTGGATCGGCCGCGTGCTTCAGTACGAGAACGTCGTCGTCATGCGCACGGTCTCGAAGCTGGGGCTGGCCGGCATCCGGCTCGGATACCTGGTCGGCGCGCCCGCGTGGCTGACGGAGTTCGACAAGGTTCGCCCGCCGTACAACGTGAACGTGCTCACGCAGGCGGCCGCCGAATTCATGCTCGAGCACGTCGATGTCCTGGAAGGGCAGGCCGCCGAATTGCGCGCCGAGCGGGCCAAATTGGCGGCCGCGCTGGCCGCGTTGTCGGGTGCTTCGGTGTTCCCGAGCGCCGCCAACTTCCTGCTCGTGCGCGTGCCCGATTCGGATGCGGCATTCAATGCGCTACTGAATGCGAAGGTTTTGGTCAAAAACGTGGGTAAAATGCACCCGTTGCTGACCAATTGCTTGCGTTTGACGGTCGGCGCGCCGAACGAGAACGCGCAAATGCTCGCGGCGCTCGAGCAAGCGCTGAAATAAAAGTCACTTAGAGGTTTTCCATGCGCGTAGCGGAAGTGTTTCGCGATACCAGCGAAACGAAGATCCGTGTAAAGATCGATCTGGACGGCACGGGCCGGCAAAAGCTGGCAACCGGCGTGCCGTTTCTGGACCACATGCTCGATCAGATCGCCCGTCACGGGCTGATCGACCTCGATATCGAGGCGCATGGCGATTTGCATATCGACGACCACCATACCGTCGAAGATACCGGCATCACGCTTGGGATGGCCGTGGCCAAGGCGATCGGCGACAAGAAAGGCATTCGCCGGTACGGTCACGCCTACGTCCCGCTCGACGAGGCGCTTTCGCGCGTCGTCATCGACTTTTCCGGGCGTCCCGGGCTCGAATTCAACGTGCCGTTCACGCGGGCGCGGATCGGCACGTTCGACGTCGATTTGTCGATCGAGTTCTTCCGCGGCTTCGTCAATCACGCGGGCGTGACGCTGCATATCGACAATTTGCGCGGCTTGAACGCGCACCATCAGCTGGAAACGGTGTTCAAGGCATTCGGCCGCGCGTTGCGCATGGCCGTGGAGCTAGACGAGCGCGCGGCGGGGCAGATTCCGTCGACGAAAGGCACTCTTTAACGCAGGCCCTTCACCGACGGACCGGTTGCCGCGCCTAAAAGACGCGGCGCCGGCTTGCGATGGATCTTCTCAAATCATTTATTTCACTGCTGGCGCTGATCAACCCCGTCGGTGCCGTGCCGTTTTTTCTGAGTCTGACGTCGGAGCACTCCGAGGCGGAGCGGCGGCGCACGATCCGTATCGCCTCGATCTCGGTATTTTGCGTGATCGCGATCACGACGTTGCTCGGCCAGCAGATCATCAGCTTTTTCGGGATTTCGGTCGGCTCGCTCGAGGTCGGCGGCGGCATCATCATGCTGTTGATGGCCGTGAACATGTTGAACGCCCAGATCGGCAACACGCGCGCGACCGCCGAGGAGCGCGACGAGGCCGAATCGAAGAACAGCATCGCGGTCGTGCCGCTGGCCATTCCGCTGTTGACCGGCCCCGGCACGATCAGCACGGTGATCGTCTATTCGGCGAACGCTTCGCACTGGTACGACCGGATCGGCTTGGTGGCGATCGGCGCGGCGATCGCGGTCATTTGTTTCGGCGCGCTCCGGCTCGCCGATCCGATCGCGCGCTGGGTGGGCCAAACCGGGATCAACATCGGCACGCGGCTCATGGGTTTGATGTTGTCGGCGCTGGCGGTGGAGTTCATCGTCGACGGATTGAAGGCACTCTTGCCGAACTTGCGATGAAAAAGATTGCGATTGTGGATTACGGGATGGGCAACTTGCGCTCGGTGTACCAAGCGCTGAAGAAGGCCGCACCCGAAGCGGACGTGGCGATCGTCGATCGCCCGGATGGCATTCGCGCGGCCGAGCGTATCGTGCTGCCCGGTCAAGGGGCGATGCCCGATTGCATGCGCTGCCTGGGCGAATCGGGGCTGCAAGAGGCCGTGCTCGAAGCCTCGCGCGCCAAGCCCCTCATGGGCGTGTGCGTCGGCGAGCAAATGCTGTTCGACTGGAGCGAGGAAGGCTCGACGCCCGGGCTCGGCTTGTTGCCGGGCAAAGTGGTGCGCTTTGCGCTCGAGGGCCAGTTGCAAGACGACGGCTCGCGCTTCAAGGTGCCCCAGATGGGTTGGAACCGCGTGCGGCAAACGCGTGCTCACCCGCTGTGGGCCGGCGTGCCGGACGGCGCGTTCTTCTACTTCGTCCACAGTTACTACGTGGTTCCCGAACGGAGCGACGACACGGTGGGCGAGACCGATTACGGCACGACGTTCACGTCGGCCGTTGCACGCGAGAACATTTTCGCCACGCAATTCCACCCGGAAAAAAGCGCGGATACCGGGCTGCGCGTGTACCGCAATTTCGTCGACTGGAACCCATGAACGCGATGCGGCCGTCCGCGCGCCCATCGTCCTATCCGGACGGCGAGCGGACGGAGCCCCGAAAGAGTTGTACTACACTAAGCGACACGGCTTTTCGCCGTCGGGGGCAATGGTGCGCCCGGCGCGGGTTGCCGCCGACATTCAACCTCCCAGACTTCACGCGATTGCTATGCTGCTGATTCCCGCCATCGACCTCAAGGACGGTCAGTGTGTGCGCCTTAAACAAGGCGATATGGACCAGGCGACGATATTTTCCGAGGACCCCGCGGCCATGGCCCGGCATTGGGTCGAGCGCGGCGCGCGGCGGCTTCACCTCGTCGACCTGAACGGTGCGTTCGCCGGCAAGCCGAGGAACGAGGAGGCCATCCGCGCCATCATCGAGGAAGTCGGCACCGAGATCCCCGTTCAGCTCGGCGGCGGCATTCGCGATCTCGAAACGATCGAACGCTACCTGGACGACGGGCTGTCCTACGTCATCATCGGTACGGCCGCCGTGAAAAACCCGGGCTTCCTGCAAGATGCTTGCACGGCGTTCGGCGGCCACATCATCGTCGGGCTCGATGCGAAAGACGGCAAAGTGGCGACGGACGGCTGGAGCAAGCTCACCGGCCACGAGGTCGTCGATTTGGCGCAAAAGTTCGAGGACTACGGCTGCGAATCGATCATTTATACCGACATCGGCCGTGACGGCATGCTGCAGGGCATCAATATCGAGGCGACGGTCCGGCTGGCGCGCGCGGTGAAGATTCCGGTCATCGCGAGCGGCGGTTTGTCGAACCTGGCCGATATCGACGCGCTGTGCGAAGTCGAAGACGAAGGCATCGAGGGCGTCATCTGTGGGCGCGCGATCTATTCGGGCGACCTCGATTTCGCCGCGGCGCAAACGCGCGCGGACGCCCTGCGCGAATCGGACGACGCCTAAGGACGACGCCTAATCGAGGCCCGAGAGGCCCGTCCGGCCCGAGGCTCACGCCGCCGGCCGGACGGCCAAGGGCCCTCTTGGCTTTTGCGGTCCGCCACGGCTTTATGCGGCCCGCTTCGCGGCGGGCGGCTCATTTAGCGGCTCATTTAGCGGCTCATTAGCGGCTCACTAGCGGTTCACTTAGCGGCATTTGCACCATCATGGCTCTAGCTAAACGCATCATTCCCTGTCTCGACGTGACCGCCGGGCGCGTCGTCAAAGGCGTCAATTTCGTGGAGTTGCGCGATGCCGGCGATCCGGTCGAGATCGCGCGCCGCTACGACGAGCAAGGGGCCGACGAACTGACGTTCCTCGACATTACGGCCACGTCCGACCAGCGCGACCTGATTTTGCCGATCATCGAGGCGGTGGCGGCCCAGGTGTTCATCCCGCTGACGGTGGGCGGCGGCGTGCGCGCCGTCGAAGACGTGCGCCGGCTGCTCAATGCGGGCGCGGACAAGGTCAGCATGAACTCGTCGGCGGTTGCGCGGCCCGAGCTCGTGCGCGAGGCCGCGCAGCGCTACGGCTCGCAGTGCATCGTCGTAGCAATCGATGCTAAACGCGTATCGGCCGAGGGCGAACCGGCGCGCTGGGAAGTGTTCACGCACGGCGGACGCAAGGCGACGGGGCTCGACGCGGTGCAATGGGCGAGGCAAATGGCCGAGTACGGCGCGGGCGAAATCTTGCTGACGAGCATGGATCGCGACGGTACGAAAAGCGGGTTCGACCTTGCGCTCACGCGCGCGGTGTCCGATGCCGTGCCCGTGCCCGTGATCGCTTCGGGCGGCGTGGGCTCGCTCGAGGATCTGGCCGACGGCATTCTCGAAGGTCACGCCGATGCCGTGCTGGCCGCGAGCATTTTCCACTATGGCGAGCACACGGTCGGCGAAGCGAAGCGCTTCATGGCCGAGCGCGGTATTTCGGTAAGGCAATGATATGAACGCACCCGCCGACCAACCCTGGCTCGACAAGGTCCAATGGGACGAGAACGGACTCGTTCCGGTCATTGCGCAAGAAGCGGCGACCGGCGACGTGCTGATGTTCGCGTGGATGAACCGTGAGGCGTTGGCCAAGACGATCGAGACGGGCCGCGCCGTGTACTTCTCTCGCTCGCGTCAGCGCTTGTGGTTCAAGGGCGAGGAGTCCGGCCATGTGCAGCACGTGCGCGAAGTGCGGCTCGACTGCGACGAAGACGTCGTGTTGCTCAAGATCGAGCAAGTGTCGGGTATTGCCTGCCATACCGGGCGCCACTCTTGTTTTTTCCAGAAATTCGAAGGCACGGTGGACGAAGGCGAATGGGTGGCCGTCGATCCCGTGCTGAAAGACCCTGAACAGATCTACCGATGACGCAATCTACGCAAACGACGGCCGCGGGCACCGCCGCCGCGACGACGCAAGACACGCTGCTGCGCTTGGCTGCCGTGATCGACGGCCGCAAGGGCGGCGACCCCGAAGTCTCGTACGTCTCGCGTCTGTTTCACAAGGGCGATGACGCGGTCCTGAAGAAGATCGGCGAAGAGGCGACGGAAGTCGTGCTCGCCGCGAAGGACGTGCGCCAAGGCGGCGCGCCGTCGGCGCTCGTCGGCGAAGTGGCCGATCTATGGTTTCACTGCCTCGTCATGCTGTCGCACTACGATCTGAGCCCCGCCGACGTGATTGCCGAACTCGAACGGCGCGAAGGGCTGTCGGGCATCGAGGAAAAAGCGATGCGCAAGCGCCGTGAGCGCGAGGAAAACGGCGGCTGAGCCAAGACGCCTCGAGCTCGAGTCGCAAGGAGAGAGCGGATGAACCAACGACCGGATAGCCCCGTCCTTTACCCCAGCCCCGAGGCGGGGCGGGATCTGCGCACGCTCACGCATATCCTGTATGGGCTGTTCGCCTTGCATTGGTTCACGGGCGGCATATCGATCATCGTCGCGATCATCCTGGCCTACTTGAAGCGGGACGACGCGGCGGGCACGCCGTATGAAGCGCATATCACTTGGCTGATTCGCTCGTTTTGGATCGCGCTCGTCGGCTATGCGATCGGTGGCGTGCTCGTATTCGTCATCATCGGCATCCCGGTGCTCGCGGCCATCTCGATTTGGATGCTGTACCGTATCGTGAAGGGCTGGCTGTACTTGTACGAGAACAAGCCGCTCGAGCCGCGTGCGTGGTTTTGACGCACGCCGCGCATTCGCTTCGTCAACAGGAAAAGCATGAGTCACGACAACTGCATTTTTTGCAAGATTGCCTCGGGCCAGATCCCGAGCACGAAGGTTCACGAGGACGAAGACTTCGTCGCGTTCAAGGACATCCATCCGGCGGCGGACACGCATGTGCTCGTCATTCCCCGAAAACATGTGGAAACCCTGTCCAATTGCACCGAAAGCGATGCTCCGCTGCTTGGTAAGATGATGGTTCTGGTGGCGCGGCTGGCCGATGAGCTCGGTTGCGCCTACACCGGCGGCGACACGGGGTTTCGCACGGTCATCAATACGGGGCCGGGCGGCGGGCAAGAGGTCTATCACTTGCATGCGCATATCCTTGCCGGTCCGCGTCCGTGGAAGCGGATGGGATAAGCGCGCTGCGCCCCGCTGCCGCATCGATCGACAGGGAGCGTTCGTGCTCCAATTACGGTCGCAAGGCCGGTATTTTTGCCGTTGCATAGCGCTTCGGCGAGGCTCTGGAGATTCTCATGGGTTCATTCAGCATTTGGCACTGGTTGATCGTGCTTCTGATCGTGGCACTCGTGTTCGGCACGAAACGCCTGCGCAGTATCGGCAGCGACCTCGGCAGCGCGGTCAAAGGCTTCAAAGAGGGCATGAAGGACGCCGATGCGCCGGCCGCGCCCGGCTCGAACGACGCCGAGCGGCGTGAGTTGCCGCGCTCCAATACGATCGACGTCGATGCCAAGGAAAAGTCGCGTTCGAACGATTACCGCTAACGGACGACTAGGCCACCTCCATGCTCGATCTCGGACTCACGAAGATGGCGCTGATCGGCGTGGTGGCGCTGGTCGTGCTCGGCCCAGAACGCCTACCGCGCGTCGCCCGTACGGCGGGCGCGCTGTTCGGTCGCGCTCAGCGTTACATCAACGACGTCAAGGCGGAAGTCACGCGAGAGATCGAACTCGACGAATTGCGTCGTATGAAGACCGATTTCGAATCGGCCGCGCGCAACGTCGAGAATTCGATCCACGACAATTTGCGCAAGCATGAGGCCGAATTGAACGACGCGTTTAGGGCCGGTACGTCGGTCTCGCCGAGCATCGCCGGCTCGGCGGCCGAAGACGCGGCGTCAGGCGGGAGCGGCGCATCGGCGGGGTCGAGCTCGCCATGGCGCACCACGGCCCCCCCGATGGTCAAACGCGTGAGTTGGCGCACCAAGCGTTCGGCCGCGCCCGTGTGGTACAAGCGCTCCGTGGGGCGTCGCACGCACGTGCAATCGGGCGCCGCCCGCGTGGCACGGCATACGCCCGCCAGCCTGCGCAAGCAGCGGCGTTTTCTTTGACGTCGTCCATGAAAGTGCTGTGTTCGGCGCTGTTCATCGACGGCTTCCCACTCTCTATCTTTCGACGCCACGCGCGTCGATCTCCTTAAGAGGGCCGGTGTGAGCGACCCCCAACACAAGCAGGACGACGGCGCGGAAGAGTCGTTCATCTCGCATCTCGTCGAGTTGCGCGACCGTATCATCAAGGCGGGCGCCGCCGTCATCGTCGTTTTTCTCGGGCTCGTCTATTGGGCGACCGACATCTTCAAGCTGCTTGCGCGCCCATTGATGGAGAACTTGCCGAAAGGCGGGCGCATGATCGTCACCGACGTGACCGGTTCGTTTTTCGTCCCCGTGAAGGTGACGATGCTGGTCGCGCTCGTGATCGCCTTGCCGATCGTGCTCTATCAAATTTGGGCGTTCGTCGCGCCGGGGCTCTATCAGCACGAGAAGAAGCTCGTCGCGCCGCTCGTCGGCAGCAGCTACTTCCTCTTTCTGTGTGGGATGGCGTTCGCGTATTTCGTCGTGTTCCCGACGATCTTCCGCGTCATGGCGCACTACAACGCGCCGCTCGACGTGCAAATGTCGACCGACATCGATAACTACTTGAGTTTCGTGCTGTCGATGTTTCTCGCGTTCGGCGTGACATTCGAGGTGCCGATCATCGTGGTCTTGCTCGTGCGCATGGGCGTGGTGACGCTCAAGAAGCTGCGCAGCATTCGGCCGTACATCGTCGTCGGGGCGTTCATCGTAGCGGCCGTCGTCACGCCGCCCGACGTCTTCTCGCAGCTCATTCTCGCCTTGCCGCTGATCATCCTTTACGAAGCCGGAATCATCGCGGCGCGGCTGATCGTGGGCAAGGACGGTCCCGTGGTCGAGGAAGAGGGCGCGGCCGGTTAAAGCCTAGCTACGGGCGCCCGGCGGCGCATCGCGCTCACGGGCGCGCCGGGGCACCGCTTATTCCTGCTGCGGCGCGTCGCCGCCGTCGTCTTGATTGTTGTCGGGCTGCTTCGGCGGCGGCGGACGCTTGCCGATCGTCACGACGACGTCCATTTCCTTCTTCTTGCGCATCAGCGTGACCTTGGCCTGAGTGCCGGGCTTGATCTGCGCGATGACGTTCAGAAGCCGCGTCGTATCCGTGATGTCTTCGCCGTTCACGTCGAGCAGGACGTCGCCGGGTTTGATGCCGGCCTTGTCGGCCGGGCCGCCCTGCAATACGCCCGCGACGATCGTACCGCGCTGCTCGAGCCCGAACGACTGCGCGATCGCCGGGGTGATGTCTTGCGGCTCGACGCCGATCCAGCCGCGCGTGACCGAGCCCGTCGTAATGATGCTTTCAAGGACGCTGCGCGCCGTCGAGACCGGAATCGCGAAGCCGATGCCGAGCGAGCCGCCCGAGCGCGAATAGATCGCGGTATTGATCCCGAGCAGATTGCCGTTCACGTCGACGAGCGCGCCGCCCGAATTGCCGGGGTTGATCGGCGCGTCGGTCTGGATGAAGTTTTCGAACGTATTGATGCCTAGGTGGTTGCGTCCCAGCGCGCTGATGATGCCCATCGTGACCGTTTGACCGACGCCGAACGGGTTGCCGATAGCGAGCACGATATCGCCCACGCGCACTTGATCCATCCGCCCCAGCGTGATCGAAGGCAGGCTCTTGATGTTGATTTTAAGCACCGCCAGATCCGTTTCCGGATCGACGCCGATGACCTTCGCATTCGTGCGGCGGCCGTCGGCCAGCGCGACCTCGATTTCGTCCGCCCCGTCCACGACGTGTTCGTTCGTTAGAATGTAGCCCTCTGGGCTTACGATCACACCCGAGCCGAGGTTCGTCGCGGTTTCGTCCTCGGGCTGCTGTCCTTGTTGCTGATTCTTAGGATTGCCGAAGAAATACCGGAAGAGCGGATCTTTCGCGTGCGGGTTGGGCGGCGTCGCGCCGGCCTTGCCGGAGAACACGTTGACGACGGCCGGCATGGCTTTTTGCGCCGCGTCGGCGTACGAAGTGGGGGGCGGCCCCGAACCAGCGCCCGGCGCGACTTCGCGCAGCGCGACGATCGGAGAGGCAAGCTGTTTGCCGAACTGCCCCTGATGCTGCAGCCATTGCGGCTTGAGCGTCACCACGATGAACAGGACCGCGAGCAGAACCGTCACCGCTTGGGCGAAAAGCAACCAGAAGCGTCTAAGCATTTGAAGAATCGAGGTTTCTATGGATCGGATCGAACTTGAATTGTACTTGAACGACATGCTCGACATTGGTCGGTTCAAGGACTACAGCCCGAATGGCTTGCAAGTGGAGGGCCGGCGGCGCATCGAAAAGATCGCGACGGGCGTCACCGCGTCGCTCGCGTTTCTGCAGGCGGCAACGGATTGGGGCGCCGACGCCGTGCTCGTTCACCACGGCTATTTCTGGCGCAACGAAGCGCCGCAGATCACCGCCCGCAAGTATCGGCGGATCAAACAGCTGATCGACCACGAGATCAACCTGTTCGCCTATCACCTGCCGCTCGACGATCATCCCGAAGTGGGCAACAACGCGCAGCTCGGGGCGCGTCTCGGACTGATCGGCGACGCGCGTTTCGGGCCGGATTCGCTCGGCTGGATGACGACGCTGCCGATGCCGGTCACGCTCGCGCACTTCGCCGCCCAGGTGGAGCACACGCTGGGGCGCACGCCGCTCTTGCTCGGCGATCCGGATGCCGAGTTGCGCCGTATCGCTTGGTGCACGGGCGGCGCGCAGGGCTGGTTCGAGGCCGCGATCGACGCGGGCGCGGACGTCTACCTGACCGGCGAGATCTCCGAACAGACGACGCATATCGCGGCCGAAAGCGGCGTGGCCTATCTTGCTGCAGGGCATCATGCGACCGAGCGATATGGTGTCCAGGCGCTGGGCAACCACCTGTCCGAGCGCTTCGACATTGAGCATCTATTTATCGATATCGATAATCCGGTGTGACGCAGTGCCGCAATTGGCGGAAAAGGCGCGGCAATTGCGCGGCCCGTTTTTGCATTTTGAATGACGTGGATCATGGGTTGCGCAATAAGCATGCCGATAAATGAAATGCTTACCGGGGAAACGACGCGGAAATTCGGCTTTCCGATGCGGGGAAACCCTTAAGAATCAACGCTTCGCACAGTTTTTGTCGGACGGCTCTTGTAAATGCCGACTCCATTCGCGCAAACTAGCGCCGGTGGCAAAAAGCGGTGACGGAAAAATCCAACTTAGAAGTGGGGCGTGTGATGCGAGATAAAGAAGAGGAACGCGTCGACGGCAGCCGCCGTACCTGGCTGATTGCGACGACCGTAATGGGCGGCGTAGGAGGAGTTGCCGCGGTAGTACCTTTCGTGGACTCCTTAGAGCCATCGGCGAAAGCTAAAGCGGCCGGCGCGCCGGTCCAAGTGGATATCAGCGGTTTGCAGCCTGGTCAGTTGATGACGGTGGCCTGGCGCGGCAAACCCGTTTGGATTTTGAACCGCACGCCGGACATGATGGCCGACGTGAAGAAGGCAGACCCCGACGTCGTCGATCCGAACTCGAAGAATCCGTTCTCGATGCCGATGCCGAAGTACTGCCAGAACGAGTTTCGCTCGCGCGAGGATCATCAGAACATTCTCGTCGTCGTAGCGGTCTGTACGCACTTGGGCTGCACCCCGACGCCGCGTTTCACCCCGGGCCCTCAAGCCAACCTTCCCGACAACTGGCCCGGCGGCTTCCTGTGCCCCTGCCACGGTTCCACCTACGATCTCGACGGCCGCGTCTTCAAGGACAAGCCCGCGCCGCAGAACCTCGACGTTCCCCGCTACATGTTCACGTCGCCGACGACGATCGTGATCGGCAAAGACGAAGAAGGAGAGGCGTAATGGCGACAACGGAAAAGCAGGTGGAAACGACGGGGCTAGCCGGCTGGATCGACCGGCGCTTCCCGATGACGTCGACGTGGAAGGCGCATCTGTCGGAGTACTACGCTCCGAAGAACTTCAACTTTTGGTACTTCTTCGGTTCGCTGGCGCTGCTCGTGCTCGTGAACCAAATCGTCACGGGCATCTTCCTGACGATGAACTACAAGCCCGACTCGCAACTCGCGTTCGCATCGGTCGAATACATCATGCGCGAGGTGCCGTGGGGCTGGCTCATTCGGTACATGCATTCCACGGGCGCGTCGATGTTTTTCGTCGTCGTCTATCTGCATATGTTCCGCGGCCTCATGTACGGCTCGTATCGCAAGCCGCGCGAACTCGTTTGGATTTTCGGGTGCGCGATTTTCCTGTGCTTGATGGCCGAAGCGTTCTTCGGCTACCTGTTGCCGTGGGGGCAGATGTCGTACTGGGGCGCCCAGGTGATCGTGAATCTGTTCTCGGCGATTCCGTTCGTCGGCCCGGATCTGTCGCTGTGGATTCGCGGCGACTACGTGGTCTCGGACATCACGCTCAATCGATTCTTCGCGTTCCACGTGATCGCCATCCCGCTCGTGCTGGTCGGCCTCGTCTTCGTGCATTTGATCGCGCTGCACGAAGTGGGATCGAACAATCCCGACGGTATCGAAATCAAGGCCAAGAAGGACCCGAACGGCAAGCCGCTCGACGGCATTCCGTTCCATCCGTACTACTCGGTGCACGATTTCATGGGCGTGTGCGTGTTCTTGATGGTGTTCGCCGCGATCCTGTTCTTCGCGCCTGAAATGGGCGGGTACTTCCTCGAACAGAACAACTTCATCCCGGCCAACCCGCTGCAGACACCGCCCGAAATCGCGCCCGTGTGGTACTTCACGGCGTTCTACGCGATGCTGCGCGCCACCACCGACCCGTTCAAGATCGTGCTGATGATCGCGGTCGGTTTGCTGGGGTTGCTGGCGCTGGCCCGCGCCCGTGGCAAGTGGCGAATCGGTTTGCCCGTCTTGTCCGTGTTGCTGATTGCGTTCATGGCGGTCACCGAAGCGAAGTTCTGGGGCGTCGTCGTGATGGGCTCGGCGGTGATATCGCTGTTTTTCTTGCCGTGGCTCGACCGCAGCCCGGTGAAATCGATCCGCTACAGGCCTTTCTTCCACAAGGTGCTGTATGGGATCTTCGTGCTGGCATTCTTGACGCTGGCGTTTTTGGGGACAAAGCCGCCTTCGCCGGCGGCGACGCTGATTGCTCAGATTTGCGCGGTGATCTACTTCGCGTTTTTCCTGGGCATGCCGTTCTGGACTCGACTGGGGACGTTCAAAGAGCCGCCCGAGCGTGTCCGGTACAAGCCCCATTAACCGCGAGCGAGGACAACACGATATGAAAACATGGCTGAGGAAGCTTGCGCGGATCGGCGGTGCGAGCGTGGCGCTGACGTTGGCGGTGGCGATGGGGCCGGCCCAGGCGGAAGAGGGTTTCGCGCTCGATCGTGCGCCTAATAACATGCATGACATCGCGTCGTTGCAGCATGGCGCCCAATTGTTTGTAAACTATTGCTTGAACTGCCATAGCGCGAATCTCGTGCGGTACAGCGCGCTGGAGCAGATCGGCATCTCCCAGAAGGAAATCGAGCAGAACCTGCTGTTCACCACCGACAAAGTAGGTAATACGATGTCGGTGGCGATGCGCCCGGACGACGCGAAGACTTGGTTCGGCGTGACGCCGCCGGATTTGTCGGTGGAGGCGAGGGCGCGCGGGAGCGACTGGCTGTATACGTATTTGCGCAGCTTTTATCGCGACGATACGCGGCCGACGGGCTGGAACAACATGGTGTTTCCTAACGTCGGGATGCCGAATGTGCTGTGGCAATTGCAGGGTGTGCGTACGGCCAAGTTCGACGACGTGAAGGACCCGGAGACGGGGCAGACGACGCATGAGTTTCAGCGCTTCGAAACCGTAAAACCGGGGACGATGTCCCGGGTAGATTATGATTCTGCCGTGGCGGATCTGGTCGCGTACCTAACTTGGATGTCCGAGCCGACCCAGCAGACGCGCCGCCAGCTTGGCGTGTTCGTGCTGATCTTCCTGGGCGTCCTGACGTTTTTCGCCTGGCGGCTCAACGCGGCTTACTGGAAAGACGTCCAATAAACACGCCGTGACACGGTGTGGGGCCGGCGCAAGGGAGCGCCCGCTTAACGAGCGGGCGCTCCGGCGCGCTGGCCCTTCAGCTTTTTGAGGAAACTTTAGACATGATGGTTTTGTATTCCGGCACAACTTGCCCGTTTTCCCAGCGTTGCCGGCTGGTGTTGTTCGAAAAGGGCATGGACTTCGAGATCCGCGACGTCGACCTGTTCAACAAGCCGGAAGACATCGCCGTGATGAATCCGTACGGTCAGGTGCCGATTTTGGTCGAGCGCGATCTGATCTTGTACGAATCGAACATCATCAACGAGTACATCGACGAACGCTTCCCGCATCCGCAACTGATGCCGGCCGACCCGGTTCAGCGTGCGCGTGCGCGTTTGTTCCTGCTGAACTTCGAGAAGGAACTGTTCGTTCACGTCGGCACGCTCGAGAACGAGAAGGGCAAGGCCGCGGAGAAGAATCACGAGAAGGCGCGTTTGGCGATTCGCGATCGCTTGACGCAATTGGCGCCGATCTTCTTGAAGAACAAGTACATGCTCGGCGAAGAGTTCTCGATGCTCGACGTGGCGATCGCGCCGCTCTTGTGGCGTCTCGATCACTATGGCATCGAGTTGTCGAAGAATGCCGCGCCGCTGATGAAGTACGCCGAGCGTATCTTCAGCCGGCCGGCGTATATCGAGGCGCTGACGCCCTCGGAAAAGGTCATGCGCCGCTAAATCGAGTCCGGTTGGGCCGCTCGCGTTCGTATCGTTTCGTTAGGGTACGCGGGCGGCGCGCCGGGCCTCGTATGAGGACAGTTGATGCAAGAAATTTCGACTAAGCCTTATCTGCTGCGTGCGTTGTACGAGTGGTGCACGGACAACGGTTATACGCCGCACATCGCGGTGCGCGTGGACAACCAGACACGTGTGCCGCGTCAGTTCGTGCACAACGACGAGATCGTGCTGAACATCAGCTTCGAGGCGACGAGCCAACTGCAGATGGGCAACGAGTGGATCGAGTTCAGTGCGCGGTTCTCGGGCAAGGTGCATAAGATCGAAGTGCAGGTAGCGAATGTGCTGGCGATCTATGCGCGCGAGAACGGGCAGGGCATGGCGTTTCCGGTCGAGCCCGCGACGGGTGCAGCGCAAAGCGGGCCGGTGGCGAGCAGCGAAGTGCTGGAGACGGACGAGGCGCAAGCCGATCCGCTTTCGCGCGACAGCGGCTCGCGTGCGCCCGAGCCGACGGGCGAGGGCGGGCGTCCGCGCACCGATGACGACGGCGGCAAAGGCGGCGGCGGTAAAGGCCACCTCAAAGTCGTGAAATGAAGTAGAATCGCCGACTCACGCCGGCTTAGCTCATCTGGTAGAGCAGTTGATTTGTAATCATCAGGTGGCGGGTTCGAGTCCTGCAGCCGGCACCAATACCGAAGCGGATCCCAGAGATGGGGTCCGCTTTTTTTTGTTCTACAAATACTCGTTTGTTCTACAATTGCCAGCACGGCGGCACTTCGGAATTTTCCGAAAGCCGTTTCGCTCCGGTCGGACGGGGGTAGGCATGGCGACCGGGGACGGTTCAATCGCTCCAACAATACCTACAACGCAATGTCTGCCACGATCCAACTTACGCTTGACGGCTCGCTCGTGCGCGAGCGCCACCAAGTCTCGCTCCGTGTTCTCGGCCGGTCTATGGTTTCGATACAGGCCGCCGTTGATCGAGCCTACCTCGATGTGAGGTACGGGAACGTCTGGAAGCACGCCCGCCTGCCAATTGCCTTTTATGACGCTGCCGACTTCCTCGTCGGCGACCCCGAGGAAGGTAGCTACGTCATCGAATTCCTCTCGGCACAGGGGGCGGCAATTGTTAAGCGACTCAGAGAAGCCATCTCAGACCCCTACCGGCAAGCGGTTGAGGGAGGCGAGCAAGAGATCTTTGCAATCAACCGGCAAATAGAAGCTCGAAAAAATCAGATCGAAAATGAAATTTTGATTCCGCAGCCGTTTCAAGAATTTCTTGAGACGCCTGACCAACTAGCAACACGTGCGTATGGCGACAAGTCGATCAACAAAAATATCGATCAAATGCTGAGTCCTGTGAGAAAGGACGGTGAGGCGATTCTGAAGTTGGCGTTGAAGCCTAGCTACCATGAACGAACGGAGACGTTTGTTTTCACCAAGCGTGAAGCCGTGGCATTCAAGAAGGTGATCGGTCAACGACAATTGGGGAATCCAGTCATTTATCGTGGCAAGCTTCGCGCGCTCGATAGAGGGCATAATCAGAGGGCAAATTTTCGGGGGAAGTTCATAAATGCGGAAAACGATCGGGATTTGAATATATTTATTCAGAGTGAAGATGATTACTCCGATCTTGTTCCCTACATGGATCGTGATGAGATGACTATCGTTGCGTGCCCCATTATCGAATACGACTCCTTTGATCCGATGGCGGGCGATATTCAGTTCGTGAAGATCGTTGGTGATGGCTGAGAATACTCTCGATAAGGTGAAGGAGCAATGCCTAGAACTGGTCCTGAACATCATCCCGATGAGTCAGGTGGGATTCGTATTTGTGACTGCTGTTGTCGTGAAACGGATGAGCGAACAACATGCTCGATCGGCATTCGATGCGCTTACCAATCTTGGCATAAGGAACATGTTTGGTCCAGATAGTGGCATGTTCTGGACTGTTGATATTTTGAACATCGGCGCGTGCTTCTTTCTCGCTCTGCTCAATGCCCGCGTTATAAAGGCGGCTCTCCGTCATTCATTCAAATCTAGCAGGATATCGGGCAAACTTGAGCACTGGATAGGTGCTGCCACCAGCGCGATAACAGACCTAGATAAAGATGAGCGGGCGCCGTTGCGCGAATCAATTGCAGCGGAGCTCGAAAAAAGGATGAAAAGGTATTACGCAAAGCGTCTCTTGTGTGAAGTGCTTTTTTCTATACCGGCTGTCCTTGTCTATACGTCCGCATATTTGGTGGCGTTGTGCCATTTTAAGATTGCAATTTTAAATATATCGTGGATCGAATGTATTGTCGGTGCAATCGGCGCAATTCTTTGTTTCGTTAGCCATCGTGACTCTGTGCGATATGCACTCGCAAAAATAGTGCCGTTGCAAGTTTATTTGACGGCAACAACCGGGCAGGTTGCGTTTTTTATCGATGCGGATTAATCGGGTGACGAAATGTCCACGGCAATACTATGAAATCTAAGCATAATGCAGTCGAAGCCAACGATTGTGCGAAATATGAAGCGGAGATTCTGAAGACGGGCTTTCCGCTGGAATATGAGACTGCCCGTATGCTGAGAGAGGCTGGTTGGTCCTATATCAGCAATAAGTTCTATATCGACGACTTAGAAGAGAACGTCCGCGAGATCGATATTGTGGCTTATAAGGTTACTCACACTTCGAACTTCGACGTTTATACGGTATTGGTGGTTAGCTGCAAGAAAAACGATATGAATGCGTGGGCTGTCCTTTCGCGTAATCTGGATCGTGCCTCGCCGAACAATAATCTCACGCCGGTGCATGCCTGGACCAACGACAGGGCATTGAAATACATGATGCAGCCTATTGCTAAGTGGGAGAAAGTCTACCATGATCGCGTCAGAGGCCTGGGGGTAAAAGAAGTTTTATCTGAGCCAACGTCAGATATCTTTGCTTTCCAAGAAATGAGAAAGTCGTCCGGGGCTCCAGATAACGATAAGCAAATTTTTTCGTCAATTACGTCTTTGATGAAGGCTCAGGCGTATGAAATAGATTCGCTTGGTGTTCGAAAAACTACGCCCTGTGTTTATCAATTCAATCTTGTCTCGGTTATCGATACTGATCTGGTTAAGTTGAATTTCTCAGATCAAGGTATAAAGGCCTCATCTGTAGAATATGAGCATTATATTGCTCGTTACATAATAAAAAAGCGTGAAATTTTTTCGAGAATAATATTTTCTCGGGTTGGCGCTTTTCCTGCTCTGCTAGAGGATTATGGACGGCTCCATGCGGCGAATACGAAAATGCTGTCGGAGACTTGCAGTAGTTTCTATGATGGAGTGCTCAAAGATTATTATCGGCGAAAGGTGTTCTTGAAGGATTTCATAAATGCTGCTGGGTGGGAGCTTCGTTGGGAGGTGAGAATTGGAATGGGGCATGAAATCGATGTTGAAAAGATTACTTTGAGCTTTAATGAGAGTGATGATTGCGCAATCGTCGGGGTTGATGCGCCCGACGCGGCTGTCGACATTCTCAATAAGAGTGATCGCGCTAAAAAACAAGTGAAAGAGGTGCTGCTTAAATTATATCGATATGATGGTCCTTTCCGTTTTGAGGTGGACGATATTCCGTTTTGAGTCGTTGAGGCGAAACGCCTATCGTGTAGGAGTTGCCGTTTTCCCGCGCTTCCGAACATAGTGCTCGGTCATCGAGACGCTTCCATGTCCGAGCAGCGACTGTGCCCCCCTTAGGTCACTGACGCTCTCCTTGTCGGTACCTGCTTTTGCCCGCAAATCGCGAAACTGAAAGTCGTCTTTCGCAATACCTGCCTCTTCACGAGCCCGGTCGAACCGGAACCGTAACGCTGCACGTCCCAGCGGCCTTCCGTGCTCGTCAACAATCAGACGCGTCGAGCGCGGGTTATGCGTCGCTTTCCTCCGTACCAACCGATCGAGGAGCTGTGCAAGCTCTCCAACGACCTCGATCCGAAGCCGCGTCCCCGTCTTGTTTTGCTTAACCGAAACAACACCGTCTCGAACGTCGCGCTCGTCCATCTTCAACACGTCTGCCGGCCGTTGTCCGGTTAGGTACGCAAGATCCATCGCCTCTCGTAACGGTGTATCGGCCTTTTCCCAAACTGCTTTGTATGCGTCATCGCCCACGTACACGTCGCGGCCTGATTCTCGATGCTTACGCACACCGACGCACGGGTTGGGCCGGTCGGTTGCGCCCCACTCTCTAGCCTTATTGAAGATGTGAGAAAACAAGGCAATTTCACGGTTGGCCGCAACTGGCGATGCTTTCCGCCAGTCCAGATACTTTCGAATATGGATAGGTTTGATCGCATCCAAAGGCGCGGGTGGAGAGTCGAAGAAGGAGTACAGCTTCTCTAGCTGCAAGACATTGGTCCGTCGTGTTTCAGCGGCCTTGCTCGGCAACACTTCTGCCAGGTAGCGTTGCGCTACGTGGCGAAACGTTACGAGGGCACCCGCCGTGCCGCTGCACTGCTCCAAGTCAACGTATAGACGCAATGCCTCCACAAAATCGCCGCCAAGCGCTTTCCATCGACGCGGCTTGCCGCCCATGTCGTAGTAGTAGTACGTCTTCCCGCGCAAAGTCTTCTTGATCCGCATTCTCGGCGGCAAATGCAGATTCTTCGTCGGCTTGCGTCCCATCTCTCACCCTCCCAGGACTGCGGGATTCCAATGCGAACGCGCACCAGTTGGCGTGCCACGCTCGAGCTGCGCACGACCCTCGACGACAGCACGAGTAACGACGGCGCGACCGCAGGCGTTGACAAAGAACGGCACCCCCATTCTTCGAAGCGCCTCGACTTGCTTAGACTTGACCTTTCGACCGGTAAGCACCGCCAGCTCGACCGGAGACAGAAACATGTCCACCACGTTCAGGCCTCCCGAGTTGATAACCAAAAGCACCCCAACGCCTCATTCCAGTATGTTTGGCAACGATCCAGCGAGGAACCGACCTTGAGTGCCGCATCGAACACGCGCTTGATCGCCTCAACAGGGTTGTTTTCCAACAGATGGTCGATTGGCTGTTCCTCGGGCACGACGATCCCCCTACTGGTCCAGTACCGCTTCTCGTTAATCGCGTGCTCTGCAAAGTCCTTCGTCATGTACTTGCACAGATACGACGCTAGCTTGTGCCGTAGCCCTTTTTCCTTGAACGGATTCCGAACGTCGATGTTGCCGTTGTCGTGGCCGACAATGCTGCGCCAGATTGCTCGCAGGACACGATAGTTCTGGCGCCCCTTGACTGCGACATGAAGGTGCCATGCACCGCGCTTTTGCCGCTCTGCGACCGCGACGTAGTGAAAATTTCCCAACTTGCCGAGCCGTCGGCGAAGTGCATCGTAGTCCTTCTTCAATCGCATTTTGTCCACCATGTTCTCGCGATAAGTAAGCGTGATCATTCGATCTGCGCCGATCGCCTTGCATCGAAGACGGACCTGCTTCTTGGCCCGCTTCGCGGCATCCATCTGGTTTTGCTCCGTGTTTTCTGACTCACCCCGCTTCGCACGTGGAAATGCGCTGAGAGCCAGAGCGCCCATGTACCGATCGAACCGAGTGGCCGTGACCTCAACCTGACCGTCGCCGAAGTTCCGTCCACGGATGACCCACTCTCTTCGGAAGCTCGCGAAATCGCCTATACTGTCGTCGTGCATTGCAACTGTCCTTGTAATGCTGTTGTGCAAAGCCTCGAACCGCTGCAACGGTCGGGGCTTTTTCTTTTCCTCGGCGGTTATGCCGTACGCCTGTGGTGCTGTGTTCCGCTCCTCTTCCGTTAAGTGTCCCTGATATAAATCTAGGCGCGCTGCGCGCGCCCGGCTGTCCTCGCTAACGCTGCGGGCAGGCGGTCGCACGCGCGGTGGACTTGCGCGCCTAAATCCGCGATACCTGCAAGACAAGCACGATGTCCGAGCGCGAGCCCGATACGTTGCGCCCGTCCATAAACGACGGGAGCCAGCGAATACCGCTGGTTACGATCGAGTCTTTGTCTTGGCTCAGTCCGCCCATTACTACAACTTCGCCGTCATGAAGCGCCATGCTTGTCTCCGACTTCCGCGTGTTCTTTGTCGGCGAGTTATTGACGCCAGTACTGGTCTTCTGGAAGTCCGAAATCTCGACAGTCACGTCGGTGTCGATCACGTCATCCTTAACGCTTGGAGCGACGTCGAAAATCACACCAGCGTCCTCGTACGTTACCGCCTGCACAGGCGCAGCGCTCGTGCTCGGATACGACACCGAGCCGATCACCGGCACGGATTGCCCGACATTCAAACGCCCATGCTTGCCGGACTCGACACGCAGGTTTGCGGAAGTCACGACATGAAAACGGCTGTCCGAATCCAGCGCTGCGATCGCCGCGTCAAGGAAGCTGGTATGCAATCGAAGGGCGTTAGCGCTCTGGTCCACCGTGCCGCTACCGAGGGATATGCCGAATCGCCCGCCTAAGATGCCAGCCGCGAGCTGAAACCCCGTTGTGCGATCGTTCTCGGTCGACACCTCATACACCCACGCGCGGATCGCTACCTCACCAGTTTTCGTGTCGACCTCGGGCAACACGGACTTGAGCAGCGCGATTTCTTTGGTCGAGCCGACAAATACCAAAGTGTCCGACGACTGATCGACCATTGCTGCGGCCGACGTTGGCGGTGCATCCGAACGTGAGCGAGCACCGGAAGGCGCGGCCACGGTGCGATTCATCGTGAACTTTCCATCGAAAAGCGGCTGAACGAGCCGCGCTAGATAGTCCGCCGTCCGATACTTTGGTACGTACACGAACACTTGCTTGTCCAACTCCTTCTGCTCGTCATCCTTGCGCTTGAACACATAGTCAACACCGTTTCTCGTCACCACCCCAAACCCGAGGGACGCCAGGAAATCGCTCAGTTCTCCGCGAATATCGCCTTTGGAGCGGTCGAACCGGAACGACACCATGCGCGTATCGGCCAGCACCTCGGGGGCGATTACGTACTGCGACTGGAGCATGTCGGCATACACAAGGTCGATCACCTGCGCGACGTTCACGAAGCGAAGATCCACGGACTTCGCGTTACCCATCTTTAGCGGTACAACCGGAGGCGCGGCCAGCGGAGCAGCCGGTACCGCGCCCAGCGATGACCCCGACGCAAACGTCGGCAGCGGCGGCAAATTTAGTGTCGCCGCTGGGACGGACGAGCCAGCGGCACTAGCCAAGCAGGGCACTAAAAGCATGACAAGGGCAGCCCGTCTCATTTCGCCGCTCCGCCAAGTACGGGGCCAACGCTGTTTGCACCGGGCTTCTCGCCAGAAAACGTTGACACACGCTCTCCATCGACAGTGCCAACGCGTACGACCCCAGTGTTTTGGAACATCGAGGGACTTTCCATGCGCAGTTGCCCAGCGTTGTCTGCCAGCACAACCCACGAACGGCCCGGTGCGGTGTAGCTGCCAACGATGCGCCAACGTTCCGAAAACGATGGCTTCACCGCGACACCGGCGGGTTCCGACGATGGTGACGATACCGGCGCGTGGGCAGTTGCTGTCGAGGTGGAATCGACCGCCGTCGTTCCATGTGACGCGCGATGAAAAAACGACCAGAGAAAGCGCAACGAAACGATCGGCATCACAGCCATAACGGCAACCACGAGCCACAGCCGCTTATTTCTGAGAACGTTCTGACGCTTGTCCACCACCGCCTCGTTGCCGCCGACACCGGCATAGCTCTTGTACAGCGGGAAAATCTCTTTGCTGTACTTGCGGACATACGTTCCTACTCGCGTCTTGCCGTTTTGTTTCCAGCCTTCGTACTGCTCGACTCGATAGCCCGATGACAGACCCAGCGATTTGAGCTTGTGCATGCGGAACGACAGCTCAACGACCTCCTTGAGCTTGCGGTGAAGATCGCCGATGCCCTGAATCATGAGCACTACATCGCACGCAACGCCGGTCTGCTGATGCGTAAAGTGCCTATGCATCCGAAAGAAGGCCATGTGCTCGTCGGAAATCTTCTTGTCCGATGCCCATAGCTTCCACGCCTCATCAACTACCAACAGATCGCCGGGCTGGACGAAACCAGGCGTGATCGACGCTCCGTCCGACGACTCGCGCTCGATCGGAAAGAAGCCAGCCTTCGGTATGTCCTCCGTGCGGACATGCACTACTGCCCCAAACTTTGATCGCTCTCCGCGCCCCTTGCGAAGAAGGTAATCGTAAATGCGGTCCTCGTTGATGCCGTCCACGTTCGTAACGACGCGGCGTCCATTGGCAATCGCATCGAGCAGCGGGCCTTGCACCACCTCGTACGACTTGCCCGAGCCCATGACGCCGCAATAGGCATTGATCGCCATGTTTCACCCGATGATCGGCAATCGCCGGATGATGAATCGAGTCACGTAGGCCGACACCAACAGCGGCGCACCGTAGCTGAACGCACACAGGTCAAGGAAGTACCACACGTCGCTACCGATCGAACCAAATGCGCCCGCGAGCGACGCCGCCGATGGCAAGATGTTCGCCGACTGCAATAGAGACACGGCCTCGGTGACGAAGAAGTAAAGGCCGAAGTACAGCAAGAACTTCGCGATCACGGAGCGCACCAGGAAGCCAAGTGCAACGTTCGCGGCAGATACCAGAATCGCAAACATAGGGACTCCTTAAGCCCGCAGTACGACGAACAGCGCCGCGAGCGTGAACATCGCGGCGAACGCTGTGTAGATAGCCGTACGGTTCGACTCCGCCAAGTCGCATTGCGTGGTCAGCGTGAACGAATGACCAAAGGCAGTAAACGACGGCTCCGGACAAACCGAACTGTGGGCTGGCACCGCCCAATGCCTCAGGTCGGGTAACAGGTTCAGAAGCGGCGACAGGATCATCGAAATCGTTGGCGTCGCCTCAAGCGCTGGCGACTGGACGCCCGGATCGCTACCAAGGTCGACCGACACCTTGTTCACCACATTGACGTTCGGCGTGTTGACGACATTCACGTCGTTACCAGCGCTCGTCGTAGGGCTACTGCTTGGATTTGGCGACGACGCTTGCCCAGGCTGGACCGTTGGGCTGATCGTCACTGTCGACGTACCGGGGGCCGCAGCAGGGGTGAAAAGATCGCCAACGTTCGGCATATCACCAGGATTCGACAACGCCCACGGCTGCACATCCTGCGGGCTGACCGGCTGCGTGACCGAATACGGCAAGCCTTGATAGTCGGGCTGTTGCGCCGCCTGTTGCCATGTTTGGTTGGTCAACTGCGCAAGGGTGCTCGGGTCCAAAGGCTGGTTGAGCGACGCCTGGGTGAGTTGCGGGTACACCTGCGACAAGTCACCGCCACTAATAGGTTTCACCGCAGGCCCAGCCGCCCACCATGTGACCGGCTGGGTCCCCGTGTCCGTGGATTTATAGAGATTTCCGTTTAGATCGGTCTTCCAAGTAGTCAAAGTCCGACTTTCCATCAACGTGTAATTCGTATGGTCGGCGTTCGGCTGCCAGCTCACCGACACGTCTACTACGTCGTATCCGAGGCCGCTCGTCGCCGTGCCCCCACCAATCACTCCGCCAGCGCCGTTGTACTGCTGCTCATACAGGTCATATGCCTGCACAGCAGCGAGTGATGGCAGAACCAACATCGCCGTTTCTGAGTCGCGCACAAAATTCAAACCGGGCGTGGTCAGCGACGGCATTGGCGGATACTTGGAACATCCGGCATCGGTAGCCATGCACGCGCTTGTCCGATATACCTGCATCCCGAGAGTGCCGACGCCGTACTCAAACGGCGTCTGCATTTGTCCTGCGGCCGGAGCAGTCGGTTGATCTACCGGTCCGGTATATGACGGCAACGCTGGCATCGGTTGTTGCGCTGAAATCGTCTTGCCATCGGACGACCGCGCCAACGAAACGCCACCCGCGTATAGCGCGGACCCAGCCGCGAGAATTCCCAATCCAGCAGCAATCGTTAGCCAAACCGGCGCACCGGCGAATCCAAGTCCCACGGCAGTCCCCGTACTCACAATGTTAAGCGCCGTCGAAGCCTCGCCCATACCGGTCAACGTCGCTGCAATTCGCGGATCGTTGGCCGCAAAACCGCGTGAAATTGCCACGCGCGTGATGATGGCCGCCTCCGCTCGATTGATGACAAAGCTTTCCGCCGGTGCGAGCAACGCCTGCGCATGCACAACCTGCGCCCCCAGCAAGCAACTTAGCGAGACGAACAAAACGAGTTTTCTGATGCGCATCACGACTCCTTAAAGCCGACGATCACGGCCCACGCACAGACCATCCCGAAGACAAACATCACCAGATACCAAGCGCTGTTTGTATCCATGAAACCTCCGCAAATAAAAGCGGGGGCCGCGGCCCCCGTGCGAAATCGCCGCGAACGGTTTCGTTACGCTCCGCGAACCATGCCCATCAGGATCTTTGCGCCCTTAATAGCGACGTAGACCGTGATGAGCGTGGCCGCGACTGCAAGCACGCCGGTCGTGACCGTCGAAAAATCGATGCCAGTCGTCAGGGTCGAGAAGTCCGTACCGGCTGCATGCGCTTGCATAGCCGCCGCAGCGGCTCCTACGGCGACCGACCGCGTACCGATCTTCTTGAGTTGTTGCAGCTTCATCTTCAATGCTCCTAAAAGTGCGGTTTGATCCGCGAAAAATCAGGCGCGACGTACGAAATTGACGATCGCGCCCGCTCCATGGCTCACCAACCACAAAGAGATCACGGTGGTGAATGCCAATCCCCAAAAGCCAGCCGCCTGCACATAATCGAAAGGCTGAGCTATGGCATCGATGTACGAAGCGCTCGACGGCGTGAGCACATACGCTTGCATCGTCGTTACGTAGAGCGGGTTGCCGCTCGCATCGGTGCCGCACGAAATGGAACGTCCTGCCGTATTGATTGGCCCAATCGCAGGGCCACAGATCGCGATGGTCTGAACGGAACCCGCAGCCATGTCCGATCAGGCCGCCTTAGCGTCAGCCTTAGGCTGCGCACGCGGGAGTCCAAATGGCAAAAGAGAGACGATGCGCGGCACGAGGCGACCGGCGTCTTGGCCGTTGCCTTGCGCAAGCGCGAATTCCGCGAGGTACTCGCCAGCGGGGCGGTCAGCCAGCGATTCGGGCAAGTTGATGACACCGACGACAACGTTTTGCAGCCCGTCCACCGTTTGTTCCAAGATGCATTGCGCTTCGCGGATGGTGTACTGGCGCTGCGTCTTCTGAGAGACGCCGCTGCGCACGTTGATTGAAAGAATTGTTAGTTTTTGCTTGCTCATGTGTGACAGCCCTTAGCGAAATTGGTGATCCGGTGGATAATCAGCGTGCAGAAGCAATTTGAGCGCTTCACGTTGCGCGCTTAAATATAAGCGCGCAACGTGAAGCGAATGTAGAACAAGGAGAGGCCCATGTCAACACCCGATCAGCTGTCGATACGAGAGCGCGTCCTACTAGTGATCCGCGCCGTGACCACGGACGCGCGGAGGTTCAAAGAGATGGAAGAGCGGACCAGGGTTCCGGCTCAGACCTGGCGCAGCTTTTTTAACCGGGACGGCGCGTTGCCGAGCGGAGTAATGCTTGAAGAGCTGGGCCGCGAATGGCCGCAGTTTGCTTTTTGGACCATGACCGGCATCGACGACTGGGAGGCGGGACATGTCGCCCCGCCAACAGCGCTCCACCTTGCTCTGGAACGTCGATCTGAGTCGACTGCCGCGACCGCATACTTCGCTGCACGGGTGAAATTGGAAAACGGTCGTCGCTCGAACCTTCCCGCCGACGTATCGCAAGCGTTGAGCGCTCACGCTCTGAGGCACAAAGCTGCGGAGCTGTTGGGCGGCCACGTAGCCGTTGACGAGGTACGGAGGGAGCTTGAAGAGCGTGGGGTGATAGAAGCAACAGAAAGGAAGCTGCCGTCACGTTTGAGCGACCTATTGAAGCACAGGGCCGATCCTGTTTTAGATCGCGCCGTAGCAGCATTGGAACGCGAACTTGAGCAGCAGACGGCAACCGAGCTTGCCTCCTTGAAAGCCGCCCGTGACTCAGAATTGCTCGGTCGTAGAAGCACCCGGACCAGTAGAGGGACCGAGAAATGAAGTGCCCCGATTGTGGAACTGCTGAGTTGAAACAGGACACCCGCGACGTGCCCTTTTCCTACAAGGGCAAGACCACCGTCGTTCCGCGGCTAACGGGCCAATTTTGCGATGCGTGTGGGAACAGTGTTCTAACGAAGGCAGACCAAGATCGATACGCCGCAGAGGCTACCCGCTTCAGGCAGGTAGTCGACAAACTACCTGTGCGCTGAAAGCCTTCGGAGGCGTTGATATGCGCCGTTCTACAAACGCAAGAGGGTTCCAGCACTGGCGGCCCTCAACGAGCAGCTCCCAGATCGGGTTTGTAGACCACATTTCCATCTAAGCCCTTGTTTTTGCTTGCGATCAACGAAGCTTTGTAATCATCAGGTGGCGGGTTCGAGTCCTGCAGCCGGCACCAAATAAGACAAGGGCTTAGCTTCGGCTAAGCCCTTGTTGCATTTTGGGGCTATGAGTCGAACGTCAGCGGTGGCATTTGCCGCCCTAGCCGGGACCATCGCTCGCAGCGGCTAAAAGTGGGACGACGAGATCGCTGATCGGCGTAGGGACCCCGTGCAATCGACCATATCGCTGCACGACCCCGTTGCGGATGTCCCATTCGAGCGGGCGACCCGCCTCGCGGTCGGCGAGAATCGAAGTGCCGAGATCGGCCGGGTAACTTTGGAGCGCGTCGAGAATCTGGTGCGGGACCTCGTCGCCGAGCGCCGCTCCCTCTGCCCGGGCAACCTGCAGACATTCGTTTAAATAAGCCAAAGCCAGCTCGGCGATGTCGGCTCGAGCGTACATGCCGGCGCGGCGGCCGGTCAGAACCATCAGCCCCGCCACTGCATTTTGCAGGAGCTTGCGCCACGCGACCGAGGCGAAATCCGCCGCGACGTCGACCGCGCATCGTGTACCGCTCAATGCCGCGAGAACGAGGCGCGCGTCAGGCGTATCCGGAAGGGTAAGACGCGCGTTGCCTCGTAACCGGACCGAGCCGTCGGGCTCGCGCTGGGCCGGAAACCATACGACCGAGGGCAGGACTGTACTGCCGGGCACGTGCCGCGCAAGTTGCATCTTCTGCTCGACGCCGTTTTGCAGCGCGCAGACGACGGTCCGCTCATTGCACAAGGCGGCGAGCCAGGGCGCCGCAGCGTCCACCTGCGTCGACTTCACCGCGACGAAAACCAAGTCGAACGTGTTTTCGACCGTGGCCGGATCGGTTCGCACAGGTCCCGGCACCACGACCTCGCCACCTTCGAAGCGTAATTCCAAGCGGTCGTGCGCCGAGCGTCCGAAGATCGCCGGTGTGCGCCCGACCTCATGAAGCGCCGCCGCCACCGTCGTGCCGATCGCTCCTGGACCGATAAGGGCAATGGTCGGTTTTTCTGACATCGTGGTCATGATTCGCTGCCTTTAGAACTTCCGATAGCGAGCGTCAAAACAACCCATGCCGCGCGCCGCGCATGATCCGGCTCACCGATGCTGAGTCGCCACCTTGAGCCCGAGCGAAATGAAAATCGTGCCGATGATCTTGCCTTGCCAGCGGGCGATCCACGAAAGGCGCTTGACCATCCGCCCCAGCGGCCGAATCGACAGCACGATGAGCGTCGTGTAAATCGAGCTGAGTCCGACGAAAATAAGCCCGAGCGTCGCGAACTGAACGAACGTCGAGCCATGTTCGGGGTGGACGAACTGCGGCATGAACGCGAGGAAGAACAACGCCGTCTTCGGGTTGAGGACCTCGGCCGGAATCGCTTGGAAGAAGGCCTTGGCGGGCGTGACGGATGCGGTTTTGGGTAATGACGGGTCGCTCGGCTTTTCCATCAACGCACGTACACCGAGGTAGACGAGATACACGGCGCCCACGATCTTGACGACGTTGAAAGCCAGCGCCGAGGTCATCAACAACGCGGACAATCCGACCGACGCAAACAGCGTATGGACGAAGTCTCCCGTTGCGACGCCGAGTCCCGTGAGGATGCCGGTTTTGCGCCCGCCTTGTACCGTCCGGCTCAGCACCAACAGGACAGCGGGGCCGGGAATGAGAAAAAGGCCGAGAACCACCGCTACGAATGTGCTCAACGTCGAAAGATCGAACATAGGGAATCCGCTGTTGGAATGGTGAAAGACGCCCGGAAAGCAGGGCACCGGGCCATTCTAACCGGATGAATCGGCGCTCGCTTTGCGTGACGGCCGGATTGCTCGGAGCGGCATTGGGACCGTCGTTTCACATCCAATCGGTCGGAGCAACCTTCCGTTTGGCTTAATTTTTTTCGTTGCTCCGTTCGGCATGGCCGCTCACCTCAGAATGCGCGCAACGAGAACCCGGAGGAGCCCGCTCGTCGCGCCGCTCACGTTGCTGGAATGGCCTCGGTCCTTGGATCGACGCGTCACGCAAGGCAATGATGTCCGCCTAACAAAATGACGCTCACGCGCATTCACAGCTTGATTTGTTGTAGCCCAGTGGCTACTATCGACATGAATGAACTTCGCATTACCCCCGAATTTGCCGACTGGATCGATACCTTGCGTGACCTTCGGGCGCGTGCACAGATTCAGGTTCGTATTCAACGCCTCGTGGACGGTAATCCGGGAGATGTAAGGCCTGTCGGTTGCGGTGTCTCCGAGTTGAGGGTTCACTGCGGTCCGGGATATCGGGTGTACTACACAGAAAGGCGGGGTGTTTTTCTTCTGCTTCTTTGTGGCGGCGACAAGAGCACTCAGGACAGCGATATCAAACAAGCGCTGCGTATGGCTCGCGAATTGGAGGGTTGAAGATGGCTACGACTACGATGAGGTATGACGTTGCCGATCATCTACGCAACGAAGAGGAAATGCGGCTGTATATAGAAGCCGCGTTCCAGGAGGCGGGCGACGATGCTGCATTCATCGCCAGGGCGTTGGGCGATGTGGCCCGCGCCCGAGGGATGACGCAGATTGCGCGCGACGCCGGACTTTCTCGAGAGAGTCTGTACAAGGCGCTATCCGGGGAGCGCAGCCCGGATTTCTCCACGATGCTCAAAGTCCTGCGCGCGCTCGGCCTTCGTTTGCATCCTGAGCCATTGACTGCGTGACCCGCGGCGCCGAAAAGTCTCCACCGTCGTTCGCAAACTGCCGCTGCCATCGCAGGACGTGATGACTAGCGTGCGCCGGCATGGCCCATACACCGTTCGGGCCGAAGTCCTATCTGGCGAACGAGGAAGGCTGGCTCATTTGAGCTGTCGTGACATCTCCCACCGTTCCCGAGGCCATATTCGCCGCGCTGCTCGAATATTCGATCGTGCCGCGATTCACGCCAACTAGTCCGCCCGCCGTCACGACGCTGCCCATGCCGAATTGGTCATTGATGTTGCCCAACGCATTGACTCGCAGGATTGCTCCATCGTTCTCGACGGCTAAGAGCCCTCGACACCATCGGCCTAATTGAGGTCGTCTTGTTGCATCGACGCATTGCCGTTTAGGTCGAGCGCGCGTGCGACCACACTGGTGCCGAGCTTGCCGAACCTGCCCAGAGGCGCGTCGGTCCCTTGCAACGTCAGCCGATCCCTCGCCGTATAATCAATGTGGCAAAATGTGGCGATAAGTGGCATTATGCGCGTCGACTCCTTCGACGCGGCCCCTGGGCCGACTGTGTTCTCGCCCGCTTATCTTCACGCCATGACATCCATTCCTTCGCATTCGCGCGTCGTAATCATCGGCGGCGGCATCATCGGCTGCTCCGTTGCTTATCACCTAGCGAAAGCCGGCTGGTCCGACGTCACGCTGCTGGAACAAGGCCAGCTCTCGTGCGGCACGACGTGGCACGCGGCCGGGCTCGTCGGTCAATTGCGTTCGCAAGAAAGCATGACGCGATTGATCCGCTATTCGACGCAGCTCTACGCCGATTTGGAAGGGGAGACCGGGCTCGCCACGGGCTGGAAGCAATGCGGATCGTTGTCGGTCGCACGCACCCGCGAGCGGATGACGCAACTGCAACGCACGGCCGCAACGGCACAGGCGTATGGCGTGGCTTGCGAGATCGTCTCGGCGAAGCAGGCCGGCGAGCTTTGGCCGCCGATGCATACGGGCGATTTGCACGGCGCGGTGTGGCTGCCGGGAGACGGTAAAGCCAATCCGACCGATCTCACCCAATCGCTCGCTCGCGGCGCACGGATGCGCGGCGCGCGTATCGTCGAAAACGTGCGGGTCACCGGCATTCGCACCGAGCGTTCAGATGCGGGCCGACGAGCAACGGGCGTTGCGTGGCAGGCTAAGGACGGCACGGCGGGAACGATCGGCGCCGACATCGTCGTCAATTGCGGCGGTCAATGGGCGAAGGCCATCGGGCGGCTATGCGGGGTGACCGTCCCGCTTTTCTCTGCGGAACACTATTACATCGTCACCGGGGCCGTGCCCGGCGTTCATCCCGATCTGCCCGTCATGCGAGATCCCGATGGCTTCATCTACTTCAAAGAGGAAGTGGGCGGCTTAGTGATGGGCGGCTTCGAGCCCAATGCCAAACCGTGGGGTATGGACGGCATTCCCGACGACTTCGAATTTCAATTGCTGCCCGACGATTGGGATCAATTCGAAATTCTCATGCACAACGCGCTGGAACGCGTGCCCGCGCTCGAATCGGCCGGCGTGCGCCAGTTCTACAACGGCCCCGAATCGTTCACGCCCGACAATCATTTCATCTTGGGCGAAGCGCCGGAGCTCAAGAACTTCTACGTCGGCGCCGGGTTCAATTCGATGGGGATCGCGTCGGCCGGCGGCGCGGGCATGGCACTCGCCGAGTGGATCATGGCCGGCGAGCCGACCATGGACCTATGGCCCGTGGATATTCGCCGCTTCGCGCGTTTCAACGGCAACGACGCATGGCTGCACGATCGCGTGAAAGAAACGCTGGGCTTGCACTATGCGATGCCCTGGCCGAATCGGGAGTTGGAGACGGCGCGTCCCCTGCGCCGCTCACCGCTTTACGGCGCCCTGCGCAATAGAAACGCATGCTTCGGCAGCAAGATGGGCTGGGAGCGGGCGAACGTGTTTGCACCCGCCGGCGTGGAGCCGATCATCGAATACGGCTTCGGTCGGCCAAACTGGCATGCCTGGAGCGCGGCGGAGCATCGAGCCTGCCGGGAGCGCGTCGCGCTGTTCGATCTGTCCTCGTTCGGCAAACTCTTGATCAAGGGGCGCGATGCGCAAGCGGTGCTGCAATACCTCTTCGCGAACGATGTCGCCGTCGAGCCCGGCACGTCGGTGTACACCGGCATGTTCAACGAGCGCGGCGGCTATGAATCGGACGTTACGCTGCTGCGTCTCGCCGAGGACCAGTATCTGCTCGTCACCGGATCGGCCCAGTCGACGCGCGATCTCGCCTACCTCGAACGCCATGTGCCGATCGACCGGCATTGCATCGCGGTCGACGTGACCGGCCAATATGCCGTGCTGGCCTTGATGGGACCGCTCGCGCGTGCATTGCTGCAATGTGTATCTAGCACCGACTTCTCCGACGAGGCGTTTCCCTTCGGTGCATGCCGGCAAGTCGATCTCGGCTATGCCACCGTCCTTGCTTTGCGGCGCAGCTATGTCGGGGAACTCGGCTGGGAGCTGTATGTTCCGGTCGAGTTTGCTGTCGGCGTCTATGAAACGCTGCACGGCGCCGGCGAGCAATTCGGTCTCATCGATGCCGGTTATTACGCATTGGAATCGCTGCGAATCGAAAAGGGCTATCGAGCGTGGGGCCGAGAGCTTACGCCCGAGCGCAATCCGTTCGAAGCAGGGCTGGCATTCGCCTGCAAGCTCGATGAAGACATTGAATTTCGCGGACGCGAGGCACTGCTCGCATATCGAAACCAACCGTTGATGAGGCGTCTGGTCGGTTTCACCATCGATGGTCATCCGGACAAGATGCTCTGGGGCGGCGAGGCGATTTTGCGCGATGGTGAGCCTGTTGGTTCGGTGAGCTCGGCCGCGTTCGGTCACACCCTCGGGTGTCCCGTGGCGCTCGGCTATGTCGGTGCCCAGGGCCGCCCGATCGACGACGTCTATCTCTCTACCGGCCGATACCACATCGATCTAGCGGGAGAGCGGCTCGATGCGACGCTGCACATGAAGGCGCCTTGCGTAGCGGCGTCCAATTGCATGAGAGATTCAGCGTGAATTTTGTCAGGGGCGTTGAATTAGGAACGCCCGATTCATTTAAAAAATGGACGTAACGTTCCATCTATCTCGGGCAACGTCTAGTTGCGGATTCGTAAAAAGCCGAATAAGCAAGTCTTGCGTTAAAAACTGCCGAAAGTTAGTGTTTCGAAAGATTGCTGCTGTCCGGCGGCAAACCGTGCTGATCGATGCACCGAGCACGTCGCCGCGCAAGCGGCAATGCGTGCCGGCTCGAGACGAGATGCATGGCCATTCGGAACTAATGGCACAACGATGGTGAGCCCCGACTTCAATCTGCTAGTCGTCCTCGACGCGCTTCTGTCCGAAAACAGCGTGCTGCGTGCGGCCGATACCCTTGGACTCAGCCCGTCGGCCTTGAGCCGGTCGCTGGCTCGGCTGCGCCTCATGACCGGCGATCTCCTCCTTGTTCGAGCGGGGCGCGATCTCGTGCCCACGCCGCGCGCGATCGAGTTGCGTGCGAGAGTGCGAGCCGTCGTCGAAGAGGCGCAAGCCGTGTTGTGCCCCGGGGAGCACATCGATCTGCATACGCTCAAGCGTACGTTTTCGATCCGCGCGAACGACGGTTTCGTCGAAACCTTCGCCGCACAGTTGCTCGCACAACTATCTCGCACGGCACCGCACGTGCGTTTGCGGTTCGCGCCCAAGCACGACAAGCATGTCGATGCGCTGCGAAGCGGCGAACTCGATCTCGAAGTGGGCGTGATCGGCCATTCCGGCCCGGAATTGCGCGTCCAAGCCCTGTTTCGCGACCGCTTCATCGCCGTCGTCCGAGCCGGGCATCCGTTGTGCCAAGGTGAGATCACAGCAGCGCGTTACGCTTCGTTCGGCCATATCAGCGTGTCCCGACGCGGCCTCGCGAACGGCGTAATCGACGAACAGCTCGGCCGGGCCGGCCTCGAGCGCGAGGTCATGACTGTCGTCTCGAGCTTTCCCGCCGCGCTTGCGCTCGCACGCGACTCCGACCTCGTGGCGAATATACCGGAGCGCCAAACCGAAAAGTCGCGCGGCGGCATGTTCAGTTTCCCGCTGCCGGTGCCGACCACTTGCTTGACGGTCTCTCAGATCTGGCACCCGCGCTTCGATCGCGATCCCGCGCATCGATGGCTGCGCGATTGCATGCGGCGCGTCTGTGCGCCGCCGGATGGAAGCGCGATGGAGCCCGATCTATGCGACGCCTCCCAGGGGTGCCATTGAGCGGCCTGTCGCACTCCTGACCCGCGGTGCAGCAAGCGCGATTCGCGGGCGGCGCAGCTCGATTCCGCCCAGATTGCGTCGTACTCAAGGATATATTGCGTTTCGCGCTCTTCCGGAGGAATTACCGGTTGGGTATGCTGGGTGCGTGAGGTTGCAGTGCGGCAATCCCGTCGGATTGCCCGAGCCGGATAGCCCTTGGCGATTATCCGGCGTTCGTGGCAACAGTCACATTCCTGCTCGTCTATCCGATCGTTGAAAAATCGCTCCCATTGGCATGGGATGCGTTCTCGTGCGGTTGCTGTTTAATATAATTTTTATTATTGGCATTCGAGGGCCTCATGAAACCATGGTTTGCGATCCAATTCCTGCGTTTTTTGGTAGTTTTCTTGGGCGAAAGCGGTGGGAGGTTCGAATGATTTCGAATGCGCTGGAAACACACTTTGCTTCGAAGGCCGTATTGAGCAATCGCGAGTGCGAAGTTTTGCGCTGGGCGGCGGAAGGCAAGACGTCGTACGAGATCGGTTTGATTCTTGGGTTGACGGAGCGCACCATCAATTTTCATATCGCCCGTTCCATCGTCAAGCTCGGGGCATCGAACAAGACGAACGCGGTGGTGAAAGCGATGCAAAGAGGTTTGATCGAATTCGCGTAGCGAGCGCGGGGCGGGGCGCCGACGGCACCCCGCTCGCATAGTGTCAGACCGCACCCTGAAACGAGAGCACGCGGGACTTGAATTCTTCCGGAACGGCCTGCGTCGAGTGGCTTTCGTAGTCGTACATGACGTGCGTCGAATAGGCCCGCGCAACGATCGCATCCTCGTCTTGCGGGGCGCCGTCGCGAACCATCAAATGCTCCAACTCGAAGCTCTTCGAGCCGAATCGCGTCACGCTGCTGCGCACCGTAATCGTGTCGCCGTATTGCGCCGGTTTCAAATATTCGCACGAAGTCTTGACCATGATATGCGGCAATTTTGCCGAGTGCGGCAAGCCCAGCAAATCATGCATGTAGGTGAGATAGGCATGCTGCAAATAATCGTAATAAACGGGGCTGCTGACATGGCCAGTCGCATCCGTCTCCCGATACTTCACGGCAATATTCGTTTCGTAGCATTTTTTCGTCATGACGCGCTCCCTTGGTGGTGAGGTCGAAGGCGACCTTGGGTGCGTGAGAATTTAATGGCAATTTTTCACTCGCGAAACTGTTGGAAATGGCAGATGCCGGATGTCTGCTATAAATGACAGTATCAAATTGACGTTTATCAAGTTCTAATTGCCGCCGTAAATCGACTATGCGAAACGAGAGCGGAGCGTCAACATGGATAGATCGGTTCAGGCATCCTCGGCAAGTGGAGCGGCGGTGGTCGGCGCGGGCCGGTTACGCAGTGAGTTGCCGCGCGATGTGGCCTCCGCCCGCCTCGTCGACGATACGCGCCACGCCCTCGCACGCATCCTCGCGGGCGACGACGATCGTTTGGCCCTGATCGTCGGGCCATGCTCGATTCACGATCCGGAGGCGGCCTTCGAGTTCGCTCGACGCCTTGCCCCGCTGCGCGCGCGGCACGCGGACACGCTCGAGATCGTCATGCGCGTGTACTTCGAGAAACCGCGCACGCGCGGCGGCTGGAAGGGTTTGATCAACGATCCAAGGCTCGACGACAGCTTCCAGATCGAGCAAGGACTGCGGATGGCGCGCGGCATCTTGCTCGGCGTCAATGCGCGGGGCGTGCCGGCGGCGACGGAATTTCTCGACCCCATCATCACGCCGTATCTCGAGGATCTCGTTTCCTGGGGCGCCATCGGCGCGCGCACGACCGAGTCGCAAATCCATCGGCAGGCGGCCTCCGGCGTCGGCGCGCCGATCGGCTTCAAGAACGGCTCGGACGGCAACGTCAAGGTCGCGATCGACGGAGCGCTCGCTTCGCGCGCTGGGCACCGTTACTTGCGGCCCTCCGAGCGCGGCGGCATCGAGGTCGTGGCCACCACGGGCAACCCCCATACGCACGTCGTGCTGCGCGGCGGCAAAACACCGAACTACGACGCGCAAAGCGTCGCGAGCGCATGTTCGGCGCTCAGCGAGGCGCGCATGCCGCCGTTCGTCGTCGTCGACGCCAGTCACGGCAATAGCGGCAAACAGACGCGCGCCCAACTCGACGTCTGCGAAAACCTGGCCTCGCAACTGGAAGCGGGCCAACGAGCGATCGCGGGCGTGATGCTCGAGTCGTTTCTCGTGGAGGGGCGGCAAGACATCGTGCCGGGCCGTCCGCTCGTTTTCGGTCAAAGCGTGACGGACGCGTGTCTCGGCTGGAACGACACCGCCCAGGTCATCGAGCAGCTTTCCGCCGCGATCGCGGCACGCCGGCGATCGCACTCCGGCTTCGTCGCACGGCGCATCCCCGGCATTGCCATCGACGCTGTGTCTTACTAAAAGGAGTTGTCTTGAACGCACCGAACGATATTGCGCACACCCTCGACTGGAAGGGGGAAGGCGCCAGCAGAACGCCGTATGCGGCCTATACGAGCGAAGAGCTTTATCAACGAGAGCTGGAGCGGCTCTTCTACGGCAAGCATTGGTGCTATATCGGCCTCGAAGCCGAGGTGCCGGCGCCGGGCGACTTCCAGCGCACCGAAGTGGGCGAACGTTCGGTCATCATGACGCGGACCGAGGACAACGAAGTCGTCGTCTTCGAAAACGCCTGCGCGCACCGCGGGATGCAGTTCTGCCGCGAGCGGGCCGGGAAGGCGAAAGACTTCCACTGCCCGTATCACCAGTGGAACTACGATTTGAAGGGCAACCTGATCGGCGTGCCGTTCCGGCGCGGCGTGCGGCAAGCGGGCAAGATCAACGGCGGCATGCCGCCCGAGTTCGATCCGAGCCAGCATTCGTTGCGCCGGTTGCGCGTGTCGACGCGCGGCGGGGCGGTGTTCGCGTCGTTCGACCAGGACGTCGAATCGTTCGAGGATTTCCTCGGCCCGAAGATCCTGCATTACTACGACCGCCTTTTTCACGGCCCGAAGCTCACGTTGCTCGGCTATACGCGCCAGCGCGTGCCGAGCAATTGGAAACTGATGGTCGAGAACATCAAAGACCCGTATCACGCCGGCCTGCTGCATACGTGGTTCGTCAATTTCGGGCTCTGGCGCGCGGACAATCCGGCACAGCTCGTGACCGATGCGCATCACCGGCACGGCGCGATGATCTCGATTCGCAGCGGCGGCGGCGGCGGTGAAGTGACGCACAACGTGACGAGCTTCAAGGAGCGTATGACGCTGCACGACGATCGTTTCCTCGATGTGGTGCATGAACCCTGGTGGGGCGATCCGACGGTCGTCATGCTGACGCTGATGCCGAGCGTGATCATCCAGCAGCAGGTGAACGCGCTTTCGACGCGGCGCATCCGTCCCGTGAGCCCGGGCGTGTTCGACTACGTCTGGACCCACTTCGGATTCGAAACCGATGACGAGGAAATGACGCGCCGGCGTTTGCGGCAGGCGAATCTGTTCGGTCCGGCCGGCTTCGTGTCGGCCGACGACGGGGAAGTCATCGAGTGCGTGCAGCAAAACTTCGACCATATCCCGGAGGGCAACGTCTACAACGAACTGGGTGGACGCGGCGTGGACGATCACACCGATCACATGGTCAGCGAGACCCTCGTGCGCGGTATGTATGAATACTGGCGCAAAGTGATGGAGGCCTAAATGACGACGATCGCCACATTGGCTCATGTTCATGCTCAGGCGAACGCGCCGCGCGCGACGGAAGTGACGTTCGCCGACTACTATGCCCTCGTCGAGCTCAACGCACGCTATGCGTCGGTGCTCGACACCGGCGATTGGGACGCGTGGCCCGAGTTCTTCGAAGAGGTCTGCCGCTACGAGCTCGTGCCGCGCGAGAACCACGAGCGGCGTCTTCCGCTCGCGCTGCTCGCCTTCGAAAGCAAGGGGATGCTGAAGGATCGCGTGTACGGCATCAAGGAAACGCTGTTCTTCGATCCGTACTATCAGCGCCACATCATCGGCACGCCGCTCATCACCTACATCGACGATTCGGTCATCGAGGCGCGGACGAACTACGCGGTGCTGCGCACGAAGTCGGAACAGGCAACGGACGTCTACAACGCGGGCTTCTACATCGATCGCATCCGTCGCACGGAACAGGGGCTGCGGTTCGAGTCGCGCATCTGCGTGTACGACAGCGAAATGGTTCCGAACTCGATCATCTATCCGATCTGACGGGAGCGCGCTATGAGCAACGAGTGGATCGATGTCGTCGATCCGGACGTCGTGCGTGCCGAGGGTCTGGCGGGCGTGTACGTCGCCGGGCGGGACATCGCGCTGTTCGCGGTCGGCGATGAAATTTTCGCGACCGATAACCGGTGCCCGCACGGCGAGGCACGCCTAACCGATGGCTTTTTGCTCGACGACGAGATCGAGTGTCCGCTTCATCAAGGGCGTTTCAGCGTGCGCACGGGGATGGCGATGTGCGCGCCCGTGACGGGTTGCATCCGGACCTATCCCGTGAAAATCGAGAACGCCAGGATCTTGCTGCAACTCGAGACGGACGACGTCTCGGCGCAATCGGGAGAGCAATGATGAGCGCTTATGTCGTGGTGGACGTGGACGTGCTGGACCCCGACGGCCTCGCCGCCTATCGCCAGGCGGGCGTGCCGACGATCGCCGCGCACGGCGGCCGCGTGCTGGCGCGCAGCGACGATGTGGTCGTGTTGGAGGGCGAATGGAAGCCGCGGCGGGTGGTCGTGCTCGAGTTCGACGACATCGAGACCGTGCACCGCTGGCATGCCTCGCCCGAGTACCAGCGCGCACGGCTGTTGCGTCTCGAGGCGGCGCGGACGCAGTCGATCGCGGTGCCGGGCGTATAGCGCCCGGCCCGCGTTTCCCACATCACAGGAGAAAACATGTCCGCATTCGTGATTTTCGATATCGACGTGCACGACCCCGAAGCCTATGAGGGATACCGCCGAATCGGCGCGCCGACCGTCGCCGCATTCGGTGGGCGTTTCCTCGTGCGCGGCGGCGAGACGGAAACGCTCGAAGGCGATTGGTCGCCTAAGCGCGTGGTCGTGCTCGAATTCGAATCGGCCGAGCGCGCCCGGGCCTGGTATCGCTCGGAGTCGTATCAGGAAGCCAAGCGGTTGCGCGAAGGGGCCGCGCATACGATCGGTATCCTGACCGACGGCTATGCGCCCGCGCCCGTTGCGGCCGAGGTATCGACCCCGGTGTCGTAACGATCGGCGGGCGATGAGCGGGTTCTATCCGATCGTCCTCGTCTTCGTCTAACAGCTAAGTGCGGTGCTTGCGGCGGCCTCGCGTCATGCGATGCCGCCGCTCTCGTTTGAGAGCCGTTCGACGTTCAGACTCGCCGGTAGCGAATGGACCACACGAGCGCCAGCGTCGCGACGAATAGCAGCACGGAGCCGAACGAAAAATCGTTCAAGGCCAGCATATGGGCTTGGATCTCGATCGAATGCGCGACCGACGCCAGCGCGCCGGCCGGCGACATGCCGCTATGTTCGAGTTTGGCGAGCCAGTCGCTCGTGCCCGGATCGAATGGCGTGATGCGATCGACGAGGTAGGTGCGATGCACGCGGGCGCGGCGTTCGAAGTAGGTCGGTGCGATCGAGGTCGCCATACTCGTGCCGAGCCGGCGCAAGGCGTTTTGCAGGCCCGAGGCCGCCGGCAGCCGGTCGCGCGGCAGGCCCGCGATGGAAAGCGAGACGAGCGGCGTGATGAAGAAGGCGGTGGCCGCGCCCATCAGCAGCGAATTGGCCGCGATGTCGCCGATCGTCACGTCGGTGGTAAATCCCATCCGCCAAAACGAGGCGGCGCCCCAGCCGACGAGTGCGATCGTCGCGAGCCCGCGCGGATCGGTGCGGCCCTGGAAGCGGCCGAGGAGCGGCGCGATGACGATCCCGGCGATACCGAGCGGCGCGGTCGCGATGCCGGCCCAGGTGGCCGTGTACTCCTGCTGCGTCTGCAGCCAGAGCGGTACGAGCACCAGCGCGCCGTAATAGACCGCGAACCCGACCATGACCGAGAGCGTGCCGGCCGTGAATTCGCGATTCGCGAAGAGCCGCAGGTCGACGATCGGGTGTGCCTCGGTCAATTCCCATACGATGAGCGCGCAAAAGGACACGACGCACACGAGCGCGAGCGTGCGAATCTCGGTCGATGCGAACCAGTCGAGGTTTTCTCCACGATCGAGCAGCAACTGCAGCGAACCGAAGGTTGCCGCGAGCAGGGCGAGGCCCACCATGTCCACGGGCAAGCGCCGTGTGGGATTGTCGCGCCCCTTCAAAAACCGCATCAGCACGAGCAGGACGGCGGCGCCGGTCGGAACGTTGACGTAAAAGATGTACGGCCATGTGATGTTGTCGGTGATCCAGCCGCCGATGATCGGGCCGAGTACGGGGGCGACGAACGTGGTGGTTTGCCAGACCGCCAGCGCGACGTTACGGCGCGAGGGCGGAAACACGGCCATGAGGAGCGCTTGCGATAACGCCGTGATCGGACCCGACGCCGCGCCCTGCAACGCGCGGAAAACCAGCAGCGATTCGAAGTTGGGCGCGAGGCCGCAGAGGATCGACGTCGCCACGAACAGGATCAGCGATACGCGAAAGAGCAGCACCTGCCCGAAACGCTGGGCGAGCCAACCCGTGAGCGGCAGCGTGATGGCAAGCGGCGTCGCGAACGAGGTCAGCATCCACGTGCCCATGTCCGGTGCGACGCCGAGGTCCCCCGCGATCGTCGGCACCGCGACGTTCGCGATCGTCAGGTCGAGCGTCTGCATGAAGTTCGCCACGCTGATGGCGACGGCGACGAAGACGAGCGCCGTGCCCGTCATGGGTTCGAGCGGCTGCTTGGGCGCCGCGATGGAGTTGATCGACGCCATGGTCACGCCCCCGGCTCGTGCGCGCCGGCACCGCTATTGGCGCGAATCGTTTCGGTCACGAGCGCGTCACCCGCCTCGTCGTCGCCACGGTAGACGGTGGTTTGGTCGATCGGCGCGGGCGCGGTGGCGAGCGCGGGCGGCGTCGATGCCGATGCCGTCCCTGCTCGATGGCCGAGCGGTACCGATGCGGTCATCGACAACCCGATGCGCAGCGGATGCGCGCGCAACTCGGCCGGATCGAGCGCGATCCGCACCGGCACGCGCTGCACGACCTTGATCCAGTTTCCGGTTGCGTTTTGCGCCGGGACGGAGGCGAAGGCCGCGCCCGTCCCCGCTTCGATGCCGTCGATGCGGCCGTGAAAGACGACATCGGGGCCGTACAGGTCCGAGCGCAGCTCCACGGCCTGCGCCGGCTGCATCTCGCGCAACTGCGATTCCTTGAAGTTCGCCTCGACCCAAACGCGGTCGAGCGGCACCAACGCCATGGCGATCGTGCCCGGCGCGACATGCTGGCCGACTTGCACGACGCGGTGCGTAATGAGCCCGCCGACGGGCGCGCGCGTTTGAACGCGCCGCAGCGCGAGGGCCGCGCTGCGCACGCGGGCGGCCGCTTCGCGCACGAGCGGGTTCGATTCGATCGACGTGCTGTCGGTTTTCGCGAGCGCGGCCTCGTACGACGCTTGCTGCGCGCTCAGCGATGCCGAGGCGCTCGTCATCGCATCGCGCGCATGACGGATGTCCTCGCGCGAGACGCCGCCGTCTTGCGCGAGGCTTTCGCGCCGCCGCAAATCGTCGCTCGCTTTCGCCAGCTCGGATCGTTGCAGTAGGATCTGGGCGGTTTCGCGCGAGACGTCGGCGCGCGCGGTCCGGTATGCGCGCACCGCATGCGCAAGCTCGGCGACGGCGGCATCGAGCGCGAGACGCGCGTCGGTACTGTCCACGCGGAAAAGGGGATCGCCGGGATGGACCCATTGGGCGTTTTCGACCATCACGGCATCGACGGTGCCGTTCACGAGCGACGAGACTTGCACGACGTCGCCGGCTACGTAGGCATCGTCGGTCGTTTCGACGCCGCGCGTCGCCGACCAGTAGGCCACACCGGCGCCGGCCGCCACGGCCAGCGCGACGAAGAACAAGCGGAAGCGGCGCCGCCGGGCGGCGCGCAGACCCGCGGCGAGCGCTTCTTGCTCGGCCGCGGACGTTTCGATGACAGTCATGGTTGGACTCCAACAGGCGTGCTGGCGCCGCCGAGCGCGGTGATCAACCGGACATGCTCGATGGCGAAAGAGGCGTCCGCTTGCGCAACGGACGTACGGTCTTCAAGCAAGCGGCCTTGCGCGAGCAAGACGTCCAGATAGCCGGTGATGCCTTTGGCGTACCGGCGTGTTTCGACGTCGTAGGTTTGCTGCGCGCGCTCGAGTGCTTGCCGCTGCCAATCGCGCTCGCGCGAGAGCGCGTCGATTTGCGTCAGGGCGTCGCTGACCTCGGCGAGTGCGCCCACGACGGTGTCGTCGTAAGCCGCGACGGCCGCGTTGTAGGCCGAGTTCCGCGCGCGCAGCGCCGCCCGCAAGCGGCCGCCTTCGAAGATGGGCAGGGTCAGCGCGGGGCCGGCGCCGAACGTTCCGCTATTGCCGTGCAGCAGCGCGCGAAAGCCGAAGCTCTGCACGCCCGCGAAGGCGAGCAGATCGATATCCGGGTAGAACGCCGCGCGCGCCGCCTCGATGCCTGCGGCGTTCGCCTCGACGTCGTAACGCGCGGCGAGCACGTCGGGGCGCCGCCCGATGAGCGAGGCGGGCAGCACGGCCGGCAGCGGCATGCGCGCGGCGAGTATGCCGGCCGGCGCGACGAGAGTGTCGGCGTAGCCGGGGCCGCGGCCGACGAGCGCCGCGAGCCGATGCCTGAGCCCGGCCACCGCGGCGCGGTGCCGCTCGATGCCGGCCCGCGCGAGCGGTACCGGCTCCCCCGCGCGCAGCGCGGCCGTCCGCATGTCAATCCCGGCATCGACGCGCGCCGTCGTCAGCTTCAATAAATGCTCGTGCTGAGTGAGCGTGTCTTGCGCAATCGCGAGCAACTGCTGCTCTAGCGCGAGTTGCAGATACGTTTCGACGATGGCGGCCTCGAGGGATACCGTCGCCGCGGTTTCGAGCGCTTGCTGTTGGTCGGCATGCAAGCGCGCGGCGCGAGCCGTCGCCCGTAGACGGCCGGCCAAGTCGAGATCGAAAGACGCGGTAACGAGCGCCTGCGTATCGACTTGCCAATGTCCGGCCGCGGGCGGCGGCGTGCGATAGCTCTTCGACAAGCGTTGCGGGATGGCATCGGCCTTCGCATCGACCATCGGCAAGCCGGCGGCTCGCTCGACATCCGCCTCGGCGAGCGCTTGTTGCACGCGCTCGTGCTGCACGCGTAGCGAAGGCGCGCCAAAGCGTGCGTCGTCCACGATGCGATCGAGTTGGGCGTCGCCGAACGCATCCCACCATCGCGGCGCGGGCTGCTCGCCGGCCGAGGCACGGCGGATGGCGGCGCCGGCATCGAATCGTTCGACAGGAGTGATGGTGGCGGTGGGCGGTTGCTCGCCGAACGGTGCGCAGCCCGAAAGCGCCGCCGCGGCAAGCGCGGCGGCGAGTCGCGCGCTTCGAGGTCGCGCTCTGAATGTTCTCGTGAGCATGGGTCGTGGACTCCGCTCCCCCGTGGGTGATTGTCTTAAGATATATCTTTAGACAATACGACCAACTCGGCAACTGCTAGAAATGTCAGTCGCGCCGCCCGCGAAGGGCGGGACGCAGGGCGTGGCGGATCGAGCGCGTACGAAGAGCGCCGCCGCTCAACCAAGCGGCTTGGGGCTGCGAAGGGCCCCGGCTTCTTAAAGCTTGCTTCGAAGCGACGGTGCCCGGCGCGTGAAAGCCGCGATGCGGCGCGCGCGTACGCCGTTGGCCAATCGGTCGAGCGCATCCGCGATGTCGGTGCGCGACACGCTGGCACCGGCGGCCGTGCCGAGCATCGTGCCGAGCGCTACACCGGCGATGTCGATGTCGCCGCCGACGAATGCATCCGCGAGCGTGGCGACCGATGTGCCGAAATGCGTATGTGGACCGGCCACCTCGAGCACCACCCGGCGGCACGACGCATCCGAGCAGGCGGGAATGTGGGCGGGCAACGGCCACGGCACCAGCAGTCCGCTGGCTTTGGGCCGGATCGCGTCGGGCGTACTGCGGATGCTGTCGTGTTCGCACAGCGTCCAGCGATCCGTGGCCAGCGGCGCCAGCAATGCGCGCCAGCGGCCGTAGGCGGTGGCCGACGACTCGACGATGACGGCGGGCGGTATCCTGAGCCGGACCAGCCGCCGCAGCAACGCGTCGATCGCGGCGGCGTCGGGCGCCGGGCCGAGTCCGCTGTCGTCTCGAACGCCATGCACGAACGGCACGAGCTCTAGCTCGTCCTCGTACTCGCTGCGCAGCGCGCGCAGCCACTTGCCCATCGCGAGCGGCAAGGACCACGGCGCGGCGACGCCGCAGAGCACGAGCAACCGATCGTCGCGTCCTTCTCTGATCGCGCAAATCCGCCTGGCGACGATCGACACATCCGGTATGAGCGTCTGCATGGTCAGTGTCCGGACGAAGAGCGGCACACGGCGTCGGTCAGCCGTGCGCGCGGATACGCGCCCAACACACGCAAGCCCGAAAGGGTGGGGGCGAGATCGTCGAGCGCCGCCCGCACGTGCGGGTCGCTGGCGTGGCCGTGCAAATCGGCAAAGTAGCGATACGGCAAGCCGGCCGCGCGGGCCGGACGCACCGCGAGCCACAGCACGTCGATTTGACGCTGGGCGAGCACGCCGAATAGATGGGCGAGTTCGTCGGTGCCGTCGCTCGGGGCGAACGAAAGACTCGTCCGATCGTTGCCCGTCGGTTCCGGCGAGGGACCGCCGAGCACTAAAAAGCGCGTGTAGTTGTTGGGATCGTCCTGAATCGCGCGGGCCACGATGCGCAACCGGTAGCGCAGCGCGGCGGGCTCGCCCGCGATCGCCGCGCAATGGCCGTGCTCGGCGGCTTCCCGCGCGGCCGCCCCGTTGCTCGACACGGCGATGCGCCGCAACCGGGGCGCATGCGCGTCGAGCCAGCCCCGGCACTGCGCAAGGGCTTGCTCATGGGCCAAGACGCAATCGACGCCTTCGAGCGAGCCGCTCGCACTCAGCAGACAGTGAACGATCGCTTGCTCGATCTCGCCCGTGATCGGCGCGGCATGCTGGGCGAGCAAATCGACGGTACGGGTGATGGTGCCTTCCGTCGAGTTCTCGATCGGGACCACGGCGAATTCGGTCTCGCCCTCGCTCAACGCGGCGAATACGCCCTCGAGCGTTTCGCGCGCGTCGGTGCGTACCGCGTCGCCGAAGAATTGCCGCGTCGCGGCTTCCGTGAACGTGCCCGCCGGACCGAGAAACGCGGCCGAAGGCGCGCCTTGCAACGCTCGGCTGGCGCTGAACAGCGCGCCCCAAATGGAAGCGACGTGATCGTCGCGCAGCGCGCCGTGCGAGCGCGCGCACAGGTTGGCGATGATCGAGCTCTCGCGCGCGGGATGGTAGACCGGCAGCCCGCCGCGCCGCTTCAGCCGGCCGATTTCCGTGGCGCATTCGACTCGTTGCACGATCAGCGCGAGCAGATCGGCGTCGATCGAGTCGATGCGCGTACGGCAAGCGGCGATGGCATCGTCGACCGTCGGCGGCGGCGCAAGTTCGAGAGGCGTCATGGCAATGCGTTCCCTGGCGAGCAATGCGGTAAATGCTTCGTGCGCGTGTGGCGCCGCGGCTGTGCCGAGCGGCGGCGCTCAGTGCGGCATCACGGTGTGCGGCGTCGAACGGCCGAGCGGTTCCAGCCGAGCGATTGCCGCGCGGTATTCCGCGTCGAGCCGCTCGACGATTTCGGCCACGCTCAGCACGGTATCCATCGAGCCCACGCCTTGCCCCGCCCCCCAGATGTCGCGCCATTGCTTGGCGCCCGATTCCGGCGAAAAGTCCATGCGCGCGCCCTCGACACGAGTGAGCGTGCGCAGATCGATGCCGGCGGCCTCGATGCTTTGGCGCAGATAGTTGCCGTGCACGCCGGTGAATGCGTCGGTATAGACGATGTCGGCGGCGGTGGCTTGGACGATGGTGTCCTTGTAGCCGGACACGACATTCGCTTCGCGCGACGCGATGAAGCGCGTGCCGATATACGCGCAATCGGCGCCGAGCGCGCAGGCCGCGGCAATCGCGTCGCCGGTCGCGATCGAGCCCGCGAGCGCGACGAAGCCCGAGTAAAAGCGCCGCACCTCGGGCACGAGCGCGAAGGGGGACAGCGTTCCGGCATGACCGCCCGCGCCGGCGGCCACGAGAATCAATCCGTCCACGCCGGCTTCCAGGGCTTTCTCCGCGTGGCGTATCGTCGTCACGTCGTGCAGCAAGATGCCGCCGTATCGATGGACTTCATCGACGACCTCTCGAGCCGGCGCACGCAGGCTCGTGATCATCACCGGCACGCGCCGGTCGATCGCGATACGCAGATCGGCCTCGAGGCGCGTGTTCGACGGATGGCAGATATGGTTGAGCGCATACGGGCCGAGGATCGACTCGGGCAGCGCGGCCCGATGCGCTTGCAGATCGGCGTCGATCATGCCGAGCCAGTCGTCGAGCTGCGTGCTCGAGCGTGCGTTCAGCGCGGGAAACGAGCCGACTATCCCGCTCTTGCATTGAGCGAGCACCATGTCGGGATAGCTCGCGATCAGCATCGGTGAGGCGATCACCGGCAGCCGCAGCGATTGAAGGAGAGCGGGCGTCGCCATCGATGCCTCCGGGGGTTATTGTGCGAGCGCGGCGCTGTCGCGCCGCTCGGCTAGGCGCTGATGAAAGCCCGAGCGGCTGACCGCGCAGCGCGTATGAATGCCTTCGCCGACCACGCCAACGGCGTCGCGCACGCAGACGCGATAGGTCATCATCCGCCCGTCCACTTCGATCAACTCGGCGTCCACGGTGACTTCCCATTCCGGCGGAGTCGGTGCGAGATGCTTGATCTCGAAGTTGTAGCCGACCGTCATTTGATCTTCGGGCAGCAGATGATCGGTCGCTTTCATGCAGGTCTGCTCGATGAAAATGATCATGATCGGGCTCGCAAGCGCATGCGCTTCTCCCCCCCATTGATCGGCGAGGGAAATGGTATCGACGCGATGCGTCGCTTGGGCGCTCAGCCCTGGCTGGATAGTCAACTTGGACTCCTTGATCGGGGTAGGAAAGCGAGGGTCAACGGATGCCGGCGGTCGTGGCGGCGGCACGCTGCATCTGGCCGAAGATGTTCCGGCTGTGCATTTCTTCGGTGCCTCCGGCCGATCCCATCGCGAGGGCGTCGGCAACGAACGTGGCGAGCGCGCCCCGGCGGTAACCGTCGCTGCCGTGGATCGCGAGCAGATGCAGCGCCGCTTGTGCGAGATCGCGCGCGCCGCCGAGCTTGGCGATCGAGCAATTGGCCAAGGCGGCCGGGTGATGCGAGAGCAATTGGTCGAGCGCCGCGAGCGCCATCCAGCGTGTGCGCTGTACACCGATCTCGATTTCGACGAGCCGGCGCTGCACGTGCTGATGTTTGTCGAGCGTGGTGCCGAGCGTCGCACGCGAGCCGACGTACTGGAGCGCATCGGTGAGAAACGGCCGCACGACGTCGGCGCACAGCAGACCGAACAGCGCGCGATTCATCGACGCGATGTCCATCAGCAAGCGCAAGCCGGCCGCCGGCTCGCCGAGCAGATCGTGTTCGCCGATGCGCACGTTCGCGAGCGTGATATCGCCGATCGGCAGATCCGCCACGCCGAACGTTTCCTGCGGGGCCGTGCGGCTCACGCCTTCGCGCGTGGGATCGAGCAGGACGAGTGCCGTCGCGGGTTTATCGCCGCTCGTGCAGGACGCGACGACCAACACCAACCGCGCCTCGGGCGCATGGCTGATGTTGTACTTGTGGCCGTCGAGCCGATAGTCGTTGCCCTCGCGCGTCAGCCGCGTCTCGAGCGCGCGCACTTCGGTGCCGGTGCCTTTCTCGGAGATGGCCGTGGCACCGACGGCGCCCGCCATGAGCCGCGGCAGATGGCGATCGAGTTGCGCGGGCGAGCCATGCGCGAGCACGGCGCGTATCAACGTCGCTTGATTGGCGAGCGCCATCGCGAAGCCGACCGAACGCAGCGTCGAGACGATTGCCTCGAATGCATCGACGAACTCGCTCCACGTTCCGCCGTCACCGCCGAGATTTTCGGGTACGGGTAGCCGCCATAGACCGGCGTCGGACACGGCCTGCCACGCGTCCCACGCAAACGTGCCCGCGGACGCGTCGTGGCGAAACGATTCGGCGATGCCGCGAAACTTGCTCGCGACATCCGGATGGGAAACGTTGGCTGCAAGGTTCATTGTCGTCGCGCGTCACGTTTGGATGTGGCGCTAATCTAAACAAATCAGCGTGTGGGAGAAACTGTCATTTCTCTCATACGCGCGACGGCGGCCGAGATATCACGAGAGGCAGCCGAGTCCGCCGAGGGTCGCTTCGACCGCGGTCTCGAGCGGCGTGTGCGGCTCGTGACCCAATGTCTTGCCAAGGCGCTCGTTGCTCATTTTCACCGGCACGCGCCACAGGTAGCGCATCTCGAGCAATTCGCGCAGCGTCGTCGCAAAAGGCGCGGCCAACGTGACGAGCCACCAGGGAAAGCGACGCATGCGCGCGAGCGTGCCGTGACGCCGCGCAACCGAGCGGATCGCTTCGGCCATGCGCATACCGTCCTCGTCCCAATGACCTGCCATGTGAAACGCCGCGAATGCGTCCAGCGTATGTCTGCGTTCGATGAGCAGGCGCATGGTTTGGGCGACGTCCGGTACGTAGGACCATAGATGGCCCACTCCGGGGTGCCCGGGGAGTTGCACGACATCGACCGGGCGGCCGCCTTTGACGAGCCCTTGCGAAAACCAGCTATTGCCGGCCTGCGGACCGAAGAAGTCGCCGGCGCGAACGACGATCGCGCGCACGCCATCTTCGGTCGCCGCGCGCAGTCTGCGCTCGAGTTCGACGCGGATCGCCCCTTTGCGCGTGGTCGGTCGTTGCGGCGAGTCTTCCGTGAGCAATGGAAAGGCGTCGGGGCCGTAGTTGTAGACGGTGCCGGGCAAAACGATCGTCGCGCCCACGGCGCGTGCCGCCGCGATCGTATTGTCGATCATCGGCAGCACGAGTTCGGCCCAGCGCCGATAGCCGGGCGGATTCACCGCGTGCACGATCACGTCGCAGCCTTGCGCCGCCGTCACGACGGCTTCGCGATCCATGGCGTCGCCTCGTATCCACGTGATCCCGTCGGCCGTCGTGCCGGCATCCGGCCGGCGTGCGAGCGCTTTCACCGTCCAGCCCGCCGCGCGCAGTTGACGCGCGAGTTCGCCGCCGATTCCGCCGGTCGCGCCGAGCACGAGTACCTGTTGATTTTCCGTTTGCCGCATCGCTTCCATGGCCGCTCTCCTTGCTCGCGTGGTCTGTTTCGTTTCTTTCGATGGGCCCATTGTCGGGTGCCGCGCGATATAAAGGAATTGGCGAGAATGATCTATCCGCTATACATTTATGTATGACCGAAAATCTTAGTTGGGAACTTTATCGAACCTTTCTCGCCGTGTTGACGGAGGGCTCGCTTTCGGGCGCCGCCCGCGCGCTCGGCATCACGCAGCCGACGGCGGGACGCCATGTCGCGGCGCTCGAGGCCGCGTTCGGCCAGACGCTGTTTACGCGTTCGCAGTCGGGGCTTTTGCCGACGGAGGCCGCGCTCGAGTTACGTGGCTATGCGGTGGCGCTGCGCAGTACGGCCGCTGCGCTGGAGCGGGCCGCGGCGAGCCACGGCCCCGGCGTGCGGGGCGTCGTGCGCGTGTCCGCCAGCGACGTCATCGGCGTGGAGGTGTTGCCGCCGGTCATCGGCGAGCTGCGGCGCACGCACCCCGAGCTCGTTGTCGAATTGGTGACTTCCAATCGGCTCCAAGACTTGCTGCAGCGCGAGGTCGATATCGCTGTGCGCATGACGCAACCCTCGCAAGATGCGCTCGTCGCGCGCCGCATCGGCGATATTGAGTTAGGGCTCTATGCGCGGGCCGATTATGTCGCGCATCATGGCGCGCCGCAGACGTTGCCCGAACTCGCCCGTCATGCACTGATCGGCTTCGATCAATTGACGCCGTTCATCCGGGAGGCCGGAAAAGCACTGCCCGCATGGCGGCGCGAGGCATTCGCGTTGCGCACGGATAGCGATCTCGCCCAACTCGCGTTGCTGCGCGCGGGCTGCGGAATCGGCTTTTGCCAAACGGCGATCGCTCGACGCGATGGGCTCGTACGCATCCTGCCCAAGGCTATTTCGCTGAAGTTGCCGACCTGGGTCGTGATGCACGAGGACCTGCGCGGCAGCGTGCGTTGTACGGCGACGTTCGACGCACTCGCGCGCGGCTTGCAGGCCTATATCGCCGATGCGCGAGCAGCGCCCGCAGTGCCTCCAAGGCGCTCGGCCAAGAAATCGACGAACACCCGCAGCCGTGGCGGCACGTGACGATTCGCCGGCCATAGCGCGCGCAAAACGCCTTCGAGCGTGGTCGAAGCGTCGAGCGCCGTTTGCAGATGTCCCTGCGCGATGGCTTGGCGTACGAGGAAGTCCGGAAGGTACGCGAGCCCCAGCCCTTCGGTGGCCGCCGCCAATACCGCCTCGGCGTTGTTGAAGACGAGCGGTGCGCGCGCGGCGTCGCCGCACGATGCCGCCGCGCCGTCGATCAGCCAGTCTTGCAGCTTCCCGCTCGATTGATACTTGAAGCGCAAACATACGTGCGCGCTCAATTCCTGCGCCTGCCGCGGGACGCCATGCCGCACAAAGTAATCGGGCGACGCGCAGACGACGAAGCGATACGGGGCCACCGGCCTCGCTTTCAGACTGGAGTCGGCCGGCTGGCCGCCGCGAATGACGACATCGAAGTTTTCCTCGATCACGTCGACGTGCCGATCGCTGAAATCCAGATCGAGCTCGACCTCCGGATAGCGCGCGCGAAACTCGCCGATAACGGGCAGCACGAGCCGATAGCCGATCGTCGGCATGCTCACGCGCAAACGGCCGCGCGGCGCGTCGCTGGCCTGCGAGAGCTGCGCTTGCGCATCCTCGATCTCCTGCAGCGCGTGGCGGCAACGCTCGAAAAAGATCGCGCCTTCCTCGGTGAGCGCAATGCGCCGCGTGGTGCGATGAAAGAGCCGCACCCCCATGCTTTGCTCGAGCTTCGCAATGCTCTTGCCCACCGCCGACGCCGAGATGCCGAGCGCGCGGCCGGCTGTGACGAAGCTCAGCGTTTCGGCGGCGCGAACGAAGACGGCAAGTCCACTAAGCGTATCCATCGAGGGTCGATTACGGAAAAGTTGTCCTGAAAGTCCGGAAAGCGGGCCCATTTAAACACGATTGCGCGGCCTCTACTATTTCGCCCTGTGCCGATCGAAGCGCGGGGATAGGCCACTTCTCGCGGCAATTCTCATTCGGCGATCAGACAACCCGTCCGTCGTTGAAGGAACCCATGAACTCGAGTTTGCATGACATCGACGTGGTGCCGCCGCGTGCTACCCGCGCCGGCGAGAAGCGGCTGATTCTAGGCGCCGTTTGTTTGGCTGGACTATCGATGCCGCTGAGCTTCACCGGCCCGGCGTTGGCGCTGCCGGCCATCGCGGGGGTGCTCGGCGGTTCGCCGTTGGCACTGGCGTGGGTGACCAACGCCTTCATGCTTGCGTTCGGCAGTTGCCTGCTCGTGGCCGGGACGCTCGCCGACCGCTATGGCAGAAAACGCGTGTTCCTATGCGGCACGCTCGCGTTCGCGCTCTCGTCGATGTTGGCCGCGCTTGCCCCGAGTCTTATCGCGGTCGATCTCGCGCGGGCGGCGCAAGGCATTGGCGGTGCGGCTGCCTTATCGGCCGGCGCCGCGGCGCTCGCGCAAGAGTTCGAGGGCGATGCGCGCACGCGTGCGTTCAGCCTGCTCGGCACGACGTTCGGCGTGGGCCTCGCATTCGGGCCCGTCGTGGCGGGTGCGTTGGTCGCGCATTTCGGCTGGCGCTCGGTATTTGCGATGGTGACCGTCGTGACGACGATTGCCTCGGGGCTGGGCGCGAAGTGCATGCGCGAAACGCGCGACCCGCTCGCAAGCAGCGTGGACTGGCTCGGAGCCGCGACCTTCACGTGCTCGCTGGCGCTTTTCACGTATGCGGTGCTGCGCGTGCCGGACGCCGGCTGGACGAGTCGGCCCGTGCTCTCGCTGCTCGCGGCGTCGGCGGTTGCCGGGGCGGCGTTCGTCATCGTCGAATTACGCAGTACGCGTCCGATGCTCGAGCTCACGCTGCTGCGCTATCCGCGGTTCGTCGGCGTGCAATTTCTGGCGGCGGCGCCGGCCTATTCGTACGTCGTGCTGCTCGTGCTGCTGCCCGTTCGGCTCATCGGCATCGAGGGATTCGACAGCGTGGCCGCGGGGCGGATGATGTTCGCGCTCTCGGCGCCGATGCTCGTGGTGCCGCTTCTCGCCGCCCGGCTCGCCCGCACGATCGCGCCGGGCGTCATCGCGGGCTTGGGGTTGTTGCTTTGCGCGTGCGGACAACTGTGGCTCGCCCAATGCGCGCCCGGCCAACCCGTCGGCAATCTGCTCCTGGCGATGGCGGTCATCGGTACCGGGGTGGGGTTGCCTTGGGGCTTGATGGATGCGCTGGCGGTGAGCGTCGTGCCGAAGGAGCGTGCCGGGATGGCGGCCGGCATTTTCAACACCACGCGCGTGGCCGGCGAAGGGATAGCACTGGCCGTCGTCGCGGCGCTGCTCGCGAGCCTGACCGAGTCGAACCTGCGCGGTGCTTCACCGAGGGCGGCGAGCGACGCGGCGCTCGCGCATGCCGCCAACCGTCTCGCGATGGGCGATGTGCCGGCCGCGGTGGCCTGGATGCATGGCGTGGCGAGCCGCGATCTCATTCACTTTTACGGCCTGGCGTTTCACTCGCTGCTCCACGTGCTCGCCGCGGTGACCGTACTTTCCGCGTTGCTCGTGTTCGGTTTTCTCGGCCGCACGGCGGTGCATGAAGATCAGGAGCGAACGAAATCCCAGATGTCCGCGTGCAACTGATCCATGTGCGTATAGAGCAGCCCATGCGGCGCGCCCGGATACACCTTGAGCCGCGCGCCGCGAATCAATTCCACCGAGGGCAGGCCACCGGTCTCGAGCGGCACGGAGCGATCCCGATCGCCGTGCACGATCAGCGTGGGTACGTCGATGCGGCGCATCTCTTCGCGGAAGTCCGCCTCGACGAGCGCTCGGCTGCAGGCGAGCGCGACCGGCACCGACGCTTGCAACAGCGTCGTGCCCCACTGCATCATCGCAGGCGACGTCTCCGGCACGAAAAACGGTGCGACCGCGCTCGCGACCCAGCCTGGATAGTCTCGGCGCCATAGCGCCCAGAGCGCTTCGAATTGCTCGCGCGGCAACCCCGCCGGATTGTCTTCGGTTTGCGCGATCATCGGGGTGGTCGGTGCCAGCATGACGATGCGCGCGACGCGGGCGCCGCCATGGCGGCTCAGATATCGGACGATCTCGCCGCTGCCCATCGAATGCGAGACGAGCGTGATTTCCTTCAAATCGAGTGCATCGATGAGCGTGGCCAGGTCGTCGGCGAACGTGTCGAAGTCGTAGCCTTGCGCGCTTTGATCCGAGCGTCCGTGCCCGCGCCGATCCAGGCAAATACACCGCATGCCGCGTTCGCCGAACTCCGCGAACGCGTAGTCCCACATCGCGCTGCCGCATCCGAGGGCGCTCACGAACACCATCGGGGCGCCCCGGCCCCATTCGCGCCAATACAGTTGCGTTCCGTCGTTTGCGGTGATGAAGGGCATGGTGGTTCTCCTCGGGTTGTCGATGCGTTGGTCGCCATCGTATGTGGCGGCACGCGGCAAATCGATTACCTCCGAGGTCAAGCGAACGTCAATACCGCCGATATGATCGCCGCGATCTTGCGCAGCTACGAGTCGCCGGCCGAAATCGCTGCTGCGTTCGCCGCCTTTTGGCGATATCAACTCGCGGGCCTGCAAGCCCTGATGGCAGGTATGAATCGGAGCAGCGCATGGCCTATGCCCCCTATTAATTGAGCGTCTTCGCTTTCTTACCGGCGCGCGAGGGCGGCTGGCACATGACACAAGCCTTCGCGCGGGGCAGGTCGTGCTTGTACGAGACGAATTTGCCCTTGCAGCGGCAGCACTGATGCATCTCGAGGATGCCGCCGTTGAAAAAGCGCACGAGCGTCCAAGCGCGTGTCAGATCGAGGTGAACGTCCAGCCCGCCGTTGGCGCAATGTTCGCGATACAGACGGTAACCCTTGGTCAGCGCATCGACGTGCGAGCAGCGCGCCTCTTGTTTGAGAAACGAGTACGTGTGATAGAACAGCGACGCGTGGATGTTGGCTTGCCAGGTCATGTACCAGTCCGCCGAGGAGGGCAGCATGCCTTTCGGGGGCGATTCCGATTTGACTTCGCGGTACAGGCGAATGAGCCGTTCACGCGAGAGCGAAAGCTCCGATTCGAGCACCTGCATGCGGGCCCCCAGCTCGATCAGCGCGACGGCGCGCGACACTTCGTTGGCTTCTTCGATCAGGCTCGTCTTCGGCATGGCTGGCTCCCTATTAGGCGAATTGGCGTGCAGGTTGCGCGGCAAGCAAGATCGCCGCATGCGTGGCGGTGGCGTCCAGCCCCTTGTCCATCGTCGTCAGCGCCGTGACCATGGCGGCATCGTCGAAGCGAAAGTCGCAGACGATGTCTTCCGATTGCGCCAGCTTGATCGTTTGCGCGGGCGTCAGCATGGAGACGAGGTCGGCCATTTGCGCCGACAGCCCGAGTTTGAACATTCCCTCGGCGTAGTCCTCGTTGAGCATGTGCTGCGCAAGCATCAGATACGACAGGTTGATTTCGCGTACCGATTCGAGCACTTCACGATTGTCCAAGTTGCGCCTCCGCAGGGGTGATTACGGGTTGCATGCCTCGCCGATCGGACCGCCTTTCGCGTTGCGCGGTGTGGTGCATGCGTCTGACGAAAGTATTGTTCAGATTGTTGTTTGCACCAATCAGCGGCGGCGGAACATGATGTCGTCCGCACCGATGCGCTTGTCAGCGTTTTCCTACGCGATCGGGCATGCGGTTTGAGCGCCGCTATGCAGCACGCCGTAGGCGTTTCGCGCAGCCTGGCCAAACGGGCGTTTGAAGGTGGAGTCGAACCGCGGCTCGCCCCACCGGATGGTCATGCCCAGCCTTCGAGGCGCAGTGTCGAACGCACGAGCCGCTGCTCCTCAAGTTCGATCTCGCGCAGGCCCTCTACGTTGCTGCGGATGTGCTCGCTTGCCGCGCGCCGCGCCTGATCGGGCAGCCGCCCCACGACGGCGTTGTACAAGCGAGCATGCTGCCGGTCGATCTGGCGCTTTTGCGCCGCCCGGTGATAAAGGTTGTTGACGGAAGCGAACACCGAACTCAGCAGCAAATCGTTCAGCGAACTCAACGTATGCACGAGCACCGGATTGTGCGACGCCTCGCAGATGGCCAAATGAAAGGCGTAGTCGAGGCGGGCGAGCGCCTCCGGCGGCGTGCTTTCGATCTCGGCGTGGACCATCTCCTCATAACGGCGCGTGATCAGCACGAAGTCCGCCGGCGTTCCGCGCTGCGCCGCTAGCCGCGCAGACTCGCCCTCGAGCATCTGGCGTACTTCGAACAAGTCGTAAAGCGTGCGCGGTTGCGATGCGAGCAGATGCAGCATCGGCATCGTGTGCTCGCGCGGGGTGAGTTCGGCGACGAACGAGCCGCGGCCGTGCTGCGTGTCGATGACACCTCGCGCGCGCAGCAGTTTCAGTCCTTCGCGCAATGCCGCTCGGGACACGCCGAGCTTTTCCGTGAGCCGGCGCTCGGACGGCAGCGCCTGTCCCTGTTTCAATACGCCATCGACGATCAATTGTTCGATGCGTTCCGCCACGACATCCGCGACATGGCGCGGCGACGTCGAAATCTCTTCGATCATAGTGGTCTGACCACCTGTAAAAGCCATGCGACGCCCGGAGCTTACGCTTTTTCGTCAAGCATTGCTGGCGTTAGCGGCAGGGGATGGGAAAACCCTAAGCAAAAAGTGGTCTGACCTGTGGGTTGGCGAATAGACACCGGCGCGCGGGGCGTGAACAATCCTGTCAGCCGTGAGCGTGCCGACCGCATGCGGGCGGCGCAATTCACAGGATTCTCGGATGAGCTTCACCTACGACGAAAAGATCGACGGCGCGCTGCCTTCGGTCGATCGCAACACGCTGATTTCGGCGCTGCGCGCTTTATCCCCCGACCTCGAAGTGCTGCACGAAGCGGAAGAGTTGCGCCCGTTCGAATGCGACGGGCTGGCCGCGTATCGGACGGTGCCGCTTTGCGTCGTCTTGCCGAGCACCGTCGAGCAAGCGCGCGGCGTGCTGCGTGTGGCCGCGGCGCACGGCGTACCGGTGGTGCCGCGCGGCGCCGGCACGGGTCTCTCGGGCGGAGCGATGCCGATCGAGAAGGGCATCTTGCTCGTGATGGCGAAGTTCAACCGGATCGTCGCGCTGGACCCCGTGGCCGCCACGGCGCGCGTTCAGCCCGGCGTGCGCAACCTCGCGATCTCGCAAGCGGCCGCCCCGTATGGTCTCTATTACGCGCCCGATCCGTCGTCTCAGATCGCGTGCTCGATCGGCGGCAACGTAGCCGAAAACGCGGGCGGCGTGCATTGCCTCAAATACGGCCTCACCGTGCACAACGTTCTGAAGGTCGACGTGCTGACGATCGACGGTGAACTCGTCACGTTCGGCGGTGAATCCCTCGACAGCCCCGGCTTCGATTTGCTGGCGCTATTCACGGGCTCCGAGGGCATGCTCGGCATCGTCGTGGAAGTCACCGTCAAGCTGTTGCCGAAGCCGCAGTGCGCGAAGTTGTTGATGGCCAGCTTCGACGATGTCGAAAAGGCCGGGCGGGCGGTGGCCGATATCATCGGCGCCGGCATCATCCCCGGCGGGCTCGAGATGATGGACAACCTCGCCATTCGCGCCGCGGAGGACTTCATCCACGCGGGGTATCCGGTCGATGCCGAGGCGATTTTGCTCTGCGAACTCGATGGCGCCGAGAGCGACGTCGACGAGGACATCGCGCGCGTGCAGACGTTGCTCGCCGAGTCGGGATGCGGACAGGTGCGAGTGGCGCACGACGAGGCCGAGAGGCTGCGCTTATGGGCCGGGCGCAAGAACGCTTTTCCGGCCGTCGGCCGCGTTTCGCCCGATTACTACTGCATGGACGGCACGATCCCGCGCCGTGAACTCGCACGCGTGTTGCGCGGGATCGCGGCGCTCGGCGAGGAGTACGGCCTGCTCGTCGCCAACGTATTTCATGCGGGCGACGGCAACATGCATCCGCTGATCCTATTCGACGCCAACCGGCCGGGCGAGCTCGACCGCGCCGAGGCGCTGGGCGGAAAGATCCTCGAGCTGTGCGTGCAGGTTGGCGGCAGCATTACGGGCGAGCACGGCGTCGGCCGCGAGAAGATCAATCAGATGTGCGTTCAGTTCACGCGCGACGAGATCACGTTCTTCCACGCGGTGAAGGCCGCGTTCGATCCGTCGGGCCTGCTCAATCCGGGCAAGAACATTCCGACGCTGCACCGCTGCGCCGAATTCGGCGCGATGCACATTCACCACGGCCAACTGCCGTTCCCGCACCTGGAGCGCTTCTGATGGGACGTGATTTCGAAGCGGCCGATCACAGCGCCGCGCTGATCGAACAAGTGCAAGAGGCGATCGCCGCGCGCACGACGCTGCGCATTCGCGGCGCGGATACGAAAGCGGCGCTCGGACGGCCGATCGAGGGGCGCACGCTCGATACGCGCGCGCACCGCGGCATCGTCAGCTACGACCCGACGGAACTCGTCGTCACGGCGCGGGCCGGGACGACGCTCGCGCAACTCGAAGCCGCGCTCGATGCGGCCGGCCAAATGCTGCCGTGCGAGCCGCCGGCCTACGGGGGGCAGGCCACGGTCGGCGGGATGGTCGCGGCGGGGTTGTCCGGAGCGCGCCGGCCGTGGGCGGGCGCCGTTCGCGATTTCGTGCTCGGATGCCGTGTCGTGACGGGGCACGGGAAGCATCTGCGCTTCGGCGGCGAGGTGATGAAGAACGTTGCCGGTTACGACGTCTCGCGATTGTTGGCGGGCAGTTTCGGCTCATTGGGACTCATTACCGAGGTGTCGCTCAAGGTGTTGCCCAAGCCGCGCGCCGCGTTGGATACGGCGCTCGAGATGCCCGCGCAGGACATGCCGTGCAAGCTCAGGCAATGGCGCGACGCCGGCTTGCCGATCACGGGCGCCTGTCATGTCGACGGCATCTTGCATCTGCGGCTCGAAGGCGGCGAGGGTTCGATCCGCACAGCGCAGGCCGTGCTGGGCGGGGAACGAGGCGACGGCGCCTTTTGGGTCGCGCTGCGCGAAGCGACGTTGCCGTTCTTCAACGATCGCCGCGCGCTTTGGCGCATATCGGCGGCGCTGAGTGCGCCGCTCGCGCCCTTGCCGGGGCAGGCGCTGCTCGATTGGGGCGGCGCGCAGCGTTGGCTCAAAACCGACGCGAGCGTGGAGACGGTCCGCGAGATCGCCGAGCGCCTCGACGGCCACGCTACGTGTTTCACAGCCGGCGTCGCGGACGAACCGTTTCATCCGCTCCCCGACGGCTTGCTGCGAATCCATCGGCAACTCAAGGCGCAACTGGATCCGCACGGCATTTTCAACCCCGGCCGCCTTTATGCGGCGATTTAGGCGCGGCGAGTACTCGATCGATGCAAACCACTCTTAGCGAACAAGCGCGCGCATTGCCGCGCGCGGACGAAGCCGAGTCGATTCTGCGCGCCTGCGTGCATTGCGGCTTTTGCAATGCCACGTGCCCCACGTATCAATTGCTCGGCAACGAACTCGATGGCCCGCGCGGACGCATCTACCTGATCAAGCAAGTGCTCGAAGGCGCCCCGGTGACCGAGAAGACGCAAGCTCACCTGGACCGCTGTCTGACGTGCCGTAGTTGCGAAACGACGTGTCCCTCGGGCGTGCGCTACCACTCGCTGCTCGATATCGGCCGCGCCGAGGTGGAACGGCGCGCGCCGCGGCCCGCCAGACAGCGTATGTTGCGCGCCGCCTTGCGCCGCGTCGTGCCCGAGCCCGAACTGTTCGGGCCGCTCCTGAAGACCGGGCAGGCGTTGCGGCCCGTATTGCCGCGCGTCTTGCGCGAAAAGATTCCGCGCGCCATGCCCGCGCAAAAGGGTGCGAGCGATGAGCGTCCGCCGCTGCGGCATGCACGGCGCGTGCTGATGCTGGAAGGATGCGTGCTGCCGTCGCTGTCGCCCAATACGAACGCCGCGGCCGCCCGCGTACTCGATCGTCTGGGCATCAGTGTGGTTCCCGCCAAGGAGGCCGGCTGCTGCGGCGCCACCGAATACCACTTGAACGCGCAAGACGACGGCCTGGCGCGGGCGCGGCGCAACATCGACGCATGGTGGCCCGCGGTGGCGGCCGGCGTGGAGGCGGTGGTGCTGACCGCCAGCGGCTGCGGGGCGTTCGTGAAGGAGTACGGCCATTTGCTGCGGCACGACCCTGTATACGCGCAGAAGGCGAAGCGGATCAGTGAACTCGCGCTGGATCTCGTCGAGGTCGTCGGCCGCGAGCCGCTTGATGCGCTGCACAACGGTAAGCCGCGCCGCATCGCCGTTCATTGCCCGTGCACGTTGCAACACGCGCAAAAGCTCGGCGGCGCTGTGCAATCGCTGATGCTGCGCATTGGGTTTGACCTTACCCCGGTCGCCGATTCGCATCTATGCTGTGGATCGGCGGGGACCTATTCCATCACCGAGCCGGCGCTTGCCCGGAAGTTGCGCGACAACAAGCTCGATGCGCTGGAAGCGGGAGGTCCCGACGCCATCGTCACCGCCAATATCGGCTGCCAGACTCACCTGAACGGCGCGGGCCGTACGGCGGTGAGCCATTGGATCGAGCTCGTCGACGCGCTGCATAGCGCCTGACGCCTGGCTCACCCTTCACCTTGGGAGTTTTCACGATGCAAACGAAATCCGTACTCGGGCTCACCGAAATCGACGCCATCATGGCCGCGGCACGTGCCGAAGCGCTTAAGCACGGCTGGGCGGTCGCGATCGCGCTCGTCGACGACGGCGGTCATGCGCTCGCGCTCGTGCGCCTGGACGGCGCGTCGCCCGCGAGCGCGGCGATCGCGATGGAGAAAGCGCGCACGTCGGCGCTGGGCCGGCGCGAGTCGAAGGCTTACGAGGATATGATCAACGGCGGCCGCACCGCTTTCCTCAGCGCCCCGTTGGCGGGTACGCTGGAGGGCGGCGTGCCCGTCGTCGTCGATGGCCAGGTGATCGGCGCGATGGGCGTGTCCGGTGTCAAGTCGGAGCAAGACGCACAAGTCGCCAAAGCCGGGATTCAGAGCATCACGGGCTGAACTCGCGGGCGGGTTTCCCACGCAACGATACTTCTCGCAACATGAACATGACCGACCACTATGGGCTGCGCGTCGACGCGGCGCTCAGCCAATTCATCGAACGCGAGGCGCTGCCGGGTACCGGCATCGACCCCCAGGCATTCTGGCAGGGCTTCGCCGCCCTCGTGCACGAGCTCGCCCCACGCAACCGTGCACTGCTCAGCGAACGTGACCGGCTGCAAACCGCGCTCGATGAATGGCACCGGGCCCATCCGGGTCCGGTGCGCGATCTGCGCGCGTACCGCGCGTTTCTCGAACAAATCGGCTATCTCGTCGCGGCGCCGGCCGCGGTGAAGGTCGGGACGGCCGATGTCGATAGCGAGATTTCGGAGCAGGCGGGCCCACAACTCGTCGTGCCGTTGTCGAACGCGCGCTATGCGCTGAACGCCGCGAATGCGCGCTGGGGCAGCTTGTACGACGCGCTGTACGGCACCGACGCCCTGCCCGAGGACGGCGGCGCGACGCGCGCCGGCGGCTATAACGCCGTGCGCGGCGCGCGCGTCATCGAATACGCACGCGCGTTCCTCGACCGCGCGGCGCCGCTTGCCGGTGCATCGCACCGCGACGCGACCGGCTACGCCGTGCGCGACGGCGCGCTCGTCGTGCGCACCGCCGCGGGCGAGGCGAGCCTGGCGTCGCCCGCCCAGTTCGCAGGCTATCAAGGCGAGCCCGCGGCGCCTTCGTCCGTTCTCTTGAAGCACCACGGCCTGCACATCGACATCCGATTCGACGCGAACGCGCCGATCGGCAAAACCGATGCCGCGCACGTGAACGACGTGGTACTCGAAGCGGCGGTCACGACCATCATCGACTGCGAGGATTCCGTCGCGGCCGTGGATGCGGCGGACAAAGTGGACTTGTATCGCAACTGGCTCGGACTCATGCAAGGAACGCTGACCGAGGAAGTGACGAAGGACGGCAAGACGTTCGTGCGCCGCTTGAACGAAGACCGCACGTACCATGCGCCCGACGGCGGCACGCTGAGCCTGCATGGCCGTTCGCTGCTGTTCGTGCGCAACGTCGGGCACTTGATGACGACGGGCGCCGTGCTCGATCGCGACGGCGGCGAAATTCCCGAGGGCATTCTCGACGCCGTCGTGACGACCTTGTGCGCGCTGCACGACCGGCAAAACCGGCGCAACTCGCGCACCGGTGCGATCTACATCGTGAAGCCGAAGATGCACGGCCCCGCCGAAGCGGCGTTCGCCGACGAACTGTTCGCTCGCGTCGAAGCGCTTTACGGGCTGCCCGCGAATACGATCAAGATGGGGATCATGGACGAGGAGCGCCGCACGAGCGTGAACCTCGCCGCCTCGATCGCGGCGGCCGGCGCGCGCGTCGCGTTCATCAATACGGGCTTTCTCGATCGTACGGGCGACGAAATGCACTCGGCGATGGAGGCCGGGCCGATGTTGCGCAAGGGCGATATGAAAAGCTCGGCGTGGATCGCGGCCTACGAGCGCAACAACGTGCTGGTCGGCCTTTCGTGCGGCTTGCGCGGGCGCGCGCAGATCGGTAAGGGGATGTGGGCGATGCCCGATCTGATGCACGCGATGCTCGAGCAAAAGGGCGCGCAACTGCGTGCGGGAGCCAACACGGCTTGGGTGCCCTCGCCGACGGCGGCGACGCTGCACGCGCTCCATTATCACGAGGTCGATGTGCAGGCGGTGCAGCGCTCGCTCGAGCAAATCGACTACGCGAGCGAGCGCGATGCGCTGCTCGACGGCCTGTTGACCGTGCCCGTCGTCGAACGCGCGCAATGGAGCGATGAGGAGATTCGCAACGAGCTCGAGAACAACGCGCAGGGCATCCTCGGTTACGTCGTCCGTTGGATCGACCAGGGCGTGGGCTGCTCGAAGGTGCCCGACATTCACAACGTCGGCTTGATGGAGGACCGCGCAACGCTGCGGATCTCGAGCCAGCACATCGCGAATTGGCTGCGCCATGGCGTCGTCACGCCCGAGTATGTCAAGGAGACGTTCGAGCGCATGGCGCTCGTCGTCGACAAGCAAAATGCCGGCGACCCGAATTACCGGCCGATGGCGCCCGACTATGCGGCGTCGCTGGCGTTCAAAGCGGCCTGCGCGCTGGCGTTCGAAGGCCGGACGCAGCCGAGCGGTTACACGGAGCCGTTGTTGCATCGATTCCGGCTCGAGTGCAAGCGCGCGTTGCAGGGCGGCTAGCAGGTGAAGCCGATGCGCCGCCTCTCGGGGCGGCGGCGCATCGGCCGCGTCGCGCGTGTGGGATTTGCGCGCGACGCGAGAGTGGTTTGCCCCGCAGACGAAGCAACGCTAGCGTGCTTTCAATTCATCAGTAGTCCTACCCATCCTTGGAAGAATGGGTCGGCTCGAAGGCGTTGAATTGGAAGCGCGGCCATATCGGCACCGCTCGTCTTTACAACTATATCTTGGAGACATGATGAATCCCACTGTGGCGCTTCCGCCCGGAACGGTGTACGCACAACCGCTTACACCCGTCGGGCACTCTCTATTGCTGTCGTTCCTCGTCGCGGCATTGCCGATTGCCGTCGCGCTGGTCATGCTCGGCATCTTGCGCCGGCCGGCCTGGCAGGCCTCGCTCGCGGGCCTGATCGCCGGGCTCGTCATCGCGATCGGCCTGTGGGGGATGCCGGCGGGCCTGGCCCTCGACGCCGTCGGCGCCGGCATGGCGCTCGCGCTCGTGCCGGTCATGTGGATCGTCTTCAATGCGCTCCTGCTCTACAACATCGCGGTGAAGACCGGGCGATTCGATCAGTTCCGGCAATGGATGCTCGATCATCTGCCCGACGACCGGCGCCTCGTCTTGCTCGTCGTCGCGTTCTCGTTCGGCTGCTTGCTGGAAGGCATTTCGGGCTTCGGCACGCCGGTGGCGATCACGAGTGCGCTTTTGATCGCGCTGGGCTTTCCTGCACTCGAAGCGCTCACCTTCACGCTGATCTTCAATACGGCGCCCGTTGCGTTCGGCGCGCTGGGGGTACCGATCACCGTGCTCGGCGCGGTGACGTCGCTGCATCCGGCCACGCTCGGTGCGATGGTGGGCCGTCAGTTGCCGTTTTTCGCGCTCTTGCTGCCGTTTTACGTCGTTGGCGTCTATAGCGGCGTTCGTTCGATCGGCAAACTCTGGCCCGCGCTGCTCGTGTCGGGCGGTAGCTTCGCGCTGGCGCAATTCGTCACGTCGAACTACCTCAGCTATCAGTTGACCGACGTGCTCTCGTCGCTAACCTCGCTGATCGTGACGATCGCCTTCCTGAAGGTTTGGCGTCCCGAGCCCGATCCGCAGTTCGCCATCGCCCGTAGCGGCGACACGCTCGTCGGCGTCGGCGCCGCGCAAAAACGCAGCGGCTGGGGCGGATGGCTGCCCTGGATCGTCGTGTCGGCCGTCGTGATTTTCTGGGTGCACGCGAACGTCGCGATGATCGGCGACGTGAAGATCAAGTGGCCGGGCCTGCACAACGCGGTGTTCGTCTCGCTGTACAACAAGCCTTATGCTGCGATCTGGGACTTCCAGCCGCTCGGAACGGGCACGGCGATCTTGCTGTCCGCGATCGTGACGGCGGCCCTCTCGCGGATGAGCGTGGGCGCATTCTTTTCCTGCATCGGCGCGACGTGGCGGCAAACGCGTATCGCCATCGTCACGGTGATGATGATCGTCGGCCTCGCGTACCTGCTGAACTACTCGGGCATGAGCTACACGCTCGGCACGGGTGTCGCGTCCACCGGCGCGCTGTTCCCGCTCGTGTCGGCCTCGCTCGGGTGGATCGCCGTGTTCTTGTCGGGTAGCGATACGTCGGGTAATGCGCTGTTCGGCAACCTGCAAGTCGTGGCGGCCCGGCAACTGGGCCTGGACCCCGTGCTGATGGCGGCGACGAATTCGTCGGGCGGCGTGATGGGCAAGATGATCTCGCCGCAAAACATCGCGACGGGTGTCTCGACGACCGACCTCAAAGGCCAAGAGGGCGTGGTGTTCGCGCGCACGTTCTGGCACAGCGTGTTCTTGACGCTGCTGCTCGGCGTGCTCGTGTTCCTGCAACAGCACGTGTTGACGTGGATGATTCCTACCTTGCCGCAATAGCGACCGGGCGGGCGTCAGCCCTCGCCGACGGCATCGCCGGATTCGATGACGGGCACCGTCCGCACCGCCAGCGCACGCGCCGGCATATCCTTGAAGTTGCTCTCGATGTGGGCGCCGCCGAAGTTGCGGCCCCACGCCAGCAAACGCGATTGCTCCGTGCTCGACCAATACCAGGCGGTTTCCTCGAATGTGTCGCGGATCGTTTGGTACATCACGTCGAGTTCTTGCCTGGACGGTAGATAGAAATCCTTGTGGCCGTCTCTTTCGTAGCCCGAGGCAAAGCGTGCCGCGTCATGGGCGTGCGCGAGTTGATGGCAATTGACGAGATCGCGCGTGTTCGATCGACCGTCGCCTTTATCGCGCGCGCCGCCCTCGACGTTGCCCGCGCCACCCCAAACGAGATCGACGGCTTCGTGCTCGCCGACGATCAACACGCGGGGCTCGTGACCTTCGTAGTCGGGGAGCACGCCGGCATACAAGCCGCCTTGCCCTTGCCAATATTCGCCGAGCGCCGGGGCGTCGGCGAGCCGCACGCCGTTGGAAACGTCGAACACACTCTCTCCTTTCGATGACCGGAAACGAATCGCCCACGCTTTCGCGCGGGCCTGATTTGCGCGATGCGCGATGCGTGAAATCAAGTGCCGGCAGGCTCGGCGGCGGACACCGGCAAAGAACGCACGGGCCGTGAGCGGCCGTCGATTTGCTTGAGCATCGCCGTCAATTCCAGATCGCCGAAATTGCGTCCGTACGCGCTCATCCTCGATTTCTCGGTGCTCGACCAGTACCAATCGGTAGCGTCGAACGTATCGCGAATCGTTTCATACGCAAGATCGAGCTCGCGCTTGGACGGTAGGTAAAAATCGTCGTGTCCGTCTTTCTCGTAGGTCGCCGCGAATCGCGCGGCTTCGTGCACGTGTGAGGGTTGGCGGCATTCGGCCAGTTGTTCGGTGTTGCCCCGCCCGTAATCGCCGTTGCGCGCTCGCTCTTCCTGCGCGGCGACGCCGCCCCATCGCGCGCCTCCCATCTCGTCGGCCGCAAAGATCAGAAAGCGTGGCTGCGTGCCTTCGTAGTCGGGCATGATGCCCGCGTAGATACCGCCTTGTCCTTCCCAATACTGGCCAATGGCTGGTGCGTCGGCCAGCGTGAAACGTCGTGTCGTCGCTTCGGTCATGGTGTGCGTTCCTTTTTGCGTGAGTCCGGGAATGGTTGGGCGGTGCCGGCTGTGCCGACGCCGCGCCGTCGCGTTCAAATCTGTTTGCGCCCCTTAGCGATCATGAGACATAGATTCGCCTCACCGCGCGAGCTTGGCCTGCCAGGGACTTGAACATGTGCCGCATTTCCATCCCGTTGAAATTGGCGCCCCGCGCGTTTTGAGCGGTGTTTTCGGTGCTGGACCAGTACCACTTGGAACGAGAAAATTCATCGGGGAGAGGTGATAGGACGAGGTGCCGGCGTAGTCAGGCATGATGCCTGCGTAGATTCCACCTTGCCCTTGCCAATATTCACCGATGGCGGGCGTGCCGGCGGCGGGATGCCGATTGAACTCGATCATGGTTCGTACTCCTTACTTTTTACGGTTCGAAGAGGGCGTCGACTGATCGAGTAGGAAATTCCTTCCGATGACGAGGAGATCCGGCAATGAAATGCAGCGTCATTCCACGAGCGCACGCGACCTCCTTTTCGTCACTGCGAGACGTCGATGGCGGATATGCACCTTCGTTCGCCGACGGTGCCCCACCTATCCAGAATCGATTCGGCGATCCTGCGGTACGTGGTGCGCCGCGCATCATGCGCCGCTAGGCGTGCGGCAGATCTTTTGTCTAAACTTTTAAGACCAGCGGCCGTTAGTACATAGAGCACCCCGCTCCGATGCGTCATCGCCCCGGAGCGCTAATGCGCTGCACTCTCCTCGACATGCCCGATCAGTCGCCAAGTTCGACCGCAGCTCCTACCGCTTTACGGGCGGATGCCCCTCGTACGGGCGCCCGATTCGTGCGCCGCATCTATGTGCTGCGGCTGTTCGGCTTTGCGGTCGGCTTTTTTCCGCTCTTGATTTTGCTGCGCTCGCAGCATGCGGCGACGTGGGTGGTCGCCGCCGTCGCGATGGCCTGCTTCGTGTGGCCGCATGTGGCGTATCTACGGGTGCGTCACGCGCCCAAGCCGCTCGAACGCGAGCGCTGGAACTTCATGGTCGATTCGATCAACGGCGGCTGGTTCGTCGCCGCGGTGCATTTCGCGCCGATCGCGAGTGTCGTGGTGTTTCTGATGTTCGCCATCGACAACATGGCGGCCGGCGGATGGCGGTTGTTCGGCGCGGGTTTGCTCGCCACCGCATTGGGGGCCACGTTCGGTGTGCTCGTCTTCGGCGGCCACATACAAAGCACAATGGATACCCATGCTGCGCTCGCCTGGGTGCCCGTCGTCATCGGTTATCCGCTCGTATTGGCGAAAACGACGTATGACGTTTACCTCAAGCTGACCGAGCGTTCTCACCGCCTGCGCGAGCTTAGCGAGCGCGACGGCCTCACGGGGTTGGCCAACCGCATGACGATCACCGCCAAGCTGCAAGCGATGATCGCCCGCGCCGAACGCGTGCACGTCTTGTTCATCGATCTCGACGCGTTCAAGACCGTGAACGATGCGCTGGGGCACAACATCGGCGATCGATTGCTCGTTCAGGTGGCCAAGCGGCTCGCGGCTTGTATCGGTCACGACGATGTCGTCGCGCGCTACGGCGGCGACGAATTCGTCATCGTCAGCGAATCATGCGACGACGAAGCGCTGGCCGGGGCTGTCCTGCGTTCGCTGGCTCAGCCGGTCACCGTCGCGGGGCATGAGCTCGTCGTGGGAGCGAGCATCGGCATCAGCGCTTTTCCCGACGACGGCGCCGACGCCGAATCGCTGATCCGCGCGGCCGATATGGCCATGTACGTGGCCAAGGGGCGCGGGCGCAACTGCTTCGAGTTCTATCGGCACCGCATGCGCAGCGACGCCGACGCCCGGCTCAAATTGTCGGGGCGCCTCAGAAAAGCGATCGAGGGCGGGCAGTTGCATTTGAACTATCAGCCGCAGGTGGACATGCGTACCGGCGAGGTACGCGGGCTCGAAGCGCTCGTGCGGTGGCGCGACGAGGAGCATGGCATCGTGAGTCCGGTCGATTTCGTGGCGGTGGCCGAAGCATCGGGGCTAGTGACGGCGCTCGGCGAGTGGGTGCTGCGTGCCGCGTGCCAGCAGGCCGCGGTGTGGCGCGAGTTGCAACTCGTCCCGGTGCCCATCTCCGTCAACGTGTCTCCACTGCAATTGCAGCGTGCCGATATCGTCGCGACCTTCCAGCGCGTATTGCGCGAAACCGGCACCGATCCCGCGTTGCTCGAACTCGAGGTGACCGAGACGGCGCTGATGAAAAATCCGGAGGCGTCGGCACGGCGCCTTGCGGAGTTTCGCCGCCTCGGCATGCGCGTGGCGATCGACGACTTCGGCATGGGTTACTCGAGCCTAGGTCAACTGCGGGCCTTACCGGTGGATCGCATCAAAATCGATCGGGCTTTCGTGCGGGGCATCGGCGCGGGTGATTCGGGCGCGATCGCGACGGCTGTCGTAACGCTCGCCAATGCGTTCGGGCTGGCCGTCATCGCGGAGGGCGTGGAGACGCAAGCCCAACGCGCGTTTCTCGTCGGCCTCGGCTGCGTCGAGGCGCAAGGATTTCTCTTCAGCAAGCCGCTCGATGCCGATGCGGCCACGCGATTGTTGATGCAAGGCGCGGTATTGCCCGTGGCGACGGGCCACGAGCATCGCGGCCGGCATCGCGGCCTAGCGGCAATCTAACGCGCAGCCGCCTCTCGCACGGCGCGATTGCTGTGTTGCGTCACGTGAGAATTTCCAAGGGTGGTCCGCGGCATAAGCTGCGAATGCCTTTTGCGCCGCAGCAGCAAACGATCGGCGTTGCATCGCAGCAAGCCTGCGCGGCCGGTGCTTTCGAATGCTGCTTCTAGTGTCCCTCGTTATTTATCTTCAAGACGGGCAATCATCTGCCGATAGACAGTCTGATTCTTCGACTACCCCTTCTCGACAATAACTAGATGAAAGCCCCCGCGTCCACTCAGACCCGCTTTACCATCGTCGCATGCGTCGCTTTCGCCGTTTTACTGATTGCGACCTTTGCCGTGATCCGGCTATACGTGACCCCCAAGCTCGCCACGCTCGAGGGCAAGGTCATCGCCGCGAAGGTCGATCAAATCTCCATACGTATCAGCGAACAACTGCGCCAAGTGGAAGCGCAACAGCGCAGCATCACACAGACGGTCGCACAACTCGACAGCGATCAGATCGATAAGTTGCTGCCCGCGCTCGTCGATCAGTACGGCGACCAAAACGTCTTCGGCGGCGGCATCTGGCCCTTGCCGAACAAGCGCGAAGCCGGCCGCGACAAGTTCAGCACCTTCTTCGCGCGCGATGCCCAGTCGGGGCAGCTCGCGGTGAACACGCATTGGAATTCGCCCGAGTCGCTCAACTACTGGGAACAGCCCTGGTACGAGAACGGCAAGACGGCGCCGAAGGGCCATTGCAAGTGGGCCAAGGCCTACCAGGACGACGCGAGCCCGCAGCCGCGCACCAACTGCGCGATGGCGATCTACAAGGGTGACGAGTTGTACGGCGTCGCCACGATCGACGTGACGCTCGGCTTCTTCAACCGTCTAGTGGCCGATATGGAGGAGAAGATCCATGGCCAGATCCTGATCGTCGAAGCCGATGGGAAGATCGTCAGCAACAGCACGAAGATCCAAGGCAACATCGTCTTGAAGAACGTGTCGGACATCGCGCAAAGCTCGCCGATGGCCGCCGAGATTCAAAAGCTGTTGCCCGAGGTGCAATCGGGTGGCGAAGCGAGCGGCCGTTTCGATACGAACGACGGCGAGCAAACGCTCTTTCTGACGCCGATTCCCGGCAGCCCCTGGTTCATCGCCACGAGCGTGCCTTCTTCGATGCTGATGGCCAACAGCAACCGCATCCTCGCGGGGCTCGCTTCGGTGCAGGTGCCGGGGGCGATCGCGCTGCTCATCGTCATGATCGCCGGTATCCGGGCGTTCATGGGGCGGCTTGCCGCGCTCAAACGCAACATCGACGAACTCTCGGCCGGCGAAGCCGATCTCACGCGCCGTCTGCCGGAAACGGGCGGCAAGGAATTCGGCGCCGTGGCGCGTAGCCTGAATCGCTTCGTCGCTCGCCTGCAAGGCGTCGTGCAGGAAGTCGTGACGGGGGCCGCGTCGCTCGCGTCCGCCTCGCGCGAAATTTCCAGCGGCAACCAAGACCTGTCGGCGCGCACCGAAGCGCAAGCGGCGTCGCTGCAGGAGACGGCGGCTTCGATGGAAGAGATCACCGGCACGGTCAAGCAGAACGCCGAGAACGCGGGCGAAGCGAATGCGCTGGCGACCACGGCCTCCACGGCGGCCACGCGCGGCGGTGCAGTCATCGACGAGTTCGTCAAGACGATGAACTCGATCAACGAGTCGTCGCAAAAGGTCGTGGCGATCATCGGCGTGATCGACAGCATTGCGTTCCAGACCAACATCCTCGCATTGAACGCGGCCGTGGAAGCGGCGCGCGCCGGCGAGCAAGGACGCGGGTTCGCGGTGGTCGCAAGCGAGGTGCGCAACCTGGCGCAGCGCGCGGCGGCGTCGGCCAAGGACATCAAGGCGTTGATCGCCGATTCGGCCGACAAGATCGAATCGGGCAGCGCGCTCGTCGGGCAGGCCGGTCAAACGATGAGCGACATCATCACCGCCACGACGAACGTCGCCTCCATCATGGGAGAGATCATGACGGCGAGCGGCGAGCAAAGCCGCGGTATCGAGCAGGTCAATCAAGCGATCGCACAACTCGATACGACCACGCAGCAAAACGCCGCGCTCGTCGAACAAGTGGCCGCCTCGGCCCGATCGATGCAAGATCAGACGGGGACGTTGTCGGGCGTCGTCGGCGCGTTCAAGGTGTAACGCTTCATTCGCTCGATATCGATGCCGCCCGCGATGGGCGGCATCGAACGCGGCCACGCTCAGCGCGATTTACACGATTTACGCGATCTACGCGATCTACGCGAAGCGAGCCGCCGCCGGCGTGCACGAAACGCTCTCCGCGTGTGCGGCCTGGGCAGGCAGCACGGGCTGCGCAACGTCATGTTCGGGGGCCGGAATCGTCCGCGCCGCTCGCACGTTGCCCCTGAACCCCTTGGAGAACCACTCGTTCTCGAGGCCCGCGAAGTTTTCGCCATAGGCGTCGCTCATCGAGTATTCGGTGCTCGACCAATACCACGCGTTGTCCGAAAATTGACTCGGAATCGTTGCTGCGGCGACGTCCCATTCCTGGCGCGACGGCAGATGAAAATCGTGATGCCCATCCTTCTCGTAGTCATGCGCCCATTTCGCGGCCGGATGCCGCTCGGGGGTCTTCAGGAGCGTTTCGGTGTTCTGTGCGCCGTTGAACGCGCTGGACGCGCCGATCGGTTCTTCCGTCGCCCGGCCCCAATTGAGTTCCACGCCTTCGTCCGTTGAAAACACGAGATGCTGGGCTCCGTGTTCGGTGTTACCCGGTAAAACGCCGGCATAAATGCCGCCTTGACCGGTCCAGTATTGCCCGGGTTCGGGCACGGGGGCGCGGGTCGGCGAGATGGCTTGAGTGACGTTCATGCGCTTGGCTCCATTTCCGTTGAGTGAGTCGGGCCGATTAGAGCGCGCATGGGCGCCGTATGGCCTGTTCCGGCTGCAAACTCGGACCAAAGAGGGCGTCCCTCGCACAAACGCATGGTCCCGGCGCGGCGCAAAGGCAAAAGCACGGTATCGTGTCGGCTTGTGCGTATTCGCGTTTCTCTTTTCGTTTTTCCTTTTTCGTTTTTCGTTTAGTGACCAACGACCCGACCTTTCCCGTCATCCATTGGACCGAGGATGGCGCGGCGCATAGCGCGCGCTGGCGTTCCGAAGCCGGCGTCGCGCCGCCCCGGCGCGTCGTGCTCGCGGATGACCGCATGAGCGCCGACGCGGCCTATCGTCAAGCCAGCGAAGGTGTCGCGCTCTTGTGGCGCGGCGACTTTCAAAACGCGCGGCAACTGTTGCAGGCCATGGCGCGCCGGATCGAGCGCAAGCGCCGCAAGCCGGCCGCGACGCCGCTCGATGCCTTCAACGCTCATCGGCAAGCGCAGGCGCAACGCGCGCGCACGCTCGGCATGGTGCTGATTGCCTTGGATGCCGACTATTCGATCGCGCTGCGGCGCGCTCCCGACGTCAAGCAGGCTTGTATCGAAGCGTACGGCGAGCCGAACGGCCAAGGCGGCGAGCCGTCCGTGGTCTCGCTGCGCGAGTTGCTCGGCTTGATCGGCGCGCACGAATGGCGCAAGAAGGGCGTCGAAATCGCCGCGCTGGGCGCGCGGATTCATCCGTACTACGGCGTGTTTTCGCCGGTACGCGGCGAGTACGTCGAACTCGTCGCGCGCGCGCCGCTGCCGTCGACGTCGCTTGCGTTCGATATCGGCACGGGCACCGGCGTGCTCGCCGCGTTGCTCGCCAAGCGGGGCGTGGCGCGTATCGTGGCGACCGATGCGGATGCGCGCGCGCTCGCTTGCGCGCGCGAAAACATCGAGCGCCTGGGCATGACGGCGCAGGTTCAGGTTTGCGAGGCGGATCTCTTTCCGCCAGGACGCGCGCCGCTCGTCGTCTGCAACCCGCCGTGGCTGCCGGCGCGGCCGAGCTCGCCGATCGAGCGGGCCGTCTACGACCCGGATAGCCGCATGCTGCGCGGGTTTCTGGACGGGCTCGCCGCGCACCTCGAGCCGGGTGGGGAAGGATGGTTGATTTTGTCCGATTTCGCCGAGCATCTAGGCTTGCGCACTCGAGAAGCATTGCTGGCGATGATCGATTCGGCTGGGCTCAGGGTGATCGGCCGGGACGACATTCGGCCGGTTCACCCCAAGGCGGCGGATCCGGACGATCCGCTCCATCGCGCGCGGGTAGCCGAGGTGACGTCGCTGTGGCGGCTCGCGGCGAAGTCTTGAACGAGGCGCCAAGAAACGAACGAGCCTTGCGCACCAAGCGGTGCGCAAGGCTCGATTCGATACACGCGACGCGTCAGCCGGGATAGGCTTCGTCGACTTTCAAGCCTGCCAGCTTGAAGATGACGCGCAGCGTCTGCGGGCGGATATCGCGTCTCGACGCGAGCGTCGTCAGAATGAAATCGACGACCTTGGCGTACTTGAGCAGGGTGAGCAGGGCCTCGAGTCCGGGATCGGAATCGCGCATCGACTCGGCCAGCCGCAACATTTCCACCGAAATGTCTCGGGCCATTTCGAGTTCGAGCTGCTGTTTTTCCGACCAGCCCGTGGGCGGCGTGAGGAGATTGGCGAGCATTGCTTGAAACTTCTGCTCCGCGTCTCCGTTGGGTATCGTAGCCATCGCTGTCGTCCTTTGTTCAACATGACCTGCTCGCCGAGGGCAGACAGGCCGGCCGCGCTCGGTGCCGCCATGCAACGTAACCGTTACGTTACGCGGGGGCGGCTCCCTGTTCGAGCGGCAGGCGCTGCGCTCTTCGCGGCCCTTGCCGTGCCGCGGCTCGCGCGGGAATTTGCGTCCCGCTTCGCCGGATCGGAAAAATGCGTCTGCGCGTCGACGCATAATCCGTTCCAGGCCGCTTTTGAGCGTCTCGCGCGCTTTTCGGTAAACTGACGCGATTGTTTTTGCGCTTCTGTAGGCTGTCGCACGCTCGCGGCGACTTGCATGAGCGCGGTGCCACTATGTCGACCAAGACCTACGAAATTCGCCCCGACCAATCCGTCGAACTGCTCAAGGAACTCCATATCCTGACGCGCGACGGCAAGATGAACCAAGATAGCCGGCGCAAGCTCAAGCAGGTCTATCACCTGTTTCAGTTCATCGAGCCGCTGCTCGCGCGCGCGTTGCAAGCACGCGGCGCCGTCACCCTCGTCGACCATGGCGCGGGCAAGTCCTACCTTGGTTTTATTCTCTACGATCTTTTTTTCAAGTCCCTGCCGCCCGGAACGGGCTCGCGCATTTATGGCATCGAGACGCGTGCGGAACTGGTCGCGAAATCGACGGAGCTTGCCAAGCGCCTGGGGTTCGAGGGGATGTCGTTTTTGAACGTGTCGGTGGCCGATTCGATCGAATCATCGGGACTGCCGGAGACGATCGACGTCGTGACCGCGCTGCATGCCTGCGATACGGCGACCGACGACGCCATTCGCTTCGCCTTGCAAAAGCGCGCGACCGACATCGTGCTCGTGCCATGTTGCCAAGCGGAAGTGGCAGGGGTGCTCCGGCGCAACAAGGGCAAATCGCTAGCGAGCGCGCTCTCCGAAATTTACCGCCATCCGCTGCATACGCGTGAATTCGGCAGCCAGATCACGAACGTGCTGCGTTGCCTGCAACTCGAGGCGCATGGCTATCAGGTGTCGGTCACGGAACTCGTCGGATGGGAGCATTCGATGAAGAACGAACTCATCATCGCTCAGTACAAGGATTTGCCTCGCCGGCGGCCGTCCGAGCGTTTGAACGAAGTGCTCGATACGTTCGGCCTCGATTCGCTGCGGGAGCGGTTTTTTACGCCGGCTTAATCGGACGAGGGCGGCGTGTCGTCGCTCGGCGGCGTATCCATCCATTGGTGCCAGCCTTCGTGTCCGAGGCGGCGCATCGTCTCTTGATTGCGCTCGTAGATGTCGGCGGCGTCGGGGAACGCTTGCGCTGCCCGCTCGACGCTCGCCTCGCGCAGCAAGTGCAAAATCGGGTAGGGCGCCCGGTTCGTATAGTTTTCGATGTCCTCGGGCTGCGTGCCCTCGAACCGATAGTGCGGATGAAAGCTCGCGATCTGCAGTTCGCCGTCGAGCCGCAGTTGTCCGAGCAGACGTTCCGCGAAAAATAGCGCGTCGTTGAATTCCAGAAAATCGGCGAACGCGCGAGGAAAAACGAGCAGCGTCGTGTCCACGCTTTCCGGATCGGCCTCGGCCAACGCTTTTAGCTCGGTCTCCAAGACGGTCAGCATCCCTTCCGGATCGCATGCTTCGCTCACCACGTAGCGGATCTGCCGTTTCGTGTGGACCCCCTTCGCAAACGGGCACAAATTCAACCCGATGACCGCGCGCACGAGCCAATGCCGCGTGGCGGCCAGCACGTCGTCGGCGGTGGGCGCATGAAAGGTGGGCATCGACATGTCGGTTTCGGTGTGGAGGGAGGGCGCGAGAGGCGGCATTTTACGCGCCGGCGCGCCCCGCGCATGCCGCGGCGACGAGTTGGGCAGCCACGCGCGGCGCCACGGCGATCGGCCCGCATCCGGGGCCGAACGTTTGACTTGCCGTGTAGACGCCTTCGATCAACAGCGCGAGCGCATCGGCGAGCTCGGCGGGATCGTCGGCGCCCGCGGCCGTCGTCAGTTCGGTGAGCCGTTCGATCAAACGGGCCTTGTTACGCGCGACGATTTCCCGTGCGGGGTGACTCGGGTCGGCGAATTCGGCGGCGACGTTCACGAACGGACAACCGCGATAACCTTCGCGCGACGCGCGCCACGTCAGGTCCTCGAAGTACTGGGCGATTTGCCGCACCGGCTGGCCCGGATGCATGCCGATGCTTTTGTCGAAATGCCCGAAAAAGCACTCGTCCGCTTGTTCCAGATAGGCCGCGACGAGTTCGTCTTTCGACGCGAACTGCCGGTACAGGCTCATCTTGTTGACGCCGGCGCGCTCGACGACGGCATCGACGCCCACCGCGCGCACCCCTTCCTGATAGAAGAGCTCGCTGGCCGCACGCAGCAGCAGTTGCTGCGCCGTGGCGCCGTCGGTATGGGGCCGAGTGCGGCCGGCAGCCGTTTTGGCCACCGACGCGCGCGGGCGGGAAACCTCGGCGTGTGTGTCTTTCATTGAGAACCATCCGGATTTGGAGCGACCGCGATTGTCGCGCGAGCCGCTCGATCGTGCATCACTACGAATTGACCTGCTTGACATGTTACCGATCGGTAACTACGATGGCAACTCGCAGTTGTGACAGGTCTGTAACAAAGCGATCGAATGGCCCGGCCGGAAGGAGGCGGGCGCTTCGAAAGCAGCAAGCTAACCCATGCGCAATGCCGGCCGACAGGGGTGCCGGGCGCATCGACGGGAGTCCCGATGAACTGGATTGCAACAAGAATGAACGGGCGCGCGCATTACGGCTGGGTGGTGGCGGCCGTCGTCTTCCTCGTGCTGCTGGCCGCCGCGGGCACCCGCGCGACACCGAGCGTGATGATGGTGCCGCTCGAGCATCAATTCGGCTGGAGCCGCGCTACGATATCGCTCGCCATTTCGGTGAACATCGCACTGTACGGACTCACCGGTCCGTTCGCCGCCGCATCGATGCAGCGTTTCGGCGTGCGGCCGACGCTGATGACCGCGCTAGTGGTGATGGCGGGCGGCGTAGGCCTATCGTCGATGATGACGGCGCCCTGGCAGATGATCCTGATTTGGGGCGTTATGGTCGGCGGTGCGACGGGCGTCGCGGCGCTGACGCTCTCGGCCACCGTGGTCAACCGCTGGTTCGTGGAGCGCCGCGGGTTGGTGATGGGCGTGCTGACGGCCAGCTCCGCCACGGGGCAACTCGTATTCTTGCCGATGCTCGCGGCGGTGGCCGAGCATCACGGCTGGCGGCCGGTGGTGATGATCGTGGCGATCGTTGCCGCGCTCGTGTTGCCGCTCGTCGCGTTCTTGCTGCCCGAACGTCCGTCGAGCGTCGGTTTGCGTCCTTACGGCGAGCCGCACGATGCGCCGCGCGTGGACGGCCAGTCGGCGCAAAACCCGCTCGCGATCGCGTTCGGTACGCTCGCATCCGCCAGCAAGTCGCGCGATTTCTGGCTGCTCTTTTTCAGCTTTTTCATCTGCGGCGCAAGCACGAACGGCTATATCGGCACGCACTTGATCGCGATGTGCGGCGATTATGGGCTGAGCGAAGTGCAGGGCGCTTCGCTGCTCGCCGCCATGGGCATCTTCGATTTGTTCGGCACGACGCTCTCCGGTTGGCTCTCGGATCGCTTCAATAGCCGCGTGTTGCTGTTTTGGTATTACGGATTGCGCGGACTTTCTTTGATTTATCTTCCGCACGCGTTCGGCATCGACTTTTTCGGGTTGCCGATATTCGCCATGTTCTACGGGCTCGATTGGATCGCCACCGTGCCGCCGACGGTGCGCCTCACCACCGATGCGTTCGGCAAGGATTCGGCGCCGGTCGTATTCGGCTGGGTGGTGGCGGGGCATCAACTCGGGGCGGCATTCGCCGCGTATGGCGCGGGTTTGCTGCGTTCGAGCCTCGGCACCTACACGGTGGCCTCGATGATCTCGGGCGGGCTCTGTCTGATCGCCTCGATCCTCGTGCTGCGCATCCATCGCAGCGGCGCGGCGCGCCCGGCCACGGCCGCGGCGACGGCGGCTTGACTGCCTCGGCGCAACGGGCGGCGGCTTGCTTGCGCTAGGGCATCGCGCTCAGGGTGCGTCGCGTAGCGCCGATAGCGGCGTCGCGACGTGCTCGAGCGGTTTTCGCTCCGCGTCGACACCCCAGAGGGCGGCAATGACGGCGGCGCCCAGCATCAAGGCCGATCCCACCAAATAGCCTTCGAAGACGGCACCGCGCTGGTGCGTGTCGATGAGCCGGCCGAAAAAGGCGGGGCCGGCGATACCGCCGAGCGCCGTGCCGAACGCATAGAACACGGCGATGGCGAGCGCGCGGATCTCCAGCGGGAACGATTCGCTCACCGTGAGGTAGGCGGAACTTGCCGCCGCCGACGCGAAAAAGAAGATCACCATCCACGCGATGGTCTGCGCTCGAACGGTCAGCAAACCGCGCGCGAAGAGATATCCGCTGCCGATTAGCAGCAGGCCCGATAACGCATAGGTGAAGGCGATCATGACGCGCCGGCCGATGGCGTCGAACGCATGGCCCAGCACGATCGGGCCGAGAAAATTGCCGAGGGCGAACGGCAGCAGATACCAGCCTACCTCGCCGCCGGGGACACCGTAGAAATCGGTGAGCACGAGTGCGTAGGTGAAGAAAATGGCGTTATAGAAGAATGCTTGCGCCGTCATGAGCGCGAGGCCGACGAGCGAGCGCCGCCGGTGCGTGACGAAGAGCGCTTCGAATACTTCGGCGAACGGCGTGCTATCGCGCCGGGCGAACCGCAGAATACGCAATTCATCGGAGAGGGGCCGGCGGCCGAGGCGGCGAAAGCGCGCTTCGATTTGTTCGACGACGTTTTTAGCTTGTTCCGGCTGATTGTGCGTGAGCAGCCAGCGGGGGCTTTCGGGTATCCACACGCGCATGAAAACGATCACGAGTGCGAGCGCGGCGCCGATGAAAAAGCAGGCGCGCCAGCCCCAGTCACCCGGCAGCAGCCGCGGATCGAGCAGCACCAGCGAGCCGCCGGCCCCGAGCGCCGCGCCCACCCAGAACGTGCCGTTGATCCCGAGGTCGGTCCAGCCGCGCACGCGTGCGGGCGTAAATTCTTGAATCGTCGAATTGATCGCCGCATACTCGCCGCCGATTCCGGCGCCCGTCAGAAAGCGCAACGCCGCGAAGCTCGCGAAATCCCACGACATGGCCGTGGCGGCGGTGGCGACGAGATACAGGCCCAGCGTCGCGAAGAACAGCTTGCGCCGGCCGAGGCGGTCGGTGAGCCAGCCGAAGCCGAGGGCGCCGAGTACGGCGCCGGCGATGTAACTGCTACCGGCCAGGCCGATGTCGGCATCGCTCATATGCAACACCGGGCTCGCTTTGAGTGCTCCCGCCACGGCGCCGGCCAACGTCACCTCGAGTCCATCGAGCAGCCAGGTGACGCCGAGCGCGACGACGATTAAGGTATGAAAGCGTCCCCACGGCAGGCGGTCGAGCCGCGAGGGTAGGTCGGTTTCGAACACGTGGGCGCGCGAGGCGGGGATAGGGGCGGGAATAGGCGCCGCGGTCTCCAGGCTCATGGGAGCATTCTCCTGATGGATGCGGTGACGGCCCGGCCGCATAGGCGGCGAGGTGCCGCCGGCGTGGGTCGCACAACGCGTGCCCGAGGGAAATGCGTTCGATCGAGTGGCGCACGGATTGCTCGCATGCACAGTTCGTGTTAAAAAGCGCTCCCTTCTGTTCGCATAAAGCGAGTTGCGATGCAAGCGATGCCCTATTGTGCGATCGACTTCGGTACGTCCAACTCCGCCGTGGCTTTGCCGCGCGGCGAGACGATGATGCTCGCGCCCGTCGAGGGCGCGCATACGACGTTGCCCACAGCCGTCTTTTTCAATACCGACGAGCATAGCCGCTCGTACGGCCGCGCCGCGCTGGCGGAGTACATCGACGGCTTCGACGGCCGCCTGATGCGCTCGCTCAAGAGCATCCTCGGTTCGTCGCTGGCCGATACGATGACCGATCTCGGCGACGGCAGCGCCATCAAGTACACCGAGATCATTGCTATCTTCGTCGCATTCTTGAAGCGGCAGGCCGAAGCGTGCGCCGGCGTGTCAATCGAGCGAGCCGTACTGGGGCGCCCGGTATTCTTCGTCGACGACGATCCGCGCGCCGATCGATTGGCCCAGGATCAACTCGAAACCGCTGCGCGTTCGGCCGGTTTGAAAGAGATTCACTTTCAGTACGAGCCGATCGCCGCCGCGTTCGATTACGAATCGCGCTTGAAAGACGAAGCGCTCGTGCTCGTGGCCGACATCGGCGGTGGTACTTCCGACTTTTCGCTCGTACGCGTGGGGCCGCAGCGGATGGGCCGGATCGATCGAAAGGACGATGTCCTCGCGCATCACGGCGTGCACGTGGCGGGGACCGACTTCGACCGGCGCGTCGAGCTCGAGACCATTCTGCCCGAGCTCGGCTACCGATCGCTCGACCCGGAAGGCCGGGAAGTGCCGAACCGCGTCTACTTCGATCTCGCCACCTGGCACCTCATCAATACGATCTATTCGGGCAAGCGTGTGGGCGAGCTCGCCTTGATGCGGCATTTGTATCGCGACGTGCGGCATCACGAGCGGCTGATGCGCGTCGTGGAGCGCCGCCTCGGGCATTCGCTCGCGGCGCGTGCCGAAGAGGCGAAGATCGGCGTGGCGGCGGGCGGCGAAACGTCGATCGATCTGGACGATCTCGAGGCCGACTTGAGGATCGCATTCGACGAGGCTCAGCTAATCGAAGCGGGAACGGAAGAAGTGCATCGCATCGCCCAGGCGGCGCGGGAAACGGCGAAAGCCGCAGGGGTATCGCTCGGCGACGTGGACGCGCTTTACTTCACGGGCGGCACCACGGGCCTGCATTTTTTGACGAACGCGCTATGCGCGGCGTTTCCCGACGCCAAAGCCGTGTTCGGCGATCGGCTCGCGAGCGTGGCGGCGGGGCTCGGCATTCACGCGCAGCGCATTTTTGCCTAACTCGCCTAACGCGTACCGTCGATTCGACACAAAGCAAAAACCCCGCGATTGGCGGGGTTTTTTGTTCGCGACGCGCCAAGCGCATCGCGGCATGTCACGGCTCTTAAGCGGCTGAGCGCCTAAGAGCGGTCAAGCGCTTTACAGCGGCTTGATGTTCGCAGCTTGCTTGCCCTTGGGGCCCGTCTTCACTTCGAACGACACTTTTTGGTTTTCTTGGAGCGTCTTGAAGCCGTCGACGCGGATTTCCGAGAAGTGCGCGAAGAGGTCTTCGCCGCCGCCGTCCGGGGTGATGAAGCCAAAGCCCTTAGCGTCGTTGAACCACTTGACGGTACCGGTTTCCATATTACGTATTCCTAAATTGGGTAAAAAAGGCCGAAGCCTGGGAGCGCACGAAAATCAAGGAAGGGTAATAGGACAACCGGAGTACCTGATGGGGGCGACCTACGAAAGACCAATCAACACTCGCCACTTGAAATCCTGCTTGATCTTTATACGGCGAAATGGCGCCTAGGTCAATAAAATTTCGCGCCGCAGCAGGGGTATTCGTCTGCCTACCGGTCTTTTGTGCTTACAAACCTTTCATTCCATGATGTTTTTTTGCTGGTGCCGGATCATTTTGCACCAATTAAGTGATTGCAACCGGTAAACTACGCGCCGCGCGACGCGGTTGCGCCAGGTTGCGGTTCCCCCTCGCCGCACGGCCCCATCGGTTGCACGTTTCTTGCAGAATCAGCGCGTGTCCCCTATCCGCGCGCCGTTCGTATATCCCCCAAGGAGAGGTTGTGAAAAGTTCTATTCAACGGAACATCGGGCCATTTGCGCTGATGCTGACCGGCTTGGGCTCGATCATCGGGTCAGGCTGGTTGTTCGGTGCGTGGAAGGCGGCAAAGATCGCAGGCCCGGCGGCTTTGTGCGCATGGATCATCGGTGCGGTGGTGATCCTCGCGATCGCGCTCACTTACGCCGAACTCGGCGCCATGTTCCCCGAATCGGGCGGCATGGTGCGCTATGCGCGCTACTCGCACGGTGCACTCGTGGGCTTCATCAGCGCATGGGCGAATTGGATCGCCATCGTCTCGGTGATTCCGATCGAGGCCGAAGCGTCGATTCAGTACATGAGCACCTGGCCCTACGATTGGGCGCACAATTTGTTCCTGAACGGATCGCTCACGCCGCCGGGCTTATTCTTGTCGGCGCTGCTCGTGATCGTCTACTTCATGCTCAACTACTGGGGCGTGAAAGTGTTCGCGCGCGCGAACACTGCGATCACCGTGTTCAAGTTCATCATCCCCGGCCTCACGATCCTCGGCTTGCTGCTTTCCGGTTTTCATAGCGAGAACTTCGGCACGTCGAGCTCGTTCGCGCCGTATGGCTGGTCGGCGGTGTTCACGGCCGTGGCCACGAGCGGCATCGTCTTCAGCTTCAACGGTTTTCAAAGCCCGGTGAACTTGGCGGGCGAAGCGCGTAACCCTTCGAAGAGCGTGCCGTTCGCCGTCATCGGTTCGATTCTGCTCGCGCTCGTGATTTACGTGCTGTTGCAGATTGCCTATATCGGCGCGGTCAATCCGGCCGACGTCGCCAAGGGTTGGAGCCACTTCAACTTCGCTTCGCCGTTCGCGGAACTCGCGCTCGCGCTGAATCTCAACTGGCTGGCGATCATGCTGTACGTCGATGCGTTCGTGAGCCCGAGCGGCACCGGCACGACCTACATGGCAACGACGACGCGCATGATCTACGCGATGGAGCGCAACAACACGCTGCCCAAGATGTTCGGCAACGTGCACCCGTTCTACGGCGTGCCGCGTAACGCGATGTGGTTCAACCTCGCCGTCTCGTTCGTGTTCATGTTCTTCTTCCGCGGCTGGAGCTCGCTGGCCGCCGTGATCTCGGTCGCCACCGTGATCTCGTACCTGACGGGCCCGATCAGCTTGATGGCGCTGCGCCGCACGGCGACCGACATCGAGCGTCCGCTGAAGCTTCCGCTCATGAACCTGATCGCACCGTTCGCGTTCGTGTGCGCTTCGCTCGTCCTGTATTGGGCGAAGTGGCCGCTTACGGGCGAAATCATCTTGCTGATGGTCGTCGCGTTGCCGGTCTACTTCTATTACCAAGGCAAGTCGGGGTTCAGCGGTTGGGGCGCCGATTTGAAGGCGGCCTGGTGGCTCGTCGCGTATCTGCCCACGATGGCGGTGCTCTCGGTCATCGGCAGTAAGCAATTCGGCGGCATGGGCTACCTGCCTTACGGTTGGGACATGCTCGTCGTCGCGGTGATCTCGCTCGGCTTCTACGCCTGGGGCGTGAACACGGGCTACCGTACGCACTATCTCGACGAGCGCGAGTCCGAGGAAGACATTCTCGAAGGCGTCGGCGTTTAAGGCATCGCAGCACCCGCGAGCTTGCTCGCGGGTGAGACGCAATCAATGAGTACAAAGCCCCGTCCGACGGTGAGTCAGGCGGGGCTTTGCTTTGCTCGGTCGCCCGCGGCCGAGTGCGTCGCCTGCTAGATGCGCGCGGAGGCCGTCGGGATCCATGCGGTTACGAAGGGCGCCGTTGAGACGCCCAATCGGCACACCGTCCAGCCGCTACTGCGTCAGCCTTTGCGCGAAGGCGCGGATCGTTTCGGGGTTCCAATCGTTTCCCCCGTTCCTACCCTTCGTGTCCTCGAGATACAGCGTGTAGTATTCGGTGTCAGTGTTCCACGCAGCGGTCCAAAGGCGCCTAAGGTCGGCCGGATTCTCCGATAGCGATAGCGAGGCGGGCCTGTTCGCAACGTCGAACGTTAGCGCTTCTTGCATTGCATACATCTTGCCTTCATCGGCTTTGTAATCCCACACGGCCAACATGCCGAGCTTGCCTGTCGGCAGTCTGAAAAGTGCCGATTCGCGTCTACCCGCGTCGGGCAACAAACCTACAACCGACGCTCCCATCGATTTGAACTGCGATGTTCGCTCTATGATCCTTCGCAATTCCGCCGATCCCAAAGACTGATCGTTGGAGGCTGTGGGGATGAGAGACTCTATCTCTCGCAGCAGGTTGAGTTCGTCGGGTGACGCAGATAAGGTCAGGTATGTCGCATTTTGTTTGATCAGATTCATTTCAAACAAAGCGCGCTGGGCCGGCGATTTAATGGGTTCAACGACTACGAGTGAGCTTGCCGCGTCCATCTGGGCCGCCATTTCGTTTAGAGCACGGTCTTGCACACTACGCTGATCGCCCGAATTGCATCCGACGACAGATACGAGTATGGGGAGTAAAGCGACGAGTCTCATGGTCGAGGCCATCCTTCGCTAAGATTGCAATCTTCGGCCACCGAGTTGCTCAGTACGATGTTTCTGCGAGCCCGAGGGTCGTAGTAATAGTGTTGGCCGACAACCCGCCATCGGTTGAATGAAGGATTGGCTCCGGCGATATCGTCAGTGCGTTCGACGATTTCTTTTGAGCCGGCGCGAGCGCTAAAAAGCAGTCCTCTATTTTTCGTGAAAATCTTGAATTTGTCGTCTGTGAGGACTGATGCATCGAATTCGTCTCTAACTAGGCCCGAGTCTCGAGTCAGTTTAGAGAGCCACCCGGCGTAATTCCCTTGATGCCACTGATACACCGTGTGACGCGCTCCGAGATAATATTGTACATTTGTATAATCAGTGGTAATTGATTCCAATATCCAGTATCTATCCTTTTGATTGTGATTCGGGAGATCGCGAACCCACGACGGTGCGCCGAGCAATGTAAAGAACGTCGCGGCGATCGCCTGAAGGCCGCTCGGAATTTGATCGAATCTGCACGCTCGACTAAAGGCACCTAAGGCTTGCGCCTCAGATAAAAAAAGAAAGCAGGTGCAGAAAACCGCTATTTTCGCTCGTTTATGCGTTCGGGTATTGATTGGCGCTTCAAGTGGCTCGAGTGAAACCCATCGAGCCGGTACTATCTGTCGAATGGTCACTGGTAGGCTCCGTTTGACGGAGCCTCTAAGTTAGCGCTGAGCGCTCGTCGTTCTAATCACGGGCCGAAAAATAGGACCCAGTCATGTCGATGGGGCTTGGATGCGCCGGCAGTCGGCGTCTGGTTTCACGCTTCGTCCCGTAGATACCCAGGCGTTCAACCGGCAAACACGTAATTCGTCATCGCCAACGCCCGCTGGTAGGTCCCGAGCGACTGAATCTCGAGCGCATAGTCGTCGCTGGCCGCGCCGATCGAGGCAAATATCGGCAGCAAGTGTTCGTCGGTCGGATGCATGAAAGCGGCGTGAGGCGCTTGCGCGCGGTAGTCGAGCAGCGCCTCGATATCACGCTGCGCAAGGCGTGCCTCGAACCAATCGGTGAACTCGGCGACGCGCGGATCGCCGTCGCCCGGTTTCGCGCCGAAATCCGCCGCCCGCAGGTTATGCGTAATCTGACCGGAGCCGACGATCAACACACCGTCATCGGCCAAGGGCCTCAGCGCGCGTCCCAGTGCATAGTGATGCGCCGGATCGCGGTGCGGCTGAATCGATAGTTGCGCAACCGGAACGTCGGCCTGCGGATACATCAGGAGCAGCGGCACCCAAGCGCCGTGATCGAGCCCGCGCGGTTGCGTTTGCGCCGCGATGTTCGCGGCATCGAGCAGCGCAGCGGCCTGACGGGCTACATCGGGCGCACCCGGCGCGCGATAGTGCAATTCGTACAACGCGCGTGGAAAGCCGTAAAAATCGTGGATCGTTTCGGGCGCCTCGGCCGTGCTCGCCACGGGAACGTTCGTGCCCCAATGCGCGGACAGCACCAAGATCGCACGCGGACGCGGCAATCGAGCGCCGAGCGCCGCGAATTCGCTCGACGGCATCGAAGGGTCGATCGGCAGCGTGGGCGCGCCGTGGGATAAGAAGAGAGAAGGCAGTCGTGACATGGCATAGCGGCGCGCGAGCGCGTCCGGCGATCGAATGGTGGGTACCCAGCGACTATATGCCGCCGCGCCATGGCGAGAAACCCGCTTTCGAGAAACGGATCGTGTCACAGGAGTAGCGAGTGAGCGGCGCAGCGCGCCCGGCGGCGGTTTATGCCTCGCCGCGCAGGCCGGCCCACGCGGCGGCGAGCGCCGGGCCCAGAGCGAACATATCGAGCACGCGCGCCACGGTGTCGTCGACCATCTCCTCGATCGACGCGGGCCGGTTGTAGAACGCGGGCAGCGGGGGAAAGATGACCCCGCCCATCTCGGTCACGGCCGTCATGTTGCGCAGGTGCGCGAGGTTCAACGGCGTCTCGCGCGCGAGCAACACGAGGCGCCGGCGCTCCTTGAGCGTGACGTCCGCGGCACGCGCGATGAGGTTGTCCGACAGGCCATGAGCGATGCTCGCCAAGGTCTTCATCGAACAGGGCGCGACGATCATGCCGTCGGTGGCGAACGAGCCCGACGCGATACTCGCGCCGACGTCACGCACGCTATGCGCGACATCCGCGAGCGAATGGACGTCGTCCTTCGTCATTCCGAGTTCGTGCTGAAGATTGAGCCAGCCGGCACTGGAGACGACGAGGTGCGTCTCCAGGCCTTCGATGCGGCGCATCGCGTCGAGCAGGCGCACGCCATAGATGGCGCCCGTGGCGCCCGTGATCGCGACGATCAACCGGCGCGGCGCGGCACTGGAGCGAGACATGGCTGAAGCGAGAAGAAAGCGGCGCGGCCCGCGCTCGGCCGGCCGGCCGAGGCGAGCGGTGGCTTCAAGCCGCGGCGAACAACTGCTGCAGCTCGCCTGACTGATACATCTCCATCATGATGTCCGAGCCGCCGACGAATTCGCCCTTCACGTACAGTTGCGGGATGGTCGGCCAGTTCGAGAACTCCTTGATGCCTTGGCGGACTTCGTCGTCCTCGAGCACGTTGACCGTCTTGAACTGATCGACGCCGCACGCCTTCAGGATTTGCACTGCGCGGCCCGAGAAGCCGCACATCGGAAATTGTGCGTTGCCCTTCATGAAAAGGACGACCGCGTTTTCGTCGACGATTTGCTTGATGCGTTGTTGCGTATCCATGACTGACCTTGGCTTGCACGGGGAAAAGTTAGGGGGCAATGATAGCGGATTTCAGCTTCGCGAGCCGACGGGCCTAGTGCCGCGGCGCACTCGGCGCGTCGGCGAGCATTCTGCTCAGTTTGTCCGCGAGTTCTGCATAGGTGAACGGTTTCGACAGCAGATGAATCCCGGCATCGAGCCGGCCGTGGTGCACGATCGCGTTGCGTGCGTAGCCCGTCGTAAACAAGACGGGCAACTCGGGGCGTTTCGTTCGGACCGCGTCGGCGAGCTGTCGTCCGTTCATGCCGCCCGGAAGCCCGACGTCCGTAAAGAGTAGCCGAATCTCGGGCCGCTCGCCGACGAGGTGCAAGGCGCTCGGTCCATCGGCCGCCGCCAAGACGCGGTAGCCCAGTTCGCGCAGCATCTCGCTCGTCGCGGTCCGCACGTTTTCGTCGTCTTCGACGACCAAGATCGTTTCGCCCACGCGACTGGCGGGCACGGGCCGGTGGTCGGGCCGTTCGTCCACGGCGGCATCGCCCGCGAGCCGCGGTAGGAACAGCTTGACCGTCGTGCCTTGCGTAAGTTCGCTGTAGATCCGCACGTGTCCGCCCGATTGCTTGACGAAACCGTAGACCTGACTGAGCCCGAGCCCGGTGCCGTGGCCCACTTCCTTCGTGGTGAAGAACGGCTCCATGGCGCGCTCGAGCACCTCCTTGGACATGCCCGTGCCCGTGTCGCTCACCGCGATCATGACGTACGGCCCCGCGTCGAGCCCGTCGAAGCGCGTGACATACGACTCGTCGAGCATGCAGTTGGCCGTTTCGATGGTGAGCTTGCCGCCGCCCGGCATCGCATCGCGCGCATTGACGGCGAGATTGAGCAGCGCGCTTTCGAGCTGATTGGCGTCGACCGATACGCGCCAAAGCTCGGCCGCGTTGACCGCTTCGATCGAGATGGCTTCGCCGAGCGTGCGTCGAAGCAAATCGGACATACCGGCAACGAGTTTGGTGATATCGGTCGGCTTCGCGTCGAGCGTTTGGCGCCGCGAAAACGCCAGCAAGCGCCGCGTCAGATTGGCGGCACGGTCGGCGCCGCGCAGCGCATTCTCGACGAAGCGCGTCATGTCCGCGCCTTGGCCGGTCTGCCCGAGGCTGCCGACGCGCCGCTGGAGCCCCTCGAGGCTACCGATCACCACCTGCAGCAAATTATTGAAGTCGTGCGCGATGCCGCCCGTGAGCTGGCCGATCGCTTCCATCTTCTGCGATTGCCGCAACTGGGCTTCGACGTTGCGTTTCTCGGTCAGATCCCGCGTGACCTTGGCAAAGCCGATGACCTCGCCGTCGGGGCCGACGATGGCATCGAGCAGCACGTTGGCCCAGAAATGCGTGCCGTCCTTGCGCACGCGCCAGCCTTCGCCCTCGAACTTTCCGGTGCTTGCGGCGCGCGCGAGCACCTTGCCCGGCACACCGTCGCGCCGGTCTTCTTCCGTATAGAAACGCGAGAAGTGCTGGCCGATGATTTCATCGGCCTGATAGCCCTTGATTCGTTGTGCGCCCGAGTTCCAACTCGTGACGTAGCCGTCGCGGTCGAGCATGAAGATTGCGTAATCGACGACGCTATCCACGAGCAGGCGAAAACGCTGCTCGGTCTCCTGCAGACGAGCCGACGCCTCATGGCCGCGATGCGCCTCCGCGCGGCTGGCCGCGAGCGCGGCTTCGTTCGACCGTTGCTGCGTCGCTTCGCGCGCTTCCATCAGCACGAAGGCGACGTGACCCTGGTCGTCGCGAACGGGGCGCAGCGTCGCGTCGATAATCGACGCCGATGCGCCGGATGCGGCGGCCGCCATGGGGAGATCGAGCCGGACCGTTTCGCCTGCCGCGGCGCGCGCAACGGCTTGCCGCAGCGCCTCGCGAGCCTCGCGCAGCTCCGGCGCGTGCGGGAAGACGTCGGCGAGCGGGCGGCCGATTACTTCGGTTTGCGGCAGCTGCAGCGCGCGACAGCCTTGATTATTGCAATCGAGGACCGTCCCGGAAGGGCTCAGCAAGGCGACGAAGGCGGAGATCTCGCTCAGGATGACGTGAGCGAGCTTGTTGCGCGTGAGCTCGGCCGGGTCGTCCGGGTGAAGCTCGGTACCGCGAACAATCGTGTGTTCGCCGATATACGGCAAGGGACACTTCACCGTGGGCTCCGCTTTAAGTTCGGTTGAAACGCGGCCGCGGCAAGTCTGTCCCCCGCGCGCGAGCGAAGATAAATCATATCAGCGTGGACGATGCATCAAATCATCTTAGAGTGCGATCGAACGATTGGGAATGCACGGCGCGAGATCGAGACGCTGCCCGGCCGCTCAGACGCGTCGTCCGCCCGTTGTGCGTTCGATACCGGCTAGATCTTGCAACGAACGTACGTCCGCGAAGCCGGCGGCCATGAGCAACGCACGCACTGAAGCGGCTTGATCGTAGCCATGCTCGATCCACAAGGATGCGCCTATAGCTAAAAACGGGCCCGATCCGAGCACGATGCTGCGAATGGCGGTCAATCCGTCTGATTCGTCCGTCAAAGCGCCACGAGGTTCGAAGCGCAGATCGCCTTCGTCGAGGTGCGGATCGCCCGACGCGATATAAGGCGGATTGGTGACGATGATATCGAATTGAAGTGCCGGCGACGCCGGCGACGCGCCGTCCAGCGCGCCATACCAGTCGCCCGCCATCCAAGCGATGGGGCCGCCCGGGCGGCCCGGATCGAGCAGCTTCGCGGCGTTGCGCGCCGCGACGGCGAGCGCCGCCCCGGAGCGATCGACGGCCCATACGCGTGCGTCGGGCCTTGCCGATGCAATGGCCACCGCGATCGCGCCGCTGCCGGTGCCGAGGTCGAGCACGCGGGGCCGAGGGATCGATTCGATCGCCGCGAGTGCCGTCTCGACGAGCAATTCGGTCTCGGGGCGCGGGATCAGCACGTCGGGCGTGACGTCGAATTCGAGACCGTAGAACTCGCGTACGCCGACGATCTGCGCGATCGGCTCACCCGCCACGCGCCTCGCCTCGAGCATCCGAAACGCGGCGAGCGCGTTCGGATCGAGCGATTCGCCGCCCCGCGTGATCAGTTCGGTGCGTCGCCAGCCGAGGGCATGCGCAAGCAGTACCCGCGCCTCCAGCGGCGCGAGCGGGCAGGCGCGCAACACCGCGGTGACGGTGGGCGCCGCGGACGTGGGGCCGGCTGTCATGGCGCGTGCGTCAGTCCGCGTCGCCGAGCGAGGCGAGCAACTCGGCTTGGTGTTCGCTGACGAGCGCGGCGATGAGCTCGTCGAGGTCGCCGTCCATGATCGCGTCGAGCTTGTAGAGCGTCAGATTGATCCGATGATCGGTCAATCGTCCTTGCGGGAAGTTGTAGGTGCGGATTCGTTCCGAGCGGTCGCCCGAGCCGACCAGGCTCTTGCGCGTGGCCGCTTCCTTCGCGTGCTGCTCTTGGTATTGCTTGTCCTTGATGCGCGCGGCGAGCACCTTCAGCGCCCGGTCTTTGTTCTTGTGCTGCGAGCGGTCGTCCTGGCACTCGACGACGATACCCGTCGGCAAGTGCGTCACACGCACGGCCGAATCGGTCTTGTTGATGTGCTGGCCGCCGGCGCCGGACGCGCGAAACGTATCGATCCGCAAGTCGGCCGGGTTGATTTCGACTTCGCCGATCTCGTCGGCCTCGGGCATGACGGCCACGGTGCACGCCGACGTATGAATCCGGCCCTGCGTCTCGGTGGCCGGTACGCGTTGCACACGGTGTCCGCCCGATTCGAACTTGAGCCGCGAATACGCGCCTTGACCCGCGATGCGCACGATCACTTCCTTGTAGCCGCCGAGATCGGAGGCGCTCTCCGACATCGTCTCGACCTGCCAGCGCTGCCGCTCGGCGTAGCGCAGGTACATCCGCAAGAGATCGCCGGCGAATAGCGCCGATTCGTCGCCGCCCGTGCCTGCCCGGATTTCGAGGAAGATGTTGCGCTCGTCGTTGGGGTCTTTGGGCAGCAGCATTTTGCGCAGGTCGTCTTCGAGCTGCGTCATTCTGTCGCGAGCGGCGCGCACTTCTTCTTCGGCGAACTCGCGCATCGAGGCATCGGAGAGCAGCTCCTGCGCGGTGGCCGCATCGAGGCGGGCCTGGCGCCAAAGCGAGTAGTGCTCGACGACCGGGCCGATTTCGGCGTGCTCGCGCGTGAGCTTGCGGTACTGGTCGAGCTTGGCCGTCACGTCGGCGCGGCTCAGGAGGTCGTTCAGTTCGGCCAGCCGCGTCGTCAGCTGGTCGAGCTTGTGTTGCATGCTCGTTTTCATGTGCGGAGCGAGGCTCCCCGGAAAGAATGTGGAAATGGCGAATTGCGCGGCACGCGATTCGCGCACCGCGCGAGCGGGGGGAGCGCCGCTAATGTTCGGATGAATCGGGGCGCTTTGCGTGCCCGTAGAAGCTGCCCAGCAACTCCACGAGCGTGGCGCGTTCGCCGCTCGTGGCGCGGTTCAGCGCGTGCGTCGGGCCGTGGATGAGCTTGTTCGTCAGCGATTGCGAGAGCGCTTCGAGGACGGCGGCGGGGTCGTCGCCGCGCGAGAGCATCTTCATCGCGCGCTCGAGTTCGGTGCGGCGTAGCGCATCCGCTTGCGTGTGCATGTGACGGATGACCGGCACCACGCTGCGCGCATCGAGCCATTGCATGAAGCCCTGCACGCGCGTTTCGATGATCGCTTCGGCCTGTGCGACGGCGGCCTGGCGCGAGGCATTGCCTTCGCGCACGATCGCGCCGAGGTCGTCCACCGTGTAAAGGAAAACGTCCTGCAGTTCGGCCACTTCGGGCTCGATGTCACGCGGCACGGCCAAATCGACCATGAAGATCGGACGGCGACGGCGTGCCTTCACCGCGCGCTCGACGGCGCCCAGGCCGATGATCGGCAGCGTCGATGCCGTGCACGAGACGATGATGTCGAACTCGTGCATCCGCGCGGGCAGGTCGGCCAACGGCATGGCATGACCGCCCAGGCGCTCGGCGAGCTTGGCGCCGCGCTCCATCGTGCGATTGGCGACCACGAGCTCGCGCGGGCTCTGCGCCGCGAAGTGCGTCGCGCAAAGCTCGATCATCTCGCCCGCGCCGATGAACAGCACGCGCTGGCTCGAGACCTTGTCGAAGATGCGTTGGGCGAGCCGAACGGCCGCCGCGGCCATCGAGACCGATTGCGCGCCCACGGCGGTGTTGCCGCGCACTTCCTTTGCCACCGCGAACGTGCGTTGGAAAAGCTGATTCAGATACGTGCCGAGCGCGCCGGCTTCGGATGCCGAACGCACGGCGTTTTTCATCTGCCCCAAGATCTGGGTTTCGCCGAGCACCATCGAGTCGAGGCCGGAGGCGACGCGAAAGGCGTGACGCACGGCTTCGGATTGGGGCAGGGCGTAGACATGGGGCGCCAGCTCGTCCACCGACACGCCGTGATAGCTCGAAAGCCATTGCAGCGCAGCTTCGCGCGCGGCCCGGTCATCGGTGGCGCAATAAAGTTCGGTGCGATTGCACGTGGACAGGATCGCGGCTTCCGGGGAAGCAAGCGACGAACGCGTGCGCCACAGGCCCTGGAAGGCGTCGAGCGCCGGTTTCAATTGCTCGAGCGGAAACGCCACGCGCTCGCGCAGTGCAACAGGCGCTGTGTGGTGATTGATTCCGATCGTGAGCAGTTGCATACGTGGGGTGCCATGTGCGCCTACCTTGGCGGTGGCGGCGCCGATATTTCAGCCGGTTATTATAGCGGGTCCGCCCTAAGGCTAGCTGACCGAACGCAAACCGCCGTGCAGTCGCGAACCGATCCGAAAGCGGCGGTGCGCGCCGGTCACGCCGGGCCGCCGGCGCCTCTAGACTCGGCCGCTTTGCCCGCTGGGCGGGCGTGAGCGAGCGCGACGCATATGGCCCCAAAAGCCGGCGAGCGTTGTCGCCTCGGATCTCCTTAAATAGACACAATAAGAGACGCACCATGCGATTTGGCGGTTTTCTTCGAGGTTTCAAGCCCGACGTCGATGTGACCCTCGGCGCGGACCGGCGCTGATGGGCTGGGCTGGAATCGTTGTATTAGGACTCGCCGTCGGCCTGGCCGGATGGTGGCTGCATCCGCTGCGTAGGTCGAGCCGCGCGGGCCTCCCCGCCGCTTGGGTCGCGGGCGTCGTCGCGGCCGCGGCCGCGAAGATGCTGGGCGACGTGTCGGGTCTTTTCCATGACGGCGAAACGCTCCAGTGGCCCGTCTGCACGGGCTTCGCGCTCGTTGCCGTCGCCTTGACGGTGGCGCTGGGGTGTCGCCGATGAACTCAGGTTTTCTTCGATGAACGATCGTCTCTCTCATGATGCCCCGCTGGGCGGGGCCCATACCCCCAGCGCCGGCCGCCTGGCTCGATTGCGCGAGGCGATGGCGGCGGCAGGGCTAGCCGCTTATGTCGTACCGTCCTCCGACCCGCATCTGTCCGAGTACTTGCCCAAGCGCTGGCAAGCGCGTCAGTGGTTGTCGGGTTTTACCGGCTCCGCCGGCACGCTCGTCGTCACGGCCGATTTCGCCGGCGTCTGGGCGGATAGCCGATATTGGGTCCAAGCGCAGGCGGAGCTTGCCGGAACCGGAATCGAACTCGTGAAGATGGCGGGCGGCGCGCAAACGCAGGCGCACGTCGAATGGCTCGCGAACCGGCTTACCGCGGGCGAGCGTGTCGGCGTGGATGGCGCCGTGCTCGGCCTCGCCGCTGCCCGGACGCTTCGAGACGCGCTCGAGGCGCGCTCGATCGCACTCGTCACCGATCGGGACTTGCTCGATACGGTGTGGTCCGATCGCCCGGCGCTGCCGGCGAGCCCCGTGTACGAGCATGCGCTGACCCATGCTTGCGCGGGACGCTCGGAAAAGCTCTCCCTCGTGCGCGCGGCGATGCGCGAATGCGCGGCCCAATGGCATTGGATCTCGACGCTCGACGACGTGGCGTGGCTCACGAACCTGCGCGGTGCCGACGTCAACTTCAATCCGGTGTTCGTCGCGCACATGCTCGTCGGTCTCGACGAAGCGACGCTGTTCGTCGGAGCGGGCAAGGTACCGGCCGACATCGCCGCGGCGCTCGACCGGGATGGCATTCGCATCGCGCCCTACGAGCACGCTCGCGCGGCACTCGCGGCGCTGCCCGCGGGATCGACGTTGCTGATCGATCCGCGACGCGTGACTTTCGGATCGCGCGAGGCCGTACCCGGCACCGTGAAAATCGTGGAGGCCGTGAACCCATCGACGTTCGCGAAATCGCGCAAGACCGGCGCTCAGGCCGAGCACGTGCGGTGGACCATGGAGCAGGACGGCGCGGCGCTGGCCGAATTTTTCGCGTGGTTCGAAGGTGCGCTGGGCCGCGAGACGATCACCGAGCTCACGATCGACGAGCGGCTGACGGCTGAGCGCGCACGCCGCCCGGGCTTCGTTTCGCCGAGCTTCGCGACGATCGCGGGCTTCAACGCGAACGGGGCGATGCCGCACTACCGCGCGACCCCGGCGGAACACGCGAGGATCGAAGGAGACGGATTGCTCCTCATCGATTCCGGCGGTCAATACGTGACGGGTACGACCGACATCACGCGCGTCGTTCCGGTCGGTGCGACCACCGAGGCGCAGCGGCGCGATTTCACGATCGTGCTCAAGGGGATGATCGCTTTGTCGCGGGCGCGTTTTCCGCGTGGTATCCGTAGCCCGATGCTCGATGCGATCGCACGGGCGCCTGTGTGGGAGGCCGGCTTCGACTACGGGCACGGCACCGGCCACGGCGTCGGCTATTTCCTGAACGTGCACGAAGGCCCGCAGGTGATAGCCCACTATGCGCAGCCCGAACCGCATACGGCGATGGAAGCGGGCATGATCACATCCGTCGAGCCGGGTGTGTACCGGCCGGGTCGATGGGGTGTGCGGATCGAGAACCTCGTGCTGAGCCGCGCCGACGGCGAGACCGAGTTCGGTGCATTCCTCGCCTTCGAAACCTTGACGCTGTGCCCGATCGATACGCGTTGCGTGATGGTGCCGCTACTGCGCGACGATGAGCGCGCGTGGCTGAATGCGTATCACGAGACGGTGCGCGCGCGCGTGTCGCCGCTCGTCGGTGCGAACGCCAAGGCGTGGCTCGACGCGCGCACACAGCCGATTTGAAGCGATAACAACAAAGGAGTGTGCATGAAACCGAGGGTCGTCGTTTTTGATTTCGGCGGGGTGCTCATCGATTGGAACCCCGATTACCTTTATCGCAAGCTCATTCCCGACGTGGACGAGCGCCGCCGCTTTCTCACCGAAGTTTGCACGATGGATTGGGTGATGCGGCAAGACGAGGGGCAATCGATCGCGTCGGGCACCGAGATGCTCATCGAGCGTTTCCCGCACGAGGCCGAGCGCATTCGCGCGTTTTACGACCGGTGGCAGGAAATGATCGTGGGCGTGTTCGCGGATAGCGTCGCGCTCGTCGATAAGCTCGAAGCGGCCGGTGTGCCGCTGTTCGGACTCACGAATTGGTCGGACGAGACGTTCCCGTACGCATGGGAGCGTTACGACGTCTTGCGCCGGTTCCGCGATGTCGTCGTGTCGGGACGCGTGAAGCTGGTCAAGCCCGATCCGCGCATTTACGCGGAAGCGTTTTCCCGCATCGACCGCCATGTGCCCGGCGTCGCGCCGAACGAGATCGTCTTTATCGACGATAACCTCAAGAACGCGCATGCCGCGGCGGCCGCGGGCTGGCATGGGATTCACCATACGAGCGCCGCGGCGACCGAGGCGAGGCTGCGCGAGCTGGGCTTCGCCTTCGGCTAATTCGCTGGATTCGCTGAATTCCCTGAATTCGCTGGCATTGGATGAGCACCGGCGCGGGCCGCCGGTGCCGAGCGATCAGCGTGTGATCGGCTTGTAGCGCAGACGCTTGGGCTTGGCGCCTTCTTCGCCGAGGCGCTTGCGCTTGTCCGCTTCGTACTCCTGATAGTTGCCGTCGAAGAACACGGCTTGCGAATCGCCTTCGAACGCCAGGATGTGCGTGGCGATACGGTCGAGGAACCAGCGATCGTGCGAGATGACCATCACCGAGCCCGCGAACTCCAGCAAGGCATCTTCGAGCGCGCGCAGCGTTTCGACGTCGAGATCGTTCGACGGCTCGTCGAGTAGCAGCACGTTACCGCCGGCGATCAGCGTCTTGGCCAGATGCAAGCGGCCGCGTTCCCCGCCCGACAAGTTGCCGACGTTCTTTTGCTGATCTGCACCCTTGAAGTTGAAGCGGCCGATATAGGCGCGCGACGGCGTTTCGTACTTGCCGACGGTGAGCACGTCCGCGCCGCCCGAGATTTCCTCGAAGACGGTCTTCGTGCCGTCGAGCGCATCGCGGCTCTGATCGACGTAGGCGAGTTTGACCGTCGGGCCCATCTCGATCGTGCCCGAATCGGGCGTCTCGCGGCCCGTGAGCATACGGAACAGCGTCGATTTACCTGCCCCGTTCGGGCCGATGATGCCGACGATCGCGCCGGCCGGCACCTTGAAGCTGAGGTTATCGAGGAGCAGCCGATCGCCATAGGCCTTGCTGACGTTCTTGAACTCGATGACTTCGTTGCCGAGACGATCGCCGACCGGAATGAAGATTTCCTGCGTCTCGTTGCGCTTTTGGTAGTCCTGGCTCGACAGTTCCTCGAAGCGGGCGATCCGCGCCTTCGACTTCGCTTGGCGTCCCTTCGGGTTTTGGCGGACCCATTCCAGTTCCTTCTTGATCGCCTTCTGGCGCGCCGATTCGGCGGCTTCTTCTTGCTTCAGGCGATCTTCTTTCTGATCTAGCCAACTGCTGTAGTTGCCCTTCCAGGGAATGCCGTGTCCGCGATCGAGTTCGAGAATCCATTCGGCGGCGTTATCGAGGAAGTAGCGATCGTGGGTGACGGCCACGACGGTGCCCGGAAAGCGCGTGAGGAACTGTTCGAGCCACTCGACCGATTCGGCGTCGAGGTGGTTGGTCGGCTCGTCGAGCAACAGCATGTCGGGTTTTTCGAGCAGCAGCTTGCACAGGGCGACGCGGCGTTTTTCACCGCCCGACAGGTGCCCGATCTTTGCGTCCCAGGCGGGCAGGCGCAGCGCATCGGCGGCCACTTCGAGTTGCTGCTCGGGGCTGCCGCCGTCGCTGGCTGCGAGAATCGCCTCGTACTTCGCTTGTTCGGCGGCGAGCGCGTCGAAGTCGGCGTCGGGCTCGGCATAGGCCGCATAGATCTCATCGAGCTTCTTTTGCGCTTGGAACACGTCGCCGAGGCCTTCCTCGACGGCCTCGCGCACGGTCTTTTCCGGATCGAGCTGCGGCTCTTGGGGCAAATAGCCGATGTTCAGGTTCGGCATCGGCGTCGCTTCGCCTTCGATATCGCGGTCGACGCCGGCCATGATGCGAATGAGCGTCGACTTGCCCGAGCCGTTCAGGCCGAGCACGCCGATCTTCGCGCCGGGGAAGAAGGACAGTGAAATGTCTTTCAGAATCTGACGCTTGGGCGGCACGATTTTGCCGACCCGGTTCATGGTGAAGACGTATTGGGCCATGTGCGTGAATGTACGATACGAGCCGCCGCCTTCGCGTAACGAGGCGGCATGCGGGTGAATGGAGGTGAAACGCGGACGCTGGTCACCGCTTGCAACGCGTCATTTTATCAACGGGGGCGAGCGCGCGTCGCGGTTGGCGCGGAAACGAGCCCCCGCGAATCAATGCGCACGATCAGCACGCGCCGCCAGGCGAGCGTTCCAACGCCGCTCCGCCACGCTCGCCGGCTCCCTCCATGAAAAGCGCCACCATCTGCGCGAACTCCTCGCGCAGCACGAGCTTCGGCTGCATCAGCCAGCGCATCAAGGTACCCAGATAGAGGTGGTGAAACCAACTGGCGAGCTGAGCGGTGGAGAACCGGTCGGTTACTTCGCCCGCGGCCTGCGCCTCGGCGATCAACGTACGCCACAGCAGCGCAATGTCGCCGCGGTCGGGATCGGCGCGCGCCGGGGTGGGCGGCGGCGGCTCGCCGAGCGACAAAAATCGATGCCGCAAGTAAGCGGCAAGGTGAGCGGGGTGCCTCCCGCACCAATCGGCCGAGGCATCGAGTTCGGCCGACACGCGCGCGACGAAGCCGCGCCGGCGCTGCAACTCGGGCGCGAGCCGCTCCAAGTCTCGCTTCAGTTCGGCCTCCAGCCAATGCGCCAGCAGCGCTTCCTTCGTCGGGAAATGGTTGTACAGCGTGCGCTTGGCCACGTCGGCCTCGAGCGCGATTTGCTCCATCGTGACGCTGCCGTAGGCCTGCGTCTCGAACAGGCGTCCGGCCACCGCCACCAGATGAGCGACCATCTGCAACCGCTTGCGCTCCCGGCGCCCCGTGTCCTCGACAGTTGTCATGCGTGATATTCTCTGAAAAAATGCACGACGTGCATTAATATACGACGTATTCTTTTCTGAATCTATGGCGCGGACCGTGTTGAGCGGGCCGACGACGAACCATGAAATTTACCGTAGCGACGTATGGGACAGAAGGCGATACCCGGCCGCTGGCCGCACTTTGCCGCGCGCTGATGGACGCTGGCCACGAGACGCGCTTGCTCGCCGACGGTGCGACGCTGCATTCGGCGCATGCGCTCGGGGTGCCCTGCTCGCCGCTCTCGGGCGACATCAAGGAAGCGTTGATGCCGGGGGCCAGCTTGGGTGAGATCGTCGGGAAGCATACCGGGGTTCAGGCCACCGCCAAGGCGCTTGCCGCGATCGCCAACGCCAATACGGCCGCTTGGATGCGCGAGGTCAAGACGGCGGCCGACGGCAGCGATGCGATTATTGTGTCCGCGTTGGCGTCGTTCGTCGGATTATCGGTCGCCGAGCATTTGAGGATTCCCGCGATCGGCGCCTCGATGATACCGATCACGCCGACACGCGAGTTCGCCTCGCCGTTCTTGCAGCCGGGCATTGTGCCTGGTTTCTTGCATCGCATGAGTCATACGTTCGTCAACGGCATGATCTGGCGCGCGTTTCGCCGTGCGACGAACGCGGCGCGCGTCGAGGTTTGTTCGCTCGCGCCGCGCACGCGAAATTGGACCGACCATCCGATTCTGTATGGCGTTTCGCGCACATTGCTGCCGCAGCCTGCCGATTGGCCGGCGCACGCGATGGTGTGCGGACAATGGGCGGCGCCGGTGGACGACGATCGGGAGTGGTCGCCGCCCGAGGCGCTTTCGACGTTTTTGCAGGCCGGCGAGCCGCCGATTTATGTCGGCTTCGGCAGTATGGCCGGGTTCGATAGGGAGCGGCTCTTGCCTGCGCTGATCGAGGCGATCGGCGGTCGTCGTGCGCTCTTCTACCCGGGATGGAGCGGCAACGATGCGTCGCGCTTGCCGCCGAATTTTCATGTCGTCGGCGAAACGTCGCATGCGTGGCTCTTTCCGCGCGTCGCGCTCGTCGTGCATCACGGCGGTTCGGGGACGACCCACTCGGCGACGCGCGCGGGCAAGCCGTCGGTCGTCGTCCCGTTTGCGGGTGATCAGTGTTTTTGGGCCGATCGACTGCACCGGCTCGGCGTTGCCGCGCCCGCGGTGGACGGCAATGCCCCCACGGCGGCGGCGTTTGCGAGTGCCATCGACTTCGGCTTGCTGAGCACGGCGCAAGCGCGTGCCGAGCAGTTGGGCGCCGCCATGCGGGAAGAGGATGGCTTGCGTGCGGCGGTGGCGGCGATCGAGCGCTTGGCCGCGGCAGGACAAGAACTGAGAAGCGTGGGGATTTGCCCGGTCAACGCGCACGCGTAGGGCGGTGCCTTGAACTCTCGGCGGATGTCGTCATTCATCGTCCGGCGAAAGAGGGGCATTAATCTCAATATCCACATTCTTCACCAACGCCCGCGCGCGCTCTACCAATTCGGGCGGAAAGGAGCGCACCATTGCAGGGAGCGCTACGATGTCATGAGCGGGAAACGCTAGTAGCGGGGCGAGCGCGGGGTCACTCTCATCCATAGCAGTCACGCGTTCCATAACCACTTCGCCGGTCGATTTGATCCTGTAGCGAATCTTGCCGCGCTTATCGAGCCTGAGGTATCGACGAATGATCTCCGGCACCGTCGTTCGATAGCTATCCGTCAATGAGGATTGCGCTTCGGGGAAATTCGCGTCGTCGGGCAGCATATAAGACATTTCCGTCTTCATTCGTGGCATGTCGCGATCCTAACCCCATCGCATTAAGAACGCGTTGCACGAGGGGCCCGTCGGCCATGAGGTATCGAGGTGTAGTGATACAGTGCTGGTCCGCGCAGCCGTCGCGGACATAAATAGCGCTTTGAGAGGGCGACAAATGGCAAACGAAAATATGAGCTTGAGCCAAGCTGGCTGGATGGCTTTGCGCGCTCGCGAACATGCGGTCATGGCTTACTACAACGATCAAGCGAACAACTGTACTTTCGGCGTTGGAACACTCGCGCATACGGGGCCTTGTACGCCGGAAGAACTCGTGCGGCCGGTGACGGTGGCACAGGTAAACGCGCAGCTTGCCGTCGGTGTAAGTCGCGCCGAGGTGGCAGTGCGCCGTCTTGTTAATAATCGAACGCTTACGCAGGATCAGTTCGATGAACTGGTTAGCTACACATACAACGCGGGGGCGTCAGGCGCGCGGACCGTTCTTCAGGCGGCGAACCAAAGTGACGATACAGGTGTTGTTTCACACATGACGCAACGCGTGTATATCCATCCTCGAGACGCGGACGGACGTCGTTTGGCTCCCGTGCGGTCGAATGGCCTCGTCAATCGCCGCCGACTGGAGTCCGCGCCGTTTCGCCAGCGGGGCACACGTCCATGAAAAAGCTTGTTCTTGCGGTAGTCGTGTTGGCTTCGACCCGGGTCTTCGCTGATCAGACACCGGCCGACGAGATCGCGGCGCACAGCGGCTTGCCGGCAAGCGAGGTCAACGCATTGCTTGCCGACTGCGAGTCCAACCAGACCAGCATGAATTTCTGTGCATGGCGCGACCGGATCGTCGCCGAGCGAGAGTTGCAACGAGTCGTCGATTCCCGAGACAGCGAACATCCGGACGGGAAAGCCGTTCTCGACGAGCGGATCGCGAGATGGAAGAAGGCGCGCGATACCGCATGCGAGCAATCGGCCCGTAAAGAATGGGGCGACGGTTCCATGCGGCCAACGGCGCAGACGATCTGTGTAACCGCTGCCACCAAGGCGATGGTTAAGAAGCTATCGGCCACTCCGGGCCACAAACCGCACTGACCGCGCCGGAGCATGGCGTCCCATGCAAACGCCGGTTGAGCGCGAATAAAACCGCGCTCGAAATCGGTGCGGACGATGTGCGCCGCTCGGCTACTTTTTCAAGAAGCGCAAGACCGCATCGACGATCATCTCGCGGTGTTTCGCCCGCAGGCGCGGGTGGGACGGATCGCGCCCGAACGCGGTGCCGAACGTCGATCGATTGCTCACGCGATGAAAGCACAGCGAACTGATCATCAGATGCAGATCGATCGGGTCGACGTCATCCCTGAACTGGCCGGACGCGACACCGCGCGTGAGTAGATCCTCGATCGTGGCGATCACGCTCGCATTACGGCTGCGGAACGTTTTGAGTTGCTCGAGGTACTTTGCGCCGTGAATGTTTTCGATCGTCACGAGCCGCACGAAGTCGCGATGCCGGTCGTGGTAATCGAACGTGAATTCGACGAGCCTGCGCATGCCCTCGATCGGCTCCAGCTCGCTCACGTGCAAGTCTTGCTCGAGCGTGCGGATATCGCCGTACACCTTGTCGAGTACTGCTTCGTACAGCCCTTCCTTGCTGCCGAAGTAGTAATAAAGCATGCGCTTCGTCGTATTCGTGCGCTCGGCGATCGAATCGACGCGCGCGCCGGCGAGTCCCATGGCGGAGAATTCGGCCGTCGCGACTTCGAGGATGTTGCGCTTGGTCTCTTCCGGATCGTACTTGCGTCGAGCGTCGATCTTGGCGCGGGCGCTATTGGACGAGGCCGCCGGTCTTCCCATGTCGTCTAGGGTCTTCAGAGTGAATGCGCGCGATTCTAGCATGGCGCCTTGCCCCGACCGGCGGGGGCCAGCCGGCCGGACCCGTCCGATCCCGGCCGCCGCGTTTTACAGTTCGATCCGCTTGATATCGCCGACGATGAAGATATAAGAGGCCGCCCCGATCAGCGCGATGACGCCGATAAAGGCGAGCGCGCCGACGAACGAACCCGTCGCGCCGACGATGAGCCCGATGACGAGCGGTGTGATGATGCCCGCGAGATTCGCCGCCACGTTGAAGATCCCGCCCGTCAAACCGAGCAGGCCGTCGGGAGCAATGTCCGACACGAGCGTCCACCCGAGCGCCGCCATGCCTTGCGCGAAGAATGCGAGCGACAAGATGGCGATGACGGCCGTGTTGCTCTGCACGAAATTCGCGAGGACGATCGTCGAGGCAAGCAACAGCCCGGCGATGATCGGCAGCTTGCGCGCGACGTTCGGCGACTTCCCGCGACGCAAGAGCCAGTCGGAGAACGCGCCGCCGAACGTTACGCCGATCGACGCGGCGATGAAAGGCATGACCGCGAAGAAGCCGATCTTCAGCCAACCCATGTGGCGCTCCGTGGCCAGATAGGTCGGAAACCAGGTCAGAAAAAAGACGAGCGTCGAGTTGCCGGCGAATTGGCCCAGGCAAATGCCGGTGAGTTGGCGATGCTTGAGCAGACGGCCGATGTTGCGCCAATCGACTTTCGCCCGATGGCCCGCGTCTTCCTTCGTGCTATGCCGCGCCAGGCCGCCGCCTGCCTCGATGTAAGCGAGTTCCGCTTCGTTCGCGGCCGGATGATCGCGCGGTTCTCGATAAAAACGCCACCAAAGCAGGCCGAACGCGATGCCCACACCACCCACCACGTAAAACAGCGAGCGCCATCCGAATGCGCCCATCAACGCGAACAAAAGAGGACTGAAGAAGGCGAGGCCGATATATTCGCCCACGGTATACGTGCCCGTCGCAAAGGCGCGTTCGGTTTGCGGAAACCATGTCGCCACGATTCGGCTGTTGGTCGGAAAGCACGGCGACTCCGTGACGCCGAGCCCCAGCCTGCAAGCGACGAGGGCGCCGACGCCGGTCACGAGACCTTGCACCAGCGTGCACAGCGACCAGAGCGTCATCGCGAGGAAGTACGTCAGCTTGCTGCCGAAACGGTCGAGGAACACGCCGCCGGGTATTTGAGCGACGACGTAGCTCCACGAAAACGCCGAAAAGATCACGCCCATCAGCGCCGCGCTGATTCCGAGCTCTTTCGTCAACTGCGGCGCAGCGATGCCGAGCACAGTCCGATCGAGATAGTTGATCATCGTCCCGACGGCCAGCAAACCGAGGACACGATAGCGCGCGCGCGAGCGCCGGACCGTGGAGGGTTGCGCAGCCGCTTGCAACTGCGCTGGACTGAGCGAGCGCGGTGAAATGGGAGGGGCCATGTCTTTTCGTCTCCTGTCGACTTAAGTCGATATCGTTGAATTGGCGCGAGCTATCGCGCGAGTAACGCCTGTAGATGCGCGTACATCCGGTCGGCGTTCGGTTCCACGCCGGTGAAAATGCGAAACGCGTCCACCGCCTGGTAGACGGCCATGCCGCCGCCGCTCAGCGTCCGGCAGCCGATCGCCTCGGCGGCGTCGATGAGCGCGGTGCGGATCGGGAAGTAGACGATGTCGGCAACCCAAAGGGCCCGATGCAGCAACTCGGCGGGCAACGGCATGCCCGGCAGCTTGGCCATCCCCGTCGGCGTGGCGTGGATGAGTCCGGTCGCCTCGCGCACGACGTTCGCGAGCGAACCGCCCGAGACCACGTCGGCCGCCGGAAACCGGCGTTGCAGTTCGGCCGCGAGCGAGGCTGCGCGCGCGGCGTCCGTATCGAATAGCGTCAACCGCTCGGCCCCGAGGCTCAGTGCGGCGTGCGCCACTGCCGCGCCCGCGCCCCCCGCCCCAAGTTGCACCACACGTGCAAGCGATGCGTCGGGCAGGCCCCGCTTGAATGAGCGCGTGAAGCCGGACCAATCGGTGTTGTAGCCGTATCGCTTGCCTTGCTTGAACAGCACGGTATTGACGGCGCCCAGCGCGCGAGCGTCGTCCGAAAGCTCATCGAGCAGGGGAATGACCGCCTGTTTGCACGGATAGGTGATGTTCAGGCCGTCGAAACCCATCTGCTCGGCGGCGGCCAGCAAGTCGGGCAACGCGCTCGGGTCGAGCCCCAACGTTTCGAGGTCGATGCGCCGGTATACGCACGTCAACCCTTGTTGGCGGGCTTCTTCCTCGTGCATCGCCGGACTCAACGAACCGGCAATGCCTGCACCGATCAGCCCGACGAGGATCGAGCGCTTGTCTTGCTGTGTTTCGACGCTCATTGCTTCGTCCCTTTCTCGAGCAGGACGGCCATTCGTTCGAGTGCCAAGACGTAACCCTGGGTGCCGCAGCCGACGATGATCGCCTCCGCGATCGGCGAGACGTACGAGTGGTGCCTGAACGCTTCGCGCTTATGGACGTTCGAGATGTGGACCTCGATCACGGGCTTGGCGATTGCCGTCAGCGCGTCGGCCAATGCGACCGATGTGTGCGTGTAAGCGGCGGGATTGATGACGATGCCGTCGATGCGTTCGCGTGCCTCGTGCAGCCAGTCGATCAATTGATGCTCGGCATTCGACTGCCTGAAATCGACGGCGAGCCCGAGGCGTTCGCCCGCTTGCGCGCATCGTCGCGCAACGTCGGCAAGCGTTTCGCTGCCATAGATGCCCGGCTCCCGCGTGCCGAGCAGATTGAGGTTCGGCCCGTTCAGGACCAGTACAGAAGCAAAAGTCATTACCGCTACTCCGTGATGTAAGGGAACGCTGCATGAACGCGGCCGCACCGTTCCGGATGTGCGCCAGTGTGACGCCGCTCGCATTCGAAGTCATTCTAGGGTTTTCGAGAATTTGTACCAACTAGTTAGTTCACGTACAGTTCGCCGTGTTTGAGACTGCGTTCGAGTCAGGCCCGCGCCGGCCGCATTCGTATGAATGTCCGTGCGGCGCGACCGGCTTCGCGTGCTTCGTTCATCGCTTTCAGTGCAGCGCAATGCCCATGCAGAACCGTACTTTTCATCATGCCGATGCGCCGTTGCAGCGATCGATCGCGACCGTTTCGATCAGCGGCACGCTCGTCGAGAAGCTTCGGGCGATCCACGCTGCCGGGTTTCGATGTGTCGAGATCTTCGAGAACGATCTTCTGTACTACGACGGCACGCCGGCGGACGTGCGCGCGATCGCGGCCGACCTCGACTTGCGGATCGTGCTCTATCAGCCGTTTCGGGACTTCGAAGGCGTGAGCGCCGAGCGGCTCGCGCGTAATGTCGAACGCGTCAAACGCAAGTTCGACGTGATGCATGCACTCGGCACGGACCGGCTGCTCGTGTGCAGCAACGCGTCGGCCGATACCGCTCGCGACGACGGCCTGATCGTCGATCAGCTCGGCGTGCTGGCGCAGCACGCGCAAGCGGCCGGCGTCGTCGCGTGTTACGAAGCGCTGGCGTGGGGGCAGTATGTCAATTCCTATCGCCATGCTTGGAAGCTCATACAGGCGGTCGATTCGCCGAACCTCGCGCTCGCACTCGATAGTTTCCATACGCTGTCGATCGGCGATCCGGTCGACGAAATTGCGACCATTCCCGGCGAGAAAATCGGATTCGTGCAGATTGCCGACGCGCCGCTCGTGAACATGGACGTGCTCGAGTGGAGCCGGCACTATCGATGTTTCCCTGGGCAAGGCGAGTTTGCGCTGGGCGAGTTTGCCGCTCGTGTCGTCGAAAGCGGGTACCGGGGGCCGCTCTCTCTCGAGATATTCAACGACGGCTTTCGCGGCGCACCGCCTGCCGCGACCGCAGCCGACGGGTACCGCTCGCTATTGCTGCTCGAGGAGCAAACGCGCGCGTCGTTGCGAAGCGAACGGTTCAGCGCGCGGTTGCCTGCGCACGTTCCGCCAGCGCCACCGACGAGTTTGTCGACGCAATTTCTCGAATTCGCGGTCGACGCGGCCTCATGCGCGCACGTCGTCGACTGGCTCGAGAAGCTGCGTTTCCGCCGCGCTGGACGGCATCGCTCGAAAGAGGTGACGCTGTATCGTCACGGCGCGGCGGCTATCGTCCTGAATGCGGAACCCGATTCGTTCGCGAGCGCCTTCTTTCAGCAGCACGGCCTCTCGCTATGCGCATCGGCATTTCGTCTCGACGACGCCAAACTCGCGCTCGAACGCGCTGCCGGTTTCGGCTACGCATCGTTCTCGGGGCTCGTGGGCCCGGAAGAGCGCGTCGTCCCGGCGGTTCGTTCTCCCGATGGAAGTCTTAACTACTTAGTGAACGAAGAATCGGGGCAGCCGACCTTGTTCGAGGCGGACTTCGTGCTGACGGATATCGACGGCCCGAGCGAGGTTGCGCCGCTCACCGGTATCGATCATGTTTGTTTGGCGTTGCCGATGGGCGCACTGGACACGTGGACGCTTTTTCTGAAGGCCGTATTCGGCCTGCAGGCATCGACCGGGGTCGTCGTACCGGACCCCTACGGCCTGGTGCGCTCCCGTGCGTTCAGCAACGAGGACCGTTCGGTGCGTTTGGTGCTCAACGCATCGGTCGATCCTCATACGGCCGTGGCCGAGACCGTCGAGGCGTATCACGGTACCGGATTGAATCACGTTGCATTCGGCACGGCCGATATCTTCCGCGCCGTGTCCGAGTTCGAAGCGGCGGGTCTGCCGCTGCTGCGCATTCCACGCAACTACTACGACGATCTCCAAGCGCGCTGTGCGCTGCCCGAATCGTTACTCGCACGGTTGCAAGCTCACAACCTTCTTTATGACCGCGACGAGCGCGGCGGTGAGTTCTTGCACGCATACACGGAAACGCTCGATCGCCGCTTTTTCCTCGAAATCGTCGAGCGACGCGGCGGGTACGACGGTTATGGCGCAGCCAACGCCGCGGTGAGGCTGGCCGCTCAGGCTCGCCAACGCCTGGAGCGTGGCCGCAGCTAGCGGCCGGACGGTTCTTTTCATTTAGATGATCAGACAGACCACGGGATCCACCCGTGGCGGTGAACCTTTGGAGATGGGAGACAAGTTCGATGAAGACCAACAGCTTCAAAATGGGCCGCTTACTGCCTTGCGCCGCCGCGCTCGCATGCATGCCGGCGTTCGCGCAAAGTACCGTCACGCTTTACGGCGCGGTGGACGACGCATTGACGTATGTCAGCAATCAAAAAGGCCACTCGAACGTGTATATGCGGCAGGGCAACCTCTACGCATCGAAGTTCGGGTTGCAAGGCAAGGAAGACCTCGGCAACGGTACGACCGCGATCTTCGATTTGCAGAACGGCTTCGACCTCAACACCGGGGCGCTTTCCTCGTCGGGCCTCATGTTCAACCGGCAGGCGTACGTGGGGCTTCAAAACGCGCGCTTCGGCACGCTGACGGCCGGGCGCCAATACACGCCCTATTACATGTTCGTCGGGCCTTTGACCGGGAGCTCGTGGCTGACCGGCGCAACCGGCGCGCATCCCGGCGATATCGACGGACTCGATACGACGGTGCGTATCAACAACTCGCTCGTGTACACGTCGCCGAATTGGGGTGGTTTCCAAGCAAGCGCGATGTACGCGCTGGGCGGTATCGCGGGCAGTACGGGAAAAGGGCAGACCTATAGCGGTGCATTGCGCTACCTGAACGGTCCGGTGACGCTCTCGCTCGGATACTTGCGCATGAACAACGCTCAGCAGACGACCGGCTTCGATCCTGCATCGACGGGAAGCTTCGGCGTGTCGGCGCTCAACGCGGGGTATGTTTCGGCGAAGGCGATACAGCACGTCGCCGCCGCCGGCAACTATACGCTCGGAAATTTGACGTTGGGACTCTCGTACTCGAACGTCGAATACCGCAGCGGCGCGCACTCGCTGTTTGGCTCGACGGCGGTGTTCAACACGTACGCCGCGCTGGGCGTGTATCGCTTCACGCCCCAATTCGACGCGGGTGCCGGCGTTGCGTTCACCGCGGCATCGAAGTCGAACGGCATCGGCAGCGCGGCGCGCTACGCGCAGTATTCGCTGAAGGAGGCCTACCACCTGTCCAAGCGCACGACGCTCTACGCGCTCCAGGGTTACCAGCATGCCAGCGGCCAAACGCTGAACGCTGCCGGCAGTATCGTCGACGCGGCGCCGTCGGTCGGCGACTCGCAAAACGGCACGCCGTCGGCAACACACGGGCAATTCGTCGGCATGCTGGGTATCGCGACCCTGTTCTGACGATAGGGTAGTGCCGTATCGAGCCGCGCGCCGAAGTTTCCTCTTCGGCGCGCCGTTGTATCAAGCCTGTTGCGCGTCCAACTCTTGAAAGATGCGTTCGGCCAAGTGAAACGCCGAGTTCGCCGCGGGCACCCCGCAATAGATCGCGGTTTGCATCAGCACTTCCTTGATTTCGTCGCGCGTGACCCCGTTGTTCGCGGCGGCGCGCAGATGCAGGGCCAATTCCTCGCTGCGATTCAGCGCGACCATCATGGCGATCGTAATGAGGCTTCGCGTGTGGCGCGGCAATCCCTCGCGCGTCCAGATTTCTCCCCACGCGTAGCGTGTGATCAAGTCCTGGAATTCCTCGGTCAGTGCCGAGCGATTGGCAAGCGAGCGATCCACATGGGCGTCGCCCAGTACCGCGCGTCGCACCTGCATGCCTGCTTCATAGCGTTCTTCGTCGTTCATTGGGGTGGCTCGCCGAGCGATTCGTTGGGAAAAAAGGAGAAGGTCACGCGCGCGCCGCGCGGTGGCGTGCGAGCACCGCATCGACGAATTGCCGGGCCTGGCCGCTGTAGTTCGCGGGGTCGAACAGCGCGTCGAGCTGCAGAGTGTCCAACGCACGTGCGACCTCGGGGTTCTCTTCGAGCACTTGACGCAGCGTGCGTCCGCTTCGAATCGCCTCGCGCGAGGCGTGTTCGACGAGCTCGTGGGCCGCGAGGCGTCCGAGCGTGCTGCCCAAGGCGAGCATGACGGCCTCGCCCAGAATCAAGCCACGCGTCATATCGAGGTTCGCCGAGAGCCGAGCCGTATCGACGTCGAGTCCTTCCGCGATGTCGGTCACGTTCGCCAGCGCGCCGGCGCACAGCCGGGCGATGTCGGGCAACGTTTCCCATTCGGCCTGCCAGCCTCCGAGGGCGCGCTCGTGTTCTTGCACCATGGCCGCGAGCATCGTCGCGACGAGTGCCGGCACGCGGGCGGCGGCCGTTAGCGCGGCAGCGCAACCCACCGGATTGCGCTTGTGCGGCATGGTGGACGAGCCGCCTTTGCCGGATGACGACGGCTCCGCCAGTTCGCCGATTTCGGTCTGCATCTGCAGCGAGACGTCGCGCGCGATCTTGCCGAGCGTCCCCGTCAAAAGACCGAGCACGGTCGCGGCTTCGGCTACGCGGTCGCGTTGCGTATGCCAAGGCACATTCGGCAAAGGCAATGCGAGCGCCTGCGCCAGCGCTTGCGCGACGGGCTGCGCCTTCTCGCCGAGACTGGCAAGCGTGCCTGCCGCACCGCCGAATTGAAGGGCGAGCGCGCGGCCACGCAACTGGCCAAGGCGCTCGCGGTGGCGCTCGAGGGCGTCGAGCCACTGGGCGAACTTCAGACCCAGCGTGATCGGCAACGCTTGTTGCAGCCAGGTGCGGCCAATCATCGGCGTGTCGCGGTACGCCGCCGCCTGGCGGGCCAACACGCCGCAAAGGGCATCGAGGCCCGTCTCGATGAGATCGAGCGCATCGCGCAACTGAAGCACCGCGCCGCTATCGATGATGTCCTGGCTCGTCGCGCCCCAATGCACGTATTTCGCGGCTTCGGGCGCATGTTCGGCAACGCGCGCAGTCAATTGCTTGACGAGCGGTATCGCGAGATTGCCGGCGCTTGCCGCTGCCGCGGTCAACGCATCGGCGTCGATTCGATCGGCATGGCACGCCGCTTCGATGGGTGCGACGGCATCGGCCGGAATCACGCCGGCTTGGCCGAGGGCGTGGGCGAGCGCCGCTTCGACATCGAGCATGCGTTGCACGGTTGCCTGCGGCGCGAAGACGGCAAGCATCGCGTCGGTGGAAGTCAGCCGGTCGTTGAGTCGTCCTGGGTACGCGAACATAGGCGTCGGATGTGGCGATGAGGAACTGGAGCTATGATGCGCGATTATCGAACGAATGCGTGAATATCGAACGAGAGTCCCATCCTAAGCTCCGAAAAGGGAGGCGGTCAAGTCAGCCGCCGGTGGCAGTTAGCGCCCTCAGAATCTCGGCCAGCGCTTCCACGATCTCGGGCGGCTGCGCTTCACTGCGCCGGAGAATGCCGACGGGCTCTTGCGCATTGGGAATGACGAGCGGCAGGCGGGCGAGTTCGCCGCGCTGCAAGTCGTCGCGTACCGCGGATGCGGGCGTGATCCAGACGGCATCGGAGCGCCGGGCGAGAAGCCGTGCGACGGACACCGACAGCGTCTCGGTACAGGCGCCCGGGACCCGCAACGCATGGGCGTCGAAGAAGGCGTCGGTGTGCAGCCTCGGCACCGTGCCGCTTGGCGACACGACGAGCGGATAGCCGAGGACCGATTGCGGCGACACCGCGCGCTCGCCGAGCAACGGATGCCTGGGCTGCACGGCCATGACGAGCGGCTCGGCGTACAGCAATTCGAACGATACGCCTTGCATCATCGATGGCTCCGCCATTCGCCCGATGACGCAGTCGAGCCGTCCCGCCTTGAGCGCGGCCAGCAGCGACTCGTTCGTCGCCGTATGCAGTCGAACGCCGGTTTGCGGCCGATCCTGGCGAAGCCGCGTCAGGGCATCGGGCAAGATCGCGCTCGCCACGGTCGGCAAAGCGCCGAGTTCGAGGATCACCGTGGGCGCCACCCCGGGGCCTTGCAAGGCCGAGGCGGCCGACTCCATCGCCTGCTCGACGCCGATGGCGTAACGCAGGAAATGCTCGCCGGCTTGCGTCAATCGTGCGCCATGTCTGCCGCGTTCGACGAGCCGAACGCCCGCGAGCGATTCGAGCTCGGACAGCGTTTTCGAAACGGCGGGCTGCGTCAAGTTCAGCCGTCCTGCGGCTCGGCCGAGATGGCGCTCGCGCGCTATCGCCAGAAAACAACTGACGTGACGAAAACTGATTCGGGTTTCCATTACCACAGGTTATGGATCGCCGGAACGGAAGTCAATTTACGCGCGAGGGCATGCGCCATAGAGTAAGCGGCGAAAACTTCGGAGCCCGTTGCACGACGCGGCGGGCCCTCATATGGAGGAGAGCGACACCATGTCGGAGACATCGACGCCTGTTACGGGCCGACCCTACGGCGATTTCGCCCAGCGCGACACGGCCGTGCACCCGGCGGCTTATACGCCGGGCTACAAGACGAGTGTGCTGCGTTCGCCGCGCAATGCGTTGATTTCGACGCTCAACACCGTGTCGGAACGCACGGGTCCGGTGTTTCGCGCGGACGAACTGGGGCCGTTGGACAACGACCTGATTCTCAACTTCGCGAAGGAAGGCTTGCCCATCGGCGAGCGCATCGTCGTGCACGGTTACGTGCGGGACGAATTCGGGCGCCCCGTGCCGAATGCTTTGGTCGAGGTTTGGCAGGCCAACGCGGGGGGGCGTTATCGGCATCGCAACGACAAGTACCTCGCGCCGATCGATCCCAACTTCGGGGGCTGCGGCCGCATGCTGACGGATGAAAACGGCTATTACTTCTATCGGACCATCAAGCCGGGCCCCTATCCCTGGCGCAACCGGATCAACGATTGGCGGCCTTCGCACATTCACTATTCGCTGAGCGGGGATGGCTGGGCACAGCGGCTCATCACGCAGATGTACTTCGAGGGCGATCCGATGATCGGGCAGTGTCCCATCATCAAGACGATCCCGAGCGAGGAGCAGGTGCGCGGGCTGATCGCGCTTCAAGACATCGGCAACAACATCGCGCTCGACAGCCGCTGCTACCGCTTCGACATCGTCTTGCGCGGCCGGCGCATGACGCACTTCGAAGCGACGAAACAAGGAGACCGGTAATGGACCGCTTCAGTTTTTCTCCGATCGCGTCGTTTGCTCCGGTCCGTCTGCCCGAGACCGCTTCGCAGACGGCAGGCCCGTACGTCCATATCGGACTCGCGCCGAAGCAAGCCGGATTCGATATCTTCGAGAACGACTTCGGCCCGGTGCTGGTCGGGCCCGAGACGCGCGGCGAGCGCATCGCGATCGAAGGGCGCGTGTTCGACGGATCCGGTTCGCTCGTTCGCGACGTGTTGGTCGAAATTTGGCAGGCGAACGCGGACGGTAAGTACGCGCATCCGGCGGATCGGCAAGATCGGCCGATCGATCCGTCGTTCCGCGGCTGGGGGCGCGCTTGTGCGAGCTTCGAGACCGGCGTGTTTCGCTTCGAAACGGTGAAGCCGGGACGCGTGAGCGGGGCGGGCGCGTTGCCGCAAGCTCCGCATGCGTGTCTCGTGCTGTTCGCGCGCGGCATCAACATCGGCCTGCATACGCGGTTGTATTTCGACGACGAGGCCGAGGCGAACCGTAGCGACCCGGTTCTGACGGGCATCGAATGGGACGTAAGACGTCAGACCTTGATCGCGCGGCGCACGCAACGCGACGGCTTGCCGGTGTACGCCCTCGATATCCGTCTGCAAGACACGCCGGACGGCGGCCTCGAGACGGTGTTCTTCGATATCTGAGGCAATTCGGCTGCGAACGGGGCGATTATCGAACGGTATATCGATGACCGCCTCTGACGGGCATGAGCGGCGGACGGTTAGACGTTGAACAAGAAGTTCATGACGTCGCCGTCGTGCACGACATATTCCTTGCCTTCGGCGCGCATCTTGCCGGCTTCCTTCGCGCCTTGCTCACCCTTGTACGCGACGAAGTCGTCGAACGAGATCGTTTGAGCGCGAATGAAGCCGCGCTCGAAATCGGTGTGGATGACACCGGCCGCTTGCGGTGCCGTATCGCCGATGTGGATCGTCCAAGCGCGCACTTCCTTCACGCCGGCCGTGAAATACGTCTGCAAGCCGAGCAGCTTGAAGCCCGCGCGGATCACGCGGTTCAGGCCCGGCTCGTCCATGCCCATATCGGCCAAGAACACTTCCTTGTCCTCGTCGGCCAGATCGGCGATTTCCGCCTCGATCGCCGCGCACACCGCGACCACCGGCGATTTCTCCGCTTCGGCGTACTTGCGCACCGCGTCGAGATGCGGGTTGTTCTCGAAACCGTCGTCCTTCACGTTGGCCACGTACATCGTCGGTTTCGCGGTGATGAGGCAAAACGGCTTGAGCAATGCCGTTTCGTCATCGGTGAGATCGAGGGCGCGAATCGGCTTGGCGGTATCGAGCTGCGCGCGCGCCTTCTCGAGCACGGCGGCGAGCTTTACGGCTTCCTTATCGTTGCCCGATTTGGCGGCCTTCGCATAACGCGAGAGCGATTTTTCGACGGTCGCCAAATCGGCGAGCGCGAGCTCCGTGTTGATCACTTCGATGTCGGAGAGCGGATCGACCTTGCCCGCGACGTGAATCACGTTCTCGTCTTCGAAACAGCGCACGACATGCGTGATCGCATCGGTTTCGCGGATGTTCGCGAGGAATTGATTGCCGAGCCCTTCGCCCTTGCTCGCGCCCGCGACGAGACCGGCGATGTCCACGAATTCGACGACGGCCGGCACGATGCGCTCGGGCTTGACGATCTCGGACAGGGCCTTAAGGCGCGCATCGGGCACCTCGACCACACCGACGTTCGGCTCGATCGTGCAGAACGGATAGTTTTCGGCGGCGATGCCGGCCTTGGTCAGGGCGTTGAACAGGGTGGACTTGCCGACGTTGGGCAAGCCGACGATGCCGCATTTGAGGCTCATGAAAAGACCTTGTATATCGACGGTTTGCGGCTGGTCGCCGTGTGTATAGGCATCCGGGCGTAACCGGGTAGCGACGGCCGCAAGGTGAATTCGGGGCGAGACAAACGGCACGGGTCAGCGTGTTCGACCACGATCCTGCGCCCGGTTGTACTCCAGAAACCGCAATTGTAACGCGTTCGAACTGCACGATCGGCGGTGGGTGGGGAAACCTCGAAGGGACTTGCTTTCAGCGCTGCAGCCTCGGGTTCCCTCTCCTGTTTACCTAGAGGGGAAACGTTACATTTCGTTTACGTTGCATTCAATGCGGGCTACTTTCGCCCGATGCCGTCACGCAACGTACCTATCGGCCTCTTCGCAGGGCTCGCCGCCGTCAACTTTTTCCGGATCGGCTATCAATTGGTCGTGGCTGCGTGGGCGGCGGTGAAAATCACGGGCCGAGCCGACGCGGCCGGCACGCTGTTGCTCGTTGCCACCGTCGCCAATCTCGTGCTTGCGCCCATGCTTGGCGCAATCGTCGATTCCATCCTTAAAAAGAAGACGTTGTTTCTTCTTGGACAGGTCGGCGTCGCGTTTGCCGGTGCGACGCCGTTGCTGACTGAGACGATGCTGGCCGGTCGCGCAACGTTCGAGGGAATTGCTGCTGCCGTGATCTTGGCCGGCGTCTCGAGCGTTGTCGCGGGCGGTGCAATGGATATCTTCCTGCGGACCCATCTGCGTCAGTCCGAGCGCGCCCGCCATCTTGCAACGCTGAACTCGACCATGCAGGTGGCGCTGATTCTAGGCACGGCGTCCGGTGGCTTGCTCGTCGCTTCAGGCGATTCGAGCCGCGCCTTTCTCGTCGTCTCGCTATGCGGGGCACTGTCGGCGGGACTCAGCGGGTGCTTACTCCCGACGCTGAACATTGCGCGTGATGAGGGCGGGCGAACATGGAGGCGCGGCATACTTTCGGCAGGACCGGCGCTTTACTTCACTCACTCTCGATTGTTCGCGATCGCAAGTTGTGCCGCGCTCGCATTCGCAATCGGACAGATTACCAACACATTGCTGCCCGGCCTCATCGGTGTTTATCTGCACCGCGCGAGCGCCAGCTATTCGATGGCCGAGGCGGCGTGGTCGGCGGGGGCGCTTCTCGCGGGCCTATGCCTTGCAAGGTTTTCGACGAATGCCCCGGCCTCCCTTCACCGCGATTTGTTCACCATTGGGACGATGGCAGGCATGCTCGCCGTCGTCCCATATCTTTCGGCTTTTCCCGCGCTGTTACTCGCGCATTTCCTTCTCGGCGCGGGCTTCGCACTAGTCCGTATACGGAGTGAAACGCGATTCTTAGCCGAGTGTCCGACGCATTTGCTCGGCCGCTTTCGCGCGAATAGCTCGCTCATGACGAGCAGTATCGGATTGGTCGTCTTCGCCTCGCCGATGTTGTCGCCGAGCTTAACCGTCGCGGACCTTTACCCGTTGATGGCCGGCGCCGTGGCGGTTTCGGCGCTCGGCTTACTGGCGGCGAGTCGTGCGCGCGTTGGCAGCCATCGCCGCGAGAGGCCCACCGCGGCCACTTACTCCGCACACAAATCCGGGCCGAACACCCCGTCATGAATCCGTGCTTCGCGCACCCCCAAGCGTTTCAACGCATCGTGCTGCATGCGCATGGCGAGGATTCGCAGCAGCGGGCCCCGATCATGCTGGGCCGACGGCGCGCCGAACTTGGTGCGGTGCATGAGGGCGATGCGCTATTCGCAATGCTAAACTTCGCCGCATGCGCGAACAGATGCAACGACAGTCGTCTTTCGATCATGGGGCCGGCATGCAGGCAACTGACGAGGGTCCTAGCGGCCCGCGCGGTTTTTCATGGCAGCGGTTGCGGTTCAATCCGCTCGCTCCGCCCGCGATCGTCGTCGGCGCGTTCCTCATCGCTTGCTTCATGGTCGCGCTATGCGGCGTCGTCCTCTATCAATCGCGGGCCGACGCCCTCGCGCGCGCCAGCGAGACGTCGCGCAATCTGGCGATCATCGCCGAACGCGACATCGAACGAAACTTCGAGCTCTATTCCCTCTCGTTGCAGGCCGTGATCGATGGCGCGCGCGATCCCGAGATCATGGCGCTGCCGTCTCGCTTGAAGCACGAGGCGCTGTTCGACCGGGCGGCATCGGCGAGCTACATCGGCTCGGTCCTGCTGCTCGATGAGACGGGTCATATCCTGGTCGACTCGCTTAGCGATACGCCGCCTGCCCTGAACCTAGCCGACCGCCGCTACTTCACAATCCATCGAGACGATCCGAACGCCGGACTGTACGTCAGCGATCCGTATGCCTCCCGCCTGCGCGGCGGCTCGCCGAGCATTGCATTGAGCCGCCGCATCTCCGGGCGCGATGGCTCGTTCCAAGGCGTGGCGATGGTGGCGATCCAGCTTGCCTACTTTCACGACCTGTTCTCGGGCTTGCAACTCGGCCCGCAAGGCTCGATCGCCTTGATCGGGGAGGACGGCGTCATGGTGATGCGTCAGCCGTACGATCGGGCGATCGTCGGGCGCAACATCCGTCAGGCCAGCACCTTTCGACGGTTTCTCTCGGCGCGGGAGGGGACGTTTTCGGATACCTCGACGATCGACGGCATCCGCCGGATGTACTACTTCAAGCATGTGAGCCATCTGCCGCTCATCATCATGGTGGCGCAGGGTGAGTCGGACATCTACGCGGCATGGACGCGGCGCGCAATCATCATCGGTTCGTTGATGGCGACCTTCGCGCTGGCGTTCGTCGTGCTTGCCGTGGTGCTCGCGGCGCAGTTGCGCCGGCGGATGCGTGCCGAAAGCGAATTGGCGCTGCTCGCGCGCATCGATGGGCTCACCGGATTGAACAATCGTCGCACGTTGGGCGAGATCCTCGATGCGGAGTGGCGCCGAGCCAGGCGCACCCGCAACGTCTTTTCCTTGCTGTTCGTAGACGTCGATCGCTTCAAGGCATACAACGACTTTTACGGCCACCAAGCCGGCGACGATGCGCTTGCCGCGGTTGCCCGGTGCATCGGCGAGCAGATCCGCCGGCCGGCGGACAGCGCCGCGCGCTATGGCGGCGAGGAGTTTCTCGTCGTGCTGCCCGATACGGCGCAGGAAGGCGCGCTGGCCATCGCCGAAAACATCCGCGCCGCCATCAGCGATCTGGGCATCGCGCATGCGGCGAGCGAGTACGGGCGCGTGACGGCCAGTATCGGCGCCGCAGCATGGACACCCGAGACCGACGTCGATATGACAGAGGTCATTCGCGCAGCGGATCGTGCGCTATACGACGCGAAGGCAACGGGGCGCAACAAGGTTGCCCTGGGCGACGCGGGGCGGGCGCTGGCTTCGGCCGCCGGGCTGCACGACTAGGCAGATGCGCCGGCGGCGTTGCCGCTCGAGGCTGGGTAGCGTGGCTCGCTGGCAGAATTTGATTCGACGTTGTCCCGAAAGGTGATTTCGGCGCGCTGCCGCTTCTCCGACAATGTGGACCCGGCAACGATCGCCGCATTCTCCTATTTTTCGAAGGACGACCCATGAAGATCATCCAAAGCCGTGGCTTCACGGCATCGCGCGCGTGGGGCGCGCTGAATATCGCCAGCATGAGCGGTATTTCGGTGCGCTTGCATTGGACCGACGCGCCCTACGAATGGCACGTGAACGACGGCGAGGAAGTGTTCGCCGTCATGGACGGGCAAGTTCGTATGGATTTCCGCGAAAACGGCGAAGTGCGGTCGGTGCTCTTAAGTTCGGGTGACATCTTCTTCGCCACCGTGGGCACCGAGCATGTGGCGCATCCGGTCGGCGAGGCCCGGGTGCTGGTTATCGAGAAGGAAGGTAGCGTTTGAGGCGAGCGGATACCGAACGGGCGAGCTAGTCGAGCTAGTCCCCCGGCGGCGGGCCCCGAGGCGTATCGTCGCAGCGTCGCTTCTGCGGACGAGCGCGGGTGCCCGACGACGCGGCGCCGCACGGCACGCGGCTATAATTGCTCCCCATGACCGCCCATCTTCAGACGTTCCATGTTGCCGTTGTCGGCGGCGGCCTCGTCGGCAAGAGCGCCGCGCTGGCGCTCGCTCAAGCGGGGCTGCGCGTTGCGCTCGTCGCACAGCCGGCCGCGCCGCGCCCGGCCGACGTACCGTTCGACGCGCGCATCTATGCGCTTTCCGCCAGTTCCCAGGCGCTGCTCGAGCGGCTGCGCATCTGGCAAGCGCTCGACCACGACCGGCTCGCACCCGTCTACGACATGCGCGTATTCGGCGACGCGCTCGCCGAACTGCATTTTTCGGCCTTCCAATCCGCGGTGCCGCAACTCGCCTGGATCGCCGAGTCTTCGTTGATCGAGCATGCGCTCGACGCCGCGCTGCGTTTCCAGCCCCAAGTGAGTTGGCTCGATACGCGCGCGCAAGGTCTCGACGTGAAGACCGATACGGCCACGCTGGCGCTGGCGAACGGCCGGGTCGTCGAGGCGGATCTCATCGTCGGCGCGGACGGCGCCCATTCGTGGGTGCGCGCGCAAATCGGCGCGCACGTTACGCGCCGCGACTATCGGCAAACCGGCGTCGTCGCCAATTTCAAGGCCGAGAAACCCCACGGTGAGACGGCCTATCAATGGTTCGTCGACGGCGAGATCGTCGCGCTGTTGCCGCTCCCCGATGCGCATGTATCGCTGGTTTGGTCGGCGCAAACGGACCACGCGCGCGAATTGCTTGCGCTCGCGCCCGCCGAACTCGAGGCGGCCGTCGAGCGAATCACGCATGCCAGGCTCGGCGCGCTCGAATGCGTCGGGCCCGCGCACGGATTTCCGCTGGCACGGCAATCCGTCGATCGGTTGATCGCACCACGCGTCGCGCTCGTCGGCGACGCGGCGCACTTGATTCATCCGCTCGCCGGTCAGGGCATGAACCTCGGCTTGCGCGACGTCGCCGCGCTGGCCGACGTGATCGCCAAGAAAGAAGCCTTCCGCGATCTGGGCGACCCGGTGCTGCTGCGCCGATACGAGCGCGCGCGGCGCGAGGATATCGGTGCGCTGACCGTGGCGACGGATGGCTTGCAACGCCTGTTTTCCGTGCCGGGCATGTTGGCGCGCTCGGTGCGCAACGCGGGGATGTCCTTCGTCGGCGCGCAACCGCTCGTCAAGCGCTGGCTCGTATCGGCCGCGCTCGGCTAACGAGGCGGTATCCATCGACGCCCGGCGCGGCGGCGCTCGGCGCGGCATTGAGCTGCCTCGAATATCATCTAGTCACTCATGCGCCGCTTTCGCGCGCGGCGCCCGAACCCAACGACATCACAAGGACCCTCCCATGCCCAACCTCATGCGCATCGCAGCCGGCGCGGCGCTTGCCGCCGCTGTCACGCTCGGCTGCACGGCCCACGCCGATCAGACGACCGACAAGCTGAAATCGACGCTGCAAGCACGTCTGCCCGAGATTCAGATCAAGAGCATCTCCAAGGCTCCCATCGCGGGCTTGTACGAAGTGAATCTGGGTAACCAGATGATCTACTCGGATGCCGGCGGCGATTACGTCATCGCGGGCGAACTCGTCGATACGAAGACGCGTTCCAATCTGAGCGAAGCGCGCTTGTCCGAACTGAACAAGATCGATTTCGCCAGCCTGCCGCTCGACCGCGCGGTCAAGGTCGTCAAAGGCAACGGCAGCCGCCGCATGGCGGTGTTCTCCGATCCGAATTGCCCCTATTGCAAGCAATTGGAAACGACGCTGAAGTCGATCGATAACGTCACCGTCTATACGTTCCTGTATCCCGTGCTGTCGCCCGATTCGGTCACCAAGTCGAAGGCGATCTGGTGCTCGGGCGATCGCGCCAAGGCGTGGGAGGCTTGGATGATCAATCGTCAAGCGCCGGCGAGCGCCGCTTCGAATTGCGATACGTCGGTGCTCGATAAGAATCTCGCGCTGGGCCAGGGGCTGAACGTGACCGGCACGCCGACGATCATCTTGTCCGACGGCCGCAGGTTGCCCGGCGCCGTATCGGCCAGCGAGCTCAGCGACGCGCTGACGAGCGCGCACTGAGCGCGGCGCATCCGCACTAGGCATTCAGGCTCCATTTTTATTCCAACGACCCTGCTCGAGACTTAAGCGCCACCCGATGAAGCCCACTCGCTACGCCATCGTCCCCAAGCATCCCGCCGCCCATCTGTTCGAAGTCACGCTGACGCTGCCCGATCCCGATCCGGCCGGCCAGCGCTTCACGTTGCCTACCTGGATTCCAGGCAGCTATCTCGTGCGCGAGTTCGCGCGCAACATCGTGACACTCAGCGCATTCAACGAGGCGGGGCGCAAGGTACGCATCGAAAAGACCGACAAGCAAACGTGGCAGGCCGCCCCCGTCAAAGGCGGCGTGCTGACGCTGCGCTACGAGGTCTACGCGTGGGACATGTCGGTGCGCACGGCCCACCTCGACGATACGACCGGCTTTTTCAACGGCACGAGCGTCTTTTTGCTGCCGCTCGGGCGCGAAGAGGCGCCTTGCGTCGTGGACATTCAAAAACCCGCGGGCTCGGCGTTCGGCGATTGGCGCGTGGCGACGGCGCTGCCCGAAGCACGCGGCACCAAGCGTTACGGGTTCGGCGAGTATCGCGCGAGCAACTACGACGAACTCGTCGATCATCCCGTCACGCTCGGGCGGTTCGCGCTGGCGACATTCAAAGCGCACGGCGTGCCGCACGACATCGTCATCGCCGGCCGCACGGTCTCGGTCGACATGGACCGCCTCGCAACCGATTTGAAGCGTATCTGCGAAACGCAGATCGCTCTGTTCGAGCCGCGCTCGAAAAAAGCGCCCGTCGAGCGCTACGTGTTCATGACGCAGGCGGTCAGCGACGGCTACGGCGGGCTCGAGCACCGCGCATCGACGGCGCTCGTCTGCAATCGCACCGACTTGCCGGTCCTCGGCCGGCCCGAGATGTCGGAAGGCTATCGAACGTATCTCGGCCTGTGCAGCCACGAGTATTTCCATACTTGGAACGTCAAGCGCATCAAGCCGGCTGCGTTCGCTCCGTACGATCTCTCCCGCGAGAATTACACGTCGCTGCTATGGCTCTTCGAGGGGTTCACGTCGTATTACGACGACCTGATGCTCGTGCGCAGCGGCGCGATTACGGAAGCCGAGTACTACACGCTCGTCGGAAAGACGGTGGGCGGCGTGCTGCGCGGCAGCGGCCGCTTCAAGCAAAGCGTCGCGGAAAGCTCGTTCGATGCTTGGATCAAGTACTACCGCCAGGACGAAAACGCGCCGAACGCAATCGTCAGCTATTACCAGAAGGGCTCGCTCGTCGCGCTCGCGTTCGATTTGGCCATTCGCACGCGCACCGATCATCGCAAGTCGCTGGACGACGTGATGCGCCTGCTCTGGCAGCGCTATGGGCGCCAGTTCTACAGCGGAAAGATGGCCGGTGTCGGTGAGGACGAGGTGTCGGCACTGATCGCGGAGGCGACCGGCGTCGAGCTCGGCGCGCTGTTCGAGGAAGCCGTGAACGGCACGCGCGATTTGCCGCTCGAGGCGCTTTTGGAGCCGTTCGGCATTACGCTCGAGCCGCAGCCCGGCAATGCCAACGGCGCGAACGGCAACGGTAAAAACGGGAAGGGCGCGGCCGCCGGTAAAGTCACCGGCAAGCCATCGCTCGGCGTCCGGCTGCGGCCCGGCACGGAATGCGCGCTGGCCGCGGTGCACGACGGCAGCGCGGCGCAAAAGGCGGGGTTGTCGGCCGGCGACGTGCTCATTGCCGTCGATGGCCTGCGCGTGACGGGCTCGAACCTCGATACGCTGCTTTCGCGCTACTTGCCCGGTTCGACCGTCGAGGTGCACGCGTTCCGTCGCGACGAATTGCGCACCGCGCGCGTGAAGCTCGATGGGCCGGAGGTGACGCGCTACAAACTCGTCGCCGCGGAGGAAAAACGCGGCGCGCCGGCGCGCCGGGCACGGGAACGCTGGCTGCGCGGCTGAAGGCGGGGGGCCGGGACGGGGATAGGACGGATCGATCGTTCTATCCCTGCAACAATCCGTCCTTTTTGCCCTACTTTATCCATCTTGGGTCAATCGTGACAATGGCTCCACTCGCGCACAACTGCGCAACCCACTTGGAGCCCGACATGACGACCATCCTTCAACTGAATTCCGCCGCTCGTTCGCAAGGCGCGAACTCGACGCTGCTGGCCAACGAACTGGCTGCGAAGCTGCAACGAACGACCCCGGGCGCCAAGCTGGTATTGCGCGATCTGTTGGCCGACGCGCTGCCCCACCTCGACGACGCCGTCCTCGGCGCATTCTTCACGCCGGCGGAACAACGTACGCCCGAGCAAGCGGCGATCGTGGCGCGCAGCGACGCGCTCATCGACGAATTGCAAGCGGCCGATGTCGTCATCATCGGCGCACCGATGTACAACTTCGGGATTTCGTCGCAACTGAAGACGTATTTCGACTGGATCGCGCGCGCCGGCGTGACGTTCCGTTATACGGCGAACGGCCCGGAAGGTCTCGTGAAAGGCAAGAAGGCATACATCGTTTCGGCTCGCGGCGGCAAGTACGCCGGTACGCCGAACGACAGCCAGACGCCGCACATCAAGGCGTTCCTTGGCCTGATCGGCATCACCGAAGTCGAGTTCATCTACGCCGAAGGCCTGAACCTTGGGCCCGATGCAGCGAACGCCGCGCTGTCTTCCGCGCGCGAAGCGATCGAAGCCGCCGCGGTATAAGCGGCCCGCCGAGCGGCTAGCCTACGATCGCGGTCGGCCGCACGCCACGGCGAGTCAACCGTCCACGGTCTCGGGCAGCCGCCAGTCGATCGGTGCGCGCCCGTTCGCGACGAGATACTCGTTGGCGAGCATGAAGTGCCGGCAGCCGAGAAAGCCGCGATGCGCCGAGAGCGGCGACGGATGCGGCGCCTCGAGTACGCAGTGCGGCCGGCCATCGAGCAGCGTACGCTTGGCCTGCGCGTGAGCGCCCCAGAGCATGAAGACAAGATGTTCGTGCCGATGGGCGAGTTGGCGGATCAGCGTGTCGGTACAAGCTTCCCAGCCGCGCTTGGCGTGACTGGCCGCCTTGCCTTGCTCCACGGTCAGCACCGTGTTGAGCAGCAGCACCCCTTGCCGGGCCCACGCGTCGAGACAGCCGTGCGCCGGCATGACGTGGCCGAACTCGGCTGCGATTTCCTTGAAGATGTTGCGTAGCGACGGGGGCGGCCGTACCGGCGCGGGCACCGAAAACGCGAGGCCATGCGCTTGCGGGTGGCCTTTGTCGTCGCCGTGGTAGGGATCTTGGCCGACGATCACGACTTTGACGTCGTCGGGGCTCGTCAGTCGCAACGCGCGGAAAACTTCCGAAGGGTAGACCGTCTTACCGAGCGCGATCTGCTCGTCCACGAACGCACACAGCGGCCGGTAGGCGTCGCTGTCGATAAAGCTTGCCAGATGGGCGCGCCATGCCTCCGGCAAGGCGTCGAATTGCGACTCGAGCGGCGCCTGCAATCCGTTGCGTCCATCGCGTGCCGGCGGCGCCGCTGCGGGTTCCGGTACCGCGGTGAACAACGACCCTTGCGCCGAATCGTCCCCGCCTGCCGCGGACATCGCCCTTCCGCTCACTTTGCGCACAGCCGATAACCCCGCTGAGCCTTGTTCACGTTTTCAGGGGAGAGCCCCGCGACCTTGGCCGACAACGCGTCCGCCAACGCACGCAGCGCGCGCTCCTCGCCTTGCAGCAGCTCCAATTCGATTTCGCTGATCGCCTCGGTGCGCGTTTGCCCGTCCAGCGTGGCCGAGACTTCGCCACGGTCGATCGCCGCTTCAATGCGCGCGCCGTCGAATTCGAAACGCCAAAGGCGGCGGGTGAAGCCGGTGCGGAACCGCTCGCCGAGCTCACCGGCCGCGGCGCGCAAAGCGGCGAGCGCCGCGGCGTCGTCGCAAGCGGCGGCGAGCGCATCGAACTCGAGCGCTTCACCGGCGACGGCCGTTTCCCACTCGTGACGGCTGTGCATGCCGGCCTCGGCGGTACCTGCGGCTTTCAGCGTTTGCAGCCAGCCGTCGGGCGTCTTGCGCAAGCGCAGCGCGATCTTTGCTTTCGCAAGCGCGAGCGACGCCGTATCGAAGTAAATGTTCGCGAGCGGCACGTCGCGCCCCGGCGCGCCGGCGATCGCGGCGAAGAAGCGGTCGGCCGCCTCGGCTTGGTGAGGCGGAAGCGCCAGTTTGATTTCGCGTTCGATGCTCATGCTTCGTTACGGTATGGGTGCGAGTGCGTCGGGAAGCGCGGGCGCGCTTAGGCGAACATCCGCGAGAGCGCGGCGCCCGGATCGTCGGCGCGCATGAACGCTTCGCCGACGAGGAACGTATGCACGCCGTTCGCGCGCATGCGCTCGACGTCGGCACGCGCCAAGATGCCCGATTCGGTTACGACGATGCGATCGTCGGGCAACGCGTCGAGCATGCCGAGCGTCGTGTCGAGCGACGTTTCGAACGTGCGCAGATTGCGGTTGTTGATCCCGATGAGCGGCGTCTTGAGCGTCAGCGCTTGCGTCAGCTCTTGGCGGTCGTGCACCTCGACGAGCACGGCGAGCCCGAGCGAATGCGCGAGCGCTTCGAGCTCTTGCATCTGCGTCAGCGAGAGGGCGGCCGCAATCAGCAAAATCGCGTCGGCGCCCATCGCGCGGGCTTCCACGATCTGATACGGATCGATGATGAAATCCTTGCGCAGCACCGGCAGATTGCAAGCTGCGCGAGCCGCTTCGAGATAGGCCGCGCTGCCCTGGAAGAACTGCACGTCGGTCAGCACCGACAGGCATGCCGCACCGCCGCGCTCGTACGAGCGTGCGATGTCGGCCGGCACGAAGTGTTCGCGCAGCACGCCCTTGGACGGGCTTGCCTTCTTTACTTCCGCGATGACGGCGGCCGCGCCGGCTTCGTGCTTCGCGCGCAGCGCGCCGACGAAATCGCGCAAATCGCGCGACGACGCCTCGAGACGCAGCTCTTCGAGCGGCGCGCTCAATTCGGCCGCGCGCACTTCCTCGCGCTTGACGGCGATGATCCGGTCGAGAATGTCGCTCATGAACGAAGCCCTTTTTGTTGATCGATGATCGATGATGGATGTCGCTGACGCGCGCGGCGGCATCAATGCTTGTATTGCTGAGTGAAACGAACGAGTTCGTCGACCTTCGCCCGGGCCTTGCCCGTCGCGATCGCTTCCCGCGCGATCTCGATGCCGTCGGCGATCGAGGCGACGATGTTCGCCGCGTACAGCGCGGTGCCCGCGTTCAGCGTGACGATTTCGCGTGCCACGCCGGGACGATTCTCAAGCGCTTGGAGTAGCATCGTCTTCGATTCGTTCGCATCGGCTACCTTAAGCGTCCGATTCGATACCATCTGCAGCCCGAAATCCTCGGGGTGGATTTCATACTCGTGGACCTCGCCGTCGCGCAATTCGCCGACAATCGTTGCCGCGCCGAGCGACACTTCGTCCATGCCGTCCTTCCCGTAGACGACGAGCACGTGCTTGGCCCCGAGCCGCTGCATCACCCGCACTTGAATCCCGACGAGATCCGGATGGAAAACGCCCATCAACTGGTTCGGTGCGCCGGCCGGATTCGTGAGTGGGCCGAGGATGTTGAAGATCGTGCGCACGCCGAGCTCGCGGCGTACCGGCGCGATGTTTTTCATCGCGGGGTGGTGGTTCGGCGCGAACATGAAACCCATGCCGGTTTCGGCGATCGATGCGGCCACCTGGTCCGGTTGCAGATCGATGTTCACCCCCAGCGCCTCGAGCACGTCGGCGCTGCCCGATTTGCTCGATACGCCGCGCCCGCCATGCTTGGCCACCTTGGCGCCCGCCGCCGCGGCGACGAACATCGTCGCCGTGGAGATATTGAACGTATTGGCGCCGTCGCCGCCCGTGCCGACGATGTCGACGAAATTGGCGTTATCGGCCACTTCGACGTGACGGGCGAACTCGCGCATGACGGTGGCCGCGGCCGCGATTTCGCCGATCGTCTCTTTCTTGACGCGCAGACCGGTGATGATCGCGGCGGCCATCACGGGCGACATGTCGCCGCGCATGATGAGCCGCATCAGGTGCAGCATCTCGTCGTGAAAGATTTCGCGATGTTCGATCGTGCGCTGCAGTGCTTCTTGCGGTGTGATGGTCATGGTGCGCCCCTGATTCGTTGCGTCGAGCTTGTGTCGCACGCGGCTTATGCGCTCGCTGTGCGTGGCCTCAAGCCGCCTGTGTCGCCTTCGATCCCTTCAAGAAATTTTCCAGCAGGGCATGCCCGTGCTCGGACAGGATCGATTCGGGGTGGAACTGCACGCCTTCGACAGCGAGCGTCTTATGGCGTACACCCATGATTTCGCCGTCCTCCGTCCATGCCGAAACCTCGAGGCAATCGGGCAGCGATTCGCGCTCGATCGCGAGCGAGTGGTAGCGCGTGACGTCGAAGTGCCTCGGCAGATTGGCGAACACGCCTTTGCCGTCGGTTTCGATGCGGCTCACTTTGCCGTGCATGATCGTGCGCGCGCGCACGACGCGTCCGCCGAACGCTTCGCCGATCGCCTGGTGCCCGAGACAGACCCCGAGGATCGGAATCCGGCCGGCGAAGTGCCGCAGTACGTCGAGCGTGATGCCCGCATTTTGCGGATTGCTCGGGCCCGGCGACAGGCAGATCTGATCGGGTTTCATCGCCTCGATGTCATCGAGCGTGATCTCGTCGTTGCGATAGGTGCGCACCTCCTCGCCGAGTTCGCCGAAATACTGGACGAGGTTGTAGGTGAACGAATCGTAATTGTCGATCATGAGCAACATGATGTTTCTCCGCTCAGAAGTCGCTGTCGAGGCCGTCTTGAACTTGTTCGGCGGCGCGCAGTACCGCGCGTGCCTTGTTCTCGGTTTCCTGCCATTCGGATTCGGGTACCGAGTCGGCGACGACGCCCGCCGCCGCTTGCACGTATAGATTGCCGTTGTGGATCAAGCCCGTACGAATCGCGATCGCCAAATCCATCTCGCCCGTGAACGACAGGTAGCCGACCGCGCCGCCGTACAAGCCGCGTTTCACCGGTTCCAGCTCGTCGATGAGTTCCATGGCCCGCACTTTGGGCGCACCCGAGAGCGTGCCGGCCGGGAACGTCGCGCGCAACACGTCGAAGTTCGTCATGCCGGGTTTGAGCTTGCCTTCGACCGAGCTCACGATGTGCTGCACGTGCGAGTATTTCTCGATGACCATCTTGTCGGTGACGGCAACCGAGCCCGTTTGCGCGATTCGGCCGACATCGTTGCGCGCCAAATCGATCAGCATCACGTGCTCGGCAATCTCCTTCGGATCGTTCAACAGTTCGGTGGCGAGTTCCGCATCGCGCTCGGGCGTGTTGCCGCGAGGGCGGGTGCCGGCCAGCGGCCGAATCGTGACGATCCGATCGTCGCCGCGCTTTTCCTGGCGTACGAGGATTTCCGGCGAGGCGCCCACCACGTGGAATTCGCCGAAATTGTAGTAATACATGTACGGCGAAGGATTGAGCGAGCGCAGCGCCCGATACAGCGAAAGCGGATTGTCGCGATAGGGTTTGATTAGGCGCTGGCCCACTTGCACCTGCATGAGCTCGCCGGCGGCAATGTATTCCTTCGCGCGGCGCACGGCGTTCAGGTAGTCCTCGCGCGCAAACTCGCGGTACGTTTCCGTCCGTACGCTCGGCGACGTGACGGGCGGCTGCACCGTGGCGCGCAAGCGCTGGCGCAGCTCGCGCAGACGCTGCTTGGCGCGCGCATAAGCCTCGGGCACCTGCGGGTCCGCATACACGATCAGATAGAGCTTGCCGGCCAGATTGTCGATGACGGCGACTTCTTCCGTTAGCAGCAACTGGATGTCGGGCAGCTCGAGATCGTCGGGCGGCGCGCTATGCGCGAGCTTCTTTTCGATATAACGGACGGCGTCATAGCCGAAGTACCCGGCCAAGCCGCCGCAAAAGCGGGGCAGCCCGGCGCGCTGAGCGATTTTGAAACGGGCTTGGAACTGGGCGATGAACTCGAACGGATCGCCTTCGTGCGTCTCGACGACCGCGCCGTCGCGCACGACTTCGTTGACACCGCCTTTCGTTCGGACGAGCGTGCGTGCCGGGAGTCCGATGAACGAATAGCGTCCGAAGCGCTCGCCGCCAACCACCGATTCGAGCAAGAAGGAGTTCGCGCCGCCCCGTTCCGGCTGAGCGAGCTTCAGATAAAGGGAGAGCGGCGTTTCCAGATCGGCCAGTGCCTCGGCGATCAAGGGGATGCGGTTGTAGCCCTCGCTGGCGAGGGATTGGAATTCGAGTTCGGTCATGTTCCGATCCTGTACGAACAGCCGGCGCATGCGTTGCTCATCGACGAGCGAAGCGAAGCGGACGGCGAGCCGTGAGTGCACGAGCGCAGCGACGATCAAAAACGGCGCGTGCGAGCGTTTCGACGATACGGCGGATAGTGCGCGAATGCGCGGCGAAATCAAAAAACGGCGCCAAAGACGAGCTTTAGCGTACCTCGAAAGAGGTCAGCGTGACGAGCGACGCCAGGGCCAGGCTCCCCGGTCGATGCTGCTCGGACTCCGTTTTTTGTTCAGAAACATGAGTTGAATGACTTTAGGTCGTCAGCGATTGAGCGTTGCGCCGGAGCCGGAAGAAGGGTTCGCGATGAACCTCGCGGCCTCGAGCAACGTGGGGACTATACCATCCGAATTTATCGTTTGTATAGCTTTGCCGTGGTTGTAGCCATACGGGACCGTCAAGGTGGTCATGCCCGCCGCGCGGCCCGCCAGCGCGTCGTTCTCCGAGTCGCCGATCGCGACCGCTTCGGCCGGAGGGACGCCTAGGGCATTGCAGGCCGTCAGCATCGGAAGCGGATCGGGCTTTTTGCGCGCCACGCTGTCGCCGCCGAGAATCACCGAAAAGTACCGGGCGAGCCCGTACTTTTCGAGTAGCGCGACGGCAAAGCGATGAGGCTTGTTCGTGACGCAGGCGAGTTTGACGCCCGCTTGCGCGAGCGCCGCGAGGCCCGGCTCGACGTCGGGATAAAGCCGCGTGTGGCGCCCGTTCACCTCGGCGTAATGCGCTTGATAACGGTCGAGCGCCGCGGCGAAGCGCGCTTCGGTTTCCTCAGCGGAAAACCGCGCGGCCAGCACCGTGCGGACCAAGTGCTCCGAGCCCTTGCCGATATAGCCGCTCACTTCCTCGCGCGAGACCGGCCGAGCGCCCAGCTCGGCCAGCATGCCGTTCAGGGTGGCCGTGAAATCGTCGACCGTATCGACCATCGTGCCGTCCAAATCGACGACGGCGGCCCTCAGGCGGTGCGCCGCGGCACCGATGCCGGCGAGGGGCTCGTCAAGGCGGCTCATGCGCGAGCGGTGCCGGCGGCGGCCAGTTCGCGGCGCATGTCGTCGATGACGGTGCGATAGTCGGGCTTACCGAAGATCGCCGAGCCGGCGACGAAGGTATCGGCGCCCGCTTGCGCGATTTGAGCGATGTTTTCCACCTTGACGCCGCCGTCCACCTCCAGATGGATCTCGCGGCCCGTTTTGGCTTGGTATGCGTCGATCCGTGCCCGTGCCTCACGCAGCTTGTTGAGCGCCTCGGGAATGAACGATTGGCCGCCGAAGCCCGGATTGACCGACATGATCAAGATCAGATCGACGCGATCCATCACGTGATCGAGGTAGTTCAGCGGGGTGGCCGGGTTGAACACGAGGCCCGCCTTGCAGCCGTGATCGCGGATCAGCGACAGCGTGCGATCGATGTGATCGGAGCCTTCAGGGTGGAAGCTGATCAGGTTCGCGCCGGCTTTGGCGAAATCGGGCACGATCCGATCGACGGGGCGCACCATCAAATGAACGTCGATGGGGGCCGTCACGTGCGGGCGGATCGCTTCGCATACGAGCGGGCCGATCGTCAGATTCGGGACGTAATGGTTGTCCATGACGTCGAAGTGGATCCAATCGGCGCCGGCGTCGATGACGTTGCGGACTTCCTCCCCGAGCTTGGCGAAGTCGGCGGAGAGAATGCTGGGGGCGATGCGAAATTGCGTCATGGCGTGCAATACGAGATGGCCGGGTGGGCCGATAGGCGGAAAAGCGCATTTTACCGCGTCGCGGCAACTCGGCTGGCCCCCACGCGGCGGCGGTTGCGGCCGGCAGCCGCATCGATCAGAATGCGAAACCGGAGCGGCGGCCAAGCACGCGCTATGTGGCTCGGCTGGCCTCGATTCTCGAGAGAACGAAACAACGATGAGTCAGTATGAATTCAGCGTGTCCGCCCAGACGCGCTATTTGCCCGAGCAGTCCGATCCCGAGCATCGGCAGTATGCCTTCGCTTATACGTTGACGATCCGCAATACCGGGCAGGTGGCCGCGCAACTGATCGCACGCCATTGGATCATCACCGACAGCGAGAACCACGTGCAGGAAGTGAAGGGCCTAGGCGTGGTCGGGCATCAGCCGCTGCTGCAGCCGGGCGAACAATTCGAGTACACGAGCTGGGCCGTGATCGAAACGCCGGTTGGGACGATGCGCGGCGCTTACTTTTGCGTGGCCGACGATGGCGAGCGATTCGACGCGCCCGTGCCCGAATTCGCTTTGCAGATGCCGCGCACGTTGCATTGAGCCGTTTGGGCTCGCAATAGGCGTGGCGCGGTTGGCGAGCAAGCGGCGTCTTCCGCGCACGGCGCCGTGCTCGACGATGGCCGCTATCGGTTTTTCTTTCTGCCGGACATCGTCCAAACGACGATGATCGCGAGTAGCGCAAGCGCAGCCAGCGCTTCGAGCGCGAAAATCAGCATCGGGTATTCGTCGAATAGTTCGGACATGGCGATTTCCATCAAGAGCGAACATTGTATGCGTATTCATTCGGCTTTCCTCGGCCGGGCCGCCGCCGTGCTGGCGGCGGTGCTGCTCGCCGCTTGCGGGGGAGGCGCCATCGTGCGGCCCGCCGCGCCGCCGGTTGCAGGGGCGCCCGCGCTGACAGGGGCGCTGTCTCCGGGGCGCCTCACGCCGGTGGCTTGGCAGCAGGTGCCGGGCTGGCAAGACGATTCGCTGATCGGGGCGGCGGCCGCGTTGCGCGAGAATTGCCTCCGCGTCGCGCAATTGGTCACTTGGCGGCGCGCCTGTGCGGCCGCGTCTCACCTGGACGATCTCGACGCCGGCGCCACGCGCTCCTTCTTCGAGACGTATTTCACGCCGTTTCAGCTTGCCAACGGCGATGGCTCCGTCGACGGTCTCGTCACCGGATACTACGAACCGTTGCTGCATGGGGCGCGAGTCCGGGGTGGCCCTTATCAATTCCCGCTTTATCGCTGGCCGTCACGCTACCGGCCGGGGTCCGCGCTGCCGGCGCGCGCCGAACTCGAGCGCACCGGCGCGCTCGACGGCAGCGAACTGGTTTGGGTGGACGATCCGATCGAGGCGTTCTTCTTGCAGGTGCAGGGTTCGGGGCGCATCGTGCTCGACGATGGCACCGTGATGCGGGTGGGGTTCGGCGGCTCCAACAATCAGCCTTATAGGTCGATCGGCCGGTGGTTGCTCGACCACGGCGAGATCACGCCGGCTCAGGCCACGATGCAAGGTATCAAGGCGTGGGCGCGCGCGAATCCGGCGCGGGTGACGAGTTTGCTCGACACGAACCCGCGCTTCGTCTTTTTCCGCGAAATGTCGGCGACCCAAACCGCGTCGGCCGGTGGGGACGGTCCGATCGGCGCCTTGGGCGTGCCGCTTACGCCCGAACGTTCGATCGCGGTCGACCCCGCCTCGATTCCCCTCGGCTCGGCCGTGTTTTTATCGACGACCCGGCCATTCTCCAATACGCCGATGAACCGCGTGGTGTTTGCCCAGGATACGGGCAGCGCGATTCGCGGCGGCGTGCGTGCCGATTATTTCTGGGGACTCGGCGACGACGCAGGCGATCTGGCCGGCAAAATGAAGCAGGCCGGGCGGATGTGGCTGCTTCTGCCTAACTCTTGATGGCGGTGCCGGCCTGCCTGCGTCGTCGTGTTGCCTGGAGGGTTAGCTGGAACGTTTGTCGACGATACGTTTCGCTTTACCGACCGATCGCTCGATGCCGTTAATCTGCAGCACGTTGACGATCGCCGTCACGCCGATCAACGCTTTGATGTCATAGGCGAGAGCGGCTTTGGCGGATGCCAGCGCCGCGTCGTCGGCTTGGCTTTCCGGGCAGGGCTCGACGTTCAGCGTCATGACGTCGAGCGGTCCTTCCTTCGTGAGCACGATCTGATAATGCGGTGCGAGCGCGGGCTGCTTGAGCAGTAGCTCCTCGATCTGAGTCGGGAAGACGTTCACGCCGCGCACGATCATCATGTCGTCCGAGCGACCCGTGATCTTCTCCATTCGCCGCATCGTGCGCGCGGTGCCGGGCAGCAGCCGCGTCAAGTCGCGCGTGCGGTAGCAGATGATCGGCAGCGCTTCCTTGGTCAGCGAGGTGAAGACGAGTTCGCCGAACTCGCCGTCGGGCAACACTTCGCCCGTGAGCGGGTCGATGATTTCGGGGTAGAAGTGATCTTCCCAGATCGTCGGGCCGTCTTTCGTCTCGACGCACTCGCAGGCCACGCCCGGGCCGATGACTTCGGAAAGGCCGTAGATGTCGAGCGCGTCGATGCCCATGCGCGCTTCGATCGCGCGGCGCATGTCGTTCGTCCAAGGCTCGGCGCCGAAGATGCCGATGCGCAGCGAGCTAGAGGCCGGATCGACGCCTTGGCGTTCGAGTTCGTCGGCGATCGAAAGCATGTAGCTCGGCGTCACCATGATGATGTCGGGCTTGAAGTCCTGAATCAGTTGCACCTGCTTTTCCGTCTGGCCGCCGCCGAACGGGATCACCGTCAGCCCCGCGCGCTCCGCTCCGTAGTGCGCACCCAGGCCCCCGGTAAAGAGGCCATAGCCATAGCTGATATGGACTTTGTCGCCGCGCCGCGCTCCGGCCGCCCGGATCGAGCGCGCAACGAGATTGGCCCACGTATCGATATCGCGCGCGGTATAGCCGACGACGGTCGGCTTCCCGGTGGTACCCGACGATGCGTGGATGCGAGAAATCCGTTCTTGCGGCACGGCGAACATCCCGAACGGGTAGTTGTCGCGCAGATCGGCTTTTGTCGTGAACGGGAAGCGAGCGAGATCGGCTAGCGTCTTGAGCTCTTCGGGGTGCACCCCCGCCTCGTCGAACTTGCGTCGATAGACGGTTGAGTTCTCATAGGCGTGCTTGAGCGTCCATTTGAGCCGTTCGAGCTGCAGGGCGGCGAGCTCGTCTCGGCTCGCGGTCTCGATCGGATCGAGCGGCAGCGCGGTGTTCATCGCATGTCTCCTCTGTCATTGAAAAAATAGCTGCCGGCGGGCATGCGCCGAGGCGCTGCCCGTCGTTTACGACATCCGGCGATTTCGCGAGTGACCGATTCCGCCTGCTTGAGCAGATGAAAATTAGCGGGCGAAATTAAGCCGGCAAAATCGCTCTCGGCTTCCTGCGGCGGTTCTGGCGCTACGCTGGCGGAATCACGTGGCCCTTGATGTGCGCGGATTTGCCGCGAAACAGGGCGACGGTTTCGCCCGCGCGGTTCGTGACGCGAATGTCGTAGATACCGGTGCGCCCGCTGACCGTTTGTTCGACGGCTTCGGCCGTGAGAACGTCGTTGCCGTGCACGGGACGCAAAAATTCGATCGAGCAGCCCGACGCGACGGTATTCACGTTATACGAGTTGCAGGCGAATGCGAAGGTGGAGTCGGCGAGCGTGAAGATGAGCCCGCCGTGGCAGATGGCGTGTCCGTTCAGAAAGTCCGGCCGCACGGTCGCGCGCATGCACGCATAGCCCGGGCGCACGTCGACGAGCTCGAAGCCGAGCGCTCGGCTGCAAGCGTCCGCTTCGTACATGGCGTGTCCGACCGCGCGGGCCAATTCGTCGGGAGATAGATGCTGCGACGATGCGTGGGTAGGCGTAGCTTGGGAATCCGACGACATATCAACGTCCCTCGAAGCGCGGGGCGCGCTTTTGGATGAACGCTTGGACGCCCTCGGCATAATCGTAGGAGTTGCCGAGCTCACGCTGCAAGTCGCGCTCTAGATCGAGCTGCTGATCGAGCGTGTGCGTCGTGCTGGCGCGCATGGCGCGTTTGATCGCGGCGATGGCGCGTGTGGGTTGTTGAGCCAGCTTGGTGGCGAGTTCGGTTGCTTGGGCGAGCAACTCGGCATCGTCCACGACTTGCCAGATGAGCCCCCAGCGTTCGGCTTGCTCCGCGTTGATCTTGTCTCCGGTGATGGCGAGCCCGAGCGCGCGCGCCATGCCTACGCGTTGCGGCAAGAAGGCGGTGCCGCCGGAATCCGGTACGAGGCCGATCTTGACGAACGATTGCGCGAAGCTGGCCGAGCGTGCGGCGATCGCGATATCGCAGGCGAGGGCGAGGTTCGCGCCCGCTCCGGCCGCGATACCGTTCACGGCCGCGATCACCGGCAGCGGCAGGGCCTGAAGCCGGCGAACGAGCGGGTTGAATTGCTCTTCGATGACGGCCCCGAGGTCGGTGGACGCGCCCGGCTCCAGATTCAGATCGGCGAGATCCTGGCCCGCGCAAAATCCGCGTCCGGCGCCGGTGAGTACTAGGGCGCGCACGCCGGCGGCGAGCGCCTCGTCGAGGGCCGCGTGCAATTGCGTATGCATCGCGCGCGTGAAGCTATTGAGCTTCTCGGGGCGGTTCAGCGTTATCGTGGCGAGGTGCGCCGCTGCGTCGATTTCGACGCGAATCGCTTCATATTGCATCGATCGTCTCCTCATTCGCTCCGATTCGCGGCCGGCATTCGTCCTGCCGGCCGCGCTCTGTCGATTACACGCGTTCGATGGCGAGCGCGATACCCTGACCCACGCCGATGCACATCGTGCACAGCGCATAGCGGCCGCCGATACGCTCGAGTTGATGCAGCGCGGTGGTGATGAGCCGAGCGCCCGACGCCCCAAGCGGATGGCCGAGGGCGATCGCACCGCCGTTCGGGTTGACGCGTGCGTCGTCGTCGGCCAGTCCGAGCATGCGCAGCACGGCCAGGCCCTGCGAGGCGAACGCCTCGTTCAGTTCGATCACGTCGAATTGCGACAGGGACATCTCGAGCCGCTGCAACAGTTTTTGCGTGGCGGGCGCCGGCCCGATCCCCATGATGCGCGGTTCGACACCGGCCGTGGCCATGCCGAGCACGCGGGCCCGGCGGCGCAGTCCGTATTGCGACGCGGCTTGCTCATTGGCGAGCAGCAACGCACACGCGCCGTCGTTGACGCCCGATGCGTTACCGGCCGTGACGGTGCCGTCGGGACGCACGACGCCCTTCAGTTTGGCCAGCGCTTCGAGCGACGTTTCGCGCGGATGCTCGTCGCGGGTCACGAGTAGCGGATCGCCTTTTTTCTGCGCGATTTCCACGGCGACGATCTCTTGCGCGAGCGTGCCGTCCTGCTGTGCCCGCGCCGCTTTTTGCTGACTGCGCAGGGCAAAGGCGTCTTGGTCCGCGCGGCTGATCGAGAACTGCGCAGCGACGTTCTCGCCCGTTTCCGGCATCGAATCGACACCGTACTCGGCTTTCAGGCGCGCGTTGATGAAGCGCCAGCCGATCGTCGTGTCGTAAATGTCGGCTTGCCGCGAAAACGCGCTCGTGGCTTTGCCCATCACAAAAGGCGCGCGCGTCATGCTTTCCACTCCGCCCGCGATCATGAGCCGTGCTTCGCCGGCCTTGAGCGCGCGCGCGGCGGAACCGACGGCGTCCATGCCCGAACCGCAGAGCCGGTTGATCGTCGAGCCGGGCGCGTCGGTCGGCAAGCCGGCCAACAGCGCGGCCATGCGCGCGACGTTGCGATTGTCCTCGCCCGCTTGATTCGCGCATCCGTAGAGGATGTCGTCCAGCGCGCGCCAGTCGACGCCCGGATTGCGCTCGATGAGCGCCTTGATGGGGACGGCCGCGAGATCGTCGGCGCGAACGTCTTTCAGTGCGCCGCCGTAGCGGCCGATGGGGGTGCGAATGGCATCGCAAATGTAGGCATCGGTCATTGGATGGCTTCCAGCGAACGAGGTCCCGTCACAGCGACGGGACCGATCGACGTGATATTAGTGCGAGCCGGCGCGCGGCTCTATTCGGCAGAGCGGACTATGCCGTTCGGCCGGCTTCCGCGGGCAATTCGCGAGGCGCAACATGAATCCTGCTTTGGACCACGCGGAAGCGGTTTGCGACGAAAGCGGCGTCGGTCAACGCCGCATTCGCGGCCGGATTGGCGCCGGTACCGTGGAAGTCGGAGAACGCAGCCGATTGATTGACGAACACGCCGCCCGTGAGATTGATCGACAGTGCCACGCCGCCTTCGATCGCCGCATCGTGCGCGGCTTCGATCGTTGCCTCGTCGGTGCTGTAGACCGACAAGGTGAGGGCGCCGTGCCGAGCCGCCAGCGAACCGGCCAATTCCAGCGATTGGCGCGTCGAGTCGGTGGCGATCACGAAGGAGATCGGGCCGAACCATTCGCCGCTGAACTTTTCCGCGTCCTTGGCCGCGTCGAGTTGGAGCAGCAACGGCGTGCGCACGCGGGCGTTCGGGAACGCGGGATGTTCGAGCGTTTGACTATCGGCGAGCACGTGTCCGAGCGAGCGTGCTTCGTCGATACGCCGTGCAACCCCCTCGTTCTGGATTGCGCCGAGCAGGTCGACGGCGCGCGCCGGATCGGCCACGAGCTTTTGCACCGCGTTCGCGAGCGCGGCGGCCACCTGGTCGAAGCTGACGTGACCCTCGGCGGTCTCGATGCCGTCGCGCGGCACGTAAATGTTTTGCGGAGCCGTGCACATCTGGCCCGAATACAGCGCGAGAGAGAATGCGATGTTGCGCACGGCCGCTTTCAGATCGTCGACGGAGTCGATGACGATTTGGTTGACGCCTGCCTTTTCGGTATAGACATGCGCCTGGTGCGCATGGCGTTCCAGCCAGGTGCCGTTTTGCGAGCTGCCCGTGAAGTCGATCAGTTTGATTTCGGGGCGTACGGCGAGATCTTGCACGAGCGCCCCGTCGTTGGGTTCGGTAGCGAGCAAGGTCACGACGTTCGGATCGAAGCCGGCTTCGCGCAGCACCTCGCGTGCGATCCGAACCGTGATCGCGAGCGGCAGAATTGCGCCGGGGTGCGGTTTGACGATCACTGCGTTACCGGTCGCGAGGTCGGCGAACAGGCCCGGATAGCCGTTCCAAGTCGGGAACGTGCAGCAGCCGAGGACGAGGCCGATGCCGCGGGGCACGACCGTGTATCGCTTGTGCATGGCCAGCGGCGGATTTTTGCCTTGCGGCTTTTCCCAATGCGCATCGGCGGGCACCCGGCGCAATTCGTTCCAGGCGTACGCGACGGCCTCGAGCGCGCGGTCCTGCGCATGCGGGCCGCCCGCTTGGAACGCCATCATGAACGCTTGGCCGGTGGTATGCATCACGCTGTAGGCGATTTCGAAGCTGGCCCGATTCAGGCGCGAGAGGATTTCGAGACTCACGCCGACCCAGGCTTCGGGGCCGGCCTTACGCCAGCTTTGCTCCGCGGTGGCGGCCGCTCCGATCAGCGCATCGACATCGACTTTCGGATAGCGAACGTCAAGAGCGAAGCCGAACGGCGAGCGCTCTGCGCCGACCCATTCGCCGGTGCTCGGCTGGTCGAGCGTGAACGGGTGTTCGAGATGTGCCTTGAAGGCCGCTTCTCCGTCCGCGTTCGCGGTTTCCCCGTACACTTTGGGGCTCGGCATTTCCGCGAACGGGCTCCAGTAGCCGCGCGAACCGATGGCTTCGAGGGCGTGCTTCAGCGTGTCTTCGTGCTTCGCAAATAGAGGATGGGTCATAGCGAGACAGGGGGGGGCAGGCCAGACGTTGGTGGGGGA
>NZ_PNYA01000080.1 GCF_002879885.1 Trinickia dabaoshanensis
GGCCAGACGTTGGTGGGGGAGGGCCGGCAATCGAAAATAGTACCAATTAACCGACCGACCGGTTGGTTGGCGAATGTTAGCATTGTTTCCGGGCAGGCGCGAAAGCTTTTCTCGCCTGATCTAACCTAAGACTAGGAGGCTCAATGAGCTACGAAAATATTCTGGTGGAGACGCGCGGGCGCGTCGGTTTGGTGACGCTGAATCGCCCGAAAGCGTTGAATGCGCTGAACGACGCGTTGATGGATGAGCTTGGCGCGGCGCTCAAGGCGTTCGATGCCGACGAGAACATCGGCGCGATCGTCGTGACCGGCAGCGAAAAGGCGTTCGCCGCGGGTGCCGACATCGGCATGATGGCCACTTATACCTATATGGATGTGTATAAGGGCGACTACATCACTCGTAATTGGGAGACGATGCGCTCCATCCGTAAGCCGATCATCGCGGCGGTGGCCGGCTTCGCGCTTGGCGGCGGCTGCGAGTTGGCGATGATGTGCGACATCGTCATTGCCGCCGATACCGCAAAGTTCGGTCAGCCTGAAATCAAGCTCGGCGTGATGCCCGGCGCGGGCGGCACGCAGCGATTGCCGCGGGCCGTGTCGAAAGCGAAGGCGATGGATATGTGTTTGACCGCGCGCTTCATGGATGCGGCCGAGGCCGAGCGTGCCGGCTTGGTTTCGCGCATCGTTCCGGCGGCGTCGCTGCTCGACGAGGCATTGGCGGCCGCCGGCACCATCGCGGAATTCCCGCTTCCGGCCGTGATGATGGTGAAGGAGTCCGTGAACAGCGCCTACGAGACGACGCTCGCCGAAGGCATCCGCTTCGAGCGCCGGCTGTTCCATTCGCTGTTCGCGACCGAGGACCAGAAAGAGGGTATGGCCGCATTCCTCGAAAAGCGCAAACCGGTGTTCAAGAATCGATGATGCGATTTCTTTGAAATACCGCTTGCGCGGTTCAAAGAAGCCGCCTAGAATTGCGCCCTTTCGTGCAGTCAACGTGACTGAGCGAAGAGAAGCGAGGCCTTACGCGGTGCGGTTTTCCGCGAGGTTTTCGTCAACGGTTCGATAGCAAGCAGATGCAAGCG
>NZ_PNYA01000081.1 GCF_002879885.1 Trinickia dabaoshanensis
GGTCTCGGGTTATGCCGCCGCGCCCTTGGTCTGCTGAGCCTTGATCCAGTCCTGAAGAAAGCGTTCCGGAGAAACAAAGCCGAGTGACGAATGACGACGACTGCGGTTGTAAAACACTTCGATATATTCGAACAGATCGGTCTTCGCATCCTGATGCGTCTGATAGCGCGTGGCGTGAACCCGTTCGTTCTTCAAGCTATTGAAGAAGCTTTCCGTCGGAGCATTGTCCCAACAATTACCCTTGCGACTCATCGAGCAACGCATGCTGTAGGTGGCCAGCTTGCGCTGGAACTCATGGCTCGCGTATTGGCTACCTCTATCCGAATGACACAGCGCTCCCGGCGCGGGGCGGCGGCGGAACCAAGCCATCGTCAGCGCGTCCGTTAACAGGTCCGCTGTCATGCGCGGCTTGATCGACCAGCCCACCACTTCCCGGTTGAACAGGTCCAGCACCACAGCCAGATACAGCCAGCCCTCGTCGGTCCAGATGTACGTGATGTCCGAGCTGAACACCTGATTCGGCTCGGCCGGCGTGAACTCCCGGTTCAGCAGATTCTCTGCAACCGGCAGCTTGTGCTTCGAATCGGTCGTCACCCGATAACGGCGCTTGTGCCGGGCCCGGATACCGTTCTCACGCATCAACCGCTCAACGCGCTCCTTGCTGGCCGGAAAGCCTCGATCACGGATTTCCTCGGTCATGCGCGGCGAGCCGTAAGCGCCTTTGACCTGGGCATGGATCGTCTGGATCAGCGTCAACAACTGCGTATCCGTCAGCCGCGTTCGTCCCGGCGTGCCGCCGCGCTTCCACGCACGATAGCCGTTCACGCTGACCGAGAGCACCCAACACAACGACGACAGCGGATAGCGTCCGACCTGCTGGTCGATCCAGGCATACCTCACAGCAGGTCCTTCGCGAAGTATGCTGCCGCTTTTTTTGCGATCTCCAGTTCCATCTGCAAGCGCTTGTTCTCCGCGCGCAGCCGCGAAAGCTCCATTTGCTCCGGCGTGACTGGCTTCGCTCCCGCTCCGTTCAGCTTGCCTGACTCATCGGCCTTCACCCAGTTGCGAAGCGTCTGCTC
>NZ_PNYA01000082.1 GCF_002879885.1 Trinickia dabaoshanensis
CTCAATAGCGGAGATGCCCGAATCGCGCGACACAACTGAATGCCGTCAAGCTCGGGCATCTGCACATCGGTGATGACCGCATCCGGGGTTAGGACGTGCAGGCTCTCAAGCGCGGCGGCACCGTTGGCCGCGCCAACGACAAAGTGCCCCTCTGCGGTCAGGATCGACTCAAGCGCACTGCGCGCGCACTCGTCGTCTTCGACCACGAGCACGGTGGCGAAACGGGGGAGGCCATTGTTCATGACGCTGCTCATCTGGAACGGGGCTATTCGTCGCCGGGGAGCCAGTCAAAGTTGCCCCGCGACGACCTATTGAGTTCCAGCGAATTCTGTGCCAGTTGCGCGCGAGAGACGAGGACTGCAACCGCAATGTCGTGCGATGCGGGCGGCCTGCCTCCGAATCTTGCTTCGGATAGGTACCCGAGCGCCTGATACGCCTGGCAACTTGCACGGCGCGCAATGGCAATGGCCCGTTTCCTCCGCGATGCTCGTGCGCCGGTCTGGCGTCGCGGAGCGTGCGACGAAGAAATTAGATGTCTTTTTTACAAGGTCCGAGACACGTTATGGACGCTTTGAGATGACGTGCGCCGCGGAACTTTGGTGCTGGCAGGAGACCGTATCTACGAGATGCCTCGCGTGATCGCGAAGCAGAGTGTCATCCGTTTCGGGAAAATCACTACGTCGGAGGCCCCCTGCATGATGCCGTCAGCTCTCAAAAACGCAAATCTGTCCATCGACGCGCAGGTAGAAACGAGCGAAATGGCTCGACTCATAGCCGGCTTGGACTGGAGCTCAACGCCGCTAGGCGCGCGCCAAAGCTGGCCCTCAAGTCTTTGCTGTGTTGTTCGCCTGGTTCTGGCATCGCCTTGTCCACTTGTTGTGCTGTGGGGACGCGAGGGAACCATGCTCTACAACGACGCATATGCCGTGTTCGCCGGTAGTCGGCACCCGTTCTTGCTCGGTAAGCCTGTCGAGCTGGGATGGCCCGAAGTTGCGGCATTCAACCGCCATGTCGTCGACACCTGCCTTGCCGGCGGTGCGCTCAGCTACAAAGACAAGGAGC
>NZ_PNYA01000083.1 GCF_002879885.1 Trinickia dabaoshanensis
GTTGGTCCCGCTCGACTCGCGATTGGGAATTGAAGAACGAAGTCTGGCTCAATCCGGAGCGTGCGCCCCGAGCCGAATTAAAGCAGTGCGCGTGAAGCGACGCGACAACTACGTTGACAAACACCGGGCACAGCTCTCGATTGATCTTCGTCTCGTAGCGCGTACTGGGCTGCGGCGTTGTCCCGGTGCTCCGTTGCTATTGATCGCGCCGTTGGATCTCAAACGGCCGATATCAGAGGCGAAGCGGTCGTCTAAATGACACTGTCCCTGCAATGGTGAATGGCGCCTCCTGGCCGATTCCGGACCGACGATGTGGTCCGCCACCCATCGTTGGTGGCCGTGGCCGCCGACGGCAGCAGTCGCCCCCAAGCGGTCACTGGTGATTTCCGAAAGCCGCCACTGAAATGTGAAGCGTCAATCTTGTGTTTGCAAAGAAGTCCCGCTTATCCTCAACGAGACGCCCGATGCGTGATTGATGTTCTTTATTATTAAAGAGGTGAATGCCTACAACATATGAATCCAGCACCTCCATGCGCCCATGCGTGTCCTATAGGACAAATGTTAGGATCCGGATTGGTCAAAGGATTATATCCCTCTGCGGTGTTTGTCAACGTAGTTGTCGCGTCGCTTCACGCGCACTGCTTTAATTCGGCTCGGGGCGCACGCTCCGGATTGAGCCAGACTTCGTTCTTCAATTCCCAATCGCGAGTCGAGCGGGACCAAC
>NZ_PNYA01000084.1 GCF_002879885.1 Trinickia dabaoshanensis
AAGCGTTGCGGCTCAAGATCTCGTGTCGCTAACGGCTTATAGCGCTGTCTTAAAAGACTGCCAGTTGGGCATAGAGCAAGAAGATTCGCAGCACAACCCGCGCTACCGCGCATGGGTGCAATTGACCCTGTGGGACGACGAGCCTGTAGAGGGCGCCCCCGTCTATGGGGAAAGCCCGGAAGAGGCAATCAGCCAGGCGTTTGACGAGGCGCAGCAACTCTTGCAGCGCCTGGCGCTCCGGCGCCCCAAGCCGATGAAAAGCCGCGGCGACTAAATAATAGCGAAGTCGATAGGTGCCGGCCTCGCAAAGGATGGCACGCGCGAGGCCGTTTGCTGGTCATGCCGGCGATGTCGCTCCCGGCGATGCTCCGTGTTTGGTCACGTCATGTACCGATTGCGCTGGGCTGGGCGCTGCATCATTTGCGCAATCGAGCGCGAGAACGCGTGACAGCGCATAGATGAGTCGCCTTGCATCGATAGGCTTGCGTAAGTAGATGTCGAATAGCCCCGATGCGCCGAACTGATCCCGTGTTTCGGAAGAAATGACGATGATCGGCAGGCGTCTCAATAGCGGAGATGCCCGAATCGCGCGACACAACTGAATGCCGTCAAGCTCGGGCATCTGCACATCG
>NZ_PNYA01000085.1 GCF_002879885.1 Trinickia dabaoshanensis
ATTCATATTGGCTGGATATGGCGGAACGCCCGACCGGCTTCAGGTGTTTCGGATCGACGTCCAACAAGGGCGCGTTGCTGAGGAGTTTGGGGATGGTGAGCACACTGGTATTTGTTGGGGAGGGATGGCCAACTACGTTGAGCGACTGACCAGGGGAGTTGACGCTAACGTGGTGTACACAGCAACCCGCCAGATTGCCGAAGCACTCTCCGCTCAGAGGGAGGCGGTGTTGGGAGAAATCTCAGAAGCACTTGCGACTGCTGGGGTTACGTTGCCACCAGATCTTTCTTTTGACGTAACTGAACACATTGAGCCTACGTTGCCTTGGGATGCACATCAGGCTGACATCGATTTTGGGAACCTGTCCACGCAATACGCGGTTGAGCTGGTGGAACTGCTTGTCAATACCCAATCGGGCATGCAACGATTCGCACGCGGGATCCCTACCGTTGGTGGCCGAACGCACATTGGGGT
>NZ_PNYA01000086.1 GCF_002879885.1 Trinickia dabaoshanensis
GACTGGTTCGGCGGGATAGATCCGGCGCTGGGTAGCGCTACGGGTTATGTCGTCAAATACATCTCAAAAAATATTTATGGTTACGCCCTGGACGGCGAGAGCGATCATGAAAGTGGACGCCCGCTGAAGGAAACCGCGAAGCACGCAACGGCCTGGGCGTCATGCTGGGGTATACGTCAATTCCAGTTTTTAGGGGGCGCGCCGGTGTCAGTCTGGCGTGAACTGCGCCGCCTGAAAAATCAGGATTTAGCCGACAGGGTTAGTCCTGTTTTTGGTGAGCTGCAGCGCGGCTCACGCGGGAGATTGGCAGGGTTATATCACTTTGCAGGGTGGCCCTTTTGTTTCCCGTTCCAGGTTGGTGCTGCGCGCCTGGTATCAATACAAAAACGAGCCAAGCAGTTACGGCGAGTATCAGAAAGCTATCAAGGGTCTGGTTATGCCAGCATCCAGCATTCCGCCAGTAGAAACG
>NZ_PNYA01000087.1 GCF_002879885.1 Trinickia dabaoshanensis
GCTGTGGATCAACGATGCACTGATGGCGGTGTTCTTTTTGCTGGTGGGGCTGGAGGTCAAACGTGAACTGGTGATCGGTTCGCTTGCCAGCCGACAGCGCGCGGCGTTTCCGGTGATCGCGGCAATTGGCGGGATGGTCGTTCCGGCGCTGCTTTTCCTCGCGTTTGCGTGGCAGGATCCGGTTGCGCGTGACGGCTGGGCGATCCCGGCCGCGACGGACATCGCGTTTGCGCTCGGCGTTTTAGCCCTGCTTGGCAGCCGTGTGCCGACCGCACTCAAAATTTTCCTGATGGCGCTGGCGATTATTGATGACCTGGGCGCTATCGTGATTATCGCGTTGTTCTACACCAGCGATCTGTCTGTTCTGTCGCTGAGCGTGGCGGCCGTGGCTATTGCGGTGCTGGCGTTGCTGAACATCTTCAATGTCCGACGCACGGGTATTTATAT
>NZ_PNYA01000088.1 GCF_002879885.1 Trinickia dabaoshanensis
GCGCCAGCAGGCGGCGCGCGCCACGGAAACCGTCGTCGAAGGTGTAGTCGCCCTGCACCACCAGGTGCTTGTCCACGGTCATGCCGTAGTCCTTCAGCGCGGCCTCATAACCGGCATAGCGTTCGCCCGAGGAGCGGTGCGAGCTGCCGCCCCAGAGGAAGCCGATGCGCTGGTGCCCCAGCTGGATCAGGTGTTCGGTGATCTCGTAGGCGGCCTCGCGGTCGTCGACAAACACGCAGGCACCGTCGGCCGGATCTTCGGTGGCCGCAATGATGCGCACCAGCTTGATGCCACGCGCGGTCAGCGCCTGGATCAGGTCGCGGCGCTCGGACATCGGTGCGGTCAGCACCAGCCCGGCCAGGCGCGAACGCTGCACCCAGTCAGCCAGTTCATCGGCCAGCAGCGGCGAACTGGAATCGCAGGGATGGATCTGCAGGCCGAACCC
>NZ_PNYA01000089.1 GCF_002879885.1 Trinickia dabaoshanensis
GCGTTAACCGCCTGTCCGGCAAACCTGCCTGCAAGTCGAGCCTTGTCTGATTTATCAGCGAGGCTTTTTGCTTATTTATGCCAGCGCAACTTTGCTCTAAGATGTTTCGCTGGTTTATTAACTGATGATTGAAGATCCCATGGAAAATAATGAAATTCAGAGCGTGTTGATGAACGCTCTCTCCCTCCAGGAAGTCCACGTTTCCGGCGATGGCAGCCACTTTCAGGGTATTGCCGTGGGTGAGTTGTTTGACGGCATGAGTCGGGTTAAAAAACAGCAGACGGTCTATGGTCCGCTGATGGAATATATTGCGGATAACCGCATTCATGCTGTGTCGATCAAAGCGTATACCCCTGCGGAGTGGGCGCGCGATCGCAAACTGAACGGCTTTTGAGCTATGGGCGATTCGCCGGTAGCGGATATGAATTGTTAACTGAGAAC
>NZ_PNYA01000008.1 GCF_002879885.1 Trinickia dabaoshanensis
GCCCCTGGACAGATGGGAGGCGGACACGCGGGGTTTCCCACCGGCGGCGCAAGCGAATAAACCGGCTGCGCGCTCCATGCGAGTTCGTTACCCGCGAAGTCCCGCGGCAACGTCGTGCCTACGGCCCTTGCCGGTACGCTTGACGATGCCGCCTCACCAATCGTCGCCTCACCAATCGTATTTCGCGCTCGCCAGCACGGTTCGCTCGTTGCCGAATGCACAGACCGAATACGACTGGCAACCGCTAATGAAACGGCGGTCGAACAGGTTCTCCACGTTGAGCGAGAAGCGCCAAGCGCGCGTCTGGTAGCGCAACGCCGCGTCGTAGAGCGTATAGCTCGGAACGGTCAGCGAGTTATCGGGCGCACCGGCCGACGCACTCTGGTAGCGAACCCCGCCGCCGATTCCGAAGCCCGCGAGCACGCCCGTGTGCCATGTCCAATCGGCCCACAGCGAGGCCATCTGACGCGGACGCGGGACATCCACCGGCCAATGGTTCAGCGACGCGTCGTTCGCTTTGACGTTCTTCACATCCTGATAGACATACGAAGCGACCACGGAAAACTCGCGCGTCACATTGCCGACCGCGCTCACCTCGATACCGCGTGAGCGCACCTGGCCGGTCTGCACGGAAGACATGCCGGTCGGATCGAGCGAGATCGGCGCCGGCGTCACCACGTTCGTTTGATCGATCCGGTAAGCAGCCGCGCTCAGCATCAGGTTCTTGCCATGCGGCTGCCAACGCAGCCCCGCCTCTATCTGCCTGCCACGCGTGGGCCGCGGCAACCCGCCGTCGAACATCCTCACACCGATGATCGGATCGAACGACGTCGAGTAGCCGAGATACGGCGAGAGCCCGTACTCGCCCCGATACGTGAGCCCCACGCGAGCCGAAAACGCGCTGACGTCCTGGTCGCTACGCGTGCCGAACTCGAGATCGTCTTGGTGCAATCCAACCCGGTCCTCGCGGCCACCTACCGTAAGCGTCCATCGCTTCCATTCGATCTGGTCTTGCACGTAAGCGCCGAACGTATTCGTCGTCGTATACCGATCGGGATGACCGAGGGAAGTCGGACCCGAGAAGATCGCGTTCGTAACGGGCGTGTAGACCGGATCGTAAAGATTCAAGCTCGGCGCCAGCGCAACCCATTCACTATCGGTACTGGTCTGTCGGCTGTATTCGAGGCCGAACAAGATCGTATGCGCGAATGGCCCCGTAGCGAACCGCGCCTGTGCGCTGTTGTCGATGTCGAAGCGGCTGTAGTTCAGTTGGAACAGTCCCGCATAACGCGTGAGATTGGACGTGCTGCCCCGCGCGAAACCGGCGCCGAAGACCGCCGCGTCGTCGAGCGACACATGCATCCACCGTACGTTTTGGCGCAACGTCCAGATCGTATCGACGTTGTGCGAGAGCGCATAGCCGAGCGACCATTGCTTCTTCGCGTCGTGATTGAAGTTCGCCTCGCCCGTGTAGACGTCGTGAGCAAGCTGCCCATTCGGGTTCGGCAGCACGGTGCCCTGAGCGGGCAGAAAATTGTGCGACACGTCATTGCTGTCGCGCAGGTAAGCCGCGGTCAGCATCAGCGAGGTGTCCGCATCGGGGCGCCAGCGCAGCGACGGTGCAAACGCCACGCGCCGATCCGCGTGCGGGCCGCTCAGCGCATTGCCGTCGCGCGCGACACCGACGAAACGATAGGCATACCGGCCATCGGGATCGAGCTTGTCGCCGACATCGAACATCGTCTCCTTGCGCGCATCGTTGCCGATCCGCACGCCGGCCTCGCGCACACGCTCGCCGTCGGCCTGCTTCGTCCGCGCATCGACGATGGCCCCGGGGTCGCCCGCACCGTACAGCACGGACGTGGGTCCGCGCAGCACGGTGATGCCATCGACCATATACGGTTCGAGGCGCCAATCGGCGATGGCCGCCGTCTGGGGCGCCTGCAATCCGTCGATGAACAACGTGGGCGTAAAGCCCCTTAGCGCCGCGTACAAGTCGGAGCGATTGTCCGATCCATACGATCCGAAGCCCGGCAAGTAACGCAATGCCTGATTGAGGTCGGACGAGCCCGTCATCTCGATCTGCTGCGCGGTTACGACGTTGATCGTTTGGGGAATCTCGGCGATGCGAGTATCGGTTTTCGTGCCGGTGCTCGTGCGTCGACCGACCAGCCCGACCGACGCGCTATTCGCCGCGCCATTGACGGCGATCGCCGGCAGCGCGATGCCAGGCCCGAGTTCGACTTGTTCCGCAACACCCTGCGCTTGCCGCCCGGGTACCTGCGCACACGCATGTCCCGCCGCCGTTGCGCACAATAGCGCGGCGGCAGCAAATGCCGATTTATTACGTGTGCCGGATACAAGCCCCGATACGTTGCACCGAAAGTGTGAATACCGCTTATTCGGCTGCAAAAACGAGTGTTGCGGTTTTATGGGTTTCAATGAGGGCCGCGGCGATGTCGGATGCGTTGAGGAAAAATCGGCGCAATCCTAACAGCCCCACCACTCGGCGGGCAGGCTGCGGGACAACGCCGGCGCGCAAACACGCGCTGACCCTATATCGACACACTACGTCACCGACTTGAGGCCGGAAGCGGCCCCGCTCAACGCCCCGCCAACGACGCCCGCCCCGATTGCGCGCGCGCCAGCCATTCGCGGTTGTGCTCGCGGGCGTAGCGCGGCCAATGCTGCCCGTCTCGCAAGATCTCCTCGTATAGCGCCGCCGCGCGCGTGCGGTCCGCCTGCGAGGGCTGCGCCGCGAGCCAATCCGCGAACAAGCAGCGCGGCGCCGCGTCGCTCGCGCACGCCAACGCTGCCTCGAATGCCGCGCGCGTACCGGGCGCGCCCAGCGCCGCCTGCGACCGTGCGTGGAGCAAAGCGGGTTGCGCTTGATTGCGCATCGACGGATCGACCGCGAAAAGGCGTGTCAGCGTGGCATCGGCGTCCGCATACCGCTCCAACGCGAATTGCGCGCGCGCCAAGCCGAGCAACAGCGCGGGATCGTCCGCGAAGGGGCCGTTCGCGGCGGCCTGGTAATGCTCGATCGCCCCGGGTGCATCGCCCGCCTCCAGTAAGGCGGCGCCGAGCCGCATGCGGCTCGCCACGGTGGGTGCGCGATCGAATTGCGCGCGCGCCTCACGCACGGCGCGATTGGGATCGACGAACTGCGTGATCGCCCGCGTAGCGACATAGGCGCCGCGCGATTGGCGCAGACTCGGCAGATAGACTGCGAAAAGGTAGACGAGGCTTCCGAGCATCGGGAAGGCGAACAGCATGAACAGCCAATAGATGTTCTGCCGATGGCGGACGGCATGCACCGCGAAATAGATCGCGACGATGACGTGAAGACCGATTCCAAAAAAATAAGGCATGTGCGTTCGTTCGACTCTCGATTCGGAGGCCGCCGCAATAGGTGCGTCGTCCGCCTCCGACACTGTGGCTCGGGCCCCTTAAGCCACACTTAAGGGATGTCCGGTGGCGAAGCGTGGGCCGTAGGCTAGCACGCCCACGTTCACCGTCGAACTCGAGCCTCAAGGCTTGCGAACGATTCACGATGCCCGATCGCGCCGCGCGATCGGCCGCCTACGCGTTCGCATCCGCCGCCGCGGCTGCTCGCCTCCGCCGAGCCGGTGCGAAGTACCACAGCGCCGCCGCGGCTTGCAGTGCGATCAACACCGCCCAAACCGTAACGTGGGCAGCCGGCGAATAATGTGTGCCCTGCATCGGCCAGCGGCCAAGCGCAGCGCCGATCGCGACTTGCAGCGCGAAGATCGCCACGAAAATCACGAGCGTGAACGTGGTGTTCACGCGCCCGAGCAATCGAGCCGGAAAGTGCCCGGCCAAGACGGCATAGGTCAAGATACCCGTACCGCCCAGCGCACCGTACGCGGCCCAAAGCACGCTTTGAGGAAGCGGTAAGCGCGCGGCAATCATCGCTTGAACGACTACGAAGAGCATCATCGTCACGCCGGAAGACAGATACACGCTCACCCCTCGCCGCTCCAATACCCGGGCCAATGCGCCGAACCCCAGATTGCCCGCGATGAACGCGGCACCCAATATCGACACGAGCGTGGCCGCGCGCGCGGCGGCGCCGCTCATCCCCGACAGCGCCACGTCACGCATGAACGCGCCGACCCAAAGCGACTGCATCGCATAAAACACGCTCTGCGTGATGCCGGAAAACGCGGCCAGCTTCCAGAACGCGCCGCTCGTCAGCACGTGCCAGGTTCCTTTGAGTTGCTCGAGCATCCCCGCGTTCGAACGCGTTTCGGACTTCGAAGGCGCACCGAACCAAATCGCCGCCGCCGCCGCGGCCGTGAGCGCGGCCAGGCCCATGCCGACACTGCGCCAACTCGCGATCGACAACAGCCAAGAGAGCGGAGTGCCCACGACGACGCCGCCGAGTCCCCCCGTCGCCATCACGATGCCGTTCACGAAGGTAAGGCGCCCAACGTCGAAATGCTGAGCGGTCGCCTTGAACGCGCCGCCGAGACAGGCCGATACGCCTACGCCGATCAGCAAGCGCCCGGCCATCATCGCGCCCAGCCCATGAGCCAGGCTGAACGTCAGCGCCCCGGCTGCCGCGATCAGCATCGCGCAGGCGGTCACGCGTCGCGGACCGAAGCGGTCCAGCATCACGCCGACGGGAATCTGCGCACCGGCGAAACCGAGGAAGTACAGGCTCGTCAACGTTCCCAGATCGGCGGGCGACACACCCAGATCGCGAATGATGAACGGCGCGAATCCGAGATTCACGCCTCGAAACAGGTACGAGACGAAATACCCGAGCGAAAAGACGGCCAGTAGCCTTGATTGAATGGAAGTCATTGCAAGCGCGCTGTCTCGGGAATGGTCATTGGGCTCCATTATTCGTGACTGCCCGAGGATGCGCCATTGAGAGATTTTGCAGTCCACTGTGAGTAGAATTCATCGGCATGAGCACGCCCCTTCCTCCCCTGCAAGCCCTACGCGCCCTCGAAGCGGCCGCGCGCCGGCGTAGCTTCAGCCGCGCCGCGGAGGAATTGCATTTGACGCATAGCGCCATCAGCCATCATTTGCGGGCGCTAGAGCAATCGCTCGGCGTCGAGCTTTTCCGCCGCGCGGGCACACGCATGATTCCCACCGCGGCCGGCGCTCGCCTAGCCGAGCGAGTGCGAGCCAACCTCGATGACCTGCGCGAGGCGCTCGACGCGACCCGCCGCGGCGCGCAAGGCGCGAACGGCGTGACGAGACTCGAACTCAGTGCGATGTCGGACTTTTTGTCGGTTTGGCTCATCCCACGGCTGGGCGATTTTTACGATCGGCATCCGCTCATCGACCTCTCGCTGCGCATGCACGCGGATATCGCGCCGCCGGATCCCTACTCCGTCGATATCGGCATATGGCACCGCCGCGTCGACGAACCGGGCTTCGAGATCCGCAAGCTGCTGGACGATCAGGTCATCGCCGTATGCAGCCCCTCGCTGCTCGCGCGTTTCCCGAACTTCAAGATCGAAGATCTGCCGAGGATGCCGCTTTTGCACTTCTCGCGCCGGTCGTGGCGCGACTTTTTCGAGGCCGCGGGCTTGCGCGAAAGCGAGCCGGACCGGGGCCCCGTATTCGACGACGCGGGCATGTTGCTGCAGGCGACCTTGAGCGGACAGGGCGCGGCGACGGCACGGCTGCAGCTCGCGCAAGCGTACTTGGCGCGCGGAGAACTCGTTCAGCTCGGGCACGTGCGCATTCCGGCGTCGCTCGATTACTTTTTCACCTGGCGAGCAGGCCATCCGCGCGAAGCGGCGATCGAGGCGTTTTATCGCTGGCTCAAAGACAAGCTCGCTAGTTGATGGATCGTTGAGCGCATCGTCATGCAGGGCGCATTCCGGCCGCGTTTCGATGCACGGCGTGCGCCGGTAATGACGGGCGAAACAGATGCGCCAGTGAGATCGGCATCCGCCTCGAGGGCGCGCGGGACGCATCACCGGCCAGATACGTTACGATGTATTTCCAAATATTACGACGTCAGATTACAATCAGCCTTCGAAGGAAAACAACAAAACAACCAAGTCACGCACGGAGCCTTGCATGAGTTCGGTTTCTTTACCGGCGGGTAACTCGAGTACGCAGCCCTCACCCATTCAACAAGCGGCACAATCCATCCTCAGCGGCGCAACGGGTTCGACGCTCGACGTCAACACGCTGGTCGCCGCGCTCGTCACGGGAAATACGGCCGGCCGCGCATCGGCGATCGCGCGGCAGCAACAAAGCGATAACGCCGTGCTCTCCTCCCTCAGCACGGTCAAGTCGGCGCTGTCGGCGCTGAAAACGTCGCTCGAGGGGCTCGCCGACGGCAGCATCTTTTCGCAGTTCGCGGCCAGCGCAACGGGCAAGGGTATCGTTGCGACGACCTCGACGGGCGCCGCGGCGGGGTCCTATTCGGTCTACGTCGAACAACTCGCGAGCGCGAACCAGATCTCGTCCAAGCCGTTCGCGCACGATACGGCGCTCGGCAGCGGCACGCTCACGATCGCCGTCGGCGACGCAACGATGTCGATCGATCTCGATGCGAAGAACAACACGCTCACCGGCATTGCGGCGGCCATCAACGGTTCGGCGCACAATCCCGGCGTAACGGCCGCCGTCGTCAAAGGGAGCGACGGCGAACACCTCGTGCTCACATCGAAGCAAACGGGCGCCGCCAACACGGTGTCGGTGTCCGGTACCAACGGTCTGGACGCGGGACTCGCAACGGCCAATTTCAAGCAGGTCACCGCCGCGCAAGACGCCAAACTCACGGTCAGCGGCAATCCCGTCACGAGCGCGAGCAACGTCGTCAAAGACGCGCTGAACAATGTCACGCTCGCACTGAGCCCGGCCGCCGTCGGCACTACGCAAACCGTCGCGATCGAAGCCGATCCATCGGCGATCGGCAAGGCCGTGCAAAACTTCGCCAATGCCTACAACGCTTGGGTCGGCACGCATAGACAGCTTTCGGCCTTCGATCCGGCCACTCGGCAAGCCGGCCCGCTGCTCGGCGACTCGATGCTCAATTCGGCGGTCAACGGATTGAGCCGGATTCTGGCGAGCGGCGTCACGGTGGATGGCAAGACCTACAGCCTCGGCCAAATCGGTCTCGATTTGAAGCACGACGGCACGCTCGATTTTTCGGCGTCGAAGCTGCAAGCGGCGCTCGCGTCGAATCCGGCGTCGGTATCGTCGGTGTTCAACGGCAAGAACGGCATCGGTCAGCAGTTGGACAAGGTGCTTGGCGAGTACACGCTGACCACCGTCGGGCAGATGGATAAGCGCACCGCTTCGATCAATGAGGAATTGAAATCCCTCACGAAGCAACAAGGCGAGCTGGCGACGTATCAACAGACGCTCACGGCCCAGTACAACGCGCAGTTCACCGCGCTGAACCGGTTGCTCACGACGATCAACAACAGCAAGACCTATCTGAACGCGCTATTCGGCGGCAACGGCGCCGCGGGTACCTTGAACAAGCGCGGTTGAGCGGTACGCGCGGCTAGCCGCGCGTTACTCCTGAACGAGGATCGTCACCCGGCGGTTGGCCGCGCGGGCGGCCGCGTCCTCGCCCAGCACGAGCGGCACGTTGTCCGCCCGGCCGATCGCGGCCAGCCGATGCGGGCCAATGCCCTGATCGACGAAGAAGCGGACCACGGCGCCCGCTCGCGCGGCCGACAGTTCCCAATTGGACGCGTATTGCGCGTTGGAGATCGGGATGCTGTCGCTATGGCCTTCGACCAAAATATTCTTCGCCGAGTGCGTGGCCAGCACTTTCGCCACGCGCTCGAGCACGCCGATCGAATCGGGCAGCAAGCGCGCATCGCCCGAATTGAACAGGATCTTCGCGTTGATCGCGATTTCCAGCCCCTGCGGCGACTGCGCCACGGTGATCGCATGTTCGTCGGTCAGCGGCCTGAGCAGCGCCACGAGCGCGGCCTGAGCGGCCGTCCGGCGTGCATCGGTCACGGCCTTGCTCGCGTTCGTTTCGGCCTGTGCCCGCGTGCTCGCGACCTGCGCTTCCAACGCCTTCGTCTGCAAATCGCGGTCTTTCGCGAGTTCGAGCACGTACAGCGCGAGAAAAAACACCATCAGCGTGGTGATCAGATCCGCGTATGAAATGAGCCAGCGCTCGGAATGCTCCTCGGCTGCGTCGTGCGTGTCGTAGCCCGCCTCGCTCGCACCGGCGCGCTTGCCGTCCGTGAACGTACTCATCGGCATTCGCTCCAATCAGTGTGTGGCATCGCGGACCGGTCAGGCCAGCGACTCGGCCGCGCGCTCGCGCACCTCGGCGGCGAGTCGCGTCTCGATCGTTTGCGGCGACTCCTTGCGCGATATCGCGAGCAAACCGTCCATGTAGAGCCGGCGGAAACGCAGCTCGCTATCGACCTGCGCCTTGATCTTGCCGTAGAGCGGTAGAAAAACGAGGTTGGCCAGCGCGAGGCCGTAGAGTGTCGCCGTAAAGGCCGTGGCGATGCCGCTGCCCAGTTGCGCCGGCTCCAGCACGTGACCGGTGACATGGATCAAGCCGAGCACCGCGCCTAGAATCCCGAACGTCGGCGCATAGCCGCCGGCCTGCTGCCAAATCCGCGCCGCGGCCATTCGATTGCGCTCGTAGGCCGCGATCTCCCGGTGCAGCGAATCTTCGAGCACGGCCGTCGACACGCCGTTCGCGAGCAACTCCAAGCCGCGCTTGGCGAATGCGTTGATGCCCGTGACATCGATCGATTCGAACGCGAGCATGCCATTGAGCTTGGCCTGGTCGCCCCATTCGAGCAGCATCGACAAACTATCGCGATCGACTTGCCGCGCCTTCATGAAGGCCAAATGCAATTGCTTGATGCCGTCGAAAAAGCGCGACCACGTGTTTTGAATCATCACGGCGCTCAACGTGCCGCCCAGCACGATGACGAACGCTTCGCCTTGAATCAATGTCGAAAAATGCCCGCCTTCGAGCCAAAAGCCCACGCCGATGGCCGTCGCACCGAATAGCGCGCCGATGACGGTTAGCAGATCCATGAGTGATCTCCGAACGATTTCCGTTTGCTGCGCGGTCTTGGCTTACCGCATTCTCGCGAGGCCGGCCCGCTTGGGCCGCCCCGCGGCTCGCGTCACGCTTCGCGGGTCATACGAGCGGGCTCGCGGCCGCTCGCTGCCTTCAAATCGCGAATCGCTTGGAGGAAGCGCTGCTCGATGTCTTCCACTTCGGCTTGGTCGAGCTTCAGATCGCGCCGCATGACCCACGACACTTCGTTCTTGCGTGCCTCGGTCATGACCGAGAACAGTTTGTCGACGATGGTGTGGTCGCCCGACGACGCGGCAAGCTTGGCCAGATCGTAGGTATCGGTTGCGCTGACCGCGTCGAACAACGTGCGGTGATCGACGAACTCGATATCCTCGAGCGACTTGACGTCCCCGCTGCCGCGCGCGCGTTTGGCGAAGTAGCTCACGCCCTTTTCCTCGACGTAATGCAGCACCTTCGTCTTGCGGAAAGCGAACACGTCTTCGGCGATCTCGTCGTGCGAGAGTTTGTTCAGCAGCATTTTGCGTTCGACGCCGATCAGCGCTTCGAGATCGGCAAGCTCGATCAGCTCGAGCTCACTGTTGATCGCGATGTCCAGATCTTGATCGGCGACTTGTTGCGCCCGCTCGGTGATTCGCGCGGGATCGAAGGTCACCACTTGACGATTCGCAGCCGCATCGCCGCCCCCGCGCGAATTGCCGCTCAGATGCTCCGCGCGCCCCGTCCCGAGCGAAACGAGATTCAGTTTTTCCATCCGGCCGAGCATCGTCATGACATGCGGGCGCGAATGGCCGGCGATCGCACGGCACTTCTTGATGACCTCGGGCAGCGGCACCGCCACTTCTTCGGCCCCGCCGCGGCGCATGCGTCCGTCCATCGAATCGGCGTTGTCCACGTTCGCCATCAAGGCCAGCACGTGCGCGTACGACACCACGCCCGGCAAGAAATCGGCATGCGTGTACGTAGCCAGCAGATCGTCCTTTTTACGGCTGCGGCGGATGGTCGTGCGCACGATGTGGCGCAATAGCGGCGAGGCGCGCTCGAGTTCTTGTTCGACCATGCTCGCGTGCACGACGGTCAGTTGGCAAAACGCCAACGCCTTGGCCGTGTGCGCACGCGGTTCGGCTTGAAGCAGCACCGCCTCGCCGAAAAACTCGCCCTTGCCGATCGTCGCGAGCACGACCTTTTTGTCGTCGCAGCGCGTCGACAACTCGATCTTGCCCTCATTGATGACGTAGAGGACGGCCTCCCCGGCGTAACCTTCGGAGTAGATGACTTCGCCGGGCGCGGCCGTACGCGTCCAGGAGGTTCGTTGCTGAGTCAAGGTACATTCCCCGTAGCGATTTTTATTTGCTCTCGGCCCGCGTTAAGCAACGGGCGAGACAGCGAGCCACATTGATTCGGCTCATGTGCACGTTTACGACCCGTCAGATAGTTTTCTTTAGATTCCGACGCCGAATTGCGTCATGTTTTTGGATCAGGTAAACGCGCATCGACGCCACCCACCCGCCGGTGCAACGATCCGACGGATGGGCGCGCGAGCTTGGGACGGCGCGTCGGTGATGTCAGTGATGTGCGTGCGCACGCGCGGCGCGCGTGCGGGCGGCTTTTTTCGCGGCAGCCGAGCGCGCGGCGGCGCCCTTCGTTTGCGCCGCCTTTTTTGCCGCGGCCGAACGGCTCGCGGCCGGACGTTTCGCCGCGGCCGACTTCGCCTGCTTCGACACCGCCTCATGCGACGCACCGCGGCGGCTTTCGCGTTGCAGTACGGCCGTGGTGGTGCGCGAGCGCTTCGCTCGCGTTTCCTTGCTCGGAGACGATCCGGCCTTGCCCTGCCCCGCGGCCGTGTCTTTCCGCGCCTTCTTGCGCGTGGCTTCGCTTGCCGCCCCCTTCTTCGGCGGCTTTAGATCGACGCCGGCTCGCCGGGCCTTGGACAGCCCGATCGCCACCGCCTGTTTCGCGGATCGCACGCCGTGCTTACCTGCGCGGACGTGCTCCATTTCCTCTTTGACGAATTCGCCCGCCTGTGTCGACGGGGCCTTGCCGGCTCGCTTGTCCGCTTGAGCGCGCGCGAGCGTTTTACGTTCTGGCATGGGGACCTCCAATGCAAAGGTGGCTCGGAGCAGGCCGGTGGCCTGCTTGTCCATCCGATGCACGCAATACGCATGCCCATCGCGCTCGGCGCGGGCCTTTTGGTGGGCCGATAAAAGCGCTGCCCGCGCACGAAGATCGCGCGCGGGCAGCGATGACGACCGGCGGTGCGGTCCCGCTACTGCTGACGTTGACGCTGTTGCAGGTACTGCTTCACGTCGCTCATCGTCACGCGTCCGCTATGGCTCGTGTCGATCTCGTTGAAGTGGTTGGCGATATAGCCGAGCCCGTTGGCTTGCGCCTGCGACTTCGTAATCGCCGCTCCGTTGCTGAGCACCGTGTTCGCGCCCAGGCGCGCGTCGAGCCGCGCTTGAGCCTGCTGCTGCAGATCGCTGCCCGTCGAGGGCATCACCGCCGCGGCGCGTTTGCTCGGGAAATACGGGCCGTCCACGCCGCTGCCGCGGTGCGGCAGATGCACGGGCGCCACCGACTGCAGCGTCGCTGCGTGCGCCGCGCCGGCCAGCACGCCGAGCGCGATCCAAGGGGTAAGGCGTCTTAGCATATCGATAGGTGACATGTTCCGCTCACAAGTAAAAGGTAGCCGAAGTCACTAGCATTCGCCAGTTACCGAGTCGTGGTTTGCGCCGCCGCCAGCGTCGGCGTACCGGCCGGGCTTTCGTCTTGCCACGGCGGCGGCAGCATCCACAAGCCGAGCGCGGTGGGCGCCTGGCGGCCGGCATAGAAGTCGCGCAGATCCGACTTCATTTTCGGACGCGCATGATCGTCGAGGTAGATCATGTGGCCGCCCGGATAGAACGTCACCTGCAGATTCGGATTGAGCCCTTGCACGGTCTGCAAACGCGCGAGCTGTTTCTCCGTACTGAAGAACGGCGTGGCCAGATCGTGGTATCCGTTCAGTGCAAGCACCTTCAACTGCGGATTGAGCTCGATCGCCGCCAACAAATCGGGAATCGTATCGGGCAGCGGCTGGCCGTCATGCGAAAAGTCCCAAACGTTGATGATGTTGTCGTTGAGCGGCAAGTACGTCGCGTTCGGCGCCGAGTAACCGAGGTAAGTCGGCATCTGCACCGCGAGGGCCGACGTGAACGGCTGCGAGATGAGAATGTCCGACGGATCGCCGTCCGTTTGCAGCCTCGGATCGGAGTTCGGCAGCGAGACGCGGCCGTCGTAGCGGCCGATCGTCGTTCCCGGCAACAGCGCGATGTTGAAGTAGTTCGTGCTGAAATAGCCGCTCAACGCTTGCATGGACAAACCCGACGCCCACGTCCACGAAGCGAGCGTCGGCGCGCTCGGGAGCACCGGCGGGCCGAGGAAATCGGGCACGCCCAACTGGCTCAGCACCCACGACTGCGCGTAGTTCTTGAACGCTTGATAGTGTGTCGAGGCGAACAGCTCCGACTGGAACGCGAAGAGCGCCGGGTCGGGCTGGATACTCGGCATCGCCAGTTGATCGAAGTACGCCGCCACCGCCGCGTAGCCCGGATAGTAGCCGCTCAACGTATCCGTATCGAGTTTGAGCGCGTCCATGTCGATCGTATTGCCGCTCAGAATCGCCACGGCTTCGACCGCATCGGCGAAGTAGTTCAGAATCGACGATTGCAGCATGATCCCCGCCAACGGAACGCCGGCCGATTCGAGCGAGAGCGCGAGCATATCGGTGCGCGGCGTGCCGTACGATTCGCCGTACAAGTACAGCGGCGCGTTCGTACGATGGTTCACGGCAATGTAGCGGCGGATGAAGTCGCGCATGACGCCGACGTCGGGATCGCTGCCCCAGAATTTTTGGTTCTTGTTCGGCGCGATCGCCTCCGACAAACCGGTGCCCGGCGGATCGATGAAGACCATGTCGGTCGTGTCGATCAAGCTCTGCGCGTTATCGACGAGCGGGAAATTCGGCCAATTGGTCATCAACGGGTCGGGCGTGGCCACGCGCGTGGGCGCGAACGAGCCGAGCCGCAGCCAAATCGACGACGAGCCGGGGCCGCCGTTATAGAAGAACGTCACGGGCCGCGGCTTGCCGTCCTTGCTCGGCGCCGTGTAAGCCACGTACGACATCGTCGCTTCGGCATTGCCGCCGAGATCGGACGCGGTGAGGTGGCCGGTCGTCGTGGTGTAGTAGACGGTCTTTTTGCCCGACGTCCACGTGTGATGCATGACGGCCGCTTTTTCCGACACCTGCGTGGGATCGAGGCTATCGTTCGCATTGCCCGAATAGGCGACCGGATCCGTATAGGGCTGGTCGGTCGAGCAGTTTTGCATTGGTTGATCTTGCGCGTTCGCGATGGGCGACGCTTGCGCCGCGGCCTGCTGCGCGTTCGCGCTCGTCACGGCCCCGGAGCCGCCGTCCGAGCCGCCGCAACCGGCCAGCGTCAGCACCGCCGCCGCGATCGCGCCGAGCCATACTCCACCGCGCGCATGACGCGGGGTACCACTCCTGTCTCGCTTCATCATTGTTGTCCTTGGTAGTTGAGTTGCCGTTTCTCGGTGACCGCGCCATGGCTGGCCCGCCGTTTTGCGGCGCGCAAAGCACGGCAACGGTCGACATTCAGCCCTCTTCTCGATCACGACCAAGAGCCTGACTATCGAACCGCACGAAATAATTACCGCGTGAAACGCACTGCCTATGGAGCTTTTTTACTGCCGGATTTCGGAGGGTAATTCGAATAAAAATACGCCGATGACATCGGCGCTAAGAAACTATTCTCGAATATTTAGATTGTCAAGGCGCGACGCACGAAGCACGGCGATGCGCCTGGGCGAGGCTATGTAGGTGCTACGCGTCGCAGCGGGAACTTTTTTTATTTTTTTGCGCATCTTCCGGCGCGATCGCATCGCATCGAATCAGTAAGCAAATTGTCAATTTAAAATATAAAGATCGTTCTATCCGATTTACCGGTTAATTCGCAATGAATTGCAGGCGGTGGTGTGGATTCCATAAAATCGCGCCGCCCAAATCCAAGGGAAAATGCGGAGCCGCCGGGGCACGGCGATTGCGCAGTGCGTTCATCGGCAGTGCGGCGTGGCCGCTCGAGGTTATAAAAGCGCAGCCACGCCTGCTTCCAAATCGCGCGCGTCGCTCGGACGCACGACGCGCGCGACCTCTACGCCGTCGCGCAAAAAGATCAGCGTCGGCCACAGTTTGACTTTGAACGAGCGGCCGAGCGCTCGCCCGGGGCCGTCCTCGATCTTGATATGACTGAGTTGCGGAGCGCGCCCGAGCGCGGCGGCGATGTGGCGCTGCGCGCCCTGGCAGTAGCCGCACCAATCCGTGCCGAACTCGAGCACCGCCGCCCCTTTGAGGGCATCCACCTCGGCGCGCGTGGGCGCCGTCTTCGCGTAACCGTTCTCTTGCGTCATGACCGTTCGCCTCCCACCATCCGAAGCCCGGCACGCCGTCCACCGAACCCTCGGCACGTGAGGCGCGCATTGATCCCATCGAGCGAGCAGGCATTGTGCCCCACCGGGCGGCACGGCGCTTGCGCCTTTGCCGGGACGTGTCAATCGCCCATTTTATGCATCGGAGCTCTCGATGAAATTGAAAGACAAACGCGCGCTCGTGACGGGCGCCGATTCCGGCATCGGACAAGCGATCGCCGAATGCTTCGCCCAACAAGGCGCCGACGTCGCCATCGTCTATCACACCGATCGCGAGGGCGCGGAGCACACGCGCCGTCGCGTCGAAGCCGCGGGCCGCCGCGGCCTCGTCATGCAGGGCGACGTCGGAGACCCGGCGAGCGTCCAGCGCACATTCGGCCAAGCCGTGCGCGAACTCGGCGGCCTCGACATTCTCGTCAACAACGCGGGCGTCGGCGCGAGCTCGAAGCCGGTGGCCGAAATCGAAGACGCCGAACTCGAACGTGTGTTGCGCACGGATTTGATGGGCCCGCTCTTTTGCTGCCGTGCCTTCATACGATTGCGCAAGCAGTGCGGCGGCGGCGGACGCATCGTCAATATTTCGTCGGTCGCCCAACATCTACCGACCCCGGGCAGCGCGCCCTACGGCATGGCCAAGGCCGGTGTCGGCTCGCTGACGCGCAGCCTGTCGCGCGAAGTGGCCGAAGACAAGATCAACGTCAACAACATCGCCCCCGGCCTCATTCAAACGCCGATGACGCAAAGCCGTCTCGACGACCCCGGAAAACGCGACAAGTCGTTTTCGGTCATTCCGTGGCATCGCGCGGGACAGCCCGATGAGATCGCCCGCGTCGCGCTGTTTCTCGCGTCCGACGACGGCGACTACGTGACGGGGCAAACGTGGACGATCGACGGCGGCCTCAGCATGCAATGGGGCGGCGCGTAAGCATGCCGTGCGGGGGCACGCGCGATGCTCCACCGAGGACGGACTCGTCGCGCTCCCGCGGCGGGAGCGATCGAATTCCGACTGCGCGATCGACGTCACCGCGAGCAATGGTTGCGTGGGACTCGCGGGACATGTGCTCGCGGCCGAACATACGCCGCTCGTGCAGACCATCAGTGCGATTTCGGGCGTCGCCGAAATCGACGACCAACTGGTCGTCCACGATCGGCCCGGCAATATTCCCGAACTGCAAGGCGGGGGCGTGCACGGCCACCTTTGAATCCGAACCTCGGTTCCACTTTGCCCCACGAGGAGTGCCTCATGCGCATCGATGCCAGCGATCCCATCACCACGCCGATCCCCGACCAGCCGGTCGTCCCCGATGCGCCGAGCCCCGGCACGCCCGACGACGTGCCGGACATCGGCACGCCCGAGCCCGAACCCGATCGACAGCCAGGCCGGACCGGCGATTGACGCGCCGCGGCGCACCGCCGGCGGTCAGGGCCCGTGGTGCGTGAAAAACGTGTCGCGTTCGAGCACGACGAGCGCGGCACGCTTGTGCGGGAAATCGAACTCCTTGAGCGTGTAGGCGCCCAGCCGGTGCATATAGGCGATATTGCGGGTGTTGTCGATGCGCGGCTCGCCGACGACACGCTGCGTGCGCGGATCGTCGAGGAACATGTAGTGCAAGACGCTGTTGAACCACGCGTGCAGCTTGCCGGGGCCGTGCGCATCGCGTTCGCCGACCAGCAAGTGCAGCCCGCGGTCGAAGTCGTGCGCATCGTAGAACGGCGCGATGCGATCCTCCTTCGCCCAATACACCTCGAAATACGCAAACGGCCGATCGTCGAAGCAGCCGATGAGCGGATGCACGTGCGGATCGGCGCATTGTGCTTCGAGGTAAGCCGCGTGCTCCTCGCGCGTGCCGCGTAAATCCCAGAACCGGGCCACGCGGTCCGAGTTCATCCAGCGATGGAATCGCTCGGTGTCTTCGCCCACGTCCACCGAGCGCAGCGTGAACGTCGAGTCGAGCGCCGGGAGGTAGCGCCGATAGACGACACCCGCGGGCTTGGGCGGCCGCGCCGGATGGCGACGCGCGCCGTTCACGACATAGCGGATGGGGGCACCGCCCGAGGACGGCGCCACCAGCCACGGCGACGGATGCTGCCAGAACGTAGCGCGCGAGGTGTGGACGAACAACGTGTCGCCGTCGCGCGTCACGCGATCGGCCACCCCGCCGCGCACGGCCCGTATCGCGAACGACGAAATCCGGGCGCCCGAACCGGCGGGAGGACTCACCGCGGGACACGGCAACGCGATCGTCGCCGTCGTGCGATCGCGCTCGGCGCCGAACCACTCGGCCAAGCTCGGCAACAGCGCGGCCGGGTCGTCGGATGCCGGGTACGGTAAGCGGATCGCCGTTTCTCGCGCGCGAACGGTATCGAGCAATACTGGCGCCTCGTTCATCGAATATCCTCCGCTCGTCACCAGTCGTAGCGCGCCGTCGCGACAACGGTCCGGCCGTTGCCGTAAAAGCACGCGGCATCGCTTTGGCACCCTGTCACATAACGCCGGTTGAAAAGATTCGTCGCATTGACCGAAAGGCGCCAATTTCGGACGTCGTAATGAATCGCGGCGTCGAACAAGGCATAAGCCGGTACTTCCAGCGCATTGTCGAATCCGCCCGCGGCCGCGCTCGTGTAGCGCACGCCGGCGCCCAGCCCCAACCCGGCCAGCGGCCCCGTGTGCCAAGTCCAATCGCCCCATAACGAAGCCGTTTCGCGCGGCAGCGGAATCGCGACGGGCCATTTGTCCAACGAGGCATCGTTCGCTTCGACGTTCTTCACGTCTTGGTAGGCGTATGCCGCGGCCACCGTCAAATCGCGCGTCACGTTGCCCACGGCACTCAGTTCGACCCCGCGCGAACGCACGCGGCCGGTCTGCACGCTGTTCACGTGCGTCGGATCGTTCGGGTCCGGGGTGAGGACGTTGGTTTGGTCGATCTGGTAGATCGCCGCCGTCATCATCAGGTTCTTGCCCGTGGGCTTCCAGCGCAGGCCCGCCTCGATCTGCTTGCCGCGCGTGGGCGCGAACGGCGTACCGCCCGCCGTCACGCCGATAACGGGATTGAACGAGGTCGCATAGCTCACGTAGGGCGACAAGCCGTAGTCGCCGAGATAGACGAGGCCCACGCGGCCCGAGAACGCGGTGTTGCGCTGGCTCTGAACGGTGCCCGCGACGACGTTTTGCGTGCGCGTGCGGCTGATGTCCTCGCGCCCGCCGATCGTGGCAACCACCCGCGGCGTCAGCTTGATCTGGTCTTGCGCGTATAACCCGATGGAATCGAGCGTCGTGCGCACATCGGTCGGCCCGAACGACGCCGGTCCCGAGAAAATCGCCGTCGTCACCGGCGTATACACCGGGTTGTACAGATTCAGGCTGGGCGCCAACGCCGCCTGTTCGCTGTCGGTGGACAACTGTCGGCTATAAGAGAGCCCGAACAGCACGGTATGTTCGATCGAACCCGTGTGAAATTGCGCCTGCGCATCGTTTTCGATGTCGAGGCGCGTGTAGTTCGGCTGAAACAACCCGGCATAGCGCGTGAGCGTCGCTTGCGTCGGGTCGGACGTATCGAGCCCGCCCCCATAGACCGTCTCGTTGTTCAACGACAAATGCGCGTAGCGCACGTTTTGGCGCAGCGTCCAAACGGCATTCAGCCGCTTCTCGAACGCATAGCCGAGCGACCACTGCCGCTTGTCGTAGCGCGAGAACGACGGATCGCCCGTATAAAGACTGCGTGAAATCGGACCGTTGGGATTATTCAAAATCGTGCCCACGGCCGGTAAGAAGTTATCGGAAACATCGGTGCTGTCGTGCAGATAAGTCGCCGACAGCGTGAACGACGTATCCGCATCGGGGCTCCACTTAACCGACGGGGCGAGCATGAGGCGTTGATCGGCATTCGGGCCGGTGGGCATGTTCCCGTCGCGCCCCACGCCGACGAAACGGTACGTCAAGGTGCCGTCGCGGTTCAGCTTCCCGCCGAGATCGAGACCGATTTGCTTGCGCGCGTCGGTGCCTAGCTGCGCTTCGATCTCGTGGATAGGCTCGGCGGTGGGCTGCTTCGTTTGCACGTCGACGAGCGAGCCGGGATCGCCCTGGCCGTAAAGCACCGAGGTCGGCCCGCGCAGCACCGTCACGCTTTCGATTTGATACGGATCGATGCGCCATGCCGCTAGGTTGAGCGTCGAGGGGACGGCCAAACCATCCGTATAGACGTTCGGGGTGAAGCCGCGCAGGGCCGTATACCAATCGGAACGCGTGCTCGCGCCATACGACGAGAAGCCGGGCACGTAACGCAGCGCCTCGTTGACGGAAAGCGCGCCTTGCGCCTCGATTTGCGCCGCGGTCACGACATTCATCGTCTGCGGGATTTCCTCGAGCGGCGTGTCCGTTTTGGTGCCCGTGCTCGTGCGACGGGCGACGAAGCCGCGCACGCTGTCTTTCGCGCTCCCGCCCTGCACGCGCACGGTCGGCAAGACGCCACCCGCGGCAACGGCGCCCGAGCCGCTCGGCGCGGCTTGCACCGCCGCGCTTCCCTCACCTTCTCGCTGCGCGGACTGCGCATGCGCATAACCCTGCGCCCCGGCCCATAGCGCGGCACTCGCGGCCACCGCAATCGCTCGCCGTTCCTTGCCGTCAAACCACTCCATCGATGACTCCGTTTTTTTCACTGTTTCATGCCGCGCGGCACCCGCGCCGCGACGGCGGTCGATTACAGAGCGAAGGCCTCTCGGCTGTCGCTCGCCCCGGTATGCGCTTGCGCGCGAATGGCATCGTGCTTTCCGTTTCTTGCGATGGGCTGCAGCAGCGAGGCCGCGATCTCGTCCGCTCGGCAAGCGAGTACCGACAACAGCGTGTCGCTGAGCCCATGCGTGTCTTCGCAGCAGCCCTGCAGATAGATGCGCGGCTGGAAGTGTTCGCCCGTTTGCAATCGGTAATCGCGACCCACGTTGCAGTGCGCCGGCGACTCGCCGAGCGCATCGGTGATGCCCTCCAAGAGCTTCAAGTGCGCATCGCGCCGATACCCCGTCGCCAACACGACGCCATCGAAACGCTCGACCGAACGCTGCCCGTCCACGCCGGCGCGCACCAGCAATTCGATGGGGCCGCTCGTGTCGGCTGCAGTATCCGAACGAGCGGCCAAGCTCGAATCGATTCGCCGCGCCGAGTCGATCTGCGCATTCGCCAGCAACCGATGACGCGCGTCCGCCCGCACGCGTTGCAGATAGAAGAGTTCATAGATCGACTCGATCAACGGCCGATCGACCACCGAATAGTTCGTACTCCTGAAGGTTTCGAGCGTCGCGCGTCGAGCGTCGTCCGATTGCGCGTAGACCGTGTCCGTAAATGACGGATTGAAGATCTCGTTGACGAACGGACTATCGTCGGCCGGACGCAACGCGGGGCCGCGCATGATCAAAGTGGCGTCCACGTGCGCAAAGCGCCGCGTCAAATCGACGAACACCTCGGCCGCGCTCTGGCCGCCGCCCACGACGGCCACGCGTTTACGCGCCGAACCGTCGCCGACCACGCGTTCGATCGAGGACAGATAGGCCGATGAATGCACGAGCGCCGGATCGCGCCGCGACGCCAGCGCGGCGAACGGCGCGGGCACGGCCGGCGTCCCGCCGATTCCGACGGACAGCGCACGCGTGGCTCGCTCGCGCGACCGTCCGGAGGCATCGGTCGAGCGCACGCGTAAATGCGTCACGACACGCCGGTCGCGCGTATCGAACACGGGCTGGACCGAGGCGACGTCCTCTCCGTAGCCGACCAAGTCGTCGAAGCCGCGAGCGACCCAACGCAGGTAGTCGTGAAATTCGATCCGCGTGGGATAGAACTGCTTCAGATTGACGAAATCCTGCAAGCGTCCTTGTTCGAACAAGTAGTTGACGAACGTGAAGCGGCTCGTGGGATCGCGCAGCATCGCGAGATCCTTCAGAAATGAGATCTGCATGCGGCTATCGTCGAGCAGCATCCCGCGATGCCAGCCGAATTCATGCTGGCGCTCGAGAAAGGCAGTGCGCAACGTCCCCGCCGCATCGCTTTGCGCCAAGCGCACCGCCAACGCGAGATTGGAAGGACCGAAGCCGACGCCGATGAGGTCGTACGCATCGTCTCGTGTCGTCATGACGATTCTCCTAGTCGAAATGTTGTGTCGTCAGATGGACCGCGCGTCGAAAAACGACTCGCGGAGGGTGCGCATCAACAAGGCGCGCTTGTGCGGAAAATCGAACGGCCGCACCGCGGCGAACCCGTGCTCGCGCAAATACGCGATCATGCGAACGTTGTCGTGGCGCGGCTCGCATACCACCGCTTGTGTGCGCGGATCGTCGAGAAACAGGTAATGCACGAGCGAGGGCAGCCAAGCAGCCACGCACCGTGCGCCGCGCCAACGGGTCGCTCCAACCAGCATGTGCAGTCCGCGATCGTGTTCGCCCGGCTCGGCGAACGGCGAGATGCGGTCCTCCTTGGCCCAATACGCTTCGAAGTAGCCGAACGGCTCGTCGTCGAACGCGCCGATCAAGGGATGCACATGGGGCGACGTCAACTGCCGCTCGAGGTAGGCCCGATGAGCCTCGATCCCGCCCGCTTCCCCCCAGAAGACGTTCACGCGCGGCTCGTTCAGCCATCGATGCAGCAAGGGCAAGTCGGATTCGATCGATGCGGTTCTCAGCGTGAAACGATGGCCGAACGCGGGGATCTCGCGCGTATAGACGACGCCGTCCCGGTAAGGCGCGCGGCGCGGATGGCGGATACCGCCCGTCATCTCGTAGCTGAGCGCCGCCGGTGGCAACGGCGCCGCGCGCGTTAGCCACAGGTCGGGCTGCTGCGCCCATGCCTCGCGCAAGCACCAGCCGCCGGCGGTCAATACGCCGCAACGGCGCAACCAATCGGCGGCGTGCCGGCCCGCGCCTCCGGCGTGTCCGGCATCGAGACGAATCGCGCGGCCCGAACGATCGTCGGCGAATACAGCCGACAGCGCCGCCAGTACTGCCGCATGCCGCAACCGGCCGTGCGCCGCCGCGTCCCACGTCAGTCCGTATAGCCCGCGCGGCGGCTGCCACTGCGCGCGCAAAACGGGCGAATCTCCCCCTGCGCTTGCCACGCCCCCTCGGTTCACGGTGATCGTTTCACCCACGCATGAGACGCGAAGCTCGGGGATGCCCTCCATACCCGAATAGGCGATCGATAGATTCGTTTCGGACAACTGATCGTTCTCACTCATTGCTGTTCCACAAAGACCGAGGCCGCGCGCGACGCGGCGATGCCGCGCAATGCAACGCGCGCCGCCGGCGTGTTAGCCAATTGCTCGACCGCCTCGACATAGGTTTGCGCAAGACGCCGGGCGAAATCCGTATCGACTCGCTCATGAGCGAAGGAGAGCGCGCCGCGCAGTTCGCCGTTCGCTTCCTCGGCGATATCGAGTTCGAGCTCGAACAACATCCGGCGCCGGACGTCGTTGAACGAAGTCACGTGAAGGGCACCCCATCGGTTCGGTGCGGCTTCGGCGCGAACGTAGTTGAACAGCGCCGCCAGCAGTGGATGGCCGTCCCCGCGCTCGTCACGTTCGGCGCCCAGGACCTCAGTGAGCGGCGCCGCCAGATGGTCGTAAGCCGACAGCGTCGCATCGCGCACGGCCACCACCACGTCGAGCAACGTCGCATCCTCGGATAGGCGAGTGCGGACGATCAGCGTTTCGACGAACAAGCCCATGGCCGCTCGGTTCGCCGCATCGCGCTTCGATGCGAGTGCGCCAACGGGCTGGTCGAACACGGCTAGCTCGCGCGCCAAGGCGATATTGAGTGCCGCATGCATGAGCATCGGCAGCGTCGCTTGTGCGGCTTGCGCGCACGCTCGCGCCCGCTCGGCGAGCGCGCGGTCGAACCCGAACGCGATGCGCGTGGCGCCCCAACCCGCCGGCGTGGCCTCCGAGAGGCGCGCCGGCTTCGGCAGGCGCAGTGGCGCGGCGTCGAGCAATTGCTCGCGCCAATACGCTAGGTCGCGTTCGATCGTCGTCGGCGGAAAGGCTGGCGCGCGTGGCGCGGTCAGCCGCGAGCGCACCTGCGATGCGCCGGCGGCCGCATAACGCAGGTCCGCCCTACCCGTGTATGCCTCGCGCAGTCCGTCGAGCCAAAGCGCGATGGATCGACCGTCGGCCACGGCGTGATGGACGACGAGCGAGAGGACGTGATCGTCCTCGTCGAGACGCATGAGGCGCGCTCGCCAGAGCGGCGCGCCCGTCATCGCGAACGGGCGCAACGCGTCTTCGTCCGTCCGACGCCGCGCGCATGCCAGACGATCTTGCTCGGCCGTTTGCGCGCGCAGATCGTCGACGACGAGCTCGGCCGAGCCCGTGGCCGCGACGACCAACCGTGGCTGCTCTGCGGCGACGATGCCCGTTCGCAGGGCCGGTTGGGATCGCGCCATCGCCTCCAGCGCTCGCCGAAGCGCGCCGGTATCGAGCGGCCCGGTGAGTCGCATCGCGACGGCGATATGGTGCGATGGAGTCGTGGGCCCCGCCCGCCAGAGAAACCAAAGAGCCCGCTGCGCATGGGACAGGCGTCCGTGGGGCGCGAGTTCGCGGCTCGCATTACGCTCGGGCGAATCGAATTCGGCATTACGCGCCGGAGCCGTGTGCGCCGGTGCTTGCTCGACTCGCTGCGCGTAGGCCGCGAGCGCCGGTGCTTCGAACAGCGCGCGTACCGAAACATCGCGCCCTAGCCGCTCCGCCACGCGCGAGGCAATGGAAACGGCTTTCAGAGAATGGCCGCCGAGGGCGAAGAAGTCGTCGTTGCGACCGATTCGATCCACGCCGAGCACGTCGCGCCAGATTTGCGCGAGCGCCGTCTCGATGCCAGGCGCCGGCGTCTCGATGTGCCGCTCCGGCGCCGGCGGCGACGGCAGCGCGGCGCGGTCGATCTTGCCGTTGGGATTGCGCGGCAATCGCTCCAATACGACGATGCTCGACGGCACCATGTAATCGGGCACCAGGCCGCGCAGGTAGGCGCACAACGCTTCGCCATCGACCGGCGAAGGCATGCCGAGCGCCTCGACGTAAGCCACGAGCGTGGCGTCGCCGCCCGCCCCGCGCACGAGCGCCACGGCATCGCGCACGCTCGGATGTCCGATTAGCCTCGATTCGATCTCGCCGAGCTCGATACGCAAGCCGCGCAGTTTCACTTGATGATCGATGCGGCCGAGGAACTCGAAGACGCCGTCGCCGCGGCGAAGCACGAGGTCGCCCGTCCGGTACAAACGCGTGCCGGCCTCGCCGTAGGGATCGGGTACGAACCGCTCGGCGGTCAGCGCCGCGCGCGCGTGATAGCCGCGCGCGACGCCGAAACCGCCCAGATACAGCTCGCCGACGGCGCCGATCGGCAACGGCCGCATGCCCGCATCGAGCACGTGAGCCGTGCGCGCGCCGACGGGTGTGCCGACCGGGAGGTACGCCGAGGCTTGCGCGTGCGGCGCATCGTCGCCCCCTTCGATCATCCACAGCAACGGGGTGACCACGGTTTCGGTCGGGCCGTAGCCGTTGACGATACGCACGCCCGGAAAAGCCGCCCGCAGCGCGCGGCACGCTTGCAGCGAGGTCGCCTCCCCACCCACTGTCAACGAACGTAGCGACGCGGGCGCGCCATGGCGCGAGGCCCATTGCGCGAGCTGCAGCGCATAGCCGGGCGTGAAGGCGGCGACCGTGATCGATTCGCGCGCCATCGTTGCGAGCGTTTGCTGGGGGGACCACAGCCCGTCGTCGCTCAGCCGCACCTGCGCGCCCGCGGCGAGCGGACCCATCCAACATTCGTGCGCACCGTCGAAGTTGATCGAGGCGACATGCAAGACGCGATCGTCGTCGCGCATTCCGTAGCGTTCGGCGATCGCCTCGCAGTGCATCGCGATCGCGCCATGCTCGACCACGACGCCTTTGGGCGCACCGGTCGAGCCCGAGGTGTAGATGAGATACGCGGCTTGCCGCGGGTGCGGCATGGGATACGCGCCGGCGTGCGGATCAGGAGATAAGCCATCCGTTTCCAAATCATCGATCAGGCAAACGCGCATAGGCGGGCGCAACGGCAGCTTGTCCGCGTACGCGCGCTGCGTCACGACGACATCGATCCTAGCGTCGTCGATCACATAGGCCGTGCGTTCGATGGGATGTGACGGATCGAGCGGAACGAACGCCCCACCCGCCTTCAAGATCGCAAGCAGCGCGACGATCGTGTCGACCGATCTGCCGAGCGCGACGCCCACGCGCGCTTCCGCCCCCACGCCCGAACGCATCAGTTGGCGCGCAAGCGCGTCGGCGCGCGCCTCGAGCTCGGCGCGCGTCAAGCGCGTGACCGAGTCGGCGACGGCGCATGCATGCGGTTCGGCATCCGCGAGCGCGGCGATTCGAACGTGGATCGGCGTGAACGCCGAAGCGGGCGAGACGGCGCGTGCCGCGGCGGCGTTGGCCGAATCGATTTCGTGCCGGTCCTCGACAGTCAGCCATTCGATGTCGCCGATCGCCGCCTCGGGCGTCGCGAGCGCATGGGTCAACCAGTGCTCGTATCGGCCGGCGAAGCGCGTGACTGTCTTCGCGTCGAACAAGTCTTGCGCGTAGACGAAGGCCGCGTCGAAGGCGCCGTCCTCGCGGGCCTCGAAACCCATCGCCAGGTCGAACTTCGCGTAACACAGATCGGTAGGCAGCGGCGTTGCCCGCGCGCGGCCGAATCGAAGCAGCGGCTGCGCCACGCCATAGGTGGCCATGACTTGAAACAAAGGATGGTGGCTCGCTTGCCGGGCGGCACCCAATGCCTCGATGACCCGATCGAGCGGCACTTCTTCGTGCGATTGGGCATCGACGAGCGCGCGTTGAACCTGATCGACGAGCGCATCGAAACGGCCACGCGGTGATACGTCCGCCGGCACGACGACCGTGTTGACGAAGCAACCGATCAAGCCGGCTGTCTCCGCGCGGGTCCGGTTCGCGGCCGGCACGCCGATTTGGATGCGCCGCTCCCCGCTGGCGCGCGCAATCAGCGCGTGCAACGCCGCGAGCAACACCGCGAACGGCGTCGCACGCCGAGTGTGGGCGAAGGAAACTACCCTGCGGCCCAACGCCGCGTCGAGCACGAAATGATGGCGCGCGCCCCGCGCGCTGCGCTGTGCGGGGCGCGCGCGCATACCGGGCAAGGACAGCGCGCCGGCTGCCGCATCCAGGCTCCGGCGCCAAAACGCCAGTTGCCGCTCGCCCTCGCCGGCCTCGAGCCACTGCCGCTGCCACTGTGCGTAGTCCGCATACCCGATGGGCAATGGAGCGAGCGCGGGCGACGGCGATGATGGCGATGCATCGGCGCGCGCTGCCACGAACGCGTCGTAGCACGCCGACAACTCGCCGAGCATGACATCGATCGACCATCCGTCGGCGACGATGTGATGGATCGTCAAGACGAGCCAATGCTTGCTTGGTGCAAGCACGATCAAATGCGCGCGAAGCAGCGGAGCGCGGGCGAGATCGAACGCCTCGGCCTCTTCGAGCCGCGCGATATCGGCCGCGGCGGACTCGGCCGAGCGCGGCGCGCCCGGCTCGATAACTTCGCTGGCTTCGCTAACTTCGCTCACGTCGCTCATGCGCCACGGACACCGCGCACTCGCCATGACGTGCTGCTCCAACCCGCCGTCCGCCGACTCGACGAAAGCCGTGCGCAACGCCTCATGGCGTGCGACCAACGCATCGAACGCGCGCTGCAACGGCTCGTGCTCGAGTGCACCGTCCAGTCGCAGGCGCAACGTGATGTGATAGGCCGCCGGTTCGTCGATCAAGCGCGCGTGCAACCAGATGCGCGTCTGCGCAAACGACGCGCTCGATACCGGCGGCGCCGCCCCCGCTGGGATCGGCAGCAGGCGGAAGTCGATGCCCGCCTCGCCGAGCTTGCCGATGAAGCGCGCGCGCTGCGCGGCCGGCAGCCGAGCAAATCGTTCGGCCAGCGAGGAAAGGTCCGCGCTCGACGCCATCGGCCGAGGCGCGGTCGTATCGGCCGTATCGGCCGTATCGGTTGAAATCGAATTCATCGTCGATATCCTCGTTTCAACCCGCCTCGAGTTCATCGAGCAAGGCGCCGATCGTTTCATAGGCGTCGCGCTGCCCCGCCCGCTCCCGCGCCGCCAACGCCTCGTCGATCGACGCGGCGCAACGCGCAAGCGTGCGTGCCTCGAACAGCAGACGCAGCGGTAGCGCCAGCGACCATCGCCGGTTCGTCCTTGCATGCGCGGCGGCCGCCAGCAGCGAGTGGCCCCCCCGCAAGAAGAAATCGTCGTCGCGGCCGATTCGCTCCACGCGCAGCACCTGCTCCCAAATCGCGGCCAGCTCGCGCTCGGTGTCGCTCGCCGGCGCCGCGAAGCCGGCCCCGGCCCCAGCCGAGGGCGAGGGCAGCGCAGCCCGGTCGCATTTGCCGTTCGGCGTGACGGGGAGCGCATCGAGTTCGATCAGGTGAGCTGGGACCATATAGCCCGGCAGGTGCGCGTGCAGCCGTGCGAATAGATCGGCGCGATCGGACCGCGCCGATCTAGCGCGCACGACGTACGCGATCAGTTGCTCGTCGCGCACGATCACGACGGCATCGTCGACGCCGGGCTGCGCGCGCAATACCGCTTCGATTTCGCCCGGCTCGATGCGTTGGCCTCGCAGCTTGACCTGCTGATCGGCGCGCCCGAGATAGTCGAGCGTGCCATCGGACCTGCGCGTCGCGAGATCGCCGGTGCGATACAGGCGCTCGCCCGGAACGAACGGATCGGGGACGAAGCGCTCGGCGGTCAGCGACGGGCGGCGATGATAGCCGCGCGCGAGTCCGGCGCCGCCCAAATAGAGCTCGCCGACGGCGCCGGCCGGCACCGGTTGGAGCGCCGCATCGAGCACGTGCAGTTGCGTGTTCGCGATCGGCATGCCGATCGGTACGCTCGCTCCGCCATGCGGCGAGCCGGCGTGACAGGTCCAATGCGACACGTCGATCGCGGCCTCTGTCGGGCCGTAAAGGTTGTGCACGACGGCATCGGGCATCAGTGCATGCGCCTTGACGACGAGTTCGCCCGGCAGCGCCTCCCCGCTCGAGACGATCCGCGAGATCGGGCCGCAGCGCGAAGCACCGCCGAATGATTCCAAATGCGCGAGAAACGCGGCCAGCATCGAGGGCACGAAGTGGATCGTCGTCACGCCGAACGACTCGATTTCATCGAGGAGGCGCGCGGGCTCTCGATGCGCCCCCGGCGCCGCGAGCGCCAGCGTCGCGCCTACCGAGAGCGGCCAGAGGAATTCCCATACCGACACGTCGAAGCCGAACGGCGTCTTCTGCAGGACGACGTCCTCGCGCGTGAGGGCATACGCATCCTGCATCCAGGCGATTCGATTCGCGAGCGCCCGGTGCGTGTTGCCGGCGCCCTTCGGCCGCCCCGTCGACCCCGAGGTATAGATGAGATACGCGAGTTCGCCGGTGGCCGCGCCCGTTTCGGCGGCGGCGTCGGCCGCGGCGAGCGTCATGGCGTTTTGCGCCGACGGCCGCGGCAAGCGCGACCGCGATTCCAGCGCGTCGATGCAATGCACGGCCGCGCCGCCGGGCGCGGCAACAACGACGCGATCGAACAACGCACGCTGGGTCACCACACAGACCGGCCGCGCGTCTTCGAGCATGTACGCGATACGCGAGGGCGGATAGTCGGGATCGATCGGCAGCCACGCCGCGCCGGCTTTCATGACGCCCAGCAACGCGACGACCATCTCGACCGAACGTTCGAGGCACAGTGCGATCGGAGCATCGGACCTCGCCCCGGCTTCGATCAACGATGCGGCCACGCGATTCGCGCGCGCATCGAGTTCCGAATACGTCACGCGCAGCGGCGGCGTGCCGAGCGGCGCATCGCCCTCGCGCCACAGCAACGCCGTGGCGTCAGGGTGCGCTGCCGCCCGCTGCTCGAACTGGCGATGCAGCGGCGCCCGTTGCGGCACGGGCCACACCTTCGCCGTCGCGTTGCATCGAGCGAGTTGCAGGAGATCGTCATCCGTTGCGATCGACACGCTGCCGAGCGTGGCCCGAGGATCGGCCACGAACGCCTCGATGCATCGAGCGAAAGCACGATGCAGTGCTTGGACGCGCTCGTCCGAAACTCTGGCACGGTCGAATCCGTAGTCGATCGAAAGCCGCTCTCCGGCCTGCGCCGCGAGCGTAACGGCAAAGTCGGTCGCATCGACGTTACGCACTTCGGAAAAACGCAGCGCGGCATCGTCCTTGCGCGCCCACGCTTCGTCCACAGGGTAGTTCTCGAACACGATCAACGTATCGAACAGCGCGGCCCCGTTGCGGCCGGCCCAGCGTTGAATCTCGAACAACGGCGTGTGCGCGTGTTCGGCGCATGCGGCGCTCTCGCGTTGCAGGGCCGACAGCCAATCGGCAATGCGCTCGCTCGGCGACGCAGTGGCAACGACCGGCAATGTATTGATGAACAACCCGAGCACCGCATCCACGTCCTGCAACGCCTCGGGGCGGCCCGCCACCGTGGCGCCGAAAGCGACGGTGCGCTGGTTCGTCATACGGTGCAGCGCCAAGGCCCAAGCGCCCTGCACCACCGTGTTCAACGTCACGCGCAAACGACGCGCGCACGCCACGAGTGCTTCGGTGGCAGCCGCGTCGAATTGCGCTTGCCAAGTTCCATGGCGGCCAGCACCGGGTCGCATCGCGGCTTCGGTCCCGACCAACGTTGGGCTGTCCAGCCGCGCCAGGCGTTCGAGCCAGAACGCGCGCTCGCTTGCCTCGTCGCGCGTGCCGAGCCATGCGATGAAGTCGCGATAGCGCGTGGCCTGCCCCGTTCGAAACATCGGTTCCTGCGGCCCTTGGGCGTACTCGTTCAGGACTTCGGCGAACAACCTCGCGGTGCTCCATCCGTCGAGCAACAAGTGGTGGCGCGTCCAGACGAGCCGCCACGTGCGCTCGTTCATGCAGATCAACGTGAGCCGCATCAGCGGCGCGGCCGACAGCACGAATCCGCGCGTGCGATCCGATACGAGCCATTGCTCGAAATCCGCATCCGGTTGTGCGCGCCAGTCGAGCTGCGCCACCGGCAGCGCCGCGCGCCGATGCACGATCTGTACCGGCGGGTCGTTCTCCGGCAGAAAACTCGTGCGCAATATGTCATGCCTGTCGACCGCCCTTTCGAACGCGGCCGTCAGACGCTCCACGTCGGGCGCGTCGAGCGTCGCCACGAGTTGGTTCACGTAGGTCGATTGCTCGGGGGCCAACAGCGACTGGAACAACATGCCCTGCTGCATCGGCGAAAGCGGATAGACGTCGTCGATGGCGCGCCAATCGAACCGAACGGCATCGATTGCCGCCTGCGTGAGTCCGGCACGCCGCGCCAACGGGAAATCCCCGGGTGTCGCGCCGCCGCCTTCGGTCGCGACACGTTTGCGACACTCGGCCGCGAGCGACGCCAGCGCATCTTCGAAACGCGCGGCGAGCGCCGCGATGGATCCGTCGTCGAAAACGTCGGTGCTATACACCCAGTGCACGCGCAGCGTGCGAGTCTCATCGACGAATGCATGCACGGCCAGCGCGTTCGCCATTGGGCCCGCGGGATCGCGCTCGCAACCCACGCCGCCGAAACGGGCGGCAAAGCGCTCGCCCCGAACCGCCTCGAAGCGGCCCAGATAGTTGAAGGTAACCTGAGGCCGGGGCAAGGCAGCCAATTGCGCGCGCGTCGCCTCGTCGCCGAGATGGCGCAACACGCCGAAGCCCAAGCCGCGGTTCGGTATTGCGCGCCTCGCATCCTTGACGGCCGTCAGGGTGCCGATCAACGACGGACCGACCGGCAGCGCCATCGGATAGTGGCTCGTCAACCAGCCGAGCGTGCGGCTCGCGTCGATATCGTCGAATAGTGCCTCGCGGCCATGGCCTTCCAATTCGACCAAACATGTTCCGCTCGCGCTTGCATCGCCGATGGCATACGCCAATGCGGCCAGCAGAAAGTCTTGCGTTTGCGTGCGCCAAGCGGCGTTCGCGTCGGTCAAGAGCGCCTGCGTCAGTTGAGGGTCCACGCCCCGAACGAGCGTACGCGCGGTGGCGTTGTTCGGCATCGCCGCCATGCCCGTGCTTGCCCACGGCTCGCGCGCGCCGTGCGGCAGCCCCGGGGCGGCATCGCGCAACGCGAGCCAGTATTCGAGTTCCGGCGCGAACATGGACGCCCTCTTGCGCAAGCGCGCCGCCCAGGCCGGTGCGGTGGCCGATGAGGCGGCAGGCAGCCTCGGCACCGTGCGCGCGAGCGCGGCCTCGTATGCCGTATGCAAATCCTCGAGGACGATGCGCCACGAGACGCCATCGACGATCAGGTGATGAATCGCGACGAACACACGCACGGCGCCGTCCGCCAACGTTGCAACGAGCGCGCGGACGAGCGGACCCCGTTCGAGGTCGATCTCGCGTTGCAACGTATCGAAGCAAGCCAATGCCTGCTCACGGTCACGTACGTCCCGCACCACGAGCAGCACGCCGTCGAAGGTACGCGTATCGTGCAGCGCGCGCCATTCGCGGCCGTCTTGCAACGCCTTGACGAAGCGCAAGCGAAATACGTCGTGATGCGTCAACACGGCGCCCAGCGCTTGGGCGAACGCATCGACATCGAACAGGCCCAGGGGCTCGAGTTCGACGGCTTGGTTCCAATGATGCCGATGCGGCACATCGAGCGCGAAGAATCGATGCTGCGCAGGCGTCAGCTCCACCGCCTCGCCGGACGCACGCTCGCTCGCAGCGGCACCGGCACCGGCTTCGGCATCGCCCGGCCGGCTGTTTTCTTGCACGGCGACCGCGGCCAATTGCGCAAGCGTCGGATGATCGAATAGTTGCTTGGGGGTGAAACGAATCCCCACCCTGCGCGACCGGGCGATGACCTGTAGCGCAACGATCGAATCGCCGCCGAGCGAGAAGAAATTATCGTCGCGGCCCACGCGATCGACGCGCAGAACGTCTTTCCACACCTGCGCCAGCGCGCTTTGCACGCCCGCCTGCGGCTCGTCGAACGGGCGCGCGCCGTCCCGCTCCGCGGCCTTCGCGAGTTCGCGCAAACTCGCGCGGTCGACCTTGCCATTGGCCGTCACCGGCAAACTATTCACCACCACGATCGAGGCCGGCACCATGTAATCCGGTAAGCGCTCGGCCAAGCGTGAACGAAGCCGCGCGCCGCCGTCCTCGCCCAAGTCGGAACGCGCGGCTCGATCGAGCACGACGAACGCGGCGAGCCGAACGCCACGCTCATCGTGCACGGCGAGCGTTTCGGCTTGCACGACTGCCGGCATTTCGGCCAATGCCGCGCTCACTTCCGCCGGCTCCACGCGATAGCCGCGAATCTTGACCTGGTCATCGAGCCGTCCCGCCCATTCGATTGCGCCGTCCGCTGCGATTCGCACGCGGTCACCCGTTCGATAGAGCCGGGCACCTGCCGCACCGGCCGGGTCCGGGACGAAGCGCTCCGCCGTCGTCGCCGGACGGCAGACATAGCCGTGCGCAAGCCCCGGCCCGCCCAGGCACAACTCTCCGTATGCGCCTCTCGGCACCGGGGCCCCCAGCGCATCGAGCACGCAAGCGCGGACATTCGGCAGCGGGCGCCCTGTCGCCGCGAATGCGCGCCCGCCCTTGCCCTCGCCCGGGTCGAGCTCGAGCGTGAGCGCGCCGACCGTCGCTTCGGTCGGTCCGTAGTGATTGATGATCCGGCACGCGCTCTTGAGCTCGCGGATACGCATGGCGAGCGCGTGCGGCAACGGCTCGCCGCCCAAAACGAGCGCATCGCTCGGAAGGACGTCGGCCGGACGTCTGGCCTCGAGCAATGCGCGCAAATGACTCGGAACGATCTTCAATACGCCGACACCGCGGCTATGCATGGCGTGCGCGAAACGATCGGCGTCGAAGGCGCAGCTTGGCGAGAGCAAGTGCAAGGTGCGGCCGGCGCACAGTGCGCCGAACAACGTGGTATGACCCAGGTCGGCCGCCACCGTCGACACCATCGCCATGCTCGCGCCCGGTGCGAAATCGAGCGTGGCCAACATGCCTTGCACGTAATCGGCGAGCGCCCGGTGCGATACGATCACGCCCTTCGGCACACCCGTGGAGCCCGACGTAAATATCAAGTACGCGGCCTGCTCGCCGTGACGATGCGCCGGGCCCGCGTCGGCCTGCCGCGCGCTTTGCCGCCCCAGCGCCTCCAATTCCGATAAGCGCAGCGACGGCACCGGCAAGCCGGGCCACGCGGGCGCGGGTTCCGCCACGATCAAACCGTGCGGTGAACAAGCGGCCAAGCACTGCGCCACGCGCGCGGCGGGTGCGGCCGGATCGAGGGGCACCGCTATCGCGCCGGCCTTCATCGCGCCGAGTAGTGCGACGACGAACTCGACCGATCGCTCGATGCCGAGCGCGACCGCGCATTGCGCACCGATCCCGTGCTCGCGCAAACCGTGCGCCACCGCCGACGATGCCGCGTCGAGACCGGCGTAAGTCAGCGTCCGCATATCGTCCGACACGGCGACACGCTCGGGTGTGTGCGCTGCGTGATGCGCGAATGCTTCGAGGACGTCGGCGAATTCGAACACGGGCGAGGGGCCTGTCAGAACCGCCGGCGCTGCTTCGTCATGACAGTCCAGCGAGGCCACGGGCGCCGAGGGTTCGCGCACCGCGTGTTCGACGAGCGCGGCAAAGCTATCGAGCCAGCCCCGGCCCGTATCGTCGTCGATGCAATCGGTTGCCCAAGCGGCAACGAGTTCGACGCCGAGCGGATCGTCGGTGAAGTCGATCGCGAAATCGAAGCGAGCGGCGCGGTCGGGCCCCGGCGTCAAGCGCGCCGTCGCGCCCGGCAGCGCCACGCGCTCGCCGAACACGAACTGTTGAGCGAATTTGACGCGCAGCCATTCGGTGCCGCGCCGAACCGGCGGAGCGACGGCATCCAACACCTCGTCGAACGGCACGTCGGCATGCTCGTAAGCAGCCAGCGTCGAGCCCCGAACCTGTGCGAGCAACGCGAAAAACGAGGCAAGCGGCGCGACGCGGGCGCGCAGCGCGACCGTGTTGACGAACAGCCCGACGAGCGGCGCCAAATCGCCTTCGCGACGATTCGCCACGGGCGCCGCGACGACGATATCCGTCGTACCGGTCAATCGATACAGCCAGGCGTGCAGCGCCGCCGCCAGCACGATAAACGTAGAGCCGCGGGTCTCGCGCGCGAGCGAGCGGATGGTTCGCGAAACGGTGGGGTTGAGCCTGCGCGCCGCCCGCATGCCGCGAAGCGTTCGCTCGGCCGGCACCGGTCGATCGACAGGTAGGGCAAGCGCGCCGGGCGCATCGGCGAGCGCGGCGCGCCAGTGCGCGAGTTGGCTCGTGCGGGCGCCTTCGTCGAGCCACCGCATTTGGCGCCGCGCGAAGTCGGCGTAACGGAGCGGCAATGCCCGCCAGGCCGGCTCGCGCTGCTCGCAAAACGCGGCGTACGCCTGCGACAGTTCGTCGAAAACGATGCGCGAGGACCCGCCGTCGCCGATCGCGTGATGCAGCGTGATCATCAAGCAATGGCGATCCTCGTCCAGTGTCACGAGCGCAGCGCGCACGAGCGGCCCGTTCGTCAAATCGAACGGGGCTTCGGCCCACTGCTCGGCGATCGCTCGAGCGCGAGCATCGCGCCCGGCCGCATCGACGCCGCGCAGATCGATCGACTCGACCGGCACGTTCACGCGCGCGTAGACGCGTTGCACGACGTTGCCGTCCTCGTCCTCGGCGAGCGTCGTCCGCCATGCATCGTGCCGCTGAACGAGCGCCGCAACGGCACGCGAGACGGCCGAGAAATCGATGCGGCCTTCGATGTGCCAGTGCGCGGCGATGTGATAAGCGTGCGCGGCGCCGCCCATTCGCGCCAGCACCCAGAAGCGCCGTTGCGCGAGCGATGCCGGATGCACCGCGTACGGGAGACGGCCGTCGCTTAGGTCGCCATCGCGGCCACCGTTGCATTCATCGTCCCCGTCGCTATCCACGCTCGCTGCGGCAGCGTCGAACGACGGCAACGCATGGCGCTTTGCCTCGTCGCCCTCGCTCGCCGCAACGATGGCCGCCAACTGCTCGAGCGTTTTGTCCTCGAATAGCACGGCAAGCGGGACGCGAATGCCCCACTGCGCCAGCAGCGCGCTTTGCATTTGCATTGCGCCGATCGAATCGCCGCCGCGCAAAAAGAATCGATCGTCGAGCCCGATCGGCGCCCCGCCGACGATGGCGTGCCACACACCCGCCAGCGCGCGCGCCGTCGCCTCGACCGGTGGCCGCGAGGCGGCGGCCGAGGGCTGCAGCCGAGCGAGCGTCAGCAACGCTTGTCGATCGAGCTTGCCGCTCAGCGCGCGCGGGAGTGCATCGAGCACGATCGTGCGTGCGGGAATCCACGCTTGCGGTAGGCGCGCAAGCAAATATTCGCGCACGTGTGCCTCGTCGATCGGCGCATCGGCGGCGACGAATGCCATCAAGCGCACGTCAGCGTTCGACTTGTCCGCGAGTACGGCCGCGTCGCGAATCCGCTCATGGGCGAGCAACGCCTGCTCGATCTCGCCGGGCTCGACACGAATCCCGCGCACTTGCACTTGATCGTCGAGACGGCCGAGATAGTCGAACGCCCCGTCCTCGCGCAGCCGAGCCAAGTCGCCCGTGAGATAGACACGCGAACCCGCGCTCCCGTGTTCGTCGGGGATGAAGCGCGCCGCCGTCAGCGCCGGCCGCCCGTGATAGCCGCGCGCCAAACACGCCCCGCCGAGCAGCAGCTCGCCCGCCTGGCCATCCCCACCAGAGCCCTTGGATACGCGGGCGGCGCGAGGCCCGATCGGACGTCCGATCGGCAACGAGGCCGCGCCGGCGCCTTCGAGGACATAGGTCGCATCGAGCGGCCATAGCATCGGCGAAATCACCGTTTCGGTCGGACCATAGCCGTTGATGAAGCGAACGCCCGGAAACGCCGCTCGCACGCGCTCGAACCGGTCGGCTGTCATCGCCTCGCCGCCGAACGCGAGCACCCGCAGTGCGCGCGGCACGCCGCCCGGCGCCGCCGCTTCGGCGAGCGCTTGCAGATAAGCCGGCGGAAACGCGGCGACGGTGACGCGCTCACGCTCGAGAAGCGCCAATACGGCTCGGGGTTCGAGCGGACCGGGCCCGGTAACGACGATGCTCGCGCCGGCCGCCAACGGCGCCAGCCAATATTCGTGCGCGAGATCGAAGCCCACCGACGCGAAATGCAGTACGCGATCCGCCTCGTGCATCGGATAGGCGCCGACGACCGCATCGCAATGCGCCGCCAGCGGCCCATGTTCGACCACGACGGCCTTCGGCGTTCCCGTCGAGCCCGACGTATAAATCAGGTAGGCGGCCGCATGCGGCTGAGTCGGTCCTGCGTCGAGCGGCGTCACGTTCGCGTCTTGCGCCGCCCGAACATCGATATGAGTCAGCCCGCGCAGAACCGGCTCCCGGCCGTGCGCGCCGACGATACATACGCGGGCGCCGGCATCGCGCGCCATCCATTCGAGCCGGTCGGCCGGCAAGCGCGGATCGAGCGGCACGAACGCGCCGCCGGCTTTGAGCACGGCAAGCAACGCAACGAATAGATCGCAAGAGCGCTCGATGCACACCCCCACGCGCGTTTCCACGCCAACCCCATGGTTGCGCAAAACGGTGGCGAGGCGCGCGGCGCGCAGATCGAGTTCGCCCCGGCTCAGGCGGGTCGTATCCGGTTCGAACGATGCCAGCGCGGGCGCATCGTGGTCGAGACGCGCAAGGCGATGCAGGCGATGGTGCAAAGCGGTCGGGAAAGTCGTCATGGGCATCAAGTCCCTCTATTGGTCCATTGCGCCGCCCCCGGCGCGGACATCGACGAATCGAAAGCGATCGTCGGGCGCGCCGTTTTGCGGCAGCTTCAGACCAATGACGTTTCTCGATCGGAAATTTTTAGGACCCTCTCGCGGCATGCCGTCGATTCGTTCGTGCCCGCCCCGTATCCGCCCGGCATATCAGTCCGCGCAACGGCGCAATCGACTAAAACTTCGGGTCGCTGATTCGTCTATCGAGGGACACGCTATGCGTGACGCCTTCGTCCCAACTCGTTCGCCATCGATGACTGCCCATTGCCCTTCACCGTCTCTCGCCGCCCCGACTTCATCGCGGCCGGCAACGCAACTGCTCCTCACGTTGCTGCGTCAATCGCGCGGCACGTTCGTCTGCGCGCTCGTTGCCTGCGTCGTCAACGGTGCGGCAAGCGTGCTGCTCGTCGCGACCCTCGAACGCGCGCTGGCGGCCCCCTCGCCCCCTGCTTCCGAACTGCAGCGGCTCGCCCTCGGCTTCGCCGCATGCGCTTGCATCGCGCTCGCCACGCGCGTCACTTCGGGCATGCTCTTCGCGCGCTTGTCGCAAGACACGATCGGCAACCTGCGCGCCCACGTCGCCCAGCGGGTGGCTCACGCCGAGCTACGCGAACTCGAACGGATCGGCGCCGCGCCCGTGCAATCGATCCTGACCGACGACGCCACGAACGTCTCGATGCTCTTCTTCGCATTGCCCAACCTCGTCATGCACGGCTCGATCGTGGCGGGGTGTCTGGCTTACCTCGCCTACTTGTCCTGGCCCGTATGCCTGCTTGCGCTGTCCGCGATCGCGATCGGCTCGCTCGGCTACCGGCTCGGCGACGCGCGCGCACTGACCGCGCTCGCGCGGGCGGGCCGTGCGCAAGACCGCCTCTTCGATCATTTGGGAGCGCTCTTCACGGGCGCCAAAGAGTTGCGGCTGCACCGCGAACGGGCTCGCCGCTTCCTCGGCGACCGATTGGGCTCGGCCATCGACGAAGTACGTCACGCGCGGCGCCATGCGTTCACCGCCTATGCGGCAGGCGTCGGCTGGATCGTCTTTCTTTTCTACGTCTTTCTCGGCGTCGCGGCGTTCATGCCTTCGTTCGGCGCCCATGCCGATGCGCGCGAGGCGGCGAGCTACGTCATCGTGTTTCTCTTCATGCTCGTGCCGCTCGACGGTCTGCTCAACAACATCCCCACGTTGAACGCCGCGCGGCTTTCGCTCGCACGCATCGAGGATGTATTGGCGGGCTTTGGTACTCCACGCAGCCCGCTTCCGGCCTCGATGGCAAAGCTCGCGGCATCCGGCACGGCGTCGTTCGAGCGCCTGGCGCTGCGCAGCGTGACGCATTCGTATATGCACGAGCGCGAGGAACGGTTATTTCGCCTAGGGCCGATCGACTTGAGCTTCTCGCCTGGAGAAGTCGTGTTTATCGTCGGCGGCAACGGCAGCGGCAAGACGACGCTCGCCAAACTCATCGCGGGCTTGTATGAGCCGGAAACGGGCATCGTCGAAGTCGATGGCGCAGGCATCGATGCGGCAATGCGGCCCGCGTATCGCGAACGGTTTTCGGCGGTGTTCAACGACTTCCACTTGTTCGATACGCTGCTCGGCATCGCCGATGCGAGCGACGACGCGGGCCATGCCGAAACGGACGCGCGGGCCAACGCATTGCTCGAGAAGCTCGCACTGGATCACAAAGTGCGCGTCGAGCGCGGCGCGTTTTCCACGCGCGCCCTTTCGACGGGACAGCGCAAACGGCTCGCGCTCGTCGTCGCCTATCTCGAGGATCGCCCCTTTTATCTTTTCGACGAATGGGCCGCCGATCAAGACCCGTCGTTCAAGGCCGTGTTCTACGAACAGTTGCTGCCCGAGTTGCGCATGCGGGGGAAAACGGTCGTCGTCGTCACACACGACGACCGGTACTTCGACACCGCCGACCGCATCGTCAAGCTCGAGAACGGGGCGATCGTCAGCGAGGCGAAGCCGTAACGGGCGTGTGTGTTTGGCGCGCGGGAGCCGGCAGCGCCAACAACGCGCCGGTCAGCGCGTTCGCCAAGCGCAGCGCCGACATCGGCCCGCCGAAGCCCCACACATTACGCTCAACGAGCGCGATCCGCCCGTCGCGCCTGGCAGGCACGTACCGCCAAACGGGCGAAGCGAGTTTCTCCGCGAGCATTGCGCCGGGCGCCGTTGCGCCGGGCGCCGTCGCGCTGACGAGCAGGACGCTCGTATCGGTGCGGCCGAGCAAGTCTTCGGAGGTCACATAGCGCGTACCCTCGCGCGTCGCCTCGGGGGGCCACAGCTCGATGCCGAGTTTGCTCGCCACGCCGCCCGCCATGCTATTGCCCGTGTAGGCCCAGTAGCGATCGGGCAGCCCCAGCTCTTGCAACAAGACGAACGGCTCGCCGCTTCGCCCGGCTTGCGCCAACCGCCGGCGATCGCGCGCCAAGCCTTCATCGAGCGTCTGTTCCACCGCGCGCGCACGCGCCTCGCGCCCCGTCATGCAACCGATCCGATCGAAGATGCGGCGCGACCATTCGAGTTGCGTGTTTGGCATCCCGAGACGTTGGGTCGCGGGGTTGAAGCGAAACAAGACCGTGGGTGCGATCGATTGCAGCGCGTCGAAAATCGGCGCATGCCTGAATCCCACGCCGATGATGAGATCGGGGGCAAGCGACGCTATCGCCTCGAGGCTGGGCTCTTGCCGCGTGCCGACGTCGGGGACCGAACTCAGACGCTGCGCGTCATAACCGATCCATGCCGGGTAGTAAGCCGTATCGACCATCCCCACCGGGGTGATATCGAGCGAAGCCAATGCTTCCGCGAACATGAATTCGAGCACGACGATACGTTTGGGCCGCGCCGGCAGCTTCGTGCTGGCTTGCGCGATCGTGGGATCGCCCGCAATAGGGCCGCACGCGGCGCCGAGTTGGCCCGCCGCGTTCGAACCGGCCGGGGCTTGCGCGTCGCTCGCAAGGCAAGGAATGCCCCAGCATGCGAGCACCGCGCATGCAACGCTCGCCATCGCGCGCCCGCGACCTCGCCACAGCGCCCGCGGCCTCGATCCCCTCAATCGCCCGCCGCCTGCTCGGCGATCTGTTCGTCGTTCATCGTCAGCAGCAATGGGCAGCTCGCGCACAGTTGTCGTTCTCCGGGAATCTCATAGCGCAGGCAGCAAACGCGGCGTGCGCGAAACGGCGTAGGGAGCAGCGCCGAGCGCGGCGTCATCGAGCGCACGCTCTCGCGCAGCGGATTGCGCTCGCCGTCGGCCAAGCACATCGAACCGAACATCCACGCGGCGTCGAGCGACGCTTGCGCGCTAGCCGCGCCGGTGCGGTGCGCATCGAACAACGCGTCGAGCAAATTACCCGCGTTGCCCCACAGCACGCGGGGCGCCATCTGAGCACACGCGCTGAGGATGTCGATCACGACGCACAGATGCTCTTGCACCAACGAGCGATACCGGCGCGCGGGCTCGCCCGTGGCGTCCGAAAGCGCATCGTGCGGCAGATGAAGCGCGACCGGCACACCGTCGCGCAGCGCGACGGTGCAGCGATCGGCCGCCATCGCGAGCGGACGGTGCAACGTCAGCGCGGCGGCAATCGCCGCCGGCGCTGCCAACCGAAAATAGAACTTGCTCCACTGCGAGAGCAAGGCGCGCCCATGGCGACTCGCGTCGCCGCGGTAGCGCCGCGCCATCGCATCGAGCATCCGGTCGCACTCGCCCGACAACGCATCCACTTGCACATACACGAGATCGGCATCGGAAGCGCCGCTACCGCGACAAGCCGTATCGGGCGCGCCGATCCACACGTGCTCCAGCAAAGGCGCCAGCGGCGAGTCCTCGACGAGCGCCGCGAACGGCTTGGGCGCCGCGTTCATCGGCTCGCTCCGGCATGCTCGCGCCGGGCCTGCACGATCAGCAACGCCAGCAGATACGGGGCGCCGATCATCGCCGTCAGCGCGCCCGCGGGAACCTCGCGCGGCGCAACGAACGTGCGCGCGCCGAGGTCGGCGGCAGCGGTGATCAGCGCGCCGAATGCGACCGCCCATACGAGCCGCGCGCGATGCGTGCGTGCGCCGAGCAGCGATGCCGCGTGCGGCGCCATCAGCCCGACGAAACCGATGGGCCCCACGGCCGCCACCGCCGCGCTCGCCAGTAACGTTGCCACGACGAGAGCGCCCATGCGTAGCCAAGACGTCGGTACCCCGAGCGCGGCCGCTTGCTCCTCGCCTAACGCGAGCAGATCGAGCGGCCGGGCGAGCGCACCGGCCAGCACGATCGCCATCACGGCCCACGGCAGCAACAAGAGCGCATCGCCGGGCCCGCGCCCGTATGTGCCGCCCACCAGCCAAACGACGAAGCGCGCCGGCTGCATGCTCGCCTGCGCGATGAGCCATTGGGCGAGCGTCGTGGCGAGTGTGCCGAGCACGAGCCCCGAGAGCGCGACCGGAAGCGGCGCATAGCGCGTGCGCCGGTTGAGCGCGAGCACCAGCGCGAGCGTGACGATCGCACCCGTGAGCGAGGCGGCAAGCATGCCGAAGCGGCCGAGGCTTTCGTCCACGGCCATCGCGATCAGTACGGCTAACGAGGCGCCTTGCGTGACGCCGAGCACCTCGGGCCCCGCCAGCGGATTGCGGACGACGCTTTGCATGAGGACGCCGCTGGCCGCGAGCAGCGCGCCCGCGAGTAACGCGCACGCCGCGCGCGGCACCCTGAGCAGGAGCAACGCTCGCGCGACTTCGTCGTGCCCTCCAAGCGCCGCCCACGCGCGCGCGGGACCGACGAGCACGGGCCCGATCGCGCCGGCCGCCGCCAGCGCCGCTAGGCCGAGCGCCACGAGGCCAAGCAGCGCAAGCGGCAACGGTACCGCCGGCAGGCGCCGCGACCAACGCTCGATCGAGGCCGGCGCTCGCAGCGCGCCGGCCCACTCCCCGCGAGCGCGTGCCGTCCAGCCGCGGCCGTCGCGCAAGATCAAGGCGAGCATGAGGGGCGCGCCCACGAGCGCGACGGCGACACCCGTCGAAAGCGTACCGTCCAGACCGAGGGTGAGCACAGCGGCGTCGGTGACCGACACGACGAGCGCGCCGACCAAAGCCGAGCACACGGCCAGCGGGACCATGCGCACCACGCGCGGCCCCGGCCACCTTCGCACGAGATTGGGCGCGACGAGACCGACGTAGGACATCGGGCCGGCGATGGCAACGGCCACGCTAGTGAAGCCGACCGCGACGAGCAACGCGCCGAACCGCACGGCATCGACGCGCACCCCGAGCATGCTGGCCGTGTGTTCGCCGACCGATAAGACATCGAGCGATCGCGCGAGCAGCGGCAGCAACGCGAGCGGCACCGCGAGCCAAACGAGTGCCGACAAGAGCCCTCTCGCCCCTGGCTGATAAAGGCTTCCGCTCGACCAAAGCACGACGCCCGCAATGCTCTGCTCCGACCATGCGAGCACGAGCGTCGTCACCGCCGAAAACAGCAGCGCGCATACGCTGCCGGCCAACAAAAGCCGCAGCGGCGTGGCACGCCAACCGCCCGCGGCGGCCGCCACCGCGCCGGCCGCGACGAGCCCCGCGCCGAGCAGCACGGGCGGCAGCGCGACGCCCGCCAGCGCCGGCCAGAGCATCGCGAGCAATAGCCCCAACTGCGCGCCGCCCGTCACGCCGAGCACGTCCGGCGACGCCAGCGCGTTGCGGGCGAGCGCTTGAAAAACCGCGCCGGCCGCGCCGAACGATGCGCCGGCCGCCAGCGCGGCCAGCACGCGCGGCCCATGCAGATCGAACAGCAGCACGCGCGCGAGCGCGAGCGCATCGTGATGTCCGGCGCCCGATGCATGCGATAAGCCGCCGGCTCCCCAATATCGAACGAGATCGGGCGCGAGCCGCGTCAAGGCGACGCTCGCCACCAAGGCCGCGAGCGCCCACGCGACGCGGCTGGCGCCCACGCCCGGCGCGCGGCTCGTCACGCCCGGCTCGGCCAGCGCGTCATGCCGCGCACGCGCGCTCACGCCGCGATCTCCGCTCGGGCCACGCGCTCCGCGGCGAGCGCGGGAACGCATAAGGGCGCGCCCGTTTGCGGGTGTTCGAGCCGCAACATCGGCACCTCGAATGCGGCTTCCAGGTGATGCGGCCTCATGATTGCGTCGGGCGTGCCTTGCGCGACGATACGACCGTCGCGCATCAATACGATTTCGTCGCTGAAAGCGGCGGCCTGATTCAAATCGTGCAGCACCCAGACGATGGTCAAACCGCGTTCGCGATTGAGCCGGCGCAACTGACCGAGCACTTCGAGTTGATGGCGGATGTCGAGATAGGTAGTGGGTTCGTCGAGCAAGACGATCGGCGCGCCTTGAGCGAGCGCCATCGCGATCCAAGCACGCTGCCGCTCGCCGCCCGAGAGCGCCGCCAAGTCGCGCGCGCCGTAGCCCGCGAGCCCGGTCGCGGCCAACGCTTCGTCCACGGCCGTTCGATCGTCGCGCGTCGGCCCGCGCAACCACTTGCCGTATGCGAATCGGCCGTAAACCACCAGCTCGCGCACCGATAACCCCGCGGGCACCTCGTTGAACTGAGAGAGCATCGCGAGCGTGCGCGCCAAATCGCGGCGCCGATAGGACGCGAGCGGCTTGCCCGCCACCTCGATCCGGCCGTCGAGCGCCTCTTGCAGCCCGGCGAGCGTACGCAAGAGCGTGCTCTTGCCGCAGCCGTTCGGCCCGCATAGTGCCGTCACCCGATGCGCGGACACCTCGACGTCGAGCCCCTCGATGACGACACGCCCGCTATAGCCCGCGCTGAGCGCACGGGCCGATAATGCCGCGCGCGTCATCGGCAGGCACCCTCCGTGGCCGTGTGCGCGCCCGCACCGGCAAGCGCCCGCGCAGCTTGCGTCGCGCAAGCGCGCTCGGCGTCGGTCGCGCGATGATTGCGCGCCATGGCGACGACAACCTTGCGCGGCCCGTCGAACGGTGCCCGCGCATGCGCACAGAGCATGTTGTCGAGCATCAGCACGTCGCCCTCGGCCCAAGGAAATACGATCGTCTCGTCCTCCAGCACGGCCCGAATCTGCGCGAGCGCATCGGCTTCGAGCGGCGCACCGTCGCCGTAAAAGACGTTGCGCGGCACGTTCTCGATACCGACCGTTTCGATCAACGCTTCTTGAACGGGCGCTTCGAGCGCCGACAAGTGAAACAGATGCGCCTGATTGAACCAGACGAGCTCGCCCGTGTGCGGATGAACGGCCACCGCTTGGCATCGCTCGCGCGTGCGCAGCAGCCACTCGCCGTCCGTGTCTTTGCGCCATTCGCATTCGATGCCGCGCTGGTCGCATTGCCGCTGCACGAGGCCGGGGTCGTCGGTGCCGAATGCGCGTTGCCAGGGTAGATCGACGCCCTGCCCGAAATTGCGGACATACAACAGTTCGCGCCGGGCGAACCGTTCGACGAGCGCCGGATCGAGCGCGCGCACCACCGCGCGGCTATCGGCGATCGGCGTTTGCCCGCCCGCGCGCGCCGCGGTGACGCAATGAAACCAGATTCTCAGCGGCCACTCGCGCGTGTAGGACTGTTCGTTGTGCAGGGCTATTGCGCGATGCGCCGGGTATTCGGTCGATGTGTATACCGCGCCTTCCACGCGGCTGCGCGGCGTCGAGGCGAACGCATAGTCGACGAGCGGCGCGCCGAACGAAGCCGCGAAGCGCTGGAAGCCATCGACCGAAGGCGGACCGAAGCCGGTCAACAGTACGCCGCCCACGCGCTCGAGACACGCGTCGATCGCGACGCGCAGCGCGCCGGCCGCCTCGCCGAGCGTGAGCGCGCCGTGCTCGCGCGGGGCAATCACGGTCGGCAACCCCGGCTCGATACGCAGGTTGCCGGCGCTCGGAACGGTCGATGTCATAGATCCTCCCCAACGGGAATCAGGTCGAACGCCGCGGCGCTCACGCGTCTTGCGAGGCCGCGTCCATATGCCGGCGCAGGCTCGCGGGCCGCATGTCGGTCCAAACGGTTTCGATGTGGGCGAGACAGGCGGCCTTGGGGCCGCGTACGCCAACTTCGCGCCAACCGGCCGGCACGGCTCGAAAGGTTGGCCAAATCGAGTACTGCTCTTCATCGTTGACGACCACCGTGTATTCGATATCGTCGTCGTTCGCGGGAGTGGACGAATTCATGGCTTCCGATCTGTTCAGGGATAGACCGAGCGGGAGGCAGCCCCGCTCGAAACCGGCGCGGCTGTTCACGACGCCGCCGCGCTCATCTCATTGACGTTCGAGGCGCGCTTTTTTTTAGCCGGCAGCGCGCGCGTGCCGCCGCCCGCGCCTTCCATGCAATCGGCGCAATGCCGCGCCGCATCGCGCACCATGAAATGCACCAGGGTTTGCGAAACGCCGAGTGCGCGCGCCGTCTCTTGCAAGGTTTCCTCGCGCAACCGCACGCGCTCGAAGGCGCAACGGGTGCGCTCGGGCAACTCGGCGAGCGCGTCGAACGCGCTGCGCAACGCATCGCGCGTGAGCAGCGCCGCTTCCGGCGAAGGTTCCGGCGAGGCGACGTCGAGCCCCTCTTCCTCACAGGCGTACCAAACGCTTTCGAGCGATTGACGGCGGCACGCATCGATCGATGCGTTGCGCACCATGCGCATGACGTAAGCGAGGGGCTGACGAATGTCGTCCTGATTGCGAAAACCCGTCAGCTTGATGAAGACGTCATGGACGACGTCTTCGGCTCGGCTGACACACCCGACGAACGAACGAGCGAACTGAATCAGCGACGCGCGGTGCGAGACGAGCACGTCGAGCAAGGCGCCGCCGCAGCGGGCGGCCGCGGGACAGGCGCCGCACGCGGCCGCTCGATCCGTCTCGTCGTGCGCCCGCGCGGCGGGCGCGCGCGCGGCGCTCGGCCAGCTTACGTACGTCTCGGCCCAGGCGTTTGACATCGGTTCCCTCCATCGGTCATCGGTCGAATGGCCGGAACTTTATCGTAAACGCGAATCATTCTCAATATTATTCAACATGAGTTTTTGCACGGCGAGTTTCGCCACGAACGCTCACCCAGGAACAGAGGATGTGCGCCGCCCAGGCGGTTCGCGTGAACGTCTCAATCCCATATTCCAAGAAGCTTCCGATGCGTCGAAGCGGCCGCGAGCGCCGAAGCGCACTTCATGGACTAAGCTCTTTCACAATAGTTTTGATCGGCGCGATGCGGCGGCCAATAAGATTCAAGCTCCTCGGGGGCGTCGACGTCGCGTCACCTTCTCCCCTTCTCGATCACTTTATTCGGAGTCCTAACTATGCAGGCATTGCAACGCTATGTCGCCGAGTTGATCGGCGCGTTTTGGCTGGTCCTGTGCGGCTGCGGCAGCGCACTCATCGCGGCGAATTTTCACGCGTCGGCCGGTAGCGGCGGCATCGGCCTCGTTGGGGTATCGTTCGCGTTCGGCCTGGCGGTGGCAACGATGATTTATGCCATCGGACCGGTTTCGGGCGGACATATGAATCCCGCCGTCACGATCGGCCTGACCGTTGCCGGACGCTTCGAATCCAAACACGTGGTGCCTTACGTCGTCGCGCAAGTGATCGGCGCGATCGCGGCGGCCTTCGTGCTCAAAGTGATCGTGAGCGGGGCGCCCGGTTTCGATGCCGCGAGCGGATTCGCATCGAACGGTTTCGCCAACCGCTCGCCGGGTCAGTATTCGATGCAGGCCGCGTTCTTATGCGAAGCGGTCATGACGGCCTTTTTCGTTTTCGTCGTGTTGGGTGTAACCGATAAACGCGCCCCGGCGGGTTTCGCCGGGCTCGTCATCGGCCTGTGCCTCACGCTGATCCATCTCGTGACGATTCCCGTCACCGGTACCTCGGTCAATCCCGCCCGCTCGACCGGTCCCGCGCTCGTCGCCGGGGGCCCCGCGCTCGATCAACTCTGGCTGTTTTGGCTGGCCCCGATCGTGGGGGCTATCGTCGCGGCGGTCATCTATCCGCTCGTGGTCGGCGACGCCAATGCGAGCGCGCGGCCGCAACGAGCCGCGCTCGCGAGCGACGAACAAGGCGTCGCCGCACGCGGCGATTGACAGCCGCGCGCCGATACGCCATCCTTAGCCGCATGAACTGCCGCCACCTGCCCGTCGCGATCATTATTCCCTCCATTCCGAGAATGGTGGGTTAGCGCGCATACGCAGCAGTCACGAAAACCCGCCCAATAGGCGGGTTTTTTTTATTTCCGCCTCGTGGGCTCCCTTGAAATACCTCGCGATACAAGGAGCCTCCCATGCAGACCATGCTCGCCCCACGCGCCGCCGGCCATCCCGAACACCCGGGCACGTTGGCCGACTATCTTCAAAAAATCCTGACTGCCCGCGTCTACGACGTGGCGCGGCAAACCGATCTGCAACATGCAACGCGTCTATCGCAGCGGCTCGGCAACGCGCTCTACCTCAAACGCGAGGACCAGCAAAGCGTCTTCTCGTTCAAGCTGCGCGGCGCATACAACAAAATGGCCCACCTCTCGCGCGAAGCGCTCGAACGCGGCGTCGTCACGGCGTCCGCCGGCAATCATGCGCAGGGGGTGGCGCTATCTGCGGCCAAGCTCGGCGTGCGCGCGGTCATCGTCGTTCCTCAAACGGCGCCGCGCGTGAAGGTGGACGCGGTACGCGCCCACGGCGGCGCGACCGTCGAAGTCGTACTCGCCGGCGAGTCGTATAGCGACGCCTATGCGCATGCCCTGCAATTGCAGCACCAGCAAGATCTCACGTTCATCCCCGCGTTCGACGATCCGTATGTGATCGCGGGTCAGGGCACGGTTGCGATGGAGATCGCCCGGCAGCACCAAGGGCCGATTCATGCGATCTTCGTGCCGATCGGCGGTGGCTCTCTCGCGGCCGGCGTCGCGGCCTATATGAAGGCCGTACGGCCCGAGGTCCGCATCGTCGGCGTGCAAACGGAGGATTCGTGCGCCATGGCGCAATCGCTGGCCGCCGGCCGGCGCGTCGCGCTCGACGAGGTGGGCCTGTTCTCCGACGGGACCGCCGTCAAACTCGTCGGCGAGGAGACGTTCCGGCTTTGCAGTGCCTATCTCGACGAGGTCATCACCGTCGACACGGACGAGCTATGCGCCGCGATCAAGGACGTCTTTCAAGACACGCGTAGTTTGCTCGAGCCCGCCGGCGCCATGGCCGTCGCCGGCGCGAAGCGCTATGCGCAACGCACGGGCATGGCGGGCGAAACGCTGGTTGCGTTGACCTCGGGCGCCAACATGAACTTCGACCGCATGCGCTTCGTCGCCGAACGGGCCGAAGTCGGCGAAGCGCGCGAGGCGCTGTTCGCCGTTACGCTGCCCGAACGCCATGGCAGTTTCAAGCGCTTTTGCGAGCTCGTGGGCGAGCGTCACGTCACGGAGTTCAACTATCGCATCGCCGATGCCGACCGTGCGCATCTGTTCGTCGGTTTGCAAACCGGGCACCGCGGCGAATCGGTGGAACTCGCCGCCGCCTTCGAGGCCGGCGGCTTCGCCACGGTCGACTTGACCGGCGACGAACTCGCCAAACAACACGTACGTTATATGGTGGGCGGCCGCTCGCCGCTGGCGCGCGACGAACGGTTATTTCGATTCGAGTTTCCCGAGCGGCCCGGCGCGCTGATGAAGTTCCTTTCCTCGATGGCGCCGCACTGGAACATCAGCCTGTTCCACTATCGCAACCAAGGCGCCGATCAAAGCTCGATCCTCGTCGGCATGCAAGCGCCGGCCGAGGAGCGGGACGCGTTCGCGCGCTTTCTTGCGACACTCGGCTACCCGCATCGCGAAGAAACCGAAAACCGCGCGTACCGCATGTTTCTTTCATAAAGGACCGAGGGCACCGGCGCATCGCCGCCTACGAGACGTGCGCGCCGTCCCCCGCCAAATGAAAGACGCTCACGGCCGACTCGAGCGATTGCGTTTGTTGGCGCAACCCCACCGACGCCGCCGCCGATTGCTCGACGAGCGCCGCATTGCGCTGCGTGATCTCCGATACTTGTCCGACGGCCTCGTTGATTTGCGCGATCTGCGCGCTTTGCCCGCGGCTGGCGAGCACGATCTCGTTCAAGGTGGTGGTGAGCCGCGTGACGAACTGCTCGACGGTGCTCATCGTTTCACCGGCTCGGCTAGCCGTTTGCGTAGCCGTCGTGACCGTATCGAGCGAGCTCTCCACGAGATCCTTGATTTCCCTGGCCGCGCCCGCCGCACGCTGCGCGAGATTGCGCACCTCGGTGGCGACGACCGCGAAACCGCGCCCGTACTGCCCGGCCCGCGCGGCCTCCACCGAAGCGTTCAACGCGATGATGTTCGTTTGAAAGGCGATACCGTCGATCAACGAAGTGATTTCCGCGATCTTGCGCGAGTGGTCGCGTACCTGCGCCATGACTTCCACGGTCTTTTGCACTTCACGCGCCGCGGTTTCGGCCGATTCGGCCGTTTCGTGACCCGTCGCGTTCGCCCGTTCCGCGCCAAGCGCGTTGCGTTCGGCCGTTTCGGTGATTTCGGCGAGGCTCGCCGTCGTCTGCTCGATCGCGCTTGCCTGCTCGTCGGTGCGATTGGCCAGATCGGCCGTGCCGTTCGCGAATTCTTGCGTTGCGCGCTCGATGACGTCGATCGACACCTTCGCGTCGATCAAAATACCGACGAGCTTCGCGTTCATCTGATTGAGCATGCGCGCGAGCCGCCGGGCCTGGGCGTCGCCACGCTCGGGAAACAACGCTTGGATATGGCCGCAGAGCACGTTGAGCGCGCTGTCGTTCAGCGCTTTGAGCGGCGTGAGCACTTCGCGCATCAAATACAAACCCGTTACGGCCGCCATCGCGATGCCGAAGCCGCCCAGCGCCGCGCTGAGCGCTTGCGCCGACAGGCCCGGTACGAACGGATGCGCCGCCGCGATCCATTGCAACACGAACAGAGCCATCATGAGCGCCATCACGCCCCACAGGCGCAGCGCGACCGGCAGGCCCAGCACGCGATCGATCACGCCGCGCGCGCCGGTACGTACGACTTCACCGCCCGCGAGCCGCACGCGCCGCTCGTTAGGATTCCTAAGCGCTTCGTAGAGCGACTCGGCCTGCTCGATTTGCTCGTCGGTCGGTTTGGTGCGCACGGCCATGTATCCGACCTTGCTGCCGTGTTCGAATACCGGCGTGACGTTGGCCACGACCCAATAGGCCTGCCCGTTCTTGCGCCGGTTCTTCAGCAGGCCGGTCCATGGCCGATCGTGCTCGATCGTGTTCCACAAATCGCGGAACACCTCTCGCGGCATATCGGGGTGTCGCACGATGTTTTGCGGTTGTCCCGTCAGCTCTTCGCGCGTGTAGCCGCTGCTCTTGAGGAACGCTTCGTTGACGTAGACGATGCGCCCCGTCGTATCGGTGCGGGAGATCGTCACGTCCCGCTCGGACAAGCGATAATCGTCATCCGCGGTAGCCAGGTTCTCGGTCATGTTGATGGGCGGTTCGATAAACCCTCCCACCATACGTCACCCGCGTGCTGCGTCAGTTTGACGTAGGTCAAGCTGACGCGCGGCAGCGGCCACGCAAACGTTAAACCGTGGAAACGAAACAACCCGGCGCGGCGAAGTGCGCGCTCGCTCGCGGCGCGCGACTCGGCCGGGCAGACGCGCCGGTCAGCGCGGGAGACGGTAAAAGAAAAAGACCGTGCTGCCGGCGAAGATGCCGAACAGCGAAAGGCCCATTGCCATGGCAAGATCCATGATGGCTCCGGAACGGTTTGCGGTTGACGCTTCAGCGGACGGCGACGGCTCCGAGCGGCGGCCCACGCCACACGCGGGTCGCGCCACGGCTGAAAAAGACAAAGTATCCGCAGGCGGCGCCATTATGCGCCCGCGTCCCGGCCCCGCGGAAGCGGCAATTTCCCCAGCAGGGTTTGTCCCGACGCGAACCCGAGGCACAATCGTATGTCCTCCGCGAAGGCGCGGACCCTTCCCCGCATCGAGCAGCCCCTTGAACCTCATCGAACACCGCCCACTATGACCGATTCATTGCAGCCCGCCCTCGTCGACATCGCGCACGGCGCCTCGCGCCTTCAGCTTGCACCGCAATTGGGCGGGCGGCTGCTCAGTTGGCGCATCGGCGACGAAACCGTGATCCATTGGCCCGAAGGAGCCGATTGGACCAACGTGCCGCGCGTGCGCGGGGGCAACCCGCTGCTCTTTCCGTTCCTCGGGCGGCACCGCGTCGATGGCCGCATCGGCGAGTGGCGCGACGCGCAAGGCGTCGTGCGCGTACTGCCGATGCACGGCTTCGCGCGCGATTTGCCGTTCGCCTGCGAGCTCGACGCCGACGGCCACGGCGTGCGCATGACGCTGACGGATACCGAGGCGACACGCGAGCAGTATCCGTTCGCGTTCCGCTTCGAGGCGGCATACCGGCTCACCGATGCCGATACGCTCGAGGTGACGCTGAGCACCACGAATCTCGGCGACGACCCGCTGCCCTATTACGCGGGTCACCATTTCTACTTCGCGCTGCCGCATGCGCTGCGCGGCGAAACGACGCTCGCGTTGCCGCCGACCGATCGCCGCCGCCAACTCGAAGACGGCTCGATCAGCGCGCCCGAACCCGGCGCCGCTCGCTATACGCTCGACGATCCGGTCATCCACGACCGATTCCACTGCCTGCAAGGCATTCCGGCGGCGCCGGTCGTGCTCGAATGCCCGGCGCTGCGCCGGCGTATCGAGATCGATCTCGACCGCGAAGGCTCGGTACCGTGGTACGCGGTCACCACCTGGACGGAAACCGACACCTCGGATTTCTATTGCGTGGAGCCGTGGCTCGGCCTGCCCGATGCGATCCACAACGGGCTCGGCCTGCGTTGGCTCGAGCCGGGCCGGATCGAAACCGCCTCGCTCGCGATCCGCGTCGTCAAGCTCGGCTGAGCGCCGCGTGAACGGCCCGCGCGTCTGATTCGCCGTTTTCACGCACATTCCTCACCTCCGCACCGTTACAATCGGACGTTTTGTCCGCCGCGCCCGTCATCGGGGGCGGCGGCGCGTTTGTGAGCATCAAGCGAGGTTCAATGTTGCGCAAAACAATGATGCGGCTCGCGTGCGTGCCGCTGGGGGCGGTGCTGGCCGCGTGCGGGTCGGCGCCGGTCGGGCCGGGATACTATCGGGTCGAGCGTGGCGACACGGTCACCAAGATCGCGCGCGCCAATCGCGAGTCGGTGCAAAGCATCGTCCGCTGGAACAACTTGGCGAACCCCGATTCGATCGAAGTAGGCCAAGTGCTGCGTGTGGCTCCGCCGGGCGCGAAAGCGACGGCGGGCGCGCCGGTCCGCACTGCCCCGGGCTCGGGTCGAGCCGTCTCCGGCCCGAGCAGTGGCGGTGGAACGAGCGCCGCGTCGCGCGCGACGCCCGATGCGGTCGCCCCCGCCAACGGCATCTCGCTCATATGGCCCACGACGGGCCAGCTCGTCCACGGGTTCGACGGCGTCACCTACAAGGGCATCGACATTGCCAATGCGGCCGGCACGCCGATCGTCGCCGCCGCGCCGGGCACGGTCGTGTACGCCGGCAACGGCTTGCGCGGCTACGGCAACTTGCTGATCGTCAAACACGAGGGCGACTTCCTGACGGCCTATGCGCACAATCAAACGCTGCTCGTGAAGGAAGGCGAACGCGTTGCCCAAGGTCAGGAGATCGCGGAGATGGGCGATACGGACAACGACCGCATCGCTCTGCACTTCGAGTTGCGCTACGGCGGGCGATCGATCGACCCAACGCGCTATCTGCCGTCGCGTTAAAGTTAAGGGCACGCTGCGCCGCGCACCGCTCTCCCGTCAAAAAAAGAGGCCCGGACGAGCCGGGCCAACGGGGGTTCGGCGCAGTGAGGCAAAGGACCGGTTCGCCGTGCGCCGATTACAAATTTACCGATTCGGCAATACATCCACAATAGCTTTATTGCGAAAAGAGCGGTAATTGGCACATAGCGACGAGATAATGTCATAGAAATAGGGCTCCACCGGCGAATTGGCCGTCACGTCATGGGTGGAAACCCGAGGGGCGCAGTGGGAAGCACCGGCCGGCGGGGGCGAGCCGAAGCACCGGAAATGGCCGTTCATCGGCTGATTTAGCATCAATCGCCAGACATAATCGAGCGGCTCGCAATTGTTCTGTATTTTTGTCGATTTTTTTATCGGCGAATTAATTGGGTCGACCGAAGATAAGAGGATTGAAGGAGACACGGCATGCTTACCCGAACCCACAGCTACGAAAAGCTCGTCGCCGGCTTTGCATGGCACATCCCCGAGCGCTACAACATCGGCGTGGACGCGTGCGATAAATGGGCCGACGGCACTCACCGCCCCGCGCTCGTCTATGAGCGCCGCGACGGCACGGTGCTGCGCTACAGCTTCGACGAACTGAAGGCGTTGTCGAATCAATTGGCTCACAGTTACGCACGCCACGGCGTGGCACGCGGCGAGCGCGTGGGCATCTTCTTGCCCCAAGCGCCCGAGACGGCGCTCGCGCATCTGGCGGCCTACAAACTCGGCGCGATCGCCGTGCCGCTATTTGCCCTATTCGGCGTCGAGGCATTGCAGTATCGCCTCTCGAACAGCGGCGCCGTCGCGCTCGTTACCGACATGGCGGGCTTGCACAAGATCGAGCAGATCCGCGACTCGCTGCCGGAACTCAAGACGATCTATTGCATCGACGGCGACGAGCAGACATTGCTCGCGGCCGGCGTGCTCCCGCTGTGGTCTTCGCTCGAACATGAAGTGCGCGTGTTCGAACCCGCCGATACGAGCGCCGACGATCCCGCCGTCATCATCTACACCTCGGGCACGACCGGCAAGCCGAAAGGCGCGTTGCACGCGCATCGCGTGCTGCTCGGGCACCTGCCGGGCGTCGAGATGCCGCAAGCGTTCTTCCCCGACGGGGCCCGGCTCATGTGGACACCGGCCGATTGGGCGTGGATCGGGGGGCTGCTCGACGTGCTGCTGCCCGCCTGGCATCACGGCATTCCCGTACTGGCCCGCCGCTTCGAAAAATTCGACGCCGAAGCCGCGTTCGAGTTGATGGCCCGTCACCAGGTCTCGCACGCGTTCTTGCCGCCGACGGCGCTGAAAATGCTGCGTACCGTCGAAAACCCGCGCGAGCGCCATGCGCTCTCGCTCGTCGCCGTCTCGAGCGGCGGCGAGTCGCTCGGCGAAGAGTTGATCGAATGGGGGCGCGCCGCCCTGGGCGTCACGCTCAACGAGTTCTACGGGCAGACGGAATGCAATGTCGTCGTAAGCTCATGCAGCGCGCTGTTCGAGCCGCGCATCGGCTCGATCGGCAAGGCCGTCCCGGGGCATCGCGTCGAGATCGTCGATGACGCCGGCGCGATTTTGCCGCGCGGCACCGAAGGCAACATCGGCATCCACGCGCCCGACCCGGTCATGTTCCTCGGCTATTGGCGCAATCCCGAAGCCACGCGCGAAAAGTTTGCGGGCGAGTATCTCGTCACCGGCGATATCGGCGTCATGGACGCGGACGGGTTCGTTCGTTTCGTCGGACGCAACGACGACGTCATCACGAGCGCCGGTTATCGCATCGGTCCGGGTCCGATCGAGGATTGCCTGCTCGGGCATCCGGCCGTGCGCATGGCGGCGGTAGTGGGTGTGCCCGACGCGACGCGCACCGAAATCGTCAAAGCGTTCATCGTGCTGAACCCCGGGTACGAACCGGGCGATGCCCTCGTGCGCGAGATTCAGGAGCATGTGCGTACCCGGCTGGCGGCGCATGAATACCCGCGCGCCGTGGCTTTCGTCGAGAGCCTGCCGATGACGGCCACGGGCAAGATCGTGCGCCGCGATCTGCGCGCGCTCGGTTGAGCACCCCTAGTCGAGCGCCCCGTCACGCCATCCGGCGCAGCACGCGATCGCGCAAAACGAAGTGATGATAGAGCGCCGCGGCCACGTGCATGCCGATCAGCACCAGCATGACCCATGCGAACAGTTGGTGGGCGTCGCCCAGCGTGTGGCCGATCGCCGAACCCTTGGGCGCGAGCGCCGGCATATCGACGCCGGCCAGCGTGACTTGCCAGCCGCGCGAGGAGGCGTTGGCCCATCCCATCAGCGGTTGCACGATCAGCAGCAGATACAGCAGGCCGTGCGTCAGGTACGCGATGCCGCGCGTGAAGGCGGTGCCTTCGACGACATCGGGCTCTTTGCGCACGATACGCCAGAGCACACGGACGATCATGATCGCGATGATGAATACGCCCAAGTCCAGATGCACGACGATGAGCCCCTCCGGCCGCGTGCCGCGATGAATCCCGGGCATCGTCCAGGCCACGACGTATTGCGCGACGAGCAACAGCACGACGAGCCAATGAAGCAGGCGGGCAAACGGGTCGTACTTCGAAACAGCGACGGGGCCGGACATGATCACCTCGTAATGGGTCGGAATCGAATGCGCGCGGCGCGATTGTAACGCGCACCGCCACGAACGCTCGGGCAGGCGAGCATGGGTCGCAATGGTTTATAGTGACGTCCCCCGAAGCATCAACCCTGCCATTGCCATGACCTCGCCCGAGCGCCCCGCCGAAACCGGCCAAAGCCCGCTTTACCTCAAATTGCTCGCCGAAACGGCACAGATCGCGTGGCCCGAACTCGAGCGTTTTTTCGCACGCGGCATGCTGCTGTGCGTCGCGCGCGACATGGATCTCGTCACCGTGGCCACGGCAATCGCCGAGGACAACACCGATCAGGTGGCGAGTTGGCTCTCGTCAGGGCTCGTGGAACGCATGCAAGCGGAAACCGCAGCGGATTTCGCCGCGCGCGACCCGAAGCTGTGGGCCGTCGTCGTCTCGCCCTGGGTCTGCGTACAAGAGCGCGACTGACACACCCCTCCATTTCGCGCGCCGTGTCCTAGTATGTAGATGCGCGAGTTCACGAAATCGCGAAAGGAGGCTGCCATGGACGCTGAATCGATCGCCGGCCTGGTCGGGCTAGCCGTCGGACTGCTCGTGCTGCTTGCACTGACGATTTTCGAATCACGCTCGTACAAGCGCGAGCACAACGGCGAAGGCATGATTCATCACTGGCTGGCCGAGCATCACATGCTGGGCTGGCACCGAACCAAGCACTGACGCCTACGCGTTATCCGATTGCCGAGCCGGCGCGCCGCGGCCCGCCGGGGTCAAGTGCGCGCGAATTTTTGCAATGCCTCCTGCTCCGCCGCCAACGTCGCGGGCAATTGGTCATGCAGAAAATCCACCCAGGTCCGGATCTTCGCATCGAGGTATTGCCGCGACGGATACAGCGCGTAAATGCTCAACGGCATCGACGTGTACTCGGGCAATATCCAGACTAATTCCCCGCTTTCGAGCCAGCGCATCGCCGCGTAGGTCGGCAACACCGCAATGCCCATTCCTTCTCGAACGGCCATCGCCATCGAGTCGGCGCTATTCACTTGGAATGCGGGCGAGGAAACCGTGATCGTCTCCGCGCCGCCCGGACCGTCGAAATTCCATTTGTCGAACACCGACGCGGGGGTCACGATACGCAAGCAGGCGTGATGAGCGAGATCGGCCGGCGTGTGCGGCACCCCGCGCTGCTCCAAATATGAGGGCGACGCGCAAGCGATGCTGAATACACTGCCGAGCCGTTGCGAGATCAGCCCGGAATCGGGCAGATCGCGGCCGATGACGACCGACACGTCGAAGCCCTCGTCCAGCAGGTCCGGAATTCGCTGTGCAAGCGTCAAGTCGACGGAGACGTCGGGGTAGCGCCGCTGGTAGCGCCCGACAGCGGGCACGATGTAGCGCGTGCCGAAGCTCGCCATCGCGTGTAGACGAAGCTTGCCCGAGGGCCTGGCGTGCGCGTCGCTCGCCTCGGCTTCGGCCTGCTCGACGTACGCGAGGATTTGCTGGCAGCGCTGCAAGTAGCGCTCGCCCGCCTCGGTCAACGCAATGCGCCGCGTGGTTCGGTTCAACAGCCGCGTATGCAGATGCGCTTCCAGATCCGACACGGCGCGCGAGGCGTACGCGGTGGTCGTGTTCAAGTGCTGCGCAGCCGCGGTGAAGCTGCCCGACTCCACCACGCGCGCGAATACCCGCATATTTTGAAGCGTGTCCATACCCACCCCTTTGTCCCTGTGCGCAGCGATTGTTGCACGTTCCGCAACACCGATTATCTCAGGAATCGCAAGAATGCCTTACATCCTTACCGCTTATTCGATAATCCGCCGAAAAATATAATGGATTCCATTCATAACGTCGCCGAAGGGAGAAAATCGTGCGATTGCCGTTCGGCAAGGTGTGTGTCGCGAGCGCATTTCTTGCAGTGTCGATAATAATGACCGGTTGCGCCAGCAGCCGCGGCATTGCGCCGCAACAAACACCGCTCGATGCGGCGAGACTCGACGTCGGCGCGGCGGTGCAAGCGGCCGAGCGCAGCGCCCGCTGGCCCGACGCCGACTGGTGGCGCGCCTTCCGCGATCCGCAGCTCGATTCGCTCGTGGCGGCCGCGATCGCCGGCAATCCGTCGCTCGCCGCCGCCGGCGCGCGCGTGCGCGAGGCGCAATCGCTCGCGGGCGTGGCTGCCGCGGCGCTCGCGCCGCACGTGACCGGCAACCTATCGATCACGCGGCAGCACTGGGCCGACAACCCGCTCTATTACGGCCCCGGGGAACTCGCCAATCAAGACACTTGGAACAACACCGGTACGCTCGGATTTTCCTACGCGCTGGACTTGTGGGGCGGCGATGAGCGCGCCCACGAACGCTCGCTCGACGCCGCGCACGAGCGCGTGGCCGATCGGCGAGCCGCGCAGCTCGAGCTCGAAGTGAACCTCGTGCATGCCTACGTCGACTTTTCGAAACAGTACGCGCTGCTCGATATCGCGGTCGATACCCTCGCGCGCCAACAGCAACTCGTCGCCCTCGCCGAGCGCCGGCTCAAGGGTGGCATCGGCACGCAATTGGAGCTGAGCCAAGCACAGGCGCCGCTGCCCGAATACGAACGGCGGATCGAAGCGCTGCGCGAGGCGCTCGAGCTGGACCGCAACCAGCTCGCCGCGTTGACGGGCAAAGGCCCCGGCGCCGGCGCCGCGTTGGGCCGGCCCACATTGGCGCTCGATGCGCCCGTCGCCTTGCCGTCGGCGCTGCCCGCGGAACTGATCGGTCATCGCCCCGACGTCGTCGCGGCGCGGTGGGCCGTGGCGGGCGCCGCGCGCGGCATCGACGTCGCGCACGCGGCGTTCTACCCCAACATCAATCTCATGGCGTCGCTCGGCGGGTTTGCGGCCGGCGGGCCGCTGTTTCAGTTTCTGCACGCGGCCAACGGCGCTTGGACCGCGGGGCCGGCGCTCTCTTTACCGATCTTCGAAGGCGGCGCGCTTCGCGCTAGGCTCGGCGCGGCGGCGGCGGGCTACGACGAGGCCGTCGATCACTACGATGCGACCGTCGTCGCCGCGCTCAAGCAGATTGCCGATCAGATCGTTCAGTTGCATTCGCTGGCCACTCAGCAAAGCGATGCCGAACGTTCGGCCAGCGTCGCCGAGCGCAGTTTGCGGCTGGCCCAAGTCGGCTACAAGCGGGGCTTGAACGACTACGTCAACGTCGTCGTCAGCGAAACGCAATGGCTCGGTGCGCAGCAAGGCGTCGCTCAGGTACGCGCGGCGCGGCTCGCGGCCTACGCCTCGCTGATGGGCGCGTTGGGCGGCGGGCTCACGGTGCCCGCCGACGGGCCCGAGGCCGAGGCGATGCGCAGCGCGCCGCAGGTCGGGCTAGGCGACCGCCTGCTCGGACACCTCGCGCCCAGCGACACCACGGCCACGGCCGCGCACGAGGCAGGCGCCGCGCCCGCCCCGGCGCGTTAGGATCGCCGTCATGTCCGATCCCGCCTTGCGCTCGCCGCGCTCGCTGCCCGCCCTACGCTCCGCCTTTCTCGATTGGGCGCGTACCGACGGGCTCACTTGGGTCTACTTGTTCAAGGCGCTCGCCGCCGCGTTCCTCGCACTCGGCATCGCGATGCGGCTCGATCTTCCGCAACCGCGCACCGCGATGACGACGGTGTTCATCGTCATGCAGCCGCAAAGCGGCGCCATCCTCGCCAAGAGCTTCTACCGGATCGGCGGCACACTCGTCGGCCTCGTTGCGACGCTCGCGCTGGTCGCCGTGTTCGCGCCTCAGCGCGAACTCTTTCTCGGCGCGCTGGCGCTGTGGACCGGCATCTGCACGGCCGGCGCCGCGCGCAACCGCAACTTCCGCTCGTACGGCTTCTTGCTTGCGGGCTATACGGCCGCGCTGATCGGCATCCCCGCGGCGCAGCACCCCGATACCGCGTTCATATCGGCACTCACTCGCGCGGCGGAAGTCACGCTCGGCGTCGTATGCGCGGGACTCGTCGGCGCGCTCGTGTTCCCGCAACAGGCCAGCACGCAAATGCGCACGACGGTGCGCGCGCGCTTTTCCGCGTTCGTCGAATACGTGGCGGCGGCGCTGTCGGGACACGTCGATCGCGCGCAGATCGAACGGCACAACGCGCGATTTCTGGCGGAGATCGTCGGCTTCGAGGCGATGCGCAGCGTCGCCGTCTTCGAGGGCCCGGAATCGCGTGGACGCGGCGGGCGCCTCGCGCGGCTGAACAGCGAATTCATGACGGCCTCGACGCGCTTTCACGCGCTGCATCAACTGATGAATCGCCTGCGCGCGGCCGGCGCGCAGCAAGCCTTGGACGCGCTGGAGCCCTATTTCAAGGAGCTCGCGCCGCTGTTGCACACGCCCGGAGAGCCGGTGTTGACGTCGCGCGACGCCGCCGGCTCGGCGCGCAAGCTCGAAGCGTTCAAGGCCGCGCTGCCGCGGCGCGTGCGCGAGCAACGCGCGGTGCTCTGCGAGCGGCCCGAATTCCCGCTGCTCGACTTCGACACCGCGTCCGAACTGCTCTACCGCTTCGTCGACGACATGCATGCGTATGCGCTCACCTACGCCTCGCTCGCCGCCGCGACGCACGAGCGCGAGCGCACACCCGAGCGCTACGAGCCGAAAACCAATGCCGTGCTCACGCTCGTGGCCGGCGTGCGCGGGGCGATCGTCATGGCGTTGCTGAGCGCGTTTTGGATCGCATCGGCTTGGCCCAACGGCTCGATGCTCGTGCTCAACGCGGCCGCGGTCTGCGCGCTTGCCTCGTCGTCGCCGCGCCCCACGCGCATGGCCTATCAGATGGCGCTCGGCACGGCGCTCGCCACGCTCATCGGGTTCATCGTCGTATTCGGCGTCTACCCATATATCGACGGCTTCCCGTTGCTGTGCGCCGCCCTCGCGCCCGCGCTCGCGCTCGGCATCTGGATGACGACCCGGCCCAAACTCGTGGGCTACGGCGCCGGCTATTGCATCTTCTTTTGCGTGCTTGCCGGGCCCGACAACCTCGTGCATTACGATCCGGCCGGCTACGCGAACGATGCCCTCGCGCTGATCTTGTCGATGGCGGCGAGCGCACTCGCGTTCGCCGTGCTGCTCCCGCCCTCGACCCCGTGGTTGCGCCGGCACCTCGTATCGGACTTGCGGCGCCAAGTCGTCTGGGCCTGCCAAGCGCCGCTCGCGCGCGTCCGCTCGCGCTTCGAGAGCCGCGCCCGCGATCTCGCGTTTCAAGCCCATGCGTTGATGGAACACGATCCGGCCGAGCAGCGCCGCGCGCTCGCTTGGCTCATTGCCGTGCTCGAAGTGGGGCATGCCGTCATCGATCTGCGCCGCGAACTCGGCGCGTTGCCCAGCGATGCGCGCTACGCGAAGACCATGCCCTGGCGGCGCGCGATCACCGCTTCGGCCAAGGCACTCACCGCGCTTTTCGCGCGGCCGACCGACGCCCGGCTGGACGCCGCCCTCGCCGCCAATTTCGATGCGATCGCCGCCACCCAGCAAGCGCTCGCGGCGTTCGCGCCGCCGCGCGAGGACCGGCACCGCCTGCAACGCATCCTGAGCTACCTGCACTTCGTGCGCACGGCGCTCATCGACCCCCAATCGCCGCTCGCGCGCTATGCGGGCGAGGCTCGCCGCGATGGTGCGGCGCCGGCCTGAAGGAGCTTCCCTCATGTCTCGCGAGATTGCCGTTCTCGGCGCCTATATTCCCGGACTGATCCCGCTTTGCATCGGCGGAGCGGCGCTCACCTGGCTAGCCGACCGCCTGCTGGCGCAGATCGGTTTGTACCGCTTCGTCTGGCACCCCGCGCTCTTTCGCGCGAGCCTGCTCGCATGCATCTGCGGCGCCCTCGGGCTTGCCGTGTACCGCTGATTCTTCTTCCGCCGATCGCTTTTTTCAAACCGCAATCATGACGCTTCGACAACTCATCGGTTTCATCGCCACGGCTCTCGTGCTCGTGCTCGCGCTGGCGATCGGCCAGCGGCTCTGGGTTCATTACATGGACGAACCGTGGACGCGCGACGGACGCGTACGCGCCCAGATCGTGAACGTGGCGCCGGACGTGTCGGGCGCGATCGTCGAGCTGCCGGTCGCGGACAACATGCTCGTCAAAAAAGGCCAAGTGCTGATGCGGATCGACCCGTCGCATTATCAAGTGGCCGTCGAGCAAGCGCAGGCGCAAGTGGCCGCTCGCCGCGCCGAATGGCAGATGCGCCGCGCCGACGCCGCGCGGCGAGCCGACATGGATAGCTTGGTGGTATCGAAGGAGAACCGGGAAAACGCCTCGAGCGCGGCCACCGCCGCCGAGGCGCAGTACCAGCAAGCGGTCGCGGCGCTCGACGCGGCCAAGCTCAATCTCGCGCGCACCACCGTCGTCTCGCCCGTCGACGGCTACGTGACGAACTTGTCGGTGTTCAAGGGCGACTACGCGACGGCGGGCACGCCCAAGCTCGCGCTCGTCGATAGCCATTCGTTCTGGGTCTACGGCTACTTCGAGGAAACGAAGCTGCCGCGCGTGAAGATCGGCGACAAGGCCGAGATCCGCCTCATGAGCGGCGGCGTGCTGCAAGGCCACGTGGAAAGCATCTCGCGCGGGATTTACGACCGCGACAATCCGCAAAGCCGCGAGCTCGTTGCCGACGTGAATCCGACCTTCAACTGGGTGCGGCTCGCGCAGCGCGTGCCCGTGCGGATTCATATCGATCGCGTCCCCGACGGCATCGTGCTCGCCGCCGGTACCACGTGCACGGTGGTCGTTTCGCCGGCGGCGAGCACGATGCCCGCCGCGCCGCGCCCAGCGTCGAAAGTCGAACGCTAGCCCCCGGAATCGGCGATGCCGGTCGTCCCAACGCAAATGGGCCGCTTTCGCGGCCCATTTTTTCGTTCGTTCACCCAGCCGGGCGTCAGCGTCCCGCACTCAGCTTGAACTGCCCCACGAGACGCTTGAGCGCCTTGGCCTGATCGTCGAGCGAGCGCGCGGCGGCCGTCGCCTCTTCGACGAGCGCGGCGTTTTGCTGCGTGCCCGCGTCCATTTGCGTGACCGCGCGATTGACTTCCTCGATGCCCGCGCTTTGCTCGGAAGACGCCGCGGAAATCTCGCCCATGATGTCGGTCACGCGCTTGACCGCCTTGACCACCTCGTCCATCGTCTGCCCGGCATCGCTCGCGAGCGAGGAACCGTTCGCCACGCGCTCGAGCGAGGTATTGATGAGCGTCTTGATCTCCTTGGCCGCCGCCGCGCTGCGCTGCGCGAGCGAGCGCACTTCACCGGCCACGACCGCGAAGCCGCGGCCTTGCTCGCCCGCACGCGCCGCTTCCACGGCGGCGTTCAGCGCCAAGATGTTGGTTTGGAACGCGATGCCGTCGATCACGCCGATGATGTCGCCGATACTCTTGGCGCTGTCGTTGATCTCGCCCATCGTCGTGACGACGCGCGACACCACGTCGCCGCAGGTGGACGCGATCTCGGACGCGTTGTTGGCGAGCGTACTCGCCTGCTTCGCGTTGTCGGCGTTCTGCTTCACCGTCGAGGTCAGCTCCTCCATGCTCGTTGCGGTGCGCTCGAGCGAAACGGCTTGCTGTTCCGTGCGCTGCGACAAATCGAGGTTGCCCATCGAAATCTCGCCCGCGGCCGAGGAAATCGCCTCGGCGCTGGCGGCGATCTCGCCGACGGTGGCGGCCAGCCCGGTCTGCATTTCCGTCAGCGCGTAAAGCACGCTCGAGTTGTCCTTCTTGCCGAGCCGGATATTGCTCGACAGATCGCCCGCCGCGATGTGGCTCGCGATCTCCTTGGCGTACCCCGGCTCGCCGCCGAGCTGGCGCGTGAGGCGGCGCACCACCCACTCGCTGACGACGAACGCCACCAGGATCAGCGCGACCGTCATCGCGGCAATCATGACGAACGAGGATTTGAAGATGAAGGCCGAGGCGGCGATCGTCGCCTTCGCCGCGGTGCCGCGGCGCTCGACGAGTTCATCGACGAGTTTCTCGAGCTTGCCCGTCTCGACGAGCAGCGACACGTCTTGCATCCCGACCTGCCAGTTCATTTGCGACAGGTCGAGCGACTGAGCTTTGACAAGCGTCACGAACGTGCGCAGATGGCCGGCCCAAGCGCCAACGGCTTGCGAGAACTTCTTTTGCTCGGCGATACCTTCGGCGTCCGACGCACCGGTGTATTTCTGCAGCGTATCGAGCTCGCCGTTGATCGCGCCGAGGCCCTTTTCGACGTCCTCGCCGAGTTCGTCGCGCTCTTTGGCCGTCGTCGCCGTCAGCAGCATCTTTTGCGCGCGGCTCGCGCGCAACACGTTCGCGCGCACTTCCTCGACCGCGCGGCTCGCGACGTGCCCCTGTTCGTAAATCGATTGGGTCGAGCCGTTCAAACGCTCGATCTGCATCAGCGAGAACACGCCGATCAAGAATGTGCCGACGAGCACGATGGCAAATGCCAAACGCAGCGAAGCTTTGACCGATAAGGCATTGAGCTTCGACTTCGCCGTGCGCTTTTGGGACCGACCGCCCGCCCCGGTGCCGTCCGCCACGAACCCCGCGCTCGAACGTTTGCCCAGCGAAACTGCCTTCATATGAAACCCCCTTCTTTTAATCACTCGCCGCCGTGGGTTGGACGACGTGAATCCTAAGATGACCTTCTCGGGACAACGGCATTTCTGCCGCACTTCTTTAGTGCGCGATCATCTATGTAAACCCGGTACCGGGCGCTCGTGACGCGCCGATGGCTCTGCCGACGCCTTTATAACCGGTCAAAAAGACAATGCGGCGAAATGAGGCTTGCGCGCGACGATCGGTCCGCCCCCGCTGGTCTTGTACCCGATCGAGCGGCCCACGCAATGTCTCATACGCGACAAACTTTGTCCGATTATTGTTTTCAAGACAAATTACACTCGATGCACATCCTACTGACGAATCGATGCCGGCGCGCCGCTCCCACGCGGCGCGCACCGTTTTTTCTTTCCTTAAAGTGCCCACGATGCAAACGAGTATTCAGAAAAATACCCTTGCCGGGGACCCGGCAACGCCCATACCGGCTCAGGCTCACGCGCCGGCCGGCGGGGTTTCCCGCACCGCCTATACCGTGCTCGGCGCGATCAGCTTCTCGCATCTGCTCAACGACATGATCCAGTCGTTGATCCTGGCGATCTACCCGATGCTCAAGCAGAACTTTTTGCTGTCGTTCGCGCAGATCGGTCTCATCACGCTCACGTATCAAATTACGGCCTCGCTGCTCCAACCGCTCATCGGGCTTTACACGGACAAGCGTCCGCAACCGTACTCACTGCCCGTCGGCATGGGCTTCACGCTGAGCGGGCTCGTGCTGATGTCGGTCGCGCCGAACTTCGGCGTGCTGCTCGCCGCGGCCGCGCTCGTCGGTTGCGGCTCCTCGGTGTTCCACCCGGAGTCCTCGCGCGTCGCGCGCATGGCCTCGGGCGGCCGGTATGGGCTCGCGCAGTCTCTGTTCCAAGTGGGCGGCAATGCCGGCTCCTCGCTCGGGCCGCTGCTCGCCGCGCTCATCGTCATCCCGCATGGTCAGCGCAGCATCGCCTGGTTCTCGGTGGCCGCGCTCGTCGCGATCGTCGTGCTTTTCAACATCGGCCGGTGGTACAGCCGGCATCCGGCCACGAAGAAAAAGGCGGCCACCAAGGCGACCCATCCGACGCTGCCCAAATCGCGCGTGGCGCTCGCCGTCGGCGTGCTCGTACTGCTCGTGTTCTCGAAATACTTCTACCTCGCGAGCCTGAACAGCTACTTCACGTTCTATCTCATCGACAAGTTCCACCTCTCGGTGCAGGCCGCCCAGATCCACCTGTTCGTGTTCCTGGCCGCCGTGGCCGCGGGCACGATCATCGGCGGGCCGATCGGCGACCGTATCGGCCGTAAGTACGTCATCTGGGCATCCATCCTCGGTGTCGCACCGTTCACGCTGATGCTGCCGTATGCCAATCTGTTCTGGACGAGCGTGCTCACGGTCGTTATCGGCGTCGTGCTCGCCTCCGCGTTCTCGGCCATCATCGTCTATGCGCAAGAACTCATTCCCGGCAACGTCGGCATGGTCGCGGGGCTGTTCTTCGGCTTCGCGTTCGGCCTCGGCGGCGTGGGCGCGGCCGTGCTCGGCGACCTGGCCGACGCCACGAGCATCGGCTTCGTCTACAAGGTCTGTTCGTTCTTGCCGCTGATCGGCATCCTGACGATGTTCCTGCCCAACATCGAACAAAAACGGCCGGCACGCGGCTGACCTTTATCGACGGCCCCACGCCTGCGTGGGGTCATTCGGTCTGAAACTTCCGTCCGCCTAACGGATGCGCGGACGCAACGATTACCTTTCGACACCCGAGTCTTTCTCGCCATCGCAAAGGAGTCGTAGATGATCGTTTTCGAGCGCGGCCCCCGCCTTCCCGCCGCATCGAAATCCTTCGCCGTCGTGACGATGTCGGCCGCTTTCGCCGCCTGCCTAGCGGCCTGCGGAGGCGGAAGCGCCGGCGATACGGCTGCGCCGCCGGCCGTAACCGCGGGCGCCCGCGAAGATCCGCTCTTCCCCTTTCAGTGGCATCTCGTCAATACCGGCCAAAGCGGTCACCCAACCGCGGCGCTGCACGGTTTGCGCGGCGTCGACTTGAACGTCGCACCCGTTTGGCGGCGCGGCTTCGACGGCACGGGCGTGACTGTGGCCGTGCTGGACAACGGCGTGGAGATCGGACACCAGGATTTACGGGCCAACATCGCGCCCGGGCTCAGCTTCAACTACCGCACGGGCGCGGTCGACCCGACGCCGGCCGAACAGGGTTCGTCGCACGGTACGTCGGTAGCGGGTGTGATCGCGGCCGCGCGCAACGGGATCGGGGGCGTCGGCGTCGCGCCGGGCGCCAAGTTGGCCGGCTTGAATGTCCTCACCACCCAGTATTTGTCCGATGTCGTCGATGCGCTGGGCCGCGGCATTCGCGACAACACCATTGCCATCTCGAACAATAGCTGGGGACCCGCGAGTGGGGGCATGCCCGCCCCCCCTTATCCGATGCTGGCCGAGATCCTCCGCCGAGGCGTGGACCAAGGCCGCGCCGGCAAAGGCATCGTCTATATCTTCTCTGGCGGCAACCACCACCACGATGAAATCGAGTTCTTCCTGTCGGGCAAACGCACGCCCGATTACACGCCCAGCAATTTCTACGGTCATCGCACGAAACAAGCGCTGATCGTCTGCGCGGTCAACGCACGTGGCGTGGCATCGGCGTATTCGGCCAACGGCTCGAATCTGCTCGTCTGCGCCCCGAGCAACGACACGTCGAACATCGAAGGCAGCGCCCCTACGCCCGGGATCACCACCACCGAAACCTTCGGCCGATACGGTCACGACTTCGGCGGCACGTCCGCCGCCGCCCCCGCCGTATCCGGCGTCGTCGCGCTGATGTTGCAGGCCAACCCCAACCTGACCTGGCGCGACGTCCGGCTCATCCTAGCCCGCACCGCGCGCATCCTTCCATCGATGGCGCAAGATCCGGCCGCCGAATGGATCAAGACGGGCGCACACAACCCTCATACGGGCCGCAAATACCAATACAGCACGCGCTACGGGTTTGGCTTGGTGGATGCGGACGCCGCCGTGTCCTACGCGCAGCGGTTCATATCGGTGGGTGGATCGTCGGCCGGCTTTTGGGCGACAACATGCAGCGGATCGGGCAACGCAAGCGAGGACAAGGCTGCGGCGGGCGCCGTCGAACAGTCGATCTTCATGGGCTGCGGCAATCGCACCGTCGAGTTTCTCGAAGCCGACCTCACACTCGAACATCCGAATTTCCGGGCGCTACGCGTCACGCTCGAATCCCCCAGCGGCACGGAAATCGTCCTCAGCCCCGAATACGCGAACTGCGCCGCGTCGTTCGATCTGCGCGGCGAAACGGCCGATGCGTGCGGCACCGCGAGCATCAGCCACCGCTACAGCACACATGCCGTCACCGCGCTCGACGAGCCGGCCACCGGCGTCTGGACGCTGCGCATCGAGGACGCGCTCGGCACGGGCGTGCCGGTACGGCTGCGCAACGCCGCCCTTCACATCACTTAGTCGACGGAACCTATGCGCAAATTCGGTTGGCTCACCCCATGCGCTGCCGCGCTCGTCTGCATCGGAGTATCCGCCGGCATCGCCGCGAAAGCTGCAACGCAACCGCTGTATTGGTACGACGGCGCGACCAAAACACCGCTATTTCGCCAGCCGCAATTGGATAGAGCACCGAGCGGCCCCGCAACGAAGCTTCGAGCGGCGCGCGATTCTGCGTCCGACCCGGCAAGCGCCGAACGCGGCGACGCCGGCGGTCCACCGCTCACCGCGTACTCGACCGGCGCAAATCCTCGCGCTTCGAGACTCATGAGGCAAGCTCCCGGCATCGTGTTCGCACTCGACGACGGTGCGAGCCTGGCGCCCGTGCGAGCATGGCTGGCCGAACGCCGCCTGCGCGCCGAACCGATCGCTAGCGGCACGCTCTTCAAGGTCGGCTCCATTACCGGGGAACACGCGCTCGTGCTAGCGAATGCATTGTTCGAAAGCGGCCTCGTCAAGTACGCGCAGCCGAATTGGGTCATCGACCTCGATCGACATGCACCGCCCGAGCGCAATATCGAGCGCGCGATGTCGGAAGCGTTGTCGACGCCCAAAAAACGGTGCGCCGCGCTGGATGCGGCGATCAGTCAAGCGGTGATGGATAGGCGCGGCAGCCGTACCGTCGGCCCCGATGCCCATGCTAGCCCCGGTCCGCGATCGGCGAACACCGCGCTGGGGCCGAATGACGGACGGTTCGCCGACAAGCAAACGAGCTTGGAGACCGAGTATGCGAAGCTCGGATGCGCGAGATAGGCGCGACCGGCCCCGATGTCGTTAGGCGCCCGCGCCTTCGGCCGCGGCGTACTCGCGCAAGAAATGCCCAAGTACGCCTGAAGAATACGTCCCGGCGATATCGGTCAAGAAGGTGGAGAACGAGGCGGTCGCGTGGTCATCCGCCGTATCCGAAATCGTTCGCACGATCGCACATGGCACGTCGTGCTCGTAGCAGACTTGCGTCATTGCCGCCCCTTCCATTTCGACCGCCATCGCCTCCGGCAACGCCTCGCTCAATGCGCGCACTTCGTTCGCGCTGGACACGAAACGGTCGCCACTGATGATCAAGCCGCGATGGACCCGCGGCGCCTCGAATCCGAAGCGCTCGCCCAGCGCCGGCCCCGCCTCGGCAACGAAGCGCTCGCAAGCGGCCGCAAGCCCATCGGCCAGCGGCGCATGGGTGGGAAAGCGCGCCTGGTCGAGCAACGGCACCTCGTAGCGCGGAAAGAGCGGCGAAGCATCCATATCGTGCTGCAGCAACGAATCGGCAACGACGATATCGCCTACCCGCACGCCGCGGCCGACCCCGCCGGCCACGCCCGTAAAGACCATTGCATCGACGTTGAAGACATGAATCAATGCGCTGGCCGTCGCGGCGGCCGCGACCTTGCCGACGCGCGCCAGCGTCACCACACACGGCACGCCATAAGCCGTGCCGACGTGATAATCGCGCCGCCCCAACGCGACGGTCCGCATATCGCCTTCCGCACGCATCGCCTCGACAAGATCGCCGAGCTCTTGCGGCAGCGCCGCCAATACACCTAACCGGCGCGCGGCCCCTTGATCGTCGTACTTGTTTTGGGTGCTCATCATGGTTTGTTCAAAGTCACTTCCAACCCGCGCTTGCCGCCGGGGCGAGACATGCCGGCTCGGCTAAAGCGCGAAGGCGTCATTCGATCACTTGCAGCTTGGCGACCGATAAGGCCAGCCACTTCTCGCCGTGCCGCTTGAAGCGCACTTGCGCGCGCGCATCGCCGCCGCTGCCTTCGAGCGCCGTGATCGCCCCCTCGCCGAACTTCGTGTGAAACACTTGCTGCCCGACGCGAAAGCCCGTATCCGCGGCGCGCTGTTCGTTCGCGAACGCCGGCAGCGGCGCCGCCTCGAATTGCGCGGAAGGACCGCCGCGATCGGGCCGGGCGAACCAATCGCGCCCCCAACCGGCATTGTCCGATCGGCCGCCCCAGCGCGATCCCGCCTCAGCTTTCGGCGTCAGCCACTTCAGCGTGCCCTCGGGCAACTCGTCGAAGAAGCGCGAACGCACGTTGTAGCGCGTCTGCCCGTGCAGCATGCGGCTTTGCGCCAACGAGAGGTACAACCGCTCCTTCGCGCGCGTGATCGCGACGTACATGAGCCGCCGCTCCTCTTCGAGACCGTCGGATTCCTTCGCGCTGTTCTCGTGCGGGAAGAGCCCTTCCTCCAGCCCCGTGATGAAGACGGCCGTGAATTCGAGCCCCTTCGCCGCATGGACCGTCATCAATTGCACGGCATCTTGTCCCGCTTGCGCCTGGCTCTCGCCGGCCTCGAGCGAGGCATGCGACAAGAAGCCCGCGAGCGGCGTCATCGTGTCGGGGTTTTGCGCGGGATCGCCGAAGCTCGCGGCGTCGAGCACCACGGTCTCGTCGTCGATCGAGGCCGCGGCGAGTTCGGGCGCCGCCGTCGCGCCGGGTGCAAGGCGAATCGAACGCGCGGGCGTGTCGAGTCCATAACCTTCCTCGCTCACGAACGCCGTGGCCGCATTTACGAGTTCCTGCAAGTTTTCGAGCCGGTCCTGACCTTCGCGCTCGTTCTGATAGAACTCGGCCAAGCCGCTGACGCGCACCACGTATTCGACCGTCTCGGGCAAGCTCATGCGCTCCGTTTCGGCTCGCATTTTCGCGACGAGAGTCGCGAACGAACCGAGACTCGTGCCGGCCTTGCCCGTCACGTAGGGAATCGCGGCCGCCATCGAACAGCCGTACAGCCGCGAGGCATCGGCCAATTGCTCGATCGAGCGCGCGCCGATGCCGCGCGTCGGGAAGTTGACCACGCGCGCGAACGCCGTATCGTCGTTCGGATTGTCGATCAGACGCAGATACGCCAGCGCGTGCTTGACTTCCTGCCGCTCGAAAAAGCGCAGACCGCCGTAGACGCGATAAGCGATGCCGGCATTCACGAGCGCATGCTCGATCGTGCGCGATTGCGCATTGCTGCGGTAGAGCACCGCGATTTCGCCGCGCGTCAGACCCGTGTTGATCAGCGCGCGAATTTCCTCGACGATCCAACCGGCCTCTTGCGAATCGGTGGCCGCCTCGTAGACGCGCACGGGCTCGCCGTGCCCCGCGTCCGTGCGCAGGTTCTTGCCGAGCCGCCGCGAGTTGTGCGCGATCAGTGCATTGGCGGTATCGAGGATGTGGCCGTGAGAGCGATAGTTCTGTTCGAGCTTGATCAGGTTGCGGACGTTGAACTCGCGCTCGAAATCGAGCATGTTGCCGACGTTCGCGCCCCGGAACGCATAGATCGACTGATCGTCGTCGCCCACGGCGAAAATGGCGTTGCTCTGCCCCGCGAGCAGCTTGAGCCAGGCGTATTGCAGCTTGTTCGTGTCTTGGAACTCGTCCACGAGAATCTGCTTGAAGCGGGCCTGGTAATGGGCGCGCAACGGCGCGTTGTGCGCGAGCAGCTCATAGCAGCGCAGCAGCAACTCGGGAAAATCGACGACGCCCTCGCGCTGGCACTGCTGCTCGTACGCGCGGTACAACTCGACGAATTTCAGATTGAAGCTATCGGTCGCGTCGACCTGGTCGGGGCGCAGCCCCTGCTCCTTCGCATTGTTGATGAAGTATTGCAGGTTCTTCGCCGGGTATTTTTCGTCGTCGACGTTCAGACCCTTCATCAGCCGCTTGATCGCGGAGAGCTGATCGGCCGTATCGAGGATCTGGAAGGTCGCGGGCAGCCCCGCATCGCGATGGTGGGCCCGCAGCATCCGATTGCACAGGCCGTGGAACGTGCCGATCCACATCCCCCGCGTATCGATCGGCAACAGTGCCGACAGCCGGCTCATCATTTCGCGCGCCGCCTTGTTCGTGAAGGTCACGGCCAGGACAGTGGCCGGCGAGGCGTACCCTTGCTGGATCAGCCAGGCGATGCGGGTGATGAGCACGCGCGTTTTGCCGCTGCCCGCCCCCGCCAGGATCAATGCCGGTTCGTTCGGCAGCGTGACGGCCGCGTATTGTTCGGGATTCAGATTGGCGAGCAGTTCTGGCATGGAGGAAGCGGTTCTTCAGCGTGCGGGAGGAGCGTGCAATGCCGCGTGCGGCAACGCTTTGCGAGCCCATCATTATAAGGCCGCGCGCCGAAGGCATCGCCCCTCCCCTTATAATTGACGGTTTCGGACTTGCAGACCCGAGCCGGCCGCGGCTACGCGCAGGTTCCTACCCGGATCACCCATATCACCTCAGGCATTTTTCGGCGGATTTCCAACTATGACCGACACCACGCTGGCGAAAAGTTTCGAGCCCCAGACGATCGAGGCCCACTGGGGCCCCGAGTGGGAAAAACGCGGATACGCGCAGCCGGCCTTCGCGCCCGACCCGGCACGCCCCGACGAAGCGCAATCGAACTTCTCGATCCAACTGCCGCCGCCTAACGTCACCGGCACGCTGCACATGGGTCATGCGTTCAACCAGACGATCATGGACAGCCTCACGCGCTATCACCGCATGCGCGGCGCCAACACGCTGTGGCTGCCGGGTACGGATCACGCGGGCATCGCGACCCAGATCGTCGTCGAACGCCAACTCGACCAGCAAGGTGTATCGCGTCACGATCTCGGACGCGAAAAGTTCGTCGAACGCGTCTGGGAATGGAAAGAGCAATCGGGCTCGACGATCACGAACCAGGTTCGGCGCCTGGGCGCATCGATCGACTGGTCGCGCGAGTACTTCACGATGGACGAGAAGATGTCCAAGGTCGTGAGCGACGTCTTCGTCCGGTTGTATGAGCAGGGCCTGATCTACCGCGGCAAGCGGCTCGTCAATTGGGACCCGAAGCTGATGACGGCCGTCTCCGACCTCGAAGTGGCGAGCGAGGAGGAAAGCGGCCACCTCTGGCACATCCGCTATCCGCTCGCCGACGGCAGCGGCCATCTCACCGTGGCCACGACGCGTCCGGAAACGATGCTCGGCGACGTCGCCGTGATGGTTCACCCCGAGGACGAGCGCTATGCGCATCTGATCGGCCGCATGGTCAAGCTGCCGCTGAGCGACCGCGAGATCCCCATCATCGCGGACGACTACGTCGAGCGCGAGTTCGGCACGGGGGTGGTCAAGGTCACGCCGGCGCACGATTTCAATGACTATCAAGTCGGCCAGCGCCACGGCCTGCCGCAAATCGAAATCCTCACGCTCGAAGCGAAGATCAACGACAACGCGCCCGTCGCCTATCGCGGCCTCGATCGCTTCGACGCGCGCAAGCGCGTGGTCGCCGATCTGGATGCGCTCGGTCTGCTCGAATCGGTCAAGGATCACCGGCTCATGGTGCCTCGCGGCGACCGCACGGGCGTCGTGCTCGAGCCGATGCTGACCGACCAATGGTTCGTCGCGATGAGCAAGCCGGCTCCCGAAGGCACGTACCATCCGGGCAAGTCGATCGCCGAGGTCGCGCTCGACGTCGTGCGGGGCGGCGAGATCGCGTTCGTCCCCGAGAACTGGACGACCACCTATTACCAGTGGCTCGAAAACATCCAAGACTGGTGCATTTCGCGGCAACTATGGTGGGGCCATCAAATTCCCGCCTGGTACGGCGAGAACGGCGAGGTGTTCGTCGCCCGCACCGAAGACGAGGCGCTCGCGCAAGCGAAAACGCGCGGCTATACGGGCGCGCTCAAACGCGACGACGACGTCCTCGACACGTGGTTCTCGTCCGCGCTCGTCCCGTTCTCCTCGCTCGGCTGGCCGAACGAGACGAAGGAGCTGGCGGCATTCCTGCCGTCGTCGGTGCTCGTCACGGGCTTCGACATCATTTTCTTCTGGGTGGCGCGGATGATCATGATGACGATGCACTTCACGGACAAGGTACCGTTCCATACCGTGTACGTGCACGGCCTCGTGCGGGACCACGAAGGCCAGAAGATGTCCAAGAGCAAGGGCAATACGCTCGACCCGATCGACATCATCGACGGCATCGATCTGGAAACGCTCGTCGCCAAGCGCACGACGGGTCTGATGAATCCTAAGCAAGCCGCGACGATCGAGAAAAAAACTCGAAAAGAATTCCCCGAAGGCATTCCCGCGTTCGGCACCGACGCGCTGCGTTTCACGATGGCCTCGATGGCCACGCTCGGGCGCAACGTCAATTTCGATTTGGCGCGTTGCGAGGGCTATCGCAATTTCTGTAACAAGCTGTGGAACGCCACGCGCTTCGTGCTGATGAATTGCGAAGGACACGATTGCGGCTTTTCGAAGCCCGGCGCTTGCGAACCCGGCGACTGCGGCCCGGGCGGCTATACGGACTTCTCGCAAGCCGACCGCTGGATCGTCTCGCTGTTGCAGCGCGCGGAGGTTGAAGTCGAAAAGGGCTTTGCCGACTATCGTCTCGACAACGTCGCCAACACGATCTACAAATTCGTGTGGGACGAGTACTGCGACTGGTACCTCGAACTCGCGAAGGTCCAGATCCAAAACGGCACGCCCGAGCAGCAGCGCGCCACGCGCCGCACGTTGCTTCGCGTACTCGAAACGGTGCTGCGTCTTGCGCACCCGGTCATTCCGTTCATCACGGAAGCGCTTTGGCAAAAGGTGGCGCCGTTGACCGACGCCTACCCGAAGACCGGCGCGGCCTCGATCATGGTGCAACCTTACCCGCGCGCCGAAGAGAAAAAAATCGACGAAAATGCCGAGCATTGGGCCTCGAGCTTGAAGAGCGCGATCGATGGTTGCAGAAATTTACGCGGTGAAATGAACCTATCGCCCGCAACGAAGGTCCCTTTGCTGGTGCACGGCGATGCAAGTCAGTGGCAGACGTTCGCACCCTACGCACAAGCGCTCGCGCGTTTGTCGGAAGTGCGGATCGTGGCCGACGAGGCGACGCTCGACGCGCAATCGCAAGGCGCGCCGATCGCCATCGTCGGTGGCGATAAGCTCGCTTTGCTCGTCGAAATCGACGTCGCGGCGGAGCGCGAGCGGCTGGGCAAGGAAATTGCTCGGCTCGACGCGGAAATCGTCAAGTGCGCGGCGAAGCTCGGAAACGAGGCTTTTGTCGCAAAAGCACCGGCTGCCGTCGTAGAGCAAGAGCAGAAAAGGCTGTCACAATACCGGGACACCATTGCCAAGCTCAGCGCGCAATTGGCACGCCTGCCCGCTTGACCGTTTGCATCGATTGGGCACGTGGTCCCACCAGTACAACTAGGGTAACGCCATGCTAAAAGTCACCAAGGCAGTCTTTCCCGTCGCAGGCCTCGGCACGCGCTTTCTTCCGGCCACCAAGGCTAGCCCGAAAGAGATGCTGCCGATTGTCGACAAACCGTTGATTCAATACGCGGTCGAGGAAGCCATGGCCGCCGGCATCACCGAAATGATTTTCGTGACCGGGCGCAGCAAGCGCGCGATCGAGGATCACTTCGACAAGTCGTACGAGATCGAGGCCGAACTCGAGGCGCGCGGCAAGGAAAAGCTGCTCGAACTCGTGCGCAGCATCAAGCCGAGCCACGTCGATTGCTTCTACGTGCGCCAGCCCGAGGCCCTCGGCCTGGGCCACGCGGTGCTGTGCGCCGAGAAGCTCGTCGGCGACAATCCGTTCGCCGTCATGCTCGCGGACGACTTGCTCTACGCCGAGCCGCCCGTCATGAAACAGATGATCGACGTGTTCGATCATTACCATAGCTCGGTCATCGGCGTCGAAGAGATCCCGCCGCAAGAGACGCGCTCGTACGGTATCGTCGACGGCAAGGAGTGGGAAGACGCGATCATCAAGATGTCGGGCATCGTCGAGAAGCCGGCGCCGGAAGTGGCGCCGTCGAACCTCGGCGTCGTGGGCCGCTACGTGCTCAAGCCGCGCATCTTCGATCATCTGCGCGCGCTCAAGCCCGGCGCGGGCGGCGAGATTCAACTGACCGACGGCATTCAGTCGCTGCTCGGCGACGAGCAAGTGCTGGCCTACAAGTACCACGGCACGCGCTTCGACTGCGGCAGCAAGCTCGGCTATCTGAAGGCGACCGTCGAGTTCGCGCTGCGCCATCCCGAAGTGGCCGAAGAGTTCGATCACTATCTGCGCACGCGCTCTCCGGTGATGGATAGCTGACGCGCGTTTTCGTCGATCGACGCATAAGGGCTGCAGACGCTCACGCGCTGCAGCCCTATGTTTTTGGCGGCGGCCCTTCCGCGATCATCCGGCGGTTCCCCGCTGCCGATTCGTCCGGCCGAGCACGAAAATCGTCATTCAGTTCTCGTTCCGATTTAGATTGAATCTAAATGCGGATTCGCTGCTCTGATTGATCTCTAGCCGCAATCTGCCATTCAGACGGCTGACCCGTCCGGCGATCGGGGCGAGCCTTCCCTGAAGGCTTTGTATTTCCGCCTGTTGATTCGTGAATTCACCCGGGTTTTGGCCCAGTCGCATTTGAAGCTCATGTAAGTCCCCGAGAAGGCCGTTGGTGTCTTCCAGGAGACGTTGCACCGCCTGTCTGGCCAGATGCGCCACAGTTGATTCCGGCCTTCCAAGCTCTCCTCGTTCGCTGCGCGAGTCGCGCACCAGACTGATCCATTGCGTCTCGAGAGCGGTTGCGCGACTTTCGATGTCGACGGCACCTCTCCGATACCGCCTCATCGATTCGGCGACCTCTCCAAGCACGGGCGGGCCCTCGCTCGAACCGGTCGGGACGGCCAATGGCCCCACGTTGAAACGCGCCCGCCTCCTACTGAGTACGGAGCCGCGCATGGCGCCCGGTGCGCCCCTGCTCGCCGGCACGTTCGTATCCCCGCTCGTCGACGGTGTGCTATCCGTCGAGTCCTGGGCGGCCCGCTCCGACGCGTCGGCCGCGAGCGACGATCCTGCCTCCCGCGTCCCGCTGCGCGTCGTGACCTGGTCCGCGATATTCGATGCCTGCGACGTCAGGTCCTGCGATATGTCCGAAAGGCCCGTCCGCATATGCCCGCTGGGATCGCTGCGGTTGATCGGGTCGGCCGCGCAGTAGGCATACGCATTGGGCCCCCCGGCACCAAACGGGCTCCAACTATCGGGCGCGTTGAAGCGCATTAGCCAGGGCAGATACCAGCGATAACCGTTGCCGAGCGGATTCGCGAACGACGCGCCATCGCGATATGCGCCTGTAAAGCCGGCTGCGGCATTGCGCTCCATGGACGTGGGCTCCTTACCGTAAGAAACGACAATCGCCTGAAACGAAAATACACGCTCCAATCGTAGAAATGCCGGTTAGCGCCGTCAAAGCCGAATCGACGAACGAGTCGAGCCGTTTCCTAGATGCTGATACCGCATAGGCGAACGGCCCGAAAGTGCCGTTCGCCAGTCGCCGTTCGACTAGCGCCAGTCAAAAGAAACGAGAAAAAAAGCACCTACGCGCGACGCATCGAGCCGCCGCCGGCGATTCGTCTAGCTAAACGGTAAACGGCGCGGTAAGCGGCGGCGATGAGCAAACGAACGCGAGAGGCGCGTGCCGCCTCGGGCTCGGGATCGGATCGGATTGGGAGGACGACACGCGCTCAGCGGCGGCGCATCAGGAAGATGAAGGTTTTGTCTTGCGTCGAACTCTCGACGATTTCGTTGCCCGTTTGTTTGGCGAATGCGGCAAAGTCGCGCTGCGATCCCGGGTCGGTTGCCAGGACCTTGAGGATTTGACCGCTGGTCATATCCGCCAACGCCTTCTTGGCGCGCAAGATCGGCAGCGGACAGGTCAATCCGCGCGCATCGACTTCCTTATGAATTTCCATCGACAATCGGCCTTTGCAATGAAGCGCCCCGCATGCGGCGCTCGATACGGCGCGCGATCGAGCACGCCGCAAAAGCACGAATTTTACCCTAGCCGTCCTCCCCGCGCTCCGGCGTGCGGCACTCGTCTACCGCTCGCCGTTACAGCGTGACCGGCAGTCCGCTTGCGCACGCTTGCCGCAGCGCATTGCCGATGCGGGTGGCCTCGAGCGCATCGGCCAGCGTGGCACCGGCCGCCGCGGCGCTTGCCCCGCCCGCCAAACGCGCCGCGACAGCTTGCACGAATGCGTTCGCTTCGTGCAGGAACGCGTCTTCGAAACGATCGAAGAACGTCGGCGTGCTTTCGCTGCGCACGCCGCCCGCCTCGTAAATCTGCACGCGGTTCTTGCGCGGATCGTGGCCGATCTCGAGCGCCCCGCTCGTACCGATCACCTCGCTTTGCGTATCGTTGCCGTGAGCCATCGTGCGCGACGCATAAAACACGGCTAGCCGCCCGCCTTCGAATTCGACCACGCCCACGCCGTTATCGACGTCGCCGCATGCGCGCAACCCTTCATGCAACGCGATCGTCCCCGTCGCAAACGCGCGCGTGGCCCGCGCGCCGCCGAAGAACCAGCGCGCCACGTCGATATCGTGGACGGTGCAATCGAGGAAGATACCGCCGGAGGTCGGCGCAAAACGAACGAAGAAACCTTCGGGATCGTTTTGGTCGGTCGTTTGCGAACGGACCATGAAGGGTCGCCCGATCGCGCCCGCGGCGGCCTTTTCGTAAGCGTCGCGGTAGCTTGGGTCGAAGCGGCGCATGAAACCGATCGTCGCCTCCAGATGCGGATATTCGCGTGCCACGGCCAGCACGCGCTCGCACTCGGCTACATCGAGCGAAAGCGGCTTCTCGCAGAACACGTGTTTGCCGGCTCGCAGCGCCGCCACGATTTGATCGGCATGCAACGAGGACGGCGTAACGAGCCACACGGCGTCGAGCTCGCGATCGGCAAGCATTGCTTCGTAGTCCGAATAAAGCCGCGGTTCGGCGAGGGTCTCGCGGGCCCAGTCGAGTTCCTCGTCCACCGGGCTGCACGCCGCCGCCAGTACCGCGCCCGGCACGCGGTAAGCGAGGTTCGTCGCATGCCGCTTGCCTAGCCGGCCCAATCCCGCGATGCCGATTCTGACCGGCCCGCGCTTTGCCATCGTCGTCACTGTCTCGCTCCTTGCCGCTATCGTTTTATGCTCTGAGCCGGGGCACGAGCGCGCCGCGAAGGACGCATCCGTGCCGCCGATTCGTCTTGCTCGCCGCCTTATTCACCAAGCGTGACGATGCGCCCTTCCCGCCACGAACGCGTGGCCGCCTCGGCCAATTCGAGCGCTTTCACGCCGTCGGCGATCGTCGTACGCACCGGCGCGCCTTGCGTCACGGCATCGAAGAAATGCGCGACCTCGCTGGCATAGGCCGCGCGATAGCGCTCGAGGAAGAAGGCCTCGGGCACGTCGCTCGATACCGCGGTCGCCGTGTAGGACACCACTTCGGTCGGCCGCACGTTGCCGGCTTGCAGCATCCCGGCGCTGCCGAGCACCTCGAAGCGCTGGTCGTAGCCATAAGCCGCGCGGCGCGTCGTGTTGATCTGACACAGGCGGCCGCGCTTCGTGCGGATCGTCACGGCGGTGCAATCGACGTCGCCCGCATCGGCAATCGCGGGATCGGTCAAGCAGCTACCGTTCGCATGGACCGTCAGCGCTTCGTCGTCGAGAATCCAGCGGAAAATGTCGAAGTCGTGGATCAGCATGTCCTTGAAGATGCCGCCGGAGCGACGGATGTACTCGACGGGCGGCGCGCCCGGATCGCGGCTCGTAACGACGAGCATCTCCGGCGTGCCGATCTCGCCCGCATCGATACGCGCCTTGACGGCCGCAAAGGTCGGATCGAAGCGGCGCTGAAAGCCGATCATGCACACGACGCCCGCTTGCTCGACGGCGCGCGCGCAGGCACGCGCGCGTTCGAGTTCGAGATCGACGGGCTTTTCGCAGAAGATGTGCTTGCCGGACGCGGCCGAGCGCTCGATCAGATCGGCGTGCGTATCGGTGCTCGAGCAAATCACGCTCGCGCCGACGCTCGTGTCGGCGAGCGCCACGTCGGCCTCGACCACCATCGCGCCGTACTGCGCGGCAAGCTCGGTTGCCGCGACGCGATTCACGTCCACGACGTACTTGAGCCGCGCGCCGGGATGGCGCGCGAGGTTGCCGGCGTGAATGCGGCCGATGCGGCCCGCGCCGAAAACTGCGACGTCGATCGCGCCGCTCCGGGTGTTAGTCATCGTATCCTCCTGTGTCCTTGGATTCTTCAACGTTCAACTCGAGCCGGTACGCAAGCGCCACGAACAGCGCCTGGCACAGACAAATGGTGCTGGTCAGCGCGCGAAACGCGAACGCGCTGCCTTCCTTCACGAACAGTTGCGCGCTGGCATAACGCGCAAGCGGCGACAGACGGCTGTCGGTGATGACGAGCGTCTGCGCTTGATGGTGATGCGCGATGCGCAAGCAATACTGGGTTTCGCGGCCGTAGGGCTCGAAGCTGATCGCGATCACGACGTCGCCCTTCTTCACGCTGCGCATTTGCTCGCGGAACATACCGCCGAAGCCCGACACGAGATGGACGCGCTTGGCCGTATGCTGCAACGCATAGACGATGTAGCTCGCCACCGCGAACGAGCGCCGCACGCCGATCACGTAGATGTTCTCCGCGTGCTGGAGCATCGAGACGGCCGCTTCGAACTGCTCGTCGTCGAGCGTCGCTTCGAGCTCGTCCAGGCCGTTGCGGCAGGCGGCGACGAACTCGCGAGCGACGTTGCCGCCCGATAAGCGCCCCGGCTTCTCGTCGATGAGCTTGCGAATGCGCTGCTTGTACGTTTGCCCGGAGGGATTCTGTCCCGCATAGGCCTGCTTGAAGACCTCCTGCAGATCCGAAAACCCCGAAAACCCGAAGCGCTGCGCAAAACGCACGACGGCCGACGGATGCACGCCGCAACTCGTGGCGATATCGCTCGTGCGATCCACCATCACGCTGGAGCGGTGCTGCTCCAGATACGAGGCCACGCTCTTCAATTGCCGCGGCAGCGAGTCGTAAGCATCCGCTACGCGCTGCATCAACTCCTCGACGCTCGGCAACTCGTCGCTGGTGTCTTCCTGCATGACCCTGGGTCCTTTTTCTAAACGGGGCGGCGACGCCGAAGCCCTTGCCCGGCTGCCCGTCCGGGCAAACCGCTTCGCCGCCCGACGATGCGAATTATAGGCATGACGGACGCGAAATGGAACGGATTTTCCATTTCTCTTTGCAATGAAATTTTCTTTGCAATCGCCGGCGACTTGGCCTAATCTGTTTCGTGAGCGATGCATGCAGCGCTGCGCGTCGCTCCCAACGACATAACTTCGAATAGGTGGAGACAAATGAGACTTTGCACCCGCAAGGCCGCTCTGAGGACGTTCGCGGCGGCATTCACATCCGCGCTCGCAGTCGCGTTCAGTCCGTTCGCTATCCAGTCGGCGCACGCGGCGGACGCCCATTTCGTGCTGATCAGCCACGCGCCCGATTCCGATTCCTGGTGGAACACGATCAAGAACGCGATCAAGCAGGCGGACGAGGACTTCAACGTCGAGACCGACTACCGCAATCCGCCCAACGGCGATTTGTCGGACATGGCGCGGCTGATCGAACAAGCGGCGGCGCACAACTACGACGGCGTGGCCACGACGGTCGCGGATTTCGATGTGCTCAAGAGCTCCATCAAGAAGGTCACGGATAAGAAAATCCCGCTCGTGACGATCAACTCCGGCACGCTCGAGCAAAGCAAGCAGCTCGGCGCGATCATGCATATCGGCCAGCCTGAATACGTCGCCGGTCATGCGGCGGGCGAAAAGGCCAAGGCCGCGGGGGTCAAATCGTTCCTGTGTGTGAACCACTACGCGACGAACCCGGCTTCGTTCGAACGCTGCCGCGGCTTCGCCGAGGCGCTCGGCGTCGACTTCAAGTCATCCACGCTCGACGCGGGGCAAGATCCGAACGGGGTCAAATCGAAGGTTCAAGCCTACCTCCGCAATCACCCCAACACGGGTGCCGTGCTCGCGCTCGGGCCGCTCTCGGCCGATCCGACGATTCGCGCGCTGAAGGACATGGGTCTGGCAGGCAAGCTCTGGTTCGCCACGTTCGATTTCGACAACGACATCGCCGGCGCGATCAAGGACGGCACGATCCAATTCGCGATCGATCAGCAGCCGTATCTCCAAGGCTATCTGGCCGTCGCCGTGCTCGCGCTCGTGAAGCAAAACCACACCACCGATCCTTTGAAAATCGAAAAGGCGCTGCAAGGCAATCCGAAGTTCCAAAAACGGCTCGAGACGTACGGCCTGCAACCGGTGTATCAGCCCGACACGATCCTCTCGGGTCCGGGCTTCATCACGAAAGCGAATATCGCCAAAGTCGAGAAATACGCGGGGCAGTACCGCTGATTCTCGCGAGCACCCATCGCTCGCGCATTGAAAGAGCGGCCTTTGTAATCCAGCAATAGAGCATGACAGCGCGGCGCGGACCGAGCGGTTCGCCCCGCGCTGCCCAAGGAGACATTCGATGGGCGTCGCCGATCACTTCCACGCCAACCTACGCAAACAGGAGCAATCGAACCCGCCAGGCGGGTCCGGCTCCCTCGACGAACGCGTGCGCCGCGAGTCGCGGTTCAAGCAGTTTCTTTCCCGCCCGGAGTTCGCCTCGCTCGCTGGCACCGTCATGGTGTTCCTCGTCTTCGCGATCAGCGCCGGCAACTCGGGCATGTTCAATCTCGACGGCATCATGAACTGGTCGCAGGTCGCCGCCTACCTCGGCCTGATCTCCGTCGGCGCTTGCCTGCTCATGATCGCCGGCGAATTCGATCTGTCGATCGGATCGATGATCGGCTTCGCGGGCATGATGGTCGCCCTGCCGACGATGTACTTCCACTGGCCCATCGAATTGGCGATCGTGTTCGCGTTCGTGGGTTCGATGGCGCTGGGCGCGCTCAACGGCTACCTCGTCATGCGCACGCGGCTGCCCTCGTTCATCGTCACGCTCGCGTTCATGTTCATCTTGCGCGGCTTGACGCTGGCGTTGTCGGTCATGTTCGCCGACCGGACGATCATCTCGGGCGTGGGCGACGTCGCCGCTCAAAGCCCGCTCGCTCACGCGCTGTTCCAAGGCGTGGCGTTCCATGGCCTCTTCCGCTGGTTCGGCCATATGGGCCTCGTCAAACTGCTCGACTCGGGAGAACCGCTCGTGCCGGGCGTGCCCAAAGTCATCGTCTGGTGGCTCGGACTCGCCGCCGTGTGCGCCTTCACGCTCGCCAAGACGCGCCTGGGCAACTGGATCTTCGCCGTCGGCGGCGATGCCAACGCGGCCAAGAACGTCGGCGTGCCGGTGCGGCGCGTCAAGATCCGCCTGTTCGTGTTGACGGCCTTTTGCGCGTGCCTGTTCGCCGTGCTGCAAGTGTGCGACATCGGCTCGGCCGCCGCCGACCGCGGTTTGCAAAAGGAATTCGAAGCGATCATCGCGGCCGTCATCGGCGGCACGCTGCTCACGGGCGGGTATGGCTCCGTCGTCGGCGCGTGCTTCGGTTCGCTCATTTTCGGCGTCGTGCAAATCGGCATCACTTACACGAGCATCGATTCCGATTGGTTCCGCGTGTTCCTCGGTCTCATGCTGCTGTTCGCCGTGCTATTCAATCACTACGTGCGCAGCCGCGTCGCGCAATCGCGTTGAGCGCCGGAGGAAACGATGACTTCCGCTAATCCCATGCAAGATCAGAACGCCGACTACATCCTCGCGCTCGAGAACGTCAGCCGCTACTTCGGCACCGTGATCGCGCTCAAAGACGTCACGCTGCGGCTGCGGCGCGGCGAGGTGCATTGCCTGCTCGGCGATAACGGCGCAGGCAAATCCACGCTGATCAAGACGCTCGCCGGCGTGCATCAGCCGAGCGAGGGCCAATACCTCGTGGATGGGCAGCCGGTGAGCTTCGCCTCGCCCAAGGATGCGCTCGATCTCGGCATCGCCACCGTCTATCAAGATCTCGCGCTCGTGCCGCTGCTCTCCGTCGCCCGCAACTTCTTCATGGGCCGCGAGCCCAGCAAGAAGCTGTTCGGACTGATCAACGTCCTCGACATCGAGACGGCCGCGACGACGGCGCGCGACAAGCTCGCCGAGATGGGCATCAACGTGCGCGACGCGCATCAGCCGATCGGCACGATGTCGGGCGGCGAGCGCCAGTGTCTGGCGATCGCGCGCGCGATTCACTTCGGCGCGCGCGTGCTGATTCTCGACGAGCCCACGGCGGCGCTAGGCGTCAAACAAAGCTTCAACGTGCTCAAGCTCATTCACAAGGCGCGCGAGCGCGGCATCTCCGTCATCTTCATTACCCACAACGTGCATCACGCCTACCCGATCGGCGATTCGTTCACGCTGCTCAATCGCGGCCGCTCGATGGGCACGTTCACGAAAGACACGATCAGCAAGGAAGCCGTGCTCGACATGATGGCCGGCGGCGCGGAAATGCAGAAAATGATTGCCGAGCTCGACGGCGCAACGATCTAACGCGGTTCACGACGCTCACTGAAGGATTCCTTTCATGGCTGCCTCTCCCACCACTAACATGACCAACAGCCGCTTCGCGCCGGGCCGAGCGCGCGACATCATCTGCCTCGGCCGCCTCGCGGTCGATCTGTACGCTCAGCAAATCGGCGCCCGGTTGGAGGACGTCACGAGCTTCGCCAAATATCTTGGCGGCTCGTCGGCCAACATCGCCTTCGGCTGCGCGCGGCTCGGGCTCGCCTCGGCCATGCTGAGCCGCGTGGGCAACGACCACATGGGGCGCTTTCTGACCGAAACGCTCGAGCGCGAAGGCTGCGACGTGAGCCACACGCGCACCGATCTCGAACGGCTCACCGCCCTCGTGCTGCTCGGCATCAAGGATCGCGACACGTTTCCGCTCGTGTTCCATCGCGAAAACTGCGCGGACATGGCGATCGACGAAAACGACTTCGACGAAGCGTTCATCGCGTCGAGCAAGGCGCTCGTCATCACCGGCACGCATTTTTCGACGGAGCAAGTGAATCGGGCCAGCCGGCGCGCGCTCGAATATGCGCGCCGCAATCAGGTCCGCACCGTCCTCGATATCGACTATCGGCCCGTGCTGTGGGGGTTGACCGGCAAGGCCGACGGCGAGACGCGCTTCATCGCCAACGAAAGCGTCACGGCGCATCTGCAACGGATCTTGCCGCTCTTCGATCTCGTCATCGGCACGGAAGAAGAATTCCGCATCGCGGGCGGCAAGCATGAACTCGTCGATGCGCTCGCCATGGTGCGCGCGGTGACGCCCGCGACGCTCGTCGTCAAGCGCGGCCCGCTCGGCTGCACGATCGTCGAAGGCAAGGTCCCCGCCTCGCTCGACGATGCGCCCACCGAGCACGGCATGCAAGTGGAAGTGCTCAACGTGCTCGGCGCGGGCGACGCGTTCGCCTCGGGTTTTCTCTCCGAATGGCTGCGCGACGCGCCGCTCGAGCGCTGCGCGCAAACCGCCAACCTGTGCGGCGCGCTCGTGGTATCTCGCCATGCTTGCGCCCCGGCCATGCCGACACCGGCCGAACTCGACTATCTGCGCGATGCGCTCGCGCGCGATCCCGAGAGCATGCGCCGGCCCGATCTCGACGCCAAGCTCGCACGCCTGCACCGCGTGAGCGTGCCGCGGCCCGCGCACGAGGAGGTGCTCGGCTTCGCGTTCGATCACCGCAATCAGTTCTTCGAACTCGCACAGCAAACGGGTGCGAGCCTCGCGCGCATCTCCGCGCTCAAGCAGTTGTTCGTCGAAGCCGTCGCGCAAACCGAGCAAGCGCTCTCGTTGCAAGGGCGCATCGGCGTGCTGATCGACGACCGCTACGGCCAGGACGCGCTCAATGCCGCGACGGGACGCGGCTGGTGGATCGGCCGCCCGGTCGAACTGCCCGGCTCTTCTCCGCTCGTGTTCCAGCATGGACGCTCGGTCGGCACGGCACTCGTCGCCTGGCCGCGCGAGCATGTCGTCAAATGCCTGGTGCAGTACCACCCCGACGCGCCGATCGACGAACGCATGGAGCAAGAGGCCCAACTGCGCGCGCTCTACGACGCGGTGCAGGCGAGCGGGCACGAACTGCTGCTCGAAGTGATTCCGCCCAAGCGCGACACGCTGCCCGCCGCGCCCGATACCGTGTATCGCGCGCTGAAGCGGCTCTATAACCTCGGCATTCAGCCGGAATGGTGGAAGCTTGCGCCGCTCGCCGCCGGCCAGTGGGAGGCGATCGATGCGCTCATCGCCGAGCGCGATCCCTACTGTCGCGGCGTGGTGCTGCTGGGGCTGTCGGCCGGTGTCGATACGCTAAGCGAAGGCTTCCGCGCAGCCTCCGGCTCGAAAACGTGCAAAGGCTTCACCGTCGGACGCACGATATTTCACGAGCCGAGCCGGGCATGGCTGGCCGGTGAAATCGACGACGCGACGGTGATCGCACAGGTGCGAGCGACGTTCGAAACGCTGATTCAAGCGTGGCGATCGGCGCGCGGCGAAACCGGCGGCACGGCGCAATCGCATTCGACGCGGCGGGAGGCAGCGTGATGAACGTACGACTCGAGCAACCGTCGGCAAGCGGGACGCTCGCGAGCCAAGGCGGCACGCAGGCAGCGACGATTCGACTCACGGCCGCCCAAGCGCTCGTGCGGTACTTGGCCGCGCAACAGGTGGTGGACGAAGACGGCGTATCGACGGTCCCGATGTTCGGCGGCGTGTTCGCGATCTTCGGCCACGGCAACGTCGCGGGCCTCGGCGAGGCGCTTTATCAACATCGCGACGTGCTGCCGACCTATCGCGCCCACAACGAGCAAGCGATGGCGCACAGTGCCATCGCTTACGCTAAAGCGCACTTCCGGCGCCGCATGATGGCCGTGACGACCTCGATCGGCCCCGGCGCGACGAACCTCGTCACCGCCGCCGCGCTTGCGCACGTCAATCGTTTGCCCGTCCTGCTGCTGCCCGGCGATGTGTTCGTTTCGCGCGCGCCCGATCCCGTACTCCAGCAGGTCGAAGACTTCCAGGACGGCGGGATATCCGCCAATGACACCCTCAAGCCGGTCTCGCGCTACTTCGACCGCATCGTGCATCCGTCGCAGTTGCTCACGGCGTTGCCGCGCGCCATTCGCGTGCTGACCGACGCGGCGCTGGCCGGTCCCGTCACCCTCGCGCTGCCGCAGGACGTACAAGCGATGGCGTACGATTATCCGCGCTCGTTTTTCGAGCCGCGCATCGTACGCTTTCATGCGCCGGCGCCCGGAGACGAAGAGCTCGAAGCGGCGGTGCAAGCGTTGCGCGCGGCCTCGCGACCCGTCATCGTCGCCGGTGGCGGGGTGCTCTATAGCCGCGGCGGCGCCGATGCGCTACGCGCGTTCGCCGAGCGTCACGGCATCGCGGTGGGCGAGACACAGGCCGGCAAGGGCGCGCTCGCGTGGGATCATCCGCTCAATGCGGGCGCCATCGGCGTGACGGGCTCCACCGCGGCGAACGCGCTGGCGCACGAGGCCGATTGCGTCATCGCCGTCGGTACGCGCTTGCAGGATTTCACGACGGGCTCCAATACGCTGTTCAGCCAAGCACACGTCATCGGCATCAATGCGAATGCGTTCGATGCGCTCAAACACCGCGCGAGCGCGCTGCTATCCGATGCGCGCGCCGCGCTCGATGCGCTCAGCGAGCGGCTCGGCGGCTGGCAAGCGAACCCGGCTTGGACCGAGCGAGCGCGCTCGCTTAGCGGCGCGTGGCGCGAGACCGTGCTTTCGCGCACGCACGCCGCGCCGGCGGTGGATGCCCTGCCCTACGACGCCGACGTGATCGGCGCGGTCCAGCGCTCCGGCGCAGACTCGACGCGGCAAGACATCGCGGTATGCGCGGCCGGCACGCTGCCGGCGGAACTGCACAAGCTCTGGCGAGCGGCGCGGCCCGGCGGCTATCACGTCGAATACGGCTACTCGTGCATGGGCTACGAAATCGCCGGCGGGCTCGGCGCCAAACTGGCACGGCCCGAGCGCGAAGTGATCGTGTTCGTGGGCGACGGCAGCTACCTCATGATGAACAGCGAGATCGCGACCTCGATCATGCTCGGCGCGAAGCTCATCGTCGTCGTGCTCGACAATCGCGGCTACGGCTGCATCAACCGTCTGCAGCAAGCGTGCGGCGGCGCGCCGTTCAACAACCTGCTCGACGATTGCCTGCAAGGCCCGCTCGGCGCGCCGAAGATCGACTTCGCCGCCCATGCGCGCTCGCTCGGCGCGTTGGCCGAGCACGCGGCCGATATCGGCGAATTCGAAGCGGCGCTCGTGCGGGCACGCTCGGCCGAGCGCACCTCGGTCATCGTCATCGATACCGATCCGGCGCGCACGACGAACGACGGCGGCTGGTGGTGGGAAGTGGCCGTGCCCGAAGTGTCGGCGCGAGCACCCGTGCGAGACGCACGCGCCGCCTACGAGGCGAAGCTTGCGCAACGTGACGGCACACCCACGGACGAGACCGGGCGCCGAGGCGATTGATCGAGCGAAGCGAACGCATCGACCCGGCGGCCTCGACCACGGTCCGACTAAACCCCGAACCAACGAACATCGACACACGCAACATCAAGCGAACAAAGGAACGCAGCATGACCGATTTTAAAGTGCGCATCGGCGTGAATCCGCTCTCTTGGATGAACGACGACCTGCCCTCGCTCGGCGGCGAGACGCCGCTTTCCGTCGCGCTGACCGAAGGCCGCCAAATCGGCTACGAAGGGTTCGAGCTCGGCAATAAATTCCCGCGCGAACCCGCCGCGCTGAAGGCACTGCTCGCGCAGTACGATCTCGCGCTCGTCTCCGGCTGGTACTCCGGCCGTTTGGCTGAACGCAGCGCCGACGAAGAGATCGAAGCCGTCGGCCCGCACCTCGAATTGCTGGCCAAGAACGGAGCCGACGTGATGGTCTACGGCGAAGTCGCGCAAACCATCCAAGGCTCTCCGGTCCCGCTGTATCAACGGCCGCGGTTCTTCACGGAGGCGCAGTGGGACGCCTACGCCGAGCGCCTCGACCGCTTCGCGCGCTATACGCTCTCGCAGGGCGTGCGCGTGGCCTACCATCATCATATGGGCGCCTATGTCGAGACGCCGGCCGACGTCGATAACTTGATGAAACGCACGAGCGATGCCGTGGGCCTGCTGCTCGACACCGGCCACATCACGTTCGCGGGCGGCGATCCGCTCGCGACGCTCGAAGCGCATGCGCCGCGTATCTGCCACGTCCATTGCAAGGACGTGCGGCCCGAAGTCGTCAAGCTCGCGCGCAATCGCGATTGGAGCTTCCTCGAAGCTGTCATCAACGGCGCTTTCACCGTGCCCGGCGACGGCGCGGTCGATTTCCCCGCCGTCATCGCCGCGCTCAAGCGCCACGGATACCGAGGCTGGCTCGTCGTGGAAGCCGAGCAAGATCCCGCCGTCGCCCCGAGCTTCGAATACGCGCAGCTCGGCTATCGCACGCTGCGCAAGCTCGTCGATGCGGCGAACGCACCCGCTGGCGAGAAGGAGCTAGCATGAGCCTGCTGGTCAAAACCCAGCGCGAGGGTATGACGATCGCGCGCGTGACGCCGGAGACGGCCGGATGGCGCTATGTCGGCTTCGTCGCCTATCGGCTCGCGCAGGACGAAGTGCTTTATGTCGACGAAACGGCGCGCGAATCGTGCATCGTCGTGCTGTCGGGCGCCGTGACGATCGAAGCCGGCGGCGCGCGCTACACGAGCGTCGGGGCACGCGACAGTGTTTTCGAAGACAGCGCGCCTTACGCCCTGTATTTACCCCCGCATGTGCGCGCGACGGTACGCGCCGAACGCGATACCGAACTCGCCGTGGCCAGCGCGCCGGCACAGGGCCGCTATCCGGCCCGCCTGATCGAACCCGCGCAGATGAAACGCTCCGTGCGAGGCAAAGGCGCGAACACGCGCTACGTCTGCGACATCCTCCCGCAAACCGAGCAGGCCGAATCGCTGCTCGTCGTCGAAGTGCGCACGCCGAGCGGACACTCGTCGAGCTATCCGCCGCACAAGCACGACGCCGATCATATTCCCGTCGAAAGCGCGCTCGAAGAGACGTACTACCACCGGCTCAACCCGCCGCAAGGTTTCGCGTTTCAGCGGGTCTATACCGATGCGCGCGATCTCGACGAATCGATGGCCGTCGAGGATCGCGACGTCGTCATGGTGCCGCGCGGCTATCACCCCGTCGTGGTGCCATATGGCTACGACTCGTACTATCTGAACGTGATGGCGGGCCCGCAGCGCGCGTGGCACTTCAAGAACGATCCCGCCCATGATTGGATCGCCCAGCGCGATGCGCTCTGATCAATCGCCGCGTGGCCGGCCGGGTTCCCCGTCGGTGCGCCCGGCAAGCGCGCCGAGCGCGATCCATTCGTCGACGATCGCTGGGTCGAGCCGGTCCACGGCCCCGTCGTAGACGATCCGTCCATGCCCCATGACGGCGACGCGATCGGCCACCGCGCCCGCGAGCGTCAGCCGTTGTTCGATTAGCAAAACGGCCCCGCCCCGCTCGCGCAGCGCCAACAGACACTGCTTCACCGCTTCGACGGCGGCGGGCGCGAGCCCCTCGGTGGGCTCGTCGACGATGAGCAAGCTCGGCTCGCCAATGAGCGTGCGCGCCAATACCAGCATCTGCTGCTCGCCGCCCGACAACGCGCCCGCGTGGGTCGCGCGGCGCTCCGCCAGCATGGGAAAACGCGCAAAGGTCTCCGCCAGCCGCTTCTTCGCGTCGCCGGCCACCCCCGGTTTGATGCCCAGCCGTAAATTGTCTTCGACCGAAAGGGTGGGAAACACTTCGCGCTGTTCGGCGACATAACCGATGCCCCGCCGCGCGATCTCGAACGTAGACCGCGCGCTCAGATCGTCGCCCGCGAATCGGATCGAACCGGTTCGGCGCACCAAGCCGACGAGCGCCTTGGCAAGCGTCGAACGCCCCGACCCATTGCGTCCGCACAGCAGCACGATCTCGCCCGCATCGATGCGCAAATCCACGCCGTGCAGCACCTGCGCCTCGCCGTACCAGGCGCGGACGGAACGGACATCGAGCAGCGCCGTCATGGCCTCTCCTTCGCCGCGGGTGCGCCAAGGTACGCCTCGCGTACGCGCGCATCGGCGCGAATCCGATCCGGCGTGTCCGTCGCCACGATACGCCCTCGCACCAGCACGGAGACGCGATCGGCCAGCGCCTGCACGGCATCCATGTCGTGTTCGATGACGAGCACGGTCTTGCCCGCGCTCGCGCGTTGCAGCCACGAGATCACTTGCGCCGCTTCGTCTCGGTTCATCCCGGCTGTCGGCTCGTCGAGCAGCAGCGTACGGGCGCCGCTCGCCCAAGCGATGCCGAGGTCGAGCCTGCGCTGCGCGCCGTATTCGAGCGCACCCGCCGGCGAATGCGCCGCCTGTTCGAGGCCGAGATCGACCAGTACCTCCCACGCACGCGCTTCGATCTCGGGCGAGCGGCGCCACCAACGCATCCATTTCGCGAACGGCGCCCTCGCGTTCGCCCCTGCCCGCATCGTCACCTCGCCGCACCACAGCGCGCAGCGCACGTTTTCGAATACCGATTGACGGGCGAATACGCGTGTCGTCTGGAAGCTTCGACCCAGCCCTGCCCGCGCGAGAACATGTGGGCGATGCCCCGTCACGTCGGTGCCATCGAGCCAAACACGTCCGGCGTCGAGCCTGAGCGTTCCGCCGATGACATTGAACAGCGTGGATTTCCCCGCGCCGTTAGGGCCGATCAGCGCGTGCCGTTCGCCGGCCGCGACCGATAGATCGACGCCGTTCAATATGCGCGCCGCGCCGAAACGCCGCGTGACGCCTTCGAGCCGAAGCGCGTGGGCCGTCGTCACGACAACCTCGCTTCGCCCGCGCGCCGCAAGCAAATGCGCGTGAGCGCGTACGAACCGGCACCGATTGCAACGAGCACGGCGAACGTCGACCAGGTCGCCCCGGAGCCCAGATCGAACGCAAGCGATCCGATCCGCCAAACGCCGCCCGCATCGGCGGCGAAGCGGCGCGCGTAAAGCGATTCGACGGCGATGACGAGCGCGCCGCCCCACGCCGCCCCGGCCGCCGTGCCGAGCGCGTAGGCCAGCGCGAGCGTGCGCACGCCGTAGCGCCGCGCGCGCGCCCCATGCCGAGCCCACCATCCGGCGATGCCCTCGGGCAGGCACGATACGACGGCAATGAAAGACAAACCCAAGTAGACGGGCCAAGCGCGCGTGACGCTCGCCAGCGCGACGCTGAGCGCCGTCAACACGAGCGCGCCGAGCACCGGCCCGAAAAACGTCGACGTGCCGCCGATCACGGTGGCGATCAGCACGGCGCCCGAGCGCGTCATGGCCACGCTTTCCGACGATGCGAGTTCGACGTCGATCAGCGTGAGCGTACCGGCGATACCCGCGAAAAACGCCGCGATGACGAACATCGCGAGGCGAACGCGGCGCGGATCGATGCCCAGCGCGGCGACCCTCGCGGCGTTCTCGCGCACGGCATTGGCCATCCGCACGAGCGGCGTGCGCGTGAGCGCGAACATGGCGACGATCGCGAGCGCTGCCCAACTCGCGATCAACGCATAAGCCTCGCGTTCGGGGCCGAACGTGAGGCCGCCCCACGTTGCGGCGCTGCCGCGATCGATCGTCACGCCGGCCGCACCGCCGAATCCTTCGGGCAACGTCCATACCGCGGCGGCAGCGAGCTCGCCGATACCGAGCGTGATCATGGCGAAGGCCGTGCCCGCGCGCCGCGTGGCGACGAGGCCGAACAGCAAGCCGAACGCCGCGCCGCCGGCTCCGCCCACGAGCGGCAACCACGGCAGCGCAATACCGCCGCGGTTGAACAGATGCGCGGCGGCGAACGCGCCGAGGCCCGCGAAGGCGGCATGACCGAACGAAAGCAGCCCCGTCTCTCCGAGCAGCAAGTTGTACGAGAGTGCGAGCACGATCATCGCGGCCGCCTGCGCGAAGTAGGCGATCAGCCAGCTCTCGTGCAACACGGCGAGCGGCAACGCGAGCAGCAGGGCCAGCGCGATCCAGGGTGCGGCACGCGCGGCGGCCGACGTATCCGGCGGCAAACGCAATCGCGGATCAGGCATCGTCTTCCCGCGTTCCGAACAGCCCGCGCGGACGGCAGGCCAACATGACGACGAGCAGGACGTACGGGATCAGCGGCGCGACCTGCGCCACCGAGAGCGCGGCCCACACGGGCGGCAGCCTCATGCCGACGGGTTGCGCGAGCGTACCGAGCGATGCCGTGCTGCCGATCGCCCAGGTCTGCGCGCACCCGATCAGCACCGAAGCGGCGAACGCCCCGCCGAGCGAGCCGAGCCCGCCCACGATCACGACGACGAAGACGATCGAGCCGACCGCTTCTGCCATGCCGGGCTCGACGACGGCGAGCGGCGCCTCGATCACGCCGGCCAGCGCCGCGAGCGCCGTGCCGACCGCGAATACGAGGTTGCCGATGCGCGCCACATCGTGCCCGAGCGCCTGCACGGCGTCCGGATGCGTGAGCGCCGCGCGCAGCACGAGGCCGGTGCGCGAGCTGCGCAGCAGCGCGTACAAGGCGGCCAGCGTCGCGACCGACACCGCCATCATGAAGGCGCGATAACGCGAGAAGGCGGCGTCGCCGAGCGCGAGCAGCGGTCCGTCGAGCACGGCCGGCACCGCGATCGAGACGCTGCCCAGGCCCCAGAGCAGCTTCACGAGTTCGGCCAGCAGATAGGCAAGACCGAACGTCAGCAATAGTTCGTGCAACGGCCCACCCGCGCGCGCCCGGCGCAACAGCGTCCGTTCGATGACGGCGCCCGCCGCGCCCGTCGCGACCGGCGCGCAAACGAGCGCGATGCCGAAGCCCAGGTGCGCCGCGATCGTGTAGCCGAGATAGGCGCCGAGCATATAAAAGCTCGCATGCGCGAAGTTCAGCACGCCGAGCATGCTGAAGATGAGCGTGAGCCCGGCCGAGAGCATGAACAGCAGCAGCCCGTAGCTGACGCCGTTCAACGTGGCGACGGCGAATGCATGCACCTTAACCGCGCTCCTCGCCCGCCGCGCTCGCAACGCTCGGCACGACGAGCGCTTCTAGCGCCGAGCGCAGCGGCGCGGGCAGCGCGCCGACGGGACGGCGCGTCGCGCGATCGACATAGACGTGCACGAAATGCCCCTGCGCGGCGGCTTGCGCCTCCCCTGCCTTGAACAAACCCACCTCGTAGCGCACGCTCGACGACCCGATGCGCGCCACGCGCAACCCGGCTTCGACGCGCTCCGGGAAGACGAGCGGCGAGAAGTAATTGCACTGCGTTTCGACGACGAGGCCGATCGTCGCGCCATGCTCGACGTCGAGCACGCCGGCACGAATCAAGTACTCGTTGACGACCGTATCGAAGTAGCTGTAGTAGACGACGTTGTTGACGTGGCCGTAGACGTCGTTGTCCATCCAGCGTGTGGTGATCGGCAGGTAATGGCGAAACGCCTGCCTGCTCAGCGGGCTAGCCTTGCGTCCCCCACCCAAACCCGCGGTGTTCTCCATGGTTCCCTCGTTGCGGTTCGATCAAGAACGAGATCATAACCAGACAGTGAACCGAGTTCCAACCGTACGCGAGCTGACGGTGAGCCGCCAATCGTGCGCCTGCGCGATTTCGCTGCAGATGGCCAGTCCGAGCCCCGCGCCGTCGTGCTCCACGCCCGGGGCACGCCAAAACCGCGTAAACAGGAGCGGAAGATGGTCCTCCCGGATGCCGGGGCCCTCGTCGCAGATCGTGATCGATGCGCCGTCCAACGTCAACAAGACGATGGAGTCGGCCGGCGACACGTTGATCGCGTTCTCCACGATGTTCTTGAGCAAGATGAACAGCGCGCCTTTGTCCGCCCGGATTTCGGGCAGCGCGCCATCCTCCTGGACCGACAGCTTGACTTGCTTGGCATCGGCCTTACGCGTCAGGTAATCGACGACGTCGTGCGCCACCTCGGCGGCGTCGATCTCGGCAAAATCGAAATTTTGCGCCTCGCTGACCTCGGCCAGATGCAGCAGTTGCCTGACCTGCCGCGCCATCAGGTCGACCTCGCGCAGCAATAAGCCCTTAGCTTCGATCGTAGGCTCGAGCTCGATCTGCCCGCGGATCAACGTGAGCGGTGTCTGAAGCTCGTGCGCGGCGGCCGCGAGAAACTCCTGCTGAACGGCAAACCCCTTCTCCAATCGCGCGAGCGCCTCGTTGAACGCATTGATCAACGGTTTGATTTCGCTCGGGACGCCGGTGGCGGACAGCCGTGTTTTCAAATGGCTCGGCGTGATGCGAGCCGCCGCTCGAGACGCCTCTCGCAACGGTCGAAGCACGCGGTAGATCGTCAACGGCAGCACCAGACCGAAAATGACGAACGCCACCAACACCACGGTTTTGACGGTGGCCGGAATCGGCGCGACCTTCAATTCGATCAGCGCCTCGACGAAGCGCGCGCTCGTCGCCGTCTGGACGAAGAATGCGGAACCGCCACGGGCGACGCGCTGCGTCGCGATAAAAAACGGCCGCCCATCGATCGTCGAGCGAACGATGATGCCGGCGGCATCCGGCAGGCTCGCGCCCGCGAGCCACGGGCCGTCCGCCTTCGTACCGCTCGACGCCAGCACGACGTGCCCCGCTGCGTCCAGTACACGGTACTTGAGCTCGGATGCGGCCGTCTCGAACAACCAAGCCTCGCGTTTGGACAACTGCACGGAGACGGGTACGCCAGCCGAGTCGAATCGAACGCCGGCGGTCACATGGTGCACGCTCTCCATTTGCTCGTGCCGCCCCAACGTCTGCTCGGGATAGTGATCGAACACGTAGACGAGCACCCCGGCAAACACCGTGAGGCCGGCGGCGAGCGCCACCACCGTGGTGACCCATAGCCGCGCCGACAAACTTCCAATCCAGTGATCGAGCATCACACTCTCGCGTTCAAGCGTACCTCTCACGATGCGCCGAGGACCGTGCATTCAGCGGCCCGCGGCCTCCTCCAAGGCAAAGCCCACGCCGCGCAGATTCGTCAAGCGCACACGCGTATCGAGCACCGCGAGCTTCTTGCGCAACCGGTGCACGGTCACCTCCAACGCATTGGGTGTGACGGCTTCGCCCAAACCCCAAGCGGCGTGCTCGAGCGCCGAGTGCCGCACGATTCGCCCAGCCGCTTGCACGAGGCAAAGCATGATTTGCAATTCGGCGGGGGCCAATACGACCGACACAGCACCGCAACGCATCTCACGATGTTTGGGATCGACGGTGAGGCCGGCGAACGACTGCACGAGCTCGGTGAGCGCCGCCGGGCGCCGCATCAACGTCCGCACGCGCGCCACGAGCTCACTCATCTCGAACGGCTTCGTCACGTAATCGTCGGCACCGCTTTCGAGGCCGTCCACGCGATCGTGCAGCGCATCGCGGGCCGTCAGCATCAAGCACGGCGCCGTGAGCCCCCCCGCCCGCAATTCGCGCAGGAAGCTCAGCCCATCGCCGTCGGGCAGACCGCGATCGACGATCAAGACCGCATAGTCGGCTTGCCGTAACCCATAAGCGGCCTCGGAGAGTGTGCGGAAGAGGTCGGCTTCGATTCCCACCGCGGCGAGCGCGCGCGCCACCATATCGGCAAGCCGCGCATGATCTTCGACAATCGCAACTCGCGACATAAGGGCGATGGTCACTTGAACTGATAAACGTATCCGACCTTGACTTCAGGGATGAACCGTTTGCCGACGAGCGGACTATCCGTGATGCCGCTGCCGAGATGCGAGACCCCGGCGTCCAGCAAAATGCTTTGGTGCTGAGTCAGCTTGTAGTTCACGCTCGCGCCCAGCGATGCGTTCCAGGTCGCCTTCCCCGCGTAAGCCGGACGGGCCGCGCTCGCTTCGAACGGTAGCACGCCGTAATAATAGTCGACGTACTTCGCGCTCAGCCAATCCATGCCCGCGTGCGGCGTCAGCGAAAACTTTCCGAAATCGAAAGACTTGCGGTAGTCGAGACTCGCGCGCTCGCCTTTGTTCCCGCCCACGAGATACTCGGCGGAAAGCGTACCGAACGCGGTGCGCCATGCCAGCGCGGGGCCGTACCAGAAGGCGCTGCCGTTGCGGTCCTGCATGCCGTTGAGGATCGGGGCGTCGGACTGCTTGTATCCGTCGCTGATCGAGAATTTTCCGCGCAGCGCGACGCTCACGCCGGACCAGCTTCCGACCTTGACGTCGATCGTCGTGCCGAAAACATGCAGCCATTTGTCGTCGAAGTAGACGAGTGGAAGCGGCTCGACTTTCGTACCGTAGCCCTTATAGGGAGACTGAGCGAGGCCGACACCCGCGCCGAGCCCCCAGTGGGTCACGTTCGTCGCATTGCTCAAAACGGTAAAACCGGAATCGTCGGCGCCGGTAGGAACGGTGTCGCCGCTTTCCGCCCTCGCGGTCCCGGCGGATAGCGCGAACAAGACTAGCGGCACGCACCAGCGGCGCACCGGCAAGGCACTTTTTTTCAATTTTTCTTCCCGGAAGTCATTGGACACGGGCGACTTTAAAGTGGCCCGACTTACCGCTTACTTACCGGGTGGTGACCGCGTAGCGACCGGGTAGCGACCGGCGGGCGCCTACTGCCCCGCCCTCTCGACGAACTCGAACGGCAACCCTTTTGCGCGCATCCAATCGCCGAGTGCTTGCCCGGTCCCCGACCGCCACGGCCGCAGCTTCGCCGGCTCGACCAGGCGATACTCGAGCAACTCGGGCGAGAGCGCGACCGAGCCTTCGGCCTTGACGTGATACGCGATGATGAGTTCGTTCTTGCGGATGAATTCGTACACGCCGACGAGCTCGGTCTCGCGCACGTGCAGCGACGTTTCCTCGAGCACCTCGCGGGCGATACCGGCCTCCGGCGTCTCGCCTTGCTCGAGAAAACCCGTGATCAGCGCGAACACGCCTTCGGCCCATGCCGCGTTGCGCGCGAGCAAGATCTTGCCCTCGTATTCGACGATGGCCGCCACGACGGGAACGGGGTTATTCCAGTGCACGTAGCCGCACTCTTGGTCCGGACAAGCGCGGCGCAAGCGGCCGCCGTCCTCGGTGGCATCGGCGCGCTCGATCAGCGCGTTCGCGCAGTGTGGGCAGAATCGGTAGTCGCTCATAGGATGGAAAACGCGGCGGGCACGCGGCGCCCGATGGCCGAAACGCGCTCATTCTAGCGGCTTTGCTCGCCCGGAGCGTCGAGCCGCGCCATGCGAGCCACGGCCCCGGCGAACACGCTCAACGCGACTTCGAGGCCAGCACGATCAAGCCCGCCGCACCGATCAGCAAAACGCAGACCGCCAACCAAAGCGCCGGCGCGAACGAGCCCACGTGCGCCGCGATCGGCGCCGCCACGAGCGGCCCCGCGATTTGGCCGATGCCGTAGGCCGCCGTCGCGTAGCCCATCAATCCCGCCGCGTGCTCGCCGTGCAGTCGCCTCGCTTCGCGCATGGCGAACAAGGTGATCGCCGTGAACGGCAAGCCGATCAGAACGCTGCCGATCGCGAAGCCGGCGGCCGTCGGCAGGACGATCCCGAGCGCGATCCCGATGGCCTGCACCACGTAGCACACCGCAAGCAAGAGCCGGTTGTCCCAACGAGCCGGCAAGCGCGCGGCGAGCAGCGAACCAGGAATCAACGCGGCGCCGAACATCGGCCAGAACAGATCGGGCCAACTCGATCCCGGCAACGCATGCCGGGCGATGACGGGCAAGAACGTCGCCGTGATGATGTAGCCGAAGCCCGGCATCCCGTAGAGCACGACGAGCCATACGCTGCAGATGCGGCGCTCGCGCTCGCTACTGGGAGAGCCCGCGTTCGTGCCGGCGGACGATCGCGCGCTCGCCGCCCGCACGGAGCGCTCGGGGGGCGAGCCGCCCGCTCCGCTCGATCGTGTACCGGGCCGTGCCGGCGCGAGCGTTCGCCAGACCCCGGCAGCCGCCGCGACGCATAGCGCACCGAATACGAGCCAGCCCACGTTGGGACCGAAACGCCCCGCCGCGCTCGCGATGAGGCCCGTTGCCACGATGCCGATCCCGGGCCCCGTGTAAATCACGCCGCCCCATGCGGGCGCACCGAGCCTAGCGAGACGCGCGAGCCCCCACTGAGAGGCGAAGACGAACGTCCAGGCGCTGACGACACCCGCCACGAACCGAATCGCCATCCAAACCGGAAAACCGCCGACGATGCCCATCGCGAGCGTGAGCACGGAGGTGGCCACGAGCCCCGCGCGCACCATCCTCGCATGCTCGACCGGCAAAAAAGCGCAAGTCAGCGCGCCGGCGAAATACCCCGCGTAATTGGCCGAGGCCAGCAAGCCGCCCGAGCGCAGATCGAGCTCACCCGCATGCAGCATGAGCGGCAACAGCGGCGTGAACGCGAAGCGCCCGATGCCGAGCGCCGCGGCGAGCGCGACCATACAGGCGAGCGCGACGCGCCCCGCGCTGCCGCTTTCTCCAGCCCGAGGCCACGCGCCCTCGCCCATCGAATCAGAGTGAGCCATGAACCGTTCCGTTACCGACGTCTAAAAACCGCCTAGCGACGCCCATGCCCGAAGCATGCGCCGCGCCGCCCGACAAACGGTATCCGATATCCGGCAGCGCCCCGACAGGCAGATTACCGGCCTGCAAGCATCATGAAAAATGAATAATATTGATGCAATCCATCCCTCGGAGAGAATCATGGACTTGGCCGCGTTGACCATCTTTCGGGCCGTCGTGCGAGAAAACGGCGTGACGCGGGCCGCCGCGAAGCTGAACCGCGTTCAGTCGAACGTAACGATGCGCATCAAGCAGTTAGAAGAACAGCTCGGCGCGCCCTTGTTCGTCCGCGAGGGCCGGCGGCTCGTCCTCACGCCGGCCGGCCGCACGTTGCTGCCGTACGCGGAGCGGCTGCTCGCGCTTGCCGACGAAGCGCGCCACGCGCTGCGCGAGGATCGCCCGCGCGGCCGGCTCGCGCTGGGTGCAATGGAAAGCACGGCGGCCAGCCGCCTGCCGCGGGTGTTGGCTGCCTATCACCAGCACTGGCCCGAGGTCGAACTCGAGCTCGCCACCGGTACGACGGCTTGCCTGATCGAGCGCGTGCATGAATTCGAGATCGACGCGGCGTTGATCGCCACGCCGCCGGACCCCTCGGCGCTGACGGACGAGTTCGATTCCGTTCCCGTGTTCGACGAGCAATTGGTGATGGTGACGCCGCGCGGCCACCGCGCGATTCAGGGGGCGAACGACGTCGCGCTGTCGACGCTCGTCGCCTTCGAGCGCGGCTGCGCTTACCGCAGCTATGTCGAGCGTTGGTATGCGGAGCATGGGCTGCGGCCCGCGCGCACGCTCGAACTCGGCTCCTATCATGCGATTCTCGCGTGTGTCGCCGCGGGCGCGGGCGTCGCCGTGGCGCCGCGCTCCGTGCTGGAGGTGCTGCCCGGCGGCGCGCGGGAAGTGGCGATCCACCCGCTCGGGCCGCTCGGCGCGGTGCCGACGCTGCTGATTTGGCGTCGCGGCCACGACTCGGCCGCGCTCCACGCGTTGCGCGACGCGCTCTTGGCCGACGCGCGCGGCGCGAATACGGCACGCACGAAGAGCACAAAGAGCACAGCGAGCACCGGCAGCGAGCAAGCGCCGCAGCCGGATGCCGTGCGAACCTAACCCTTAACCGGCGAGCTTGCGAAACGTTTCGAGCACGGCCTCGCCCTTGAACGGCTTGACGATCCATCCCTTGACGCCGGCCGCCTTGCCGCGCTCCTTCATGGCGGGGCTGCTTTCGGTCGTCAGCATGATGACGTTGACCGCGCTCATGGCGAGCTCGCTGCGCATTTTTTCGACCATCGTCAGGCCGTCCATGTTGGGCATGTTGACGTCGCTGATGACGAGCCGCACGCCGGGATTCGACTTCATCTTGGCGAGCCCGTCCTTGCCGTCCACGGCCGTGTCGACGTCCAAACCGCTCTTGCGCAGAAACCCGGCTACTTCGTCGCGCACGGTGCTCGAATCGTCCACCACCAGAATCTTTGCCATCTCTAGTCTCTCGAATTGACGTTGATTTGAAAGTTAAAAAAGCTCGAGTTCGCCGGCTTCGATCATGGCGTCGACATCGGCGGCCGATCCCGGGCAAGCCTCGGGCGACCAGCTCAAGCTGAAAATGAAGCGCTGATCGAGCGCGACGGATGCACCGGTCGCCTCGTCGGTCAATCGATACTTGAAACAAAGCTGCGGGTTATCGGTGCCGAACGAGATATAGCGATGCTTGTGATTGACGAGCAGCGGCACTTGCACCTGCGAACGCGCGAGCGGCTCGGGGCCGCCGAGGAAGCGTTCCTTGAACGCGCCCCAGATCAGGTTCGTGAGCTCGCCGAGCAACTCGTTCAGATCGCGAAAGTCCACGTCGCCCTCGTGCGCGAGCGCGCTGCCGCGAACGACGGCCGCCAGCGGCGCCTCCTCCGTTTGCATCAGCATGTAGCCGCGGCACCACGCGCTTTCGAGCGCGATGAGACTGAACATCTCGCCGAAGATGATCCGGTCGCGCACGATGCACGGCGTCTCCCAACTCACGGTCAAGTGTTTGAACAGACCGGCCAGGCGAGCCTCCGTGATCTCGGAGATACCGCGCACGAGCGCGTTCGGGTAGTCGAGGCTGAACAGATACTCGTCGATGGCCGCGGCGAGCGGCGCTGTGTCCTCGACGGTGTACGTTGCGCAGACGACGTCCGCCAACGCGGGCGGCAAGCCGTCGCGCCCTTGCTGCCGTGCGCGCCGCAAGATGATCGGCAATTCGGGGCGCAAGGCGTCGATGCGGGTGGCCGTTGCCGCGCTTTCGGCGGGCGAGCCGCCGTAGTCCTCGGCGAGGAGCACGGCGCCGAGATCGATGTTCGAGCGCAGCACGCTCGTGAGCCGGCTCTTGCGCGCTTTGAGCCCGATCAGGTTGTGCTCGTCGCAAAAGCGTCGAATCGCCGCGAGGTGCGCGGGCGAATCCTCGAGCACCAGCACTTTGCTGACCGGCTTATTCGTGTTCATGTGCCGCTACCTTCGTCATGCCCTACGGTTTCAAAACAACTCGAGTTCGCCCGCGCTTTCTTGCACGTCGGCCACCTGGGCGACGAAATCGAGGGATCGTTGCGCGCAGACGCACAACGTCGCCCGCAACCGCGCCGCGTGCTCGATCGTGACGTCGTAGACCGCCACGTGCTGAGGATCGAGTTCATCGAGATAGCCCATGCAGTCGCTGGACAGCGCATACGGCGTCGACATGCCGAGGTCGGGAAAATGCTCGACGAGTTGTTGGTTGATCGCGCCGCAGCACAAGTTGCCGATCTCCATCGCGCTCTCGCGCAGCGAACGCTCGGCGCTATGCGCCGCGTAGTAGCCGCGGGTGGCGTCGTCGTCGGCGAACTGCAACAGCAGCACGATGCGGAAATCGATCGAGGCGATCGTGAGCACGATCATGTCGACGCTCGAGTCCATGTCGCCCTGCCCCGCCACGCGCTCGATCTCGCACGCGTGACCCGCATCGACCGTCAAACGCGTACGTGCCGCTTGGAAGAAAATGCGCTCGAAGCTGTCCTGCGCCGCGTGGGTGATCACGTCGCCCGCCGCTCGAGCTTCGATTCGAATTGCGCCGCGAGCGACTCGACGCTCGCCAGTGCCGCCGTGATCATCTTTCCGCCCGCTTGAATGTCTTGGAAGGTCGCGGTCGTCACCAGATCGTTGCGATCCAGGCTATCGCGATAGCTCTTGGACAGTTCCTGCGAGCGCGTGGCCAGCGCGCGCACTTCGCCCGCGACGATCGAGAAACCGCGGCCCGCCGCGCCCGCGCGCGCTGCCTCGATCGAGGCATTGAGCGAGACCATCAGCACGTGGTTCACGATGCGCGCAAGCTCGTGGTTCTTGTTGTGCATGTCCTGGTTTTGGGACATCAGCGAAATCATCTGCTCGTGCCAGCGCTCGAACGTCGCCGAAAACGCCTTGAGCCGCGCCGCCTGCGCTTCGATCTTTTTCGCGTGGCCGAGCAAGTCTTCACGGCGCGCTTGTGTCGACTCGAGCGCGGTGCGAGCCTCGCCCAGTAGTTCCGATTCGCGCGCGAGCGTTGCCGTCAAACGATCGTTTTCGCCGGCGAGTTGCGCGATGCGCGCTTCGTGCTCGGCCAAGGCGGCGCCCGTGCGCGCGAGCGCTCGTTCGTGCGTTTCGGCGAGACGCGCGAGCGCCTCATCGTGCCTACGCGCGGCGTTTCGGCTTGCGCGCCTACCGCCGATCCGCGCGCCCAGGGCCATCACCACCACCGCGACGGCGATCGCCCCTACCGCCCACATCCATTGCATTAGAACCACAGCTTTCCCCAACTCGACCCGCCAGCCTTGCTTGCTACGTTCATACCTGCCGTCCCGTTCGATCAGGCGAGCGCGTCGTCGCGCGCGGCTTTCGTGTCTTGTCCCACCGGTGCGCCGAGACTGTCCACGGCCCACGATTCGGGTAGATGCACGATCGTCTGGAAGCGGCGGAAATCGGCACCGCGCCGGTCGTCGGTGAAGCGCAACTCGATGCGGCCGTGTTCGCGCTCGAGCATCTCCTTCACGGCGTCCATGCCCACGCCGCGGCCCGACACTTCGGTCACCGCCTTGGCCGTCGAGAAACCCGCACGGAAGATGAACCGGGCGAGCGCCTCGTCATCGATCGCGTCGTCCGGCTCGATCCAGCCGCGCTCGGCGGCGATCGCGCGAATCCGCGCCAATGCGAGACCTCGGCCGTCGTCGCTGAGCGTCAATTGCAGGGCGCCCGCATCGACACCCACTTCGATCTCGATCGTGCCCCCCTCGCGCTTGCCCGCGGCCACCCGCTGGTCGGCCGGCTCGATTCCGTGATCGACACTGTTGCGCAGCAGATGCGTAAAGACATCGCGCAGCGCGCCGCTCGCGTGCCGGCGCAAACGGTAGCCGTTGTCGTCGATGACGACCGTCGGCGCGTGCTTGCCGAGTTCCTTCGCAAGCGAGGGCAGCGACTCGAGCGGCCCCGACAGCGCTTCGCCGAAGCTTTCGGTGTCGAGCAGCCGCAGCGTGCGGCGCACCGCGTCGCGCATGGCGACGAGCCCTGCCACGTCGCCTTCGTGCACCGACTCGACCAAGGTCAAGCTTTCGTCGATATGCGAGCGATCCACGACCATGTACCGGCCGCCTTGCGCACGATGCGCGATACCGCCGGGTCCCTTGCGGCCGAGGTTGACCTCGTTGATCGTCGCGTAATGCTCGACCGCTTGCTTTACGCGGGCCAACTCGGCGATCGATGCTTCACGATCCCACGCTTCGCCGGCGCCCAGGCGGCGCATTTCGTCGTAGCGCTGCTCCGCTTCGTGGACGATGCTCGTCAAATGACGCAAGCCGTACGTACGCGCATTGCCCTTGATCGTGTGCATGTTGCGGAACAACTCGGCCACCGCCGATTCGTCGGCGTGCTCGTGCTGGCCGATGATGCGCTCGTTCTCGTGGATGAAGCCCTTCGCGCTCTCCACGAATTGGTGGAATTTTTCTTGGCTGACCGAGAGGATCTCGCCGATCATCTCGAGCTGACGCTTTTGCTCGGTCGATTCGGCCGTCAGGCGGCGCAGCTCCGTTACGTCGCGCACGCACAGCATGAGGCGCATGACCATATCGGATTCGTCGGTAATCGCCGACCAGCTCAGATCGAGCGTCTTGACGCGGCCGTCGGCCATCGTCTTCGCCACCTCGTTGACGAGCAGGTGTTCGTTGAACGAGAAGTTGATGGCGTCCTCGCCGATGCACGCGTGAATCGCGGCTTCCACTTGCGAGCGGGTATCGGCATCGAGGCTCGACTCGCCGAATACGAGCGACATCACATCGCGTCCCGCAATGTCCTCGGTCTCGAAGATGGCTTCCAAATAGGCCGAGTACTCGCCGTGCACGAGACCGTTGTCGACGACCGTCAAAATGCCCTGCTGCATGTTCTGCAGCATGGCCTGGATGTCGGCCGTCTTTTGTTTGAGCTGCATCGAGCTGCGCTCGATCTTCTCGATCATGTCGTTGAACGCGACGATCGAACGGCCGATCTCGTCCATGCGCGCGACGGGCACGCGTCGCGCGAAGTCCTGGCTCGAGGCGATTTCGCTCATCTCGGCCTGCATGCGCGTGAGCGGCCGCGTGATCTGGCGATAGAGCAACATGCCGACGACGGTGAGCAGCGCGATCGCCGCCGCGGTAGCCGCGCCGATGGCGGTCGTCGTCGTGGCGAGCATGCCGTTCAACGCACCGATCGCAGCGTCTTTTTGGCGATTCTTCTCGATGCGCATCGTCTCGACGATGCCTTCGAGTTCGTTGCGGTACTCGCCGACGTCGGCGAACAGGAACGCTTGCGCGAGCGCGTCCTTGCCCGACGCCTTCATCTGCACGGTTTGATCGATGGCCGTGAAGTAGTTGTCGATGCTTTCCCGCGCTTGCGTGACGAGACCCTTTTGCGCGTGACTCGCGGCGGCCTGCGCCTGCACTTCGAGTGCTTGGCGCAGCGCGGCCTCCTTCGTCTTCAATTGCGCTTGCGCCTGCGAAACCATGTTCGCGTCTGGCGCATAAACGAGCGTCATCGTCGCGAGCTGGACGTCCTTGACTTCGGAGACGAGATCCGCGGATGCCAGTGCGCTCGGCACGACCCCTTGCGTGACGGCACGCACTTCGCCGGCGCTGCGCCGCGCTTGATAGGTCGCAAAGCCGCCGATCGCCGCGAGCGCGACGAACATGAGCAGCACCAACAAGGTGATGCGATGACGAATCGTCATGTGTAACCCCGATGCATGGTTTGTTACGCGAGGCCCTCGCCGCGCGAAACGTTCGTTTTTTAGTGAATCTTTAATTCTTATGGCGTGATTATCGGGGTATCCCTATGACGGATTGATGACTGACGATGACTGACACATAGGGCCGGGAAACACGCGGACGCGCGTAGGCGTGGCGCGACGTGAGCGCACCAACGAAAAAAACCGCCCGCGGCCCCTTGACGGGACCGCGGGCGGCTTTCGACTTCTTACGTGGAGAAGAGGGAGGGATGCGCTGCCAGCGGCAATGCAACCGCGGCGCAGCCGAGCGACGATCGGCGGCAGCCGGGGCAAGACCCGGCGCGCCCGTCGCTCACGCGATCACAACAGCGCCTGCACCCACTCCTTCACGCCTGCGAGCGCGGCGGGCAGTTTCGCGGGCTCGGTGCCGCCGGCTTGCGCCATATCGGGCCGGCCGCCACCCTTACCGCCCACTTGCTGCGCGACGAAGTTGACGAGTTCGCCGGCCTTGACCTTCTTGCTCGCATCGGGCGTGACACCGGCGATCAGGCTCACCTTGCCGCCGTCCACCGCGGCCAGCACGATGGCCGCGTGCTTGAGCTTGTCCTTGAGCTTGTCGACCGTCTCGCGCAGCGTCTTCGCATCGGCGCCCTCGAGCGTCGCGGCCAGCACCTGCACGCCCGCCACGTCCACCGCTTGCGCCGCGAGTTCGTCGCCTTGGCTCGACGCGAGCTTCGACTTGAGCGCCGCCAATTCCTTCTCGAGCGACTTGACCTGATCCTGCACTTGCGCCACACGTTGCGTGAGCTCCGAGGGCTGCGCTTTCAAAGCCGCGGCTACCGCGTTGACGCGGCTTTCGAGCCCTTGCACGTAACGCATCGCGTTGTCGCCCGTAATCGCCTCGACGCGGCGAATGCCGGCCGCCACGCCCGTTTCGGCGACGATCTTGAACAGACCGATATCGCCCGTGCGATGCACGTGCGTGCCGCCGCACAACTCGCGCGAGAAACCGAGATCGAGCACGCGCACTTCGTCGCCGTACTTCTCGCCGAACAGTGCCATCGCGCCGCCCTTCACGGCCTCGTCGTACGGCATGACGCGCACGATACCCGGCGCGTTCGCAAGGACTTCCGCATTGACGATTTCCTCGACGCGGCGCACCTGGTCGTCGGTCATCGGCGCGTTGTGTGCGAAGTCGAAGCGCGTTTTTTCATCGTCGACGAGCGAACCCTTCTGCTGCACATGGCCGCCGAGCACTTCGCGCAGCGCCTTGTGCATCAAGTGCGTCGCCGAGTGGTTACGCGCGGTGCGCGCGCGGCGGACCGCGTCGATTTCGGCCTTGACGACGTCGCCCACCTTCAGCACACCCTGCTCGAGCGTGCCGTGATGGCCGACGACGTCGGCCTGCACCTTCAGCGTGTCGGCCACGGCGAAGCGCACGCTCGCGTTCGCGAGCACGCCCGTATCGCCGACCTGGCCGCCCGACTCCGCGTAAAACGGCGTGTGATCGAGCACCACGACGGCATCTTGACCATGCTTCACTTCATTGACGGCCGTGCCCTCGACATAGAGCGCGACCACCTTGGCATCGTCGAAAATCGACTCTTCGTAGCCATGGAACGTCGTTTTCGCCCCCGAGTATTCGAGCCCTTGCGCTGCCTTGAACTTGCCGGCCGCGCGCGCTTGCTCGCGCTGACGCGACATGGCTTCGTCGAACGCGGGCTCGTCCACCGTCATCTCGCGCTCGCGGCAGACGTCGGCCGTCAAATCGAGCGGGAAGCCGTAGGTGTCGTGCAGCTTGAACGCCAACTCGCCCGAGAGCACCTTGCCGCCCTTCGCATCGAGTTCGGCCAGCGCGGCGTCGAGAATCGACATGCCGTGCTCGATCGTCTCGAAGAAACGCTCTTCTTCCTGGCGCAGCACGTCGGTCACGCGCGTTTGCGCATCGGCGAGCTCGGGATAGGCCGTGCCCATTTGCGCGACGAGATCGGCCACGAGCTTATGGAAGAACGCATGCTTGCAGCCGAGCTTGTAGCCGTGGCGAATCGCGCGGCGCACGATTCGGCGCAGCACGTAGCCGCGCCCTTCGTTGCCGGGAATCACGCCGTCCACGATCAAGAACGAGCAGGCGCGAATGTGATCGGCGATGACCTTCAACGAGTTGTTCGCGAGATCCGCCACGCCCGTCTCGCGCCCGGCGGCCGCGATCAGCGCTTGGAACAGATCGATCTCGTAGTTGCTGTGCACGTGCTGCAGCACGGCCGCGATCCGCTCGAGCCCCATGCCCGTATCGACGCACGGCTTGGGCAACGGCGTCATGTTGCCCTGCGCGTCGCGGTTGAACTGCATGAACACGAGATTCCAGATCTCGATGTAGCGGTCGCCGTCTTCCTCGGGCGATCCCGGGGGGCCGCCCCATACGTCCGGGCCGTGATCGTAGAAGATTTCCGAGCACGGACCGCACGGACCGGTATCGGCCATTTGCCAGAAGTTGTCCGACGCGTAGCGCGCGCCCTTGTTGTCGCCGATGCGGATGATGCGCTCGGTCGGCACGCCCACTTCCTTGGCCCAGATGTCGTACGCTTCGTCGTCTTCCTGATAGACGGTGACCCAGAGCTTTTCCTTCGGCAGCCCATAGACCGTCGTCAAGAGCTCCCACGCGTAATGGATCGCGTCGCGCTTGAAGTAATCGCCGAACGAGAAATTGCCGAGCATCTCGAAGAACGTATGGTGCCGTGCCGTATAGCCGACGTTCTCGAGATCGTTGTGCTTGCCGCCGGCGCGCACGCTGCGCTGGGCCGTCGTGGCGCGCGAGTACGGACGCGATTCGGCGCCGAGGAACACGTCTTTGAACTGCACCATTCCCGAATTGGTGAAGAGCAGCGTCGGGTCGTTGCCGGGCACGAGGCTCGACGAGCGGACGATCGTATGGCCCTTCGATTCGAAGAACTTGAGGAATTTCTCGCGGATTTCGGCGGCTTTCATAGAAAACTGAGGGGGACGGTCTCGACTGGAAACCGGCCGCGCCTGACCTGCCCGGCCGTTTTCCCCTAAACGGCTCATTATACGGAATTGTCGCGCGATCGCCCCTAATTACCCGGTTTCGCGGCGGCGAGGCCGTTGCCTGCCGCCCCGCGCGCTTGGGGCGGCCTTTGAAAAGCGCTTAACATGCTGGCGACGCCCGCCGCCCGGCCGGCGCCGACTCGATCGAGGAGAGAACGTAACAATGGGAGCGCTCAGCCATATCCGCGTACTCGACTTGACCCGCGTGCTCGCGGGTCCGTGGTGCGCGCAAACGCTAGCCGACCTCGGCGCCGACGTCATCAAGCTCGAGCGGCCCGGCGCGGGAGACGACACGCGCCATTGGGGGCCTCCGTACTTGAAGACGCCCGACGGCGCCGACACGCGCGAGGCGGCGTATTACCTGTGCGCGAACCGCAACAAGCGCTCGATCACGGTCGATATCGCGACACCCGAAGGCCAGAAGATCGTGCGCGAACTCGCCGCCACGAGCGACGTGGTGCTCGAGAACTACAAGGTCGGGCAGTTGCAGAAGTACGGTCTGGATTACGAATCGCTCAAGGCGATCAAGCCCGATCTCGTCTACTGCTCCGTGACGGGCTTCGGCCAGACGGGGCCGCTCGCGGAGCGCGCCGGGTACGACTTCATCGTGCAAGGCATGGGCGGCTTCATGAGCGTCACCGGCGAGCGCGATGCCCTGCCCGGCGGCGGCCCGCAAAAAGCCGGGGTAGCAATCGCCGATCTAATGACCGGTATGTACGCGACCGTGGCCGTGCTCGCGGCGCTCGCGCACCGCGACCGCACGGGCGAAGGCCAAGCGATCGACATGGCGCTGCTCGATGTCCAAGTGGCCATGCTCGCCAACGTCACCTCGAACTACCTCGTCGGCGGCAAGGCGCCGCAGCGCTGGGGCAACGCGCATCAAAACATCGTCCCGTACCAGGCGTTCCAGACGAGCGATAGCTGGATCATCGTGGCCGTGGGCAACGACGGGCAATTCCGCAAATTCGTCGAGGTGGGCGGACGCCCCGAACTCGCGGACGACGAACGTTACGCGACCAATCCGGAGCGCGTGCGCCACCGCGACGTATTGGTCCCGATCATTGCCGAGATGGTCAAGACGCGCACCAAGCACGAATGGATCGAAGCGCTCGAAGCCGCGGGCGTGCCGTGCGGGCCGATCAACGACCTAGCCGAAGTGTTCGACGATGCCCAAGTGCGCGCCCGAGGCATGCGCGTGGAAGTGCCGCATCCGAGCGGAGCGACGGCCCCGCTCGTACGCAATCCGATCCGCATGAGCGCGACGCCCCCCGAAGTACGCAGCGCGCCGCCGACGCTCGGCGAGCACACCGATACGGTCCTCAAGGAAGTGCTGGGCTACGACGATGCGGCGATCGCCGCATTGCGCGGTAAATCGGTGATTTGAGCGCCGCCATCGTACGAGATGCGCAGAGACGGCACGGCGGCGTTCCGGCGCCCCGTGGCTCGCAAGCGCTGCTCAGTCGAGCAAGGAAGCGAGCAAACGCTGCCCCTCGTCCCACTCGCCGAGTCCGCTGTCCGCGTTGATGTGGCCGCGCGGCCCGATCTCGACCAACCGGCTGCCCCAAGCGCGCGCGCAGCGCTCGGCGAATGCGAGCGAGCCGTAGGGGTCGTCGCTGCTCGCCACGACGATCGAACGAAACGGCAGCGGCGCCAGCGCCGGCTCATCGTAGCCGAGCGCATCGCGCGGGAACACCGGGCCGCGGGGATCGGGCGGAGCGACGAGCAGCGCGCCCGCGATCTTCGCGAGCCCAGCCGCGCCGGCCAGATGCAGCGCCCAATGCGCCACGGTCAGACATCCGAGGCTATGCGCCGCGAAGCGAAGCGGCCCGCGCGGCTCGGCGGCAACCGCCGCATCCAGCGTCTCGCACCATGCCGCGCGCACGGGATGATCCCAATCGGGCATCGCGACGCGCGTGAACGATGCATCGAGCGTTTCCCATCGCGTTTGCCAGTGGCCGGCGCCCGAATTCGCGTACCCGGGCAGGACGAAAGTTTTATTCCGATTCATGAAGCGTGGCGCCGGTACAGGGGGCGGCGCGTTTGCACACTAAGGCGAGCGGTATGAAGATTGGCGGGTAGTATAAGCGCTCGCTGCCCCACCGTTCGACCTAGCACCACGGCGATCCAGACCGTCGGCAGCAAGGGCTGGGACGGTTTTGCCATCTCGATCGTCACGGCTTGACGTGCCGCGGCGGCTCAGTGCCCCGCGCCGATGATGCCGCCCACGGCTGCGCCGGCGATGGTGCCGATGGGGCCGCCGGTTAGGACATAGCCGATGGCGCCGCCGGCCGTGGCACCGATGGCGGCATGCTTTTGCGAGCGCGACATCGAAGAACACGCGGCGAGGCTCGTGACGACGAGGGCGACGACGGAAAGCTTGGCAAGCGACGATATCTTCATGGGCGATGCGGGTAGACGAAAAAACGGGCGGCGGGGAAACCTCACTACACTTTGCCGCGCTATACGGGCCGTATCCTAAAAGCGCCGCATGCGCGCGGGCAAAGCGTTTTACCACCTGTTACAGCGCGCAACACATGCGCCGCGGGCGCCGCGCCGAGCCATCGCGGGCCAGGCGGTCCGTCCTTTAGGTAGAATGATCGGATTGCCGCGGGCGCGCCCCGTGTACTTTTCCGCCGATTTCCGACTTTCGAATGAACAACGAACGCAACGACGCTGCGGCGGCTTCGCCGTCCAATTTCATCCGCAACATCATCGATGAGGACAACCGTACGGGCAAATGGGGCAGCCGCGTCGAAACGCGCTTCCCCCCCGAGCCGAACGGCTATCTTCATATCGGCCATGCCAAGAGCATCTGTCTGAACTTCGGCGTCGCGCGCGATTACGGCGGCGTGTGCCACTTGCGCTTCGACGACACGAATCCGGAAAAAGAGAGCATGGAGTACGCCGATTCGATCGTCGACGCCGTGCGCTGGCTCGGCTTCGACTGGGAGAAGGACGGCACGTCGCACCAGTATTTCGCGAGCGACTATTACGGCAAGCTCTACGAGTACGCCGAACTCTTGATCCAGCGCGGCAAGGCATACGTGGACAGCCAGAGCGCGGACGACATGCGCACGAACCGCGGCTCGCTGACGGAGCCGGGCAAGGACTCGCCCTTCCGCGACCGTGCGCCCGAAGAGAGTCTGGACTTGTTCCGCCGCATGAAGGCGGGCGAGTTCAAGGAAGGCGAGCACGTGCTGCGCGCGAAGATCGACATGGCGTCGCCCAACATGACGATGCGCGACCCGGTGCTCTACCGGATCCGCTTCGCGCACCACTACCGCACCGGCGACGCGTGGTGCGTCTACCCGATGTACGACTACGCGCACTGCATCTCGGATGCGCTCGAGAACATCACGCATTCGCTGTGCACGCTGGAATTCGAAGATCATCGCCCGCTGTACGACTGGGTGCTGAACGAATTGGCCGAAGCCGGCGTCTTCACGCGGCCGCTGCCGCAGCAGATCGAGTTTTCCCGGCTCAATCTGACCTACGCGATCACGAGCAAGCGCAAGCTGCTGCAACTCGTCACGGAAGGCCACGTGCAAGGCTGGGACGATCCGCGCATGCCGACGATCGTCGGCGTGCGCCGCCGCGGCTTCACGCCCGAGAGCATCAAGCTCTTTTGCGAGCGGATCGGCGTGACGAAGGTGGACTCGTGGATCGACATGAGCGTGTTCGAAGGGGCGCTGCGCGACGATCTCGACGAGAAGGCGCCGCGCACGGTAGCCGTGCTCGATCCGCTCAAGCTCATCATCGACAACTTCCCGGCCGACCTGGCGGAGCCGTGCACCGCGCCCGTTCATCCGCACCACCCCGAGCGCGGTCAACGCCAATTCCCGATCACGCGCGAGTTGTGGATCGAGCGCGAGGATTTCACGGAAACACCGCCCAAGGGTTATTTCCGGCTGTTCCCCGGCAACAAGGTGCGCCTGCGTTACGGCTATGTGATCGAATGCACGGGCGCCGAGAAGGACGAAAGCGGCAACGTCGTCGCCGTGCATTGCAACTACTTCCCCGACAGCAAGTCGGGCACCGACGGCGCGAACACCTACAAGGTGAAGGGCAACATTCACTGGGTCAGCGCGCAACATGCGGTGCCGGCCGAAGTGCGCCTGTACGACCGCTTGTTCAAGGAAGCGCAACCCGATGCGGGCGGGCGCAATTTCCTCGAAGCGCTGAATCCCGACTCGAAGCGCGTGGTGCAGGCGTACTTGGAACCCGGAGCCGAGGCATTGCAGCCCGAAGAGCGCTGCCAATTCGAGCGTCACGGGTATTTCGTCGCCGATCGCTACGATTCGAAACCGGGTCGACCCGTCTTCAACCGCATCGTCGGCTTGCGCGATAGCTGGGGTAAGTAAGCGGCACGCGGCGCGGCTCATTGCCGCGCCGTCTCATAGCGTCCGATCCAATTCGGACAAAGAAAGTGTCGTGTCGAACAGCCGCGCCAAGCTGCGGCTCGCGTACCGGCCCACGTCGGCAGGCGACACCCAGAGAAACCCATCCATTTCGGGGATCGGCGTCCCATCTCGGCGGCTCGGAAACATCGACGTACATTCGCAACGCTCAACATCGACTTCGCCGGGCTCGACACGGACGGCGAATAGATGCAGGTCTTTGTCGTGCCGATACGCGAAGCGGCCCAGATCGGTCAGCCGCTCGGGTGCGAACACGATGCCCGTCTCCTCGCGCAATTCGCGCAGCGCGGCCTCGATCGGCGCTTCACCCGGTTCGCCCTGCCCTTTCGGAATGTCCCAATGAGACGTATCGGTCGCGTGCGCCAGAAAAACATAGCCGCGACGATCGAGCAGCACGACGCCGCAAGACACGGTTCGTGCATTCATCGGTTAGGCTCCAGACGATAGGCGGGCGCCGGGCGGCGGCAGGACGGATCGGATCTCACAAGAATCTCGCGCGGGTCGATGCGACCGTCATGATATACGCGAGCGCGCCGTCGCGGCCCGGCCCGCGCCCCTCAGGGCACGTACAGCTCGGCCGTATCCAAATACCGCGGCGTCGACACGTTGTCCAATCCGCCGACGACGAGCACCGTTCCATCGGCGAGCGTCGTCGCCGCGCCCCCGATGCGGATCGAGGTCATCGATGCGGCCGTTGCAGCGTGCGAATTGCCGGGGTTGTCCGGATCGAACGTGTAGATCTCCGCCGTATCGGTGCCGTAAATCCCCGAGCCCACGCCGCCGCCGGCAATCAACACGCGATTGCCGTCGAGCGGCGCCAACATCATGTTCGTACGCGGGGCAACGAGTCCCGGCACGCTCGCCCACGTCTGTGCGGTGGCGTCGTACAAGTCCACGGTACCCACCGGTCTGAATGACGGCCCCATGCCGCCGAACACCAAAGCGGTGGTCTGCGACGCCATCCAGGCCGCGTACTGGGAACGCGCGCCATTGGACATGTTTCCGATGCGCCAGCTCGCCCAGGGCTTCGCCAGCGTTTGCGCGATCGACGCCGCGCTCGTACCGCGCTCGGTCTTGACGGAACCGGCCGGCACGACGATCAGATCGCCATCGAGCATGGGGAGCGCCGTCGCGAACATCGTGCCTTGTCCGAGCGCCGGGCCTGGGCTCCAGCTTCCGTTCGCGCCGCTCCCAGGTGTGTAGACGTCCGTCGCGTTCGTGATCACGATCGAATTGGTGGTGGAGACATCGCCGCCGGTCACGACGACGTTCCCGTCGCTCGTCAGCGCCATCGCGCCTTCCAAATGCGCGCTGGACATCGATTCGGCCGGCTGCCACGCCGCCGGATCGGCGGCGTTGGGATCGAACGTTTCGGCCGAGGCCAACGGACCATCGACACCCCGTCCACCCGCCACGAGTACTTTTCCGTTCGGCAGCAACGTCGCCAAGGGAATAAAGCGCGGCGTGCTCATCCGGCCCGCCGGGGAGAAGCGGCCCGTATTCGGATCGTAGATTTCCGCGCTGTCGAGCGATGGTTGCCCCGTGCTCCGGCCGCCGATAGCGAGTACGCGTCCGTCCGGCAATGCCACTTGCGCGAACGCGTATCGCGGGGTCGACATCGTGCCGGGTACGGGTGTCCATGTGCCCGGATCGACCACGCGCAACGTCACCTCTGTGGACGCCTTGCCCCCGGGCCCAATCGCCTCGATCGTATAGGTGCGATCCGCGCCGGTGCGCTCGAGCGGCGTTCCGGAAATATCGCCCGTGGCCGGATCGACGACGAGCCCCGCCGGTAGCGGCTGCGCCGGCGCATAGGTCTCGATCGCTCCGCCATCGTGGTAAGCGACGTTCGCGAAGATCGGCCGCCCCTTCGCATAGACGGCCCAGGTGCGCTGGTAGTGAAAGCCCGTCGGCGCGGCAGGCAGGGGCGGCGCGGGCAGCGGCGGCACGATGGGGGGCTCGGCGGGCTCCGGCACGACCGGCGGCTCGGGCAACGGCGGCACGATGTTGCCCTCGACGGTAATCGTCAGATGCTCGACGGCGACCTGGCCGCCGCTTTGCGAAGCGTCCGGCAGGCCGAAACCCGTCACGGTGTAGACCTGCGCGTCGCTCAGCTCGAGCGGCGTGCCGCTGATCGTGCCTTGATCCGCCGAGAAGCGCAGCCCCGCGGGCAACGCCGGATCGATCGAATAGCGGACGACGACACCCGTCGGATGGGGCCGGTTGACCGCGATCGGTTGCCGCACCTCGTAGACGGACGACGCTTGCGTATAGTTCAGGGCAATCGGCGGCGTCGCCTTGTCGGCGACGGTGATGCGCAATTGCGCTTGAGCCGTGCCTTGCGCGCTCGCGCCGCTCACTACGTAGTCGGTTGCCGCGCTGATGGTGTGCGGCGTGCCGCTGATGATGCCCGTGTCGACGTCGAGCGACAAACCCAGCGGCAAATCCGGAGAGACCGAATAACGCTCGATCGCGCCCCCCGAGTTGTGCGGCACGTTCGGCGGAATCGCTTCGCCGGCCACGTAGGAAGGGGTGCTCTCGCTGTATTGGAGATCCGACGGGGGAATGGAGCCTTTGAGCGACAGGCTTCCAGCCCCGCCGCCGCCACCGCCGCCATGACACGCCGCCAGTAAGAAATTACTCAGTAGTACTAAAGAAATAAGAATCCGTCGAAGCATGAACTTACCCTCGTTTGCCGCGTGGAACTGCGCGCCGGCGGCCTTTGCTAACGACTCATATGGTCGAGGAAAGGCCGGCCGTACCGGGAGCCGAAAATTCTGCTTTTTGAGATACGCGGCGGCGCCGGACGCTGCTCCCTGCCGTCGGCGCCCATCATTTGTCGACGGGGTCGATGCCGCGCTCGGCGCGGGGCGGATCGAATCGGAGCGCCACCCAATCGCTGGGCCGATTCGGCACGGTCGTGACGATCGGTATGGAGAACGGCCGCGAATAATACGCTGGCGCGGCCGCGTTCTTCGAACGGCTGACAGCGTATTGGGCGATGAACTCGCCCGGCCGGCCGGTCGTGCCGAGACCGAAGCCGGTCAAATCGTCTTCGTTCAAGACGAGGACGAAGCCGTCCTTCAAGTCGTCCGAACCCACGTCGTGCTTGAGCACGGGAAAGTCGACCTTCGGAAAACCCGTGCCTTGGTAGTATCCCGAGACGAATACGCTTAACGTGACACGCTGCCCTAGCTCGATGCCCTGATACGCCGGCACCCGGACTTGCAGCCCGCCTGAAATCGTCGAATCGTCGATGACGCGCACGCCTGCCTGCACGAGCGCGGGGGGTGCCAGCGTGCCGCCCGGTGTCGGCGCGGGCGTGCGCGCCGTGCCTTCCACGCCGAAGTACACCAAACGCGAATCCTCGCCGTTACCGTACGAATCGCCGCGCGTAAAACCCGCGGCATTGATTTGATCTCCCGATACGAAGCGCCAACTCGGAATCTCGATCGAGTCGTCCTGCGACGCCGAACTTTGCCGATAGACGATCGTGGCGATGTCCTCATTGAGCCAAATCGCCGCCCTCCTCATCGAGCGCGCGCCGACGGGCAAGGTCACCGGCACCGTATCCGGGTACTTGTCGAGGTCGAGTACGTTGCCCTCCAGCGGCAACCCGAGCGTGCCGTCGTCGCCCAAGCCCAAATCGACGGCGGTGAACACCACCTGGTTCTGAAACTCGGTCGAATTCAGAGCGGGCGCGAACGTCATGATCGTCGGCTTCGCGTTGCCGAACAGGATCGTCGCCTGACCTCGGTCGTTCGTCGTCGCGCGAAAGCCCGCCTCGTAGGGCGGCGCCGAAACCCAGTCGAGCGGCTCGAGCGTGCCGAGGGGCGTGAGTTCACGGGCGAGCGTCGCCGCATTCGGCTCCGTGCGCCAAGCAAAGCGCAGCCCGCGAATGGGACGGCTTTGCTCGTCGAGGATCGTGGTGGTCGCAACGATCAATTGATCGGCGGTCAACTCGCTCGTCTGCAGCAGCGGATGCGCGAACTTTTCCACGAAGCTCGAAAACACGCGCGGCCGCACGCAGCCGAAAAGCGTCGTTGCATGGCGCCGGACAACCCTCGGAACGTCCCCGTCCGCGGGGTCCCAACAGACCGACACGGTCAGCAAGTCGGGCAGCGCGGGCGATGCCCCCACCCGAATGCGTTTGACCGCCACGCCGTTGCTGTCCGTGTGGGTGACCAGGTTCGATTCGAGCTGGACGGACGGATACTCGGCCGGTACCGACCATCGAATCGGTTGATTGCGCATCGGCGTGCCGTCGGGCGACACCAGCCGTACCTTGACGGGGTTATAGCCGACGTTCAACAAGAGCGGCGTAAAAGGCAAGCGCTCGACGAAGGTCAACCGTTGAGTCGACGGCGCGCCTGCCGGCGGCAGCGGAAACCATGGCGAGCCGGGCAGCATCACGTCGCCCCGAAAGGGCGTGACGGCCACCGAATAAACGAAGCCGGCCGATAACGTATAAGGAAACGCGGCGCAGCGGCTCATCCCGTCTTCGACGAAAAACGAATCGATCGATTTTTCACCCACACGCACGCCCTGCAGCGACACCACGAAGCCGGTCGCCCGGTCCTCGTCGGGCGTCGTCCATTGAACCGTAACGAATCCCCGTGCATCGTAGTGGGCCTGCACCACCCGGCTCGTAATCGGATCACTCATCGCGTCTCCTTGCCGCTATCGGGCAATGCCGGTACGCGGCCCGCGCGCGCCCGCCAGTGGTCGAAATCGACGCGCTCCAGTTCGCTCAAACGGTATTGCGGCGATCGCGTTGCGGCCTCGCGCCGCGCTTGCTCGAGCGAGCCTTGCTCCCGGTTATCGCCGACGACGATGCCGTTGGCGTAAAAAAGCGCCTGCCCGGGACGGGCGATCGGTTGCCCATCGATGCGTTCGAGCGTGAGGTTGTAGACCGGGTAGGTCGTACCGGTCACGTGCTCGACCGTGAACGGTTCAGGCCGTGGCGGTCCTGCGCGCGGCGTCCATAGCACCTGCATGCGCTTGTCGTCGTTAGCGACCTTGGCGACGTTCGTCTCGAGCAGGTCCTCGGCCTCGACGAGCCGCACCGTGGGGCCGGGCATCGAGCCGCCCGAGTCGAGCGCCACCGGATGCGTTTCGGTCACATAGAGCGGCTCACCACCGCCTTGCGGCGTCACGATCTTCACGAAGCGCGTATCGGTGCCCGTGGTGACGCCTTTGACCTTCAACGGTCCGAGCGGGCCGGCGACGGTATCGCCGATCGCCACCCGTTCGATCGCGCGGTGCGTGCCGTCGGCCATCGTCACCTCGGTGCCGCCCCGCAGGCAGCCGAGCTGGAACACGATCTGAGGCACCTTCATTTGTTGCACCGTGGCGGTCGGCAGTTCGCTCAGAAACGCAGCGTACACCTTGTAGGAGGCCGCGCCCGTGCGATCGACCGTCGTTGCGTGAATCTTCAAAAGAAAATCCCACAGCGAATTGTTGGCGACTTGCTGCCAGCAGATGTTGCCGAAATCGGCCGGATCGCCGGCGGCGCCGTTCTTATTCGGCGGCGGCCAATTGAACATGAGCGTCTTCCGATCGGCGCTGACGGCAAGATGAGACAGCAGCGTCTTGCCTTCGATCGGTATCACCGGACACACCCCACCGGTCGCAGGCGGGATGACGGTCAGTTCGCCATACAGGTTCGGCTGCGGCGCATCGCTGCTATCGAACGGCGCAAGCGCATCGTTGCAGACGACGTCGCCCACGACGTACAACTCCACGTGCGCGTCGTTGTTATGTACCCCGGGCATCATCGGACCGTAATCGCATGCATTGGGGTACTCGGCCGTCTTATTCGCGCGATTCACGCAAACCACGATCGGCCGATTCGGGTCGTCGCCGTACTGCACGCTCGGATGTTTGAGGTCCAACGACTTCGGCAACCCGTGCACCGGGCCGGCCATCATGACGAGGCACGGCGAATAGGCGCGCGCGGCGGTGCGGTAAGAGAACGTGGCAAACACGTTGATCGGGCCGCCCGATGGGTTGTTCCCCGGCTTTTTTTCCGTACGGAAGATCTGCAGATGAGGATCGAGGCACTTTCCGCCCGAGCAGCCGGCCGTCGCTTTCGTAAACCCCTCGTCCGTCGCGCTCGACAGCACCCTCTCCCACTTTTCGTCGTACACGTCCATCATGTCGAGCACGTAAGTCGCCGGATCGATCACGGTATCGAGCGCCCGCGCGCTCACCGTCTTGAAGTCGGGCGTTGCATCGATATCGAGAATGTCGCGGAAGTCGCCCATCCGCGTGTCCGCGCCATCGGCGCCTTGCATCCGCAGTTGGCAATCGTTCACGCGCACCGGCGAGCCGCCGGCCTGATCTCGATGCTGCGTTTCGATCGTCCTATCGAACTGCGCGAATAGCTCGGGCCGGTTTGCGCGCGTGATGCCGTGCGTGCGCAGCAGCGCGTAATACGCCTGCCGCTGCATTGAATCGGTCAAATCGATGGCGGAACGGCCGGACGGCCCGGCGATCGCCCGGAGGTGTTCGAACGCCACGCGTTCTTGCGCGCTCATTGCGCTCGCTCGCGAACTCGGATCGAGCCCGGACTGCGCGCAAGCCAATCGCGCAAGCAATACCGCGCACACCATCCACATCACGATCGTCGATCTGCGAAACATCGTGCCTCCAAAGGGGCTCTGACCGCTCAGGGCATGCCGCCCTGCGCTGTTTCGTGCGGCTGCGTGGGGACCGGACCGCTAGGCCCCCTTGACCGGACGAGCTGCGCCGCACGTCATATCGACGTGACGAGCGGCCAACCGGCGGGCGCGTATCGAGAGTATTTGCGCAGCGAGGCGAGTTGGTCGCCATCGATTCCCTCCGGGCCCGCGCTATCTTTTAGCGCCTGGTACCGGGCCGGATCCGTGACGAAGTAGTCCATCATCAACGTGCCTGCCCGCCCACGCGCGTTGGCGTAGAACCCCCACAGCGCGGACGCGTCGACTTCGACTGCGACCAGGCCCGCCTCCACCGTAAACGTCGCGGTGGTGAGCGTTTGCTTGTCGATATCGATCGAATCCACGGATTCGTAGCCATTGGCATACAGGGAAAGGGTGCCGCGCCAGCCCTCGGGAATCGAGGAATTCGTAAAATCGATGACCACCGTCACCGTGTTTTTCCATATCACCGACACGTTGACAGTCGTCAAGCGCGCCAGCGTCGGCATCGGCGCATTCCTGTCCGTGATCGCCGGGTCGGGGGCATTCGAAATACGATTGCTATTTTTTATATCGAATTGATTCGCGCGACTGATAATTTGATTGGCGACCGAGGATTCCGATTCCACCATGTAACTCAGTTGTGCTTGATCGCCCAGGTCAGTGCCGTCGATCGATTTTTCCTTGAACGCGATTTTTGGCAACTCATAGCCGATCGTGACGAGATCTTCCATCGTCAATTCATAAGGGCTGACGGGTCTGCCATTGACCAGCACCACGACGGAGGCGGCCGGCGAAACGCCGATGGGAATCGAGCCCAGTTCGACGTGCGTGGTCGCGGAACCGGCGAGATTCAGCGTGGAGCCGAACGTCGTGCGCAACGGCGGCAACTCGCCGATATAGACATACGGATCGACCGTCACCAGCTTGAATCGACGTTCCATGCCCGAATTCGGGACCGTCACCGTCAACGGAAAGATGCCGATGCTCTGACTGGCGATTCTGCCTTCCACCGTGCCGACGCGAGACGCCGCGAGGGGCGTCAACGGGCTCGTCACATACTCGGCGAAGGTCACCGGGTCGCCGTGGCGGCCCGATTGCGTCACGTCCGCCCCGCCGGCCGAGAAAAACGACAGATTGCCGCGATTGGAGGCAACGCGCACTGTCACACCGCCCACGAGCGCCGGCTCGCCGCTCCAGGTCGAATATCTGACCTCGAGGCTGCCGTTGCCGACGATGCTTGCTCCGCGCAACGCGAAATCGTCATCCGACACGACGGTAGGCACGCCGACGCCGCGAACGCCGAACACGTAGTCCACCGCGGCGCCGTCCACGACGACATGACGCTCGTCGAGAACGTTCAGTCTCACCGGTACATCCGGCCGAGGATCGACCGGACCGTCTTGGTATGTCAGCGAGAACTGTCCTTTGCCCTCGCGATCGAGATCGACGCTTGCGGAATCCCCGCGCCCCACGCGCACCTTCGGATCATGCCCTTCGGGCACGACCATCACCGTCGAATTCCGATAAGCGGGAAGCACCATTTTGATTATGTATTCCCGCCGGACGAATAGAAAGCTTGCATCGGGCGGGTCGAATCGAGGAATTTGATCGTTGGATTCTAAAATATCGTCACTCATGCAATCCCCCATTGGGCGATCAAGCGATAAAAGTCGACAGCAAGCGATCTAACTTCGAATCGAACCGATATAGCAATCCGACGGGAAAATACTAAGCCGGCCCATTTCGCCATTCAAGCAATTCAGGACGTCGACGCTGTCCTTTCTCCCGCGCTCCCTCGGCGATCCCAACATGCGGAAATCGACTCTCGTTACGCGCGGCTATCCGGACCATCGGGACCATCCGAAGCCTGCAGTGCGCGCTCGATAGCGTCGCGCAACGCGATCAATGGCGTGTCGGTCGCCGCCCCCTCCTCCAGCGCGCGATGCAGGCAAGCCGCGGCTCGCGCAGCCTGCGCGAGCCCGAACCACGCGGCGGTGCCGGAGATGGCGTGGGCTAGCTCACGCATCTCGTCGCGCTGGGTTTGCGCGGACAAGGCGCTCAACGCCGCCAGATCGCCTCGCAACGTGCCGAGCAGCGCCGGCCATAGCTCGTCGCGCTGCGCCGCCGGCAATGGCTTAGGCGGTTGCTCGGCACCGCCCAAACCATAGCGCTCCAACAAGCCGCGCAGTTGATCCAACGAGAGGGGCTTGATACAAAATTCGTCCGCGCCGGCTTGCATGCACGCGACGCGTTGCCGAGGCGTCGCATCGGCCGTCAGCGCGACGAGAATCGTCCGGTGCGGGCGGTCCCGCTCCCGCTCACGAATCCGCGCGATCAATTGGGCGCCGTCGAGAACCGGCATCGCGCAATCGGTGATGACCATCGCGTAGTCGTTGCGCTCGCATGCGCTCAGCGCCTGCGCTCCGTTCTCGGCCATGTCGCAATCGAGCACCTGCAACCTTGCCAGTTGGCGTTTGAGCGCTTCGCGATTGATCGGGCGATCCTCCACGAGCAAAATACGCGGTCCGCGGCTTGGCTGTCCCTCCGCCTCGACGAACGGGGCTTGGCGGGCGATCGGCCGCGGCGGACGCGCTCGCACGAGCGCGCGATCGACAGGCAAGCTCAGCATCACGGCGACCGTCGTGCCGCGACCCAACTCGCTTTCGAGCGCTATGGTTCCACCCATCTGCTCGATCAACCGCTTGCAGATCGCGAGACCGAGCCCGGTCCCGCCGTAGCCGCCCCCCAGCGTGGCGCGAGCTTGAGCAAACGGGGCGAACAATCGCGCCTGATCGTCGGCGCCGATACCGATACCCGTATCGACGACGCGAATCGACAACCTCTGCGCGTCATCCGATTCATCGAGTGAATCGACGAACAAGGAAACGCCACCGCGTTCGGTGAACTTCGCCGCGTTGCCCAATAGATTGAGCAACACTTGGCCCAACCGCCGCGCATCGCCGAGATGACGCGCGGCGATGGCCGCCGAGAATACGACGTTCATCGCCAGACCCTTGCGTTCGAGCTGCGGGGCAACGAGGCCCACGGCATGGCGCACGACTTCGTCCAGGCTCATCGACGCCTGCTCGAGCGAGAGTTCGTCGTTCTCGCTTTTCGCGAAGTCGAGGATGTCGTTGAGGATCAACAGCAAGGACTCCCCCGCATTGCCGGCCATCCCGACGAGTTCGCGATCGTCGCTTCCCAGGCCGTCATGGTCGAGCAACTGCAAGATGCTGACGATACCGCTCATCGGCAATCTGATTTCGTGGCTGACGGTGGCAATCAACAATTCGCGCGCATGCGCTTGTTCCTCGGCGTCGTATTTCGCCGCCATCAACGCCGCTTGCGCCTCCTTGGCCTGCGTGATGTCGTGCAGATAGCCGCTCCACTCCGTGCCGCCCTCGTCCCGCGCTCGCGGGACTGCTTCGACGTGGAACCACGCAGGCTCCGTATCGTGGCGCGGCAGCATGAATTCGGCGCGCACGGGCTCCGTCGAGCGCGCCGAGCGCAAGAACATCCGGGTCAGACGAAACCGGGACGATGCATCGAGCGCGCGAGCGAAAACATCGAGCACGTCGGTTGCGCCCGCGCCCGCGCGTTCGCGAGCGAGTTCGTCCGCGCGCCGATTGGCGAATTCCAGCTCGAAGCTCGGATGGCGATCGCGCACGTGACTCACTTGGAAGACGGCGGAAGGCAGGGCTTGGGTCAGCTCGACCAAACGCCGCTTCAGCTCGAGTTCGCGCCGCTCGGTGCGCCGCAATTCCGAGACGTCGACGAATGCATAGAGCACGGCCGGACGATCGTCGTCGATTCGGCAGGGGCGCGCCCAATAGACGGCATCGTGAATCTGCTCGTCAGGGCCTCGATATCGGATCTCGCCTTGCGCCGGGTGTCCGGAGCCGATGACCGTGTGCGTCACGGTTGCGAGGGCGTCGGCGTCTGTTTGCGACACGCCGTCCGATAACGCCCGCGTCATGCCGATGAGCGCCTCGGCGCGTACGCCGACGGCCTGCTCGTAGGCAGGATTGACCGCAACGAACCGTTCTTGCTCGTCCTTCACGCACACGGGAATCGGCACCGTATTCATGAGAAGCGTCCTGAAGCGCGTTTCGGCAACGAGCTCTCGTTCGGTCCGGCGCCGCTCGCGCACCTCCTCGCGCAAACGCGCCAAGTTGAACCAGAGAACGGCAAGGAAAAGCACGGTCAGCGTGCCGACGGGGGCGAGAATCAGCCATAGCGTGCGCGGGGCGACGCCGAAGGTGAAACGGGTCGACAGCCAGCTATTTTGGATGTACTCGCGCTCTGTTTCGGGCACGGCCTTCAACACGCGGTCGATGAGCGGCAGCAACGCGGCGAACCTCGGCGCGACGCCGAACGACAGTTCCTGGATGCGGTCGGCCGGTGCGGCGACCCGCAAGATGCCCGCATACCGTTCGCGTACGATCCGATCGATAACGCCCAAGTTGCCGATGTACGAGAACGCTCGACCTTGCGCGACCGCCTTAAGGCCATCCTCGGCCGAACCCACCGTGACGACGCGCAATGCCGGCGAGCCGCCGAATCGGACGCCCGCCGTCTCGACGTCGCCGACGATGGCGACTTCCGCGCCTTCGAGATCGTCTAGACCGGCGATGAACGGTGCCGTCTCGCGAGTGACGATCACGAGCGGATAACGCACATAGGCGGTGGATAGACCGAAGCCCGGCGCCAATCCGTCGTAAGGGGAAGCCGCGACCACGATATCGATCTTGCCCGCATTGGCAAACCGGACGGTTTCGGCCCACGAGCGGGTAGGCACTAGAACGATACGAAGGTGCAGCGCGTCGCGAAGAAAATTTAGATAGTCGGCGGAGATGCCGTCGAGATGGCCTTGCTGATCGACGAAAGCCATGGGCGACCATCGTGGATCGACGCCCACCCGCAATGCGGGCAACGACTGAAGGTAGGCCATGTCGGCTCGCGAGAGCGCAATTCGCGACCGCCACGATGCGACCGGCGTTGCACCGGTAGCGCTCTGCCGCGAACAGCCGCCGAGCGCCACCACCGCCAGCAAGAAAGCTACGACCAGACGTCCGATGCAGACCGCGTTCGAACGCAATCGATCAGTCACGGCGAACAACGATCGTTCGACTGCCAATACTCGAGCAATTCCTGGCTACTCGATAGTCCAAGCTTGTGCTGCGCCCGCATCTTGTGCGCGCTGATCGTTTTGACGCTTCGATTGAGTCGCTGGGCGATCTGCCCAGCCGTCAGCTTTTCATCGGCGAATAGACGTACGACATCGAGCTCGGCCGCCGTGAGCGTCGCCTCCTTACCGATGCGCGTCCCCACGAGACTCCTATTGGCGAGCAGCGCTTCCACGCCTGGGCTGACGTAGGGCCGCCCTTGCGCCACGGCGACGAGCGCACTATGCAGTTCGTTGATCCCGCCTGCTTTCTCGACGACCGCGTTGACCTGCTTAGCCAGCAGCTTGTTCAAAATCGCGGCGTTGCGCATCGCGGTAACGACGACGATAGGTAGGCCGGGACGGATGCGCCGCAGGCGGTCGATCAAGGGAACGCCGTCGCGCGTCGCCGTGCCGGGCATCGACAAATCGGTCACGACGCCATCGAATTCTCGCTCTTTCACGAGCGAGATCAGTTCGTCGGAGTTCGCGGCTTCCGCGACGACTTGGGCAATATGACCGGCATCGATAGCCAGACGTATCCCGTGGCGGACGATACCGTGGTCTTCCGCCAATATGATCTGCAGGGGTGTGTTCACGACGCTTCCATCATCTATCGTCCACCGTGACCGGTCATGTCCCGCGCGCATGCCGATTCGTGTGCACCGCCGCGCGGCAAACTCGAGGCAACCCAACTGCGGCAAGCATCGAGCCATTGTAGTCACGCCAGACCGAGAGGCAATTGTAGAGACGCCGTCCAGCCGTACTGATAGGAAACTTCTCGAATATTGGAACGAGCGGCAGCGGCTTGGGTCAACCTGCGGCGAGGACTCGCGCAGCCGTTTCGCCGCGCACATTGGTTAGGGCCGCGGCGCTCAATGCCTCCATGAGCGCATCGAACGAGAGCGCCCAGTGACCATGCTCGGTTACGAGTTCGCACTGCCCCGGCTGCAATGCCTCGTCGACCCGGATCGGCCAAGGGCAATGGATACCCGCCGCTCGATGCGTCGACGCATCGAGCGAACACAAACGCAGGTACGCAGCGGGCACCGATCCCGCCACCTTGCTCAATTGCTTGGATACGACGCGCAGCCGTTGCGCCGCGGGTATCTCGACGCCGATGCCCGCTAGCGCGCCGGCCAAGACGTGATCGAGCGTCGCCTCCAATTCGGATGTCAACGCCCGCTGCGCCAGCCGATAGGCCTCGTCCAGCGCCATCGCTCGCGCGACGAAGGACCGATCGGCGTCGCGTTCGCGCGCCCGCCGCATTGCCGCCAAACGTGCGCCGCGCACTTGCTCCATTCGGCGCGCCTGCTTGACGATCGATCGCGCCTCGCGGCGAGCGCGGGCCGTGCACGATTCGATATCGTGCAAGCGCGCGACGTCTTTTGCTCGCAAGATGAGCGATCGCGGTGATTCCAATGGGGCCGTGCGCGACATGACGGTGTGTCCGGCGCCGGTCATCATCCGCCGTGCGGTAAAGCTCATTTGTCACCTCGTTCCATCGATGCGTTCGACGCTTGCCGCGCGACGGCCGCGGAAATCGAGAGGCATCGACCCACGTCGATGCGCTCGAGCACGAAGCCCGGCGCGCGCGACGAGCCGCCGGCATCGCCTCGCCCGTGCGACGGCTCCGGCGCGGTTAGCATCGCGATACGCGCGCTCACCTGAGGCCAGTCCTGCTGCGCCATGCAGCGCAAGACGCGGACGCCGCGCGCCTCGGCCTCCGATAATTCGCCCCGCGTGGCGATGCCCGTGACGCCCAAGCAATTGACCTCGCGGTACTTCAACGCGAACTCGAACCAGCGATCGATCGGCTCACCGCGCACAATCGCACTGGACGCGCGCTCGCGCAGCAGCGCGATGTAGCCTAGCGTCGCGGCGACGCCGCGTAGCGCGGCCGGCGATGCCCGAACGACACTGAGCCATCTCGGATCTCGGGGTGCGCGCCACTGCTGCGCCAGGCCAAAGGCATCCGCCCAGGCGCTGTAGACGAGCCTCGCTTCATGGCAATCGAGATCGCGCACCGGCGCCCCGTACCTGCGGTGCCAAGCCGGTGCCGCCCATCGCCAAGGCTCCCTCCAAAAAGGCGGGGCGCGGTCAGCTTCGGCGCGTGTCATTGTCCGCGCGCCGATTGGAGATGCGCTGCCGCAAGCGCCTAAGCGAACGATCCGCAAGGTAGCCGATGGCCATTGAGCCGCCGGCGAGCAACATCAGTTCCCAAGGGCGACGTGTCCTGAGATACGACGCATTCGCCGATGGTGCCGAATGCGCTTCCTCAGTGCGCTGCTCGGCTAGCAACATGACTGCGACATGCCGATCGTCCTCCACGGCCAACCCCGGGACGGCGTTTTTGACGATACTCGCGATACCGGGAACCACCGCGGACAAGTCGACGCCCGCGCTGTGCTTCACGAGTACCGACGCGGATGCGGCCGCGAGCGGCGCCCCGGGTGCGGGCCGCTCGGGTGGCACGACGCTCACCCTAGCGGCGACGACGCCGTCGATCTCCATCAGCGTCGCTTCGAGCGCGCGTTCGATCGCGTGGATATGACGGGCGCGTTCCTCGAGCGGTGTCGATGCGATCCCCCGCTTGCCGAGCGCCTCATCGACGCTTGGACGCGCGGCCCGCGACAACCCGGCTTCACGTAACGCGCGCATGGCGCGCGGAAGATCCGAATCGGCCACCGACAGCATCACGCCCGCCTTCTCCGTCTTGCGTTCGACGGCGATGCCATGGCTGCTCAGCGCCGCCGCGATTTCGCTTGCGCGGCGGGCGTCAGGGGCCAATTGCAGTTCAACGTGTCTTTCGCAGCCCGAAAGCACAGCCGCTATGACGATCGGCAGCAACGATGTCAACACCTCATGGCGTCGTGCGCTCAATCTCGCCTCGACTGTCATACGGGCATGTTCACGTCGCGCTCACCAATTGCCGAAGGGCACCGGCCGTGACGCCTACGAGCTTGGCTCCCCACATGACGTTCATGTTGTAAGAAGCCATCGCGCGAGCCTGCCGATGCATCGATACGGCCAACGTCGGCGCGTCGATGTCCGACGCCCACGCGCCGGCCAACCGCTCGGACAACATGCCAGCCTCCATGCGTTGGCGCCCGACGCCATCGAGATGCCGCGCCAACGCACCGATCGCGGACCCGCCTGGATCGGATGGCTGCCGCACCGGGGCCGCCGCGAAGCCCGGGGCAAGCCGATTAGTGAAGGGGACGGCGGCCATTGCCTCCGCGAACGAGCCGGGGCCCGGCGCATACGGTGAATCGAGCGCATACGCCTTCCACGATGCGCCGCCGCCCGCCACCGCGTCCAACATTGCGCCGTTCATGGGCGCAAGTGCTGCCCGATACCGCGCAGCGCGTTGATGAGTTCCGTCTTCGCGCGCCCCTCGATATGGGCCAGCGCCGATTGCGCATCGACCCGCCGCTTTTCGAGCGCGAACGACACACCGGTGTGGGCCGCCCACTGCGCCGCCCGTTGCTGGCTCGCCGCACGCGCGACGAAGTCACCCGAAACTTCACTCATAGGTCTGCCTCTGGTTACGAGCGCGGCGCATTCGCACCGCGCTCGTCGATCTATTTAAAAGCGTTAAAAGTGAATACCTTGCGCCGCCTTGATGCTGGCGTTTTGCACCTTCGCTCCGGAATCGAGATGGCCGCTTGCGATGCTGTTGGCCGTATCGGTCATCATCTTTTGGATGTTGGCCTCGGTCTGCATTTCCATCGCCCTCAACTGCATCGCCTCCTGTCGTTTCAGGATGCGTTCCATCTGATTCGAACCGACGCCGCCCGGTGAGCCCGCCGAGCCCGATGCCGCCTCTCCTGCCGAACCGGTGACTGCCGAGACCACCGAGGTGGCGAGCGTTGCAAGCGCGCCCACCGCATGGATGGCGGGAACTATGGCTGCTATGGTCATGATTGCGACTCCTTTGCTGACGGTCGAACTGCTGCTCTTCCGCGGAGCCGAGCCTTCGCCCCGCCGGAATTGCGAACTTAGTAACGAGGACCGGCATACGGTTCCACGCGGGCACACTCCCCTCAACGCCACCGGGAAAACCGGAGGGGGCATACCGAGGGTTATGTCGTCCTATTTTCTGGCCTATGTGCTCGAACGCACGTCTTTGCCGGAATCATTCGCGGATCGCTACGCCATGAGTCACTCGATCCCCAGATGAACTCGACGCACATGAATCCGCTCTCCTCGGCCGCCGCGGCGGATCAGTCCGTTCAGTTCGACGACTGGTATCGCGCGCACGGGCGCGCGATTTATCGATTCATCGCGCGCCGCGTACGCAGCGCGGAAGACGCCGCCGATATCCTGCAGTCGACCTATTTGGGTGCATGGGAAAACCGCGCGTCGTACCGCGGCACGGCCCAACCCAAGACATGGCTGACCGCGATCGCGCTCAACGTCGTGCGCAATCATGTCAGCCGCGCATCCGACTACCGCTTCGTGATCGAACCGCTCGACGATCACGAAAGCGAACTCGTCGATACCCGCGCGCCCGAGCGTTGCGTCTCCGTCCGGCAAACGTTCTCGCGCTTTCTCGAATTCGCACAGTCTCTTTCGCCGGAGCAGCAACGCATGCTCGAACTGCTGTTCGTCGATAACGTCAGCTACGTGGAGGTGGCCGCCGCTCTCGGCATCCCCGTCGGCACGGTTCGCTCGCGCCTGTCTCGTCTGCGCTCGAAGTTGGACAGGCATTTCGAACATGCGGGTGCGCCGTGACGGGCCGACCGCACCGCAATTGCGTCCCCACCGCATGGCTATCCGCGCGGCCACCCATGAATCGCTCCACTCATCGTCCAACCACCCATCCCGATGACGCTCGAACCCAGTGAATTGCAGTTGCGCGACGCGCTGCGCCATGCCGACCACGTACGCCGCACGATGTCCCCGGACCGGCCCGCCCAGTGGCAGACGTATGTGGAATCGTTGCGCGGTGTGTCCCTCGCCAATTGGAGCGCCACCACGAACCTGCAGATGAAGTTCGCGTTGCTGCGCACGGTCATCAACGAAATCCGGTGATTCCCATGTTCGAGCGCACCAGCCGGCGGCTGTCGTGGCTGTCGTTACTCGCGGCGCTCTGGCTCCTTGCGCCATCGAGCGGCACACTCGCTCACGCAGACTCGAACGCGAACGAGAACCTAGCGGCACCGTACGCGGTGGAGGCATCCAAGCAAACCGTCGTCGCCGTGCTCGAACGGTTCGCTGCCGATCATGGCTTGGCGCTGCGCGTCTCGGCCAATCCGAACCGCGGGTGGCAGACGGCCACGCTCGACGGATGGTTGCGCGGCCCCACGGGACGTGGGTTTCTCGAGCAGCTTGCTCGTGCCCACCACTTTTCGTGGTTCGTCGCCGAAGGCGCGCTGTACGTGAGCACGGCACGCGATCGTGCCGTGGAGCGCATCGCGCTGGCCGGCGTGGCGCCCGACAGCGCACGGTCCGCCCTCGAGGCCGTCGGCATTTACGACGCCCGCTTCGGATGGGGCGAGCTTTCGGGACGCGATGCGGTGCTCGTCGGCGGGCCGCTCGCCTATCGCGTCCTCGTGCGCCGCTTCCTGGCTAACCACGCGAGCCCCGGCGGCGGCGCGTCGGAACCGGGGCCGATGATTTTCCCGCTACGGTACGCACGAGCCGCCGATCGAATGCCGACCGAAACGGGGGGCGAGGTTCGCACGGGCGTAGCAGGACTTTTACGGCAATTGCTCACGCGCGAAGCGGCCACCGCCGCACAACCCGCGTTTGCAATCCCTGCGCAGGCCGATTTTCCGCCGTTACCTGGCGCCTCCTCCGCCATTGCCCAATGGCCCGGGTTTCCCGCAGCCGTGCCTTCCGCGCCCGCGCCGCTTCCTCGCGCACGCGCGTCTATCGGCAGTTCGCCCGATTTCGCCGAGACGAGCATCGTCGCGGACGAGGCCACGAACTCCGTCATCGTCTGGGCCGATCGCCGTTGGCGCAGCCGCATTCAGCAAGTCGTGGATGCCCTCGATCGGCCGGCCACGATGGTATCGATGGATGTGCTCGTCATCGAGACCGACGTTGCGACCGTCGCCGCACTCGACGCCGCGAGCCGGCACGGACAAGCCGAGGCAGCGGTCGATCGATCGGCTTTCGACGAGCGCATCGCCGCGGCGCTCGTCGACCATCGTGTGCGGTTGCTCAACCGTCAGACGCTCGTCGGCCGTATGAACGCCCACGCCACGCTCGCGATCGGCGGCGAGGCCGAGCAGGCGAGCACGGCGCCCGATCAAACCGCGAACGAACCTCGCAACGGCCGCAGCGGCAATCGCGGCGACCGCCTCGATCTCGCCGCCCGCCTCGTGCCGTCCAATGGGACGGCGGCGCCGCTCGTCGCCGTGGATATCGACCTGCTCATGGCGCAGCCCACCGGGCTGCCGGGACAGACCTGGGCCAACACGAGCAGCGTCAAGCTCGATACCGCGGTCACGCTCGAAAGTGGATCGCCCCCGCGCTTGGTCGCGAGCTATCCTGTCGCGTCGGCACGCGCCGAACAGCGTGCCATCTTCATCAGCGCAAAGGCGTTGTAAGCCGGACGAGATCACCCACGATGCTCGAACTTCGAATCCTAACCGGCCTACATCGCGGCGCCGCGCTTCCGCTCGAAGGCGACGCGATCCGTATCGGCAACGGGGCTGAGAACGATATCGTCTTGCTCGATCCGGGCATGCCGCCGTTGGCGTGCGCGCTACACCGCACCGAAGACTCGGGATGGTCGTACCGTGTGTATGGGGCCGAGCCGCCGAACGCCGAGTCCTGGGACGACGACGTGACCTCGACAGGCACGACGCTCGTTGCGGGGGCGCGTTGGTTTGCGGGGCCGGTTTTGATGGGCTGCGAAGACGAAGGCGCGCCATGGCCGGCCGAGACCATTCCGGAATCGCGCGATCGACCGGCAAAGGTGACTCGGTCGTTCGGCAGGAAGTTGAGCGCGGCAGCGCTCGTCGCCGTCGTCTCGGCGGCCGCTGTCGCCCTGCTCCGATCACCGGGCGCCCTCAGCGGCGGAGGCACTGCCGATGCGGCGGCCGCACCGCGGGCGCCTTCCCCCGCCGATACGGCGACCGGCACCGTGCGCGTCGTCAGCGGCGCGCTCTATCCGAGCGAAGTGATTCGCCGCCCGCCCTTCGCGATCGGCAGCGCGAGCGAGGGCGCGTACGGCTTCGTTGTTACCGATGACGGCCAAGTGCTGATTCCGGGCAGCCGCTGGCGCAGCTTCACGCTCGTGAAGATCGACACGGGCCGCGCCACGTTCACCGGGCCCTATCGCGCGGAGCTCAGATGGTGACCCCCGCAGCCGCGGCTTCGAACACTTGGCCCATGGCCGAGACACGTGAGCGTCTCGCAACATGGGCTGCTCGCGCGCAAGCGCGGCTCCGTCGCGCGCACGCCGTCGCCTGCTTCGGCAAAATCGAGCAAGTCGGCGCCATGCTCGTCGTCGCACGCCTTCCGCACTGCGCCATCGGCGACTTGTGCGAGCTACTCGCCCCCAATACGGCGGGAGACCCAGTCCTTGCCGAAGTCATCGGGTTCGACGAGCACCGCACCTTGCTCGCGCCGCTTGGCCCAACCGGCGGCGTCGCGTCCGATTCGCAGGTCCGCGCGCTCGGGGAGCCTCACTGCGTGCGCGTCGGCCGGCATCTGCTGGGCGCCGTGCTCGACGGCTACGGTCGCGTCAAGCGGCCGGGCATATCCCCGTCGCTATCGTCGATATCGTCGAACGACGTGATAACCGTACGTGTACTCGCCGCTGCGCCGTGCGCGACGCAACGTCCGCCGATCGATCGCCATGTCGTCACGGGGGTACGCGCCGTCGATGCCCTGCTGACGCTGGCACGCGGCCAACGCGTGGGTCTATTCGCCGGGCCCGGCTGCGGCAAGAGCACGTTACTTGGCGCCTTCGCCCGCGGAATCGAGGCCGATGTGATCGTACTGGGGCTCGTCGGGGAACGCGGGCGAGAATTGAACGAACTGATCGAACGCGAACTCGGTCCGCAATTGATGCGCCGTACCGTGCTGGTCTGCGCGACCTCCGATGCACCGCCGATGGAGCGTGCACGTGCCGCGCATACGGCCACGGCTATCGCGGAGGGTTTTTGCACCGGAGGCAATCACGTTCTGTTGCTGATCGACTCGCTCACGCGCTTTGCGCGGGCCCAACGTGAAATCGGGCTTGCGTCGAACGAGCCGCCGGGCCGTTTGGGATATCCGCCCTCGGTCTATTGCGCGTTGCCGCGCTTGATCGAGCGCGCCGGCAATCGAGCCGGCGGTGCCGTCACCGGCATCTATACCGTCTTGACCGAAACCGAACATGCCGATCCTATCGCCGACGAGGCGCGCTCGCTCCTCGATGCGCACATCGTCCTATCGCGCAAGCTCGCCGAACGCGGCGCTTTCCCCGCCATCGATATCGTCGAAAGCCTTAGTCGTCTAATGCCCGCCGTCGCGGGCGGCTCGCACCGTCGCGACGCCGAGCGCGCACGGATGCTGCTCGCGCGCCACCGCGAACTCGAATGGCTGATCGCGCTAGGCGAATACGAGCCCGGCCACGACGCGGCCGCGGACGAAGCCGTCGCACGTTACCCAAAACTGGCCGAGTTCATAAGACAAGACCTTGGCGCCCTCGCTCCTTGGGAGAAAACGCTTGAGCAACTCCATGTTTGCGTCCGCGGCGAATGAACGCCCCGGCGCGCGCGATCGTCAACGTCGCCGGCCGACGGTCGAAGAGCCGCCTGCGGCGCCCATACCGCCGGCTTATCGCGCGTTGGCGGCGGTGTCAGCCATCCGTCGAGCGCGCGCCGAACGCACGCTTGCTCATGCCGAACGTGACCTCCGCCGTCTATCGCGCGAGCACGCGAATGCCCAAGCGCAGTGGGCACAGTCGAGACAATCGGCAGTCGAACTCGAAGGCGACTGGCACCGGTCCCACCTGGGCAGCCGGATCTCGGGCCGAGATATTCTCGCCGCGCGCGCCATGCAGGCGGAACGCGAGCGTCAATTGAAAAAGCAGGCTGAAGCGCTGCACGCCTGCGCGAAAGACGCCGCGACTGCACGCGACATCCTCGTCGAGGCTCGACGAACGTACGGGGCAAGCGTTCGCAAAGCCGAAAAGCTGCGCGTCTTGCGCCAGCGCCTCGAGCAAGCCGGGGGCCTCTCCTTTATATGATGCCGCTCGCCACGACGCCCGGCCATCGGCACCTCGCCGCATGGCCGCTTTCGCACCCAGCCGCGCCGGCTTCGCCGCCGCCCGGATCCAGCGAACCATCGACTGTCGATTGGGTGTACCGCGCCGCGATCGCGTGCGCGGCAGCAATCCGGACGCCGGCCGGATCCCGCCAAAGCGACATCCCGATCGGCACGATGTATCGCACGACGCTCGCCATGCCGGGGCTCGGCCGCGTCCGAATGACGGTCGCCCATCGCACCGCGCATCTAGCGGTTCGGCTGAGCTGCGCCACGCAGGGCGGCTACGCCCTGCTGACGATGAGCAAGTATCGCCTCGAGCTCAGGCTCACGCGCGTCTTGGGCCAAGCCACGCAAGTCGAAGTCGCCCATGACGGAACACCATGAACCGGGCGTCGCGTCCGTGACGCGCTCGGGCGGCAAGCCCGTCCCGCTGCGGCGCGTCGACGCGTTCGGCCACGCGCGGCATCGCCTGGCGCTAGCCCACCACGCGCGATGCCTCCTCGCTGACGGCGCCACGGCGCAGTTGGTCATCAGCGAAGGCTTCAACGACACCGAGCCGGGCCTGCGGCTCTCGACTCGGTTCGGTCCCGTCATGGCATACGGATACGGCCCGATGCTTCTCGCTTGTACAGGGGTGGACATCGAACACGCTGAGTCACCGCCCGCGCAGACCGCGCTCGCACGCTTCGCGTTCGCGGCGTTGCCACCCGCGATTCGGACCGCGCTCGGCGACCCGACTGTCGGCCACGCTCAGGCACCGAAGCTCGCTTCCGAGCCGACACTGGCGCTTGCGCTCCAGCTGCGCTTGCCATCCATTCGGCTGTCGATGGGGCTGGAGATGACGGCGAGCGGCCTACTCGCGCTACTCGACAGCGCGCCATGGGCACCCGTTGCCGTCGCCGTCGAAGCGCCCGCCTGGACCCTCTCCCTCGACGCGCTTATCAGTCTGCGCGTCGGCGACTCGATTCTGCCCCTCGCCGCATTCGAAGGCCTCGCACGCGGCGACGTCGTTCGCTTGACGGCCAGCGCGTTCGACGTCGCAGGCCGCGCGACGTTACCGGTCGCCTCCCACCGCCTGCGGCTTCGCTGGCTCGACTCTCACCATTGTTTCGAAGTCGAAGATATGACGCACGCTCCCCCCCCAGCGCACGAAGAAGCGCGAGAAGCCGCCGCCGATGCGAGCGCACCGTTTTCATCGATCGACCCGGCCGCCGTTCCGATCCGGCTTTCGTTCTTGCTCGGCACCCTCAGGTTGACGGTCGGCGAACTCGCCGCCGTGCGCCCAGGCTCGCTGCTCCGGTTGCGCGAGCGCGTCCCGCCGGAGGTCGTCGTCGAAGCCAATGGTCAGCCGATCGGCTCGGGCGAACTCGTCGAGCTCGACGGGCGGCTCGCCGTCGAAATCACGCGGTGGCCTCATCCCCGCCCGCCCGCCGAGACACCATGATCCTCGAGCACAATCCATTTGCCCTGCTCGCGCTACTTGGACTGCTCTCGCTGTTGCCGCTGATCGCGATCGCCACCACGTCGTACCTGAAACTGTCGATCGTTCTCGTGTTGGTTCGTAACGCGCTCGGTGTGCAACAAGCGCCGACCATGCTCGCCCTAAATGCCATCGCGCTCGTCGCGACGCTGTTCGTCATGGCGCCGACCCTCTCGGCCTGCATGGCTCAAGCGAACGCCGTGAAGCAACTCCCGGCATCGGGCGCGTCGCAGATCGACGCGGCGCTAGCGGTCGTCGAGCCGCTCAAGCAGTTCGTCCTTCGCAATGGGCGCCCACGGGAACGCGAACGCTTCATGGAGATGGCGCGGCAAACCTGGCCGGAACCTGCCCAGCGCTCGGCACGAGCGGACGATTGGAGCATCGCGGTGCCCGCGTTCGTCGTATCGGAGCTTCAATCGGCGTTCGAGATCGGGCTGCTGCTCTTCATCCCGTTCGTGGTCATCGATATTCTCGTCTCGAACGTCCTGCTCGCCATGGGAATGCAAATGGTGCCGCCGATGATCGTCGCGTTGCCGATCAAGCTGCTGTTGTTCGTGCTAGCGGACGGATGGGGCAAGCTCGTCCACGCGCTCGTGCTCTCGTATCACGGGTGAGACCATGCCCGATTCGCTGATCTTGCTGCAGCACGCGCTGCTCTTCGCGTTCGAGGTTTCGATCGTGCTGTCGCTGGCCGCCGGCTGCGCGGGCATCGCCGTCTCGCTCGTCTTGTCGGTCTTTCAGATCCAAGATCAGACGCTGCCCTTCGCGGTCAAATTGCTCGTGGTCGGCGCCGCGGTGGCCATCACGAGCCGTGCTGCCGGTGCCGAGCTTCTGAGTTTGATCGACCGGGCGTTCGAACTGGCGAGCGTCGCACGGCCTTGACGAGCTTACCCGTGACCGGTGCGATCGAATCGGCGTTGCCGTTCGTGGCCGCGCTCGCCCTGTGTTCGATGCGATGGCTTCCCACCGTCTTGCTGGTCCCGGTCTTTCCGGGCCGCGCACTGAGCGGAGTCGCCCGCGCAACGGTCGTACTCGCGCTCGCGCTGCCGGCGGCATCGGGCGTCGCCGCCGTCCTCGCGCATGCACCGCTGCCTGCCTCGCAGTGGCTGATACTGGCGGTGAAGGAAGCGGTCCTGGGCGTCATCGTCGCCAGCCTCGTCGCCGTTCCGTTCTGGGCAATCGAGGCGGCGGGGACTTACCTCGATTACCAGCGCGGCGGCAACCCGCAAGCCCTCGATCCGTCGATCTCGGTCGATGCGTCGGTCCTCGGAGGGATCCTGCAGCAAGCGCTCATCGTCTTTCTCATCTATAGCGGCGGGCTCGATGCGGTCATCGAGATCGTCTCGTCGAGCTATCTGCTATGGCCCGCCCTCGCGGGACTTCCCGCCCTCGGCCCGCACGCCTGGCCCCCATTCGGCGCGCTACTGGTCGCGACGATGCGATTCGCGCTGACGCTCGCCGCGCCGTACCTGCTGGCACTCGGCGCGATCGAGGCTTGCTTCGCGTTGCTCTCGCGCGTCAATGCGAAGTTCCCCGCGTACGTCGCGGCTTTGCCGTTCAAAAGCGTCGTCTTGATCCTACTGATCGCCATAACGCTGCCTCGCCTGCTGAGCGCGGCCCAGGGCCTGGTGAGCGAGTCAGGGCTGGAGGTGCGCCGGGTGTTGCGCGAGACGGCGGCGGGTCAGGATCACGGTCCGCGCGACGGCGCGGGCGCGGAGGACGCGCGGTGAGCGAAAAACCGCTGCCGCCTACCGATAAGCGCCTGCGCGACGCGCGCGCCGAGGGCCAGGTCGCACGCAGCGACATCTTCACCGGCTTCGCCGGGTGCCTACTCGCAACGGAAGCGGCATTCGCTCTGCTCGACGTCGGCATCGATCGCTGGCTCGCCTTGCAAGCCGCGGCGATTGCGGCGATGGGCGAGCCCGATCGCCTCCGGTCCTGTCTGCGTCTTTTGCCCTACGGTATCGGCATGATCGCCGCCTTCATCGGCCTATTCGCGCTGATCTCGCTCGCCGCCGCCGTGATTTCCGCTTGGGTCGGCGGCGGCCTCACCATCGCCCCCAAGGCCATCAAGCCGTCGTTCAAGCGCTTGAACGCCGTGCGTCACATCAAAGGACTCTTCGGTGCCAAAAACCTAACCGCCATCGTGCTCGCGCTGGCCTCGGCCGGTCTCGTCGGCACGCTAGCCTATGCGCTCTTGCGCGCGAGGCTCCCGCTCATCGAAGCGATGATCGATCGGCAGAGCATCTCGTTCGATCTGCGCGCCGGCGCGGCCGCGCTGCACGGCTTCGTCAGAGCGTTGCTGGCGGCGCTGCTGATCCCGGCCGTGGCGTCGCTCGTGCTAGCCAAACGTCAACACCGGCGCGAGCTGCGTATGACCCATCGCGACCTCAAGGACGAATCGAAGCAAACGTCGGGGGATCCGAGCATGCGTGCGCGCCAACGCGCCTCGTTCACGGAGGCGGTATTTGCGGCCGCGCCGCCCACGCGCCGCCAACACGGTAGGCGCGCGCTCGTCACGAACCCGGAACACGTGGCCGTGCTGCTGGACTATGGCGGCAACGAGGCCGACCCGCCGGCGATCATCGCCAAAGCGACGGACGAGCACGCCATCCGCATGACAAACGAAGCATTGCTCGAGCGCGTGGTGGTTTTTCGCTTTCGAAAACTCGCACGACACCTTTATCGTCGCGGCGAACTTCAAGCTGCCGTTCCGGACGAATGCTACAAAGCGGTGGCGATCGTCTTTCGCATCGTCGAAGAGATCGAAGCGCTGAGCGAGCGGCCCAATACGCCGATCGATATCGACGACGTCGCGTTCGACACCGATTGACACACCGGGGCCTCTCACCCCTCGCAAACAGGCTCCGCGGCGGCCTCCGGGGCCGTGGGCAGCGACAGACTGCCCAGCACGTGCACACGCTGCGTCGATGCGAGCTCGGCATACGACAGCACATGCGTGTCCGCCAGTTCATCGTCGAGCAATTGGCGCAATGGCCGTCGTAACGCCTGCGCGGTCAGCAAGACCAGCGCCGCCGCGTGCTCCCGTCGCAGCTCGCGAATCTGGCGAACGAGGTCCTCCATCAGACGCTGCTCGATCGCCAGCGTCGCGCCGAGCGGGCCTTCCTGCAACGCATCGCGCAGCCGTGCCTCCAACGCTCGCTCGAGCAAGCATGCGAATAAGACGCCGTCGCGCGCGAACTCGTCGCAGATCTGTGCGCCCAGCGCGATGCGAACATGCTCCGCGAGCGCGATCGCTTCTTGTTCGCGCGGGGCCCATACGACGAGCGTCTCCGCGATCTCGCGCACGTTTCTCAACGACACGCGTTCGAGCACGAGCAGTTTCATGACCTGCGCGAAGCGCGGCAGCGTCAGCGCTTGAGCCAGTTCCTTGGCTGTCGCCGGCATTTCGCGCTGCAGCCAATTGAACACGAGCTGCGCTTCATGAATACCGACGAAGCGTCCCGCATGCCGTTGCAAGAGTCGTCGTATCAGCAAGGAAAAATAGCCGATGGCGTCGGGCCCTGCGCGGCCCTCGGGCGGCAATCGATCCCGCTCGATCCACGCCGCTCCCTCGATCAACGGAAACGACTGCGGGACCCCGGCCGCGCCGATATCGTCGGGCGCCTCCACGCACAGCGCGTCCCAATGCAGCGATCCCACGGCCACCACCACCTCGTGAATGGCGATCTCATACGCGTTCGCGTCCAGCCGAGCGAGCCGATCGATCTCGATGACGGGCACCGTCATGCCATAGCGCAACACGAGTTCGTTGCGCACGCGCCGAATCGCACGCGTCAACGTATCGAACCGTTGCGCGGCGACATCGGCTTCGGTATCGGCGCTACGCGAGGAGAACGATACGACGATAGGCCGTAACGGCACGATCTGCCGCACGTCCACGTCGTCCGGGACGATCGTCGGATCGGGAGGCATCGCCGGCGGGTGCGAACGCGACCGCGCTTTCGCCTCGCGCCGCAAGCGGGTCACGCCGGCCAGGGCCATCGCGACCGACAGCAAGAAGAACACGTGCCATGGCATGCCCGGCACGACCGCGAACACGGCCATGACGAACGAGGCGAGCATCCAAGCCGCCGGCGCGCCGATCAACTGCCGCGCGATCTGACCACCGACCGTCGACGCCGCCGAGGCCGAATCGTCGCCGCCACGCGTAATCAAGACGGCCGCGGCGATGGCGATCAACAGCGCCGGGATTTGCGCGATCAATGCGTTGCCGATGGTCAGAATCGAATACCGTTCGAGCGCTTCATCGAATGCGAGCCCGTGCCGCGCCATCCCGATGGCCACACCGGCCGTTAAATTGACGACGACGATCGCCAGGCCCGCGATGGCGTCGCCTTTGACGAATCGCATGGCGCCGTCCATCGCGCCGTGCATCCGGCTCTCGCGCGCCAGTTCTTCGCGAAGGTATTGCGCCGTCTCGGGACGCGTGAAGCCTGCACGCAAATCGGCATCGATCGCCATTTGGCGCCCTGGTATCGCGTCGAGCGTGAAGCGCGCCCCCACCTCGGCCACGCGTTCAGCGCCCTTGGTCACCACGAGAAACTGGACGATCGCGATGATCGAAAAAATGATCAAGCCGACGAGAAGATCGTCGCCCGCGACGAAACGGCCGAACGTGTCGACGATATCGCCGGCATCCGCGTGCAGCAGTATCGAGCGGCTCGTGCTGACTTCGATGCCGAGCCGAAACAGCGTCGTCAGCAAGAGCACGACCGGAAAGCTCGAGAACGAGACAGCGCTCGGCATGTAGAGCGCCAGCGCGATCAGCAGCACCGCGGCGGCGATATTGACGGCGATCAGCGCGTCGATGAAGAACGCGGGCAGCGGCACGATCATCATCGCCATCACGAGCGCGATCAGGATCGCCGCCACCGCGTCGCCGCGCGCGCCGAGCCTGGCGAGCCACAGTGCGGGACGGCCGCTCGACGCTTGCCGCAGCCAACGAATCGGCGCCCATGCCGCCGCCGTGGAAATGCCCTTCATAAGCCCGGCCGATCAGAACAGAATGCGTTGAGTAACCGGTCGGGCAACGAAGGTTCCACATAGACGCACGTCACGCTAAAAGCCGGACGGACAGCGAAACGAGGACAACGCGGAAGCGGCGAACGGATTGACGACGCTCGATGCGGCCAGATCGAGCGTGACGCGCTTTCCGTCCAGATCGTAGGTCAAGACGAAGCGGTCGGCCGTACGCGCCTCGAGCCGGCCGAGATCCAGCAAGCGCAGGAGCGCCCACGCGCCATGCGTCTCGAAGCCGTGGCCGCCGTCCGCGCTCGCAGGCGCAAACTCGATACGCGCCGTGCGCCCCCCGGCGCCATCGGGCCACGTGAAGGACGTCGCGCGCGGTGCCTCGTGCGCGTAGTCCAACGCTTGCACGCCGCCGGCGAGGACGAAGCGCGTCAAACCGGCGTCCATGCCGCGCGGCGTCAAGGTGAAACGCACGTTCATCGTCTTGCCGTCGCCCGAGAAAAACGCCTCGCGGATGCGGGCCGCGCGCTCGAATTCGCGCAGCGCGGCAATCGGCATGCCGGGCGGCGCGGCCCGCGGCCGCCATACCCAGGGCGTGGCCGAGGTATCGGCGTACGGTTTCAAATACGTTTGGAAAAACGCATCGAGCAACCCGCCGGAGGCAAAGAGCCGCGTGAAATCGTCGGGCGTGATTTCATCGTCGCCGTTCGGAGAGAACGGATATCGACCGTCGACGGCCGCATGGCAAAACGACCCCGCCTCGGCGCGCCAACGCTCGTCGATGCGGCTTCTGGCCGCTGACCGCGCCGAATTCGTCCCCTCGCGCGCAAGCGAGCCGAGCATAGAGCCCAGCGGTTCGGGCAATGCCGCCGCGCGTTGCGTTAGCGAATCGAGCACGTCGTCGCCGGGCGCGGGCAAACCGCTCGCGCGCGCGGCGTCGGCCGCGCGCAAATAGACGGCCACTTCTTTGAGCTGCGCCTGCACCTCGCCGAGCGCGTTGCCGCCGCTTGTGTCCGAGGCGGCGACGAGCCGATGCAAAGCCGCGAAACGATCGTCCACGATCGTGCCTCGCGTCGGCTCGCCCTGGGCCACCCGCTCGCCGGCAGCCTTCGTCGTCGCGCTACCGCCCAACCATTGGCGGACTTTGCGCCCGAAGGTACCGGCGCTGTCCGGCCCGCGCTCAGGCGCATTCGGTCCCGGTCCCCGCCCGGGACCGACGCCCACCGTCGTCGTTTCTTTCGCCGCGCGCGCGAGCAACGTCCGCAACGGCGAATCGGGCCCTGCCAGTAGCGAGACGCGCGCCGCGGCATCGCCGGAGCGAGGCAGCGGCCGCAACCCGACGTCATCGATGACCGCTTCCCAAGCCTGTACGTACCCCTCGAAATACAGTCGATCGACGCTCGAGGCCAACTCGCCCGGCCCGGCCGGCGGCAAGCCCGGCCGCCCGAGCACCCACTCGTCGTGCCGCGCCCGAGCGAGCGCCGCGTCGCGCGCGCCGAAGTAGCGTTGCAAGCCAGCCAACGTATAGGCACCCGGCACGCCGTCGCTGAGCCGCGCCCCGCTCTTTCGGTAAAAGACCAGTGCCGCCGTCGGGCCCGCCATCTCCGCCACCGACAACGGCTCCGGCACGGCCGCGCGAAGAGCAGGCATTAGGCTGTCGAACAGACGCTGCGCGCGCGGTTGCTCGCCCAGCCGCGCACGCACTTCGCCAATCAGTTCACCGTCGAGCGGCAGGCCCGACGCAAGTTTCGCGGCGCCGGCCCAAGCCGCGCAGTGCGCGAGCCATGCTGCCCGCTCGGCGGGCAGCAGCGCCGCACGCCGTGCATCGGCGGCGATCCAGGCGAGCACCGTAGCCTCGTCGTAGTGCGAGCGGTCGCCGAGCATCGAATAGGCGCGCAGTGTCTCGAATTGCTCGGACGGCGTCTGGCTGGTGTCACGCAGGGCAGCCCTCATTCGCTCGACGATGTATGGCTGCACCGTTTCGCGCAACACGGTGGCGTATGCGGCCCTGCACGCGGCTTCCAACCGCACCTCGCGCACCAGGCCGAGGCCGGCGAGCCACGCTCCGTCCGGTGCTTGCCAAGCCTTGCCGCAAGGCAGGCCGCGCGCCTGCTCGATGAGTGGCAGCATCGCGCGCGGCGACCGCGGATCGACGCCGGTGCGAGCGGCACCGACGAGCGCCGCGGCCGGCGACGCCGTGGCGGCCACCGCCACGGCGTCGCGCCGATAAGCGGACACCAACCCGGCGGCCGCGCACACGACCAGTACGGCGCACGCCGCCGCGGCCACGCGGGCCGCTACGATGCGCCGATGCGGCAGCGCATGCCGCGAGCGCACGAGCGCCCGCTCGCCAAATAGCGTCTGTCGAAAAAAACCGTCCACGAAGCACGCGCGCTCGGGGCCCGGCGCCGGCGGCAATGCAAGCGGCACGGGAGACGTCACCGCCACGGTCGTCCTCGGGACGGCGCAGAAATGCACGCCGCGCAGCAGGGGCGTTTCCGCGGCTCCCGGCGACGCTTCGAAGGCATCGCGCAGGAACTCGCTCAAAGGCGCGGCCAATGCCTCGAACGCCTGGGGAAAACCGAAGGTCATCGCGGCACGCCACGCATCGGCGCGGACCGGCATGCGCGCGACGACCTGCGCGCGAACCCCTCGCGCCAAGGCTTCGAACCCGTGCGCGAAGCCGGCGATCCAAGCGTCGCAGCTCGTATGCGCCCCGAGCGGAAAGACGAGCCCCAGTGGGCTCGCGTACGCCCGATCCGCCCCGTCTCCGGCGAACGATTCGAAGCCTGTCAAGCGATCGCATTGCGTCACGAGCACATAAACAGGCACCCGGCGTTTCCATAGACGATGACAGGCGCCGATGGACGCGCGCACATCATCGGCAAAGCGGGTGCGCGACGCATCGTCCCGGTCGATCAATTGCCGCACCGGCACGGCAACGACGATACCGTTCGCCGGACACGCTCGGCGCACGCGCCGCAACTGCCCTATCAACGCATGCCAACTAGCTTGGCTGTCGGGCTGACCGAGGGTCGCCTCGAACATGACGGCTTCCTTGCCGAACCAGCCGCGCAAGAGTCCCTCGTCGCAGGCCGCCGAGCCACGCGAGGCGCGATCTTCGGCACGCTGGCCGAACGCCCGCGAGAGCGTCGATTTGCCCGCACCGCGCTCGCCCACCACGAGATACCAGGGCAGCCGATGGACGCTATGTCTGCCCAAGCGCCATGCCGGCCCTCCCGCTCGCGCCCAACGCACGGCTGCCGCAACGAGCGCGTTCACTTCGAGGCGCGGCCGGCTCTCCTCCGGTGCGCGGCGTGCCGGCCGTTCGCGCGCGCGCCGGCTAGGAGCCGGATGCGTCCTGCCGGGTTTGCGCCGAACGATGCGCACGCCGCGCGCAAACCGCACGACGTAGCGAAGGGCCACGCAGATCAAGACCGCGAGTATCAATGCACCGCTTAGTATTCCTAACATAGTTGGCAGCCTCGGGAACGTGAATGGCAAGGCGTCAGCCGCACGGTCATAACGCCGCCCCGTCCGCGATCAACGTGATGACGACCCGCCGATTGCGCGCTCTATGCGACGGCGTATCGTTCGATACGACCGCCTCCGATGCCCCGCGCCCTTGCGCGAGGAAACGTTCGGGTGCACCGGCTCGTTCGCGCAAAAGGTTCACGACTTCGGTCGCGCGGGCGAGCGAGAGCTGCCAATTGGACGGTCTGCCGCGCGAAGGCGCCGTGTCGTCGGTGTGCCCGGTGACGACGATTCGCGCGTCGACGCCGCGCAGCGCCGTGCCGACACGCTGTAGCAACGTCACGCGGCCCGGCAGCACTCGCGCGCTGCCCGGGGCGAATAGCGCATCGCTGCCGAGCGTCAGCACGGTACGCGCCGTGGAGGCGTCGAGCGCGATGCGCCCGTCCGACAGATCGATCGCCAAACGCCGCGTCAACGTGTCCGCGAGCCCGTTTGCAGCGCTCGCGCCGGACCCGGGCGGGCCGGCAGGTGCCGGTGCCGCGGGCTTCACTGTCACGTCCGCCAACGTAGCGATAACCGGCAACGCTTGCGCGTGCAAGCGCGCATCGAGCAACACCGTGAGCGACACCAAGCCCGTGAGCGACAGCGCGATCGCGGCCCCGTACCATCGCCATCGGCCGCCGCCACGCCAACCGTGCTCGCGCCCGATCACCGTCCCCGGCCAAGCCGGCGGCATGCCGCGTTCGGCAAGGAGCAGCCGCCGCAAATCGGCGCGCATCGACTCCAGTTGCGCGGCGCCGCCTTCGAGGAGGCGGTAGCGCCCCTCCATACCTAGCGCAAGCATCACGTAGATCAGCTCCAATACGTCGAGATGCGTATTCGCGTCGCGAGACAACTCTTTCACCAAGACGAAGAAGCGTTCGCCGCCCGACGTCTCCCCATGAAACGACATCAGCAAACTACGGCTCGCCCACGCCCCGCCACCGCCGGACGGCATCGAGGCGACGATCTCGTCGACGAACGTACACAAGCAGTAGCGCGCCGCGGTCCGCCCGCGCTCGTTCATCGGCTGAGCCGCGAGCGTTTCGTCGAACGCATCGACCATCGTGCGCAATCGCTCGCGTAGCGGCTCGAGCGGCTCCTCGAATTGACGCAGGCGCAGCGTGCACGCCAACTCGAGCAGCGGACGCGCCGCCGCGAGCAGTGCATTGTTCTCGCCGCGCATCCGCATCGACGCCGGCGCGACCGGATCGCCGCGCTCGTGGGTCATTGCCGGATCGCCCATAGCTGTAGTTCCAATCCCGGCAACGTGCCGGCAACATGCATCGCGAGCGCGCCGGACGACGCCAATTGCGGCCACAACGGATCGGTTGCGTCGAGCGCGAAATAACATTGCTGCGCGTGAAACGGCAATTGGCGCGGCGCGGCCGGCAAAAGACGCAAGCCGATGCCGGGCAACTGCAAATTCACGAGGTCGTCGATCGACTCTAGGGGCCCGAGTTTCAGGTGCTGCGGTAATGCGGCGGCGAGCGTGTCGGCTGCCATGTCCGCGCGTGCCGTCAGCACGAAGCCGCTGCTGCCGAATAGCGTCGAGTCCGCGACACGCGCCACGTGCAGGCCGAACGGCCTGGCGTCGAGCCCGATGGCGACCGCTTGCGGATTCATCGCATGGCTCAACGCCTCGCGCACCGTTTCGACGAGCGGCGCGAAGGTGGCGTCGAGCGCATCGTGCCGGTACGGACCGCGTTCGGCTTGCCGCACGCCGCCGCGCGTCAGCCCCGATAGCTCGCCGGCGAGTGGAAGCAATGCACAGTAGAGCGCCTCCGGGTGAACGCCCGCGCTTTGGGCCCAATGCGCGAGGAGCGGCTCGAAGCGATGGATGAGTTGCAGCAACAAAAAGTCGGCCAACTCGGCCACGGCCCCGATACCGGGCTGAGCAAGACGCGCCGAAAGCATGTGCGCACGCTGGCGCAACAGCCCGACTAGTTCGTCGACGAAGGCGGACAACGAAGGGGCCACGCGATAGTCGAGGCAAGACGGGATATAAGCGGTATCGAGAACGAGCCGATGATCGGCGCGCCGCTCGACGATCCGAGCGACGCCGATGCTCGCGAACGCGTCGCCGATCTCATCCGCGAAAGCCAGACGCATGCGCACGCGAGCGACCTGAACGAGCGCGCTCTCGCCGTAACGTGTATGGCAATCTACGACCGTATAGTCGGCGCGCCGGTAACGGGCATACGATTCGCCGCCCACTCCCGCCTCGGCTGTGCCCAGGTCTTCCTCGACTTCCGGCACACCCGGCCTGGCCAGCGCGAGCGCCAACACCACGACGGCCCCGCGCCTGCTTTCGGGCACATCGATCGGCAACGGCAAGTCGCCGTGATCGGGCAGCGAAAACGGCGTCCCGTCGGGCATGATCCCTTCGCACGCGCGCAACGCCAGCTTACCCAGCGTCAGTTGCGCGTGATCGAGCTCGAGCACCGAGCAACCCCACCCGTGCGCCCCCCTCGGCGCGCAGCGCGCGCCGATCAGCCAGTGCAAGTATCGATCGTGCTGTTGCAAATGCTGTTGCTGCAGCAACATCCCCTCGGACCACACGACCCTATCGTTGCAAATCATTCATTTCCCCGAGATGCGGGCGCGCCTCATCGCGCACCCGAGCCGTCGTCGGCCTTTTTCGGCGAGCTCGGCGCCTGAACCGACCCACCCGGCGCCGAACCCGCGGCGCCGCCGCTGTTCAACGCGACGATCGGACCGCTCACTTGCACGCCCGCGGGCGTGATCGTGATGAAGCTGCCGCCGCACTTGAGCGTCAGCATCGCCGACGCTTCGATCACCACGCTCGCGCCGCCTTCGATGTGAACGATCTCCCCGCGTACACAGTAGTTGACGCCCGCCGCCTGGACGATATCGACGCCCGCGGACAGCGACGCGCTCGCCCCAACCTTCACGCGCTGACCGTCCTCGATCGTGAAGTCCTGCGCGCCAACCTTGACGAATTGCTTGCCCTCGACGATCGCATGCGCATCCTCGCCCACCCAACTCAGCGAATTGCGCTTGACGTAGCTGTCGGCGCGTCCGCCCGTGTACAGCAGAAGCTGCAGGTTTTTGTCGTCGAAACGCAGCTCGTTTCGCTCGCCGTCGCCCGCCAGCGAGGCACTGCGTATCGCCGACATCGACTCGTGCGCGGGCAGCGCATAGGGAGGCGGATTGGCGCTGTTGTAGAGCGAACCGACGAGCACAGGGCGATCGGGGTCTCCGTCGATGAAATCGACGATGACCTCCTGGCCCGCGCGCGGCATGAAGACCATCCCCCAATTGCGCCCGGCCCATCCCTGGGCGACGCGCACCCAGCAGCGATGAAGGCGCTCGCCGGCCGAAGGCGGGTCCAGTTGCTCCCAGTGAAACTGCACCTTGACGCAACCGTGCCGCTGCGTGGCCATCTCGTCGCCATCGGGGGCGAGCACCCACGCGCTCTGCGCACCGGCATGCGGGCGAGGCGTCGTACGCGCCGGCCGGAATGGATAGCGGCTCGGCAACGCCTTGAACGTGCAATGGAACACGGGCTCCTCGCGCGTCGCGGCGCGAGCGCCGGGCACGTAATCGCCGGCCTGGATGCGGTAATGCGCTTCCACGACGAGGTAGTCGTCGTTTTGATCCGCGCGCGGGTGGCCCGTCAGCGTAAAGCGCCGCCCCGGCGCCAGCGCTCGGGCCGTGGACGCGCCCGTTGCGCAGGCGCTTGCCGTCTGCAAGGCATCGATGCGCGCTTGCGCCAGGCGGCGCCCGTCGTCTTGCGTGACGTAGTGCGTCTCGTACTCGGCCGCCACGTAGTGCCGCTCGCCCGTATCGGCCGATGCCCGCGCGACGAGCGCCTGTTGTTGCGCGCTCGCCTTCGCATTGTCGAAGTCGAAGGCGGTCAGCTCGGCCGTGCCCGTCGTTAGCTGCTGCTCGAATCGCCACCGATAGACCGATTCGGCGAGCGGCCATGCATCGATCCGCACCTCGGCGAACGGGATCGCGCAGCCGCGCATCGGCGCGCTCGGCGTGTCGGCCAGCACGAGACGATCGCGGCCGCTTTCGTGCTCGAAGTAGTAATAGATCCCATCGCGCTCGAGCAGGCGGCTCACGAAGTCGAAGTCGCTCTCGTTGTACTGCGCGCAATGATCGAGCTTCGGATAGCGTGCGGTACATGCGTTTCTGTAATCGACGTGGTAGTCGGCCAACACCGATTCCACGATCTCGAGCACCGACCGCGCGTGAAAAAACCGGCAATGCCTGCCGCGCGTGAGCAACCACAACGTCGGCCGAACAATCGCTTCGTAGCGAAAGAGTGCGCGCCGGCCCACGTCGGCGCCGGGCTCGACGATCGAAAAACTCGCGACGATGCCGTTCAATTCGCGAACGCCCTCGGCCGTATCCAAAAGTAGGGATAGCCGTGTGCCAAGCAAGGCGTCCGCGCGCAAATCCGCTCGCTCACTGACTAAGACCGTGCACAACTCGAAAGGGCGCGAGAGCGCGTCGAAGCCACTCGCCGTCGACAGCACGAGCGTGTCGCCGTCCAACGCGGTCTTGACCCGCGCCGCGCGCGCCGCCTGAAGTGGAGCCGTCATCGAATACCTCGCCCGCGCATGCTAGGGCACCACCGTATGGACGGTGCCCGCCAATGCGACATTGATGCACCCGCCGGACGCGCAGACGCAAACGCTCACGTTATCGAGTGCCGGCACACCGCCGATCAACACGGTCGGGGCGCCGGGCAACCACGGCGCTTCGGTGAGCGGGACGCACGGCGCCGGCGTGAGCACGCCCATCGCCGCCGCGGTCGCAGCCGCGACGGCGGGATTCGCCGGCGAAGTACATAAACCGAACGTCGGGATATTGATGAGCGGCAGGTGATCCATGATCGTCGCGGCCGGGCGCTGTTCGATGAATACGCGGGCTTTGGGAAGGACGATGAGCGCGGTGGGCGCGGCGCCGAACGAGCAGGTCAGCTCGGCACCGGCGACAACGGGTTGCGGCATCCGTGACTCCTTCGCCGGGTGGCATCAAGGCTCGATGCGGCAGCCGAATTCGCCGTGCAGGGCGAACAGCGACATCCGCGCGGGCACTACGTGTTCGGCGCGCGGGCACAGCAACGCCTGACCGATCTCGGGCAAGACGGCCTCGGCGATCGACGCGTCGACGAGGCGGGCCCCGCTTGCGCGCTCGGCGCATCGGCCGGCGATCGCGGTCACCACCGCTTCGTCGTAGGCGAGCGTCGTGCCGTGCTCCGCGTGCACGCGCGCGCTCACGTCGTCCAGTTGCGTCCGCACGATCGAGTGCATCGCGTCGTCCGAGAGCGGCAAGTACGGAATCGTCGTCATCCGTGCCAGCAGCGCCGCCGGGAACACGGTGAGCAGCGCTTCCCGCAGTGGCGCGCGCAGCGCGTCGAGCGCGGCGGCGGCCTCCCCGCGAGCGTTTAGCCACGCTCGCGCGATACAGTCGTCGCCGAGGTTCGTCGTCAGCAGAATCAACGTGTTTCGAAAATCGACGACGCGACCCTCCCCGTCCTCCATCCAGCCCTTGTCGAAGACTTGGTAAAACAACGCATGGACGTCGCGGTGCGCTTTTTCGATTTCGTCGAGCAGCACCACGCAATAGGGCGTGCGGCGCACGGCATCGGTCAACGCTCCGCCCTCGCCGTAGCCGACGTAGCCCGGCGGCGCGCCTTTCAACGTCGAGACGGTATGCGGCTCCCGATACTCGCTCATGTTGAACGTGATCAGGTTGCGCTCGCCCGCGTACATGGCTTCGGCCAGCGCCTGCGCCGTTTCCGTCTTGCCGACGCCCGACGGCCCCGCGAGCAAGAAGACCCCGAGCGGGCGCCCGGGCCGCTGCAAGCCGGCGCGCGCGGTTCGCACTCGGCGCGCGATCTGCTGCGTGGCGTGCGCCTGGCCGACGATCCTCGCATCGAGACGCGCCGCGAGGCCGAGCACCGTATCGACTTCGTCGCGCAGCATGCGGCGCACGGGAATGCCCGTCCAATCCTGGACCACCGAGGCGACGGCTTGCCGATCGACGTTCGCCACGACGAGCGGCGTTTCTCCTTGCTGCTCGCGAAGTGCACCCTCGAGGCGCCCGAGCTCGACGCGGCGGATATCGAGCGCATCGCCCGAATGGCCCGAATGGCCGGCATCGCCGGTATCGCCGAGCGCGGCATCCGTGAGCGCCGCGCGCATCGACAACACGTCGGCGACCTGGCGCGCTTGCTCACGCCAGCGCTGCTCGAGCGCGGCGATTTGCTCGCGCTGGACCGCAAGCGCTTGCTCGGTCTCCTGCACGCGCGCCGTCTCGCCGCGTCCCAGCGCCTGCTCGCGCAAGGCGCCACGGTGCTCGGCCGCAAGCGTCGCCGCCTGCTCGCGCGCGCGATCGAGGGGCGGCGGCACGGCATCGCGGCTGGCCGCGACGCGCGCACAGACGGTATCGAGCAAGCTCACCGCCTTGTCCGGCAATTGCCGATCGTTGATGTAACGATGACTGAGCGCCACCGCGGCACGCAATGCGTCCTCGAGCACCAGCACCCCATGGTGCGCTTCCATGGCAGGCACGACGGCGCGCAACATCGCGAGCGCGCGCGCTTCGTCGGGTTCGGCGACCGACACCGGCTGGAAGCGTCGCGTGAGCGCCGGATCCTTTTCGATGTGACGCTTGTATTCGGCCCAAGTCGTGGCGGCGATCGTGCGCAACGCGCCGCGTGCCAACGCGGGCTTGAGCAAATTGGCCGCGTCGCCGGTTCCCGCGGTGCCGCCCGCGCCGACGAGCGTATGCGCCTCGTCGATGAATAAAATCACGGGCGGTTGCGCCGCCTGCACCTCATCGACGAGCTGCCGCAAGCGCGCTTCGAATTCGCCTTTCGCGCTGGCGCCGGCTTGAAGCAAACCCACGTCGAGCGCGCGCAGCGAAACGCCGCGCAGCGCTTCGGGCACCTCGCCCGCGACGATACGCTGCGCGAGACCTTCGACGATCGCGGTCTTGCCGACCCCGGCATCGCCCGTCAACAGCGGATTGTTTTGGCGGCGCCGCAGCAAGATGTCGATCACTTGCCGAATCTCCTCGTGCCGCCCGATGACCACATCGAGCTTGCCCTCTCGAGCAAGCGCGGTGAGATCCACGCTATAGCGCGCCAGGGCATCGACGGACTTTTCCGAAACCGCTTCGTGCGCGCCGGCTGCCGCCTCCGGCGAATCCGCCGCGACGTGCTCGAACGCGCGCGCCCACGCGCCCTCGTCGAAACGAGCAAGCGCCGGCGCGCAAGCCGTCAGCACGCGCCGCAAGGAAGGCGTGCCGGCGATGCCGATCAGCAAGTGTCCGGTGCGTACTTGCTGGGCCCCGTACTTCAGCGACGCGTAGACGAAGCCGCGCTCCGCTGTCTCCAGCACGTCGGTCGACAAGTCGATCGTCTGTCCGGCGTGGCGCGGCAATCGCTCGAGCGAACGCTCCAATTGCCCGGCCGGCACGCCGATGTCGATATCGAAGAACGACGCGGCCCGCCGCAGATCCGAATCGTCGCGCCGGATGATTTGCAACATCCAGTGGGCCAATTCCACGCGCGCGTGGCCATGCGCCTTCGCCAAGGCGGTACCGCTTTCGACGGCGCGATAGGCCAGCGAGCCCAATCGGCCAAACAGTGCGGCACGGCTCAATTCAGTCATGAAGTTCGTTCCTCGATCTGTAATCCAAATAGCGCGCGCTCGCCGCGAACGCGCAATGCGCCGCGCGCCGCTCCCGCCCGCGCCGAACCGAGCCACGTATGCCGCCCAAGCCGGCTCCCCGCACCGAGTCGCATAGCCGGCGCGGCATCGGGCGCGAGCCTGAGCTCGAATTCGAACTCCAGCATCGGCCCCGCATATACGCGCACCCATTGCGCCATACGGCGCAACCGAGGCGTACCGGGCTGCAGCCGCTCGTATTGCCGCGCGTCCAACGGGCCCGCGACGATTCGAAACTTGTACTGCCGGTCCCACACGCGGCGCCCCAGCACGTACCCGGCGCCCAACGTCCCGCGATTGCGTGCGCCGAGCCGCACACCCGCCGTATCGGGCAGCGACAGCCATTGCCCGATGAAAGGCTCGATCCGCACCGCTACGCCGAACTCGTCCACGAGCAACGCCGCGAGACCGCAGGCATGGCGGCGGCGGTCTCCCAGCAAACCGGCCGCACCGAGCCGCGCGTCGCGGTGGACCGACGCATCGGCATTAGCATCGGCATCGGCATCCGGACCCACCTGCCCGAGGCCGCATACACTGCTGACGTACGCCGCGAACCGGTCGCCGCCGGCGCGATCCAAGCCGACCACCGGTTGGCCATCCGCCCAGGCGCGGTACATCAAACTCGACATCCGGTGCTGGAACACATCGAGGAAGCGCTCGAACGTGCGGTCTTGCCGATGAAGCGAGCGGGCCCGAGCATGTTCGGTGAGATAGAGCGGCATCGGCCCATCGGGCCCGAGCAGCCCGAAATCCAACGCAAGGCGAGCGCGACCGCCGCCTTCGGCCGGCTCATAGGACGTCACCTGCGCCGAACCGAAGCGCAAATGCGGGTCGTGCCCGAGGCGAACGGGCTCGTGAGCCGCCTTCCCTTCGCGGCCCAGGCGCGCGTGCTCCGGGTGCGCGCACTCGATGAGCCGCAAAACCTGACACGCTTGGAATTGCCCGGCACACCGGCCCAACTGCTCGGCCAGCATCAGAGGATCTCGCATCGCCCCGCCTTCGCCGGATACCGGGTCACCATTCCCCGCGCGGGCGCGCACACGACCGTCTCCGCGAATTGATTGATCGGCATGTATTCGGCCAACGCCGCGGCCAGCACGGCGCCGAGCAGCGAAGCGGGCGCGCTCACCGGCGCGGCATCGTCGAACGTCAAGGTGATCTCGAGTCCTCGTCCGTAGCTGATCGGCCCCGGCAACGGCAGACGCCGCGTGATCGTCTTCGCGCTCGCGTGACGCAACAGGGAGATCTGATGTCTTCCCGCCGCGTCGTCGGCGGGACATAGCGCGGCGAGCCATCGACGCAACGCGCGCGCATCGTGGGCAGCCGGCTGCGTCGCGGCACCGGCCCATTCGTTCGCGCTCGCAACAAGCGGCAACCGGCTCGTCGAGAGCATGTCCAGCAGGCGCCATAAATTCGTAGGCTCCGCGAGTGCCGGCCGCGGGATCGTGGGCCCGGCCAAACAGCGCACCGACTGCACCGCCTGCAATTGACCGCCGCCCGTGAAGTCGGTCGTGCCGAGACCCACCGGCATCGACAGCGGCAAGTCGCGATTCGTGCACAGTACGTCCGCGCCCAATTGCTGCAAATCGGCTGCATACGGCGCCTCGCTCGGTGTCACGAGCGCCACGAACACCTCGCTTCCGGCATACCGGGAACGCCCGCCGCGCATGCGCTCGCTCGCCGACAACAAGCGCGGCGCGCGCCGCATTTGGAAGTAACCGGGCGCAACCGCGCACTCGCCTGGATCGCCCGCTCGATAAAGCGGTGCGAATCGCCGGGTAGCGGCGCCCCCCGGCGCGTACCCGTCGATCCCTTCGATGGCGAAAACCTCGAAATCGAGCGGCCGGGTACGATCGACGACGACGTGGTGCTCGAACCGGCGATCGTCGAGCGCGATGCGGTCCGCGCGCCGCGCAAACAAGTTGATGGCAGGCGTGCAATGCAGCGCGAAGCTCGCCGCGTCGATGCTGTTTTGCAATGCCGCGTCGAACGTATCGAGCAGCAATACGACGTCGAACGCCGCCATGCCGGCCTCGCCGCCCGGTTCCATCGCGGCGGCCCATTGCCGTAACCCGATCAGCTCGACGAACGCGAATCGCTGCGCAAACGCGAAGTACTCCCGCAGCAAGCGGCATCCACGATAAGCGGCGCTCGACACGGGCAAGAGCGCCTCTGAATCCTCGAAGCCTTTCGGTTGCACACAGCGCGACGGCAGCGGGACATATCGGACTCCCGAGCCTTCGCCGAGCCGCAAGCACCCGGCCAAACAATGCCCGGTCATCCGCGTATGCAGCAATTCGGCCACACCTTCGCTGCCGCGCAAATAAAGCGGCAAACGATCGAGCGCGCCCCGTGCGTCCCGTGCGGAAGGCCCCCACTCGAACCGCAACGTCAACACCGCCTTCGGCGCGCTGTCGAGCCGGGGCGCCCAGCCGGACGGCAGGCAATCGAAGCCGCGATAGCCCGCCTGCGCCAGCCGCAGCGGCAAGAGCGTCAATGCGTGCGCGGTACGGTATTCGCATCGCGTGGTGCCATCGCGATCGAGCTGGCTCGACAAAGCCGTGCCCCGCGGCACCGCGATGGCCCGCGCCAGCGCCGGATGCGTGCGATCGGGTTCGATTTGCACGACGGCCATCGAGGGCGTCGGCGCAAGCAATCCCGGATAGATCATCTCAGCGAGATGCTGCGTGAATCGCGGGAACTGCGCGTCCATCCGCATCCGGACCCGCGCCGCCAAAAAGCTGAAACCTTCGAGCAGCCGCTCGACGTAGGGATCGGCGCACTCGAACGCATCGAGCCCCAAGCGCTGCGCCACCTTCGGAAACGCCTGCGCGAATTCCCCGCCGACCTCGCGCAAGTGGCGCAATTCCTCCTCGTAGTACGCGAGCAAGGTCTCGTTCATGGCTTGCCCCCCGCTGCGCCCGAGTCCATGCCTTCGATAATGCGCGCCTGCCCGCACTCCAAATCGAGTTCCGTCTTGAAGTAAAGGCGCTCGGGATAGGGTTGCGCCCACAGATCGGCTTGCACGAGGAACGCGACGGAGGTGGCCGCCGCCGTTTCATCGCGCTCGACCGGCTCCACGCGCAACGTTCCGGCGACGATGCGCGGCTCGAAGCGCGTGATCGTCTGCTCGATATCGCGCCCTAGCGCGGGGACGTTCAAACTCGAGCGCACCGTTCCCGTCACGTCGCGCAACCCGTAATTGAGTACCGACGCCGCCGCCAGCGGATGAGCCGCGAGCGACGCGCAGCCATACAACGCGTGTGCGTTGAGCAAGCTCGAAAGGTCGCGCAGCACGCTCGCGCGCAATTGCTTCGCCGACATCACGCGCCGCTCGCGCGGCTCGATGCGCTCATGCGGCGCGTCATCGGATAGCCGGTCGAGCAGCGCCGGCTGCAAGCGGTCTCGACTCGTGAGTTCTGTCATGTGAAATCGAAGCAGTGCAAATGCGGAGCCATCGCGGATAGAAACGGCGGCGCCGGACATAGACCAACGCCGCCTATCGCCGTTGGTCTACGACACCTTCTTCGTCAAGATGTCGAAGCCCGTCTTGCCCTTCGACACGAGCGCGCCCGTCGCCGTGTTTTGCGAGAAGTACTCGCGCTCGATCTTCTCGAACGTCAGATCCAAATGCTCGCTCGTTCCTTCCGCCTGGTACGTGTGGATGCGAGCGTTGGTCAGCGTGACGACGACGAACGGTTTCGGCGTGTTTTCACCGTCGGCCTTATAGTCCTTCAACGTCACCGTCGCGATCGGCTTGCCGCTGTAGAACTGCGCCTCGATTTTCGGCGTCGATCCGCAGATCATCTTGGTGACGCTGACCGGCGACACATAGGCGGCGCCGCTTCCGGACAGGCCCGGCCCGCGCCCCTCCATGGGAATGGCCGCATCGAACGAGAAACTGAGCACGTCCATCTCGTTGCTGGCGCCGTCCACTTGCGATTCGCCGTCGATGCCGGTCATCTTCATCGTCTTGACGATATTGTCGTAATTCATTAGCACTCCTTTATATGTTTCATAACTTCCCGCGCCGCATTCGCTAGACGCTCATGAAGCGGCGGGTCCGCACACTTGCGCGAAACTTCACTGTCCGCCGACGACCGGCAGCTTGCTCACGAGGCGCAGCGATACGGTCAGCCCCTCGAGTTGATAGTGCGGCTTCAGATAGAAGCGCGAGGTGTAGTAACCGGGGCTTCCCGGCACTTCTTCGACGACGACCGAAGCGTCGGCCAGCGGCTTCGAGGCTTTGGTCGCCTCGGAAGAGTGACTCGGCATGCCGTCGACATAGGTCATGACCCACTGATACAGCCACCGCTGCATGTCGTCCTTGCTTTTGAACGACCCGATCTTGTCGCGCGCGATGCACTTCAAGTAATGCGCGAACCGGCTACAAGCAAACAGGTAGGGCAAGCGCGCCGCCAGCATCGCGTTCGCCGTCGCCTCGGGGTCGTCGTACTCGGCGCTCTTGTGTAGCGACTGGGCGCCGATGAACGCGGCCATGCCCGAGTGCTTCATATGCACGAGCGGCAAAAAACCCGCCTTCGAGAGCTCCGCTTCACGGCGATCGCTGATGCCGATCTCGGTCGGGCACTTGGCGTCCATTCCGCCGTCGTCGGTGGGAAAGACGTGCACGGGCAGATTTTGCACGGCCCCGCCCGATTCCACGCCGCGAATTCGCGAGCACCAGCCGTAGTCCTTGAACGAGCGATTGACGTTCGCCGCCATGGCGTATGCCGCGTTCGCCCACGTATAGCGGCTCGAGTCGCCCGCGGACGTGTCTTCCTCGAACGCGAACGCATCGACGGGATTGCTGGCGGCGCCATATGGCGCGCGGGCCAGAAAGCGCGGCAGCGCGAGACCGATATAGCGCGCATCGTCCGACGCCCGCAACGCCCGCCATGCCGCGTGTTCCGGCGTTTGAAATAGCTTGGCGATATCGCGTGGATTGGCGAGTTCTTGCCACGACTCCATCAGCATCACGGCCGGCGATGCACCGGCGATGAACGGCGCATGCGCCGCCGCGCAGATCTTGGCCATCTGCGCGAGCAAATCGACGTCCGGGCCGCTGTTGTCGAAATAGTAGTCGGCCACCAGCGCGCCGAACGGATGACCGCCGAACTGCCCATACTCCTCTTCGTACAGCTTTTTGAAGAGCGGGCTTTGGTCCCACGCGGAGCCCTTGTATTTCTTCAGCGTCTTATGGAGTTCGCCCTTCGAAATATTCATGACGCGCAGCTTCAACTGCTCATCGGTCTCCGTGTTGTTGACGAGATAATGCAGACCGCGCCACGCGCCTTCGAGACGCTGAAACGCCTGACAATGCAGGATCTCGTTGATCTGCTCGGTCAGCTTGCGATCGATGGCGGCAACCAGCGCCTCGACCGTGCTCGTCACGTCGGGCGAGATGCATGCCGTATCGACGAGCGCTTGCTCGGCGAGCGTGCGCACGGCCTGCGTGACCGCCTCCTGGGCATCGTCCGTCCTGGGCTTGAATGCCTTATGCAGCAATGCGCCGAAATCGTCGCTTTCGACCGGCTCCGTGATCACGCCGCGGCCCGCTGTGGCCGGTTGCATCTGCGTTGCGGGGCTGACCTCTGACATAGTGATGTGTCCTCAATGCGTGAATTAAGCGCCGGGCTGCGCATCGGTACCGGCGCAAGCGCCGGGCGTATCCGTCTCGCCGCTCGCGCCGGCGCTCGGGTTGGCGCTTAGCGTGCGCATCAACGCGGGGTCGGCCAACACCTGCGCGACGAGCGCTTCGGCATCGACCTTGCCGTCCATGTAGGTCAGCAGGTTCGCGAGATGCCCCCGCGCTTCGAGCAAACGCCGCAGCGGCTCGACACGGCGCGCGAGCGCGGCAGGCGAAAAGTCGTCCATCGATTCGAACGTGAGGTCGATGCCGATCCGCCCCTCGCCCGTCAGCGTGTTCGGAATCATCGCGGCGACCCGCGGCTTCATCGCTTTCAAACGCTCGTCGAAGTTCTCGCTATCGATCTCGAGAAACTGCCGCTCGGCCACGGGCGGCTGCGGCAACGTCGATTGGCCGGACAGCTCGGCCATGACGCCCATGACGAACGGAAGATTCACTTTCTTTTGCGCGCCGGATACCTCGACGTCGTATTCGATCTGAACGCGCGGTGCGCGGGTACGCCCCAAAAATTTTTGGCTGCTTTCTTGACTCATGCAAACGACCTCTCTTGTGGTTCGCTCAAACAAAAATGGCGGCTACGATGGCGAATGCGATTGCGGTTGCGCCTCGCCGGCCCAATGCTTCACCTGATCCATCGCGGCCGGTGTCAGGTCCGCCACGAGATCGGCGAAACGCATTCCCACGAGCGCGCGGGCGCGTTGCAGCAGAATCGGAACCGGACTCGACGGCTCGGCTTGCGCGTAGTACGCGCACAGGCGCTCGAGCGTACGAACGACGTCGTCGCGATCGGCGATGCGATCGGATGCCGCGGGCCCCGTCACATCCGGCGAAGGGGCGGCCGGCTCGCCCGCGAGCGCGAGCCGTGCCGGGTGCCGCGCGAGCTGAGCCGCCATCGCGCGCAGGGCGTGTGCGAGCACCTCATCGAGGGCCGCGAGGGTGACCGACGCGCAATGGCCCACGCGCTCGTTCAATTGCGCATCGATACGCTCCAGCGAAGTGACGGCACTCGCGAGGGCGGCATGCACGGCGCTCACCTCATCGATCGATACGTCGGCGAACGCGGCATCGATCGCGGCGGGTTCGAGCGCGGGCACATCGGCGTCCGAATCGCCCCCCGCTCGTTCGATATCGTCCAGACTCACCGCCCCAAGCCGCGGTGAAACGATCAACGGCGCCAAGCGCATCGAGCGCACGAACGCGGTTTTGTCGTCGAGGGAAAGTAACGTGTTGATGCGAGCGGCCGGATCGAGATCGTCGTCGGCATCGAGTTGCGGATGCAACGTGTCCCAGTACCGAGCGAGAAGCCCTTCGATCAACGCCAGACCTTGCGCAATCGCCGCAGCGCCGTGCAGCGCGACGAGCGCCCGTGTCAGCCAAACGGCCAAACGCAAGTCGCGGCTTTCCCGCAGCAATTCGAGCGTCGCCGCCTTGACGTGCTTCCAATCCGGTTCGGTCGCCGCAACGCGCATGCTGCCGTACTGCACCTCGGGGGTGCCCTCGAGCGCGCGTGCCGCCTCGAGATAGGCCGGCGAGTATTCGAGATCCGGCCCGCACGGCGATGCGTGGTCCAGCGGTTGCAGCAGCAGCGGCACGTCGATGAGCGTCATGTCGAGTCGTTGGAATTCAAACGATCGAAGCACGCCGCGCGACGGGGAGCGAGTTGATTCAGTGAATGCAACCGTGCTTCGAACAACGACTCGATTGTTGGCTTTATTACGCCGGCGCTCACCCTGAAAATTCTCAGAGTTCGGACGAAATGAAGATCGAGCGTTGCGGCACTCTGGCGACCCCTCCGAAGGGCGCAGCGCGCGTGCCGTGCCCCTTGGTTAAGCGAGTTGCAGATAGCGATCCTCGACCGACGCGCTGCGCATGGCCGAAGTCTGTCGCGCGAGGAGTTGCGCCTGAGCCGCCACGTCGCCGGGTCCCGTCAGCGCGGAGACGAGTTGACGCGGATAATTGAACCCGGCTTCTTTCAAAATGCGATCGGTCAGGTAAACGGCCGGGCCGCGATTGCCCAAGGCATACGGCGCTGTTACCTTGCCGAGCCCGGTCACCGCGCAGACCATCTGATACGCGAGCTTGCGCTCGAGTTCGACCTCCCGCAACCCCGATGGCGCGAGATACTGCAAGCCATCGTCGAGCACGTAGATTCGCTTCGTCGATTGGGCGACGTTCTGCGCTCGGCCGCCAGGCGAGAGCGACTGAAAATCGATATCGCCCTCGAGCACGAACTTCCAAGGGTCCGCGCTCGCCGCCTCGGTCGCCGGCATTTTGTCGAACATGCGGCGAAACGTGGCGCTTCGCCGATAGAGCCGGCCGTAAAAATCGGTGATGACCAAGGCATCGGCGGCGAGCCCGTTCGTCATCGTCCGATCCTGCACGTAAAAGCCGAAGTTTCGATCGAACTTCGTCTTGAAATCGCTCCACGGTAAAAACAATTCGTCTTTCGCGCCCTCGATCGCATCGAGTGCGGCCTTGGCGCCCACGACGGTCAGCCGCGATGCGAGCGGCTCCCCCTCCACGAGCGTTCCAGCCGTTACGGCGCCGCGCTTGGCGTCCACGAGCGCGTCCAAGTAGGCATTCTCGCGCGAGGACGACCGCGCTGCCTCCCGCGCGTTGTATTCGACGGTTTGGTCCACCGGCGTGTCCCCGCCTGCGTCGCTCCTGCGATACATGATCTGCTCGGGAATCGCATAGCCCGCTTCACTCAGGATTTTGTCGGTCAGATAAACGACGGGACCGCGATTGAGCAACGCGATCGCGCGCTCGGGGTCGCGTCCGCCGGTCAGCGCATGAATCATTTCGTGCAGATAGGTCTGCTCCCGTGTCATCGTTCGAGAGCCGCCGGCCGACATGTACGGCATGGCCTCGATATCGGCATCCTTCGGCATGTAGATGCGCTTATGCTCGAAGTCGGTGTAAGCCTTGCGCGGGGAACCGAGCGGCCCGGCTTCGCCGATCGCGAACTCCCACTTTTTCCAGGCATTCGCCGTGGCATTGCTGGCGCGCGAATCCAGCAAGACATGTCGATTGAATAGCCGCCGGAACGTGCCGCTCGTTCTGTACAGGCCGCGGTAAAACGCCCGGGCATCGAAGCGCGACGTATTGGCCGCGGGCGCGCGCAGATCGAACGAGTCGGAAAAACACAGATCGAACTCGCGCAACGCCATGTCGTCGGCTCGCTCGAGCAACGTCTTAACACCTTGGACGGTCATGCGCGCTTGCGCCCACCGGGCGCGCGCGGCCGGCTCGTCGAGCCGCGGATGCACCTCCTGCGCATGCCCCTTGCCCGTTAGCCGGTCGAGTTCGATGCCGGGTGCGTCGGGCACACGCAGCCGTGTATGCCAATCGACCTCGAAATACGTTTCGCCGTCGCGGGCGACCGGCACGATGCGATCCTCGACGTCCAGATGGACGATATCGTAGTTGCGCCATCGTATGCCGCGGTTTTCTCGCGCTTGCCGCGCCAGCTCGCGCAGTTCTTCGGGAACGTTGGCGTCGGGCCGGGCGACGTGCACCGGATCGGCGCTCATCTCGAGCATTTCATGATGCCCGGCGACGTTGAACTGCGAGGCATCGACACGCCCCGCCACGCGTCGCAGTTTCGGCACCACCGGGTGCGTCGCGCGCGAGCCACCGCCTCCTCCACCCGTCGCCACATCGAACATGTCCGCGCCGAGAAAGAGCAAACCGAAGGCGGCGCGCGCCGCGTCGCCATGGCGGATGCCTTCTTCGATGTTGTAAATCGGCCCCACGACGGGCACCGTATTGACCCAGGTCTCCAGCCCGCGCACCCACGCCCGGTGCGATTCCGTCTCGACGGCCAAGTTGCCGGCGATCTCGCCGGCAACCCGCTGCACCGTATCGGGCGACACCGGCATCGATTGGGCTCGCAAGCGCTCCTTGGCGGCAGCGACGACCCAGGGCTGGGTCGGCAATCGTTCGTTGAAGGCCCGTTCTTCGCGCTGCAATTCATCGCGCGGCTCGAGTCGCTTGCCGCCGGGCAGCGTCATCAGGGCGCCGGTCAAACCCACCCAATCGGCCCGATCGAGGAATTCGTCGACGGCGTCGCCGAACGCGCTTTTGACGATATTCGGGTTATCGCCCGCAATGGTGTAATGGCGCGCGTCGGATAGCGCCGCCTCGCTCAGGCCGGCCTCGCGCAAGATACCGATTGCCGCCTGACGCCGATCGAACGAAGGCGGCGGGCCGTAGGCGAGCAGCAGGCGCTCGTTGGCATATTCGATCGCGGCGGCCGAGCGCGCCGCGAAGTCGGCGCCGGCGATGCGATTCGGCGTGAGCACGCCCGACGCTTCGATGCTTCGTGCGAACGGCGAGATCGCGCTCTCGTGATGGGCTGCCACTCTGAGCGTCTCGAACAACCCCAATAACGCCTGCGCTCGGCGCGCGGGTTCGAGGTCTTGCCAACCGCACCCCGGCAGCGCCCATCCCGACAAATACCGGGCGATCCATTCGGCCGGTTTGCCGTCGCCCTGCGCCATCGCGTCGAGAGCGCGGTCGTTGATCTGGTTTTCGTAGAGCAGGTTCAACTGCTCGTATGAAAGCACCTCGAAACCGCTCGCACGCGCCAAATGGGCGGCAAAGAGCAGACGCGGATGATAGGGGTATGAATCGCCCGCGCGCCATGCGGCTTCCCGTTTCGCGAACGCCTTGACCACCTCGGGCTCCTCGCCATGGTCTCGTGGCGTCGCGCCGCCATAGCGCTCGATTCGTAACATGGCCGTCGCCATTGAATGAGCGGGCGAGCCAATGGGAAACCTCGTGGACTCTCTCATTTGCTCGAACTTGCGCGCGAGCAACGTGCGTCGTTCCTCCCTTGAAAGCGCGGCCAGCGCCGGCGCGGACCATATCTCGCGCAGTTCGACGAGCGCGTCGAACGATTTGCCTTGCGCGTTACGCAGCGCGAAGCCGTCGAAGTACGGCGTCGTTTGTTTGAACGACGAACTCGGAACTAGAGCAGCGACGGATCGAGCGTCGCCGTGAATGCGTCGGGAACGATGCGCCGCCGGTGGCGCGCCACGGCCTGCAATAGATCGCTCGGACTGTCGGCGTAGTGTCGCGCCTTGCTTTCATCGACCCATGCCGATAACGCGACGTCGAGCCGCGCCAAGACCTCGGCGTCCGCCACCGCCGAGCGCGATGAGGTGCACGACAACGCCGGCACGCACGACGAGCCAAGGGGCGCGGACTCGAAACTCGTCTCGGCCAATGCGCGGCGTAAGCGCCACTCGATCGCGGGCGGGGGCGCGGGCGCGGGCGCGGGAGCAAACCGTCCCCGCTGCCCATACGCTGCGCGATCGAACGATCGTTGCAAGTCGGCGCCCGCAGCCGGGGCGGTGCGATCTTCCAGCCCCTCCTCGCCGCCTAGCGCCGCCTCGGCTTGCTCCACGCCGACCGCAGCATTCAAAGTCGTGCCGCCCGCCGCGCTGCTCCATCCGATTTCCATGCCTGCCCTCCGCTCCCAAAGTTCGTCACGCCTCTCACAGCGCTTCCCGCGATTTCGAGAGTTCGCCCGTGAGCGCGAGGCGGATCGCGGCGAGCGCCGCGCGAGCAGCCGGGATCGTCAGATCGATCAGCGACGCATCGCCGAGACGAAGGGCGCGCTCAGCGTGACTGAGCGGATCGAGCATGCGCTCGTCGCTGACGAAGAAGGCGGCGGTTCCGGTCAGCCGATGCAACGCCTGAGCGGCACGCGGCCACCGGGCCGATCCGAGCGCGCCGTCCATCGCCAGATGCTGGCAATCGAACTCGTCGAGCGCGACGGCCAGCAACGTGCGCAAACCCGCCGCGCCGTACAACATCGACAACTCGGATAGATCGAACGAGCATCCTTCGTGCGTATCGCGCATGTCGCTCGAGCGCCGGTCATACGTCGACATCGGCCCGCTCCGTCCACTTGTCCAACAAGGCCGCGAGCTTGATACGCGTGATCGGCTTGGCCAAGTAATCGTCCATGCCCGCTTCCCGGCATGCGCGCACGTCGTCGGCCGTCGCGTTCGCGCTGATCGCGACGATCGTCGTGCGCGGCAGGCGATCGCCTTGCGCGTGCCGGATGTGGCGGGCAACCGTATAGCCATCCATGTCCGGCATATGGCAGTCGAGCAGCACGATCGCCGGCCTTATGCGGCGCCAACACTCGAGTCCTCGCACGCCGCCGGCGGCCTCGATAGCGGGCACGCCGAGCGCGCGCAGTTGCCGCATGACGATATCGCGGTTGATGTCGTTGTCTTCGATGACGAGCACGCCGCCCGCGGCCCGTCGCGAGCCTTCGCCTTCGCAAGCCGCGATCACACCTGTCACGCCTATGTCCAACGAAGCCGGACATTGGCCGCGCGTGCCGATATCCTCGGCGCCGGCCACAGCGGGCAGCGCCCGGCGTTCGGTAGCCGCGACGATCGCCGCCGTCAAGTCGTCGACGAAGCGCACGATTCGCTGCCGCCCGTCGCGCGCCGTCACCACCACCGCGCCCGTCGCGTCGGCCGATACCTCGATATCGGACTCGCGTCCGCGTGCCACGCACCGCACGCCCATTTTCGCGAGCGAAGCCCGAATGGCCTGATGCATGGCGGGCACCGGCATGTTCAAACTCGCCCGCGCCGGAGCGATGGAGGGCCATGTCCGCAGATCGTTGCCCCATCGGATCGGCAAGCGGACGCGCACGTGCGTGCCCTGCCCGACTCGGCTCTCGATATCGATCGTGCCGTCCATGAGATCCACGAGCCGTTTCACGATCGACAACCCGAGGCCCGTGCCGCCATAGCGGCGCGTCGTGGTGCTGTCTTGCTGGGTGAACGGGGCGAACAAGCGCGCGCGATACGCTTCGGATATTCCGGCCCCGGTATCGACGACGGACACGATGAGCCACGGGCGGGCGCGCACCGTCTTGCGCCGCACTTCCAGCACGACATGGCCGCGGTCGGTGAAGCGGATCGCGTTGCTGAGCAGATTCGTGACGATTTGATTGAGGCGCACCTCGTCGCCCACGAGCTGCCGATCGAAGTGCGGCATGGCCGCCAAGTAGAGCGCAAGGCCTTTGCGCGCCGCCAGCGGCGCATGCAATTCAGCGGCAGCCGCGGCGAGCGCGCAAACGTCGAACGGCGCCGTCTCGAGCGCCAGCGCGCCTTGCTCGATCTTCAAGTAATCGAGCGTATCGTCCACGACGCGCAGCATCAGCCGCGCGGAATGTTGCGCGATATCGAGGTATCGGCGCGGCTCTTGGGGCAAGGACATCGTATCGAGCACGTCCAACACCCCGACGACGCCGTTCATCGGCGTGCGGATCTCGTGACTCATCATCGCGACGAACGCCGACTTCGCCCGGTCGGCCGCGAACGCTTGCTCGCGGGCGGCGATCGCCTCCGTCCGCGCGGCCACGGCCGCCGCGCGCGCGGCCTGCGTGCGCCGATAGGCCCAAGCGAGTGTGCCGATGACGGCCAGGGCGATGGCAGCGGCGCCCGACGCGAGACCGATGACGGCGCGTTTTTCATAGCCCAGCACGATCGTGAGCGGCCGCGCACGGCTGGCCAAACGGGCCAATTCGCGCGGGCTATACGAGGCCAGATAGCGATCGAGCATCGTCGCAAGCGGCCGATTGCTCGGCGCGACCGCAAACCCGATGCGCTCGACGCCGGCGGTGGCCGGGTCGATGGTCAGCGTATGCGGCACGTAGCGATCGCCGAGTTCCTCCGCCGCGATCGCATTGACGAGCGCAGCGTCGGCGTTGCCGGCCAGCACCGCCCGCAACGCGTCCGCCGCGGTCGTCCTCGGCACCAGTTCGGCTTCGGCCACCAACGGCTCGGGCACGACCCGCCGCATCCGCCAAGGTGTCGTTGCGATACGGCTCACCCGTGTATCGCCGAACTCCGTTCGCACGAACGACCACGGGAAGCTGTCGTATGGGCGAGTCGTCGCCAGGCCCGCGCTCGTCGCGCCCACCCCGAGCGGAAACGACGATACGATGTCCACCACGCCTTCACGCAGGGCGCGCGCCGGCTCGTGCGCGGGATCGAGCAACACGGGTTCGAACCGCAAGCCGGCCGTTTGCGCGAATTGCTTGAGCAGCGTGGCGCCGAACCCTTGCCATCGCCCTTGGTCGTCGATGAAGTCATAGGGACGGCCCAGCCGCTGAACACCGACGCGGACCACCGAATGGCGGCTCGCCCAGTCGCGCTCGGCATCCGTCATGCGCAGCGCCGGGGCCTTCGCGCCGCGCGCAGCGGCGCCGGGCAACGGCTGAATCTCCATCTCGTCGAAGGTGGATGGTGCGATCGTGCCCAGCCCCTGGGCGATCATCGCCGTCAACGCCGCGTTATCTCGACGCGACGCTAAACAGAGCGCGATCGAGTCCGGCAGCGCGACCGTCGTCAGCGTACCGATACCGCGCGCGGCAAGGGCATCGACGTTCAGCGGGTGCATGCCGACGAAAGCGTCGGCCCGCCCGCTCGCGACTGCCTCGATCGCGGCCGCGCGCTCCGGCAATTGCCGCGCGCGAAGCCCGGCGAGTTTTGCGTTCAATGCGGCAGCACCCAGGCCGCTCGCGGTCACCACGCGCTTGCCGTCCAAATCGGACAGCGCATCGAGCGGATCGTGTCCGCGTGCAAGCACGACACCGATCGGCATGGCCGCATAGGGCTCGGACAATATGGCCTCGGCCGGCGCGGGATCGTCGCAGGCCACCGGCACGACATTGATCTCGCCCGCCCGCAGGGCCGCCCATGCATCGCCGACCGAAGACACGGGCCGATAATCGAGGTGCGCCGCATGGGCGCGAGCGATCGCGCGCAAGACGTCCGCATTGATCCCGCGCCGCACGCCGGCTTGGTCGACATAGTCGAGCGCGCTCATGTCGCCGGCATAGGTGCCGGCGCGCCATACCCGTGGATCGGCTGGCTTCGCATCCAACGCTCCGGACAGACAGGCGGCCGCCATCAAGCCGACGAGCCGCCGGACACTGCCGGGCGACCGGTTGCCGATTGCCGCGATACGTTGCCCGAAACGCATGCCCATGCCCATCGCGGCCTCCGCGCTTTCAAACCCGAAACTTCTCTTTGAGAAACAGTGCGAGGCCCAGGTCGTCGGCGACGCGCAATTTTCGCATCGCACTGCGTTTGTGCGTGCTGACCGTTTTTTTGCTTCGCCGGAGTCTCGCGGCCGTTTGCGTCACCGACAATCCTTCCGCGATGTGCCGCAGGATCTCGATTTCAGCGGCCGATAGCATGTCCTCGCGCGCGTGCGGAATCAGCGCCTCGACCCGTCCTTCCCGCGTGACGAAGAATTTGCGCGGCGAAGCGACGACATGGCGTATGGCGTCGGCGATGAGCGGCAGTGGCGTCGACTTCTCCAGGAACGCATTGGCGCCCGCGCGATGGCACACGCACTCGGCGTCGCTCGCACGCGCGGCCGATAGGACGACGATCGAGAGCGGGGGCGCCTCGACGCGCAAGCGTTTAACGAACGTGGCACCGTCGAGACGATCGTCCGGTAGGTAAAAATCGACGAGCGCCACATCGCATGCGCCCCGTTCGAGGACCGTGAATAAATCGTCGATCGTGGAGACGTTCGCGACGAGCTCGAAATCGGCGTGATCGCGCAGATACGTTGCGACACCGAGCGCGACGATCGGATGGTCGTCGAGCACCGCGATACGAATTCGATGCCTAGGACGGGACAACAATAAGACTTGCCGGGGAGTCATGCGTTTTCATCCTCGCTATTGCCATTGCGACGTGAAAGGACCGCCGCTCTAATGTATTAAGTCATTGGGCGGATACGAATTAATGCACAAAATGAACAGCGCAATTTACGCCACCGCGCTAGGCGGCACCTTCATATGTCTCTAGATTTATCGTCAGGAAGATTCTTAAGCAATTCCGATTGAATTGAAATTTTCTTTACCGCGCCATACGGCCCCTCTCTCTAGGTGCGCCGTCCCGCATTGGCGCGCGGTCGCTCGATTCTAGCCCAAGCGCACGATCGCAACAACGCTCGAACATAGGCATTTTGTCGAAAATACGCGGAACCGATTTTAAAGACTTCTTTTGGTCCTAAAATTTCAACAACACAAACATGTTAAATCAAATATGTGCTTATCAGACTACGTTGCAACGTAAAGCGCGATGAGAAAAAGCTCATTTAGCGAATCAAGCACACTGAAACCGGTGACACCAGACGACGCGATCGACCAGCGATTCGATCCTTGATGGATGGTGGGCGAGCGCGTGCCTGCCGAACGCGCAGATGACGCGCGGCATAAGTGTTGCGGAATTGCGCGTGAACGATCGAGCCCGATCAAGCGCCCGGACGCGATACTCCGAACGCTCGCCCGGGGGCAAACGCCGTCCGGTCAATGCGCCGCCATGCGCAGCGAGGTGCGCGCGGCGCTTGCGGGCCGCCGCTGTCAGTGCAAGAGCCGAGCGGTGGCGAACACCAGGCCCGTCAGGGCGATGGCCGTCCCGATGAACCATTTCAGCAGCGTCGACTCGAGAGTCGTCACATCGTTTTTCGTTGCTAGATGAAACAGCCCGGCTTCGACGTGGGCCATGCGTTCGCGGATATCAGTCGTCATTTGTTCCAGCTCGGTAAGGCGTGCGTGAAATGACGAATGATCGCTGGTATGGACGTGCAGGGGCACGGGGGGGCTGGGAAATCGGACAGATGGCTGGGGGCGACGCTGATCTCGCGCATTCGACATCATCGGAGCGGCTCACTGGAGTTCGGTTCGTGGCACGGCGTGACATCGCGCGAGGACCGCCAAATGGCTGGCGGCACGCCCGATCGCCGCGTGCTCGGGCGTGTCGATGACCGCGCCCGTGCAAACATCATCGCGCGCCGGGCGGCGGCGGCGTAGTCGGCCGAACGGCTAAATGCGGGTGGCGCGCTCGCCCGGCACGCTCGATGCAGGCAACGAGAAGCATGGCTCGCCCTGCCTTCACCGCAACTCGAGGATTCCGATATGAAACCGCTATTGAAGATTTCGCTCGTCGTGTTGGTCGCCGTCTTGGCGGGCAACCGAATCGTCGACTTTTTGGAGGGACGGCCGAAACAGCAACGGCTTCCGTTGTAACGATCGGGCCGCAAGGGCGGCACGGCGGCGAACGGCGCGATGCGCGCGTCGGCAGCGTTGGGATGATCGATGGATTGGCCCCCCCACGAGGAATCGAACCTCGATTTCAGGTTTAGAAGACCCGTGTTCTATCCGTTGAACTATGGGGAGGCGAAGGCGTGATTGTACGACGCTTGAGTAGGACGCTTACTACCGCTTACTAGAGCGCCCAACGACGCACCGGCCACACCGGTGCCGGGGGCCGGAATTATACTCGATCCCCCGTGCGCAGTCGAAACGCGCTCAGGCCGGCTGGCCGTGCGTGGCGAACCACGCGAAGCAAGCCAGGCCCGCGACGATGCAGTACACGCCGAACGAAGCCAAGCGGCCGCGCCCCTCGAAGTAACGCATCAAAAAGCGCACGCTCAAATAAGCGGCGATCGCGGTCAGAACGCCGCCCAGCAGCGCATTGCCGAGTTGCCCCGGCGTGTGGAAGAGTTTCGGAATTTCCAGCAGGCCCGCGGCGAAAATAATCGGCGTGCCCAGCAGGAAGGCAAACTCGGCGGCACTCTCGGCCGTCAATCCCGCGGCGTTACCGGCGATCATCGTCAAGCCGCTGCGCGAAAAACCGGGAATCAGCGCCCCGATCTGCGCGAGACCCACGAGGAACGCTTGCTTGAACGTGAGCTTTTCGGGCGGCCGGTGCGCGCGCGCGCGCTGCAGACGATCGCCCAGCCAGAGCAGCACGCCGTTCACGACGAGCGCCAGCGCCACGATCCGCAAATCGTGAAACACCCGCTCGAGCCGCTTTTCCAGCACGAGACCGACGAGGCCCGCCGGAATCGTCCCGATGATCAGCGCCCACATCATGTGGCCTTCCTCGCTGCGGCGGCCGGCCAGCGAGCCGAACCAGCCCGAAATCAGCGCGACCCACCGCTTACGGAAGTACCACAGAAGAGCAAATGCCGTGCCCAAATGCAGCGCCACGAGGAACGGAATCAGTTGCGGCGCATGCTTGTCGATATGGATGCCCAACAGCGCGGGCGCGAGCAGCGTATGCCCCAAGCTGCTGACCGGGAAGAGTTCGGTGACGCCCTGCAGGACGCTTAGAAAAAACAAAAACCAAAGGCTCACGCGGCGATCCTTTCTTTCTTCAGGTTGCGGGAAATGAGAAATATTGCAGGCGCCCAACGGCCGGGGGCACCCGATCGCGACCGATTATGCCTAGCCCCTCGGCCCGAGCCAAGCTAAGAAAACATTTTTTTCCGCCCAAATATCGAGCAAAAACGTCATGTCTCAGTCATAATCGACCCGGATAATCGTTGCGGTGTAAACGTTTTCAGGCCCAGCACTACCGGACTGCATAGACAGCAATGAAACATACGATCAAGGATGTAGCCGCCTACGCCGGCTTTTCCATCGCGACGGTGTCTCGCGCGATCAATGCGCCTCATACGGTGAACCGGGTCACGCTCGCGAAGATTCGCGAGGCGATCGAGGCGCTCCAATTCAGCCCGAGCCCCCTCGGCCGGCAGCTGCGCGGCGAACGCACGCGCCTCGTGGGCGTCGTGCTGCCCACGCTCGCGAATCCCGTCTTCGCCGAATGCCTGCAAGGGATCGACGAGTTGGCCGCGGCCCAGGGCTACCGGCTCATGCTGATGACGACCCAATACGACGCCGCGCGCGAGCGCCATGCGATCGAAACGCTGCTTGCTCAGCGCGTCGAGGGGCTCATCCTGACCGTCGCCGACGCGGATACGCACCCGCTGCTCGACGAACTCGACCATGACGGCAAGCTGTACGTGCTGATGCACAACGACACGGTGCGGCGTCCGTCGGTTTCGGTCGACAACCGCCGCGCGGCCTACGACGGCGTGCGCATGCTGATCGAGCACGGCCATGAGCGCGTGCTCATGCTGGCCGGCACGCTCGCCGAATCCGATCGCGCGCGGCTGCGCTATCGCGGCTACGCCGAAGCCATGTCTCAGGCGGGGCTCACGCCCGCGCCCGCGCTCGAAGTCGACTTCAATGCCGACGAGCTCGCCCCTTCCGTCCTCGCGCATCTCACGGCGGGCGCATCGCGCCCCACCGCGCTCTTCTGCAGCAACGACTTGCTCGCCATGGTCGTCATGCGGGGCCTGCGCCGCGCGCGCTTCGACGTCCCCGGCGACATGTCGATCCTCGGGTTCGACGGGCTCTCGATGGGCGAATTGCTCTCGCCCCCGCTCGCCAGCATCGGCACCCCGAACCGGGAAATCGGCTGCGCCGCCTGGCGACGCCTGATGGCCCGTATCGAAGGCGCCGACGACGGCGAATCGCTCTCCCTCACGTTGCCTCACATGTTGCGCAAAGGCGCGACGATCGCCGCGCTTTCGGGCGCGTCGGACGCCGCCAAATCCGCGCATCCCGCCGCGTAAGCGCCGGGGCATCCGTTCGTACCCGCCGCCGGCCTTCGCGGGCCGGCGCGGCATTGCCACGACGTCCCGTTCCGCCCTTTATCGTCCCGCAAGGAGACCTCAAGTGATACGTCGCTCATCCCGCCTTCGCGCACGCGCCGCCCGCCTAGCCGCCATTGCCGGCGCGCTCGTCGCATTGACCGGCGCCTTCGCCCCCGCGACACACGCCGAGCAAACGGCCATCTGCTACAACTGCCCGCCCGAGTGGGCGGACTGGGCCAGCGAACTGAAGGCCATCGAAGAAAAAACCGGCATCCGCGTGCCGTCCGACAACAAGAACTCGGGTCAAGCGATCGCTCAATTGATCGCGGAGCAAAAAAGCCCCGTCGCCGACGTCGTCTACCTCGGCGTGTCCTCGGCATTCCAAGCGAAGGACAAGGGTGTGATTCAACCGTACAAGCCGGCCCACTGGGACGACATCCCCGCGGGCCTGAAAGATCCGCAAGGCTACTGGTTCGCGATCCACTCGGGCACGCTCGGCTTCTTCGTCAACAAAGACGCGCTCGAAGGCAAGCCCGTCCCCCGCTCTTGGGCCGACTTGCTCAAGCCCGAGTACAAGGGGATGGTCGGTTACTTGGATCCGTCGAGCGCGTTCGTCGGCTATGCCGGCGCCGTCGCCGTGAACCAGGCGCTCGGCGGTTCGCTCGAGAACTTCAAACCGGGCCTCGATTGGTTCGCCAAACTCAAGGCCAATCAGCCGATCGTGCCGAAGCAAACCGCCTACGCGCGCGTCCTGTCGGGCGAAATTCCGATCTTGCTCGATTACGACTTCGACGCCTATCGCGCCGAATACAAAGATCACGCGAACGTCGCGTTCGTGATTCCGGCCGAAGGCACCATTTCCGTGCCCTACGTCATGAGTCTCGTCAAAGGCGCGCCGCACGAGGCGAACGGCAAGAAGGTGCTCGACTTCGTACTGTCCGACGAAGGACAAAAGATCTGGGCCAACGCCTATTTGCGTCCGGTACGCGCTAGCGCGATGAGCAAGGAAGCCGCCGCGAAGTTCCTGCCGGCGAGCGACTACGCTCGCGCCAAACCGGTCGATTTCGGCAAAATGGCCGAAAAGCAGCAAGCATTCGGCGAACAATACTTGAAGGCCGTGCACTAAAACGAGCGGCCCGCTTCAGCATCGCCGGGTTGGGCGTGAAAGCGCGGGGATCGACCTCGCGCGCACCTCGCTCAACCGCTCGACCCGTTCCACCCCAACCGCCTTTCGACGCGCGGTCGTCAACCATGCATGACATCACGTTTCCGTTACGCTGGCGCATCGTTCTGATCGCGCCGGCGCTCGCCGTTTTCATCGCTTTTTGGCTGTTGCCGATGGCCGTGCTCGTTCAGGTGAGCGGCAACGGCCACGCCATCGCCACCTACCGCGCGTTGCTCACGAACGCTCGCTACATGGACAGCCTCGTCGCGACGGTCGCGCTCTCCGCCGCCGTGACGCTCGCCACGCTCGTGCTTTCGGTCGTCTCGGGCCTGCTGCTCGCGCGCCGCGAATTTCCGGGTAAGCGCACGCTCGTCGCGCTGCTCACGTTTCCGCTCGCATTCCCCGGCGTGGTGGTCGGGTTCATGGTGATCATGCTCGCCGGCCGCCAAGGTCTCATCGGCTCGCTCTCGCAGAAACTCACGGGCGATCGGTGGGTATTCGCCTATTCGATGACGGGGCTCTTTCTCGGCTATCTGTACTTTTCGATTCCGCGCGTCATCGTCACGGTCATGGCGTCGGCGACCAAGCTCGATCCCTCGCTGGAGGAAGCGGCCCGCTCGCTCGGCGCGTCGCCGTGGCAGATCATGCGCGACGTCGTCTTGCCGGGCCTCGCGCCCGGCCTCGTCGCGGCCGGCGCCATCTGCTTCGCCACCGCGATGGGCGCGTTCGGAACGGCCTTCACGCTCGCCACCGACATCGACGTACTGCCGATGACCATCTACACCGAGTTCACGCTGAACGCGAATATGATCACGGCCGCCGGGTTGTCGGTGATTCTCGGCATCGTCACTTGGCTCGTGCTCGCGATCGCGCGCAGCGCGACCGGCTCGGCCGTCGCCGCCACCGCGTGAGGCCTACGATGAATCGACTCGCCGATCCCATTCGCACCGAACTGCGTTCATCGACACGCACGCGGCAACTGGCGCCACGCAAGCTGCTCGCGCTCGCTCAATGGTTGGTCACCTTCGGTCTATGCGCGTTTCTCGTGGTGCCGGTGGTCATGTCGGTGCTGGCGGGACTCACCGTCAACTACTTTCGCGGCCTGTCGAGCGGACTCACGCTGCGCTGGCTCGCGCAAGTGTGGGCGCAGTACCACGGCTCGGTGTGGTTGTCGCTCGAAGTCGCGGCGGCCACGCTCGCGATCACGCTCGTCACCGGCGTGCCGGCTGCCTACGCGCTCGCGCGCAGTAAGACGCGCTGGGCCCGCCTCGTCGAAGAACTGCTCGTGTTGCCGATCGCCCTGCCCGGTCTCGCCTCCGCGCTCGCGCTCATCGTCGTCTACGGCGGATTCACGGCGTTTCGCATGAGCGTCGCGTTCATCGTCGTCGGCCACGTCGTGTTCACGCTGCCGTTCATGGTGCGCGCAGTGGCGGCCGTCGCGGCAAGCGCCGACTTGCGCACGCTCGAGGAAGGCGCGGCGAGCCTCGGTGCCACCTTCGCGCAGCGGTTTTTCACCGTCGTGCTGCCCAACTTGAAACCGGGCATCGTCGCCGGGGCGCTCGCTGTCGTCACGCTGTCGATCGGCGAATTCAATCTGACCTGGATGCTTCACACGCCCGAGACGAAGACGTTGCCGGTCGGGCTCGCCGACACGTACGCCTCGCTGCGCATCGAGGTGGGTAGTGCCTACACGATCTTGTTTTTCGCCATGACGATGCCGTTGCTCGTCGCGATGCAACGCCTCGGCGGCGGCCAGGTCGAACTCATGCGCCGCGCCGATGCCGAACGCCAGGCCCAAGGCAAAGCCGACTAATTTTCGCCCCACTTCCCACGATGAATTTCACCCCCGTTCCCATCGCGCTGACGCAATGCTCGAAGACGTTTCACGGCACACGTGTGCTCGAGCCGCTCGATCTCTCGATCGGCGCCGGCGAGACGCTCGTCTTGCTCGGGCCGTCGGGCTGCGGCAAGACGACGACACTACGTATCATCGCAGGCCTCGAATCGCCCGATGCCGGCGGCACTGTGCGCTTCGGCGACGAAGACGTCACGCATCTGCCGATCGAGCGCCGGCATGTCGGCATGGTGTTTCAAAGCTATGCGCTGTTCCCGAATTTGACGGTGCGCGGCAATGTCGGCTACGGCCTCAAGATCGCGAAGACCGACCCCGCCGTCGCGCGCCGGCGCGTGGACGAATTGCTCGCGCTGATGCGGCTCGAGGCCCATGCCGATAAACCGATCCACCAACTCTCGGGCGGCCAGCGGCAACGCGTGGCGCTCGCACGGGCATTGGCGCGCGAACCGCGCGTGCTTTTACTCGACGAGCCGCTCACCGCGCTCGATGCGCGCTTGCGCGATACGCTGCGACGCGAGATGAACACGCTGCTGCGCGGGCTCGGTGTGACGACCGTGTACGTGACGCACGACCAAGCCGAGGCGATGGAGCTCGGCGACCTTATCGTGGTCATGGGCGCCGGCCGTATCGAGCAGATCGGCACGCCGCGCGACATTTATTATCGTCCGGCGAATCGCGCCGTGGCCCAGTTCGTAGGAACGATCAATCGACTCGAGGGACATGTGCCGAACGGCACGCCGGCAATCGCCGGCGGAAACGGCAATAAGTCGGAACTTTTTTTCCGCCCTGAGGATGGTAGGCTCGTGGATCCGCAGGGCGCGTCACTGCGCGGTGTCGTCGAAACGGTCTCGTTCCTCGGCGAACGGACGCGCGTTACCGTGTCGGGTGCCGCGCCCGAGGCGCTCGTCATCGACGTCCCGGGACGCAGCGAGTGGGCGCCCGGTGCTGCCGTCGGCATTGAAATTGCACCCGAAGGGTTGATCGCGTTACCGTGATGACGCACCCGACCGACGAAAAATAACCATAGACCAAGGACTCACACAATGCTCCTCGCACAAATCAGCGATCTCCATATCAAACGCCCGGGCGCGCTTGCGTACCGGCGCGTCGATACGGCGGCCTACCTCGAACGATGCGTCGCGCGGCTGAACGCGCTCGAGCCGAGGCCGGAAGCGCTCGTCGTCACCGGCGACCTCGTCGATTTGGGCGCACTCGTGGAGTACGAGGCACTGAAAGCGTTGCTCGCGCCGCTCACGATGCCCGTCTACCTGCTCGTGGGTAATCACGACGAGCGCGAGGCGCTGCGTGAAGTGTTTTCCGAGCACGCCTATTTGCGCACGGGCGGCGAGTTCGTTCATTACGCCGTCGACGTGGGCCCGCTGCGGCTCCTCGCGCTCGATTCGCAAATGCCGGGGCAAGGCAGCGGCCACTTGTGCGAGGCTCGTCTTGCCTGGCTCGATGCACAGCTCGCGGCATCGCAAGGCAAACCCGTCGTGCTCGCGCTGCATCATCCGCCGTTCGTCTCGGGCATCGGGCACATGGATCGCCAGCGGCTCGATCCCGCATCGGCCAAGCAGCTCGAGGCGATCGTGAGGCGCTACCCGAACGTCGAACGCGTGATTTGCGGCCACGTGCATCGGCCGATTTTCACGCGTTTCGGCGGTACGATCGCAGCCGCGGTCCCCTCACCGGCGCACCAGGTCGCGCTGGACTTGCGCGAGGACGCGCCGTCGGCGTTCAGGCTCGAACCGCCCGCCTTCGCGCTGCACCACTACACCCCCGCAGCCGGCCTCGTCACGCATCATGCCTATGTGGACGAAGGCGAGGGCCCGTTTCCGTTCTACGAAACGGACGGCAACCTGATCGACTGACCGGAGCCGGGTGTGCACGCTGCCCGTCCCCGAAACGGACGTTACGCGCGTCGCACGGTGTCGCGCGCGTTTCGTGGAGAGGCCACTCGATGAATGACGCCCGCCGTCCCGGCGACCCCGGCCCCTACTCGCGTCCGCTCTTATTGCTGCTCGCGACGATCGCGGGCGTCTCGGTGGCCAACATCTACTACAACCAGCCGCTGCTCGATCGCTTTCGCGAAAGCTTCCCGGTTAGCGCGTCGTGGGTCGGCGCCGTACCGGCGGCCACGCAGCTCGGCTACGCCGCCGGCATGTTCTTTCTCGCCCCTCTCGGCGACCGGTTCAATCGCAAAAAGCTGATCTTGCTGCAAACCGCCGGGCTCGCGCTCGCGTTGACGGCGGCTGCCGGCGCGCCGTCGCTCGCGATACTCGCCGCGACGAGTTTGGCTATCGGCGTGCTATCCACGATCGCGCAGCAGGCGGTGCCGTTCGCGGCGGAACTCGCACCGCCCGCGCAGCGCGGTCATGCGGTGGGCACCGTCATGAGCGGCTTGCTGCTCGGCATTTTGCTCGCGCGCACCGCCGCCGGGTTCATCGCCCAATACTTCGGCTGGCGCGCAGTGTTCGGGGCGTCGGTCGGGGCCCTGGCGATACTCGCGCTCGTCGTGATCGCGCGCTTACCCAATAGCCGGCCGACGTCGACCTTGCCCTACGGCAAGCTGCTCGGCTCGATGTGGCATCTCGCGCTCGAGTTGCGCGACCTGCGCGATGCCTCGATCACAGGCGCGGCGCTGTTCGCCGCGTTCAGCGCATTCTGGTCGGTCCTCACGCTGTTGCTGGCCGGCGCGCCGTTTCATCTAGGCCCGCAGGCCGCGGGGCTGTTCGGCATCGTGGGCGCCGCGGGCGCGCTCGCCGCGCCGATCGCGGGCCGCTTCTCCGACAAGCGGGGACCGTATGCGGTCATCACGCTCTCGATCGGTCTCGTCGCGCTCGCCTTCGTTATCTTCGCCTTCTCTTCGACTCGCATCGCCGGTCTCGTGCTGGGCGTCATCGTGCTCGACATCGGCGTGCAGGCTGCCCAAATCTCGAACCAATCGCGCATCTATGCGCTCCGGCCCGAGGCGCGCAGCCGCGTCAATACGGTGTTCATGGTGTGTTACTTCATCGGCGGAGCGACGGGATCGGCCGTCGGGGCGTACGCGTGGCGCACGTTCGGTTGGCTGGGCGTGTGCGCGGCAGGCGTGCTGTTCGCCTGCCTGGCCGCGGCGCGGCACCTGAGCGCGCCCGCCGCCGCGGGCGCGCCGCATTAGCTTGAGCGCCCGCGTGGGACAACCCGCGATCAGTGACCCGTCAGCGTGTTGATCAACTCGAGCGCGGGCTGCGAGGTGTTGCCGCCTTGGGCCACGAGCAGGTGGATCTGCCCGGGCTGCAATGTGCTCGCCACGCCGCCCGCCGGAACGGTCGAGATCAGCCAGTCGGCGTTGTTGGCCAGGCTGAACTGCGCCGATTCGTAGATCGGCGTGGTCGTCCCCGCGGCCGTCACGATGGCCATGTAGGTTCCGCCCGAGACATACAGCGAGTCTTGCCCCGAAGCCGGCACGGCGTTGCCGTACGAGACGCCGGCCATCGTGGGGCTATAGCCCGATACGCTCGTCGTGCCGGGCGGGACGATGTACACGTCGACATCGGCCGCGTTCGGCGAGGCGTTGAACGAACGCAGCCGCGCATCGTTCGACAGCAAGCCTTTGTCGAAAGGATCGTCGATCAAACCGATGCCGTAACCGTTGCTCGCCGTGATGCTCGGCAGCGCGATAACGGTATATTCGTGGCCGTTCGCGACATTAGGGAAGGTACCGCTCGCGAGCGCGGCGCTCGGGCTCGTTCCCGTCAAGCCATAGCCGACTTGCGTGCTGCCCGTTCCGATATTGGCGAAGTTGGTCACCCCTTTGTACGGCACGTTCGTTTGACCCGACAACGTCGAGCCGTTGACGAACAAGTCGAGATTCGGCGCCGAGGAACCGTCGGGCGCGAGCGGCACGGCGTTGACGAAATGAATTTCGGGGTTTTGCAATCCCACTTCCTTGCCGACATCGCTCGAGCCGCCGCCGCAAGCCGCCAGCACGGCCGCCACGCCCGCACACAGGGCAAGGTTACGAATCGTCTTCATAAAACACCTCCCAGATATACACACCCATCCAATCATCAGTCGAATACTTGCGAATCGCGCCTTGCGTTCGTGGCTTTTCGGGGAGCAAACGCTATGCCGTCCCTCGGGCACGTCCTATCGACGATCGCTCGCAGCACCGCCGCACGAGCCGTCCGCCGCGATTAGAGCCACGCCTCCAGCATCGAAATCGCCGCGGCGCGCTATCGTTCGCACGCATCCACTTTTACCAATCCACTCCAATGCCCTATCGACATTTACTGTCCGAGCTGGACCTCGGCTTCACGAAGCTCAAGAACCGCGTCGTCATGGGTTCGATGCATACGGGCTTGGAGGATCGCTTTTGGCATTACCCGGCGCTTGCCGAGTACTACCGCGAGCGCGCGAAGGGCGGGGTCGGGCTCATCATCACGGGCGGAATTTCACCGAACCGGGAAGGTTGGCTGCTTCCGTTCGGCGGCACGCTCAATTCGGTCTTCGATCTGCACAATCACCGCAAACTCACGCGAGCCGTGCACGAGGAAGGCGGCAAGATCGCGATGCAGATCCTGCATGCGGGCCGCTACGGCTATCACCCTTTCGTGGTTTCCGCATCGGCCATCCGCTCCCCGATCTCGAAGTTCGCGCCGCGCGCGCTCACGCAAGCGGGCATCGAGCGCACGGTGCGCGCCTACGCGCTTACCGCGAGACTCGCGCAGCGCGCCGGCTACGACGGCGTCGAGATCATGGGCAGCGAAGGCTATTTACTGAACCAGTTCTTGTGCCGCCGCACCAACCACCGCACGGACGAGTACGGCGGCAGCATCGAAAACCGGATGCGCCTGGCGGTGGACGTGGTGCGGCGCGTGCGCAAGGCGTGCGGCGAGCGCTTCATCGTCATCTATCGGCTCTCGCTGATCGATCTCGTGGAAGGGGGCAATACGTGGGACGAAACCGTGCAGGTCGCCCGCGCGCTCGAGGCGGCCGGCGTCACGCTGATCAATACCGGTATCGGCTGGCATGAGGCCCGTGTGCCGACCATCGTGACGTCGGTGCCGCGCGCGGCCTTCGCGCCGCTCACCGCCCGCTTGCGCGAAGCGGTACGCGTACCCGTCATTGCCTCCAACCGAATCAACACGCCCGAGCTCGCGGAATCGCTGATCGAGCAAGGCAGCGCCGATCTCGTTTCGATGGCACGCCCGCTTCTGGCCGATCCGCAGTTCGTCCTGAAGGCGAGCGAGGGCCGCGCCGACGAGATCAATACCTGCATCGCCTGCAATCAGGCTTGCCTCGATCACACGTTCCGCAACGAGCGCGCAAGCTGCCTCGTCAATCCGCGCGCCGCGCACGAAACCGAACTCGTCTACCGCGCGAGCGCCCGGCCTCTTTCGCTCGCCGTCGTGGGCGCGGGACCGGCCGGATTGTCGGCAGCCTGCGTGGCCGCATCGCGCGGTCATCGCGTGACGCTGTTCGATGCCGGCGACGCGATCGGCGGCCAGTTCAACTTAGCGCGCCGCATTCCGGGAAAAGAGGAATTCGCCGAAACACTGCGCTACTTCGGCAGCCAATTGCGCAAGCATGGCGTCGACGTTCGACTCGGCACGCGCGTGGACGCGGCCCTGCTCGCCGGTTCAGGCTACGACGAGGTCATCGTCGCGACCGGCATCGTCCCGAGACGACCCGCGATCCCCGGCATCGACTCGGGCAATGTGCTGTCGTACGTCGACGTATTGCGCGGCGCACCGGTCGGGCGCACGGTGGCCGTCATCGGCGCGGGCGGTATCGGCTTCGACGTCAGCGAGTTTTTGCTGCATCGCGCGGGCGAGCCGCTGCCGCAATCGCGCGATGCATGGCTTGCCGAGTGGAACGTCGATCTCGACGTAACGGAGCCCGGCGGCCTGTCGCAAACGCGGCAGGAACCCCGCCCCGAACGGCAAATCTGGCTTCTACAACGCAAGAAGGGCAAGCTCGGCGCGGGGCTAGGCAAGACGTCGGGATGGGTGCACCGCGCGACGCTCTTGCGCCAAGGCGTGAAAATGCTCGACGCGGTCACCTATCTCGAGATTGCGCCGCGCGGACTGAAGATCGAGCGCGACGGTGTCGAGCAATGGTTGGATGTGGAGACCATCGTCGTTTGCGCCGGACAGGAATCGCTACGCGAGCTCGCGCCGAGCGCGCCGGCAGCCGGCGGCCCGCGCTTTCACGTGATCGGCGGCGCGGCGCTGGCCAATGAACTCGATGCGGAGCGCGCCATTCGCGAAGGCGCGCAATTGGCCGCGCGCCTATAGACGCGCATCGTCTCGCCAGCTAACCCGCGCGGCGCCGGTCGAACCAGAACGACAGCGCCACGCTGGCCAGGATCACGACGGTCGAGACGAGCGTCGCGCCGGTCACGGGCTCGCCGAGCGTCATGGCGCCGAGTCCGACGGCCACGATCGGGTTGACGTACATGCAGCTGCTCGCGACGATCGGGCTCGTATGCCGGATCAAAAAGCCATACGCGACATAGGCGGCCATCGTCGCGATGATCATCAAGTAGAGGAAAGCGAACAAAGGACCGAACCCGAGCGAGGCGACGCGCTCTCCGCCCGCCACGGCGATCAGCGTCGAAATCGCGCCGCCCAAGCCGATCTGCAACGCGGTGGAAACGAATAGATCGCTGGGCAGCGCGAGCCGGCTCGCAAGATGGGCGCCCGCCGCCCAAAACAGGGCGGCGCATAGGATGACGATCGTGCCGCTCGTCGACGAACTCGAGGTATCGCCTCGGTTCAAAATGAAAATTCCCAGGAGCCCGAGCGCGACCGCCACCCATTCGCCCTTGGCGATCGGCCGGCCGGCGACGGCCGAGATGACGGTGGCGAAGAGCGGCACCGTAGCCACCATCACCGCCGCCGTGCCCGTGCCGACGCTGCGCATGCCGAACGCGAGCAAGCCGCTCGAAAAGCCGACGAGCATCGTGCCGACGATACCGGCGTTGCGCGTTTCGACGAGCGTGGGCCAGACGAATGAACGACGGGTGGCGAGGGCCAACAATCCGATTCCCGCGATGAGATTGCGCAGCCCCGACAGCAGGAGCGGCGGAAACGATTCGAGCGCCACGTGCACGGCCAGATACGCCGAGCCCCACGCCAGGTAGACGACAGCGAGCGCAAGCGCGATACGCCCGCCGTGCGTGCGCGGCAGCCGGATGCGCGTGAGTATCTCGAGCGGCACGGCGCGGGCGAAACGGACGATGCGGGGCGGCATTTCTGTCGATAGCCTTCGGGAACGGACGCGAGCGCAACGGGTTTCGCGCAAACGTCGTCATTATGCAACGGTCTTGCGCGAAACCCCTCGCGCCGCGGGATCGGGGCGCCCGCCGGGCCGGGTCGTCCCGCTCGAGCCGCAAAGATCGTGCTCACCGGCGCCCGCGCGGGGCCCATTCGACGATGTGGGTTTGCCGGTTGCCAAAGCCGGGCCGCCCGGTGTATCTTCTGCGGTGCTAACGCGGGGGTCCTGCGTCGTGCCGTCGCACTCGGTACGCGCGGGTGAGAAATACCCTTTGAACCTGATCTGGATAATGCCAGCGCAGGGAAGCGTAGGGGCTTTACCGCCTCTTGCGCCTTTCTCTCATCCGCTCGACCTTCCTGTCGTCTCCTGCATTAGCGCCCTAAGTCAGGAGATTCGCATGAGTGCAAACCCGAAATTCATTTCGTCCGAAGCGCGTGTCGACGCAGCCGCCGTCGCCCCGCTGCCGAATTCCAAGAAGATTTACGTGACGGGCTCGCGCCCCGATATCCGCGTGCCCATGCGCGAGATCACGCAGGCGGACACGCCGACGGGCTTCGGCGGCGAGAAAAACCCGCCGATCTACGTGTACGACACGTCGGGTCCGTACACCGACCCGGAAGCGACGATCGACATCCGCTCGGGACTGCCCGCGTTGCGTCAGGGGTGGATCGAGGAGCGCGGCGACACCGAAGCGCTGACCGGCCTCACGAGCGAATACGGCCGCGAGCGCGCCGCCGATCCGGCCACCTCCTCGCTGCGCTTCCCCGGCTTGCACCGCACGCCGCGCCGCGCGAAAGCGGGCGCGAACGTGACGCAAATGCACTACGCGCGCCGCGGCATCATCACGCCGGAAATGGAGTACATCGCGATTCGCGAGAACCAGCGGCGCGCCGAGTACCTCGAGAGCCTGCGTGCGAGCGGCCCGAACGGCGCCAAGCTCGCACAGATGATGGGTCGCCAGCATCCGGGCCAGGCATTCGGCGCCAGCGCATTCGGCCCGAACGCCCTGCAAGAGATCACGCCCGAGTTCGTGCGCGAGGAAGTGGCGCGCGGCCGCGCGATCATTCCCGCGAACATCAACCACCCCGAAAGCGAACCGATGATCATCGGCCGCAACTTCCTCGTGAAGATCAACGCGAATATCGGCAATTCGGCCGTGACGTCGTCGATCGGCGAGGAAGTGGACAAGATGACCTGGGCGATCCGCTGGGGCGGCGACACGGTCATGGACTTGTCCACGGGCAAGCACATTCACGAAACGCGCGAATGGATCATCCGCAATAGCCCGGTGCCGATCGGCACGGTGCCGATCTACCAAGCGCTCGAAAAGGTCAACGGCAAGGCCGAGGACCTCACGTGGGAAATCTTCCGCGACACGCTGATCGAGCAGGCCGAACAAGGCGTCGATTACTTCACGATCCACGCGGGCGTGCTGCTGCGCTATGTGCCGCTCACGGCCAACCGCATGACGGGCATCGTCTCGCGCGGCGGCTCGATCATGGCGAAGTGGTGCCTCGCGCACCACAAGGAAAGCTTCCTGTACGAGCACTTCGAGGAAATCTGCGAAATCATGAAGGCCTACGACGTGAGCTTCTCGCTCGGCGACGGCCTGCGTCCCGGCTCGATCTACGATGCCAACGACGAAGCGCAGCTCGGCGAATTGAAGACGCTCGGCGAGCTCACGCAGATCGCTTGGAAGCACGACGTCCAGGTCATGATCGAGGGCCCCGGCCACGTGCCGATGCAGCTCATCAAGGAAAACATGGACCTGCAGCTGCAATGGTGCGACGAGGCGCCCTTCTACACGCTCGGACCGCTCACGACCGATATCGCCCCCGGCTACGACCACATCACGTCGGGCATCGGCGCGGCGATGATCGGCTGGTTCGGCACGGCGATGCTCTGCTACGTGACGCCGAAGGAGCACCTCGGGCTGCCGAACAAGGACGACGTCAAGGAAGGCATCATCACGTATAAGCTCGCGGCGCACGCGGCCGACTTGGCCAAGGGGCACCCGGGCGCGCAGGTACGCGACAACGCGCTGTCCAAGGCGCGCTTCGAGTTCCGCTGGGAAGATCAATTCAACCTCGGCCTCGATCCGGACAAGGCGCGCGAGTTCCACGACGAAACGCTGCCGAAGGATTCGGCGAAGGTCGCGCACTTCTGTTCGATGTGCGGTCCGCACTTCTGCTCGATGAAGATCACGCAAGACGTGCGCGACTTCGCGGCGGCACAGGGCGTCACCGACGAAGCCGCGCTCAAGAAGGGCATGGAAGAAAAGGCCGTCGAATTCGTCAAGAGCGGCGCGCAAATCTACACGCGGCAATGAGGTAACGCCGTCTAGCGAAGACGAGCGGCACCGCGGACGGTGCGCTCGCCTTCCTCGATTCCGATGAGGGGCGCTTTGGCGCCCCTTTTTCGTTTCCGAACGCCCTCGCCGTGCGATCGCCCATCGCGCCCTACCATGGGCCAGCATCGATCGGCAAGTCGATTCCTGTCGACGATCTCCCCATTCTTGCCGTTTCATCTCGCGCTGAAATATCGATCGAGAAGCCGGTGATACCATGCATTTCGCTTAAGACATTCATTCCAATTCGCTGCCTCGAGACCGCCCATGAAACCCAATCACATCGTTCAATTGCTCGTGCTTGCCGCGCTATGGGGCGCGTCGTTTCTGTTTATTCGAGTGGGTGTCGCCGAATTCGGAGTAGCTCCGCTGATGGCGCTGCGCGTGTCCATCGGCGCCCTGGTGCTCATCGCCATGCTCGCGCTGCGCGGCACGCCGCGCGCATCGCTCGCGACGCTGCGCTCGCGCGCACTACCGCTTTTCGTAGTCGGCATCCTCAATTCGGCCGCGCCGTTTTGCTTGTTCGCGTTCGCCGAGCTCACGCTGTCGGCCGGTACGACCTCCGTCATCAACGCCACCACGCCGCTTTGGGGCGCACTCGTCGCCTTCGTTTGGCTCAAAGACCGGCTCACGCCGCTGCGCACGCTCGGCATGCTGATCGGCTTTTCGGGCGTGGTGTCGCTCGTCTGGGGGCAAATCGATACGCCGCATGGGGCCCTAGCCCCGTCGGCCTCGGCGCAAGCGCTTGCGGCGCTTGCCGCCACCGGCGCCGCGCTGCTCTACGGCATCGCTGCGAGCTATACGAAGCGCCACCTGACGGGCGTCGATTCGCTGACGATCGCCACCGGCAGCATGATCGGCGGCAGCCTTGCGCTCATTCCGTTCGCGATCGTCTTCTGGCCGGCCGGCCCCGTCTCGCCGCACGCCTGGGGCGCCGTGCTGAGCCTCGGCGTGGCCTGCACCGGCATCGCTTATCTGATCTTCTTCAATCTGATCAATGTGGCTGGGCCCGCACGCGCCATCACGGTCACGTTCGTGATCCCCGTCTTCGGCATCCTGTGGGGCGCGCTATTTCTGCACGAACAAGTCGACGCGAGCATGCTGGAGGGCTGCGCGATCGTGCTCGTCGGCACCGCGCTGGCGACGGGCGTCGTCAAGCGCATCCCCGGCCTGCGGCAACGGCAAGCCTAAACCCAGCGGTCATCCCCTCGCGGCTTCGACCCGTAGACCCGCACCGCGAGGTTCCTCCCCTTCTTCCTTCCCGCATTCCCCCGAAAAGTTAGGCGCACCACACCCGGTGCGCCTAAGCGCCTTCATCTTTCCCGGATCGTCTGTCATCGAACGTTGGGCACCGCCGGCGCGGTTTTACGCTGGGCTCGTTTTCTTCCGTCCACACTGCGCTACACTGCCTTTTCGTCATATGGACTTTCCGCGACATGCCCGATCCTTTCGCTCGCTGCCGCCCGCGCGGCTTGCCGTGCGCGACCGGCACGATCTCTTTCCGCGTCTGGCACGGCGCCCGCCCCGCTCGGTCCCGGCACGCGGACGCGCGTCGCTTGCCATGTCCTCCAGACGGGACCTGACGCTCGCGGGCATCTTGCCGCATTTGCGCCGCGACAGCGGCGGGTGGCACATCGTCTATCAAGGCGTGACGCTGCGCAGCGCCTTTCAACCGATCGTATCCATTACGCATAAGCGTGTCGTCGGCTACGAAGCGCTGCTACGCGCCTCGCACGCCAACGGAGCGCCGATTCCGCCCGATCGACTATTCGCCCGAGCCAAGTCCACCGGACCCGCGCTCGCTCTGGAGCGGCTCGCCCGCAGCGTGCATTTCGCCAACTTCGCCGAGCAAAACATCGAGACGGGCTGGCTGTTCGTCAATGCGTTGCCGCAATTGCTGCGCGTGGGCCCCAGCCATCGCGTGTTCACCGACGAGCTGTGCGATTACTTCGGTATCGCGCATCACCGGCTCGTCATCGAGCTGATCGAGCAACCGAGCACCGACGAAGCGAGTTTCGATCGCCTCGTCGAAACGATGCGCGAGCGCGACTTGCTGATCGCCATCGACGATTTCGGCACCGGGTTTTCGAACTTCGACCGCATTTGGCGCATGCGCCCCGACATCGTCAAGCTCGATCGATCGCTCGTCGCCCGCATCGCCGCGCCGAGCGGAGACCACCAATTCGCCGCGCAACTCGTCACGATGCTCCACCGCGCGGGCACGATGGTGCTCGGCGAAGGCGTGGAATCGGAAGACGAGTTGATGACCTTGATGGATGCCGACGTCGATTTCGTCCAAGGCTTCTGGCTTGGCAAGCCGCATGGCTCGGTCGTGCAGGCTTGCGCCGACGCGCCCGAGCGGATCGATGCGATGTGGCGGCGCTTTCACACGCGCTCGGCCAGCGTGCCCGGCATGCCCGTCGAATTCGGCAGCGTGGAGGAAGCCGTCCTCGGCGGCGCGCGCGCCTACAAGGCCACCGACGATCTATCGTTTGCGGCGGAGCAGACGTTTCGCAGCCCTTGGGCGCGGCGCGTATTCGTCGTCGATCGTCATGGCAATCAGCAGCAAGCGTCCATCGCCTCCGAGCGTGAGGCCCAGTCGCCGCGGCTCGCCCCGCTCTTCCCCGATACCGCCAGCAATTGGTCGCGGCGCGCCTACTTCAAACGCGCCTTGGCCGCGCCGGGGCGCGTCGCCGTCATGGGGCCGCACTACTCGCTGACCGAAGGCAAGGACTGCTATACGGCCGCCGTCACCGTCGAACGGGCGGGCCAATTGGAAGTGTTCTGCGTCGATTTCGTCGCGAGCGTGCAGCCGCCCGCCGACTAGCCGGCGCACGTCATTCGACGATCCGGCCTCGCCCCGCTTTCACGCTGGAGCGGCGCGTCTTGGTCTCGAGACGGCGTACCGTCGAGGCGCGCGTGGGGCGCGTCGGAATCCTCGCGCGGCGCGTGACGCTCACGCTCGCGATCAATTCCTCGAGCCGGGCGAGCGCCGCGGCCCGATTCATTTCCTGCGTCCGATACTCCTGCGCCTTGATGACGACGACGCCTTCGCGCGTGATGCGCCGGTCCTCGAGCGCAAGCAGCCGCATCTTCAGCGCATCGGGCAGCGAAGAGGCGCGGATATCGAAGCGCAGGTGAATCGCACTCGATACTTTATTGACGTTCTGGCCGCCGGCGCCTTGCGCGCGCACGGCCGTGAGTTCGACTTCCGATGGCAATACCTCGTAATGCAACGTCATCGTGCCTCCTGCATCCGTGCGAACAAGCCGGAATCGCGCCGCGTGGGCGTGGCGATCGCCTCGGCCAGCACGTCGCGGCCCCCGACGATCCGGACCGTCTTGCGCGCGCGCGTAATCGCGGTATAGACGAGTTCGCGCGCCAGCACGCGGCTTTTCGATGCCGGCAAGATCAGCGCCGCATGATCGAATTCCGACCCTTGAGATTTATGGACCGTCAACGCGAACGCCGTATCGTGCGGCGGCAGCGCCGCGGGCGCGACGGCCCGCAGCCCCCCATCGGCCGTGCGGAAATAGACGCGCAACGGCCCTTCACGCGTGGGCAGCGCAATGCCGATATCGCCGTTGAACAAGCCCAGCGCGTAATCGTTGCGGGCGACCATGACGGCCCGCCCGGCGAACCAGTTCGTGCCGATCATGAGCGGTGCGCGGGCCGAGCGGCGCACATGTTCGGCCATCTGCGCGTTCAACGCATCGACGCCTCGTGCCCCCAAGCGCGTCGCGCATAGGATTCGGAAAGCGTTCAACGCATCGAAGAGCGGCTCGCAGTCGGGTTGCGGCTGAGCGAGCGCCGTCCTCAGCGCATGCGCGTACGGAGCAAACCCCTGCGCCAAGCGGTCGAGCGTCCGGCTGGCCAGCGCCACCCCGGCGTCCTCGTCCAGCACGGCCGGACCATCGAGATCCGCGCGCCCGTGCGGCTCGTGCTCGCCGAATAAATCGGGCTCGGCCGGTGCGGCGGCGCCCAACGTGTCGAGCGCGGCGTCGACGTCGCCGCGCCGAATGGCCAGCGACAGCCGGCCGATCGGCGAATCGAGCCCGAAACGATAATTGCGCTCGAGCCAAACGACGCAATCGACGAGCGGGACACCTCCGGTCGACGGCACGTCGTCGCGCGACGCGGGCTGCGCTGCCTGAACGAAGGGGGTACGCCCCTCCGGATGCTCCGGTTCCGCTAGATCGACCGCGTCTTGCTCCGCGCTCGTGCCGTCGCCCGCGTACCCGACGTCGGGCTCGTCGAGCCCCGTCCAGGTCCACGCGTCGTCGAGCGAACCGCGCAAATCGAGTTCGTCGAAGAGTGGGAAGGCGTCGTCCTCGTCCGGCAGCAGGTCGAGGGCCGACGTATCGAGACCGATATCCGCGGCATGCTCGGCGCGAGGCAGCGACGCGCGCACGCGCGCGCCGTCGGTACCGGTGGCCCGCGCGATGCGGGCGATGCCGGCCTCGCTGAAACGAGGGCTCGCGCTCAGTTCGGCGAACACGGCACCGGCCTCGACAGCCGCGAGTTGGTCCTTGTCGCCGAGCAGCACGAGGCGCGTCCCGGGCGACAGCGCATCGAATAGCTGCGCCGCCAAGGAGACGTCGATCATCGATGCTTCATCGACGACGAGCACGTCGTACGGCAGCGGATTATCGGGACCGTAGCGCGCACGCATCCCTTGCCCGAGTCCGAGCAAACGATGCAGCGTCTGAGAACTGCGGGGCAGCCGTGCCGCGATCTCCTCGGGCAGGCTCGAAGCGCGCGCAAGCAGTGCTTCTTGCATCCGCTGCGCCGCCTTGCCGGTCGGAGCGGCGAGCGCGATCGTCAAGCTCGGATGCGCATCGAGCAGACACGCCAGCATGCCGACGACGGTCGTCGTCTTGCCCGTGCCGGGGCCGCCGCTGACGACGGTCAACCGGCTCGAGAGCGCGAGTGCCGCGGCCGCGCGCTGCCAATCGACTTCACTCGCATCGGGCGGCCCGAAAAAACGCGCGAGCCGCTCTTCGAGCGCACTGGCATCGGCGTCGAGCCCCGACGCGTGGCCGACGACGGCGCGCGCCAGCCGGCGCTCGTCCTCGTAGTAGCGTGCAAGGTACAGCCGGCCGTCGCGATCGACCACGAGCGGCCGCAGTGCCTCGGCGTCTTCGGAGCCGTCGGAGACGACGCCGCTCGAGCGCAGCGCCGCCAAAGCGCTTTGCGCCGTATCGTCATAGCGCTGCGCCAGCCGAGCGAGCGACACGCAGACGTGTCCCGCGCCCGTCGCGCGACTCACCGCGAACGCGGCGCGACGCGCCCACTTCACGGCAACCGGCGCCGCACCGAGCCGCACGGCAAGCGCCGCGATGCGGCGCGCGAAGCCTTCGGCCAGCGCCGCGCCGAATTCACCGCCCTCGCGCGCTCGCGGCGATTGAACCGCGGTGCTCATACCGGCCTCCGGATCGATACTGGCGTCATGACGTCACCCCTTCGCTCATCAAGGCATCGAGCGCTTCGATCAACGCGCGCGCGGGGCGGCGCGCATGAACGCCGGCTTGTTGCGCGCCATCGCGCCACGATGGCCTCACGCCGCGCACGAACAGGTAGCTGTAGCCGCCAACGTGCGCATCGTAGTCGTAGCCGGGGCGGCGTGCCTTCAAGTAGCGATGCAGCGCGACCACATACAGCAGCGCCTGCAAGTGATAGGCATGATGCGCCATCGCTTCGTCGAGCGCGGCCGCGCCGTAGTCGGCGGGCGTCGCGCCGAGATGATTCGACTTCCAATCGATGATCCAAAACCGGCCCTCGTGCTCGACCACCAAATCGATGAACCCTTTGACGTAACCGGCCAGCGTCCCCGCCTCGAGCGCCACGTCGGGGTAGCCGTGGCGGGCGAGCAAATGCCGCAGCGCCGATAGATCGAGCGCCGGTGCCGCGAACAGAAACGGCCATTCCGTCAGCCTACGCGCCGGATCGAGCGCGGCGAGCGTCATGCCGGGCGCCGCTTCGGCAGCGGTCACGTCGGCGATGAGCCGCGCCATCATCGCCGGCAGATGCGCGGCCGTTTGCGCGTCGGCGGCGACGGGCCGCTCGAGCAGCGCTCGCTCGATGGCCGCGGGCCATGTCGAGGGATCGGAAAAGTCCGCCAACTCGAACATGCGATGCAGGCATTCGCCGGCCGCCGCACCGCGCGGAAACGCGAGAATATCGTCGGCGTCCAGCCACTGCGCGGCGCTGGCCACCGGCGCGGCCGGCCCCGGAGGCCAAGCCGGTCCCGCCGCTGCCAGCGCCTCTTGCTGCGCGGCGGCGAGCGCGTCGTGATCGGGCCTCGGCTCGTCGTCGATCGTCTCGCTCGCGTGCCGCGCCCCGGCCGCGGCGAGCGAACTGAAGCTCGCAATCCGCCAGGTTTCGGTCAACATGCCGTGCGGCGTGCGCGCAACGAGCCGCTTGGCCGATGACGTCTCGCGTGCAAGCGGGATGCGCCGGGCCGGCGACGGCAGCGGCGCGAGCGTGATCGTACCGTCGGCCAGCGATGCCCATGCCGCCTCGAGCGCGCCCTCCTCGGGCGGATCGTCGGACCACGCGTCGAAGGGCCGCCCGTCGCCCGCGACGAGCCAATTGAGCACGCTGCGACGGGCCTCCTTCGTGGAGCGCGACGAGAGGTACACGCCCGCGACGACGTAGCACCGATGCACGGCACGCGTCAGCGCCACGTACACGAGCCGCGCCCGCTCGGCTGCTTCCTCGCGCGCGGCTTCGGCTTGCGCGCGCTCGGCGTCGGCCCCCTCGCAGCCATAGTGCAGCACGGCACGCGCACCGGCCGGCGCATCGTCGTGATACTCGCTCGCGTCCGGCAAGCCGGTGCTCGCACCGGCCATGCGCGCACCGTCGTTCAGGAACGGGCAAAACACGACGGCATATTCAAGGCCCTTCGACTTGTGCACGGTCACGATCTGCACGAGGTCGCGATCCGATTCGAGCCGCAGTTGCGCTTCCTCGCCGCCGCCGCGCGCGCGTTCGGCCGCGAGCCAGCGCAGTGTCGGCGCGATGCCCGGATGCACGGCCGCCCGCGCCTGCGCGAGCTCGGCCAGGTGGCCCACATCGGTCAGCCGGCGCTCTCCGTCCCGTCCCGCGATGAGCCGCTCGCCGATCGCGAGTTCGCGCATCATCGTTCGCCACATCGTCGCGAAACCGCGTTCGAGCCAAAGCGACCGGTAGCGCGCGAACCGTTCGACCCAGGCTGTCGCCTCGTCGGCATGCGCTTGCGCCGGCGCATCGGCGAGTTGCGCGAGGCGCGCGAGCGCATGCCCATCGAGCCCGAACCAATCGCTGGCGAGCGCCGCCCGCAGGCGCCGCAAATCGCCCGGCGCATCGATCGCCGCGAGCACGCGCTCGAGCTGCTCCGCGTCGAGGGTCGCGAATACCGACGATTGCGCGAGCTCGACACTGCCCACCCCCCAAGCGGCCAGCACGCGCTTCATCAAGCTGCCTTGCTTGTGCGTCCGCACCAGCACCGCGATATCGGCCGGCGCGAGCGCGGCCTCGCCGAGCGCGACGCTGCCATCGCGCGCGCCGCGCAGCAAACGCACGATCTCCTGCGCGCACGCCTCGGCCGCCTGCCGCTGCGCATCGCGCTTCGGTAGCGTCGCCTCGCCCGACGGCAACATCCAAACGCGCAACGCGCCGTCGGCGCCTTGATCGCGCGCGGGATCGGACTCGTCGATCAGCGGGGCGCGCTCGCGCTCGGCCGCGCGCACGCTCGTGTAATCGAGCCCATCGAGCACGAACGCACGCGGATTGGCGCCGAAGATGCGGTTGCAGGCGGCGACGAGGGGCGGTGTCGAGCGCTGATTCACGGCGAGCGTGTAACGCGCCTTAGCCGCATGCCGCGCGGCCAGATAGGTATGCAAATCGGCCGCGCGAAAGCTGTAGATCGCCTGCTTCGGGTCCCCGACGAGAAACAGCGGCCCCGGCTCCCCATCTTGATCGGGGCCCGCGAAGATGCGCTCGAAAATCGCGAATTGCAGCGGATCGGTATCTTGGAACTCGTCGATGAGCGCGGCCGGATATCTCGCGCGCAACGTCTGCGCGAGCCACGGATGGTCGACGAGCGCGCCGTACAAGTTCGCCAGCAAGTCGTCGAACGATGCGACGCGACGCGTGCGCTTCATCGCCGCGAGCGAACGCGGGGCTTCGTCGAGCCAAAGCGCGAGCAAGGCGAGCCACCGCGTTCGATGCGCCGAGTCGGCGGCCTCGGCCGCGCGCGCGAGCGTATCGGCCAACTCGAAGAACGGATGCTCGGGCGGCGTCATTTTGACCTTCGTCGCCTTCGCGAGCGCGGTCGCGGTCAGTTTCGCCGCTTCGCGCGCGGGGGCCGCGTAGGGGTCGCCCTCGGCGAAATAGCGGTCCCAGGCATCGACCGCCGCTCGCACGGCCTCGGGTTTGTGCGACGTTTGTTTCAGCACGGACTGCGCGTGCTCGAGCAACTGCTCGATCGCTTCGCGCTCGCCGCGCCAAAGATCGCAGGCGGCGTCGAAGCGCTCCCTCGCATCGTCCTCGCCCTGCTGCTCGAGTGCCGGCGCTTGCTCGCCCAACGCGCCCCAGCGCAGGAGCGCCAACGGCTTTTTCAGCCTGCGCGCAAGCTGCGCGTCGAGCTCCAACGGGTTCGCGCCACGCGCGACGAGCCATGCCGCGAAGGCCGGATACGCCGCAGCCACGGGTTCCACCCGCTCGCGCCAAAACTCGGCGGCCAATTCGAAGCGCAGCGGCGCATCGTCGGCCTGCATCTCGAACGCGAACGGCATCGCGGCGGCAAACGGCGCCTCTTGCAGCGCACGCTGACAAAACGCGTGAATCGTGTGGATCGCGGCTTGATCGAACGTGGAGAGCGCGCGCCGAATGCGCTTGCCGGCCACGTCCCGGTCCAGTCCATTCTTGCCGAGCGTCGTCGACAGCAGTTGCGCGACGAAAGGATCGCCACCGTCGTCGGCCGTCTCGACGGCGCGAGCAAGCTCGGCCAGACGGCCGCGGATTCGTTCCTGCAATTCGGCGGTGGCCGCCTTCGTGAAGGTGACGACGAGAATTTGATCCGCGTTCAGATCGCGTTCGAGCAGCAGCCGCACGTACAGCGCGCAAATGTTCCAGGTCTTGCCGGTGCCGGCCGAGGCTTCGATTTGATTGACGCCCGCGAGCGCGCAGCGGAACACGTCGAGCGGCGCCGGCTCGTTCTCGGGCAGCGGGGACGCGCCATGGAGGCGATCGAGCGCGCTCATGCTTTCGCTCCGGTCAGATGCGCGGCCAACGGCTCGAACACGATGCGTGCAACGCTGCCGAACGCCTCGTCGAGCGAGAGCTCCGCCCCTCGCCATGCGATCGTGAGCGCCGGATCGTCGGATTCCCCGCGCACCCGGTCGCTGATCCAGGCGGCCAGTGCCTCGGCATCTCCGCCGTTCGCTTTGGCCCAAGCACTCTTGGGGAAAAAACGCAGCGGCAACCGGCGCCCGGCCAGGTAAAGCGCGACGAGCGGCGCAAGCTGCTCGAGCGGCGCGTCGACGCGCGCGAAGGCGAAGCGTTCGGTCGCCCCGTACCAAACCGTGCGGCATGGGCCGCCGGGATCGGCCGCGCAGTAGGCGAGATGCGCGAGCCAGGCATTCAAGTATTCGCGCGCGCTCGGGCTGGCATAACGGTAGAGCACCTGGCCTGCGTCGGTCACGCGGTTCAAGGTGCCCTGCAACTGCACCTCGGGCTCGCTTTGCAACGCTTCGCGCAGCGCCGCCTCGTGCTCGCCGAACAGCGCGACGCCATTCGTCTCGGGCCATCGCGGACGCACGTGCAACGTGAACGGCAAGCGCGATGCCCCGCCCGCCAGCGCCGTGCGCACGTTGCTCGCGAGACGGCCGAGCGCGCCGAGTTCACGCCGTTTGAGCACGTCGCCCGTGGCGCCCGCCGGCAACTCGGGACTCGTCTGCGCGACGCGCCACGCACGCGCGCGCGCCTGGTCGTCGTCGCGCTCGATCAGCCGCGGCAGCAATCGATCGGCGAGCGCGTCGCGCCCCGCGTAATCGAGTTCGAACGGCTCGACTTCGAGCAACTCGCCTTGCGTCTTGTCGAGCACGACGCCCAGCCGCTCGCGCAGCAACGCGCGCGCGGGGTGCTGCCAGAAACGTTGGAAATCGGTGAACGAAACCGGACCGGGCGGCTCCGGCGGCAACGGCGCGGAGAAAAACGGCGGCGCCATCGGCTCGGCATCGGCCGCCAGTTGCGAAGCAAGACGGGCACGCTCGGCGTCGTAAGTGAAAAGCGCGGGGCGATCTTCGAAGTAGGCCGATGCAAACGGCTGCAACGGATGCTCGACGACGAACGAGCGGCGCGCCGCTTCGAGTTCCGCGGGCGAAGCATCCGCACCCGCTTTCGCGCGCGCCAAATGATCGAGCAACTCATCGACGAGCGCGGCCGGCGGCAACGGCGCATTGTCGCGGATGCTGCGCCCCGTGTAGCTCACGAGCAGCCTGTCGCGGGCGGCGAGCAGCAGATCGAGAAACAGATTGCGCTCGTCGGCGCGACGCTGGCGGTCGCCCAATTGCGGCAACACCGCCATCAGGTCGAACTCGTCGGCGCGCGCGAGGCTAGGCAAGACGCCGTCGTCCATGCCGATCAGACAAATCGCGCGATACGGCAACCCGCGCAAGCTCGTCAACGAAGAAAACGTCACGCCGCCCCACGGCACGCCACCATGGGCCGCATCGTCGAGCGCGACCGTCAGCGCGGCCCGCACGACGGCGGCCGGGGCCTTTGCGTCGCGCGCGCCGTCGCGCATCGCCTCGAGCGCTTTTTCGAGCGCCTCGCGCACGTTCGCGAGCGCATCGGCGAACGGCGGCGACGCATCGAACAACCGCGCGAGCGCATCGGCCAGCAGCGCGCTCCAGCCGTCGCACGTCAGCGTCTCGCGCGCGCGGCGCACGAACCCGTACAAGTCATCCACGAAGCGGCCGAGACGCCCGAGCAATTGCGCCTCGGCCCCGCGCGCGCCGGCGACAGGCAGCCAGGCATCGACGGGCTCGCCGTCGTCGGGCATCGCATAGCCGAGGAAGAGCCGCGTGAGCGCGTCGGCGAATGTATGGCGCGCGCCCGTGACGGCATGCGCGGCGCGTTCGTCCTCGCCCGCCGGGGCCTCGGCGGCCAAGCCGCGGCGCGCGCCGGCCGCCGCGAGCCAGCTCTGCACGGTATCGAGCGACAGCGCGTCGATGCCGTAACGTGCCGCCACCGCATCGACGCGCAACCATTCGACGAGCTCCGGCGCGGTGACTCCGCGATCGGCCAGTGCGAGCCATTCGAGCAGGACACGCGCGATCGGGTTGGCCTGCGAGGGCGGCAAGCCCGTGATCCGGTAGGGAATGCGGCCGCGCTCCTCGCCGCGCGTGGTGCCGAAAACGGCATCGATGAGCGGCGCCGCGGCGGTCAAATCGGGGCACACGACGAGCACATCCGACGGCCGCAGCCCCGGCAATGCGTCGCCGCGAGCCGCCTTCGAGCCATCGAACCAGCCGAGCAGCCGGTCGTGCAGCACTTCGAGTTGACGCGACAAGCTATGACAGACGTGCACTTCGATGCCGCGCGCGTGCTCACCGGAGTCGAGCGGCGCATCGCACTGTTCCGGCTCCAGGTCGAGCATGGCGTTTTGAACGCGCGCGAGCCAGTTCGCCGAATCTTCATTGGGCGAGAAACGGGTGGCCTCGCTCGATGCCGCGCCTTCCGTCAACTCATGGAGCAAATGCAATTGCGCTTGCGTCTGCCGCCCCCACTGCGCGAGCAGCGGATGCCCGACCTCGTGGAAGTCGAGCGTATCGGCCGCTTCGAGGGCGAGCGCGCGCTGTTCGGTAACGATGTCGAACCAGAACTGCCGGCACGGATTGAACACATACATCCGGACGTCGATCCACCGCGAGAGTTCGCGCAGCAGCGCGATATAGAGCGGGGCGATCGTGGGCAGCGCAAACACGCTGACGACGCGCGGCCAACGCGCGCGCATGACCGCGTCGAGATCGAGCGTGCGCACGAGTTCGAGAAACCGGTGCGCGGGCGGCGCCGCGTCGAGCACCCCGGCCGCGCCGCCCTCCTGCGCGAGTTCGGTCAGCACGGCGCGCCAAAGCGCCGCCTGCCAGCGCTCGTCTTCGCGGGCGGCGGGCGTCGCGCCCGCGGCGATGGCCGAGGGGGCCGGACCGACCGGAGCGCCGTCGAAAATCGACTGCCCGTGCTGCCAACGCGCGAGCCACTCCGGGCGATACGTCAAATAGTGGTCGAATACGGTTGCCACGCGCCGCGCGAGTTCGAAGCGCATCGGCGCGTCGGCCGCCGAGAGATAGCTGCGCAGGCGCGGCGAGTCGAGCCAAGGGGCGCCGGTTTCGGGCGAGTCGCCGCCGGTGTCCGCCTCTTGCCCGAACAGCCGGTAACAGCGCCAGGCGAGCCGCTCGACGCCGAGCGGCGAATGCGCGGGCACCTCGATCACGCCGCCGATCTGGGTCCAAAGCCACTGCGCGAGGTAGCTGAAATTCACGTTCGCGCAGATACCGCGGCGCGCGGCGAGCTCCAGTTCGAGCCGGCGGCGCACGGCCGCGCTGGGCACGACGATCTCCTCGTGCGTCCACGGATCGGCGGGCATGGCGGCGAGATCCTCGACGAGCGCCTGCACGAGCGTTTCGTACCGGTTCGAATAGAAAAGCTGGAGCATGAACCCTTGGTCGATGAGCCCGCGAACGCACGCCGCGGGCGAAAAACGTCAGCATAACAAAGGCGCCGCCCGCTTTGCTGCTCGGGCGCGCGGGACGGCCGCCGGCAGGTCCTCATCCGCGCGCCGGCCGGCCGCGCCCGGCGCAGGCGAAATACGTTAGACTTTCACGCCAGCCCAGTCAGGCTCCTCCCGCTGCCCGCCGCGAGATCGATGCGCTACTCCAAAGAAATCGAAAAATTTCTCTACAGCCAATATTTTTTCGGTGGACTGCGCGCGGCCATCGGCGTATCGCTGCCGGCCGTCTTGTGCCTCGTCGTATTCCATAAGGCCGACCTCGGCTTCACGATCGCCACGGGCGCGCTCGGCGCCTGCGTCGTCGATATGCCGGGTCCGCTCAAGTACAAGCACAACGAGATGCTCATATGCAGCGTGCTCGGCTTCCTATCGGCGCTCGCCACGGGGCTTGCCACCGTCAATATCTTCGCGCTGTGGGCCACGATCGTCTCGCTGACCTTTGCGCTATCGCTGACGGTCGTCTATGGCAATCGCTGGCCGCAAATCAGCTTCGCGACGTTGTTCATGATGGTGATGACGCTCGAGGAGCATTTCACGCCGCTGCAAGCGCTCGTCAACGCCGGTTGGATCTTGCTGGGCGGCCTCTGGTACACCTACTGGGCCACGTTGATTTCGCAGTGGCAAGCGCATCGAATCGAGAAGCAAGCGCTGGCCGAGAACGTGTTCGCGTGCGCCGACTACCTGCTTGCGCGCGCCGACTTTTACGACGTCGATGCGAACCTCGACGCGTGCTACGACAAGCTCGTGGAAAAGCAGACGTCGGCCGTCGAGATGCAGGACGCGGCGCGGGCGATCGTGTTGCGCAACTTGCCCAAGCTTCGGCGCGGCAAGCTCGACCCGCGGCGGGTGACGCTATTCAACCTGTTCATCAATACCGTCGATCTGCACGAACTGTTCGTCGGCGCGCATACCGACTACCCGCTCTTGCGCAGCACGTTCGGCAACGCGGACGTGATGCTGTTCTTTCGCGATTTGATTCGCAAGGCCGCAAGCGATCTCGAGGAAATCGGCTTGGCCGTCTTGCAGAACCGGCGGCCCGATTCGCGCATCAACGTGAAAGCGGAAATACGCGCGATCGAATACGAGATCGAACTCATGCGCAAGCAGGGCCTGCCCGAGCGCAACCCCGAGGCGTATGCGGCCGCATCGGCCTCGTTCCGGCGCATCTGGAGCGCCGTGCGGCTGATCGACAAAATGAAGAAGAGTGTCGGCAGCGACACGACGAGCGTGCAGACCGAGGTGCGCATCGACCACACGTTGATGCGCTTTCTCTCGGGCCGGCGCGTCCCGCTCCCGCAAATTTTCTCGAATCTGACGATGGCCTCGCCGAGCTTTCGCCACGCGCTGCGCGTGACGATCGCGGTGGCCTTGGGCTTTTGGCTCGGGCGTTTGCTGCCGCTCACGAACGCCTACTGGATCGTGATGACGACGCTCATCATCATGAAGCCCGGCTATTCGCTCACCAAGCAGCGCAACACGCAGCGGATCGTGGGCACGGCGATCGGCTGCGCGGCCAGCCTCGCGCTGATCTGGTTCGTCAAGGCGCCGCCCGTGCTGCTCGTGTTCATGTTCGCCTCGATGGTGATGAGCTACAGCCTTCTGTTGTTCAACTACGCGGCAAGCGTCGTGTTCACGTCGTCGTACGTACTGCTGCTCTTTCATCTGCTGGCGCCCGGCAACATGCGCATCATCGGCGAGCGTGCGATCGATACCTTGGTCGGCTGCGCGCTCGCAATAGCGGCAAGCCGTTTATTCCCCTATTGGGAATACCGGCTCATGGGCAAGCTCGTGACGGAGATGCTCGCCGCGACGCGTCAATATCTGGAAAGCGCATGGTGGTGGGGCAACGCGCCGCGCGCCGGGTCCAGCGCTGCCACGGCGAGGACGGGCACCGCTATCGGCACCGATGCGCCCGGCGCGGACGAACGCGACTTGCGCTACCGCTTAGCGCGCAAGAACGTGCATATCGCGTTTGCCAACCTGGCCCAAGCGTTTCGCCGGATGATGCTCGAGCCGAAGGCGCATCAGCGCTTCGTGCCGGAGTTGAACGACCTGCTCGTGCAAAGTCACGTGCTGGCCGCGCACATCACGGCGGCCGCTCCGCTGCTGCGCGGCATGGCCGAGCGCGAGCCCGACGGCTCGCAAGCGTTGCAGCGAGCGCTCTCGACCGTGCGCGAGAACCTGACGCGCGCGCAAACGGGCGAAGCACCGCCCGTCGATCAGGCGGAGACGACGAAGCAGCTTACGCGGGAGCTCGACGCAATGGTCGTCGACATCGAACGCGCCGGCACGCAGCCGGCCGAATTCATCGGCGAAATCAAGCTGCTCGCCCTGCAATGCAAGCAGATGCTCGCCGCATCTTTTCTGATTCGCAAAGACGCGGGCGTGATCCGTCTACCGGCCGAAGCCTGACGGACGCTTGCGAAGCGCGCTTACTGCGAGGCGCCGGACGCGCTGGCGGCCACGGGTGCCGAAGGCGCCGCGTTTTGCTCGTCGTACTCGCGCTTGCCCTTGATCGCATTGAACAGGAACGTGGCGATCCCGATCAACACGACGACGACGATGAGCACGGCAACGCGTGTCGTGGGGTTCGATTTGTTCGAGTGGCGAGGATCGGTCATGGATGGTGGGCCGCGGCGCGCCTAACGGCGAGCCGCCGAGCCGAAATAGCGAGACGAAAGACGGCATTCTACGCGCAACGGCGCCCGACGCAACGGCGCTCGGCGCAACGGCGCCCGCCTCACCTAACCGGCAGCGCCGTCGAGTATTTGATCTGCTCCATCGCGAAGCTGGAGCTGACGTCGAAGAGCGGCACCGCGCGAATCAATTGTTTGTAGACGCGATCGAAATCGTCGATATCGGAGACGACGATACGCAGCAAATAATCGGTCTCGCCGCTCATCCGATAGGCTTCGACCACCTCGGGGATGTCGCGCACCACCTGCACGAACTGGCGCGCCCACTCTTCGGTATGCTGATTCGTGCGCACGGCGACGAACACGGTCGTGCCGACGCCGAGCTTGCGCGCGTCGCACAACGCCACTTGCGCCCGAATGACCCCTTCCTCCTTGAGCCGCTGCACGCGCTTCCAACATGGCGTCTGCGAGAGGTTCACGCGGCTCGCGAGTTCCGCGATCGGCAGCGTCGCGTCGGCTTGAAGCAGCTCGACGAGCTTGCGATCGATAGCATCCATTCCCATTTCGATCTCCTGCTGGAATATTTTTCTACGTTTTATAGAGATCGTGGAATTATAAGGAAACTATTTTTACGCATAAACCGATATAAATGGGGCCCCACGAAAGGAACCCACCCTCGTTCGCGCCTAGCCGTTCAATACGCGACGGTCGCGATGCGGCGCACGAAACGGTTTTGCTCGATTTCGTCGACGAACGCGGCCGCATAGTCCTCCGCCGAGATCTTGCTCATACCGTTCGCATCGACGATGAGCGTATCGGCCCCCGTGCGGAACGTGCCGGTCTTGGTGCCGGGCGCGATCATGGCCGCGGGCGCGAAGAACGTCCAATCGACGTCGGTCGCCGCGCGATATAAGCCAAGCGCCTCGCGATGCGCGAGCGCCACGCCCTTATAAGCGGCCGGAAAGCCTTCCGTATCGACGAGTTGCTTGCCCGGCGCGACCTCCAGCGACCCCGCGCCGCCCACGGCGACAAGGCGTTTCACGCCGGATAGTCGCGCCAATTCGATGAGCGCGCGCGTCGCCTCGATGACCTTCGAGGGGTCATCGTGCCCCGGGCCGTAGGCGCTCGCCACCGCGTCGAAGCCGGCGATGCGCTCGGCATTCGGCGCCGGGTCGAATAGGTCGCCGGCGAGCACCTTCAACTGCGGCAGCGATTGCACGGGCTTCGGCTGGCGCGAGATCGCGGTGACTTCATGGCCGCGCGCGAGCGCTTGCTCCGCGATACGCGATCCGATCATTCCCGTTGCCCCGAACAGGGCGATTTTCAAACGTCGTTGCATGTTAGGCTCCTATCGAATCGATGTGTAACTTCTGTAGTTACACTTATAGACAAAAAAAATGAGAGGCAACACCTCTCGTTCACTTCATCGGCGCTTAGCCGCGCGGCAAACCGAGCCGCCGTTCGAGCTACCGCTCTGCCCGCGCACTGCCCAGGGCGCTTTCGGCCTCGATCACGCCCGCTGTCACATCGGCCAAGGTGCGCGCACCAAGCGACGCTTCCATCGCCCGCTGCGCGTCGTCCACGATGCCCACCAACACCTGCTGGATATGCCGGCCGACCATGCAGGCCGGGTTCGGCGCCTCACGGTGCAGGCCGAATAGCTGGGCTTCGTCGACCGCGCGGTAGACGTCCACGAGCCGAATCTGGCCGGGCGCGCGCGCCAGCAACGCGCCGCCGCCCGCGCCGAGCTGCGACGTGGTGAGCCCCGCCTGAGCCAGCATCGACAGCAGCCGGCGGATCAGCGCCGGGTTCGTATTGACGCTGCCGGCGATGATGTCCGACGACAACGGCTCGCCTTGCTGCAACGACAGCAACGCCAAAATGTGAACGGCATAGGCGAAACGACTGCTCGTGTTCATGACTTACGACCGGCACCAGAACTGTAACCATGATAATTACATTTAGCTCGGCATGCAACCCCTGCCGCCTTGCGCCACTCCGGTGCAATGCCGTTGGCATTCGAGGAGTACACTGCCCGCTTCGTCCCCGCTTCGTCGTAAGAAGCGCAGATCCGTTGTCGTCTACCCCTCACCAGAGAAGGAGCAGGCCATGGCCGCGAAGAAGATTTTATTTCTGACGGGCGATTTCGCAGAAGATTACGAAACGATGGTGCCGTTCCAGGCGCTGCAAGCGATTGGACACACGGTCGATGCCGTGTGTCCCGGCAAGCGGGCGGGCCAAAAGATCAAGACGGCGATCCACGATTTCGAAGGCGACCAAACCTACACCGAGAAGCCCGGTCACCAGTTCACCCTTAACGCGACGTTCGATGAAGTCGACGCCGCGAGCTACGACGCGCTCGCGATCGCCGGCGGCAGAGCGCCCGAATATCTGCGTCTCGACGCAAAGGTCATCGAACTCGTGCGCGATTTCGCGCGGCAAGACAAGCCGATCGCCGCGATCTGCCACGCCGCGCAATTGCTGGCGGCCGCGGAGGTGATTCGCGGCAAGCGCATTTCGGCCTATCCCGCTTGCGCGCCCGAGGTTCGGCTCGCGGGTGCGGAATACGCCGATATACCGGTCGATGCGGCCGTCACCGACGCGCCGTTCGTCACGGCGCCGGCATGGCCGGCCCATCCCGAGTGGCTGCGTCAGTTCCTCGTGTTGCTCGGTACGCGCATCGACCTTTAAGCGTCGCCGACGAACGGCGTCGTGCGTCCCGCGAGCGCGGCTACCACGACCACCAGCTCTAGCGGATCGACGGGCTTGGCCAAATGGGTCTGGTAGCCGGCGAGCAACGCGCGGCGCCGGTCCTCGCTGCGCGCGAAGGCGGTCAGCGCGGCAGCCGGCGTGCTGCGCCCGCGCTGCCCTTCCGACGTACGCAGCCGCCGGATGAATTCGTAACCGTCGACGCCCGGCAATCCGATATCGCTGACGATCACATCGGGTGCCTGCGCCGCGCACGCGTCCAACGCTTCGGAGGCGGACGCGAACGCCAGCGTCGTCGCGCCTCGCTCTTGCAAGACGCGCTCGACGAGTTCGCGCGCGTCCGGCTCATCTTCCAACACCAGCACGCGCAAACCCGCCAGCGCCGGGGGCGCATCCAGTTCGAGCGCCTCGGCGTCCTGCTCGCGCGCCGGCTCGGCGACCGTTGCCGGCAGCGTGACGATGAACTTCGCGCCGCAGCCCGGTCCGTCACTGCATGCAACGATGCGGCCGTCGTGCATCTCCACCAGTTGCCGCGCGATCGACAGCCCTAGCCCGAGCCCACCGTGCTGACGCGCGATGCCGGCGTCCTCCTGGCAAAAACGCTCGAACACGCGCGGCAAAAACTCGGCGGTGATGCCCTGGCCGTTATCGGTGACGGTCAATTCGACTTCGCCGTCGCGCCGTTGTAATTTGACCTCGACGCACCCGCCCTTACCTGTGAATTTGACGGCATTCGACAGCAGATTCCAAACGATCTGCTGCAACCGGGAAGGATCGCCGAGCACGGCGCCGACCGCATCGAGCGACGCCACGACGCGGATATCCTTGGCCTGCGCCGTGGGATCGACGGAACGAATCACATACTCGACGACATCGACGAGATCGACGCGTTCGGCCTCGAGCCTGAGCTTACCGGCGAGAATGCGCGAGAAATCGAGCAGGTCGTCGACCATGCGCGCCTGCGCGCGGGCGTTCCGATCGATGACGTCGAGTCCTTTGCGGAGCGACTCCGAGACGCTCGCATCGCGCAAAAGAAATTGGGTCCAGCCGACGATCGCATTGAGCGGTGTGCGCAACTCGTGCGATAGCGTCGCGACGAATTCGTCCTTCATCCGCGAGGCACGTTCCGCTTCCGCCCGCGCCACGCGTTCGGCCGCGAGCAGCGCCTCACGCTCTTCCGCCAGCGCCCTGAAATGCGCCTCGCGTTCTTGTGCGCGCTGCGCCTGCGCCAATTCGCGCTCGATGCGCCGCTCGCGCAATACCCGCTCGATCGCTTCGGGCAGGTATTCCAAATAACCTTCGCTTTTCGGCACCACGTCGGCGACGCCCGAACGCAGCGCCTCGATCACACGCGCTTCGTCCGCAAACCCGGTGCAAAGAATGGCGGGCAAGACGAGCCCTTGGGCGCGCAGCGCGCGCAAGAAGTCGAGCCCCGTCTCGGCGCTCCCGAGCGCATAGTCGACCACGATGACGTCGGGCGGCTCGGCGTCGAGCGCCTGACGCGCCGCGGCCGTGCTCGACGCGGTGCTCACGCGGTAACCGGCTCGCGCGAGCGAGCGCGCGGCCAGCCGCAAGAGCCCCTCGTCGTCGTCGATGAACAGCGCGTGAGCGCTCATCGAGTCGCCGCGGGCAGCTTCACCACCTGCAAGAAGAATCCGAGGCGGCGCACCGCTTCGATGAAGGCATCGTATTCGACGGGCTTGGTCACGTAGACGTTGCAACCGAGTTCATAACAGCGCTCGATTTCGCGCGGATCGTCCGTCGTCGTCAAGACGATGACGGGCAGAGACGCCGTACGCCGGTCGGCCTTGAGCCGGCGCAACACCTCCAAGCCGTCGATGCGCGGCATTTTCAAATCGAGCAGGATCACCGTCGGCGGTAAATCCTCGCGCATGAACTGCGAAGGTTCGTTAAAGAAATAATCGAGCGCTTGCTGGCCGTCGGCGAAACGCGTGAAGCCGTTGGTCAAGCCGGCGCGCCTCAAGTTACGCTCGATCAGCGTCGCGTGGCCATCGTCATCCTCGATCAGGATGATGCCCACGGACTGGCCCATCGTGGGCTGGCCCGTGCCTGCGTGGCCCGAGGCCCCAGTTGGGTTGTGCATTGTTGCTTCCTCGATTCGTTAAGCGGCGACGACCTGCTTGGCCGCCTCCGGTAGCGATAGATAGAATGTCGTGCCCTCGCCTTCGGTCGATTCCGCCCAGACGCGGCCGCCATGGCGTTCGACCATGCGGCGCACGAGTGCGAGACCGATGCCCTCGCCGGCGGCCACGTTGCCGTGCAGTCGCTGGAAAGCGTTGAACAGACGGGGCATGGCGCCGGCCGGGATGCCCAGGCCGTTGTCCTTGACGTAAAAGATGCGCAGCGTGCGCACGCCGCCTGGCGGCGCCGGCAACGCGCCGATCTCGATGCGGCCCGGGCGGTCCGGATCGAGATAATTGATGGCGTTGCCGATCAAATTGGCGAAAATCTGCTCGAGCGCCGTCGGGTCGCCCCATACCGGCGGCAATTCGTCCACGACGATCTCAGCGCGGCAAGCGCGAATCGATGCCTGCATCGCGTCGAGCACGTGGCGCACGACGGACCCGACGTCGACCTCTTGACGCCGGTACTCGACGCGTCCGACGCGCGAGAGGCGCAGCAGCGAATCGATGATATGGGCCGCCCGCAACACGGCGCTTTGCAAATAGCGCAGCGCCTCGCCGATGTCCTCGTCGATCAGCCGCTCGATGCGCTCGCGTTCCGCGGCCTCGAGCGACGAGGCGCGCACCGCGTGGCGTAAATCGTCGCATGCGTGCGTCAGTTCTTTCGAGAAGCCTTGCAGGTTCACGAGCGGCGCGCGCAGATCGTGCGACACGCTATAGATGAACATCTCGTTTTCCTGCGTCTGCTGATGCAGCGTCTCGTTGGTGCGGGCGAGCTCGTCGGCGCGCCGTGACAAATCGCTTTGAAAGCGCGCTTGCAGCCGCTCCGATTCGAGCAACCGCCGGCTCGTATCGTGCAAGATTTCGTCGAGTTCGGCGATTTCGTCGTTGCCCGCGGACGGCGGCCCGAGCGGAGCGCTCTGCGCGAGCCGCGCCGCGTTGTCCGACAGCCGCGCGAGCCGCCCGCGCAAGCCGCGCGTGAACAAGAACACGGCCAGCGCGGTCATGACGAGCGAGCCCAGCACAACGGCTGCAGTCAGTTGCTGCTGCTGCGCGAGCGCTTGCGCCGCCTGCGCCGAACGCATCGCGTCCGTGCGCAGCTCTTCGTTCTGGAACGCGGTCAACTGAGTCCGGAAGCGATCGACCACATCGGCGCTCGTTTGAGCGCGGATCCGCTCCAGCAGATCACTGCGCCGTCCGGTGCGCAATAAATCTTGCACGCGATCGGACCATTGCCGATAGGCTTGCACCGTTTGACGGATCTGCGCGGCGCGCTCCACCTGGACAGGGTTGTCCGCCACCAGATCGACGAGGTGGTCGATCCGGCGATCGAGATCGATCCACAGCGTGACGGGCGTGGAAGAATCGCGTTGATTCTTGAGCACGGCGCCGCGCATGCGAACCGATTCGATCAGGACGGGCTCGAGAATCGCGTTGGTCTGGCGCAGTACGTCCTTGCTGTGCAACGCCCACTGCTCCGCCTGCTGCGCGTCGTTCTGTGCCTTGACGAGCCCGGAAAGCAACGCGAGCTCGACCGCCGTCGGTATAGCGATCAGCAACAAGCCTTTGGTGGTCAGTCTCATTCGCGGTCGAATCGTTTCGGGTGCCCGGCCGGCGGAGCACCGGCGATTGACGCATTATGTCGGCGTTTTTAGCGAATGACAAAGCCGTCGTTAAGTTTTGAGGCGATAGCCCGTTTTGAAAATCCATGCCACGATGCCGGTGAAAATCGCCAGAAAAACGGCCGTCATGCCAAGACTGACCCCGACATGCACGTCGGCGATGCCGTAAAAGCTCCACCTAAAACCGCTGATGAGATACACGACCGGGTTTGCCAACGCGATCGTGCGCCAAACCGGCGGCAAAATGCCGATCGAATAGAAACTCCCTCCGAGAAACGTCAGCGGCGTCACGATCAAGAGCGGGACGACCTGCAGCTTTTCGAAGCCGTCGGCCCAGATTCCGATCACGAATCCGAACAGGCTGAACGTGACCGAGGTCAGCACGAGGAACACGACCATCCAGAATGGGTGATCGATGCGCAGCGGCACGAAAAACGCCGCGGTCGCCATGATGATGAGCCCGAGCATGATCGACTTGGTCGCCGCCGCGCCGACGTAGCTGAGCACCATTTCGAAGTACGACACGGGCGCCGTCAGCAGCTCATAAATCGTGCCCGTGAATTTCGGAAAATAAATCGCGAACGAGGCATTGCTGATGCTTTGCGTGAGCAGCGAGAGCATGACGAGCCCCGGCACGATGAACGCGCCGTAGCTGATACCGTCGATCTCTCGAATGCGCGAGCCGATCGCCGCGCCGAACACGACGAAATAAAGCGAGGTGGAAATAACGGGCGATATGACGCTTTGCATCAGCGTGCGCCACGTGCGCGCCATTTCGAAGCGATAAATCGCGCGCATAGCGTGAAAGTTCATGAGCGGTCCTTGACGAGATCGACGAAGATGTCTTCGAGCGAGCTTTGCGTCGTTTGCAAGTCCTTGAACAGAACGCGCGCGTCCTCGAGATCCTTGAGCAGCGTGACGATCCCGGCGCGTTCGGATTGGGTGTCGTCGTAGGTGTAGGTGAGCGCGCCGCCGTCGGCCGATAGCTCGAGCGCATAGTCGGCGAGTTGCGGCGGCACTTCGGCGATCGGCGTGGCCAGTTGCAGCGTCAACTGCTTCTTGCCGAGCTTGCGCAAAAGCTGCGTCTTTTCCTCGACGAGCACGATCTCGCCGCGATTGATGATGCCGATGCGATCGGCCATCTCCTCGGCTTCGTCGATATAGTGCGTCGTCAGGATGATCGTCACGCCGGTTTCCTTCAGCGAGCGCATGAGTTGCCACATGTCGCGCCGCAACTCCACGTCGACGCCGGCCGTCGGCTCATCGAGAAACAACACTTGCGGCTCGTGCGCCAGCGCTTTCGCAATGAGGACGCGCCGTTTCATCCCGCCCGATAGCGTCATGATCGCGTTGTTGCGTTTGTCCCACAGCGAGAGCGCCCGCAGCACTTTCTCCAGATGGGCGGGGTCCGGCGATTTGCCGAAGAGCCCTCGGCTGAAGGCCACCGTCGCCCAGACCGTTTCGAACGCGTTCGTCGTCAGCTCTTGAGGCACGAGGCCGATCATCGCCCGCGCGCGCCGGTAGTCCTTGATGATGTCGTGCCCGTCCACCCGTACCGTGCCTTCGGTCGGGTTGACGAGCCCGCAAACGGTGCCGATGAGCGTGGTCTTGCCCGCCCCGTTCGGGCCGAGCAGCGCGAAGATTTCGCCGCGATGGATCTCGAGATTCACGCGCTTGAGGGCCTGGAAGCCCGACGCGTAGGTCTTCGATAGATTTGAAATAGAAAGGATCGTTTGCATTATGTGCCGTCCGTCGGACCGGCGCCGGGGCTCGACGCCAAGTTCGGATGGACGCTGACGATAGCAGAAGCGCGGCGGCGCTGCCGCCGAGCAACACGAAACGCATCGTGCCGGCCCCTGTCGAACGGCGGAGAACCCAATGGGATCGGATCCACCCGGCCAAAAACACGAAAAAAAAGGCGCCACGTTGCCGTGGCGCCTTAAAGAAGTTCTAGCCATTCCGAGGGCCGTGCTAGAACCTGAGAGACGGTATCTCGAAGCTGAGATCTCTGCGGCAACCGAAGGTTCGCTCGATCAACACATCGCCTTCGATGCGTCGCTCCGAAATGAGATTCCATTCTTTCTCTTTCGGCTGACGAAGTCAAGATAATTTTTTCCGAAAAGTTAACAGGTACCCCACCGCCGGTATCGATTTCATTCGCATCAACAAGTAAAAATTACTTGCTTCCAGGGATGAGGTGGCTGGCGTAGACTGAACGAAACGTCAGACGTGAAACTGAATTTCAAAAAACTGTCACAGGCAAACAGTGCCCACCTCAACGACCAGCACCGACACCCGCCCGCGCGCCGCCAAGCCCAATGAAGGCGCCGGCGACGAAATCCTCGCGCTGTCGCGCGGCCTGACGCTGTTGCGCCGCGTCGCCTCGGCCGACGCGCCGATCAGCAACCGCGAACTCGCCGAACTCACCGGAATCCCCAAGCCCACCGTTTCGCGCATTACCGCCACGCTCGTCAGCGCGGGCTTTCTGTTTCAGTTGCCGGACAGCGAACGATTCGTGCTGACGGCATCGGTACTCGAATTGAGCAATGGTTTTTTGCGTAATTTCGACATCCGGGCGCGCGCCCGGCCGTTGCTGATCGATCTCGCCGAACGCACCTCGCTGTCCGTGCACTTGATGGCGCGCGACCGGCTCGATATGGTCGTCATCGACACGATCCGTCCCCGTTCCGCGGTGCTCGTGTCGCGGCTCGAAGTGGGCTCGCGCGTGGACTTGGCGCGCACGGCCGCCGGCCGCGCGTATCTGGCGGCGCTCTCCGAAACGGAGCGGCGCGAAGTGATGGCGGGCCTGCAGGCGGCGTCCGGCGACGACTGGCCGCACATCCACGCCCGGCTTGCCGCTTCGCTCGAGGAAACGCACCGGTTGGGCTTCGCCATCGCAACCGGCGAGTGGTATTCGGAGCTCAATGCGATCGCGGCGGGCTTCGTCGGGCCTTCGGGCGAACGGTACGCCGTCAACTGCGGCGGCGCGGCGCATATGTGCCCGCGCGAGTGGCTGATCGAGCGCGCGGCGCCGGTCCTGACCGAATGCATAGAGCGCATCGTCCGCGAAATCGGCGGCGCGCCGCGCCAGCGTCTTCGCGATTGATCGCGCGCCGATCGCATCGGCGCCAGTTAGTGTAACGGCCGTAAGAAACCGAAAAATCCCCCGCTGGACTCGCTAAGGCGGCGGGACGTAGCATCTTGCATCGACGGTGCGGCCATCCGCGGCCATCCGCGATGCAGGCGGACGGCCCCGCGGTGTACCGAACCGATTGCGCCTCCCACGGCCGCCCCCGCATGCGCGCTGCGCCTGCTCACCCACGCCGTATTGGCATTGCCGCTAAAAAAATACTTCGATGGCCGAACAAGAGAATCGCCCCCCTTCGTACGAAAAAGGATCGCGCCCGCCTATCGATACGGACCGATCTGTCCGTCGCGCGCGTACCCGGCGCCGCACCGCGATCGCCGTCGTCATCGTGCTCGCGCTGATCGCTCTGTTCTGGTGGCGGCCGTGGAGCCGCTCGGGCGCCCCCGGCACCGGCCCGGCGGCGACGGCGCGCCGCGGCGGCCGCGCGGCGCTCGCGAACATGGCACAGCCCGTGCACGTGGCGACGGCCGCTGCCGGCGACATGCCGATCGTACTAACCTCCCTCGGCACCGTGACGCCGCTAGCCACGGTGACGGTCAAGACGCAACTCGCGGGCACGCTCCAAAGCGTCGCGTTCAAGGAAGGACAGCTCGTCAAAGCGGGCGAGCTCCTCGCTCAGATCGACCCGCGTCCGTATCAGATCTCGCTGGCGAACGCCGAGGGCACGCTAGCCAAGGACACCGCGCTGCTGCAGACGGCACGCCTCGATTTGAAGCGCTACCAAACGCTGCTGGCGCAAGATTCGATCGCGTCGCAGCAGGTGGACACGCAAGCATCGCTCGTGAAGCAGTACGAGGGCCAGGTGCAATCGGACCACGCGAGCATCGACACCTACAAACTCGACCTCACCTACGCCCGCATTACGGCGCCCGTCTCGGGCCGCGTCGGCCTGCGGCAAGTCGATCCGGGCAACTACGTGACGCCGTCCGATACGAACGGCATCGTCGTCATCACCCAATTGCAGCCGATCAGCGTCATCTTCACGACTTCGGAAGACAATCTGCCGGCCATCCTCAAGCAGATGCACGCCGGCGCGAAGCTTTCGGCGACGGCCTACGACCGCAACAACACGATGCCGCTCGAATCCGGCTATCTGGAGACGATCGACAACCAGATCGATACCGCCACCGGCACCGTCAAGCTGCGCGCCTTGTTCGGGAACGACTCGCAGATGTTGTTCCCGAATCAGTTCGTGAACGCGCGCCTGTTGGTCGATACGATCCATCAGGCGGTGATCGTGCCGAGTTCGGCCGTGCTCAATGGCGCGAACGGCCCGTTTGCGTACGTCGTCAAACCCGATGACACCGTCACGGTCCGTCCTTTGAAGGTCGGCCCGATCGACGGCGAGCGTACCAGTATTGCCTCGGGGCTCGCGATCGGCGAGCGCGTGGTGATCGACGGCTCCGATCGCCTGCGCGAGGGCGCGAAAATCACCGTGGCGCCCGATGCCGCCGCCGTGCTGCGCGCCGCGTCAGGCGGACGCGAGGCCGGCGCCGCACCGGGGGGCGCCTCCGGCGCGCACGCGCACCATCGCAAAAGCGCGTCAGGCACGGCCGGCGCGCGGTAACGGCGGATACGCACCCGCATGAATCCGTCTCGCGCCTTTATCCTGCGCCCCGTCGGCACCGCCCTGCTGATGGCGGCCATTATGCTGGTCGGCCTCGTCGCGCTGCGCTTTCTGCCGATCTCGGCGTTGCCCGAGGTCGACTATCCGACCATCCAAGTCCAAACGTTCTACCCCGGCGCGAGCCCGGAAGTCATGACCTCGGCGGTCACCGCGCCGCTCGAGCGGCAGTTCGGCCAAATGCCCTCGCTCAATCAAATGTCGTCGCAAAGCTCGGCGGGCGCATCGGTCATCACGCTGCAATTCAGCCTCGACCTGCCGCTCGACATCGCCGAGCAAGAAGTCCAGGCCGCGATCAACGCGGCGGGCAACCTGCTGCCCGCCGATCTGCCCGCGCCGCCGATCTACGCCAAGGTCAACCCGGCCGACGCGCCGATCCTCACGCTCGCGATCACCTCGCCCACCACGCCGCTGACCGACATCGAGGATCTCGCCGACACGCGGCTCGCGGAAAAAATCTCGCAGGTGGCCGGCGTCGGCCTCGTGAGCATCAGCGGCGGCCAGCGGCCCGCGGTGCGCATTCAGGCCAATCCGCTCGCGCTCGCCTCGTACGGGCTGAACCTCGACGATTTGCGCTCGAGCGTCGCGAACCTGAACGTGAACACGCCCAAGGGCAACTTCGACGGACCGACGCGTAATTTCACGATCAACGCGAACGATCAGCTCACCGACGCCCAAGCCTATAACGACGCCATCGTCGCGTACAAAAACGGCCGGCCCGTGATGCTGACCGACGTCGCCAAAATCGTAAGCGGCGCCGAGAATACGAAGCTCGGCGCATGGGTCGGCATGAACGGCAACGTGAAGCCCGCGATCTTGCTGAACATCCAAAGGCAACCGGGCGCCAACGTGATCCAAGTGGTGGACAGCGTCAAGACGCTACTGCCGCAGTTGCAGGCGTCCCTGCCCGCCGCGGTCAACGTGGCCGTGGTCACCGACCGCACGACGACGATCCGCGCCTCGGTGCGCGACGTGCAGTTCGAGCTCGCGATGTCGGTCGTGCTCGTCGTGCTCGTCATGTATCTGTTTCTCGCGAACGTCTACGCGACGATCATCCCGAGTTTGTCGGTGCCGCTCTCGCTGATCGGCACGCTCGCCGTCATGTATCTGTGCGGTTTTTCGCTCGATAACCTTTCGTTGATGGCGCTCACGATCGCCACCGGCTTCGTCGTGGACGACGCCATCGTCATGATCGAGAACATCGCCCGCTACGTCGAGCAAGGCGACACCGCGCTCGACGCCGCGCTCAAAGGCTCCCGGCAGATCGGCTTCACGATCATTTCGCTGACGGTCTCGCTGATCGCCGTGCTGATTCCGCTGCTGTTCATGGGCGACGTGGTGGGCCGCCTCTTTCACGAATTCGCGATCACGCTCGCCGTGACGATCGTCATTTCCGCCGTCGTCTCGCTCACGCTCGTGCCGATGATGTGCGCCAAGCTGCTCAGACATACGCCGCCGCCCGAGAGCCATCGTTTCGAGGCCAAGGCGCATGCCGTCATCGACGCGGTCATCGCCCGCTATGCGGTGGCGTTGCGCTGGGTACTCGAGCGCGAGCGCGCGACGCTCGTCGTGGCCGTCTTGACGCTCGTCCTGACCGCGTTGCTTTATGTGCTGATCCCGAAGGGCTTTTTCCCGGTGCAAGACACCGGCGTCATTCAAGCAATCACGCAGGCCCCGCAGTCGATCTCCTACGCGGCGATGGCCGACCGCCAGCAGGCGTTGGCCGATGCGATCCTCAAGGACCCGAACGTCGACAGCCTGACGTCGTTCATCGGCGTGGACGGCACGAACATCACGCTGAACAGCGGCCGCATGCTGATCAACTTGAAGCCGCACGGCGACCGCTCCAAAAGCGCGACCGAGATCATCCGGGACCTCGAAAGCGAAACGGCTGACGTTGCCGGTGTCACGCTGTATCTGCAGCCCGTCCAAGACTTGACGATCAACTCGACCGTCAGCGCGACGCAGTATCAGTTCATGCTGACCGACCCGAATCCCGACGAGTTCGCCACGTGGGTGCCGAAGCTCGTCGAGCGTCTCAAACAAGCGCCCGAGCTTGCCGACGTGGCCACCGACTTGCAGCAAAGCGGCCGCTCGGTGTTCGTGCAAATCGATCGGGCAACCGCTGCCCGCTTCGGCATCACACCGGCCACGGTCGACAACGCGTTGTACGACGCGTTCGGTCAGCGGATCATCTCGACGATCTTCACGCAGTCGAATCAGTACCGCGTGATTCTCGAAACCGATCCGAACATGCAGCACTACATGGATGCGCTCAAATCGATTTACCTGCCCTCCTCGCAGGGCACGGGCCAACAAGTGCCGCTCAGTTCGATCGCGACGTTCAAGGAGCGCCCCGCGCCGCTTCTAGTCTCGCATCTCGGCCAGTTTCCTTCCACGACGGTGTCGTTCAACCTGGCTCCGGGCGCATCCCTCGGCGCGGCCGTAAAAGCGATCGAGCAAGCCGAGCGCGACGTCGGCTTGCCCGCTTCGTTTCAAACCCGCTTCCAAGGCGCAGCGCTCGCGTTCCAAGCGTCGCTCTCGAACGAGCTGTTCCTCATTCTGGCCGCGATCGTCACGATGTATATCGTGCTCGGCGTGCTGTACGAGAGTTTCATCCACCCGATCACGATCCTTTCGACACTGCCCTCGGCTGGCGTGGGCGCCCTGCTCGCCTTGATCGTCTCGGGGCACGACCTCGACATCATCGGCATCATCGGTATCGTGCTCCTGATCGGCATCGTGAAAAAGAACGCCATCATGATGATCGACTTCGCGCTCGAGGCCGAACGCGAACAAGGCAAGAGCGCGCATGAGGCGATCTATCAGGCCTGCCTACTGCGCTTTAGGCCGATCCTCATGACGACGATGGCGGCGCTGCTCGGCGCATTGCCGCTCATGCTCGGCACGGGCGTGGGCTCGGAGTTGCGCCATCCGCTCGGGATCGCGATCGCGGGCGGGCTCGTGGTGAGCCAGCTCCTCACGCTCTTTACGACGCCCGTCATCTATCTCGGCTTCGATTCGCTCGCGCGCCGCATGCGCGCACGCTTTGGCGGCGCTGGGGAGACGGCGCGATGAATCTGTCGCGCCCCTTCATCGCGCGCCCGGTCGCCACGACCTTGCTCGCGATCGGCATCGCGCTCGCCGGCGTCTTCGCCTTCGTCAAGCTACCCGTCGCGCCGTTGCCGCAAGTCGACTTCCCGACGATCGCGGTCCAAGCCCACTTGCCCGGCGCGAGTCCCGAGACGGTCGCGACCAGCGTCGCGAGCCCGCTCGAGCGCCACCTCGGGCAGATCGCCGACGTGACCGAGATGACGTCGATGAGCGGTGTCGGTCAAACGCGTATCACGCTGCAATTCGGCTTGAACCGCGACATCGACGGCGCCGCGCGGGACGTGCAAGCCGCGATCAACGCGGCGCGCGCCGACCTGCCCTCGAGCCTGCGCAGCAACCCGACGTACCACAAGATGAACCCGGCCGATGCGCCGATCCTCGTGCTCTCGTTGACCTCGAAGACGAAGCGCCCGGGAGAGCTGTACGACGCCGCATCCACGGTCTTGCAGCAGGCGCTCTCGCAAGTGGAGGGCATCGGCGAAGTGGACGTGAGCGGCTCGGCCAATCCGGCCGTGCGCGTGGAGCTCGAGCCGCAGGCCTTGTTCCATTACGGCATCGGACTCGAGGATGTGCGGGCGGCACTCGCGGCGGCGAACGCGAACAGCCCGAAGGGATCGATCGATTTCGGCGCGAACCGCGTTCAGATCTATACGAACGACCAGGCGAGAGCGGCCGCGCAGTACAAGGATCTCGTGATCGCCTATCGCAACGGCGCCGCGATCAAGTTGTCGGACGTCGCGCAGGTGGAAGACTCAGTCGAAGACCTGCGCAATCTCGGGCTCTTGAACGGCCAACGCTCGGTGCTCGTGATCCTTTACCGGCAGCCTGGCGCCAACATCGTCGCGACGATCGACCGCGTGCTGGCGATGCTGCCGCAATTGCGCGCATCGGTGCCGGCGGCGATCGACATCACCCCCGTGGCCGATCGCTCGACCACGATCCGCGCATCGCTCAGAGATACGGAGCGCACGCTGATCGTGGCCGTGTTGCTCGTCGTCACCGTCGTCTTTCTGTTTTTGCGCAATTGGCGCGCGACGCTGATTCCGAGCGTGGCCGTGCCGATCTCGATCATCGGCACGTTCGCCGCGATGTACTTGTTGAACTACTCGATCGACAATCTCTCGTTGATGGCGTTGATCGTAGCGACCGGGTTCGTCGTGGACGATGCGATCGTCGTACTGGAAAATATCTCTCGCCATATCGAGGAGGGTATGCCGCGCATGCGCGCGGCCTATCTCGGCGCGCGCGAAGTCGGTTTCACGGTCACCTCGATCAGCATCTCGCTCGTCGCCGTGTTCTTGCCGATCCTGCTCATGGGCGGCATCATCGGGCGCCTGTTTCGCGAGTTCGCCGTCACGCTTTCGCTCGCGATCGCCGTGTCGCTCGCCGTTTCGCTCACGGTCACGCCGATGATGTGTTCGCGCTTGCTCGCCGACGGCGCGCACCGACCCAAGGACGGCCCTTTTGCGCGGCGTCTCGAGCGCGCGTTCGCGCGTCTGCAAGGCGGCTATGCGCGCACGCTCGGCTGGGCGCTCTCGCACCCGGCGCTGATACTGGCGATCCTCGTTGCGACCATCGGGCTCAATCTCTTTCTATACGTCGTCGTGCCGAAGGGCTTTTTCCCGCAGCAGGATACTGGGCGTCTCGTGGGCGGTATTCAAGCCGATCAATCCACGTCGTTCCAAGCGATGAAGGTCAAGTTCGGCGAGATGATGTCGATCGTGCAACACAATCCGAACGTCGAGAACGTCATCGGGTTCACGGGCGGGCGGCAAACGAACTCGGGCTTCATGTTCGTCACGCTCAAGCCGAAAACCGTGCGCCGCGCATCGGCCGATCAAGTCATCGCGCAACTGCGCAAGCCGCTCGGGCAAGTGGCCGGCGCGCAGACATTCTTGCAAGCCGTGCAAGACATCCGCGCGGGCGGGCGGCAATCGAACGCGCAATATCAATACACGCTGCTGGGCGACTCGAGCGCCGAAGTCTATAAATGGGCGCCGTTGCTCGCCGAGGCGCTCAAGCATCGGCCCGAGTTGGCAGACGTCAATTCCGACCAGCAACAAGGCGGGCTCGAAGCGTTCGTGACGGTCAATCGCCAGAGTGCCGCGCGCTTGAAGATCACGCCATCGCAGATCGACAACACGCTGTACGATGCGTTCGGCCAACGGCAAGTCTCGACGATTTACAACCCGCTCAATCAATACCACGTCGTCATGGAGGTCGCGCCGCGCTATTGGCAAGACCCGGCGATGCTCAGTCAAATCTATATCAGCACCGCCGGCGGCAGCGCGAGCGGTTCGCAATCGACCAATGCGGTGGCCGGCACGTTCACGGCGGTAACCAAGGGCAGCACCAGCACGACGAGCGCCGCCACGATCGCGGCCGATTCGGCGCGCAATTTAGCGACGAACTCGATTGCCGCGAGCGGCAAGACGAGCGCATCGACGGGCTCCGCCGTCTCCACGTCGAAGGAGACGATGATTCCGCTCTCGGCCGTCGCCTCGTTCGGCCCAGGCAGCACGCCCATCGCCGTCAACCACCAGGGCCCGTTCGTCGCCTCGACGATCTCGTTCAACTTGCCGGTGGGCAAATCGCTGTCGGATGCGACGCGGGCGATCAACGAGACGGCCGCGCAAATCGGCATGCCCGCGACGGTGCACGGCAGCTTCTCGGGCACGGCGCAGGCCTTCCAGAAGTCCACGAGCGACATGCCGATCTTGATTTTGGCGGCGCTCGCCGCCGTCTATATCGTGCTCGGCATGCTCTACGAAAGCTACATCCATCCGATCACGATTCTTTCCACGTTACCCTCGGCCGGTGTGGGCGCGCTGCTCGCGCTGCTGCTGTTTCACTCGGAGTTCAGCATCATCGCGCTCATCGGGGTGATTCTGCTGATCGGCATCGTGAAAAAGAACGCGATCATGATGGTCGATTTTGCGATCGAAGCTTCGCGGCAAGGCATGTCTTCGTTCGACGCGATTCACCGCGCCTGCCTGCTGCGCTTTCGGCCGATCATGATGACGACGTGCGCCGCCCTGCTCGGCGCGCTACCGCTCGCGTTCGGCCGCGGGGAAGGTGCCGAGTTGCGCTCCCCGCTCGGTATCTCCATCGTCGGCGGCCTGCTCGTGAGCCAGGTGCTGACGCTCTACACGACACCTGTCGTCTACCTGTACATGGATCGTCTGAGGGTATGGCGGGAAAAGCGCCGCAGCCCGGGCGACAGCGCCGCGCATCCCGCCAGGTAAGCAGTTGAAACAATTGTGACCGGGGCCGTTATGGCACTTGCTCAAGCGATGACCTAGCCTTGTAGATGCGGCGCCGGCCTTGCCCGGCGCACCCACTCGAGACTGAAGGAGCCCATCGTGCGACGCCTCAACGCTCCACTCGCACTCTTGGCCGCAGCCTGTCTAGGCGCAAGCGGCGCCGCCGATGCGGCGCGTTGGCACGTCGGGATGTATTGGGGCGTGCCCGGACCGTACTACTACCCCTACCCGGCGCCTGTCGTGCCGGCGCCGTATGTGCCGTATTCGCCGTACTATTACGCGCCCTATCCCCCGCCGGTCATCGTCACGCCCGCGCAGCCCGACACCACCTACATCGAGCGTCCGCCGCCGGGCGCCGTCGACGAGACGCAGGACGAACCGCCGCAAGGCACCTGGTGGTACTGCGACAAGACGAAAACTTACTACCCGTACGTCAAACAATGCGCGAGCGGCTGGCGCCAGGTGCCGGCCACTCCGCCCGCCCCTAAGCGGTGATGCGATGAACGATTCTCTACTCGTGCATGCCAAGCGGCGTGCGAAATGGTTGCCGCTCGCGGCACTCGCGGGCCTCGGTGCCTGCACCGTCATGCCGACCGGGCCGAGCGTCATGGCACTGCCCGGCACCGGCAAAACCTTCGACCAATTCCGAGCCGACGACTACAACTGCCGGCAATACGCGCTCGGCCAAGTGGGCGGCGTCAGCGCGAACCAGGGGGCTACGACGGCCGGTGTCGGCAGCGCGGCGCTCGGCACCGCGGTGGGCGCGGCCGCGGGTGCGGCGTTCGGCGGCGGGCGCGGCGCGGCCGTCGGAGCGGGCGCGGGCCTGTTGACGGGGAGCGCGATCGGGATGGGCACCGCGCAAGGCTCGGCATACGACATCCAGCGACGCTACGACTTCGCCTACGTTCAATGCATGTATGCGGCCGGCGAGCGTGTGCCGATGCCGGCGGGCTACGACAATGGCTATGGAACGCGACGGTATTACACGCCGCCCCCTCCGCCGCCGCCCGGTTATTGAATCGAGTGCCGTCGTTTAGCGGTTTCGAAGTATTGGAAGCACAAGATGCTGGCGGCCAGGATCAGAAGACCCACGGTCCCGATGAGAGTGAATGCGGACGCGAACAAGAGCCGATCGCCGAGGAAGCTGATCGCAACCGAAAGCAGTAGAAACATCGAGACGAGCGATACGGACACTGCCTTGAGCGAAGTCACGAGTCCGATTTGATAGAGCAGTCCGCACACCCCGATCAGGGTCAGCATCGGCCAAGGCATAGCGTGCGCCCTCTTCAGGACACTCGCATCGAACAAGAGGACGTATAGCGCCAACCCGATCGTCGAGATCGTGAAATACATGAGGAGCACCGCATCGGAATCCTCGGATCGCGCGACACGTTTGATTTCATACAGCGCGATCGCCCCGAACAGCGCGGAGGCGAGCCCGTATGCGATCCCGGCCACGTCGGCATGCGCGCTCGGATCGACCATGCATGCAACGCCGATCAGCGCGCCGATGACGAACAATGCTCTTGCGTCCAGCCGATCTCGCCGCGTAGCCACCCCGATCGCATAGGCGAAGAAGGGCAACGTATAGGACAGGCACAACGCCGTCGATAATGGAATGCGGGCGATGGCAGCGAACAAACTCGAGACGGATAAGAAGCCGAGCCCGGCTCGCAATAGATGCTTGTGCGGCCTGATGTTTCTAAAGCGATAGCGCTTGAAGCCAAGCAAGCCCCAGTAGATCACGGCAGGTACGCCGAAGCGCGCGAGCAACAGCACGGATTCCGGTACGCCGCTGGCCGCTTTGATCAGCATGCCCATGGCGGCCAAGCTGATCGGGCAAAGCGCGATCGAGGCGGCGATCTCGGGCCTAACGGAACGTAACGCGGTGCTCATCGGCCCATACCTCGAAAGTCGACCCTGTCGAATGCAATGAGAGGGGCACTATCGCATGGAATACCCGATTCACTAACTATCAGAATTGGGAGGAATAAGCCGTTACGGCTTCCATAACGTGTCGCTCCCGCACGCTACCGCTCGGCCCCGAGCGAAACATCCAACGTGCCGTCGGCTCGCATCCGGACCCGTCCGCGCGCGACGTCGCGCCGATAATCGTATAGATCGAATCGCATGGTCTCGCGGCTGTCGTCGTGGATCAACGTTCGCGCATTGACGGCGAGCGCATCGAACATTTTCACGTCACCCCCTTCGATCCAGACGTAGCTGCCTTTCGCATGAGCGGGCGGATGCGCCAGCTCGGCGCCCGCCTCGCGCGCGAACTTCAACACGAGCCCTGCGTCGGTCACCTCGGCGCTCTCCAAGCGCCCGGCGAGCAGCGGCGGCGGAAAGACCGTGTACTGATCGAAGACCAGCCGATCGCCTGTCAACTTCGCGCCCTTGCGCTCGAGCGGCGTGAGCGAAGCCAGCGGGATATGCAAAGCACGCAGTAGCCCGGCCTGGGGCACACCCAGCACGGACACGCGATTCGGCGCATAGGCCAGATGCCGCGCGTCGAGCACCTCGATCGTGCCCGTCATCGACAAGGGCATCCAAACGCCCGGCACGCGATTCCAAAGCTTGACGCCACCGGTTACGTCGAGCACGCCGTCATGCGCAGTCAGCGAAAGCGCATTGAGCGAGCGCGGGGAGTAGTCGAGCAGATAGTCGTTGAATAGCGCGGCCATCGCGGGCCACGGTTCGAGCACCTCGCCGCCGACGATTCTGATCTCGTATTGATTCGGATCGTCGAGGTCGACCGGATCGCCCGGCTGCTTCGGCACCATCTGAACGTCGAGCGAACGGACGTGAAAGCCGATCCCTCCGGTAACGAAAAAGTCGACGTTGGACAAATGCGCGCAAGTCGGCGCGCCGTGCGAGGCCCGCTCGGTCCCCGGCGTCGCGATGCTCGGCGCGGGCCATGACGCGCGCAGGCGGTCCGGGGCGATCGCGTTCTTCTCGCCGGTTGCGCGCGGCTCCGTCATCGTTGCACCCGCAACCATTTCGCGCGGCTCGTTGCCGTTGCCGGGCACGGTGCGCCACGTCTGCCTAGCCGTCTCGAGCGCATGTTGCTGCGCACGCAAAAACGTATCGTTGTAGCGCGCCGAGGCCGAGCCCGGCGACACCGCCACGGGCGCGGCAGCGGACGGGACGAAGACGTCCAGCGCGCCGTCGGGCCGAAAGGTCATGTATCCCGCGGAGAGTTGGTCGCGGTAGCGATATAGATCGAATACGAACGGAGCCTGCTCATCGAGCGGATGCAACGCGAGATCGAGGTTCATCGGCATCGAACGCATGAACTTCACGTCGCCGCCGACGAGCAGCATGCCGCGTGCGGGCGTACGGGCGGGCCATTCGATCGTCTTGAGCGTGCCGTCGTCGAGCGTCAGCGTGACACCTTCAGGCGAGACCTTCACGCCGACGATCGTCATCGATAGCACCGGCGGCGGCATGAGGCGCGCCGCGCGCATGACGATATCGTTGCCGGACAGGCGCGCGATCGGCGTATCGACCGTCAATAAGTCGGCCATCCGCACATGGGCCGCGTGCATGAGCCGGTCTGCCTCGACGCCCGCGACGTTCACGCGCGTCGCATGGAACACGAGCGTGCGCGGCGAGCCGAGCGTCAGTTGGCCCGCCAGCGCGAACGGCACCCATGCGCCGCGCCACATCCTCCCCGCCACGCGCAACTCGCCGGCGGCGGGGGTCACGCGCAGATCGCGAAGCGGCGCACCCGCATAGTCGAATAGGTACTGTCCGAAAACGGCGGTCAAGCGATCGGCGTCGAGCGTGACTTCGCCGCGATGCACATCGATCGCGACGCTCGTCGGATCGTCGAAGACGATCGGCTCGCCCGCGCGCGTCGGCGTCATCGTGGCCGCCATCGAGTGAATGACGAACCCCAACTGGCCCGTCACCCTGAAGTCGACGTCGCGCGCGAACAGCATCGTCGCGCCGATTCCGGAATCGCGCAGCGTCGCCTCGCGCGTGCGCGTAAGCGACATGGCGCTCGCCGACGGGATACGCAGCCGCACTTGACGCTCGCGCTCGAGTTCCTGGCTCTTCAAGGCCTCGATACGCGGCGGCGCATCCACGCCTTGCGCGCGGGCCGCTACCGCCGCCTCGCCGCAACCGGCGAGCGATACGAGCGAAATGAACAACCCCGCCAACGCCGATAAGCCGGCCGCGCGAAGGGCGAGATGCCCACGCGCCGGCCGCCGCTGTCGATCGAACATGCCGTCCCCTCCCCGGCAGCCGTGCCGCTCGGCGCATGGCGCGCGCCGGCGGGCCGCCGAACTCTCTCGTTTTCAACGTGACGCAACGCTTCGATTGTCGTGCTTTGTATGCGCTGCGCCGTATCGAAATCGTAGAGGCTCGTCACCAAACGGCAGGGCCGCAAGAAGGCGCTTGCGGACGCGGCCCCGCGCCGCGGGTCAAACGCGGGCGAGGGAGGACCACTCGCGCGGCTATTGCCGCGGATGCTGTTTCGCCCACTCCTCGACGGCGCTCATCGTGTTCTTCACATGCTCGTCGGGCGATAGGCTCGTGTATTCGTAAATGATCGTGCCGTCCGGCGCGATCACGTACGACACACGGTTCGCCATCGTTCTCACGAGCGGCATCGCCGCATCGTAGGCATCGATGATGTGCCGTTTCGGATCGGCCGCCACAGGGAATTTGCTGCGGCACTCGCTGACCGAGAACTTCTTGAGCGTGCCGATATCGTCGTGCGATACGCCGATCACGGTCGCACCGTAGCGTTTGTATTCATCGACGGCATCGGCGAACTCGTGCGCCTCGATCGTGCATCCCTTCGTGAACGCGGCCGGATAGAAATAGAGTACGACGGGGCCTTTTTTCAGGGCGTCGGCAAGCGAATACGAATAGGCGTTGCCGCCGAGGGAGGCCTCGGTCGTGAAAGCGGGCGCTTTATCGCCCACCTTGAGTACCGCCGACGCATCGAAAGAACAGACGGCGAGGACAGCGCCAAGTATGGCCGCGCACGCGGCGCGGTGGATGCTTCGCTTCATCACGATTCCTCGGTTCAAGGGTTGGCGCACGCAAACGAACGTTTGCGCGGGTCGCATGGCGCGGTGGGCGCCCGCCGGGGCGTCCACCGCGCACGCGCCCTATTGAACCATGGCTGCGCGTTTGCTGCCGGCAACCGCCCGGCTCACGCCGCCTCGTGCGCGTGCGTCCACATCGCGGCCTCGAGATTGATTTCGGCGAACGTCGAGGACGTGAGCGCGGCGAGTTCCGGATGCACCCGCGAGAGTTCGCGGGCCGCCCGCTCGTGCTCCCCGCGCTCCACCGCTTCCGCGATCGTGAGCATGGCGCCGAGCAATCCCGCGCGATGCACGATGGCGTCGCTGATCTCCGGGACGAGCCCGATCTGGACCAGCGACGTGTTCGGCGCGGCGTCGCCGAGCAGCACGTGCACGAGCGAAAATACCCCCGTCATGAACGCGCAATCGCCGAAACGCTCGCTATCGGGCCGAACCCGCGCCGCGGCCAGTTCCATGAAGCGCGAGCGGGCGCCGACGAGCTGCGCCAGCGGATCGGAGCGCCACGACAACTCGCCGTTCGATGCGTATAGCAGCAGTTGCGCCCAGCGGGCGATTTGCCGCGTGCCGGCCGCGAGAATCGCTTCGCGCACCGAGCCGATTCGGCGCCCCAATCCGTAGGCGCTTGAATTCACGAGGCGCAATAGCTGCATGACGACGTCGGGGCTGCGCTTCAATTCCTGCTCGAGTCCGCTTAAGGGCGCCTCCGACGCGATCAACGCGAGCATGCGCAGCAACGACTGCCGCGACGGGTCGCCGCGGCGCGTCGAGAGCACCTGCGGGCGCGCGAAGAAATACCCTTGGAACAAATCGAAACCCAGCGCTTGGGCGAGCGCGAAATCGTCGCGCGTCTCCACCTTTTCGGCGATCAGCGTCTTACCATGCGCTTTCACTGCCTCGGCGAGGGCCGGTAACCGCTCGCGATCGGCCGACAGCAGATCGACCTTGACGATATCGACGTGCGGCAATAGCGCGATCAGCGCGTCCGACAAGTCGCTGATATCGTCCAGCGCGACCTTGAAGCCGGTTCGGCGCAGTCTGTCGATGCGCTCGATGAGCGGCGGATCGACGCATACCGTTTCGAGCACTTCGAGGATGAAGCGTTCGGGCGGCAGTAGCATGACCGCGTCGTCGAACAGCATCTCGCGGCACATGTTCACGTAGCCGCGATGCGGTCCGAGCGTCGCGGCGACGCCCATGCTGCACATCGTGTTGACGACCACGCGCGCCGTGGCTCGCGCATCGTTGCAGATGAAGGCGCGGTTCACCTCGCTCTCGCGAAACAAGAGCTCATAGGCCTCGAGTGCTCCGTCCCGGGCGACGATCGGTTGACGTCCGAGGTAGAGACAGTCGATTTCGCATTCGGCGCGTGCTTCGCAAACGGGCGGCGCATCCGTGCGGACAATCGAGATTTTGGCCATAACTCTTTCAGCTTGGTGTAGAACAGACGAGCGCGTCGCGTGCGGCCGAGGCCGCCGAAACGTCTTGCAAGCGGGACTAGGCACGCCCCGCCTCCGTGCGCCGCCCGCAGCCAGGGACGGGGCCGGACAGGCCGCCCCCTTTCCCGGGCACGGCCCCATTGTCCACAAAATATGCCTCGAAAGCATGTCGGGACCAATCCCGAGTCGAGTTTTGCTCGAAATAGGCACATCGACCCTAAAGAATTCTTACGCGCGGCCGATATTGAGTCCTGATAGGAGGTATGGCGAGCCGCTTAGCGCCCTCTGCCCGATCGACTTCAGTCGCCAGCGAGAACGAATGGAAGCAAAATCAACCGGCGCGTCGCGCCGCAGCGCTTGGCGCGCGGCGCTCGACCTGTTGCGCGGACGCGCAGGTAGGGTCCGCGCGCACCCAGACGCCTTCGATTTCGGCGGCGAACACGGCGCACTGACGTTGCAACTCGAAAAAACCCTGGGTGCGGTCGATTTTTTGGCGCACGTGGACAAACAGTTGCGCTTTCTGTACGTGTCGGACGCGAGCCTTCGGTTCATCGGCTATCGGCGCGAGTACCTGCAAACGGTCACGTTGCATGAACTCGTACCCAGCGGCGAGACCCAGGCGCTGGATTCCCTGATCGCCCGGGCCGCCGAAAGCGGCCGGGTCGAACGCGCCACGTTGCACCTGATGAAATCGCTGACGTACCCGATCGCGGTGGAACTGCGGGTCGTCGCCAGCCCCCATGCCGGCGCGGCGGGCTTCGCGATCAGCGCGTTCGACGTCTCGGCGTGGCGCGCCACCGAGGAGCGGCTCACCTACGAGCTGCACAGCGATCGCATGACGGGCTTGGCGAATGCGCTCGCGCTCGCCGGCGCGGTCAAACGCGCGCAGGAGCAGGCCGACGCGGACGGCACGGGAGCGGCCCTGCTGCTGGTCGATCTCGACGACTACCAACGCGTGAACCGTGCGCTCGGCTACGATGCCGGCGACCAGTTGCTGCGCGAGACCGCCCGGCGGCTCGAAGCGCTCGTCAGCGCCGACGAAACGCTCGCCCGCGTGACGAGCGACGAATTCGCGATTCTCGTGCGCGCGGGCACGCGCGAATTGGCCGCACAGCAAGCCGAGGCGCTCGGCCGGCGCTTCATGACGGCGGTCCAGCAGCCCTACGCGGTGGACGGCCAGCCGGTCCACCTGTCGGCCAGCGTGGGCGTGGCGCTCTACCCCGATCCGGCGCACGACAGCGACGCGTCCGGCTATTACGACCAACTGCTGCGCCGCGCCGACCAGGCGCTGTCGCAGGCCAAGGCGTCGGGCAGCAACACCCTCGCGTTTCACACGGCGCATGCCGACCCGGCCGACGCGGAGCGCCTCAAACTCGAAGCCGACCTCTACGACGGCGTGCGCAACGGCGAGTTTTCGCTGCATTTCCAGCCGATCACGAGCAGCCATAGCCGCGGCGTCGTCGGGGTGGAGGCGCTGATCCGCTGGCACCACCCCGTGCACGGATTCGTTCCGCCCTCGACGTTCATCCCGCTCGCCGAATCGATCGGCCTCATCAACTACCTCGGCAATTGGGTCCTGAAAATCGCCTGCATGCAATTGATGCAGTGGGACGCACAGGGCATCGTCCTGCAATACGTGGCCGTCAACGTCTCGCCGCAGCAGTTTCGCGACCCTCGCTTCACGCAAAACGTGCGCGACGCGCTGGCGCTCACGGGCGTTGACCCGAGCCGGCTCGTGTTCGAGATCACCGAGTCGCTGCTGATGCAGGACCCGGCCCATGCGAAGGTGCTGCTCGAGGACTTGACGACGATCGGCATCCGCTTCGCGGTGGACGATTTCGGTACCGGTTACTCGTCGCTGGCATATCTGCAACGTTTTCCCCTCGCGAAACTGAAGATCGACCGCAGCTTCGTCGAGAACCTGCTAACCTCTCGCAACGATCGCGCGATCGTGTCCGCGGTGGTCGGACTCGCGCAGACGCTGGAGCTCGAACTCGTCGCCGAGGGAGTCGAAACCGAGGCGCAGCGCGAGTTACTGACATCGATGGGCTGCGATCACATTCAGGGCTGGCTGGTGTGCAAGGCATTGCCGTCCGACGAGCTGGCCAAACGCTTCGAGGACCGTGTGCTTCATTTGCACGAGGCGGCGAGCGCCGCCGCGGCATAGATAAACAGATATCCGTATGGTTCGAACGAGATTCACATGGTAAAGGCGGCGCTGCTCGATAAGCTGTGGGCGCGCATGAGCGAACGCGGCGACTTCCCGATGCTGTCGCAATCGCTGCGCACGACGATGGCGGCCATGACGAACGACGACCTCGATTTCACGGCACTCGTGCAAGTCGTGTTGTCGGACTTCGCGCTCACGCAAAAGGTGCTGCGGCTCGCCAACTCGGCCATGTACATGGCGTTCGGCGGCAACATCACGACCGTTACGCGCGCGTTGATGGTGCTCGGGATGGACGCCGTCGGCCACCTCGTCGTCGGCCTCAAGCTCGTCGACCACTTCCATCACAGCGCGCCGCACCGCATCGACGCCAAGCTCGAACTGAATCGCACGATGCTCTCGGGTTGCGTGGCCCGCAAGCTCACCGAGCAGGGCGATTTGCGCGAGGGCGAGGAAGCCGTCGTCTGCACGCTGATGCGGCAGGTCGGCAAGCTGCTCGTCGTCTTCTATCTCGAGACCGAATGGGAACAGATTCGGCAGAAGGCGAGCGCCGGAAACCTCGACGAGAGCGAAGCCTGCGCCGCCGTGCTCGGCGTGAGCTTCGAGGAGCTCGGACAAGAGGCGGCCACGCGCTGGCGTCTGCCCGATATGATCCGCGCCGGCATGGGCACGTACGAGCCCGATGCCAAGGAGCCGCCGCAGATTCATTGGCTGCGCGCCGTCACCAATTTCTCGACCGAAGTAGCCGGCGTGCTGAGCGCCGCCGACGTGGCCGAGCACGCGCGCGAAGCGCAGATCGCCGAATTGGCGCGGCGCTATGGCCGGGCGCTCGGCAGTGAGCCCGAAGAGCTCGCGCAGATGACCGTCTCGCTCGCACGCGAGGAAGCCGGCGAAGGCTTCATGCGCGAAATCGACGAGCTGCGCGCCAACGCCGATGCCATCGCCCGCGCAAGCGTCAATGCCGAAGCGCGCATCGCCGCCGGCCTCGAAGATCTACGCGCCCTGCCCTCCGAAAACGCGCTGGCGCCCGTGCTGGCGCTGGCCTCGGAAACGGTATTGGCGGGGTTGAACTTTACGCGCACGGTCGTATTCGTGCGCCAAGGCTCGGGCTTTTACAAGGCTCGGCTCGGCTTCGGCCGCGACGTGGAGCGCGCCCTGCCCTCGCTGTTTTTCAAGGAAGCGTTCGAGCCCGACGTCTTTCACCTCGCGATCGCCAATTCGGTCGGGATCTTCATCGAGAATGCGCGCGATCCGAAGATGATGGCGCGCTTGCCGATCTGGTATCGCAACGCGTTCGACGATGCGCGCTCGTTCGTGCTGCTGCCAGTCACCGCCCATCAATCGACGGTCGCGCTGCTCTATGGCGACTGGTCGCTCTCGCAAGAGACGCGCAAGGTGTCGCAAACGCAGATGAGCGCGCTCAACGAACTGGCACGCGAATTGGGGCGCTTCTTCGCGCACGCACCCGCGCGCGAACTCGAAACGCTTTGAGGTGACCTGCCCGCCGCCGCGGGGCTGACCGCCTCGCCCGGCTTACTCCTCGATCCGCTCGAGCCCCTCGTTTTCCTTGCTTTGATCGGCCGTGCTGGCCCATGCCGCCGCCGTGATCGCGATCTGGGCGAGCTCGCACGAATCAAGCGGCGCGAGCGCCGCGCTCGCTCGATCGAGCCCGTCCCAATCGCCGCGCTCCAACGCCTCGATGGCGCCGAGCAGCGTGCCGAGCTGCCCTTCGCGCCGCAGGATCGCCGCGCGAATATGGCTGGCGAGCGTCAGCGCCTCGAGCGTGTTTTCGAGCGTATCGCCGAACACGGCATCGACGAGCGAGAACACCCCGGTCAGAAAGGCGCCGTCCACCACCTTACGGTTGGCATGCGCGAGCCGCGCCGAGGCCAGTTCCATGAACCGCGCGCGCGTGGCCGCGAGCTGGACGAGCGGGTCGTGCTCGAGCGGCACCTTGCGGCCGTCCGCGTAGAGCAGCAACTGCGTCCAACGCGCGATGCGATTCGTACCCGTTGCGTTGATCGCGTCGCGCAGCGTGGCGACTTTGCGGCCGATGCTGGCCTCGCCCGAATTGGCGAGACGCATCAGATGCATGACGAGAACGGGATTGAGCTTGAGTTCCGCTTCGAGCTGCGCGACGCTCGGATCGGACGAAAGCAGACGCAGCAAATTGAGCAGCGCCTGACGCGGCGCGTTCACACGGCGCCCGCTCTGTTTGCAGCCGCGCGCGAAGAAGTAACCTTGGAACAAATCGAAGTGCAGCGCTTTGGCCTGTTCGAAGGCCTCGTGCGTCTCGATGTTCAGCGCGATCAAGAGCTTGCCTGCCGACTTCAGCGCCTTCGCGAGCCGCTGCAACATGTCGGGATCGAAGTGCGCCGGGTCGATTTTGATCGCATAGGCGTAAGGCAGCAGCTTCGCGAAAGCCTCGTCGGGTTTGCGCAAGTCGTCGATCACGAATCGATAGCGCCTCGCATGCAGCGTGACCAGGCGCGCGATCAGTTCCGAATCGACGGCCAAGTCGGGCGATATTTCGAGGAAAAAACGGTCGGGGGCCAGCCGCGCGATCGCATCGGAGAAAAGCAGCGGACGGCTGAGATTCAGATAGCCCGGGTGCCCCGACAGCGCGGTCCGTACATCGCTTGCGCCAAGTGCGTCGAGTAGATGCGCGGCGGCGGCATCGGTCGCCTTGCGGATATCGGGTTCGTCGCCGGCGTCCACCGGCAACTGGCGCAGATGCAACTCGAAGCCGCGCAGCAAACCGTCTGCATCGAGGAGCGGCGCCCTCGCGGGATACCTCACATGGCCGGCACGGGCCGAATCCGATTGGACTTCGGCACCCGCCGGGCGCTGCGCCGAGTCGGTCATCGTCCCCATCGCCCCTCTCCTTTCTTTTTCTTACGATTTAGCGGCGCGACGCTGGTCTCGACGTCGTCTGTGCGCGCAAGTTCGGGCGATTATAACCGTAAAGCCGTGACCGAAAATCGAGGCTCGGCACCATGCGCGGCGCGGTTTTTACCGCACCGCGCACGGTGTGCGCCGCCATCCGGCGATGCGTTACTTCAGGACCACTTTGACGTCGAAATACTTCGCGGCGATCTTGTCGATCGTGCCGTCGGCCTTGAGCGCCTTGAGCGCGCCGTTCAATTGGGCGAGCAATGCTTTATCGCCCTTGCGCACGCCGTAGCCCACGCCCGAGCCGAGCAACTTGTCGTCGGACACCGTCGGGCCCGCATAGTCGAAGCCGGCGCCTTGAGGGCGCTTCAAAAACCCTTTCGAAGCCGCCTCGGAATCTTGGAAAGCGGCGTCGAGCCGGCCCGAGGCGAGGTCGGCATAGACCTGGTCTTGGGTTTGGTAGGAGACGACGTCGATGCCGGCCGGCGCCCACTTGGCCTTTGCATAGGTTTCTTGGATCGTGCCTTGCAGCACACCCACGTGCTTGCCCTTGAGCGAGGCGGCGCTCGGTTGCAGGCCGCTGCCCTTCTTGGCGATCAACTGATTCGGGATGGTGTAGATCGGATCGGTGAAGTCGATCGCCTGCTTGCGCTGATCGGTGATCGTCATGTCCGAGTTGATCGCGTCGAACTTGCGCGCTTGCAGAGCGGGAATCAGGCCGTCGAAGTCGTTTTCGACCCAAACGCATTTGACGTTCAGCTTCGCGCAGACCGCGTTGCCGACGTCGATGTCGAAGCCTTGCAGTTGTCCCGAGGCGCTCTTGGACTCGAACGGCGCATACGATGCTTCGACGCCGAAGCGCAACTGCTTCAGATCCGCCGCGGATACGCTGCCGGCCGCAGCCACTGCCGTCGCCGCGATGAGTGCGAGCGACACCTTCTTGCGCAAGTTCAATTTCATCAGGTAGATCCTAGACAGAGTTGATACCGGGGGGAACCTGGCGCGCATCGTCGCCGCGCCAAAATTGCCGTTCAAATACCCGCCGCGCCGTTGATGCAGCGCACAAGGCGGATGGGACCGGCATTGTACGGGTATCGCGCGCCACGACGCGCGCAGATCGGCACGCGATGCCGGCGGGCAGCGGCGAATCCGAGCGGCGCGCGCTCGCGGAAAAATCGCAATTGCGTGTCGCGCGGCGGCAAGTCGGCCGAGCCTCGGCGCTGCCGGGCATCGCCGGCGCATGCGCACGAACCGCTTTTGATGCATGTCAACGGCCGCGGCCGCGCGCTCGCCACAATCGGTGTGCATAAGCGGTCGCCGCCGTCGCGGCGCATCGGCATATCGCATGGCGGAGACGCACGATCATGAACTGGCTAGCCGAATATTTCGCGCAACGCACCACCCCGCTCACGTTGTCGCTGTCGGCTCATCCGCCGCTCGCGATCGGCCCCGACGGGCCCGTCACGCAGCCGCTCTACGCGCTGCCGTATCCGGGCGCCGAACTCGTCTTCAGCCCCGGGGAAACGCTCGAGCATGGGGGCCACACCTACACGGTGCCCGCGCGTTACGAAACGAAAGGCGTGCTGGCAACGCACGCAATCGGCTTGCCGCCCAACGCGCCGTGCCCGCCGTTTTTCAGCCGCGTCGCGATCTATGCCCCCTCGCCGTTCAACCCCGAGTTCCTCGTCTCCATCAACGACGTCTTTTCGTTCATCCCGGTCTTCGCCAAAGACGGCAGCCCCGGTTTTTTCGGCACGGCGTTCGAGTTGACCGAAGCGGCGGGCGCCGCATCGCGGCTGCGTCTGCCGTGGACGTTCGAAGGCTACATCAGCATCTGAAATGGAAGCGCTCACGAACGCCCCGGCCATCCTGTGGTTCGACGAGATCCGCCGCACCGACGTCGCGCGCGTCGGCGGCAAGAACGCGTCGCTCGGGGAAATGGTGGCGACGCTATCTAGCGAAGGCGTCAGCGTGCCGCCCGGCTTCGCCACGACCGCCGATGTCTACTGGCGTTTCATCGACGCCAACGCGTTGCGCGATTCGATTGCGTCCACGCTCGGCGCTTACGCGGCCGGCAAGCTCACGCTCGCGCAGGCCGGCGAGACGATCCGCCGCGGCATCACGCAAGGCGAATGGCCCGAGGCGCTTTCCATGGCGATCGCGGATGCGTATCGGCGACTGTCCGAGCAAATCGGAGAAAGCGAGGTCGATGTCGCCGTCCGCTCGAGCGCGACGGCCGAGGACTTGCCCGACGCCAGCTTCGCCGGCCAGCAGGAAACGTTCTTGCATGTCCGCGGCGAGCGTGCGCTGCTCACCGCCTGCCGTCGCTGCTACGCCTCGCTGTTCACCGACCGCGCGATCAGCTATCGCGAGGCCAAGCAGTTCGATCACACGCACGTGGCGCTCTCGATCGGCGTGCAACGCATGGTCCGCTCCGATCTGGGCGCGGCCGGCGTGATGTTCTCGATCGACACCGAAACGGGCTGCGACAAAATCGTCGTCGTCGATGCGTCATGGGGACTCGGGGAAAACGTCGTGCAAGGCGCCGTCGATCCCGACGAATACGAGGTCTTCAAACCGCTGCTGCACGATCGCGCGTTGCGCCCGATCATCGAGAAGAAGCTCGGCGCCAAGGCGCAAAAAATGGTCTACGCGAACGAAGGCGAACGCACGACGAAAAACGTACCGACCTCCAAAGCCGAACGCGCGCGCTACGTGCTCGACGACGGCGAGATTCTCTCGCTCGCGCGCTCGGCATGCGCGATCGAAAAACATTACGGCTGCCCGATGGATATGGAATGGGCGAAAGACGGTGCAAGCGGCGAAATCTTCATCGTGCAAGCTCGCCCCGAGACCGTGCAATCGCGGCGTGAAGCCAGCGCGATCAAGACCTACCGTTTGACGCAAGCAGGCCCGCTCCTGCTGACGGGGGTGGCCGTGGGCGAGGCGATCGCAACAGGACTCGTCTGCGTGATCGAGCATCCGCGCGAAGCCGAGCGCTTCGTCGATGGGGCGATTCTCGTCACGCACAACACGGACCCCGACTGGGTGCCGCTCATGCGGCGCGCCGGCGCGATCGTCACCGACCATGGCGGGCGCACCTCGCATGCCGCGATCGTGAGTCGCGAGCTCGGACTGCCCGCGATCGTCGGCACGGCGAACGCGACGCACCTGCTCCACGACCAGCAAGAGATCACCGTTTCATGCGCGCAAGGCAGCGACGGCTTCGTCTACGCGGGACGCGCGCAGTTCGAGGTCGAATCGATCGACTTTACCGCGCTCGCGCCAACGCGCACGCAAGTCATGCTCAATCTGGCCAACCCAGCGGCGGCACTGCGCTGGTGGCGCTTGCCGGCCGACGGTGTGGGGCTTGCACGCATGGAGTTCGTCGTCGGCAATGCGATCAAGATCCACCCGATGGCTCTCGCACGCTACGACTCGCTGCCGGAGGACGAAACCAAGCGCACGATCGCCGCGCTCACAGCCGGTTATGCCGATCGGACCGAATATTTCGTCGATCGGCTCGCGCGCGGACTCGCACGCATCGCCGCCGTCCAGTATCCGCATCCGGTCATCGTGCGCCTGAGCGACTTCAAGACGAACGAGTACGCCAATCTGATCGGAGGCGCCGCGTTCGAACCGCACGAAGAAAATCCGATGCTCGGTTTTCGCGGTGCCTCGCGCTACGATTCGCCGCGCTATCGCGACGGCTTCGCGCTCGAATGCCGCGCGATCGATCGCCTCCGAAGCGAGCTCGGCTTCGCGAACGTCATCGTCATGGTGCCGTTTTGCCGCTCGCCGAAAGAAGCCGACCGCGTGCTCGCGGTGATGGCCGAGCACGGGCTCGTCCGCGGCGAGCATGGCTTGCAGGTCTACGTCATGTGCGAGATACCGTCGAACGTGATCTTGGCGCACGCGTTCGCGCAGCGTTTCGACGGCTTTTCGATCGGCAGCAACGACCTCACGCAACTGACGCTCGGCGTGGACCGCGACTCCGCCGAGCTCGCCGCGCTGTTCGACGAAGAAGACGATGCGGTCAAATGGATGATCGCGCGCGTGATCGAGTCGGCGCATCGCGCGGGGGCCAAAGTCGGCCTATGCGGGCAAGCGCCGAGCGACCGGCCGGCGTTCGCGCAATTTCTCGTCGAATGCGGCATCGATTCGATTTCGGTGACGCCCGATAGCTTCGTCGCGGTCAAGCGGCGCGTCGCGCAGGCTGAAGCCGGATTCGCGTCGCGCGATGCTAAGGCGGGGCGGGCCGCGTCCGACGAGTGACGCTAAAAGGTGGGGGATTGTCGAACCGCGCTCAACGAACGCGGACGCTCACGCAGCACATCGCCGGGCGCGCTTCGGTGGGGGGAAAGACACACCACGAGCCGTCGCCGTGGCGAAACAGAAAAATCGATCGCACGCCGTCCGGCGCACGCGTTTCGACGCAGACGTAACGCACGCGATTGCCGACCATCCGGCCGGTGCGAAGCACGCGCGCGGGAGACGCGAGGGTCGGCGCAAGCCACTTGTCCACCAGCGCCCGCAGCGAAATTTTCTCGGCACCCATCGTTCGTCTCCTGACTCGTTGCCTGACGCGCCCGGTCATGCCAGCGGCCGCGCCCTTGAATACAGTATCGGCAACGGCCGCCAGGATCGAAATCAGCGGCCGCCGAGAATCGCGTCAAGCGTTGCCGCTACTTGTCGGAGTCGGACTACAAGCGCTCGCGATGCGCATGAAGCGGCGCACGCTCGTCCCGTTGACGGCCGTCAACCGCCTTTTCCCGCCAGCGCCTATGCTGAAAGGGCAACCGTCGTGCAGGGAGAATGTCATGGCCGCAAATACCTTGATTGCGCTCGTCGTCGCCGGCATGGCGGGGCTATGCGCCACCCCAGTGCTCGCTCAAGAGCGCGAGCGGCCGCTCGGACACGAATCGGCCGTCGGACCCCATACCGGCGCCCATGCGCCCGGCGCAGCGGGCCCCGGCGGGCCAGGCGTCGCTCCGCCCCCGGCGGGGGTAGGCCGGCCGGCGCCGGGCATCATGCAAGGCAACGGACCGCGCAATCCCGCATTCGGTCAGCAAAGT
>NZ_PNYA01000090.1 GCF_002879885.1 Trinickia dabaoshanensis
GGACTTACCGCTTTACACCGCAGATGACCGTGCGCGAGATGCTGAAATTGCTGGAAAGCGGTAAAGAAGCACAGTTCCCTCTGCGACTGGTAGAAGGGATGCGTCTGAGCGATTACCTCAAGCAATTGCGTGAGGCCCCGTATATCAAGCATACGCTGAGCGATGATAAGTACGCCACCGTAGCGCAGGCACTTGAACTGGAAAACCCGGAGTGGATTGAAGGTTGGTTCTGGCCAGACACCTGGATGTATACCGCCAATACCACCGATGTCGCGTTACTCAAGCGAGCGCACTAGAAAATGGTGAAAGCGGTCGATAGCGCCTGGGAAGGGCGTGCGGACGGTCTGCCTTATAAAGATAAAAACCAGTTGGTGACGATGGCATCAATTATCGAAAAAGAAACCGCCGTTGCCAGTGAACGCGATAAGGTTGCC
>NZ_PNYA01000091.1 GCF_002879885.1 Trinickia dabaoshanensis
CCGATACGCTGCACTTTGAGCAATTTGCTATCGAAGACAAAACCGGCGATGCATTTACCCTGGTGCTTGCCCGTTCCGGAAAAGAGTTTGTGGTGCCGGAAGAGATGACTATTTTGCAGGTTATTGAAAATAATAAAGCCGCGAAAGTGGAATGTTTATGTCGTGAAGGGGTATGCGGAACCTGCGAAACGGCAATACTGGAAGGTGAAGCTGACCATCGGGATCAGTATTTTAGCGATGAAGAGCGTGCAAGCCAGCAAAGTATGTTGATCTGTTGTTCGCGTGCGAAGGGTAAACGCCTGGTGTTGGATTTGTAGTTTGCCGAAGCCGGATGTGGCGCTGAGCGCGCCCAGTCCGGCTTCGGAAGATTTTACTGCGGATATTCCTGCAATAAATTGTGTAATGC
>NZ_PNYA01000092.1 GCF_002879885.1 Trinickia dabaoshanensis
ATCGAGGCATTCGGGCAGAAGTGAAACCTGCTTGCGGTCATCGCCTTCAACGAATCGCTTCATGAGTCACCCGGCGGTCGATGCGTTGATTCAGTTTAGGCGATGACTACGTTTTCACACAGCCTCGACCCGAAGCGGTCTCTCAGATCTCTCCAAAGCAGCCGCTCAAACCGATAAAACTCGATCGTCGGTCCAAGTTATGAAAAGTTGGCGTCAGTCTATACTGACGGCCAGCTCGAACAATCTACTTAGGTGGCTTGGTGACTATTACGTCTTTGAACCGCCCCGGACTTGGTGGAGGCTCCAACTCTTGAGAGAATGGAGCCATGAACAAGTCGAACAAGTTTTCTGCTGAAGTCCGCGAGCGTGCTGTGCGCATGGTGCGAGAGCATCGGGACGAGTA
>NZ_PNYA01000093.1 GCF_002879885.1 Trinickia dabaoshanensis
GGTTACAAACAGGCTCAGCACCAGCTTTGGGTTTTTCAGCGAAGCCAGCACATCACGGGCGTGCAGCATCTCTTTTTTGGCCACGGGCGTGAAATGCTCGCGGATGCAGATAAGCGTCACGAGGAAACAGAGGAATAGCACGCTGGCGGTTATGAAGAATACCGGCCGAAGCCCGTAGTGGTCGGCCAGCAGCCCGCCTGCCAGCGGACCCAGCAATGCGCCGCTGACACCGCCAGTGGAGAGCGTGCCCAACGCCCAGCCGCTTTTCTGGCGCGGGATTTGGGTGGCGATCAGGGCGTTGGCGTTAGGGATAAATCCCCCGAGCAGGCCCAGGAGTGCGCGTAATATCAGGAACTGCCAGACGTTCTGCGCCACCCCCATCAACAGCATAATGA
>NZ_PNYA01000094.1 GCF_002879885.1 Trinickia dabaoshanensis
GTTTTCGTCTGAGTTGATCTTCGCGAGCTTCCATTTGCCGGCATATTCGGCCTCCAGCTTTTCCAGCATCGGGCCCAATGTGCGGCACGGGCCGCACCACGGCGCCCAGAAATCGACCAGCACCGGGATCTGGCGTGAGGTTTCGACCACTTCCTGCGCGAAATTCTGCGAGGTGATGTCGCTCATCGTCGGGCTTCTCCTGAGGGGCAATGGCGCCGGCATATCCGCCGGCGAGAGGTATCGTGCATTTTACTTGGGGTGGGCCGGGCCGTTTCGAGGCCGCCTGCCGTCCGTCTGCCCGCCGCATAACGTATGTCAGAGCAACGGTTGAAAATAGAACGATCGTTCGGATACCATCGGGTAAAAACAACACACAGATTTACGGAGACATGGC
>NZ_PNYA01000095.1 GCF_002879885.1 Trinickia dabaoshanensis
CTTCTGACCTGAACGATCTGTATCGTCGCGTCATTAACCGTAACAACCGTCTGAAACGTCTGCTGGATCTGGCTGCGCCGGACATCATCGTACGTAACGAAAAACGTATGCTGCAGGAAGCGGTAGACGCCCTGCTGGATAACGGTCGTCGCGGTCGTGCGATCACCGGTTCTAACAAGCGTCCTCTGAAATCTTTGGCCGACATGATCAAAGGTAAACAGGGTCGTTTCCGTCAGAACCTGCTCGGTAAGCGTGTTGACTACTCCGGTCGTTCTGTAATCACCGTAGGTCCATACCTGCGTCTGCATCAGTGCGGTCTGCCGAAGAAAATGGCACTGGAGCTGTTCAAACCGTTCATCTACGGCAAGCTGGAACTGCGTGGTCTTGCTACCAC
>NZ_PNYA01000096.1 GCF_002879885.1 Trinickia dabaoshanensis
AAGCACCAGCGTACAGATGATCACCAGCGTCAACTGGACGCCAATAAACATGCGGAACTCCGGATCGCGCCAGTACACCTTCAGGCTTCGCCCACTCAGTAAAGAGAAGTGCAGACCGTAGTTACAACCGGAGATCAGCAGGAAGATAGCAATAATAGTGTTAATCGTCGGGCTGTCGAAGTAGCCCACGCTGGCATCGTGCGTGGAGAACCCACCGATAGCGATAGTCGCAAAGCTGTGCCCGATGGCATCGAAAGCGGGCATTCCGGCAAACCACAGCGCCAGGGCGCAGGCGACCGTCAACAAGACATAAATCAGCCACAGGGTTTTTGCCGTCTCCGCAATACGCGGACGCATTTTGTTATCTTTTAGCGGGCCGGGCATTTCAGCC
>NZ_PNYA01000097.1 GCF_002879885.1 Trinickia dabaoshanensis
TCATAAGTTAAGCGTCCACGCTTATCGGCTGTAGATCAAGACAGACTCAGGGGTCTGTAGCTCAGTCGGTTAGAGCACCGTCTTGATAAGGCGGGGGTCGTTGGTTCGAATCCAACCAGACCCACCATTCGCGATGATCGTTAGTGCTTTAGCACTTACGAGCATCTCGCCCCCGAAGGGGGTTAAGCGGTGGTGATAATCGACGCGGTTATTTGAGTCTGAAAATGGTTATGCTGGGGGCATAGCTCAGCTGGGAGAGCACCTGCTTTGCAAGCAGGGGGTCGTCGGTTCGATCCCGTCTGCCTCCACCAACCTTCAATGACAAGCGTTCGGTTTGTACCGAGTCTTTGTCATTGGCGATT
>NZ_PNYA01000098.1 GCF_002879885.1 Trinickia dabaoshanensis
ATCGCCAATGACAAAGACTCGGTACAAACCGAACGCTTGTCATTGAATGATGGTGGAGGCAGACGGGATCGAACCGACGACCCCCTGCTTGCAAAGCAGGTGCTCTCCCAGCTGAGCTATGCCCCCATACACACAGAGTTCATCGTCTAGTGGGACGATGACCCCAGGGGCGCAGACAAAGTTGGTGGGTCTGGTTGGATTCGAACCAACGACCCCCGCCTTATCAAGACGGTGCTCTAACCGACTGAGCTACAGACCCCTGAGTCTGTCTTGATCTACAGCCGATAAGCGTGGACGCTTAACTTATGA
>NZ_PNYA01000009.1 GCF_002879885.1 Trinickia dabaoshanensis
GCCCCCAACCTTGCCCCCACCCGACGCCGGCTCGATGCCGAGGACGAACCGGTCGGCGGCATTGCGCAACTCCCGAACATTGCCCGGCCAGTCTCGCGCCATGAGATCCGCGCGTTGGCGCGCCGTCAGCATCGGCGCGGGACGACCGTATCGGACCGCCGCTTCGAGCACGAAGTGTTCGAGCAACGGCACGATGTCTTCGCGCCGCTCGGTAAGCGGCGGCACCTCGATCGTCACGACATTGAGCCGATAGAGCAGGTCGCGCCGGAAGGTGCCGGCCGCCACGAGCGCCTGCATATCGCCCTTGGCCGCCGCGACGACACGCAGATCGACGCGTACCGGCTGGTTCGAACCCAACCGTTCGAGCGTGCCTTCTTGCAGCACGCGCAGCAGCTTCACTTGCAGCGGGAGCGGCATACTCTCGATCTCGTCGAGAAACACGGTTCCGCCCGATGCATATTCGAGTTTGCCGATGCGGCGTTTGGCCGCGCCTGTGAATGCGCCGGGTTCGTAGCCGAACATCTCCGATTCGAACATCGCTTCGGGCAACGCGCCGCAATTGACGGCCACGAACGGTTTGGCCTGGCGCGGCGACAATTCGTGCAAGCTGCGCGCGATGAGTTCCTTGCCGGTGCCGGTGTCGCCGACGATGAGCACCGGCGCATCGGTCGGCGCGACATTCGCGATGAGCCGTCGCACCTCACCGATCGCCGCGCTGCGGCCGATGATGCGCGGCACCAGCGCATCGCGCACGGCCAGTTCACGGCGCAAAGCACTATTTTCGAGGACGAGCCGCCGGCGCTCGAGCGCGCGTCTCACGGTATCGACGAGCCGTTCGGCGGAAAACGGCTTTTCGACGAAATCGTAGGCACCGTCGCGCATGGCCTGCACGGCCATCGAGATGTCGCCGTGCCCCGTGACCAGGATGACGGGCACCTCGGGAGCGTCATGAGCGCACCGCGCGAGCAGATCGAGGCCGCTTGCGCCGGGCAGCCGGATATCGCTGACGATGACACCCGCGAACCGCTCGTCGAGTTGCGCCAGCGCATCGCCCGCCGCCTCCACCGAGCCATACCCGCCGACGGCGAAGCCGGCCAGCTGCAAGCTTTGCACGCTCGCTCGCCGCACGAGTTCATCGTCTTCGATGAAGATCACCTGCACGTCGTCTGTGGATACCGTCGGGTTCATGGCGATGTCGTGATAACTAAAGAAAAGTCCAAGCCGTCGAAGGATGTTAGCTAGACGACGCTTCGTCGTCGCTCGGCAGCCACGCCGCCTGAGACAACGCCGTCGCGCGACGCAGCGTCAGCACGAATGCCGCGCCTCCGGCAGATTCGTTGCGTGCGATGAGCGTACCGCCGCAATCGCGCGCGATCGACGATGCGATGGCCAGACCGAGCCCTAGGCCTTGACTCGCGGCCTTGGTCGTGAAAAACGGCTCGAACAGCCGGGGCAACGCCTCGGGGCTGATGCCCGGACCGTTGTCGCGCACCGTGATCGCCAGCGCCTCGTCGCTGATATCGAGGTCGATCGACAAACGCGGGTCCGCCACGGATTCCAAGACGTCGAGCGCGTTGCCGATCAAGTTGATGAGCGCCTGTTCGAGACGCAAGCTATCGCAATGAACGATGAGCGCCGGATACTCGGCCCGCAAGTCGATCGGCTCATAGCCGCCCGGCTCGGCGGCCGAATCTTGCGTTTGCGCATCCGGCAAGCGCGCGACTTCTCGCATACGCACTTCGAACGATACGCGGCGCAGCCTGTCTTGCAGCACTTGCAAAGCGTTGCGCAGCGCCCGCGCGATTTGGCAGCATGCGTTGCTCGGCTGCGCGCGGCCGACGAACAGTTTCAATTGATTCGTGATCTTGCCCATCCGCTCGGTCAGCGCGCCGATCGCCTCGAGATTGTCGCGGGCGGCGCCAAGCTCGCCGCGCTCGATCAGCACCCGCGTGTTATCGGAGAACGTGCGCAGGGCGGCGAGCGGTTGGTTCAGTTCGTGCGTGATGCCGGCGGCCATCTGACCGAGCGCGGCGAGCTTGCTCGTCTGCAGCAGCTCCGCATGGGCCGCGCGCAACTCGTTCTCGGCTCGCGTGCGTTCGGCTACCTCGGTCAACAATTGCTCGTTGGCGGCCGACAGATCGGCGGTGCGGGCCTCGACGCGCTGGTTCAACTCCGCATAGGCGCGTTGCAGCGCCGCTCGCCCCGACTCTCTCTCGCGTGCGCGCGCGAGACGCATGCGCCAATAAAACGCGAGCAAGCACAGCGAGATGAAGCCGAAACCGACGGCAGCGGTCGCATTGCGCGCATCGTCCACGACCGACTCCACCGGCGCGAGTGTCATCAACGTCCAGCCCGGCGCACGCACGGGGCGCTCGATCAACAAGTAATAAGGCGAAGTCGTACGGCCGCCCACACGAACGATGTGCAGATCGGGCGTATCGAGCGCGCGCACGGGCGTGATCGGCAGCTTGAGGATCGATGCCCCGGCATACTGGCGCGTCTTTTCGATCGACTCGGCGACGTCGCGCGGCAAGTCGCGCACGGCGCGATATTTCCAAGCGGGCACCGACGACAGAAAGATCACGCCGTGCTTGTCGGCAACCAAGACCGGCTCATTGGCATCGGTGCCTGGAAACCATTCGAGGTTGAGCTTGAGAACGGCGACGCCGACGATACGATCGCCGCGGCGAACCGGCTGAGAAATGTAATAGCCGGGCACGCCCGATACCGTGCCGATGCCGAAGAAGCGGCCCACGCGCGTCTGCATCGCATCGATGAAGTACGGCCGGAAACGGTATTGGGAACCGACGAAGCTATCGGGCCGATCCCAATTACTGGCAGCCATGCACAGGCCGTCGGCGCGGATGATGTAGGAGACGTCGGCGTGCGCGTGCGCGTTCGCGTCCGCGAGGTAGCGATCGGCGCGCGCGAGCGCGTCGGGCGAGCCCGATTCGAGCGCCTCGGCGACGACGGGGTGGCTCGCCACGAGATAGGACAGCGATTCGTAGCGTTCGAGGGTATCGCCGAGCGAACTCGCCGTACGCTCGGCCCGCGTGGTGGCCTGCTGCCGCAACAGGTCGATGCCGCGGGCCCAAGCGATGCGCCAAGTGGCGGCGCATACGGCAAGCAGCGCCGCGGCAAGCGCGAGAATGACAATCAGGCGGCGAGTCACGATGGCTGACACCGGACGAGGACGTGGCTTATTGTGGCATAGCCTTCGCGCCTCGCCCGCACCGCCAAGGTTTTAAACGCCCGCGGTGTTCGTTTGAGCATCCGCGTCGAGCGCTTGCGTGCCGCGCCCGAGCGCCGCGCGCAGCTTGGAGCGATCGAGTTCCTTCTCCCACGCCGAGATGACGACGGCGGCGACGCCGTTACCGACGATGTTCGTCAGCGCGCGGCACTCGCTCATGAAGCGGTCGATGCCGAGAATCAGCACCATGCCCGAAAGCGGAATGGTCGGCACGACGGCGAGCGTGGCGGCGAGCGTGATGAATCCGGCCCCCGTCACGCCGCTGGCTCCCTTGGACGTCAGCATGGCGACGGCGATCAGCGTCAGTTGTTGCATCAGCGAGAGGTCGGTGTTCGTCGCCTGCGCGATGAACAGCACGGCCATCGTCATATAGATGTTGGTGCCGTCGAGGTTGAACGAGTAACCCGTGGGCACGACGAGGCCGACGACCGAGCGCGAGCAACCGAGCTTCTCGAGCTTCGCCATCAGTTGCGGCAGAGCGGCTTCGGACGAGCTCGTGCCGAGCACGATCAGCATTTCTTCCTTGATGTAGGCGACGAAGCGCACGATGTTGAAGCCGACGAGGCGCGCGACGGTCCCGAGCACGACGAGCACGAACACGATCGCGGTCAGATAGAACGTGCCGATCAGCTTCATGAGCGGCAGCAGCGAGCCGAGGCCGTACTTGCCGATCGTGAAGGCCATGGCGCCGAACGCGCCGATCGGGGCGAGCTTCGTCACGATGCGCACGATACCGAACAGCACGTGCGAAACGCTTTCGATGAAATCGGTGACGGGCTTGCCGCGTTCTCCGATCGTCGCGAGTACGCTACCGAACAGCAATGCGACGAGCAAGATCTGCAGGATTTCGCCCTGCGCGAACGCATCGACCATCGTGTGCGGGATGATGTGCATGAAGAAGTCGACGGTGCTCTGGCCGTGCGCCTTGGCAGCGTAGGCGGCCACGGCCTTGCCGTCGAGCGAGTTCACGTCGACGTTGAAGCCCGCACCGGGTTTGAGCACGTGCGTGGCGATGAGGCCAAGCACGAGCGCGAACGTCGAGATCACTTCGAAGTACAGCAGCGCTTTGCCGCCGACTCGGCCGACCTTCTTCATGTCTTCCATGCCGGCGATACCGGAGACGACCGTGCAGAAGATGATCGGTCCGATGACCATCTTCACGAGCTTGATGAATGCGTCTCCGAGCGGCTTCATGTCGATCGCGAGCGCGCTCGAGAAGTGGCCGAGCAACACGCCGGCGATAATCGCCGCAATGACTTGGACGTAGAGGATTCGATAGAAGGGTTTCTTCAGAGGACGCATCGTTGTCTCCCAGCTTGAAATAAGTCGATCGGCCAAGGCAGCCGTTCGTGGGGTCCATCGATTGCAAGGTCGATGCCAAGGGGGGGAGGCGACGTTACGCCTTGATTCTTATAGGTTTTTAGGTTTCTTCGACGAATCTTGGTCCAGATTTCCGGAAACTAGACCGATCTGTCTCCGGCTGTCCGGAAAGGTCAATGTGTCCGAATCGCTGAAGCTGGCGAGTCAGTCTCGGTTTGCGGGGGGTACAAATATGCGTTGACACTCGAATTACCGGGGGTACACTATTTGATCAATATCTCTTACGATCCAAAGAAAAGCAGAGCTAACGTCGACACTAGAGGCCTATCGTTCGAATCCGCACGTGAGTTCGAAATGGCGGAAGCGTTGATCGTCGAGGATATGAGAAAGGTGTATTCGGAACGACGCTTCCAAGCCCTCGGCTACATCGGCCACCGATTACATATGCTGGTATTTACACCGCGGGATGGCAACGTCCACGTTATCAGCCTGCGCAAAGCGAACGCGCGAGAGGTCACGCGATATGAGCAAACGAAAAGTGAGTGAGCCCACAAACGACAATCCGATTTGGGGCGACGCCGAATTCGCCCGAGCGAGGAACGCCGAGACCGTGCTCCCGGAACTCTTTGGCGCTGAAGCGGCCGCGCAAATGTTGAAACGGCGTGGACGTCCCAAGTCGGCAAATGCGAAAGTCGCCCTGAAGTTGCGTATTGACCCGGACGTCGTCGAAGCCTATCGGGCGCAAGGCAGCGGCTGGCAAACGCGTATCAACGAAGCACTACGCGACTACGCGAAGTCACACGGTTTGCTTTGAGCCCCGGCGCCATCGGCGAACCCAAAACGAAAACGCGGCGGCACGACCGATCATTCAGATCGGCCGCACCGCCGCGCGGGCAGCTCGCGCTACGCGCCTAGTCGCGCGCTACGCTGGATTCCTCAGACCACGCCCTCCACACCGGCGTCGTGAGCTTGCTGATCGGCGTGGTAGCTCGAACGCACCATCGCGCCCACCGCCGCATGCGTGAAGCCCATCTTGTAGGCCTCTTCCTCGTACATCTTGAAGGTATCGGGGTGAACGTAAGCGCGCACGGGCAAGTGGTGCTCGGAAGGCTGGAGATATTGGCCGATCGTCAACATATCGACGTCGTGCGCGCGTAGATCGCGCATCACCTGCAAGATCTCTTCCTCGGTCTCGCCCAAGCCCACCATGATGCCGGACTTCGTCGGCACATCGGGGTGCAACGCCTTGAAGTCTTTCAGCAGCTTCAGCGAATGCGCGTAGTCCGAACCCGGGCGCGCTTCCTTATAAAGCCGCGGCACCGTTTCGAGATTGTGGTTCATGACGTCGGGCGGCGCCGCGTTCAAGATCTCCAGCGCACGGTCGAGGCGGCCACGGAAATCGGGCGTCAGAATTTCGATGCGCGTCGCGGGCGAATGCTCGCGCACTTGACGGATACATTCGACGAAATGCCCCGCCCCGCCATCGCGCAAATCGTCGCGATCCACGCTCGTGATCACCACGTACTTGAGCTTGAGCGCCGCGATCGTACGCGCGAGGTTACCCGGCTCTTCCGTGTCGAGCGGATCGGGACGGCCGTGGCCGACGTCGCAAAACGGGCAGCGGCGCGTGCACTTGTCGCCCATGATCATGAACGTGGCCGTGCCCTTGCCGAAACATTCGCCGATGTTCGGGCAGCTCGCCTCTTCGCACACCGTATGCAGGTTGTGCTCGCGCAGGATCTGCTTGATCTCCGAGAAGCGCGAACTGCCCGTCGCGGCCTTCACGCGAATCCACTCGGGCTTTTTCAGCTTTTCGATCGGGACGATCTTGATCGGAATACGTGCCGTTTTCGCTTGTGCCTTTTGCTTGGCGGTCGCGTCGTACGGAGTCGCGGCTTGCGGCGCGTCGGGGGCGCCGCTCGGTTGAGCGGTAACGTCAGTCATTCGGTGATCCAGTCGATGAGCGAGCGCGGCATGCGCCTTGGAAGTTCGCGGCAAGTCGCGCCGCTAGAGTTTCGGCCACTTCGTGCCAGCCGGCGGCGACGCCGAGCGTCGCCATGTCGACCGTCTCCAGCCCAGCGTAGCCGCAAGGGTTGATCGCGAGAAACGGCCGCAGGTCCATCTTCACATTCAGGCTCACGCCGTGATAGCTGCACCCGTTGCGGATTTTCAACCCGAGCGCGGCGATCTTCGCGCCCTCGTGGCCACCCGCGCCCTGCCCCGGCGCCACGTAGATGCCAGGGGCACCGGGCCGGCGCACGCCGGCGAGATTATACGCCGCGAGGGTATCGATCACGGACTGCTCGATCAGCATCACCAGTTCGCGCACCATCAGCTTGCGCCGGCGCAAATCGAGCAGCAAATACGCAAGGACCTGCCCGGGCCCATGATAGGTGATCTGTCCACCCCGGTCCGCTTGCACGACCGCGATGCCGGGATCGGCCACGAGCAAATGCTCGGGTTTGCCGGCTTGGCCGAGCGTAAAGACGGGAGGATGCTCGACGAGCCAGATTTCATCGGGCGTATCGGCGGTGCGCGCCTCGGTAAACGCGCGCATCGACTCGAAACCGAGTTCGTACGGCACAACGCCCAACCACCGGACGATCGGCGCGGCAGCGGCCGGCGCGGCAGCGTCCGGCGCGGCAACGGCCGGCGCGGCGCTGAGAACGGCCGTCTCGTCACCGCCAGGCGCTGTATCGGACGCCCCCGCATTCGACGAAAACGGCAACGGGGACTCGGACTGAAGGGACGGTGCGGCACACATGATGGCCGCCAGTTTACCGGAATCGGCCCCGGCGCGCCCGACGCGCCGGAAATCGCTTGCGCGAGATCAAGCCGTTCAGCGCGCCCGGCTCGCTCAAACAGTACGCCAACCGCTCCAGCGCGCCGCCCACCATTCAGACAACGCACGCCCCAGATCGGCCAGCATCGCCGTGCGCCGCAACGGCGCCACGAACGCGACACACGCCGCTTTCGGTCCCTCGCCGCTGAGCCACAAGCGCTCGCCGGGCCGCAGCCTCAACGAGTGGCCGGGCTCGAGCCAGTAATCCTCCACGTCGTTGCTGCGGGTCACCCACACCGGTGCGCCGTGTACCGATAAGCGAGTACTGTGCGCAACCATCATCGGCAGCGTTTCACCGGGCGTGATTTCGAACGTGATACTTGAGGAAATTTGTCGCATGATCGTTCCACCAAAAGTGTGCTCCGTGCCTACAATCGTAGGCAGAGCAAGGCAACCGGCAAAACGATCAATTCTCACGCTCATGTGAGAAAAACTAACGTATTGAGCATCCCGTGAACCTACGACAGCTACCGGCGCTGAACGCCTTGAGAGTGTTCGAGGCCGCCGCCCGGCACGAAAGCTTCTCGCGCGCCGCGGACGAACTGTTCGTCACCCACGGCGCCGTGAGTCATCAGATCCGCGCGCTGGAAGACGAGCTAGGCACCCCGCTGTTCTTGCGCGAAGGCAAACGCGTGCGTCTGACCGACGTGGGCTGCCGCTACGCGAAGGACGTGCGCGCCGCCTTGATCTCGCTGGCCGACGCGACTCGCGAAGTGCGCGAAGGCCAGCGAGCCAGGCGGCTCGTCGTTTCGTCGGTATCCTCGTTCTCGGCGCGCTGGATCACGCCGCGCATCGGGCGGTTCATCGAACGCTATCCGCAGATCGACCTTGAATTGTTGTCGACCAATGTCTTGACGGATTTCACGCGCGACGACGTGGACGTCGGGATTCGGTTCGGCACCGGCCCCTATTCCGATCTTCATGTGGAGGCCCTGCTGGACGAGGTTTCGTTCCCCGTCTGCGCGCCCACCTTCAACGGCGGCGCGTTGCCGAAAACACCGGCCGAACTGGCGGCTTGCCCGCGCTTGTTGCGCTCGGACGATCAGATGTGGCGGCCCTGGTTTCAAGCGGCGGGTCTCGCCGGCGTACCCGAGCCGCGCCGCGGCGTGCTTTACCAGGATTCGTCGAACCTGCTGCAAGCGACGATCGACGGACAAGGCATCGCGATGGTCCGGCGCTCGATCGCCTCGCACGAGCTCACCACCGGGCGGCTCGTGCGGCTGTTCGAGATCGATGCGCCCAGCGCATCGTCGTATTGGTTCGTCTGCCCGCCGCCGCTACTGGCCAGCGCCCGCGTGCAGGCGTTCCGCGCGTGGCTGATGGAAGAAGTGGCGAGCTACCGCGCGCAGATTACAGCACGACCTTGACCATCGGATGCCCGGTGAGCGCCCGATAGATGTCGTCGAGCTGCTCCCGGCTGTGCGCGCGCACCGTCACGGTCAGACCGATATAGTTGCCGCCGCTCGAGGGCCGAGTTTCGACGCGCGTCGCATCGAAACTCGCATCGAACTGGCGCACGACGGTCACGATCGTTTCCGCGAATTCGGGATGTGCCTTGCCCATCACCTTGATCGGGAAGTCGCAAGGAAACTCGAATAGGGACTCGTTCACCGGGCTCATGCTGGCACCTCCATCACTTCTTCTTGCCGAACATGAGCAAGAGGGAATCCCACAGGCGGCCGCCGATGCCTGCTTGCGGCACGGCTTGCAGCGCGACGATCGGGAACTGCGTGAGCGTCTTGCCGTCGGCGGCGATCTGCACCGTACCCACTTGCTGGCCGTTGGCGATCGGCGCAACGAGCGGCTCGTTCAGCACGAATTGCGGCTTGATCTTCTCGCCCATTCCGCGCGGCACGGTGATGTACTGATCGCTCTTCACGCCCACCTGCACGGCGTTCGCCGCGCCCTTGTAGACGCGCGGCGTCTGCACGGTTTGGTTGGCTTTGAACAAGCGCACGGTGTCGTAAGCCGAATACCCGTAGTTCAGCATCTTCATGCTGTCTTGCACGCGCTCGTGCTCTTTTTCCTCGCCCATCATGACGCTGACGAGGCGGCGCGACGCGTCGGGCACACCGGGCAGCGGACGTTTGGCCGATGCGATCAGGCAGTAGCCGGCCGCTTGCGTGTGACCCGTCTTCAAGCCGTCCACGGTCGGATCGATCCAGAGGAGCCGGTTGCGGTTCGGCTGCTTGATCTTGTTGTACGTGAAATCCTTGATCGAGAAGATGCTGTAGTACTCGGGATAGTCGCGGATCAAATGCGCGGAGAGCACGGCGAGATCGGCGGCCGTCGTGTAATGCCCCGGCGACGGCATACCGTTGACGTCGGCATAGTGCGTGCCCTTCATCCCGAGCCGCTGCGCCTCGGCGTTCATCATTTCGACGAAATGCGCCTCGCTGCCGCCGACGAGCTCGGCCAGTGCGATGGCCGCATCGTTACCCGACTGAATGATCATGCCGTACACGAGATCGTGCACGGTAACCGGCTTTTGCGCTTCGATGAACATGCGCGATTCGTCGTTGCGCACGCGGCGCACGGCCTCGCTCGGGATCACGACCTGATCCATCGAGATCTTTTTGGTCTGCAACGCCTCGAACACGAGGTAGGCCGTCATCAGCTTCGTGAGGGATGCGGGCTCGACGCGCTCGTCGGGATTGCCCGAGGCGAGCACCTGATTGCTCGTGGCATCGACGAGTACCCACGAGCGGGCCGTCACGGCAGGCGGCGGCACCTGCGCGCCGGCGGCCGACGCATACGCGGCCGCCGCGACGAGCGTCGCGGCGGTCAATGCGGCGATGCCGGCCGTGCGATTGAGCGAAGAAGGAACGAACGAAGAAGCAACGGGCGGGAGGCGGAACGAGGAAGAACGCATAGATCGATTCGTGCAGGAAAGCGAAGCGCGCAACGCGCGCGATCGGGAAATACCGGGCCGCCGGCTGGCGGTTCTCGCCGCCCGTCACGGCGCACGATGAACGAGCGACGCGCACTCGCGCGGCGCCGTTTTGACTGCCGGCGCGCGATTCGGTTCGCGTCGTTCGCTCCGGTGCACCGATACGTGATCCCGTATGCGTAAGACGTATGGGGACGTATCGACGAGACGGCGCGCAAAAAAATTTCGCCCATTATACGCGGCACGTCTGGCGCAAAACGCGCTTTTCGCGATGCAAGCGCGCACGCGTGGGCCGTTCGAAAGACTTCGGCGCACGCGCCGCGTGGGCCGATTCGTCAGGTCAATGTGAACGAGGCGGCAGCTCAGCGCCAAGCATCGACCACGATCCGCTTCAAGATATGCAGCTTGCGATGCAGGAAGTGCTCGGCGCCCGGGATCACGACGACGGGCAGTTCCTGGGGCCGCGCCCAGTCGAACACCGAGCCGATGGGCACGGTGTCGTCCTGCTCGCCATGAATCACGAGCGTGTTCTCGGGTACGGTCGCCACGTCGAAGCGGCTCGCGGCGGTACCGACGAACACCATCCTCTCCACGCTTTGCCCGCGCTCGGCAAGCATGCGCGCTACGTGCGAGACGACGGCCGTGCCGAAAGAAAATCCTGCGAGCACGAGCGGCATCGACGCTTGGCCCGGCTGCTCGCGCATGTGCGCGATGACGGCGAGCAGATCCTCTCGCTCGCCGATCCCTTCGTCGTACGCGCCCTCGGTCTGCCCCACGCCGCGAAAGTTCGAGCGGTAGGTGACGTAGCCGAGTTGTACGAGCGTGCGCGCGAGCGTTTGCGCGACTTTGTTGTCCATCGACCCGCCGAACAGCGGATGCGGATGCGCGACGAGCGCGATGCCGCGCGCGGTGCCGTCCGGGCTATCGAGCGCGACTTCAATTTTGCCGACGGGACCGTCGATGAGAAATTTCTTCGTGTGAACGTTCATGACTGACGCTGCGCGAGCGCGTAGGGGCTTACGAGGGCTGATCGATCAAAAGACGCTCGACGATCTTGCCGTCCTTCAAATGCGAATCGACGATTTCGTCGAGGTCGGCCTCGTCGAAGTAGGTGTACCACGTGCCTTCGGGATAAACGACGACCGTCGGCCCTTGCTCGCAACGGTCGAGACAGCCGGCTTTGTTGATCCGCACGTTGCCGGGGCCCGCGAGCCCGAGCGTCTTGACGCGTTTTTTCGTGTAATCGAGCATCCGCTCGGCATCGCAGCGCCGCCCGCAGCTCGGGCGCTCCGCGTCGGGCGCGCGTTGGTTCGTACAGAAAAACACATGGTACTTGTAGAAGGAGTCCATGATCTTCGAGTTCGGAAAAGGTGCGGGCCCGCCGCGCGGCCATCCGGGCGGCGCGGGCGGGATGAGGAGGCCGGCCGATTATAGCGAGCGTCGCGTGAGGCCGCTTGAGCGTTGCCCGGCAATGCCTGGCGATGCAATCGCCTGCCCGGCGAACCGCGGCGCTCGCCGAGCCGGCGCGGCTCACCGTGCGACCGCGACCGCGACCGCTTGCATACCCAGCCACGTCACGAGTTGCGCGACGAATTGGTCGCTCGCGGCCGCCAGCGCCTGCACGCCGCCGGCCGCGTTGGCCATGCGCGCCGGCGCGCGCGCTTCGAACGTCTGCTGGGCGACCATCACCCCATCGCGGGTGAGCGTCGCACGCGCAGTCAACAGCGCATGACTCTGGCTCTCGCTGTCGAACACCTGTTCGAACTGCTGCAGATCGATCGTGAGTAGCGGCGCATTCACCGCTTCCCCGCCGCTCAGCACGGCGCCGCGCGCCGCCAACGCGCCGCGCACGCGCTCGGTCAGCAATTGCGCGGGACGCATCGTCCAGTGGCTGTTCGCGTAGGCCGCCGTGCGGCGCGGGTCGGCGTAGCTCATCCGGTACAGGATGTCGTCCGTGTCGAGCGAAGCCGGCGCGCGTATATCGAACAAGCGCAGCGTCGGCAGCGGACCCAGATACGCGGGCGGCGTCTGTGGCCCGAGGTCATAGCGAATATTCGCGATCGCGGCCGGCGTGCCGAAGGTACAACCGGCGATCGCGCCCGCCAAGGAAAAGGCCGCAAGGGCGCATGCGGCCGCTCGCGCCATATGCGCCCTACGCGTCAGCGCGCACCGCCCACCCGGTCCGGGCATCGAGCCGCGATGGTGCGCCCGGACAGGCGCAGTTCGATCGGTTGTCCACGTCATGCTCTGCGCTTCCTCATCGAATCGTTCAATGCTTCTCGCCCGCCGGCGAGGGCCAAGCGAAGCCGGGCTCGCCCGGGCCGGGCTGCGCGCGTCCCACGCCGAAGAGCACACTTCTCGGGCTCGTGCTGAAGGCGTTGGCCGCGCGATCGAACGCGCGCGCCGCGCCGCTGACATCGGTGGCGAGCGCGCTCACGCGCGGCAGCGTCTCATAGTCGAGCCGCGCCGACATCTCCTGGAGCGACGCGTCCATCGTCGCGAGCGCCCCGCCCGCATGATCGGCAGCCGAGCCGATCTTGTTCAAATTCGACACGAGCGGGCCGCTCGGCGAGGACAGCGTCGTGACCAACGCGTTCGTCGAAGCGAGCGTACGCGTGAGCGCTTGCATCGTGCCGGGCAACTGCGCGGCGGCCGGCGTGGCCGTATGCGCGAGTTGCGTGACCGCGTCGGCTGCCTGCTGCAAGCTCGAGGCCGTCGCGAGCAACTGCGTGCGCGTTTGCTCGGAAAACATCGCGTCCGCGCGCGCGGCGACGCTCTGCATCTCGCTGAGCAAGGCGTCGCCGCGCTCTTGCAACTGATCGAGCAGCCCGGGCCGCATCGGCAATTGCGCCACGTGGCGCTCCGAGCTCGGCACCGGGGAGAGATCGGCGCCCGTATCGTCGAGTTGCACGAACGCGATGCCGGTGACGCCTTGCAGACCGAGACTGCCGAACGTGGAGCGCGTGATCGGCGCATTTTTGTCCACGGCGATGCGGATGACGATCGTACCCGGATGCGCGCGGTCGAAATGAATCGAGCGCACCTTCCCCACTTCGAGCCCGCGATAGCGCACGTCGGCATCGGTCGAGAGCCCCGTCACGTTCGTATGGGAAATCAGATCGTAGGGCACGCGCACGGTGCGATCGAGATTGAACCAGAACACCGCGAGCGCGATCGTAAGGCCCAGCCCGATCGTGAATAGCCCTGCCCAAAACGCGTGTGATTTATTTTCCATCGCTGTCGTCTCGTCGTTGCGCGACGCCTCGAAAGGGGAAGACCGCTCGCCGCCGCTTCATAGCGACACCTCGGCCGATGCGGACACGAGCGCGGCCGGCGGCAGCTTAGCGCGGCGCTCGGGCGGCAGCGCCTGCAATGCGCGCCGGCCGCGGCGGCCCAGAAAGAACTCGCGGATGAACGGATGATCGACGGCCGCCGCCTCTTCGATCGGGGCCGCCACGAGAACACGCCGGTCCGCGATGACGGCCACGCGCGTGGACAGCGCGGTCATCGTGTCGAGATCGTGCGTGACCATGACGACGGTCAAGCCCAGTGCGCGATGCAACGTGGCGATGAGCTCGACGAAGTCTTCCGACGCTTTTGGATCGAGCCCGGCCGTGGGCTCGTCCAGGAACAGCAATTCGGGCTCCAACGCGAGCGCGCGCGCGATACCCACCCGCTTGATCATGCCGCCCGAGAGCGCCGCCGGCATTTTCGAGGCATGCTTGCAAGGCAGCCCCACCATCTCGAGCTTGAGCATGACGATGTCGTGCAAGAGCGGGGCCGGCACCCGGCCCAACTCGCGGATCGGCTGCGCGACGTTGTCGAAGACCGACATCGACGAGAACAGCGCCCCTTGTTGAAACAGCATGCCGATACGGCTGCGCATGACGCGGGCCGTTTGTTCGTCGATCGCCCGCGTATCGCGTCCGAAGACCTCGATGGTGCCCGAGGTGGGCGCCTCGAGGCCGAGGATCTGACGCACGAGCGTGGTTTTGCCCGAACCGGAGCCGCCGACGATCGAGACGATCTCGCCACGGCGCACGTCGAAGTCCAAATGCTCGTGCACGAGCATCGACCCATAGCGCTTGGTCAGATCGCGCACCTCGATCACGCGCTCCGCGATGGCGGGCGGGGGTCGGTTGCGTACGGCGGCGGTGAGGGGAGCGGTCATAGCCCGACGTTCTGAAAAACGATGGCGAAGATCGCATCGGCCAAGATGACGACCGTGATCGAGGAGACGACGGACGACGTGGTGCCCGTGCCCAGGCTTTGCGAATTCGGCTTGATCCGAAAGCCGAAGTGACAGGCGACGAGTGCGATCAGCATACCGAAGGCAACGCCCTTGCCGAGCCCGATCCATACATTGGCGATTGGTACGACGCTCGGCAAGGCGCGCACGAAATAAGCCATATCGATGCCGAGCACGAGCTGCGCCGCCAGCGCGCCGCCGATGAGGGCGACGATGTTGGTCCACATGACGAGCAGCGGCATGGCGACCGAGAGCGCCACGACGCGCGGCAGCACGAGGCGCCGGCCGTGCGGGATGCCCATCACGAGCATCGCGTCGAGCTCTTCGGTCACGCGCATGACGCCGATCTGAGCGGTGATCGCGGAGCCCGAGCGGCCGGCGACGAGAATCGCCGACAGCACCGGCCCCAGTTCGCGGATCACGGACAGGCCGAGGATGTTGACGATGTACTGATTCGCGCCGAACAGGCGCAATTGCTGCGCGGACAGGTAGCTCAGCACGATACCGATCAAAAACGCGACGAGCGCCGTGATCGGCAGGGCTTTGGCCCCGGCGCCGTAGACGTTCGCCGAGATCTCGAGCCATGGCGCGCGCGATGGGCGGCGTATCACCGAGAGCGCGTCGAGCACGAATCGGCCGAACATCGCCATGCCGCCGTAAGCGTGATCGGCAAATCCGAGCACCGCGCGGCCCAACGCCGTGACGGCATCGACCCGCTCCACGGGCTCCGGCGCCTCGCGCTGCGTCTCCAGCAGTGCTATGCGCGCGAAAATATCGCGTTGCGTATCCGTGAGCGCGATGTGCTCGGGCATCTTGCGCCCCCACACGCGCCAGAGCGCTTGTCCGCCCACGTGGTCCATCCGCTCGACGGCCGACAGGTCCCATTGCGCGGGGGCCGCGCGCGCGAGCGTGGCCAGGCGCGACGTGGCGCCCGCCCGGGCGCGGTCGCGCGCGAGCGCCAGCGCGGTCCATTGGCCGGACAGCGTCACGAGCGGCCCGAGGCTGCCGGACTCGATCCGCAAGCCGGGCGGGGTGTCGAAGTCCAAGGAACGAAGACCCAGATGGTAAGAAAGGTGCGGCCATTGTAGCGGGCGCGCGTGAGGGCGGCCCTCGAACGCGCCCAACCGTGAACGCGTGGTTGGCACGCCGCTCGGCGCCGGCCCCACTACAATACAGCCATGACCGATACCCTTTTTCCTCCACCGGAGCCGGGCGCCGCTAAGAGCGGACGCGGCAACGATTGGCGCATCGATCGCGACCGGGCGCGCGCCGGCGGCGCGGGCGCGATCCCATCCGAGGCGCTCGAAATCGTCGACGAGACCGCCTCCACCAATACGGACCTGATGGCGCGCATGAAGGCGCTGCCGCGCGAGCGGGTCGCCTTGGGCGTGCACGCGGTGCGGGCCGCCTATCGGCAAACCGCGGGCCGCGGGCGGCAAGGCCGCAGTTGGCAAGCGACGCCGGGGCACGCGCTCACGTTCTCGCTCGCTTGCGTGTTGCCGCGCCCGCTCGCGGGGCTCGCCGGGCTCAGCTTGGCGACGGGGGTCGCCGTCGTCGATGCGCTCGCGCGTCTGGCCCCGAGCGAAGCCGCGCGGCTTCAGCTCAAATGGCCGAACGACGTGCTGCTCGACGGGCGCAAGCTGGCCGGGATCTTGATCGAGACGGCGTGGAGCACGGCAAGCGCCAGTGCCGTCGTGATCGGTGTCGGCATCAACGTGCGGCGTGACGAGGCGCTCGAGGCCGACTTGGAGGCCGCCGCCTCGACGATGCCCGCCCAAGCGCGCGGCACGCCGCCCGCCGCGCTCTCGCAAGCATTGCCCAACGCGAATTTGACCGATACGCTGGCCGTCGTCGTCAAAGCGCTGACGGAAATGATCGAACGCTTCGGCGCGCAAGGCTTCCCGGCATTCGTCGATCGTTGGAATGCGTATCACGCCTATGCGAATCGCGAGGTCGTGCTGATCGAGAAAGGCAACGAATTCGCGCGCGGCACCGCAACCGGCGTCGACGGCTCCGGGCAACTCTTGCTGGCCACCGCCGCGGGTGTGCGGGCGATCGCGACGGGCGACGTTTCGCTGCGGCTCGCCGACGACGCGTCATGACCGGCCGCGCGCCGTATCTATTGATCGATGCGGGCAATAGCCGCATCAAGTGGGCATTCGCCGACGGGCCTGGGACATTCCTGCGCAGCGGCATATTCGCGCATGCGGACGACGCCGGCGCCGGCGCCCAATGGCCGGCGCTTCCGGCGCCGGGCGGCGTCTGGATTTCGAATGTAGCGGGCGAGGCGGTCGCCGAGCGGCTAAGCGCGCTCATCGAGGCGCATTGGCCGGGCTTGGCGCCTACGTTCGTGCGTGCGTGCGCCCGGCAATGCGGCGTGGTCAACGGCTATGGCACCCCCGAGCGGCTCGGCAGCGATCGTTGGGCCAGCCTCATCGGCGCGCATGCCGCGTTTCCCGGCGAGGCCCTGCTGATCGCGACGCTCGGCACCGCGACGACGCTCGAAGCGCTCACGGCCGACGGCCGATTCGCGGGCGGCATGATCGCGCCGGGTTGGTCGCTGATGATGCGCTCGCTCGGCGAACATACGGCACAGTTGCCGACCGTGGGCGGCGACTCGGCGCGCATGCTCGTCGGCGACGCGCCGGCGCAGGATTGGTTCGCGACCGATACGCCCCACGCGATCGCGGCGGGCTCGCTGTTCGCCCAAGCGGGTCTCATCGAGCGGGCATGGCGCGAACTATCGCGCGCTTGGGGCGTTCCGGTGCGGCTCGTGGTGGGCGGGGGCGCAGCCGACGAAGTGGCGCAAGCGCTCGATGTGCCGCATACGCGCCACGACGCGCTCGTGCTGGCCGGGCTCGCGCTGATCGCGGCGCAGGACGCGGCGGTGACTCGATGAAGGGAAGTGAACGATAAGGAGACGTGACGATGTTACGTTGGCTAATCGCCATTTTGTTGCTCGCGAACATGATCGCGTTCGCGCTCGCGAGCGGTATGCTCGGCCCGTTGCCCGCGGCGGGACCGCTCGAGTCGAACCACATCGAGCGCCAGATCCATCCCGAATGGCTCAAGACGAAGCCGATCACCGAGGCACAAGCGGCCGAGCAAGTGATCGTCGGTCAGCCCGACCCGTCTCCCTCCGTGGCCACGGCCCCGCTCGGCGGCTGAGCGCGGCGCGCGAGGCCCGCGACGCTTGACCGCCTAGCCGTTGCCGTCTTGCGAGCGGACCTTCTTGAGCAACGCCGTGGTGGAGCGCTCGTGTTCGAACGGGATGGCGAGCGCGCGCCCGCCCCAGCCGCGCACGAGCGCCGATTCCGGCAGTGCATCCATATCGTAGTCGCCGCCCTTGACGAGCACGTCCGGGCGCAACGCGGCAATCAACTCCACCGGCGTGCGCTCCTCGAACGAGACCACCCAGTCCACGCACTCGAGCGAGGCGAGCAGCGCCATGCGGTCGTCCTCGACGTTGATCGGCCGGTCGTCGCCCTTGCCGAGCATGCGCACGGAGGCGTCGCTATTGACCCCGACGATCAGCGTGGCGCCGAGTGCCTTCGCCCGCGCCAAGTAGGTGACGTGACCGCGGTGCAGGATATCGAACACGCCGTTCGTGAAGACGACGGGCGCGGCAAGCGTGTCGCGCCGGGCCATGAGCGCTTCGCGCGTCGTGATTTTGCGTTCGAACGAGACGGGAGACATGAGCGGAAAAATTGGGGCGGCGCCGTGCCGGCCGCGCGGAGCGTTCGGGTGAGAAAAAGCCCGCAGGGCGAAGAGAACGACTCCCCTCGCGCCGGCGGGCTCGACCAATCGATGAGCCTGGCTCGTTAAGCGGCCTGGTGCTCGGCGGAGCCGGCGGCTTGCAGACGCGCCGTCACTTCCTTGCGATAGCGGTTCAGCTCTTGCGCCGTCGTAAACGTGCGCTCGAACAGCAGCGAGAGGTTGTGCAAGATACGCTCGACGACCTTCTTCTCCCAACCGTCGTCGAACCGGATCTGTTCGTCGAGCCAGCGCTCGAGCCACTCGGGATCGGGCAAGCGCGATTGAATCGTGTCGCGCGGGAACAGATCGCGATTCACGTGCAAATTAGTGGGATGCAGCGGCTTTTCGGTACGACGCGCCGAAGCCATCAAGACGCCGATCTTCGAGAAGGCCGCGCGCGCGACGTCGCCGCAATTGTTCAGCGCCTTCTTCATGTAGCGCAAATAGGCGCCGCCATGACGGGCCTCGTCGCGCGAGATCGTCTCGTAGATATGCTTGATCACGGGCTCCGTGTGCCATTCGGCGGCGCGGCGGTACCAGTGATTCAGACGGATTTCGCCGCAAAAGTGCAGCATCAGCGTTTCGAGCGGCGGCGCCGGATCGAACTCGAAGCGCACGGCGTGCAACTCCTCTTCGGTGGGCACCATCTCGGGTTTGAAGCGGCGCAGGTACTCCATCAGGACCAGCGAATGCTTTTGCTCCTCGAAAAACCACACGCTCATGAACGCCGAGAAGTCGCTGTCATGGTGGTTATCGCGCAGGAACATCTCCGTGGCCGGCAGCGCCGACCATTCCGTGATCGCGTTCATTTTGATCGTGGCCGCCTGCTCGTCGGTCAGCAGCGACGGATCGAACTTGTCCCAGGGAATGTCCTTCTCCATATCCCATCGGACCGATTCCAGCGATTTGTAAAGTTCCGGATAAAGCATGGTGTTCATAGGTCCCACCCCTGGTCTGCCCATTGCAACTCGTATGACTATTGCCGCGCGTGTTCGATCACCGCGACGTGCGGCGAAAAGCACACAATTTTACGCTGCGATCGCATCCGTTTATTGATCGAACTCAAGGCCGGCCGTGCAGGACGGTGCTGCGCGTGAAGACGCCGCCCGGCGCTGAGCCTGCCGGCGGCGATCGAACGCGGCGCCGCGCCTCGCGCCGAGCCCCTTGCCTTGCTGTGTCCGGCGGACGGCGGCGCAACGATGAGCCGCGATCATGGTTTTTCGGTGTTCGCCCACGGATCGAAAGCTTTGAAATGATAGCATGCGCGGCCGTCGCCGCCCGCCTCCCCATATGAGCCGACGCGCCGCCGCAACGGCGGGACACGCGGCTTTCACGACAGTGCGCGGTGCTGCTCGACGCCGGGCGGCGTTTCGCTCGCCGGCTCCCGCGTAAGCGTCGCGCGAATCCAATCGGCCAGCCGCTCGCGCTGTGCGAGCGTGTCGCGAAATCCAAGTTCGATGAGCTCGCTGGCGAATTCCGCCTCGAACAGCAGATAGCTCGCGAACGACGCACCGGCGGCCCGGTTGCCGCCCACGGCGCCCAGCAGCCCGCGAACGGTCAGCGGAAGACGCTTCAGATGGCGCACGGCCAGGAGTTCGATGCGCTCGCTCGGCGCGATCGGCAACACGTCGACATGGCGCCAGCCGCTCTCGGGCTCGACCTGCTGCGGCAAGTGGCGAATCATGCCGTTGATGTGTTCGATGCGTTCGATATCGGCGCCGATCGAGTCGAGAAAAACGCTGGCGAGCACTTGTTGGCCGATCTGCGCGAGCGACGGATAGCCGCTCTCGATGCCCGCCGCCGGCACTTCTGGACGCGGCGTCGCCGCGCCGAGCACGACGATACGCTGCGCGCCGAAGTGAATCGCGGGGCTCAACGGCGCGATTTGCCGGATGGAGCCGTCGCCGAAGTATTCGATGCAGCCATCGAGTTCGAGCGGGACCGCCGGAAAAAGAAGCGGAATCGCCGACGACGCGAGCAGATGCGACGGCGTAAGCGACACCATGCGCGCCCCTCGCTGCGCGCGCCGCCAGGACTGAATCGACTCCGCGGCCTGGTAGAACGTCAAATGCCGGCCGCTCGAATAGCTGAGCGCCGTAATCGACAAGGCGTGCAATGCGTGCGCATCGAGCATATCGGCGATGCGTCCGAAATCGAGCGCGCCATGCAGCAAGTCGGCGAGCGGGCTATTGTCGAACAGCGCGCGCGGCGAGCGCCGCACGGCCCAGCCGAAGCTCATCGCCGCGAGCCAGCGCGCGCCGGCCGACGCCACGCCGCGCCAGTCCGTGCGATAGACCTGCGCGGCGCGAATATGCGACCAAAAATCGATCAGCCGCCCCACGCCGAGCGCGAAGTCGTCCGCGTGGCTCGCGATCGAGGCCGCGTTGATGGCGCCGGCCGAAGTGCCGCATACGATCGTGAATGGCGATGCCCGCTCGTCCGGCGCCAGCTCGCGCGCGATTTGCGCGAGCGCCTTCAGCGCGCCCACTTGATAGGCGGCGCGCGCGCCGCCCCCCATCAAAACCAGCGCCAGACGCACGGCGTATCCCCCAAACGAACAGCGGGCGAGGCTCGCGAACTCGAGGAACGATCGGCGCGCGCCACTCGCGGCCTACCCGCGCATGTCATTTTTCCCCGCGCGCGGCGCCGCCCGGTCGCGGGGCCGCCTTCGCCGCCGGCTTGCGTGCGCTCGCGCGCTTCGCGGCGGGCCCTGCGGCCGCCTTCGCGGCAGGCTCGGCGGCCTTGGCGCCGGGCGCGCCGCCGGCCTTTTTCGACGATGCCGGCTTCGCCTCGCCCTCGCTCGCCGCGCTCGGCTGCGTCATCGCAAACGCGGCCAACTGGTTGAATTGCGACTGCAGCAGATTCCACCAGCCCGACGGATCGAACGCACCGGCACCCGCCGCGCCCGCTTGCGAATCGGCGCTTTGGGCATCGCCCGCGCCACCGGCGGTGCCGCTATCGCCGGCGCCCCCGGTCGATTGCTCCTTGCCCGGATCGCTCGCGCGGCTGAACGCGCCGCTCGGTTGCGCGCTCGCGGAAGCGCCCCACGGCGAGGCCGGACGCTCTTGCGTATCCGCGCCATCGGCCGCTTGCGTCATCGATGCCTGCGCGAACGCACCGAACGCACGCAGCGTGGACAGCGTCGCACGTTGCACCTCGAGCGCCTGAATCGCCGACTGCAGCATGTTCAAGTTCAACTTCAGCCATTGCTCGACGGCGCGCATGTCCGTGATGCGTTTATCGAGTTCCTCGACGTTCATGAGCGGCGACATCATGTCCGACATCGCGGCGAGCGGCGAGCCGAAGCCTTGCGCCGAGCCCGGCTGCATCCCCGGGAACGCGGCGCCGAATGGCGTGAGACGCATCATGTCCCACATTTTGTCGAGCATCTCGGCGGGCGGAAAACCAGGGAAGCCCGGGAATGGCGGTTTGTCGCCGGCGGTATCGGTCATCGAGTGCTCCTAGGAATACGGTGAAATATCGTGAAAACGCTTTGAACGTTCAAACCGGTTCGTCGCCGCCCGGAAATCGAGGGGCGCGCCGCTCACGCAGCGATTGAATCCCCTCGCGGACATCCGGTCCTGAAAACCCCATGAATTCGAGCGCCAAGGACGTATCGAACGTAGGCCCCGCCATGCGCAGCCAATTGTTCAGCGCGTATTTCGTCCAGCGGATCGCGCTTTGCGAGCCCTGCGCGAGGCGCGTCGCCACCTCGAATGCGCGCGGCAGCAGATCGCCGGGCTCGACGGCCAGCGAGACGAGCCCGATCCGCTCGGCCTCGGCCCCGCTCACCGCCTCGCACAACAGCAAGTAGTACTTCGCCTTGGCCATCCCGCACAAGAGCGGCCAAACGATGGCCGCGTGATCGCCGGCCGCCACGCCCAAGCGCGTATGCCCGTCGATGATGCGCGCGTCGGTGGCCGCGATCGACACATCGGCCAGCAACCCCGCGACGAGCCCCGCGCCGACAGCCGGTCCGTGCATCGCCGAAACGATCGGCTTGCTGCAATTGATGACGTTGTAGACGAGGTCGCGCGCCTCGCGCCAGACCCGCGAACGTACCTCGAAGTCGTCGGCCATCTGCTCGACGAGGCCCAAGTCGCCGCCCGCGGAGAAGCCTTTGCCCTCGCCGCGGATCACGGCCACGCGCGTGTGGGGGTCGCGATCGACGTCGCGCCAAATCTCGGCCAGTTCGCGGTGCATGCGGTCGTCCGCCGCCGCCAACCCGCTCTTGTTCATCCCCTCGCCGCTCATGACGATCTCGAGCACGCCGAGCGGATGGCGCCGCAAACGCAGCGATTGATAGTGCGCGTAAAGCGCCATGTCGTCGGCAGGTGTCGTGTCGGTCATCCGTGTCGGCTCTTATGGTGTGCATCGACGGCCCGCGCGGGCGCCGCCCTTGTCTCGTCAGTGTAGGCCCGCTCGAGGAGGCCCGCATCGGGCCAAACCCGGCGCGGCCTCGCGCTCATCGTTCCAGCGGCGCCACCGATTGCTCGATCGCGCCGAAGATCGATTTGCCCGCTTCGTCGAACATCTCGATCTTCACCGTATCGCCGTACTTCATGAACTCGGTTTGCGGCGCGCCGCTCGCGATCGTTTCGAGACAGCGCTTCTCGGCGATGCAGCAGTAGCCGCGCTTTTCATCCTTGTTCGAGACGGTGCCCGAGCCCACGATGGAGCCGGCGCGCAGATTGCGCGTCTTGGCCGCGTGCGCGATGAGCTGGCCGAAGTGAAACACCATGTCGACGCCGGCCTCCGGCTGGCCCACCTTCTTGCCGTTCCAATGCACGATCATCGGCCGCTGCACCCGGCCCTCGCGCCAGTGCTCGCCGAGTTCGTCGGGCGTCACCGCCACGGGCGAGAACGCGGTCGCCGGCTTACTTTGGAAAAAACCGAAACCCTTGGCGAGTTCGGCCGGAATCAAGTTGCGCAACGACACGTCGTTCACGAGCATGAGCAAGCGCACCGCCTTGAGCGCGGCATCGGGTGCCGTGCCCATCGGCACGTCGGACGTCACGACGGCCACTTCGGCCTCGAAGTCGATGCCGAAGGCCTCCGAGGCGCAGACGATGTCGTCGCGCGCGCCGAGGAAATCGTCGCTGCCGCCTTGATACATCAACGGGTCGGTCCAGAACTCCGGCGGCATCTCGGCGCCGCGCGCACGGCGCACGAGTTCGACGTGGTTGACGTAGGCCGAGCCGTCGGCCCATTGATAGGCGCGCGCAAGCGGCGCCATGCAGTCCTTCGGCTCGAAGGCGAACGAATTGCGGGCGCGGCCTTGGTTCAGCGCGTCGTAGAGTTCGGCGAGTTGGGGCGCGTAAAAAGGCCAGTCGTCGAGCGCGCGCTGCAGCGTCGGGGCAATGCCGTCGGCGATCGCGGCCGTGCGCAGATCGCGCGAAACGACGATCAGTTGACCGTCGCGGGAACCGTCTTTGAGCGTGGCAAGTTTCATTTAGCGGGGGTCGAAGCCATGAGATGACGATAGAGGGAATCTATTTTACGATGGTGAATGCGCGGCATCGCCTCGGACTGCGGGGTCGGGTCGCGCAGGCAACATACGCCTAATTTTCGATGCCTCGGGCCTCGCTCACTCGCCTTCTCATGTCCGCCACGCACGTTCACTCGCCCGATCCGTCAGATTCGCTCGATCCCACGCTCGCGGAACCACCCGACGCACTGGACGAGGCCGCCGACGGCGAGGAGAAGGTGCGCTCGGGCATTCAGTCGATCGAAGTGGGGTTTCGACTGCTCGAGGTGCTCACGAACGAGCCGCGCGCCATGATGCTGCGCGATCTCGCCAAGCTCGCGCAGATGAGTCCCGCCAAAGCCCACCGCTACCTCGTGAGCTTTCAGCGCTTGGGCGTCGTCGCGCAAGATCCCGTATCGGGGCGCTACGAACTCGGCGGCTTCGCGCTGCAGATGGGTCTCGCACGCTTGGCTCGCGTGGACGGCGTCAAGCTTGCGCGGCTTGCGCTCGGCGAGTTGCGCGACCGGTTGGACGTTACCGTCGGCATCGCCGTGTGGGGCAACCTCGGGCCCACCGTCGTTCATTGGACCGAATCGAGCCACCCGGCAAAGGCGTCTCTGAAGCTCGGCGATGTGATGCCGCTTCTCGGATCGGCCACGGGTTTGCTGTTCGCCGCTTACCTTCCGCGCGGCAAGACCGCCGCGATGATCGAGCGCGAACTGGCCGACACGCGCCGCTCCGCGCACGCGACGGGCCCGCGCACCGAAGCCGAACTCGAAGCGGCCCTCGAGCAAGTGCGCGCCCACGGCGCGGCGCGCGTGGCCGGCATGCTGCTGCCGACGATTCACGCCTTTTGCGTGCCTGTTTTCGATGCCTCGGGCGAGCTTGCACTGGGCCTGATCGCGCTGGGGCACGAAGGCGCGTTCGATCTCGCGTGGGACGGCGAGATCGCGCTGGCGCTCAAAGCCTGTGCCAGTAAGCTTTCGTACGAGCTCGGCTACAGCGAAGCGCCCCGCTAAGGTTCGCATCGAGCCTCGCCGGCGTCCGGCGCTTTGGCCATGCCCGGCAAGATGGGCCATTTGCGGGCATCATGTGCGTTTGTCCGCGTATCGCAAGCCGCCTCGCCGCTCCGAACCTCGGGCGTTTCGACGATGGCCGAGCCCTTCGCCATGCCAGACTTATCGCACAGCCCCGCCCTCCGTACCGCTTGCCTCTCGCGCAAGGCGCCGCGCCGTGCCTGGCGTTGGAGCGCGTCGCTGGCGGCGGCCCTGGTGCTGCACGGCGCGGCCTTGACGTGGTTCGCCCGGCATCGCGACGCGTTCGCCCCCGATACGCCCAAGCCGCCGGTGCAGGTAGCGCTCTTGACGCCCCAACCAATCGCGCGCGGCCAGGCCTTCGGCCGGCCGGCACCGGCGCGCACGGAACCGGTGCGCGCCCGGCGCAGCGGGCAGGCCGGGCCTGCCCCGGTCCTCCATGCGCTAACCTCGGCGCCCGCCGCGCCCGAGGCCACGAGCGCCGCCGGCACCGCGGCCGGCGGGGCAGCCGCCAGCGCCGCTGCCGCCGCGAGCGCATCCGGCGCCGATTCGGCGCATGCGTCCGCCGCCGCGCCGGCGAGCACACCCCAAGCAGGCCTTCGGTTTTCGGTCCCGCCCTCGGGGAATTTGCACTACAACACGTTTTACAACGGGGTGGAAAACGCGCCAGGCACGATCCGCTGGTCGAGCGACCGCGACGGCTACGAAATGCTCGTGTCGGTGCCGCTGCCGTTCGTCGGCACGTTCACCTACGAAAGCCGTGGCCGCATCGACGCGTTCGGTCTGGCGCCCGAGCGTTATATCGAAAAGCGCGGCCGCCGCCCCGAGCAGGTCACGACGTTCGATCGCGCCGATAAACGCATCGGCTTCACACGCACGAGCGCGACGCTCGCACTGCCGAACGGCGCGCAAGACCGCTTCAGCATGGTGATGCAGCTTGCAAGCCTCGTGCGCGGCGATCCCGATACCTACAAACCTGGCGTCACACGCTCGTTTTACGTCGCCGACGACGATAGCGGGGAGCTTTGGCCGATCGAGACGATCGGCGACGAATCGATTCGGACTGCCGAAGGTTTGCTCGATACACGCCACTTTATGAGATTGCCTAGGCACGACGGCGACCGGCGTCGTATCGATGTGTGGCTTGCCCCTTCGCTAGGCTGGCTACCCGCACGTATCATGCAAACAGAACCGAACGGCTCGCAGATCGAACTGGTGTGGCGTGGTCCCTTGCGCCCCCCGGGCGCGGAAAATGCAACATCCGTGGCAAAGACACCGGATGACTCGTCCGATGCCCCGGCAGCCGAACCCGGGCCGGCGCGCGAACACCCCTAAACCGGCGGCTCGCGCGTGCCGTTATCAAGTGTGTCGAGGCACACGGACGATCCTCGATGTTTTCCCTTGCCGCTCGAACGTTTTGCATGATTGGGGTCTAACTTATAGGTCGACGACGCTTGAGACTTGCGGTTGTGGTCGGGGGGCGAACATTTAGTTGCAATGTTCCAACCCGTTTTAAGCGTCGTTTAAGACCCACCCCTTGAAATTCCATGCAACACGCTCCACGTACTGGGCGGAAAACGGCCAGGAGCCAATCGGAATAAGGAGTGTCGCCATGCAAATGATCTACAACAGCCCCAACTATTGTGTCGTCGAGTTCGCACCGCAATCGGACCACCTGGCGATGAACGCAGGTGGCTACGAAATCGTAGACAAAAACACGCAGCGCGAGATCTTCATCGACGGTGCGATGGCGGCACAGTTTCGAGAGCACGTACGCAAACTGATCGAGGAAGAGCCCACGCTCGACGAAGTAGACGAGTTCCTCGGTCAATTCGACAGCTTGATGACCCAGCCCGTGGTTCTGCACTGACGGTCGACAGGCCGTAAGGCGGCACGACATCCCCATCGAACCCCGTCCGGCTTGCCGGACGGGGTTTTCTTTTGGGCGTTGCCCGCTGCCCCGGTCCGGCGCCCCACCGGCGGGCGTAGCCGCCAGCCGCTACAATGACGCTTTCCCCGATTACGCCACGAACGAGCCCGCTCGCCATGAATCCGTCCGCCACCGCATCCACGCCCTACACGCGAGGCGCCGCGCTGCCCGCGCTGCTCGCCTCGCGCATCCTGATTCTGGACGGCGCGATGGGCACGATGATCCAGCGCTACAAGCTCGACGAAGCGCGCTATCGCGGCGAACGCTTCAAGGACTACGGGCGCGACGTGAAAGGCAACAACGAGCTGCTCTCGCTCACGCAACCGCAGATCATCGCCGAGATCCACGAGCAATATCTGGCGGCCGGCGCGGACATCATCGAAACGAATACGTTCGGCGCCACGACGGTCGCCCAGGCCGACTACGGCATGGAGTCGCTCGCGCGCGAGATGAACCTCGCCTCAGCCAAGCTGGCGCGCGAGGCGTGCGACAAATACTCGACGCCGGACAAGCCGCGCTTCGTCGCGGGCGCGATCGGACCGACGCCGAAAACGGCCAGCATTTCCCCCGACGTCAACGATCCCGGCGCGCGCAACGTCACGTTCGATGAATTGCGCGCGGCCTACTACGAGCAGGCGCAAGCACTGCTCGAGGGCGGCGCGGATCTGTTCCTCGTCGAGACGATCTTCGACACGCTCAATGCGAAGGCCGCGCTCTTCGCGCTGGACGAATTGTTCGAGAACACGGGGCAAGTGCTGCCGGTGATGATTTCGGGCACGGTGACCGACGCCTCGGGCCGCATTTTGTCGGGGCAGACGGTCGAAGCGTTTTGGAATTCGCTGCGTCACGCGAAACCGCTGACGTTCGGGCTCAATTGCGCGCTCGGCGCCGCGTTGATGCGCCCGTACATCGCCGAGCTCGCCAAGATTTGCGACACGTACGTGTCGTGCTATCCCAATGCGGGCTTGCCGAACCCGATGAGCGACACGGGCTTCGACGAAACGCCCGAGGACACGTCGCGCCAGTTGAAGGAATTCGCGCAAGCCGGGCTCGTGAATCTCGCCGGCGGGTGCTGCGGCACGACGCCCGAACACATCGCGGCCATCGCCAAAGCGTTGAGCGGCGTGAAGCCGCGCGCGTGGGCACATTATCGCGACGCGGCTTGAAACGCGCGTTGCCACGCTCTTTGTCCACGCTTACCGCCATCCATCGACGAGAACCATGACCGAACACATGATGCGTCTTGCCGGCCTCGAGCCGTTTAACGTCGCCTCGGGCGCGCTCTTCATCAACGTCGGCGAGCGCACGAACGTGACGGGCTCCAAAGCGTTCGCTCGAATGATCCTGAACGGCCAATTCGACGAGGCGCTCGCGGTTGCGCGGCAGCAAGTCGAAAACGGCGCCCAGATCATCGACATCAACATGGACGAAGCGATGCTCGATTCGAAAGCGGCCATGGTGCGCTTTCTGAATCTGATCGCCTCCGAGCCCGACATCGCCCGCGTGCCGATCATGATCGACTCCTCGAAGTGGGAAGTCATCGAGGCGGGGCTCAAATGCGTGCAAGGCAAGGCCATCGTCAATTCGATCTCGCTGAAGGAAGGCGAAGACGCTTTCCGCCATCATGCAAGGTTGATTCGACGCTACGGCGCCGCCGCCGTGGTCATGGCGTTCGACGAAACGGGCCAAGCCGACACGTTCGAGCGCAAGACCCAGATCTGCCAGCGTTCGTATCGAATACTCGTCGACGAAGTGGGCTTCGAGCCCGAGGACATCATCTTCGATCCGAACATCTTCGCCGTCGCCACGGGCATCGAGGAACACAACAACTACGCCGTCGACTTCATCGAAGCCACGCGCTGGATCAAGCAACATCTGCCGTACGCCAAGGTGAGCGGCGGCGTATCGAACGTCTCGTTCTCGTTCCGCGGCAACGACCCGGTGCGCGAAGCGATCCACACGGTGTTTCTCTACCACGCGATCCAGGCCGGGATGGATATGGGCATCGTGAACGCCGGCCAGCTCGGCGTCTATGCCGACCTCGATCCCGAGCTGCGCGAGCGCGTGGAGGACGTGATCCTCAATCGCCGCGCCGACGCGACCGACCGCCTGCTCGAGATCGCCGACAGGTTCAAGACCGGCGCGGCCAAGAAGGAAGAGAACCTGGAGTGGCGCAACCAGGGCGTCGAGGCGCGCTTGGCTCACGCGCTCGTGCACGGCATCACGAACTTCATCGTCGAAGATACCGAGGAAGCCCGCCAAAAGATCGCCGCGGCCGGGGGACGGCCGATCAACGTGATCGAAGGCCCGCTGATGGACGGCATGAACATCGTCGGCGACTTGTTCGGCCAGGGCAAGATGTTCCTGCCGCAGGTCGTCAAATCGGCGCGCGTCATGAAGCAAGCCGTTGCGCATTTGATTCCGTTCATCGAAGAGGAAAAGCGAAAGGTGGCCGAGGCCGGCGGCGACGTGCGGGCGAAGGGCAAGATCGTCATCGCCACCGTGAAGGGCGACGTGCACGACATCGGCAAGAACATCGTCTCGGTCGTGCTCCAGTGCAACAACTTCGAAGTCGTCAACATGGGCGTCATGGTCCCGTGCAACGAGATCCTCGCCAAAGCGAAGGTGGAAGGCGCGGATATCGTCGGCCTATCGGGCCTCATCACGCCAAGCCTCGAAGAGATGGCCTACGTCGCCTCCGAAATGCAGCGCGACGACTACTTCCGCATCAAGAAGATTCCGCTCTTGATCGGCGGCGCCACCACGTCTCGCGTGCATACGGCCGTCAAGATCGCGCCGAATTACGAGGGGCCCGTCGTCTATGTGCCCGACGCATCGCGCTCGGTCTCGGTGGCGTCGAACCTGCTCTCCGACGAAGGCGCGGCGAAGTATCTCGACGAACTGAAGACCGAATACGACCGCATTCGCCTGCAGCACGCCAATAAGAAGGCGCAGCCGATGGTGACGCTCGCCCAAGCGCGCGCGAACAAGACGAAGATCGATTGGGCCGCTTACCGGCCCGTCAAACCGGCCTTCGTGGGGCGGCGCGTATTCAAGAACTACGACTTGAGCGAGCTGGCCCACTATATCGACTGGGGCCCGTTCTTCCAGACCTGGGATCTTGCCGGCCCGTACCCCGCGATTTTGAATGACGAAATCGTCGGCGAATCGGCGCGCCGCGTGTTCTCCGATGCGAAGTCGATGCTCGCACGGCTGATCGCGGGCCGTTGGCTGACGGCAAACGGCGTGATCGCGCTGCTGCCCGCCAATACCGTCGGCGACGACGATATCGAGATCTACACGGACGAAACGCGCTCGCAAGTCGCGATGACCTGGCACAACCTGCGCCAGCAGAGCGTGCGGCCCGTCGTGGACGGCGTGATGCGCCCGAACCGCTCGCTCGCCGATTTCATCGCGCCGAAAGATTCGGGCGTGGCCGATTACATCGGCATGTTCGCCGTGACGGCGGGCATCGGCGTCGACGCGAAGGAAAAGCAATTCCTGGCCGACCACGACGACTACAGCGCAATCATGCTCAAGGCACTGGCCGATCGCATGGCCGAAGCGTTCGCGGAAGCGATGCACGCGCGCGTACGGCGGGAACTGTGGGGGTATGCGGCCGGCGAGACGCTCGATAACGAAGCGCTCATCGCCGAACGCTATGCCGGTATCCGGCCGGCGCCAGGCTATCCGGCCTGCCCCGATCACCTCGTCAAACGCGATCTGTTCGCCACGCTCAAGGCCGACGAAGTGGGCATGACGGTGACCGAATCGCTGGCCATGCTGCCCGCCGCCAGCGTCTCGGGCTTTTACATCGCGCATCCGGAAAGCCGCTACTTCTCGGTCGGCAAGATCGGTCGCGACCAGGTGGAAGACTTCGCCCGCCGGAACGCAATCGCGCTGAACGACGCCGAGCGCGCATTGGCGCCGTTGCTGTAACCGCTCGAAGGAAAAAGAAAAGCCCGGTTCGCGCGAGCATGCGTGAACCGGGCTTTTTTCCGACTAAATCGGCAACGCTTACCGCGGGGCCGAGGTGCGCGCTTGACGGCTCAAACGCCCCAGAGAACGTCGGCGTTTTCGCGTTGCGCCTCGCGCAGCATGTCGAGAAACGGGAAAGCGCGCTGCGCGAGGCCGATCGGCAACTCGTGCGGCTCGTGCCCTTCTTCCCCTTCGTGGAAGTGCCCTTCGTGCTCGGCAATCTCCCGCTTGTCCGTCACGATCGCCGCCTCGAGCTTCGAAATCGCCTGGGGCAATTCGTCGTGAGTAATCACGCCGCGCGCACCCAACTGCTTGCCGACGATGCCGACGAGATACTGAGCCAGATTTTCGAGCATGACGACATCCGGCGCCGCACGACATTTAAATGTAATCAACATGATGGACCCGTTTCCTTCGTTTTGTTTACCACGCCTGACAGCGTCATGACACCGCTTGCCCCAGGCAGCGCGGCCCGCGCCGAACCGCGCCGGCCGCGCCCTCCCTTGGCGGACGCCTCATTGAGACATATTAGCACCTGCTAAAATCCGGCTAGAGATAAACGCGCGCGTTCGCGCAGCGCGAGCGCGAAGATGGCGAGACCGCCGGTTCGCCCTCCCCGCCAACCCATCGCGTCCGCCCCGCGGACTGCTCAAGCCGACCGTACTGAAACAGCATGCTGCCCGCACACAAACAAAATCTCGAAGCCTTGCTCGCCGCCAGCGTCCAGCAAGTCGTCACCGAATCGAACGGCGTCGCCGCCGTCAAGCCCGCGATCGCGCTCGACCGCCCGAAGGCCGCCGCCCATGGCGACGTCGCCTGCAACGTCGCCATGCAGATCGCCAAGCCGCTGCAAAAGAATCCGCGCGAACTCGCCCAGCGCATCGTCGATGCGCTGCTCGCTCAGCCGGCCGCCAAGGACCTGATCGATGCGGCCGAGATCGCCGGCCCCGGCTTCATCAACCTGCGGCTCACGTCCAAGGCGAAGCAAGCGGTCGTCGGCGCGGTGATCGCCGAGGGCGCCGGCTTCGGACGCTCGACTCACGGCGCCGGCAAGCGCGTGCTCGTCGAATTCGTCTCGGCGAACCCCACCGGTCCGCTGCACTTGGGCCACGGCCGCCAAGCGGCGCTCGGCGACGCACTGGCGAACGTGCTCGCGAGCCAAGGCTACGGCGTTCACCGCGAGTTCTACTACAACGACGCCGGCGTGCAGATCCATACCCTGGCCGTCTCCACGCAGGCGCGCGCGAAGGGCGTAAAGCCCGGCGATGCCGGCTGGCCGGAAGCCGCCTACAACGGCGAGTACATCGCCGACATCGCCCACGATTACATGAACGGCGAGACGGTGGCGGCCAAGGACGGCGAGCCGGTCAAGGGCAAGGGCGACATCGACGATCTCGACGCGATCCGCAAGTTCGCCGTGGCCTATCTGCGCCACGAGCAAGACATGGACTTGCAGGCATTCGGCGTGAAGTTCGACCGCTACTATCTCGAGTCGTCGCTCTACACGGAAGGGCGCGTCGCGCAGACCGTCGATGCGCTCGTGGCCGCGGGCAAGACCTTCGAGCAAGACGGCGCGCTATGGCTGCGCACGACCGAATACGGCGACGACAAAGACCGCGTGATGCGCAAATCCGACGGCACGTACACCTATTTCCTGCCCGATGTCGCTTATCACGTCACCAAGTGGGAGCGCGGCTTCGAAAAGGTCATCAACGTACAAGGCTCGGATCACCACGGCACGATCGCACGCGTGCGCGCGGGCTTGCAGGCGCTCGGCGTCGGCATCCCGAAGGGCTATCCCGACTACGTGCTGCATAAGATGGTCACCGTGATGCGCGACGGCCAAGAGGTGAAAATCTCGAAGCGCGCCGGCAGCTACGTGACCGTGCGCGACTTGATCGAATGGTCGGGCGGCGCGGTGCCGGGACAGGAAGCCGCGCCCGATCTGCTCGACGAGGCGACCATTCAGCGCGGGCGCGATGCCGTGCGCTTCTTCCTCATTTCGCGCAAGGCCGACACCGAGTTCGTGTTCGACGTCGATCTCGCGCTCAAGCAAAACGACGAGAACCCGGTTTATTACGTCCAATACGCGCACGCGCGCATTTGCTCGATTCTCGCCGAATGGAAGACGCGCTACGCGGGCGACGAAGCGAGCCTGCCGCAAACGGACGTCTCGGTGCTCACGAGCGCGCGCGCCATGTCGCTCATGCACAAGCTGGCCGAGTATCCCGACATGCTCACGCATGCGGCGTCGGAACTCGCGCCGCATGCGATCGCGTTCTATCTGCGCGAGCTCGCGAGCGAATTCCACTCGTTCTACAATGCCGAGCGCGTTCTCGTCGATTCCCAAGCGGAACGCGACGCCCGTATCGCGCTGCTCGCGGCGACGCGCCAAGTGCTCGCCAACGGGCTCGCGATCATCGGCGTGTCCTCTCCGGCCAAGATGTAACACATCGCGCGGGTTCGCCGCGCGCCGCCGCGCGCCATCGCTATAATCGGTGGCCGCCCTTCTCGCGGCCTGACGCTAGGCATGCGCCGGGCGCCGCCCTCCGGGCTTCTTTCGCAGGTGATTCAGACAATGGCAAAACCGAGCCGTACCGCGCCACGCAGCACGTCCCCCAAGGGGAAACAGCACGCCGATTCGCAAAGCGGACGTCCGTCGGGACGAAGCGCCGCCCCTCGGGCAGCGAAGCAAAGCGGAAGCACGTTTCTCGGCATCGTGCTGGGGTTGATCGTCGGCCTGGCGATCGCCGTCGTGGTGGCGCTGTACATCACGCGCGCGCCCACGCCTTTCGTGGCCAAGGTGGCCCCCGGCGGCGCCTCCGAGGCCGGAACGATCGAGCAGCAATACGACCCGAACCGCGCGCTGCAAGGCAAGTCGCCCGGGCAGCCCGTGCCGCAGGCCGCTCAGCAAACGCCTCCGCCGAATACGGCCCCCGGCCAATCGTCCGGGCAGCCGGCCACGCCGGCGCAAGCGCCAGGCTTGCTGCAAGAGCCGCAAATCGTCGAAGTGCCGTCCGCGAACGGCGCTTCGAACGCGGCGGCCAATGCAGCCAGCGCGCCCGCGCAACAGCAGCCGGCCCAAGCGAACGGCCAAAACCCGGCACAGCAGAAAAAGCCCGCGCAAACGGCGAACGCGGCGCCCGCGGTCACGCCGAACGCCAATAACGCGGCGCATCCGGCGGCCGGCGCGAACGACGCGAATACGGGCTACTTCCTGCAAGTCGGCGCCTATAAGACGGCGGCCGACGCCGAGCAACAACGCGCGCGCTTGGCATTCCAAGGCTTCGAATCGAAGGTATCGCAACGCGACGCCGGCGGTGTCACGTATTTCCGCGTGCGCATCGGACCGTTCTCGAAATTCGACGAAATGAATGCGACGCGCCAACGCCTGTCCGATGCCGGCATCGACACGGCGGTGATCCGCTTTACCAAGCAGTAACGCACAGGTGGCGACCCGCCGTCTTCCGATGAACCATGCGGGGACGGCGCGAGTCTCATTCGGCAGCGGGTGCCGCGACGCGCATGTGCCGATAAGGCCAGCCGCCACGGTGTCGGCAGCAAGGCGTTCAACGTTCATCGTACCCACGAGCCCACAATGAAAAAACTGATCCGCACGCTTTTGTTTTCCGTCAGCCTGGCCGTCGTCGGCGCGGGCGTCGCGCAAGCTTCTCCGTCCGCCCCCGTCGCGTCGAAGGACTACACGGTCCTGAAAACGCCGCAGCCGGTCGACGTGCCCGCCGGCAAGATCGAAGTCATCGAATTCATGTGGTACGGCTGCCCGCACTGCAACGAGTTCGACCCGTACCTCGAAAAATGGGTGAAGGCACTGCCGCCGGACGTCGTGTTCAAGCGCGTGCCCGTCGCCTTTCGCGACGATTTCATCCCGCATTCGAAGCTCCTTCACGCACTCGACGCGCTGGGCCTCGTGCAACAACTGACGCCGGCCGTCTTTCATGAAATCCATGTCAACAAGAACTATCTGCTGACGCCGGAAGACCAGGCCAAATTCCTGGCTACGAAGGGCGTGGATCCGAAGAAATTCCTGGCCGCGTACAACTCGTTCTCCACCCAGGCCGAGCTGAACCGCGATAAGCAAATGATCCAGGACTACAAGATCGACGGCGTGCCGACGCTGGCCGTGCAGGGCAAGTACGAGACGGGCCCGGCCGCAACCGATAGCCTGACCGGCACGATCCAAGTGCTCGACTATCTCGTGTCGCAAGTGCGCGCGAAGAAGATGTGATGCACGCGGGTGCCGGTATGAACTCTCCGTCCAAAGTCTTCATCACCGGCGCCTCGAGCGGCATCGGTCTTGCCCTTGCCGAGCAATACGCGCGGCAAGGCGCCACGCTCGGGCTCGTGGCTCGCCGCCTCGATGCCCTCGCCGAGTTGGCTCGCCGCTTCCCCCAAGTTTCCATCTCCACCTATTCGGCCGACGTGCGCGATACGCAAGCGCTCGCGCACGCGGCCGCGCAGTTCATCGGCGAACATGGCTTGCCCGATATCGTTATCGCCAACGCCGGCATCAGCAAGGGCGTGGCGACCGGCTACGGCGATCTCGAGACATTCCGCGAAGTCATGGACGTCAATTGCTTCGGCATGGCGGCCACGTTCGAACCGTTCGTCAGGGCGATGACCGAGGCGCGGCGCGGCACGCTCGTCGGCATCGCGAGCGTAGCCGGCGTGCGCGGGTTGCCCGGCTCGGGTGCCTACAGCGCATCGAAGGCGGCCGCACTGACCTATCTCGAATCGCTGCGCGTGGAGATGCGCCCGTTCGGCGTAGCGGTCGTGACGATCGCCCCGGGCTATATCCGCACGCCGATGACGGCCCACAATCCGTATCGCATGCCGTTTCTGATGGACGCCGAGCGCTTTGCGCAGAAAGCCGCCGCGGCCATCGCGAGAAAGACCCGGTTCGCCGTATTGCCTTGGCCGATGGGGATCGTCGCGGTCTTGCTCCGATGCTTGCCGCGCTGGCTATACGACCGCCTTTTCGAAAAAGCACCGAGAAAGCCGCGGGCGGTGGGCGAGGCGCGCTAAGCCGCGATCCTTGGCGGGCCCTCGCAAGCATATCGATATAAACGGAGCGTCGTTGTCGATGCCGCGCGCTTGGGCTAAGCTCATTGGCTCGCTGCCTCGCCGCGCTCGTGCGCGGCTGCACCCGTCCGAAACGGAGACCTCATGCACGTCAAACTGCTCGCCGCCACGCTCGCCGTGTTGCCCGCTCTTGCATTCGCCAAGCCGCTCACCGTGTGTACCGAGGCGAGCCCCGACGGGTTCGACGTCGTGCAATTCAACTCCCTCGTCACCACGAACGCGTCGGCCGACGTCGTTTTCAACACGCTCGTCGATTACGACGAGGCGGCCAAAAAGGTCGTCCCCGCGCTGGCCGAAAAGTGGGACGTCAGCGGCGACGGCCTCGTCTATACGTTCCATCTGCGCCCGAACGTAGCGTTCCAAACGACCGATTACTTCAAGCCATCGCGGCCCTTGAGCGCCGACGACGTCGTCTTCACGTTCGATCGGATGCTCGACGACGCCAATCCCTGGCACAAGGTGGCTGGTCCGAACGGGTTCCCGCACGCGCAGTCGATGGGGCTCGTCAAACTCGTGAAGGCCGTGAAGAAGGTGGACGAGCACACGGTGGAATTCGATCTGAACGAGCCGAACGCGACGTTCGTTCCGATGCTGCCGATGGGCTTCGCATCGATCTATTCGGCGCAATATGCCGATCAACTGCTCAAGGCCGGCAAGCAGACCGATCTGAACGCCAAGCCGATCGGCACGGGACCGTTCGTGCTCAAGAGCTACACGAAAGACGCCGTGATCCGCTACGACGTCAACCCCGCTTACTGGGGGCCCAAGCCGAAGGTCGACCGGCTCATCTACGCGATCACCCCCGACCCCACCGTGCGAGCGCAAAAAGTGAAAGCCGACGAATGTCAGATCGCGCTCTCGCCGAAGCCTGAGGACATCGCCGCCGCGAAGGGCGACAAGTCGCTCGCGATCGTGCAAACGCCGGCCTTCATGACCGCCTTCGTGGCGCTGAACACGAGCAAGAAGCCGCTCGACGACGAACGCGTGCGGCAAGCGATCAATATGGCATTCGATCGTGCCACCTACTTGAAAGTGGTCTTCGACAACACCGCCACGCCAGCCGTGAATCCCTATCCGCCGTCGACCTGGAGCTACGATCAGGCCGTCGACGCCTACCCCTACGATCCGGCCAAGGCGCGCACGCTGCTAGCCCAGGCGGGATACCCGAACGGGTTCTCGACGACGATCTGGGTACGTCCGCAAGGCAGCGTGCTGAATCCGAAGCCGAAAGCCGGCGCGGAATTGCTGCAAGCTGATCTGGCCAAGATCGGCGTGAAAGCCGAGGTCAAGGTCATCGAATGGGGCGAGCTGATCAAGCAAGCCAAGCAAGGGCAACACGATCTGCTGTTCATGGGGTGGGCCGGCGACAACGGCGACCCCGACAACTACCTCACGCCGCTCTTTAGCTGCAACGGCGTGAAGTCGGGCATCAACTTCGCCCGTTTCTGCGATCCCAAGCTCGACAAGCTGATCGCGGACGGACGCGCCACGGCCGATCAATCCGCTCGCACGAAAGACTACGAGGCGGCGCAAAAGGTGATTCACGACCAAGCGCTGTGGATTCCGCTCGGCTACCCGACCGCGAGCGCCATCACGCGCAAATCGGTGGAGGGCTACAAAGTCAGCGCCTTCGGCCGGCAGGACTTCGCAACCGTTTCGGTAAAATGACGCGGCGCCGCGCGGCCATCCGTTGACGCCTGTCACATGGCCGCCTTAACCTAGGCGCCGGATTGACGATTCGGTTAACAGCAGTCATGCGAAATCTCGGCCGCACGGTTACGGCGTTCACAATTTGGGCCGCCATCGCGGCGATCTCCCCAGCCAGCGCGCAAACGCAACTCGACCGGGCCGGGGGAGACTCGATAGCGGGCGATCCCGCGGCGGGCGATCCTATCGTCGGCGGTCCCATCTCCAGCCCCCCGGACGAGGACCAGCGGATGACCGTCGCGCCGCAGGCGGTCGCGCAGGTCACCGTCGCCCCCACCGCTCCGGTGCCCGCGCCGAGCGCGCCCGTCACACCCGTTCGTCAGGGACCGCCGCCCATGGCGGGCGTGCCCGACGCTGTCTATGTCACGAATTTCGTCGCGGTGCCTGTCAACGCCTCCGCCGCCGGACTGCTCGCGCGCCTGCGAGCGGCGCTGCACGCGCACGCGGCCGGACACGACGCGGGACTCGTCGCGCAAGCCGTGGTCCAAAGGCTCAATCACGCCGGCATCGCGGCCCGCTACCTCGCACCCGGCGACCAACCGCCGGTCGTGGGCTGGCTGATCGGCGGCGTCTTTCATTTGCAAGGCGAGACGCAACCCGCCGCTGACGACGGCACGGCCTCGGGCTCCGGCTCTGAGGCGCTCGGCGCCGACGTTTCGGTCACCGTCGCGGACTTGGAGCACGGCGCCGACACGCCGTTTGCGATCATCGGCGTCCCGCCTGCGGCCGCCGCCTCGGGAAGCGAGCGCCCCTGGACCCCTTATGTCGTCCCGGCCAAGCTCTCGTTCGAACGGACCGACCGCAATGCCGCGATCGCCGCTTTGGCTCGGCAGATCGCCGACGCCTTCGTCGGCAATATGACGGCGTTGCGCCAAGCCGACGCCAATGCGATGACGCCCTGACGGAAAAAGACGCTTGCTCGCTTCGTGGCGAGCCCGCGATGGCTGCTCTATGCTTCTTGGCGAGTGTCGCGCCTGTCCCGGCGCGTTCGATCCCTAGGAGTCGTCCATGTCCTACCTGTTGTTGATCGTCGAGCCGATCGGCCAGCGCGCCGAACGCACACCCGACGAAGCTCGCGCCGCCTACGACACGATGGTCCGCTTCGGCGAGGGCTTGAAAGCGCGCGGCTTGCTCGAGGCCGCCCAGTCGCTGGCCTCGACCGAGGAAGCGGTGCGCGTCGAAGTACGCGGCGGCGAGCGCCGCCTCATCGATGGCCCTTTCGCCGAAGCCAAGGAAATGGTCGGCGGTTTTTACTTGCTCAACTGCGATCGAGAAGAAGAGGCACTCGCCATTGCCGCCGAATGTCCGGCCGCCCAATGGTGCACGGTCGAAGTCCGGCGTTTGGCGCCTTGCTACGAATAAGCCCGGCAGGCTCGAATCAACAAATCGCGAGACCGTGTCGATGGCGGCCCTCGTCGTTCGTCGTAGCGTTAGGAGCCGGTAAGCGGCCTCCATCTTCTGCGAGGAGCGAATCGATGCGTTACATGATCATGGTCCGGGCCACCGCCCGCAGCGAGGCCGGCGTCATGCCGGAGCAAGCGTTGATGGCCGCGATGACGACCTATCACGAGGAGTTGGCGAAAGCGGGCGTGCTGCTCGACGCGAATGGGCTCAAGCCCAGTCGCGAAGGCTGGCGCGTGCGCTATTCGGGCGGCACACGCACGATCGTCGACGGCCCGTTCGCCGAAACGAAGGAGTTGATCGCAGGCTACACGCTGATACAGGTGCGCTCGCGCGAGGAGGCGCTCGAGTGGGCCAGGCGCTTTCCGGCGCCGTTCGGAGAGGCGGCCGACGGCGAAATCGAGGTGAGACCGCTGTTCGAGCTCGAGGACTTCGAGCCCGGCGAGGCGATCGACCGTTTTCGCGAACTCGAAGCGAGCCGGCGTTGACCATGAACACGCCCACGCACCGCGCGATCGAAGCGGTCTGGCGCATCGAGGCGGCGCGCGTCGTCGCCCATGCCGCGCGGCTCGTTCGCGACATCGGCGTGGCGGAGGAGCTCGCGCAGGACGCGCTCATCGCGGCCCTCGAACACTGGCCGCGAGACGGCGTACCCGCGAATCCCGGCGCTTGGCTCATGGCAACGGTCAAGCATCGCGCGCTCGACAAACTGCGGCAAGACGCGTTGCATGCGCGCAAGCACGAGGCGATCGGGCGCGATCTGGACGCGCTCGAGGCGCACGTCGTCCCCGATTTCGTCGACTCGATCGATGCGGCGCGCGCCGACGACATCGGCGACGACTTGCTGCGTTTGATTTTCACGGCGTGTCATCCGGTGCTGTCGATGGACGCGCGCGTCGCGCTGACGTTACGGCTGCTCGGCGGCCTGGCCACGCATGAAATCGCGCGCGCGTTTCTGACGCCCGAGCCGACGATCGCACAGCGCATCGTCCGAGCCAAGCGCACCCTGCGCGAGGCACGCGTACCGTTCGAAGTGCCGCATGCCGATGCGCGGGCCGCGCGGATGGCGTCGGTGCTCGAAGTCGTCTACCTCATTTTCAACGAAGGCTACGCGGCCACCGCCGGCGAAGATTGGACGCGGCCCACACTATGCGACGAGGCGCTGCGGCTGGGTCGAGTCCTCGCCGAGCTCATGCGCGACGATAGCGAAGTACAGGGCCTAGTCGCGCTGATGGAGTTGCAGGCTTCGCGACTGCACGCGCGCATCGACGCGAACGGCCACCCGGTGCTGCTGGCCGACCAAGATCGTTCGCGCTGGGATCCGCTCTTGATTCGGCGCGGTCTTGCGGCGCTCGAGCGAGCGCAAGCGCTTGACGGCGCATTGGGCCCCTACGCGTTGCAAGCGGCACTGGCCGCGTGCCATGCCCGGGCGCATCGCGCCGAAGACACCGATTGGGCGCAGATCGTCGCGCTCTACGACGCGCTCGCCCAAATCGCCCCGTCACCCGTCGTGGAGTTGAACCGCTCAGTGGCGGTGGGCATGGCGTACGGGCCGCAAGCGGGTTTCGAGATCGTCGAAGCGCTCGCGGCCAACCCCGCGCTCGCGCGCTATCACTGGCTGCCGAGCGTGCGCGGCGATTTCCTCGCCAAGCTGGGCCGGCGCGACGAAGCACGCGCGGAGTTCGAACGCGCCGCGGCGATGACGCAAAACGCCCGTGAGCGAGCGCTGTTGCTGGCCCGCGCGGATGCGATGCGTGGCGAGCCCTGACCGGGCTATCCGGCTATCGAAGTAGCCGGCATCCGCCGGCTGCGCAGGGTGTGCGAACCCGCCTGGCCCGTTTCAAGCTCGGGAACGATTCGTGCTGAGCAAGCTTTCTATTTGCTTTCACAACGAGCCGATAGGAGCGCTCATGACACCGTGCCGACCCATTGCGAATTGTTTCGTCGCCGCCGCGTTGCTTTCGTTGTGCCCCTCCATGCCCGATGTTCGGGCCGCGGAAACCGATACCCCTACCGGACCGGCATCGAAAGAGCGCGTGACGCAGTTCATCGTTAAGGTCAAAGCATCCGCGACGCCACAAGCGAATCATCCGAACGCCGGGGAGGAAGAAGCGCACGCGGTACTCGCGCGGCGCGCCGTCGAGCGCGTGCTGCATGAAAGCGAGGCACCGCCGGCCGGTCGCACGCGGCGCTCGGCGGAGCGCGTCGTCGGCACCCGGCCGATGTCCGGGGCAGCGCACGTGGTCACGCTCGACAGCCCCGTGCGCGACGATACGGCCAATGAGATCGCGGCGCGGCTGCAAGCTCAACCCGAGATCGAATACGCCGAGCCCGACTATCGCCTTTACCGCCAACTCGCGCCGAGCGATCCGCTCTTCGAGAAGCAATGGGGCTATCGCGGGGCCGTGGGCGCGGCGCGCTTCGACGCGGCATGGGACACGACGACGGGATCGAGCGAAGCGGTGGTCGCGGTGATCGACACCGGTTATCGGCCGCATCCCGATATCATCGCGAACGTTTTACCTGGGTACGACTTCCTGACCGATCCCATGAACGCCAACGACGGCGACGGCAGAGACGCGGACGCCTCGGACCCGGGGGACTGGGTCACAGCGGAGGAATCGTTCGTGTGCGACGGCACCGACCGCCTCACGAGCGACAGTACATGGCACGGCACGCATGTCGCCGGCACGATCGGGGCGGTGGTCAATAACGAGATGGGGGGTGCCGGAGGCGTTTGGCAAACGCGCATCTTACCGGTGCGCGCACTCGGCAAATGCGGGGGACCGGCCAGCGACATCATCGACGCCATGCGTTGGGCAGTGGGGCTGCCGGTTCCCGGCGTACCGGCCAATGCCCATCCGGCGAAGGTCGTCAACATGAGCCTCGGAACGTCACAGCCTTGCGGGCGCGCGATGCAAGCGGCCATCGACGACGTGCTCGCACACGGCGCGACGCTAATCGCGGCAGCGGGCAACGGGGGCATCGAAGTGGGCGAGCCGGCCAGTTGCCGCGGCGCGATCGCCGTCGCCGCGATCGATGCGCGGGGCAATATGCCCGCGTTTAGCAACTCGGGCGAACGCATCGATTTGGGCGCGCCGGGCGTCGATATCCTGTCGACCTCGAATGCGGGGCTCACCGTGCCCGGCGAAGACAGCTATCGAAATCAGAACGGCACGAGCATGGCCGCGCCGCATGTCTCGGCCGCGGTGGCGTTGATGCTCGCCGTGCAGCCCAACCTCTCGTCCGCCGCCATCCGCGAAAAACTGAGGGCGAGCGCCCGCGCTTATCCGGCGGAATCGAACTGCTCGGCTGAACCCGATCGCGCGCGCTGCGGCGTCGGCATGCTCGATGCCGCGGCGGCCGTGGCGGCGGCGCATCGGACCGATGCACCGGCGCCGTAAACGTGCGCGGCCTTAGCTCGCCGGGGTAAAGCGCACGATCGCGTCCGTGCCCACCTCGCGCTCGAGCTCTCCCGCCAGCCATAGCAAGTGCAGGTGGGCGAGCGCCTCCCCCATCGCGAACGTCAGTTGATGGACGTCGAGCGCGCGCTTGAACATCAGCGGCACGATGTCGGCCGCGCTCACCGGACGCTCCGCGCATGCGGCGCGCACTTCCGCGAGACGCGCCTCGTGATGCGCGCGCAATTGCGCGATGCGCGTATGCAATCCGCGGAACGGCCTGCCATGCGAAGGCAGCACGAGCGTGTCGGCGGGCATCTGCTCGTAGCGTCCGAGCGATTCGAGGTAAAGCGCAAGCGGGTTGCCCTCGGGCTCGATGTCGAAAACGGAGACGTTGGTCGAAATGCGCGGCAACACCATATCGCCCGAAATCAACACGCGGCTCGCTTCGCAAAAGAGCGCCGCGTGCTCGGGCGAGTGTCCGTATCCCGTCACGACGCGCCAATCGTTGCCGCCGATCCGAATCACGTCGCCCTCGCGCATGCGCCGGTATTGCGCCGGCATGGAAGGCACGAGCTTCGAGTAGTAATCGCGCCGATTGCGCAGCTTCTCGAGGGCGAGCTCGTCGCTCAAACCATGCCGCGCGAAATGACGCGCGGCCCCTTCGCCGCCGGCGTTCGACCCGTCGCCGGCGGCCATCACGCGCCCGAGCATGTATTCGCCGAGCGTGATCCAAAGGCGCACGTTCCAGCGTTCGCGCGCGCCCCCGTTGCAGATCCAATCGGCCAACCCGAGATGATCGGGATGACAATGCGTCACGATCGTGCGCAGCACCGGTGCAGCATGAAGCACCTCATCGAAAACGCGTTCCCAATTCGCTTTGATCGTCTCGTCCGCAATGCCGCAATCGACCACCGTCCAACCGGCTTGGCCGTCGATCTCGTCGCGCAGCAGCCATAAGTTGATGTGATCGAGCACGAACGGCAACGGCATGCGCACCCAAAAAACGCCGGGCGCAACCTCGCGCACCTGGCCCGGCTCGGGCAAGGCATCGGCGAACGGATAGTCGAGTTGATGTTCCAACGCATTCATCTGGGCAATCTCGGTCCACAGCAACCGGGCATCTGCCCAGTTGCGCTTTGTCAAAGTTGACGATAACGTAAACGTCCGTCGATTCTACCCCGACGCGTCCGCTATGACACAGCACTTCACGATTACCGAACTTGCACGCGAATTCGACGTCACGCCGCGCGCGATCCGCTTCTACGAAGACCAGGGGCTGCTCGCTCCCAGGCGCGAGGGCTCGAGCGGCCTGCGCCGTGTGTATTCGACACGCGACCGTACGCGCCTGAAACTGACGCTGCGCGGCAAGCGGCTCGGCTTCACGTTGTCGGAAATCCGCGATCTGCTCGATCTGTACGAATCGCCGACCGATACCGTGCCGCAGTTGCACGCGTTCCTCGCGACGATCGCCGAGCACCGGCAAGTGCTGGAGCGGCAGTTGGAGGATTTGACGGCCACGCTCGAGGACCTCGCGCAATACGAATCGCAGTGCCGCTCCATGCTGGCCGGGAACGGCGCGGCGTCCGATGCGTCCGATCAAGGCGTGCTGCCGGACGAACGCGAGCACGATGGCGGCGGCGACGGCAACCGAGAGAGCGCTGCCCACTCCGAGCGAACATGAAACACTTTCCCAAACTGCTGTCGTCGCAGATCGGCTTCGATGTCGCTCAATCGATGCTGGATGGCTTCAATCGCCACTACGGCTCGTTCCGCGCCGCGGCCGTGCGCGCGAAGGCGCTGTTCGAAGCGGGCGATTGGCTCGCGCTGCAAAAGCTCGCGCGCGACCGGATCGCCTCGTACGACGATCGCGTCGAGGAATGCGTGCACCTGCTGGAGGACGAATACGACGCCGAAAACATCGACGACGAGATCTGGCAGCAAATCAAGCTGCACTACATCGGCCTGCTGACACAACATTTGCAGCCCGAGTGCGCCGAAACGTTCTTCAATTCGGTGTGCTGCAAGATCCTGCATCGCTCGTATTTCAACAACGATTTCATCTTCGTGCGGCCCGTCATCTCGACGGAATACCTCGAAAACGACGAGCCGGCCGCAAAGCCGACCTATCGCGCGTACTACCCGGGCAAAGACGGTCTTGCCGCGACGCTCGAGCGCATCGTGACGAATTTTCAATTGGAGCGGCCGTTCGAGGACCTATCGCGGGACGTATCGTGCATCATCGATTCGATCCACGAAACGTATGGGGCCTTCTCGGAAGCGGTGAACTTCCAAGTGCACGTGCTCTCGTCGCTGTTTTATCGCAACAAGGCGGCGTACATCGTCGGCCGTATCATCAACGGCGAACTCCTGCTGCCGTTCGCGGTGCCGATCCGCCACGTGAAGCCGGGGCTGCTCGCGCTCGATACCGTGCTGCTCAAACGCGAACAACTGCAAATCATTTTCAGCTTCTCGCATTCGTACTTTCTCGTCGATATGGACGTACCGTCCGCCTACGTCGACTTCCTCGGCACGATCATGCCGGGCAAGCCGAGAGCGGAGATCTACACGTCGGTCGGCTTGCAAAAGCAAGGCAAGAATCTGTTCTATCGCGACTTGCTCAAGCACCTTTCGCATTCGAGCGATCACTTCATCGTCGCGCCGGGTATCAAAGGGCTCGTGATGGTGGTATTCACCTTGCCCTCGTTCCCCTACGTCTTCAAGATCATCAAGGACGCCTTCCCGCCGCCGAAGGAAACCACGCGCCAGAAGATCCAGGAGAAATATCTGCTCGTGAAACGCCACGACCGGCTGGGGCGGATGGCCGATACGCTCGAATATTCGAGCGTGGCGTTGCCGCTCGCGCGCCTGGACGAAGCGCTCCTGCGCGAACTCGAGAAGGAAGCGCCTTCGATGATCGAGTACGAGGGCGATTCCCTGATCATCAAGCACGTCTATATCGAGCGCCGCATGGTGCCGCTCAACCTGTTCCTGCAAAACGGCGACGATGCCGATATCGAGCACGCGATCAAGGAATACGGGGATGCGGTCAAAGAGCTCATGCAGGCGAACATCTTCCCGGGCGACATGCTCTACAAGAATTTCGGCGTCACCCGGCAAGGACGCGTGGTGTTCTACGATTACGACGAGATCGAATACCTGACCGACTGCAACGTGCGTCACGTGCCGCAAGCACGGAACGAGGAAGACGAATTGTCGGCCGAACCGTGGTATGCCGTCGGCCCGAACGATATTTTCCCCGAGACGTATTCCACCTTCTTGCTCGGCGATCCCACGGTGCGTCAGTATTTCATGCGCCATCACGCCGATTTCTTCGATCCGAAGCTCTGGCAAACGCACAAGGACATGCTGCTCAAGGGCGACTTGCCCGACTTCTTTCCCTATGACAAGAGCGTGCGCTTTTGCAATCGCTTCCCGGCTCGGTTTGCCTCTACGCATCAGTGCTGCGCACACGAAGCCGGCGCGGCGCCCGGCACCGAAACGGCGCGCGCGGACGGCGGCGGCTCCGATGCCGCCCGCGCGGCGTAAGCCCCCGCCCGGGCGCTCTTCACAGCCTGCTCTCGGCTCAACCACCGCGACGACACACTCATGAACGATCAGAATCACCCGCTCGCGCAACTCTTCGCGAACAACGAAGCTTGGGTCGAGCGCAAGCTCTCCCAAGACCCGGAATACTTCACGCGCCTTGCCGACCAGCAAGCGCCCGAGTACCTGTGGATCGGCTGCTCCGATTCGCGCGTGCCCGCCAATCAGATCATCGGGCTGCCGCCGGGCGAGGTGTTCGTCCATCGCAACATCGCGAACGTCGTCGTGCACACCGACCTGAACTGCCTGTCGGTGATCCAATTCGCCGTGGACCTGCTCAAGGTCAAGCACATCATGGTGGTGGGCCACTACGGCTGCTCGGGCGTCGGGGCCGCGCTGCACGACCGCCGCGTCGGGTTGGCCGACAACTGGCTGCACCATATTCACGACGTCCGCGCCAAGCACGCCGCGCTGCTCGAGAAGTGGCCGATGGTGGCGCGTCACCGCCGCCTCGTCGAACTGAACACGATCGAGCAAGTCGTCAATGTTTGCCGCACGACGATCGTCAACGACGCCTGGGCGCGCAGCCAGCCGCTGACCGTGCACGGCCTCGCCTACGGCGTGCACGACGGGCGCGTTCGAAATCTCGGCATGACGATTTCGAACGCCGAGGGATTGGACGAGACCTACCAACGCTGTGTCGCCGCGCTTTCGGCCGAGCAGGCCGGCACGGCGAAAAACGACGTGGTTGCCGCCGACGCCGCGGATCTCGCGAACGTCGAGCAGGTAGCCAAGGGTGTGATCAAGGAGATAAAACATGACTGACGCAACGCGCAATACGAAGGACCCCATCGTTATCGTCTCCGCGGCGCGTACGCCGATGGCGGCGTTCCAAGGCGAGTTCGCCTCGCTGACCTCGCCGCAACTCGGTTCGGCGGCGATCGCGGCCGCGCTCGAGCGCTCGGGCCTGAAGGCGGAGCAGATCGAGGAAGCGCTGATGGGCTGCGTGCTGCCGGCGGGCCTGGGCCAAGCACCGGCCCGGCAAGCGGCATTGGGCGCGGGCTTGCCGCTCGCAACGGGCTGCACGACCGTGAACAAGATGTGCGGCTCGGGCATGCGCGCGGCGATGTTCGCGCACGACATGCTCGCGGCCGGCTCGGTGGACGTCATGGTCGCCGGCGGCATGGAAAGCATGACCAACGCCCCCTACCTGCTGCCCAAGGCGCGCGGCGGCATGCGCATGGGACACGGCCAAGTGCTCGATCACATGTTCCTCGACGGCTTGGAGGATGCCTATGAAAAAGGCCGCCTGATGGGCACGTTCGCCGAGGAATGCGCGAGCGCTTACGGTTTCACGCGCGAGGCGCAAGACGCGTTCGCCATCGAATCGCTGGTGCGCGCAAAACGCGCCAACGAGGACGGCTCGTTCGCGTGGGAAATCGCGCCCGTGAAGGTCGCCGGCCGCAAGGGCGACGAAGTAACGATCTCGCGCGACGAGCAACCGTTCAAGGCCAATCTAGAGAAGATCGCGACGCTCAAGCCCGCCTTCAGCAAGACGGGCACGGTCACGGCCGCCAATTCGTCGTCGATCTCCGACGGCGCCGCCGCGCTCGTCATGATGCGCGCCTCGACGGCCGAGCGGCTCGGTCTCTCGCCGCTCGCACGCGTCGTCGGGCATTCGACGTTCGCCCAAGAGCCTTCGAAGTTCACGACGGCACCCGTCGGCGCGATCCGCAAGCTGCTCGAGAAAAACGACTGGCACGCGAACGACGTCGATCTTTACGAAGTCAACGAGGCATTCGCCGTCGTCACGATGGCCGCGATGACCGAGCATGCACTGCCGCACGAGAAGGTGAACGTGAACGGCGGCGCCTGTGCGCTCGGCCATCCCATCGGCGCATCGGGGGCGCGCATTCTCGTCACGCTGATCGGGGCGCTGCGCAAGCGCGGCGGCAAGCGCGGCGTTGCGAGCCTGTGCATCGGCGGCGGCGAAGCGACGGCGATGGGCATCGAAATCGTCTGATCGATGCGCTCGGGGCCGGCTCGCCTATTGGCGCGCCGGCCGGATCGAATGCGCATGCATAGCGAACGGAGGGGCAGTATGAAAACCGTATTGATCGTCGGCGCGTCGCGCGGCATCGGTCATGAGTTCGTACGCCAGTATCGCGCGGCCGGTTGGCGCGTGATCGCCACGGCGCGCGACGGCGAGGCCCTCGCCGAACTGCAGGCGCCGGGGGTCTCGGCGATTTCGCTCGACGTCACCGAGCCGGACGAAATCGCGGCGCTCGAAACGAAGCTCGCGGGCGAGCGGCTCGATGCGGCGCTGATCGTGGCCGGCGTCTACGGCCCGGCGACGGAGGGTGTCGAGCCGTTCTCCGCCGAGGACTTCGATTACGTCATGACGACCAACGTGCGCGGCCCGATGATGCTGATGCCGATCCTGCTACCGCTCGTCGAATCGGCGCACGGCGTGCTGGCGGTCGTGTCGAGCCGCATGGGCAGCATCGCCGAAGCCACGGGCACGACAGGCTGGCTGTATCGCACGAGTAAGGCGGCACTCAACTGCGCGCTGCGCATCGCCGGGCTGCAAACGCGCCGCGCCACGTGCGTCGCCCTGCACCCGGGCTGGGTGCGCACGTCAATGGGCGGCGCGAATGCGGCAATCGACGTGGAGCGCAGCGTGACGGGCATGCGCTCGGTCATTGCCGCGGCGGCGGCCGACCGAGACGCCTATCACGGCCGGTTCATTCAGTACGACGGCACGACCATCGACTGGTAGCGGCGATTCCCCCCGAACGGCCCCGCAATCGACCATAGCAAGCAGTCCTAATCGAATACCGAAATTACGGAGACGTCGGCCATGGTGCTCGACCAAGATCACTCGATGATACGAGACGCCGTGCGCACGTTCGTGCGCGAGGCCATCGCACCGCACGCGGCCGCCTGGGACCGCGAGCGATCGTTCCCGAAAGAGGTGCACCGGCAGTTGGCCGAGTTGGGCGCCTATGGCGTGCTCGTGCCGGCCGAGTACGGCGGAGCGGGCCTCGATGCGCTTGCGCTCGCCGTCATCCTCGAGGAGATCGCGGCCGGCGACGGCGGCACCTCCACTGCGATTTCCGTCAACAACTGCCCCGTGTGCAGCATCTTGCTCGCCTATGGCAACGAGGAGCAAAAGCGCGATTGGCTCACCCCGCTCGCGCGCGGCGAGATGCTCGGCGCTTTTTGTCTAACCGAGCCGCAGGCCGGATCGGATGCCTCGGCGCTGCGCACGGTGGCCGTGCGCGACGGCGACGCGTACGTCATCGACGGCGTCAAGCAATTCATCACGAGCGGCAAGAACGGCGACGTCGCGATCGTCTTGGCCGTAACCGATAAAGCCGCCGGCAAGCGCGGCATCAGCGCGTTCATCGTGCCGACGAACACCCCGGGCTACATCGTCGCCCGGCTCGAGGACAAGCTCGGCCAACACTCGTCGGACACCGCGCAGATCGTTTTCGAGGGCTGCCGCGTGCCGGCCGCCAATCGTATCGGCGCGGAAGGCGAGGGCTACAAGATCGCGCTCTCGGGACTCGAAGGCGGGCGCATCGGCATCGCCGCGCAGAGCGTCGGCATGGCCCGCGCGGCATTCGACGCCGCGCTCGACTATGCGCGCGAACGCGAAAGTTTCGGCCAGCCGATCTATGCGCACCAAGCCGTGCAGTTTCGTTTCGCCGAGATGGCGACCCAGCTCGAAGCCGCCCGTCAACTCGTATGGCACGCGGCTTCCCTCAAGGATGCGGGCCTGCCTTGTCTGACCGAAGCGGCGATGGCCAAGCTGTTCGCTTCCGAGGCCGCCGAGCGCATTTGCTCGAATGCGATCCAAACGTTCGGCGGATACGGTTACGTCAGCGACTTCCCGGTCGAGCGCATCTACCGCGACGTTCGCGTCTGCCAGATTTACGAAGGCACGAGCGATATCCAGAAGATCCTGATCGCGCGAGGGCTCGCGCAATGACGGCACCGCTCGAATGCCCATGCGGCGGCGCGGCTCCGGGGCGCTCGAGCACCGCCGCCGCGCCCCGCTTCGACGCGTGCTGCGGTCCCTATCTCGACGGCCGCGCGGTGGCGCCCACGGCGCTCGAATTGATGCGCTCGCGCTACAGCGCTTATGTGCTGGGCCACACAGACTACCTGCGCGCGACCTGGGATCCTGCCACTTGTCCCGCCGACCTCGACGTCGACGTGGATGCGCCCGACGCGCCGCGCTGGCTCGGGCTGCAAGTGAAGCGATTCGAGCCGCAAGACGCGCGGCACGCGATCGTCGAGTTCGTCGCTCGCTACAAGCAAGGCGGCCGTGGCCACCGTCTGCATGAGACCAGCCGCTTCGTACGCGGCGACGACGAACGCTGGCGCTACGTGGACGGCGACGTTAGCGAGCGCTAACTCGCGCGCTTTTTTCGTCGATCTTTGCACGGGCAAAGGTTGACGACACATCCACCCGGGCCGCTCGGCGCCCCGGGTTCTCCTGCATTGCACGGATCATTTTGGCGACGATACGATGGCCGGGCTTGTGGTGCGCCGGCATTCGGGCATGTCCCTCTCCGGCGATCCATACCGGCGATCGCAATCGACCGCGTCGTTTAAGTATTCGCTTAACGCGCGGTCCATCGCCGCCGGGTAAGCCGCTCCCGCTTTCGCACATGATCGGCCGCCGCGTTGGTGCCGCGGTCTAAGGGGCGAATTGCGGCCGCCGGCCCGCTCTTTTCGGGCAACGGCGCGCAAAGCGGCTCGTGGATACTGAGTCGACCGGGCCCCTATGGCACTTTTGACGGTCCGGCCCTGCCCCAGCGCTTTTTTTTGTGATCAGAGCAGACACGCGCATGAGTTTGAAGAACGTATTCCTCGGTTGTTTGTGCGCGTGCGCATGGATGAGCGCCTTTGCAGGCGGCACTGCGTCGTCCTCGGGCGACGCGATGCCCGAGCTGACGCTGGCCTCCAACGACGCAAGGCCGCTCGCTCGCGCGAGCGTCGCCCCGCTCGAGTTCGGCCACAATGCCTACGCGTTGCCGGCGCTCGCGGGGAACATGAACGAGCAGATCGTTCGTATCCCCGTGAACGCGGCGGGGACGATCACGCTCGAGGCAACCATCTATAAACCCGACGGCAAAGGTCCGTTCCCGCTGGTCGTCTTCAATCACGGGAAGATCGAGGGCGACCCGCGCACGCAGCCGCGCAGCCGCCCGCTGTCGTTCGCGCGCGAATTCGTGCGGCGCGGCTATGTCGTGGTGGCGCCCAATCGCGAAGGCTTCGCGGATTCGGGCGGCGCCTATCGTCAAGAAGGCTGCAACGTCGAGAAGAACGGCGTCGCTCAAGCCGACGACGTGAAAGCGACGATCGAATACATGTCGAGCCGCGGCTACGTCGATCCTTCGCGCATCGTCGTGGCGGGCACCTCGCATGGCGGCTTGACGACGATCGCGTACGGGATGGACGCATCGCAAGGCGTGCGCGGCTTGATCAACTTTTCGGGCGGATTGCGTCAAGACGCCTGCTCCGGCTGGCAAGACAATTTGACGAACGCGTTCGAGCAGTACGGCGAAACGGTGCGCGTCCCCTCCCTCTGGGTCTACGGCGATAACGATTCGGTTTGGAGTCCTAACTTAACGAAGCGCATGTACGCGCAGTACGTCGCGCATGGCGCCCCCGCCGAAATGGTCGACTTCGGCGATTACAAGAACGACGCGCATCGGCTCGTCGTCGATCGCGACGGCGTGCGCATTTGGTGGCCGGCCGTCGAAGCGTTCCTCGAACACATCGGCATGCCCACACGCGTGCAGTACGAGGTCCAAGATCTGACGATTCCGCGTGCCTCGGGTTATGCGTCGATCGACGCCGTCAACTCGGTGCCCTATGTCGATGCCGCGGGCCGTGCCGCCTATCGTCAATTCCTCGATCAGTATCCGACCCGCGCATTCGCCGTCTCGTCATCGGGCGCGTGGTCCTGGGCCGAGGGTGGCGACAATCCGATATCGGTCGCGCTCGCCAATTGCAACAAAGAAAACGGCAACTCGCCGTGCCGCCTGTATGCCGTCGACAATCGCGTCGTCTGGAACGACCGATCTTCCGATTCTCAAACGGCCTCGTCGACGAACGACGACCACCAAAGCGAATCCGCGTTAGCCAGCCGCGACTAATTCGAGACCGGCCCGCGGGCCGATCGCCTGACACGCCCCCCCTTTTTCCTCCGATCTTTCTTCGAGACGCGCCGCTTCGGCGCGTTTTTGCGCTCGCCTTCCGGAACATCGAAATCGGTTCCACCTGCGTCATCCCAAATTTTTTTGCAACCCGCACGTCACTCTGACGTCGCTATCTACGGTCATTTTTTGGGATCTCGTAAAAAGCGTCGCCAGATGCCCTGAACAGCGCCGAACGACGCTTTGTCCGGGCTCGTGCAGGTAGGTGCAATCGAGCGCCGAACGCGCTAATCTCACGCCGTTTTTGTCCGCGCGGCGTTGCTCGAACCGTCCATTCGACTGACCTGTCCCGCGCGTTTTTCCGCATGCGAGGGGCGCGAGCGCGCCCGCTTCATGCCACGGAGCGGTGAGTGAACGTAGAACCAGCCGAACACGATTGGGTCGCCCGCAGCCTGAAGGCCGTGTGGCACCCCTGCACGCAGATGAAGCATCACGAGCGTCTGCCGCTCGTCCCCGTTGCCCGCGGCAAGGGCCCCTGGCTCTACGACCGAGCGGGCCATCGCTACCTCGACGCCATTAGCTCGTGGTGGGTCAACCTTTTCGGTCACGCGAACGAGGACATCAACGCGGCCCTCAAAACGCAGCTCGATACGCTCGAGCACGCCATGCTCGCGGGCTGCACGCACGAAACCGCCGTAGAACTGGCCGAACGTCTGTCGGCCGCGACGCACGGCACCCTCGGTCATGCGTTCTTCGCATCGGACGGCGCCTGCGCCGTCGAAATCGCGCTGAAGATGAGCTTTCACTACTGGCGCAATCGCGGCCGCACCGAGAAGCGCGAATTCGTCTGCGTCGCGAACGGCTACCATGGCGAGACGATCGGTGCGCTCGGCGTGACCGATGTCGCATTGTTTAGGGATGCTTACGATCCGTTGATTCGCGGCGCGCATATCGTCGCCTCGCCCGACGCGCGTTTGGCCGAGCCCGGCGAAAGCGCGGCCGAGTTCGCGCATCGTGCCCTAGAAGACGGGCGCAAGCTGCTCGACGCGCACGGTTCGCGCATCGCCGCGCTGATCGTCGAGCCACTCGTGCAATGCGCGGCCGGCATGGCGATTCACGATAGCGCCTACATCGCGGGCCTGCGCAAGCTCTGCGACGAATACGAGGTGCATCTGATCGCCGACGAGATCGCGGTCGGCTGCGGCCGCACGGGCACCTTCTTCGCGTGCGAACAGGCCGGCGTGTGGCCCGATTTTCTCTGTCTGTCGAAAGGAATCAGCGGCGGCTACTTGCCGCTTTCGCTCGTGCTCTCGCGTGACGAAATCTACGCGGCGTTTTACGACGACGACACCGCGCGCGGCTTCCTGCACTCGCATTCGTACACCGGCAACCCGCTCGCCTGCCGCGCCGCGCTCGCCACGCTCGATTTGTTCGCCCGCGACGACGTGCTCGCGCAAAACGAAAAGAAGGCGGCCCTGCTGATGGAGGCGCTCGCGCCCGTGCGCGCGCTCGACACCGTGCGTCACGTGCGGCGCGCGGGCACCATCATCGCCTTCGACGTTGCGATCGAAGGCGACGCGGCGCGTACGTTCTCGCGCCGCTTCTTCGAGCAGGCGCTTTCCCGCGAGTTGTTGCTACGCCCGATCGGCCGCACCGTCTATCTCATGCCCCCCTATATTTTGGACTCCGAAACGATCGCACTGCTCGGCTCGCGCACCTGCGAAACGCTCGAAGCCACGCTCACCGCGGGAGCGCACTGATGGTTCTGCTCGATACCTTGCGCGAAGGACTCGCCGATCTCGACGTGCGCGGGCTGACGCGCCGCCGCCGTGTGGCTGACACGCCTTGCGCGGCGCACATGACGGTGGATGGACGCGAGATCGTCGGCTTCGCGAGCAACGACTACCTCGGACTTGCGGCGCATCCGCGGCTCGCCGAAGCCATCGCCGAAGGCGCGCGCCGCTATGGCTCGGGCAGCGGCGGCTCGCATCTGCTCGGCGGCCACTCGCGCGCCCATGCGGTGCTCGAGGACGAACTCGCCGCGTTCGCGGGCGGTTTCGTCGATGCGCCGCGCGCGTTGACGTTCTCGACCGGCTACATGTCGAATCTCGCCACCGTGACGGCACTCGCCGGGCGAGGCGCCACCTTGTTCTCCGACGCGCTCAATCACGCCTCGCTCATCGACGGCGCCCGGCTGTCGCGCGCCGACGTGCAGATCTATCCGCATGCGGACACCGAGGCACTGGCGGCGATGCTCGATGCCTCCGACGCGAGCGTGAAAGCGATCGTTACCGATACCGTGTTCAGCATGGACGGAAGCATCGCGCCGCTGGCTCGGCTGGCCGAGTTGGCGGAGCGGCACGGGGCGTGGCTCATCGTCGACGATGCGCACGGCTTCGGCGTGCTCGGGCCGCAGGGCCGCGGCGCCGTGGCGCAAGCCGCCTTGCGCTCGCCGCATCTCGTGTACCTGTGCACGTTCGGCAAAGCGGTCGGCGTGGCCGGCGCCGCCGTGATCGCGCACGAAACGGTCATCGAATGGCTGCTGCAGCGCGCGCGTCCGTATATTTTCACGACGGCTGCGTCGCCGGCCGACGCGCACGCCGTCTCGGCGAGCCTCGCTCTGATCGCGGGCGACGAAGGGCGGGCGCGCCGGCAGCATCTACAGGCACTGATCGAGCACACGCGCGAAACGTTGCGCCTCACGCGCTGGCGCCCGATCGATTCGCCAACGGCCGTGCAGCCGCTCGTCATCGGCGGCAACGAGCAGACGCTGGCCCTGGCAGCGCGGCTCGAGGCCGAAGGATTGTGGGTACCGGCCATCCGTCCGCCTACCGTACCGGTGGATACCTCGCGTCTGCGCATATCGCTCTCGGCGGGGCACACGTTCGCCGATCTCGAACGGCTGCGCGCCGCGCTCGTTCGAATGGGAGAACTCGCATGAGCGCGCCGCTTTCGCTTTTCGTCACGGGCACCGATACCGAGATCGGCAAGACGCTCATCTCGTGCGCGCTGCTACGCGGGTTCTCGAAGGCGGGCCTCTCGGCGGCGGCGATGAAGCCGGTTGCAGCGGGCGCTTACTTCAACGCGGACGACGGACTCTGGCACAACGAGGACGCCGATCAACTCGACGCCGCGGCCGGCGCGTTGCTGCCGCCCGAAGTACGCACGCCCTATTTGCTCAAAGCCCCCGCCGCGCCGCACATCGTCGCGGCGCAAGAAGGCCGCACGATCGAGATGGCGCCGATCGTCGAATGTCATCGCGAAGCGATGCGACGCGCCGACGTCGTCGTCGTGGAGGGGGTGGGCGGCTTTCGCGTACCGCTCGACATGCAGCACGACACGGCCGACCTCGCACGCGCGCTCGCGTTGCCGGTCGTGCTCGTCGTCGGCGTGCGGCTCGGCTGTATCAATCACGCGCTGCTCACGGCCGAGGCGATCGTCTCGCGCGGCCTGCGCCTCGCGGGCTGGGTCGCGAACATCGTCGATCCGGCGATGCGCTTCGCCGGCGAAAACGTCGAAACCATAAGTGCCTGGCTCGAGCGCGAACACGGCACACCGCTGCTCGGAACGGTGCCGCATCTGGCACCGCCGTCGGCAGAGACGGCGGCGGCGCATTTGGATATCGCCGCGCTATTACGCGCATTACGCGCGCTGCGCGCGAACACTATTTGATCGGCCTACCCGGCCTGCCCTTTTCGATTCAATCGATACACAACGGGATCAACGATATGACCGAAGCTCAAAACGCCCTGCAGCCCGCCTCCCCGGCCAACGAAACCCAGGCAAGCAACGCGAGCAGCGCTCAACGCTGGCGCGTCGCCGACGTCGTCGCGCTCTATGAACTGCCGTTCAACGATCTGCTTTACCGCGCGCAGCAAGTGCATCGCGAGCACTTCAGCGCCAACGAAATTCAACTGTCCACGTTGCTGTCGATCAAGACCGGCGGCTGCGAGGAAGACTGCAAATACTGCTCGCAATCGTCGCACTACGATACGGGTTTGAAGGCCGAGAAACTGATGGACGTCGAAGCCGTGCTCGACGCGGCCCGCCTCGCGAAGCAAAGCGGCGCGACGCGTTTTTGCATGGGCGCCGCATGGCGCAGCCCGAAAGAGCGGCACCTCGAACCGATCAAGGACATGATCCGCGGCGTGAAGGCGATGGGCCTCGAAACGTGCGTGACGCTCGGCATGCTCGAGGACGATCAAGCCAAGGCATTGCGTGAAGCCGGCCTCGATTACTACAACCACAACCTCGACACCTCGCCCGAGTTCTATGGGCAGATCATCTCGACGCGCAGCTATCAGGACCGCCTCGATACGCTCGAGCGCGTGCGCGACGCGGGCATCAACGTATGCAGCGGCGGCATCATCGGCATGGGCGAATCGCGCCGCGAGCGCGCCGGGCTCATCGCGCAACTCGCGAACATGGACCCGTATCCCGAATCGGTGCCGATCAACAATCTCGTCGCGATCGAAGGCACGCCGCTCGGCGAGGTCGAACCGATCGACCCGTTCGAGTTCGTGCGCACGATCGCGGTGGCGCGCATCACGATGCCGCGCGCCGTGGTCCGCCTCTCGGCCGGACGCCAGCGGCTCGACGACGGGATGCAAGCGCTCTGTTTCCTCGCCGGGGCGAACTCGATGTTCTATGGCGATCAATTGCTGACGACGGGCAACCCGCAGGCCGATGCCGACCGCAAACTGCTCGAACGCTTGAATATCCGCGCGGGAAGTCCCGAGCCGCGCGAGGCCGCCGAGTCGTGCTCGGGCGGCTGCGGCGGTCATTGAAGCGAGACGAGAGGCGGCGTTCAGCGAGGGCCGCCGCGCGCGCCCCCGTATGCCGCCTCGTATATCGATCGATCGCTACGCTGCATCGTCGGCGAAGCGGATCACGCGCAGCCGGCTTGCCGCTTGCGCGTTCGTACCGTCCGCGGCAAGGTACTCGTGCGGCCGGCCGATGTCCACGCGCGACACGTATCGGCCATCGCCCGTCTTCAACGTCATCAGCGTCGGGTCCTTCTCGTCGATTTGGTAGCTGAACGCGGTCCATTCGCTCTCGCGCGCGGTGATCAAGCCCTCCACATGCGGCGTCGCCGGATCGGGGGCCACCGCCCAGTATCGCTGCGTGGACGCGTTGTACAACGTGACGGTGTCGTCGCCGGGCCCCCAGCCCGCTCGATGCTTACACGTCGCATCCGCCTGTTCGTTCTTGATCGTCAAGTCGCCGAAACTGTTGGTACAGACGAAGCGCCCGTTTTCGGTCATGAGATAAACCGTCTCGATAGTCATATGCCGTTTCTCCGATAGAGCGTGATGCACGCCAAGGCCCGGCGCAATCGGGCCAGGCCCGTGGCGTGCGCCGCGGCGCGCCGCCCGCTTTATCGCATGTACGGACCGGTCTAGCGCCGCGTCCCCGTAATTTCGGACGGTCGCGCGTGGGCCGCTCACGCTCGTCGTCCGCGCGCCGAGTCACAATTTCTTCTTATCGTTTGGCCACACTGTCCGGCGCAATGCCGTGCATCGCGCGTGGCCGTGCCCTATCCAGACGAAACGTCCGCCGGCCGAGCGCGGTCGAACGCCCCGCACCCCCTCTAACGAACAAGCCGCCAAGAACCAGGAGAGAAACCCGACGACTTCGAATAGCCGCCGCCGTTTCCTGCAATCGATGGCCCAGTCGGCGGGCGCCGCCGCCGCGATGACGATCTTTCCCGAATCGATTCGCCGCGCGCTCGCGATCCCGGCCGCCTCGCGCACGGGCACGATCCGCGACGTGGAGCACGTCGTCGTCTTCATGCAGGAAAACCGCTCGTTCGATCATTACTTCGGGCACCTCGCCGGCGTGCGGGGCTACAACGACCGGTTTCCGATCCCGTTGCCGAGCGGCGCGCCCGTCTGGCAACAGCCCTCGAAGGAAAACCCCGCGCAACCGGTGCCACCGTTTCACCTGAATACGCAAACGACGAGCGCCCAATGCGTCGGCGCGCTCGATCACTCCTGGTATGCCACGCAAGCCGCGATCGACGCGGGCCGCTATGACCAATGGCCGGCCAACAAGACCGACCTGACGATGGGCTACTACCTGCGCGGCGACATCCCGTTCCATTACGCGCTGGCCGATGCCTTCACCGTCTGCGACAACTATTTCTGCTCCATTCCTTGCGCGACGCACCCGAATCGCTCGTACTTGATGACGGGCACCATCGATCCGACGGGCACGATGGGCGGACCGCTGCTGGACAACAACGATTACGTGGACGGCGATCTGCCGCCCGCCTATCAACTGCTGTCGTGGACGACGTTTCCCGAGCGTCTACAGGCAGCGGGGATTTCGTGGCAGGTTTATCAGCAAGGGCTCACCTGGAAGGATCCGCTGAACGGCAACTACGGCACGAACATCCTGATGAACTTCGCGCAGTACATCAACGCGCCGGAGGGCTCGCCGTTGCAGCAGCGCGCGATGACGGTACGCTCGCTCGATCAGCTCAAGGCCGATGTGCTCGCGAATAATCTCCCGCAGGTATCGTGGCTGCTGCCGCCCGCGGCCTATTCGGAGCATCCGAAGTACACGCCCGCGTATGGCGCCGAATACACCTCGCAGATCCTCGACGCGCTGACGGCCAACCCCGAGGTATGGAGCAAGACCGTCCTGTTCATCATGTACGACGAGAACGACGGCTACTTCGACCATATCGTGCCGCCCCAACCGCCGACCTCGCGCGCACAAGGCCTCTCCACCGTGACGACGGACGGCGAGATTCACAACGTCGTGAACCCGGGGCGAGGCGGGCACTTCACCGCCGACAACCTGCCCTATGGTCTCGGACCGCGCGTGCCGATGACGATCGTCTCGCCTTGGACGAAGGGCGGCTACGTATGCTCGCAGGTGTTCGATCACACGTCGGTCATCTGCTTCATCGAGGCGCGCTTCGGCGTTCGAGAATCGAACATCACGCCGTGGCGCCGCGCCGTCTGCGGCGATTTGACTTCGGCGTTCGATTTCCGCCATCCCGACGCGACGATGCCGCCGCTGCCCGACACGAGCAACTACAAGTCGATCGCCGACAACCAATGCTCGACGCTGCCGGCGCCGAGCGTACCGGCGACGCCCGGCACGATCGATCCGCAAGAGCCCGGCGTGCGCCGCGCTCGTGCGCTGCCCTACGAGTTGCATGTAAACGGCCACGTGCATGCGGACGAAGCGAAATTCGCGCTCGATTTGATCAACACCGGAGAACAAGGCGCGCACTTTTACGTCTACGCGAAAAACCGCCAGGACGGGCCGTGGCGCTACACGGTCGAAGCGCATAAGTCGTTGCGCGAGACGTTCGATCTGAGCGTGACGAACGGCGCCTACGCGTTCATCGTGCACGGTCCGAACGGCTTCGTGCGCGAATTCAATGGGGCCGTCGGTGCGCGCGACGCTCGCCGGGAAGGCGTGGCCCTCGATATCGAGGTCAAGACCGGCTATGACGTCGCGAACGGTCATCTGTATTTGCGCTTCGTGAATCGCGGGTATGAGCATGCGCGTTTGTCGGTCATCGACAACGCCTACGGCGCATCGCCGCGGCACATCGAGTTGGCGCCGTATGGCGAACACGAAGCCTGCTGGCGCCTAGCCGAAAGCCATCATTGGTACGACCTGACGGTCGAGGCGAGCGAAGGCGGGGCGTTCATGCGGCGCATCGCGGGCCACATCGAAACGGGACGCTCGAGCTTCACCGACCCGGCGGCAGTCGCGCCGGTGACGACGTTCGGTTGATCGACTTCATGCAAGGCAGCCGGATCGGCTAGCCGTCTCGCTTCGCGATCGCGGTGAGCGGGCCATTGCCGCCCGCCGCGCTTGCGCCTTTGCTATCGGGCGAGCGCATCCATCGCCGCGGACCGTAAAATGACGCCCATTCTCGGTCGATCGGAGCCGCGCCGCGTCGCGCGGCCGCCATTGCATGAACGTCCTCTTGTATACCCCGCGTGCCGACGAGGCGCCCGATTGGATCGCGTCGCTCGAGCGCGCGTTGCCCGGCGCCGGCGTGCGCCTGTGGTCGCCCGGCGATACGGCCGATGCCGATTACGCCGTCCTGTGGCGCCCGCCGGCCGAGTTGCTCGCCGGGCGAACCAGCCTGCGCGCGATCTTCGCACTCGGCGCCGGCGTGGACGCGCTGCTCGCGCTCGAGCGGCACGCGCCCGGCACGTTGCCGGCCGGCGTCCCGCTCGTACGACTCGAGGATGCCGGCATGGCCGAACAGATGGCCGAATACGCGGTGCACGCCGCGCTGCGCTACTTGCGCCGGTTCGACGAATATGAACTCGCGCAGCGCGAGCGCACCGGCGCCGCACCGTGGCACGCACTCGAGCCGCATCCGCGCGAATCGTTCCACATCGGCGTGCTCGGCCTCGGGATGCTCGGCGCACACGTCGCGAAAACGCTCGCCTCGCTCGGGTTGTCCGTTCGCGGTTACAGCCGCGGCAAGAAAACGCTCGAAGGCGTCGCCACCTTCGCGGGCGAAAGCGCTCTTCCCGCATTCCTCGACGGCCTGAAGCTCGTGATCAATCTCTTGCCGAGCACGCCCGATACGGACGGCATCCTGAATCGCGATTTGTTCGACGCGCTCGCGCACGGCGCGTATCTCGTCAACCTCGCTCGCGGCGCCCATCTCGTCGAAGCCGATCTCATGGCCGCACTCGACTCGGGCCGGCTCGCGGCGGCCACGTTGGATGTCTTCGCCCAAGAACCGCTTTCCGCCGAGCACCCGTTCTGGCGCATGCCGCGCGTGACGATCACGCCGCACATTTCCGCGCTCACCCTGCGCGAACCGGCGGTGCGGCAAATTGCGCGTAAGATTGAAGCACTCGCACGCGGCGAGGCGATCGGCGGAATCGTCGACCTCCACCGCGGCTACTGAACACGCAAACCGGCGGCTCGCGGCTCGGCGCATGGACGCGCTCGATGCCCGAGCCGATTCGTCTTTGTTTAGCATTCCAAACGAATAGCATCGAGGAGACAGTCCATGTCTTTGCCCCACGCAGTCAAGATCGTCGAAGTCGGCCCGCGCGACGGGTTGCAAAACGAGAAGGAGTTCGTGCCGACCGAGATCAAGATCGATCTCGTGAACCGGCTCTCGGCGGCGGGCTTCCGCAATATCGAAGCGGCATCGTTCGTCTCGCCCAAGTGGGTGCCGCAGATGGCCGACGGCGCGCAAGTCATGGCCGGTATCGAGCGCCGGCCAGGGACGATCTATTCGGTGCTGACGCCGAACATGAAGGGCTTCGACGGCGCGCTGGCCGCGCAAGCCGATGAGATCGTCATCTTCGGCGCGGCGAGCGAAGCGTTCTCGCAGAAGAACATCAACTGCACCATCGCCGAAAGCATCGCACGCTTCGAGCCCGTCGCCCGGGCGGCGAAGGAAAGCGGGTTGCGCGTGCGCGGCAGCATCTCTTGCGCGCTCGGTTGCCCCTATCAAGGCGAAGTGCCCGTGCCGGCGGTCGTGGACGTCGTGCAGCGCATGGCCGCGCTCGGCTGCGATGAAATCGACATCGCCGATACGATCGGCGTCGGTACGCCGGGGCGCACGCGCGAAGTCTTCGCGGCCGTGACGAAGGTGTTCCCGCGCGAGCGGCTATCCGGCCATTTCCACGACACCTACGGACAGGCGCTCGCGAACATCTACGCCGCGCTGCTCGAGGGTATCGAGATCTATCACGCGTCCGTCGCCGGGCTCGGCGGCTGCCCGTATGCGAAGGGCGCGACGGGCAACGTCGCAACGGAGGACGTGCTTTATCTCATGAATGGCCTCGGTATCGAAACGGGGATCGACCTGGATGCCGTGGTGAGCATCGGCGATTTCATTTCGAAGGCGGTCGGTCGCGCGAACGTCTCGCGCGCGGGTCGTGCCTTGCTCGCCAAAGCGGCCAATGCCGCATGCGCCTCGTAAATCGGATCACGCGGGAAAGAACACCGGATGGAGCATTCTGAGTTGAGATCGACGAACCTTCCCGATGCGGCCGATGCGTCCGAGCCGCTCGTCGCGCTGCCCGAGTCGGCGCAGCGCGTGGCGTTGCTGCTGCGCGAATGCGGTCACGAAAAGCCCGTCGTCATGCTGCCGCAAACGGGCAAGACATCGGCCGAGGCCGCGGCCGGGCTCGGGTGTTCGGTCGCGCAAATCGCGAAGTCGATCCTGTTTCGCCGCCGCGACGACGACGCGCCCGTGCTCGTCGTGGCGAGCGGCGCCAATCGCGTGGATGAGGAAAAGGTCGCGCGGCACGTCGGCGGCATTGCGCGCGCCGATGCTAAATTCGTCCGAGAAAAGACGGGCTATGCGATCGGCGGCGTCTGCCCGATCGGTCACCTGACCGCGCCGGTCACGCTGATCGATTCGGATCTACTGCAACTCGACAGCTTGTGGGCCGCGGCCGGTCACCCGCACGCGGTATTCAACTTGTCGCCGCAAGAGCTGATCGCGCTGACGGGCGCGCCCGTCGTGGACGTCGCGCTGCGCGCCTAGGCCGCCGGCACCCCGAGGGGTGCACAAAAAAAGAAAGCCGTTCATCATCGAGGACGAACGGCGCAATTTCCGACGTGATCAGCGTCAGTTGTCATCATACCGATGTGAGCCGGCGCAACGCATCGGTGATTTCCCTGCGAATCGGCGACAGCGGCCCTCAGTCGCACTGCGCGCCGCCGCATGCGGCCGGGGCCCGAACGCGCCGCGGCATGACGCGCCAGCCGAAATTCACCCCGGCGGCGGCCAGCAGAATCAACGCAGCGCCGGCGAGTTGCACCCATGCGAGGGTCTGTCCGAATGCGAACCGGTCGCAGACGATGGCGACGATCGGATAGATGAACGAAAGCGCGGCCGTCATCGACGTCGGCAACTTCTGAATCGCGCCGTAGAGCAGGATATAGACGATGCCCGTATGGACTACCCCGATCGTGCCTAGATCGGCCCAGGGCAGAAAGGTGGTCGGCAGCGCGCGGTAATTCACGAAAGGTGCGAGCAGCAGCACGCCGAGGGTGACCTGAATCAATGCGATCAATTGCGCGGGCGTACCTTTGAGCCGCTTCGTGATGATCGACGATACGGCGTAGAAAAACGCGGCCCCGAGCGCATAGCCGATGCCTTCGAGATACTGCCCGGGCACGGCGAGTACCGCGGGCTGCACCTTCACGACGAGCATGAGCCCGATGAAGGCCACACCGAGCCACGCGGCCGTCGAAGCCGTGATGCGTTCGCGGAACACGACGACGCCGAGCGCAACGAGCATGAACGGTTGCGTGTTGTAGGCCACGGTCGCCATCGAGATCGACGCCCGCGAGTACGCGGCGAACAGCAGGACCCAATTGGCGACGATCGCCGCGCCGCCCACCGCCGCCAGCCCGAGCGTGCGCCAGGTCAACATTTCCTTGCGGATGATGCCCAACGCCAGGCAAATCGCCAAGAGCGTGGGCGCGCCTAGGGCGCAGCGCACGAAAACGACGTTTTGCGGCGATTGCCCGGACGCCACCACGAGCCATCCGATCGTGCCCGAGATCAACATCGCGGCGATCATCTCGAGCGCGCCGCGCCGGATTTCCTTGCCTGTTTGGTTAGCCATGAATGCACCTCGTCGGGTGGAAGCGACTGCGTCCCCCTCACCTTCTTCCTGCCTGCCTCGGCAACCGGGGACGCACCGAAAGTCTAAGATCGATGCAAATCAGTCTAACGATTTGACGCTGCGGAAAACATAGATAAACTTAGGCCGAATACCCATTCTCTCTTCGAAACGAAGGCTGAAATGTCAAAACGCCTTGCCAATGGCGCGGAGGGCGCCGAACTCGACACGACCGACCGCACGCTGCTGCGTTTGCTGGCCGACGATGCGCGCACCGCCGTGGCCGATCTCGCCCGGGAAATCGGACTCTCGGCACCGAGCACCGCCGAGCGGTTGCGCCGTCTCGAGGCGCAAGGGGTCATCGAACGCTACACCGTACAACTCGATCCGCGCGCCCTCGGCTACACGTTGCAAGCGATCGTGCGCGTGAAGCCGCTGCCGGGACAGTTGCATCTGGTGGAGGACGAGATTCGCCGCATCCCGGAGTTCGTCGAGTGCGACAAGGTGACGGGCGACGATTGCTTCATCTGCCGCCTCTTTTTGCGCAACATCGAGGAGCTCGACGAAATCCTCGGCAAAGTCGGCGAGCGTGCCGAAACGAGCACCGCGATCGTCAAGGCGACGCCGGTCGCGCGGCGCCTGCCTCCGCTCGGGGCCGCCGAGCCGGTCGTCAAACCGCGCGCGCTCAAGCGCGGTGTTCGTTGAGGTGGCGTTCGCTGCGCACCATGCGCTCGCCCGATTCGTCCGCTTCGAAAAAATCGTGGATTTCCGCGATCAATGCGTCCGGCGCTTCCTCGGGGATGTAATGACCGCATGCCAACGCGCGCCCGCTCACGTCGCGCGCGACGCGCCGCCATTCCTGCAAGGGGTCGAAGCAGCGCCCAACGACGCCATGCGCGCCCCATAGGACCCGCAGCGGGCAGCCGATCTTACGGCCACGTTCCAGATCGGCGCGGTCGTGCTCGAGATCGATGGTGGCCGACGCGCGATAGTCCTCGCACATCGCATGCACCGCGCCGGGCGCTCGCAACGCATCGCAATAAGCACGCAGCGCGTCCGGCTCGAACGGCTCGAGCCCTGCGTGGCGCCCGCCCATCACGGACTTCACATAGGTCTCGGGATCGGCGCCGATCAGCGTTTCCGGAAGCGGCTCGGGCTGTATCAAGAAGAACCAATGGAAGTACGCCGTGGCGAATGCGCGATCGGTTGCCTCGTACATCGCGAGCGTCGGCGCGATATCGAGCAGCATCATGCGCTCGACGGCGTCGGGATAATCGAGCGCCATCCGATGTGCGACGCGTGCGCCGCGATCGTGCGCGCAAAGCAGGAATCGATCGAATCCGAAATGCCGCATGACGGCGACTTGGTCGGCCGCCATCGCGCGCTTCGAATAAGGCATGTGCGCCGCATCGCTCGCCGGCTTGCCCGATTGCCCATAACCGCGAAGATCCGTCGCCACCACGGTGAAGTGCTCCGCCAAGCGCGCAACGCATCGGTCCCAGATGCGATGCGTTTGCGGATGCCCATGCAGCAGCAATAAAGGGGGACCTTCGCCGCCCGTCATTCCAAATATTTCGACGCCGTCGGCGTCGACCCGAAACGGAGTAAAGTCGGCGAAACTCATAGCGCTCGCTCCTGCCTCTTATCGTTGTTCGAACCATTCGTATTCTAGGTGTGTGGATGGCGCTTGCCCGTTCGAAACGCCACGAAACGTAGAACCAGAGCACTCATTCGAACGCCGACCGGCCGGGCGACCCCGGTTTCATCGCCTATAATTCGAACGTTCGTTCTTTTAATGAAGAGGAGACACGCGTCATGGCCTTGCCTGCCGTCCTACAGAATTTGACGCTGCCTATCGTCGCGTCGCCGATGTTCATCGTCAGCTACCCCGAACTCGTGCTTGCGCAATGCAAGGCCGGGATCGTCGGCTCGTTCCCGGCTTTGAACGCGCGGCCCGCCGAATTGCTGGACGAATGGCTCACGCAGATGGGCGAGGCGCTGGACGCGCATCGCGCCGCGAATCCCGGCGCGCGGATCGGGCCGATTGCCGTCAATCAGATCGTGCATCAATCCAACGCGCGGCTCGAGCACGACGTGCGGGTTTGCGTCGATCATAAAGTGCCCATCTTCATCACGAGCTTGCGCGCGCCCGCCAAAGAGATCATCGATGCGGTCCATAGCTACGGCGGTATCGTGCTGCACGACGTCATCAACTTGCGCCACGCGCAGAAAGCGCTCGAAGCCGGCGTGGACGGGTTGATCTTGGTCGCGGCCGGCGCGGGCGGACACGCGGGTACGACTTCGCCGTTCGCGCTGGTCGGCGAGGTGCGGCGAATCTTCGACGGCCCCATCGTCCTGTCCGGCGCGATCGCCAACGGCGGGTCGATCCTCGCGGCGCAAGCGATGGGTGCCGATCTCGCTTACATGGGCACGCGCTTCATCGCGACCCGCGAAGCGCATGCGGTGGACGATTACAAGCGTGCGATCGTCAATGCGAGCGCGTCCGACATCGTCTACACGAACCTGTTCACGGGCGTACACGGCAACTACATTCGCGAGAGCATCGTCAACGCAGGGCTGGACCCCGATGCGCTGCCCGTCTCCGATAAGACGGCGATGAACTTCGCGAGCGACAAGGCGAAAGCGTGGAAAGACATCTGGGGCGCCGGTCAAGGCGTGGGCTTGATGGACGACGTCCCGAGCGTCGCCGAACTCGTCGAGCGGCTGAAGCACGAATACGATCAAGCGTGCGAGCGGCTGTCGTTGCGATGAGCGACGGCCGATAAGCCCAAGCGCAAGAGAAACGGGCGGCGAGCGCCGCCCTCGGCAGTTCACATGTTGCGCCGGTACTGTCCGCCCACTTCGAACAGCGCGTGCGTGATCTGCCCCAGGGAGCACACTCGCACGGCTTGCATCAAGGCCGCGAACACGTTCTCGCCCTCGAGCACGGCATGCCGCAGGCGCTCGAGCATCGGCCCTGCCTCGTTGCGATGCCGCTCCTGAAAGGCTGCCAGCCGTTCGAGCTGGCTGCGCTTTTCCTCGTGCGTCGAACGCGCCAGCGCGAGCGGCGCCTTCGCCTCCAACGCCTCATCGCCTACGAACGTGTTCACGCCGACGATCGGATATGAGCCGTCGTGCTTGCGATGTTCGTAGCGCATCGATTCGTCTTGGATGCGCCCACGCTGATAACCCGTTTCCATTGCACCGAGTACGCCGCCGCGCGCGGTCAGACGATCGAACTCGTCGAGCACGGCCGCTTCGACGAGATCGGTCAGTTCCTCGATGACGAAGCTGCCTTGATTCGGATTCTGATTCTTCGCGAGGCCCCACTCGCGATTGATGATGAGCTGGATCGCGATCGCCCGTCGCACCGATTCGTGCGTGGGTGTGGTGATGGCTTCGTCGAACGCGTTCGTATGCAGCGAATTGCAATTGTCGTAGACGGCGATCAGCGCCTGCAGCGTCGTGCGGATATCGTTGAATGCGATTTCCTGCGCGTGCAGGCTGCGGCCCGACGTCTGTATGTGGTATTTCAGCTTCTGACTGCGCTCGTTCGCGCCGTAACGCTCGCGCAGCGCCACGGCCCAAATGCGGCGAGCCACGCGGCCGAGTACGGTGTACTCGGGCTCCATGCCGTTGGAGAAGAAGAACGATAGGTTCGGCGCGAATTCGTCGATCCGCATGCCGCGCGCCAAGTAGGCCTCCACATAGGTGAACCCGTTCGCGAGCGTATAAGCGAGCTGCGTGATCGGGTTCGCGCCGGCCTCCGCGATGTGATAGCCCGAGATCGACACCGAATAGAAATTGCGCACGCCGTGCTCGATGAAATAGGCCTGCACGTCCCCCATCGTTTTCAAGCTGAACTCGGTGGAGAAGATACAGGTGTTTTGGCCTTGGTCCTCCTTCAGGATGTCCGCTTGCACGGTGCCGCGCACTTCGTTCAGAGCGCGCGCTCGCGTCTGCGCAAGTTCGGCCTCGGCCGGCTCGCGCCCTTGCGCCGTGCAATGCGCGCGCAATCGTTCGATCTGCTGATCGATCGCCGTGTTGAAGAACATCGCGAGGATCGTCGGCGCGGGGCCGTTGATCGTCATCGACACCGATGTCGCCGGATCGCACAGGTCGAAGCCGTCGTAGAGCGTCTTCATGTCGTCGAGCGTGGCGACGGAAACGCCCGAATTGCCGATCTTGCCGTAGATATCGGGCCGTTCGTCGGGGTCCTCGCCATAAAGCGTGACCGAATCGAAGGCCGTCGATAAACGCCGGGCCGGCATGCCTTCCGAGAGCATCTTGAAGCGCCGGTTCGTACGCGCGGGATCGCCCTCGCCCGCGAACATGCGCGTGGGGTCCTCGTTCTCGCGTTTGAACGGAAAGACGCCGGCCGTGAACGGAAAATAGCCGGGCAGGTTTTCGAGCATGAGCCAGCGCAGCGTCTCGCCGGGGTCCGCGAACTTCGGCAACGAGACCTTACGGATCGACGTGCCCGCAAGCGTCGTCGCGGTGAGCGGGGTGCGCAACGCGCGGCCGCGAATGGTGACGACGCGCTCATCGGCGGAGTATTCGGCCACCGTGCGCGGCCAGGCGTCGAGCAACGCGCGTTCGCGCGCACCGAGACGCGCATCGCGCGCGGCGATCAAGGCATCGAGGCGTGACGCGAGCGACGCGGAGGGGGAGTCCTTCTGTGCTGCCGGCGCTTGGGTTGGCGCTTGGTTTGGCGCTCCGTCCTCTTCGGCCGCCATGCGCTTGGCTTCCGCAAGCTGCCAACGCTCGCGCGCATGCCGCGACTGCTCGATCGCTCTCGCGCGGTAAGCGCGCACCGTGTCGGCAATCTCGGAGAGATAGCGGGCGCGAGCGGCGGGCACGATCGCGCCATCGGCAGGATCGTGATCAACGTCGGGCCGCGTCGAGCGCACGCTCGGCTCCGGCGCGGGCTCGGGCAAGCCGAATTCGCGCAGCGCGCCGGCGATGCGCCGGTAAAGCGCGGTGACACCGTCGTCGTTGAACCGTGAGGCGATCGTGCCGACGACCGGCATCGTCTCCGGCGCCTCGCCGAAGGCGCCGCGATTGCGTTGCATCTGTTTGGCGACGTCGCGCAGCGCGTCGAGCGCACCCGCGCGGTCGAACTTGTTGATCGCGACGAAATCGGCGAAGTCGAGCATATCGATTTTTTCGAGCTGACTCGCGGCGCCGAACTCCGGTGTCATCACGTAGAGCGAGCGATCGGCGACCTGTGCGATGGCGGCATCGCCCTGCCCGATCCCCGACGTCTCGACGATGACGAGATCGAAGCCGGCCGCCTTGCAAGCGGCGATCGCATCGGGGATGACGTCGGGCAGTTCGCTCGCCGCTTCTCGCGTGGCGAGCGAGCGCATGAAGACGCGCGGGCCGTGGCCCCACTCGGCGATCGCGTTCATCCGAATGCGGTCGCCGAGCAGCGCGCCGCCCGACTTGCGGCGCGACGGATCGACGGCGAGGATCGCGATGGAAAGCGCATCGCGAAAGTCCAACCGGAACCTTCGCACGAGCTCGTCGGTCAGCGACGACTTGCCCGCGCCGCCCGTGCCCGTCACGCCGAGTACCGGGACGCGCGATCTCGCACCGGCCCGCTCGGCCAAGGCCGCGTGAATCGAACCGTCCGTGCGGCCGTTCTCCAGCGCGGTGATCAGCTTCGCCAACGCGCGCCGCGGCTGCCGTGCATCGCCATCGATGGCAGCGAGCCATGCGTCCGCGCGCGTCTCGGCCGATGCATCGGCCCGCGCGGCGGCGCTTCGGCAGCGCGCGACCATATCGTCGATCATGCCTTGCAGGCCGAGTTGCTGTCCCGCCTGCGGCGAATAAAGACATTCGACGCCATAGCGCATCAACTCGCCGATCTCATCGGGAAGGATCACGCCGCCACCGCCGCCGAACACGGCGATGTGCTCGCCGCCCCCTTCGCGCAGCGCATCGACGAGATATTTGAAGTACTCGAGGTGACCGCCTTGGTAGCTCGATATCGCCACGCCGTCGGCGTCCTCGTCGAGCGCCGCGCGGGCGACTTCGGCGACTGACCGGTTATGGCCGAGATGGATGACTTCGACACCGCTTGCTTGCAAGATGCGGCGGACGATGTTGATGGCTGCGTCGTGCCCGTCGAAGAGCGCGGCGGCCGTGACGAAGCGCAAGCGGGGAGCCGGCGCCGCGCCCATGGCGCGGTGACCTTGCGGCGTGGAAAGATCGGTCATGGCTGAGCCTCTTGCACGCTTGCCGGCTGCGAAGCGGATGCTTGCAGTATAGGCAACGGGCGGCGAGGCTCGGTGCGCGCGCCAACGCGCACCGGTCAAGGCCGGGGCACGCCGCGGCCTTGCTGCAACGAAGCGAGCCGGTCGCTTAGAACTTCGCGCGAATCCCCGCGCCGACCGTTTGCCCCGTCGACAAGCTGCTCAACTTGTCGTTCATGTACGCGGCGTACAGATCCGTGCGCTTGGAGAGCGGATAGTCATAGCCGAGCGCCCACGTGCGGCGCGTCTGATCGAGACCGCCCGCATCGCGCGAGTATGCGAACGAAGCCATCACCGAGCCGGGGCCGACCGGCACCGTCACACCGCCCTGCCCGGTATTGACGTGCCAGCTACCGCCGGTGAGGGTGTCGTTCTTCGTGTACATGTACTGGCCGTAGAATTTCACGACCTTCAGATCGTAGCTCGCACCGAGCTGCGCGACGCTCTGGCTCTTGAACGGCACGATCGTACCGAAGGCCGGCACGTTCACGAGGTCGCCCGGGCTGTTGTTGAAGTTCACGTACTGGTAGACGCCGGTCGCCGCGAACGGACCATGGAAGTACAGGAATTGGGCGCTCCACTTCTTCGCCCCGTTGTTGCCCGCCTGGTTGCCGAGGCCGTACATGACGCTACCCGACAGGCCGTTGTAATCGGGCGTCGAGTACTGAACCGCGTTGTTCCAGCCCGAATCGCCGACCACGCCCATGTCGGTTCCGTACGTCGCCCCCGTCGGCGTAGCCGTGTTGCCGAGGTACACGTGATAGACCATCGGCGAGAACGTATACGAATCGATGAACGGATTGAACAGAATGGTCGAGACGAACAAGTGCGTCGTCAAACGCCCGGCCGTCACCGTGCCGTACGGCGATTGGATGCCGACGTAGGCATTGCGCGAGAAGAAGCTGTCGCCCGTGAAGCGCCCATAGTTGCCGTTTTGGGGGAGGAAGAAGTCCTCCAACGTGAAGACGGCTTTATAGCCGCCGCCGAGATCCTCCGAGCCCTTCAATCCCCAATACGACGTCGACATTCCGCCCCCGCCCTCGACCCACGAGCGCTGTCCGCCCGGGAATTGCTGCATCCCGACCCAAGTATCGACCTGGCCATAGAGTTGCACGCTCGATTGGGCATGCGCGCCCGTGCCTGCCGCTGCGGCAAAGGCAGCGACGGCGGCCATGCGAAGACTCGTTTTCAGCGCGCGGCTGACGGTGGCTTTCATAAGTTCTCCTGTCATTTGTCAGAAAAGTGATGCGTGCAAACCGCTTGCGGCGCTGTGGGTCGCCTGTTCGTTCGGGGGCGGACCCATCGTTACGGACCATATTTCCGGACAAAATTACGTCCGCTTATTGCCGGTATAGCGATTCGCTTAATCGTGCCGCATGCGAGGGCGCGCTTGCCCGTACCCGGTGCAACGGTGCAAATCGGTGCACGCGGGTGGCGCGCGGCAAACGGCCGGAAAGGCGCGCGGGCGCTCGCTCTCGGCCTTTGTTGCGGAAACAGGGGGGAATATGACGCACGAGTGCCGGACGACAAAATGTTTTCGTCCGAGGAGTGCTTCGCTGACGTTGGAAAACCGGGTTTAGGGTGCGAAAGTGTGGCGAATTTGCATCATCGGGTTCAGCGCGGTGGTTCGAGGGAGCGTCGTTCCGCTGTCGCGCGGGCGAGAGGGACCGGCCTCGTGCCCGCACGGGCGCGACGATCGATGGGCGCGCGCCGGCCGGTCGCGCCGCGCGCGTCGGATGCGGTGCGCGCATCAGTTGCGCATTAGTTGCGGATCAATTGCGATACAGGGACGGAGACGCGGGCGGCCTCGACTCCCGGGCATTGGGCGCGGGCGGCGCGCGATTGGCGCCGCGCTCCTCGTTGTAGCGGGCGATATCGGCCCGGATCGAGCCCGCCCGCAAATAGGCGGCGCCGCCCTCGCGCGCGAGCGTGCGCGCTTCGTCGCTGACGGGACGCAGCGGGATCGTCGCGGGCGCGACGATCGGGGCCGGCACCATCCGTGCGCCGCCATGTCCATAGGCGTCGGTCGACATCATGAACACGCGGCGTGCGGGGCGCCGAACGGGAGCCTGCATCGGATGCGCGGGTGCGCGCCAGAGCGGCACGCCGCGGGAGGGCGCGAGCCAGACGTCGCGGCCGTGCGGCGGCTGCGCGTGGGCGATCGAAGCCGCGAGCGTGCAAAGCACGACCGCCCCCCACCGCCCAACGATTTTCAACGCGCAATCCGCCATGATCGATGCACTCGCTTGCCCCCTACGGAAATGCCGTCGCGCACCGGCGCGCCGCACGCGCCTTCTTTACGGTCAGATAAATGGTGCTCCGTGGGAGCTCGAGGTGTAATTTATGGGCCGCCCAGCAAGGTGTCGAGGCAAAAAGTGTTAGGCGAGCGACGCCGTTGTAACTCGGTGTTACGGTGGCCCTTTGTCGCTTCACGCCCATTCATGCGACTATTTCGCAGTGCCGCAAAATTCGATTACCTTCCCTATTTTCCGCTTTGATTTTTCTTGCCCTCGGGCATTCGTTCATTCCGCGATAACGAGAAGTAGCTCATGCGTCGTCTTCCCTTTCTGATTCCCGACAATTTCACCCTTGCGCTGGTCGGCACGGTCGTCTTGGCGACCCTGCTCCCGTGCAAAGGCGCCGCCGCCGTGGCCGTCAATTGGGTGACCAACGTGGCGATCGGCTTGCTGTTCTTTCTGCACGGCGCGAAACTCTCGCGCGAGGCGGTACTGGCCGGCGCCATGCATTGGCGCCTGCACGCCGTCGTGCTGCTCAGCACGTTCGCGATGTTTCCGCTGCTCGGGCTCGCGATGAAGCCGCTCGTTGCGCCGCTCGTCACGCCGGCGCTCTACACGGGCATCTTGTTTCTCTGTACGCTGCCCTCGACCGTTCAATCCTCGATCGCGTTCACCTCGATCGCGCGAGGCAACGTGCCGGCCGCCGTGTGCAGCGCGTCGGCGTCGAGCCTGCTCGGCATCTTTCTCACACCGGCGCTCGTGAGCATCGTGGTCACGAACCACGCCGCCACGACGGGCTCGGGCTGGCATACCGTCGGCGCCATCGTCATGCAGTTGCTGGTACCGTTCCTAGCCGGTCAACTGTTGCGGCCGGTGATCGGCGCGTGGGTCGATCGCAACCGGGGACTGCTGCGTTTCGTCGACCAAGGTTCGATCCTGCTCGTCGTCTATACGGCGTTCAGCGAGGCCGTCAACGAAGGGCTTTGGCACCATCTACCGCTACCCGCGCTCGCGGGGCTCTTCCTCGTCAACGCGCTGCTGCTCGCCGCGGCGCTCGCCATCACGACGTTCACGAGCCGCCGGCTCGGATTCAACCGCGAAGATCGAATCACCATCATTTTTTGCGGCTCGAAGAAGAGCCTCGCATCGGGAATCCCGATGGCCAAGGTTATTTTCGCGTCCCACGCCGTGGGCGCCGTCGTGTTGCCGCTCATGCTGTTTCACCAGATGCAGTTGATGGTGTGCGCAGCGCTGGCCCAGCGCTGGGCGCGCGACACGCAGGCCGAGCGCGCGGAACCCGTAGCCGCGGAGCCACGCTGACGCCGTCGCGCGCCGCCGCTCTTTTGCATTGGCATTGAAAGCCTAGTAATCGAGATCGAAAGGCGATTACCCGCGAGGGAGTTTCAGCGCGAGAAATCGCCCGCACGAAAAAGCAAACGTTTGCAGGTTTGAATGACCCTCGGAATTACGTTCGACCGGCCCGTCGAAAATGCTTCGAGGGCGTGCTCGGCATTTGCCGCCACCCGGCTCCACCGGTCAAAAAGACGCGATACGCGGACAGGCGGCCTTCCGCCGCTCATAAATCTTCTTAAAATCATTCCGCGCGGCTTTTAGCGCTATTAGAATGGCGCGACGATACGGGGTGCCATAAGCTTTTCCGTCGATGCCGAAATTGCACGTCCAAGCGAGACAATAATGAACAGCGAGGATAGATCCAACGACGTTCGCCATGAGGCGGCGTCGCGCCGCATGCGGCGCGTCCGGGGGCAGCGCGCCAAGACCATCGAGGCGCCGGAAGATGCGCATTCGTTCGAAGACTACGCCGCCCATCGCCTTTGGTCTTTCCTCTGCGCGCAACTCGCCACGGCGCTCGTCGGCTACGTGGTGCTCGTAGCCGGCGACGCCTGGCTCGATAAGCAACGCATGGCACCCGCCGCGCTCACGAGCGCATTGCCGGCGCTACCGATGGCGCTGGCCCTCGTCGTCGCTTGGAGCAAAGGCAGCGGACTGCGCGCGAGCCTCGCCGCGCTGGCCTTCATCGCCTCGCTCGAGGCCGGCATCGTCTTACACGCGCTGCAATGGGGCGACGGCATGCTGATCGTGCTGCCCGCCTTCGTGCTGATCCCGCTCACGTTTAGTCCGGTGCTGCTGCGCGGTTGGGATTTCCCCGCCGCGGCCGTGCTCGCCCTGGCGGGACCGCTCGCCCTCGTGGCGATTAGCCAGCCCTCGGCCGTCGAGCAGTTCGGCGTCGTGCTCTCGATGTTCATCGCCATCTCCACGAGCCTCGTCACGAACCTGTTCGCGCTTCGCTCTCAGAAAAAGAGCTTCCGGCTCGAACGTCAATTGCGTGCGTTCGCCGACATCGACGAGCTCACTCAGCTTCCGCGCCGGCGCCGCGTGTTCGAACTCGGACGCCGCATCTTGCTGCGCGCCGAGCGCGTCGCGCAGCCTTTTTCGGTGCTCTATATCGATGCCGACCATTTCAAGGCCGTCAACGACCGTTTCGGCCACGACGCGGGCGACCGCGCCTTGCAACTGATCGCGCAGCATATCCAGCACAGCATGCGCCCGAGCGACGTCGCCGGACGCTTCGGCGGCGAGGAGTTCGTCGTGTTGCTGCCCGGCACGGACCAGCACGACGCGGCTCGCGTGGCCGAACGGTTGCGGCGTCGCATCGAGGATTGGCGTCAATTCGAGGTCGCGTTGACGATCAGCGTGGGCGTCGCGCAGCACGTGCGCGGCGAGGCGATCGAGCGCGTGATCCGGCGGGCCGACACGGCGCTCCTCGATGCAAAAGGAAGCGGGCGCAATCGCGTGGTCATCGCGGAACGCCCGGTCGAGGCGGCCGCCCCGCGCAAAGAGGCCGAGGCGATGGCGAAGACCGAGCGCGTGCGCGAACCTGCGCGAGCCGACGCCGCCAACGACTCGCTCGCCAAGCCGGAGCGCGAGCCGTTGGCCGACTGACGCGCAATCGTGCCGTGCTGGGCCCGTCACGGGCGCCACGGCTCGGCGCGCGGCCGAAAGCACCACATCGGTGCATCGCTTCATCGAAAATTCATTCAATTCTCAAGCATCGCGGTCGATAAGCCGAATGTCCAATCATTCCGGCTTGTTGTCCCGTCATGTCTTTGAGCCCGTCATCGCAGCTCGGCCAGCCGTCCGTCGCCCAGTTGATCGCCCGGCGCACGCTTAACGCCGTCTTCCAGCCGATCGTCGACTTCGACGGAGGCACCATTCTCGGTTACGAAGGGCTCATCCGCGGCCCCGCCGGCTCCCCGCTCGAATCGCCGGGCGCGCTGTTCGCGCAGGCGGCTCGCGAAGGGCTATCGGTCGCCCTCGAGCACGCGGCCGCTCGCAGGTGCATCGATGCGTTCGCGAGCCTCGGATGCGAGGGAAAGCTATTTTTGAATTTCAGCGCGGAGGCGCTCGTCGCGCTCGGGGAAACGCGCGAACGCACGATCGCCTGGCTCCAGCGGCGCGGACTCGGCGTCGAGAGGATCGTGCTCGAGTTGACCGAGCAATGCGCGATCGCCGACGTCGCCGCCTTCGCCCCCGCCGTCAATGCGTTGCGCGAGACGGGCATCCAATTCGCGCTCGACGATTACGGCACGGCCAACGCGAGCATGAACCTGTGGGTGCGCTTGCAGCCCGACGTCGTCAAGATCGATCGCTTCTTCATTCACGACATTGCCAACGACCCGCTCAAATTCGAAGCCGTGCGCGCCATGCAGCATTTCGCCGGCGCAAGCGGCGCGAGACTCGTGGCGGAGGGTATCGAGAACGCGGCGGATCTGATCGTCGTGCGCGACATGGGCATCGCGCTGGGCCAAGGATTCTTCATCGGCCGCCCCGCCACGCAAGCGTCGCGCGAATTCACCCAAGGCGCGCGCGACGCGCTCGGCGCGGGGCATATCGCCGTCTTCCCCGGCGCCACGCGCACGCCCGTGGCCGCTTCGCCCTCGGGCGGAATGGCCGCCGCGAAGATGATCGTCACCGCACCGGCGCTCCCGATGAGCGCGACGAACAACGACGTGCTCGAACTGTTCAACCGCCTGCCGACACTGCATGCCGTCGCCATCGTAGAGAACGAGCGCCCCGTCGCCCTGATCAACCGGCGCAGTTTCATGGATCGCTACGCGCTGCCCTACCACCGCGAACTATTCGGCAAGCGGCCTTGCATGCTGTTCGCCAATGCCTCGCCCGTCATTATCGAGAAATCGATGACGGTCGAGCAGATGGCCAAACTGCTCGCGAGCGACGATCAGCGTTATCTCGCGGATGGCTTCGTCATCACCGACGAGGAGCGCTACGTCGGCCTAGGCACCGGGGAATCGCTCGTCAGGGCGGTGACGGAGGTGCGTATCGAGGCTGCGCGCTATGCCAATCCCTTGACGTTCCTCCCCGGCAACATCCCGATCAGTTCGCATATCGCGCGCCTCGTCGAGCATCGGGCCGGGTTCTATGCATGCTACGTCGATCTGAACCATTTCAAGCCGTTCAACGACCGCTACGGCTACTGGCAAGGCGATGAAGTGCTGAAGTTCGCGGCGGCCGTGCTCGCCGACGTCTGCGATCCCACGCGCGACTTCCTCGGCCACGTGGGCGGCGACGATTTCCTCGTCCTGTTTCAGAGCGACGACTGGGCGGAGCGCGTCGCCCGGGCGTTGCGCGCGTTCGATACGGGCGCCTTGCGCTTTTACGCCGACGAAGATCGCGCCGCGGGCGGCATCCACGGCGAGGACCGGCGCGGCAACCCCTCGTTCTTCAGCTTCGTGACGATGGCGATCGGCTGCGTGCGCGTAACGCCCCGCGCACGGCACCAGGTGCATTACGGCAGCGAGGAGATCGCCTCGGTGGCGGCACTCGCCAAACATCGGGCCAAGAAAGAGGCAAGCGGCTTTTTCGTGATCGATCTCGAGGAAGGCGCGGCGCAACTCCATTTGCACGAAGCGGCGGGAACGGCACGCCTTCAACATGCGAGCGTGCTCGACTGAGCCGGCTCGCCAAAACGGCGTTTAGCATTTTTTACTAAACATATTTTCGTTGTGCATCCCTTACCGATTCAACGTTTAAGGTGAATTCCTAGGCGTTGAACGGGCGGTCGTACGTCGTTTTTACTATACAATTGGCCGCATTCTTTCACCTTGAATGCGAGCGACGATGGCGACCACGATTCGCGACATTGCCCGAGCGGCGAACGTGTCGATCGGCACCGTCTCGCGCGCGCTGAAAAATCAGCCGGGACTGTCCGAAGCCACGCGGCTGCGGATCGTCGAAACGGCGCAGCGGCTCGGATACGATGCGGCGCAACTGAGACCGCGCATTCGGCGCCTCACGTTCTTGCTGCATCGCCAGCACAACAACTTCGGCGCGAGCCCGTTCTTTTCTCACGTTCTTCACGGCGTGGAGGATGCGTGCCGCGCGCACGGCATCGTGCCGTCGCTGTTGACGGCGGGCCCGACCGAGGACGTGACCGAACAGTTGCGCTTGCATGCGCCCGATGCGATCGCGGTGGCGGGCTTCGTCGAACCGGAAACGCTCGCGGCCGTTGCCGCGATGCAGCGCCCGCTCGTGTTGATCGACTTGTGGGCCCCCAATATGCGCTCGGTCAACCTCGACAACGCCGAAGGGGCGGCACTCGCGATGCGGCACCTGTTCGCGCTCGGCCGCCGGCGCGTCGCCTTCATCGGCGGCTCGCTCGCGCACTACAGCATCGCGCAGCGCGCGCTCGGCTATCGGCGCGCCTTCTTCGAGGCCGGCCTGCTGTTCGATCCGTCGCTCGAGACGTCGATCGATGCGCATCTGCCGCCCGACGAAGGCGCGGCGCTGGCGATGCAGCGGCTGTTGGACGCGCACGGCCCGGAGCACAGGCCCAATGCCGTGTTCGCCTATAACGACGTGGCGGCGCTCGCCGCCATGCGCGTCGCGCTCGCGCGCGGCTTGCGCGTGCCCGAGGACATCGCTTTCGTCGGCTTCGACGACATCCCCGCCGCCGCGCACGCCACGCCGGCACTCACCACGATCGCGATCGACAAGGAAGCGCTCGGCGCGCGCGGGGTTCAAATGCTGTTGGAGGACACGCCCGGCGAGTTGACGGTGCGCCTGCCCGTAAGGCTCGTGGTGCGAGCCAGCACGGCCGGCGCACGCGACCCGCTCGGTACGGCCAGTATTGAATCGGAAACCACATCATGACGAAGCTTCCCAACGCCTCTCGAAGCCCCAAACCGGCCGCCGGCGCCGTTCATACGAACGCGATGGTGCCGCCCGTCGACGACTTCCGCGATCGCGCGTTCCTGCTGGAGCACGTGGCCGATACGTTGGCGTTCTACGCGCCGACGGTTCACGATCCGTCGGGCGGGTTCTTCCATTACTTCAAGGACGACGGCAGCGTCTATAACCGCACCTCGCGCCACCTGGTGAGCAGTTGCCGCTTCGTCTTCAATTACGCGATGGCGTACCGCCACTTCGGCGATCCGCAATACCTCGAATACGCGCGCCATGGGCTCGCGTTCATGCGCGATGCGCACTGGGACGCCGAGCATCGCGGATATGACTGGGAAATCGAGTGGCGCAATCGCGAAAAACGCACGATCGACGGTACGCGGCATTGCTACGGCCTGGCGTTCGTGCTGCTCGCGCAAGCCCATGCCGCAATGGCGGGCATCGAAGAGGCGCGGCTGCAAATCGCCGAAACCTTCGAATTGATGGAGCGCCGCTTCTGGGACCCCGCCGCCGGGCTGTATGCCGATGAAGCGACCCCCGACTGGCATGTCTCCACCTATCGCGGACAAAACGCGAACATGCACACGACCGAGGCACTGCTCGCCGCCTACGAGGCGACGGGCCACCTGGTCTACCTCGATCGCGCCGAACGTGTCGCGACGAATATCACCGAACGTCAAGCCAAGCTGTCGCACGGGCTCGTTTGGGAGCACTTCCACGCGGATTGGTCGGTCGATTGGCATTACAACGAGGAAGATAGCTCGAACATCTTCCGTCCTTGGGGATTTCAGCCGGGCCATCAAACGGAATGGGCCAAGCTGCTCTTGATCCTCGAACGTCACCGGCCGCTGCCGTGGCTCTTGCCGCGCGCGGTGGAGCTCTTCGACGCGGCGCTGACGCACGCATGGGACGACGAACACGGCGGCCTGTGCTACGGCTTCGGTCCCGACGGCAAGATCTGCGACCACGACAAGTACTTTTGGGTCCAGGCGGAAACGCTCGCCACCGCCGCCCTGCTCGGGCACCGCACGGGCAGCGAACGCTTCTGGGATTGGTACGACGAGATTTGGAGCTATAGCTGGACGCATTTCGTCGACCATCGCTATGGCGCCTGGTATCGCATCCTCACGTGCGACAACCGCAAGTACAGCGACGAGAAGAGCCCGGCCGGCAAGACCGACTACCACACGATGGGCGCGTGCTACGAAGTGCTCCACGCGCTCGGCGCGAGAAGCGAAGACGCGAGCGAGCCGCCTGCCGCACCGATCGCGACGCGAGGCAACGGCATGGACGCCGCGGCCGGCGCGTGGACGAACGGCAGCGGCGGCAATCTTTCGAACCGGGCTTGAACGGACAACCTATGCAAACGAGAACCGCAGCGACCCCGGAGCCGGCAACAAGCGGCGTGACGCGCTCGGGCTTCCCGCAATTCGTCAGCGCGGGCGACATCTTGACCGATCTCGTCCGCACGGACGGCGCGCACTGGATCGCGCATCCGGGCGGTGCGGGCTGGAACGTCGCGCGCGCGGTGGCGCGGCTGGGCTTGCCCACCGCTTTTGCCGGCTCGATTGGCACCGATTGCTTTTCCGACGAGTTGTGGCGCGCGAGCGAGGCCGCGGGCCTGGATCTGCGCTTCCTTCAGCGCGTGGATCGCGCCCCGTTGCTGGCAATCGTGCACGAAACGCACCCGCCCGCCTACTTCTTCATCGGCGATGCCAGCGCCGACCTCGCGTTCGATCCCGAATCGCTACCTGAAGGCTGGATCGGCGCCGCGCGCTGGGCGCACTTCGGCGGCATCAGTCTCGCCCGCGCCCCTTTGAGCTCGACGCTGGCTACCTTGGCGGCCGATTTGCGCGCGCAAGGCGTACGCATCAGCTTCGATCCGAATTATCGGAATCTGATGGAGCACGGCTACCGGCCGATGCTCGAAACGATGACCGCGCTCGCGCACCTGATCAAGGTTTCCGACGAAGACTTGCGCTGTCTGTTCGGGACCGATGAGGACACGGCGCTCGAGCAGTTGCGCGCGATGAATCGCGACGCCACCGTGCTCGTGACGCGCGGCGCGGGACCCGCCACCTTGATCACGCCCGGCGAGACGATCGCGGCGATGCCGCCGCGCATCGAAGTGGTCGATACCGTCGGCGCGGGCGATGCGTCGATCGGCGGTTTGCTCTTTAGCCTCATGCAGCGGCCACAGCAGCCCTGGCGCGACCATTTGGCGTTCGCGCTAGCGGCGGGTGCGGCGGCATGCCGCCATGCGGGTGCCCATTCGCCGACGCTCGACGAGGTCGTCGCACTCCTGCCATAGACGCGGTTCATGCTCGATGACGGCCCATTCGGCACGCCAGGCACGCCAGGCGCGCCCGGGCCGTCATACGAACCGCTAGTGCGCCAACGGCGTGCTAGCATGAATTCATGCGTCCGAACGGGAGCGCGAACATGGAAGAGCTCACCTACACCAAAGGTATCTACACGGCCAGGCCCGGCGTGCAAGCGCTCGACGACGGCCGGTTCCAGGGCGTCGTCCAGTTGGCGCGCGACGACGCGACCGAGCCCGAGACGATGCTCTACGAAGTCAAAGGCGCTAGCGCCACCGTGACGGAAGCATTGGAGGAAGCCAAAGCGCTCGCGCACCAAATCCTTGGCGAAATCGAGCTGTAGCCTCGTCGCAAGCGCCCCGAGCCCATTCGGAACAGATTCGGAATAGGGAGGATCAAGATGGCCGAAGAGCAATTCATCTACGGTGTCTATTCGATCCATGTGCGGCCGATCGAACTCGAAGGTTCGCGCTGGGACGCCGAGTACGAGATACGGCATCAAGACAAGCCCGTGCAACGCTGGACGACGGTCGGCGGCGATGCCGGCTACGAAAATCCGGCCGAGGCGATCGAGCACGCGCATCGTCGAGCCGTCGCCGACCTGGAAAACGGCGCCGGTGTGCCCAAACCGCGAGCGTTCCCGTAGTCGCGCGCCGTGTCCGTGCATGCTACGCTGCGCCGTTCACGACGACGCGCCGCCGAAATGCACTCCAAGACGCCCCCGTTCTCCGACCTGCCGGACCTCGACGACTCCGCGAAGAGCGACGCTGCGCCGCGCGTGCCGCGTTCGCCGCATCGGCGGCTCGCGCCGAAGCGCCGCGCGCCCGGCGGCAAGGGCGGCCGTCTTCTACGCACGGGCTCGGGCACCATCGTCACGCACGGTATGCCCGATCGAACGCGGCTCGATCTCTATCACCGCGCGCTGACGGCCCGGTGGCCGGTGTTCTTCGCCTCGCTCGCCGGTTTCTTCGTTCTATTGAACGCTTTCTTTGCCGTGTTGTATTCGCTGGGCCACGCACCCATCGCGAATCAATCGCCAGACGGTTTTCTAGGCGCGTTCTTTTTCAGCGTCGAGACGCTCGCGACGGTCGGCTATGGCGACATGCATCCGCAGACGGTCTATGCGCATGCGGTCGCCTCGCTTGAAATCTTCACGGGGATGTCGAGCATCGCGTTGGCCACGGGCCTGATCTTCGTGCGCTTTTCGAGGCCGCGCTCGCGCATCATCTTTTCGCGCAACGCCGTGGTATGTCCGCTCGACGGACGCCCCACGCTCATGTTGCGCGCCGCGAACGCGCGGCAAAACGTCATCGTCGAAGCGAAAGCGCGGTTGCGGCTGATGCGCCACGAGACGAAGCCGGAAGGTTACACGCTGTGGCGAATCATCGATCTGAAGCTGGTGCGCGAACAGCATCCGATCTTCATGCTCGGCTGGAACCTCATGCACGTGATCGACGAATCGAGCCCGCTGTACGGCGAGACGGCCGAAAGCCTGGCCGCCTGCGAAGCTTCGTTGATGCTGATGATCGAAGGCGCCGACGAGTGGACGACGCAAACCATGTACGGACGCCATACGTGGGGCCACGAAGATATCCGCTGGCGGCATCGCTTCGCCGATTTGCTGCGCGACGACGAGGAAGGCGTCACGCACATCGACTATTCGAAGTTCGATACGCTGCAGCCGCTCGGCGAATCGGGCGGGGCGTCGAGCGACTTGGGCTAATCGGCCGGGCCCTTTTTCGCCACGGTGCGGCTAGCGGCTACTCTCCGCCCTTGCCGGCCGAGCGAGCTTTTCGCACGAGATCGGGCAAGCCGTCGTGCGCGCCCATCTCGCGTTCGGGCCAATCGAGCCAACGGTCGGGCCGCGTCGCCTCGTGGGCCTCGTTCCGCGGGTAGCGAATGCGGTTCTCGGCCTTGGCCGGCTCACCCACCACGATCAACCGCACCTCGCTTTCCGTGTTGTTGATGAACGTATGGCAGATGCCCGTCCCGGCGGGAAAACCGACGGCGTCGCCGGGCGCCAACCGGTGCAAGTGCCCGTCTATCCAGGCGTCGGGCGTACCTTCGAGCACGAAAACGAACTCCTCCTCCGCGCTCTCGGCATGCGGGTACGAGGTCCGGCGCCCGGGCAACAAACGCACGTGATGAATGCCGATACGCGTGAGCCCGAGCTTCGCCGCGAGCGGTGCGCCGATCGCCATGAGTTCGGTGTCGTTCCTGTAATGGGCGTTGTCTTCGCCCTCGAGTTCGGTCCAGTGCCGGATAAAGCTCGGACGTTCCATTCGGTTTCTCCGCGGGAAATGTCCGCCATTGTTCGCAGGAATTCGAATGGCGTGCAATAGGCGTGCGCGGAAGGGCAAAAAAAAGACGCGCGCAAAAAAGCGGCGTCCTTTTCGAGATTGGGTGTGACCCGCGAACTCAGGGCCACAGACTGACCTAGATCCGTACACCGGCACGTGGGTCCGGGAGAGGGATGGGTAGGGCTGCCTAGCCAGTATATCTGATTTTTTCGCTAGACCGTCCGTGTACGCCCAGGACCGATAACAATGCACCTTCTCCGTCAGCCGGCTACGAGCCGACAAAACAAGCATGAATTGGAACGATTTCGAAACGGCGTTCTCGCCCGCGCGCGTAGGGCGTTACAAGTCTAGGTACCGAAGCGACGAGTCGCAAGCGATGACGGCATACTTGCACAACCTATGGATCAGTGAGTCGTTAACTCCATTTTTCTCCACCGTTGAGATCGCCCTTAGAAATTCAATGCATAGGCAACTGAGCGCCCATTTCGGACGAGCCGACTGGTGGGATTCGTGGGCCGGCAACCGGGCCCACCAGGGGCAATTCGACCGCGTTCAAGCGGCCTATTCGAAGCTCCGGCGCCGCCGGGAGCCTGCGACAGCCGATAAAGTTGTCGCGGAACTCACTTTCGGCTTCTGGGCAACGCTACTGAATGTAGAGTTTCAACATAGCCTGCGGTCCCCGCTTCGCAAAGCGTTTCCGCACTGCCCTAAGCCGGAGCGGCAACTTCGGACCATTTCGGCCCACGTCAATACGCTCCGAGACGTGCGTAATCGAGCATTTCACCATGAGCCCGTCCTTTGGCTAGCGCCGGACGTCGATACCGTCTACACAAACGGGCTAAAGCTGGTGTCATGGATTCACGGACCGTTGGAAACATGGCTCGTCAATCTCAGTCGGGTCCGTGCGACATGGACCGATTGGAAACGCGCGGAAGCCGGCTTCGCGGTGCGCAATGCGCGGAAATCCGCGCCGCACGCGACATAGCGGCACACGCAGCGCCACTACCGAGAAAGGTTTCCCTCCGATCTCGTCCCTTGCGCGCATAAATCACCTCGCCCACTGGCCGGTGCAGGTCAGATAGCAAAAATCCTCCCCCTCCGAAGCGAAAGAATAGATCCTTCGCAACCCCGAGCCGCGTCATATCGTCATCGGCCCGCCGTCGACATCGCAAGGGGTAAAAAAGGGATGAAGGAGACACAACCATGACCGCCCGCCTGCCCATCGACGGCACGCCTGCTCTATCCGAGTACAAGCTCACCGACAATCTGTCCGCCACGCGCGGCCGGATCTTCCTCACCGGCACCCAGGCGCTCGTGCGCATCTTGCTCGCGCAGCGCGATCTCGACCGCGCGCAAGGCTTGAACACGGCCGGATTCGTGAGCGGCTACCGCGGCTCGCCCCTCGGCATGGTCGATCAGCAGATGTGGAAAGCCAAAAAGCTGCTCGATGCGGCCGATGTGCGCTTCCTGCCCGCCATCAACGAAGAGCTCGGCGGCACCGCCGTACTCGGCACGCAGCGCGTCGAAGCCGATCCCGAACGCACCGTCGACGGCGTATTCGCCATGTGGTACGGCAAGGGTCCCGGCGTGGATCGCGCCGGCGACGCCTTGAAACACGGCAATGCCTATGGCTCGTCGCCGCATGGCGGCGTACTGGTGGTCGCGGGCGACGATCATGGTTGCGTGTCGTCCTCGATGCCGCATCAAAGCGATTTCGCGATGATGGCCTGGCACATGCCGATCGTGAACCCGTCGAATATCGCAGACATGCTCGAGTTCGGCGCCTACGGCTACGCACTCTCGCGCTTTTCGGGTGCCTGGGTCGGCTTCAAGGCCATCTCGGAGACGGTCGAATCGGGTTCCACCGTCGATCTCGATGCACTGACGACGCACTGGCCCGTCCCCGGCGATTTCGCGCCGCCACCCGGCGGCCTGCATAACCGCTGGCCCGATCTGCCGAGCCTCACCATCGAAGCGCGCCTCGCGGCAAAGCTCGAAGCCGTGCGCCTATTCGCCCGCACGAACAGCATCGACAAATGGGTGGCGGCGAGCCCGCGCGCCGACGTCGGCATCGTCACCTGCGGCAAGGCCCACCTCGATTTGATGGAAGCGCTGCGGCGGCTCGATCTGACGGTCGCCGATCTCGATGCGGCCGGCGTGCGCATCTACAAGGTCGGACTCTCGTTCCCGCTCGAGACGACGCGCCTCGATACGTTCGTCGAAGGCCTGAAAGAAGTACTCGTGATCGAGGAGAAAGGCCCCGTCATCGAGCAGCAGATCAAAGACCATCTGTACAACCGCGCCGCGCAAGCGCGCCCCGCCGTGATCGGCAAGCACGACGCGCAAGGCGCCCCGCTGCTCTCCGCGCTCGGCGAGCTGCGCCCCTCACGCGTGTTGCCGGTATTCGCCGAATGGCTCGCGCGCCATAAGCCTGCGCTCGACCGGCGCGAGCGCGTCGTCGATCTCGTCGCGCCTACTATCTTGTCGAACGCCGCCGACAGTGTGCGCCGCACGCCGTACTTCTGCTCGGGCTGCCCGCACAACACGTCCACCAAAGTGCCCGAGGGCTCGATCGCCCATGCCGGGATCGGCTGCCATTTCATGGCCTCGTGGATGGATCGGGGCACGACAGGCCTCATTCAAATGGGCGGCGAGGGCGTGGACTGGGCGTCGCATTCGATGTTCACCAAGACCCGGCACGTCTTTCAAAACCTCGGCGACGGCACCTACTTCCATTCGGGCATCCTCGCGATCCGGCAAGCCGTAGCCGCGAAAACGAACATCACCTACAAGATTCTCTATAACGACGCCGTCGCCATGACGGGCGGGCAGCCCGTGGACGGCAGCATCTCCGTGCCGCAAATCGCCCGGCAAGTAGAAGCCGAAGGCGTCTCGCGTTTCGTGGTCGTATCGGACGAGCCCGAGAAGTACGACGGCCATCACGGCCTGTTCCCGAAGGGCACCACGTTCCATCATCGGCGCGAACTCGACGCCGTCCAACGCGAGTTGCGCGAAACATCGGGGGTGACGGTGCTCATCTACGATCAAACATGCGCCGCCGAGAAACGCCGCCGCCGCAAAAAAGGCGAATTCCCCGACCCGGACAAGCGCCTTTTCATCAACGAGCAAGTCTGTGAAGGCTGCGGCGACTGCGGCGTGCAATCGAATTGCCTTTCCGTGGAACCCATCGAAACGCCGCTCGGACGCAAGCGCCGTATCGATCAATCGTCGTGCAACAAGGACTTCTCCTGCGTCAACGGCTTTTGCCCGAGCTTCGTCACGATCGAAGGCGGCAAGCTGAAGAAAGCAGCGGGCGCGGCCTTCGACGAAGCGGCGCTCGAGCGGTGCGTTCAAAACCTGCCGGTGCCGCAAGCGGGCCTCGATGCGGCACCGTACGACATCCTCGTCACGGGCGTAGGCGGTACGGGCGTCGTGACGGTCGGCGCGTTGATCAGCATGGCTGCTCACCTAGAAGGCAAGAGCGCCTCCGTGCTCGACTTCATGGGCTTTGCGCAAAAGGGCGGCTCGGTGCTCTCGTTCGTGCGGTTCGCGGCGCGCGACGAATGGCTCAATCAAGTGCGCATCGACACGCAGCAAGCCGACGTGCTGCTCGCTTGCGACATGGTCGTGGGCGCCAGCGCCGACGCGCTGCAAACGGTGCGCCACGGCCGCACGCGCATCGTCGTCAACACGCATGCGATCCCGAACGCCTCGTTTGTCGGCAACCCCGACGCCGACCTGCACGCCGACGCGCTCGTGGACAAGATGCGCCACGCCGCCGGTGCCGAACGCATGTCGAGCTGCGACGCGCAGGCACTCGCCGCCAAGTTCCTCGGCGACACGATCGGCGCGAACATCCTCATGCTCGGCTTCGCCTGGCAACTCGGTCTCGTGCCCGTCTCGCACGCAGCCCTGATGCGCGCGATCGAGTTGAACAACGTCGCGGTGCCGATGAACAAACTGGCCTTCGCGGTCGGCCGTCTCGCAGCCGGCGCACCCGATGCGCTCGAAGCCCTATGGGCCGAACGCCATGCCGCGCGTACGGCACGGGCAACCGGCGAGCAGCCGGAAGCGGCCCTCGACCTCGATGCGCTGATCGCGGATCGTGAGACGCGTCTTGCCGCGTACGGCGGCGCGCGTTACGTCGAGCGCTATCGCGCGCTCGTCAACGCCGCACGCGAGGCCGATCGCCGGGTAGCCGGCGCGAACGTCGCCCGCGCCGTGGCGGCCACGTTCTATCGATTGTTGGCGGTCAAGGACGAATACGAGGTGGCACGGCTGCACACCGACGGCGCCTTGCGCGCCGCGCTGGAGGCCCAGTTCGAAGGCACCGCCGGCAAGGACTTCACGGTGAAATTCAATCTCGCCCCGCCTGCGCTCTCGAAAGCCCGCGCAGGTCAAGTCCCGAGCAAGAAGACGTTCGGCGCATGGATGTGGCCGGTGCTCGGCATGCTCGCGAAATGGCGCGGTTTGCGCGGCACGGCGCTCGATCCGTTCGGCCGCACCGTCGAGCGCCGCATGGAGCGCGCGCTCGCGAACGACTACGAGGCGACGATGCTACGCGCCCTTGCGCTGCTCGATGCCGTCAATGCCGACGACGTGGCCGCGCTTGCCGCGCTGCACGCGAAGGTGCGCGGCTACGGTCACGTCAAGCTGCGCAACCTCGCCGGCGTCAAACGCGCCGAGCGCGAGGCCGCGACGCGGCTAGGCCTGGAGGCGGCCACGAGCGCGGCCGTGCAGCAAGCCCTCGACGAAATGAAAGGTGCCGGTTCGCTGCGCGGCATTCCCGTCGTGCTCGCCAAGTAAGCCGCCTCGCGGCACTCGATCGAAGGCGGGTCGCGCTTTTATACGGCGCGACCCGCTTCGTGTCGAAGCCGCTTACTTCGGCGTCACCCAGTTTCCGTTGGCGTCGAGCTCGCGGTAAGCCTTGAAGTCCGGACCGTCCGCAATCACGGCCATATAAACCGCCTTGCTGCGGTCGCCCTTCTCGTTAAACGTGATGTCGCCCGTCGCGCCCTTGAAACCCGACACCTTGTGCAAGGCGGCCACGATATCCTCGCGCTTCGTCGAGTTGGCCGCGGCAATCGCCTTGGCCGTCACCGACACCGCATCGTACTCGTAGATCGAGTACGGTCCGGGAACCGCATCGGCGCCATAGGCCTTCTTGTAGTCGGCAACGAAACGCCGCGCCTTGGCGCCGCTCAAAAACTGCGGCAGCGGCGCCGTGGTGCAGATCATCCCTTTGGCGGCCGAACCGGCCGATCGTATCAACGTCGGATCGGTCGTCCCGTCTCCGCCCATCACGTATTTGACGGGCAATTTCAATTGCCTCACGTCCTTCGCGATCAGCGCGGCCTCGGGATAGTAGCCGGTGTAGTAGACGACATCCGGCTTGAGCGCGCCGACGTTCTTCGCCACCTCGGCATAGTCCATTTGTCCCGGCGTCACCGCGTCGTCATACACCACCTCGACGCCCTCTTTCTTCAACGCCTGAACCGTGTTCTCGGCCAAGCCCTTCGAATAGGTGGTGTTGTCGTTGACGACGGCAACGGATTTCGCATGCAACACTTCTTTCATGAACTTCGCGGCGAACGGGCCTTGCTCATCGTCCCGGCCGATCGTTCGAAACGCTTCGCTCCAGCCTTTTTCGGTCAACTCGGGGTTCGTCGAGGCATCCATGACAAAGGCCAGACCCGCGCCGTGAAACACGCGCAACTCGGGCAACGCCGCGCTCGAGCAATAGCCGCCCGCCACGGCCACCACGCCTTTTTGAACGAGCGCTTGCGCGGCGGTGGCCGCGGCGTCCGCATCGCACTTGTCGTCTTCGCTCACGAGTTCGATTTTCTTGCCGAGCACGCCGCCCTTCGCATTGATATCGGCGGCCGCGAGTTGCGCGCCGTTCAAAATGTCCTTGCCGGCCCGCGAGTAGCTGCCCGAAAGCGGCGCGGGTACACCGATCTTGATCGTGCCTTGGTCTTGCGCATGCGCAGCGCCCGGGGCGATCGCGACCGTCGATACCGCGAGAATGAGCGCCGCTAGCGGCGAATGCCGAACCATCATGTCTGTGCTCCTTTTGCTTTTTTTTCAATGAGAGCGCGTCTCGGCCGGTGCCGCAGCAAGCATCGAGGGGGCGCGGCGCGCATATCGCAGGTAGCAATACGCGCGCCGCGCGCAGTCGGAAGACGGGATGCCGATCGCGCCTACCCAGATGATAGGCGCGCAGACGGACAGATCAAGCCACCGCCGGAGGGACCCGGCGGCGCTTCGGTGCGGCCAGGCTCAGCTTTCGGGCTCGTTGAGCCAGTCGATATCGCCGCACAGTACGCAAAGGCGTTCGCCGATACGCACGGCCATCGACAGCGTTACGCAAGGTAGCGCTTCGTTGATCGACAGGTAGGGCTTGGTCGCATGAATGCGGTCGGGCGACTCCATGGCCGCATTGAAATATGGCCGGCGCATCCAGTTCGCGCCTTGCGCATCGGCCACGGGTAAAAAGCGCGCTTCATGGCCCGCGCGATCGGCGCGCAGCACGACATTGCGCCCGGCCTGCCGGCCATTCTCGTCGAGTAGAAAGCAGCGCGCCGCATGATCGAGCGCCAGAAAATTCCAGCACACTTCCTCGAGCGGCTCGCCTTGCGCCAGCCGCTCGCCGGCCCGTCCGAAAGCATGCAAGTACGGCGCGAGCCGGTTCGCGCGCAGCCGCTCGCGCGCCGCGCTGTGCTCGCGATGCCGCTGCGCCAGCGCCGCGATCCGGTCGCCCGCATAGGCGCTGTCCGCCGTGCCCGGACTCGGGCGTCCGAAGTGAAAGCCCTGGACGAAATCCGTATCGCACGAGAAGGCGAGTTGCGCCTCGTGCTCCGTCTCTACACCTTCGATGAGCACGAGCTTGCCCGCTTCGTGCAGCATCGATACGAAGCCCGGCAGGATCGCCGCCGCTTCGGTGCGATGCGCCGCTTGCGACAGCATCATGCGATCGACCTTCACGATGTCGGGATCGAGTTGCCAGATCCGCTCGAGATTCGAATCGCCTGCGCCGAAATCGTCGAGCGCGATCAAGAAGCCTTGCTCTCGGAACAGGCGCGCCTCCTCGGCGAGCTTATCGAAATCCTCGGCGCGCACGGCCTGCAACTCGATCACGATACGGCGCGGCGACAACTGCAAGCGCTCGAGATGCGCGCGAAACGCCGCCGCATGATACGAGTCCGCCAATGCGCCGGGGTGAACGTTCAAAAACAGCCACTCACGCTCGGCTTTCAATGCCTTGAAGTTCTCCAGATGCAGCGACTGGGCGAGGCGATCCACATAGTGCAACTCGCCTTGCCGCGCCGCATCGCCGAACACATCGAGCGGCGGCACCGGCCGATCGAAGATGTCGTGCGCGCGCAGCAAGCCCTCGTAACCCACGGCTCGCAGGTGCGACAGACTGAAGATCGGCTGAAACACGCTGGTGAGCGTGAGGTCTCGATGGCGTAGCGCGTAGCGCTGCTGGCCGGATGTGACGTCCGACTCGAGCGCGAGCCCGGCGGCCGTGTCCTCGCGAACGGGCGTCACCATGGCGACCTCCCGGCACAACGATCGAGACCGGTTCGAACGTCTCGATCCAAACGACTGCGACTGCTAAAGCGGCTTCGAATGCGAAAGGCAAAAAGCATGATCGACGGCTCCCTCGTTTTCTTTTTTCACTGTAGTGGTAGCCGAGACGAAAGCAAGCTCCGTGCTTGCGCGCAATCCCTTTATGGAAGAGCCTCACCGGGCGATGCAGCGCGCGGCGCAACGCGCGTGCACGGAACGCGCCGAGGCCGGTGCGCCGAGCCGCGGCGCGGCGTCGCGCGCACCACGGCGGTGCACCGCGACGCGACGCGCCCCTGCGTGACGCTCAAAGGACGGGACCGCGCGCCAGTTCGCGCCGCAGCAGCGCATACAGGATGATCGCGCCGAAAGTCGCCGTGCCGATGCCGCCGAGCGCGAAGCCGCCGATCTGCAGCGAGAAATTGCCGGCGCCGATCACCAGGGTGACGGCCGCGACGATGAGGTTGCGGTTATCGGAGAAGTCGACCTTGTTGACCACCCAGATGCGCGCACCGGTCACGGCGATGAGACCGAACACGACGATCGATACGCCGCCGAGCACCGGCCCGGGAATCGTTTGGATCAACGCGCCGAATTTCGGCGAGAACCCGAGCACGAGTGCGATGACGGCGGCCACGACGAACACGAGCGTCGAATAAATCTTCGTCACGGCCATCACGCCGATGTTTTCGGCGTAGGTCGTCACGCCCGTGCCGCCCGAAAAGCCCGAAACGATCGTCGCGAGACCGTCGCCGACGAAGGCGCGGCCAATGTAGCGGTCGAGGTTTTGCCCCGTCATCGCGCTGACCGCCTTGATATGCCCGAGGTTTTCGGCGACGAGAATCACGGATACCGGCGCGAGCAGCAACATCGCATGCGGATCGAACACCGGCGCCGAGAAATGCGGCAAACCGAACCAGGCGGCCTGGCCGACGATCGAGAAATCGATCGGCTTGCCGAGGCCCATGCCATTGGCGGCGACGGCATAAATCCCATAGGCGATGACGAGCCCTACGAGGATCAGGAGGCGTTGCATCATTCCCCGCGCGAATACCGCGACGATACCTACGCACAGCACCGTGACGATCGCCATCCACGAATCGAAGATCGAACCGCTTACGCCCTTTACGGCGATCGGGGCGAGATTCAGGCCGATGACGGCCACGATCGAGCCTGTCACCGCCGGCGGCATGAGCGCCTCGATCCACTTCGTGCCGACCGCGCCCACGATGAGGCCGATGATGGCGTAGACCACGCCGCACGCGACGATACCGCCGAGCGCGACCGGGATATTCGCATTGGCGCCATGGCCCGCATACCCGGTCACGGCGATGACGAGCCCGATGAACGAAAAGCTGGAGCCGAGGTAGCTCGGCACGCGGCCGCCCACGAGCACGAAAAAGAGCAGCGTGCCGATGCCCGACATGAGGATGCACAGGTTCGGATCGAAGCCCATGAGCAGCGGGGCCAGCACGGTCGAGCCGAACATCGCGACGACGTGTTGGACGCCCATGGCGAACGTCTGCGGCCATGGCAAGCGCTCGTCGGGCGCGACGACGCGTCCTTCGGCGGCGCGCGGCGCAAGGCGCCAGCGCGGAAAATAGGATTCGGCCATGCTAATTGGGCTCCTTCTCGCGGGGTGGTAATGGCGCCGCCTCATTGGCGCGGCGCATTGGAATCACGCGCGAGTTTAAGGACGGCAATAACCGGTGACAAGCGCCGGCGCCCCTAAGCGGGTGCTGGCCATCGCCCCAACGGCATCACTGCCCAAGGTGAAAGACGGCGACGGCCGATTTGAGCTGCCCGGCTTGGCTCGCCATCGAACTCGCGGCCGCGGCCGCCTCCTCGACGAGCGCCGCATTTTGCTGGACCGTGCGATCCATCTGCGACACGGCGATGCTCACTTGCTCGATGCCCTTGCTCTGTTCGCCGGATGCGGCCGAGATCTCGCCCATGATGTCGGTCACGCGCCGCACGGCTTGCACGACCTCGGTCATCGTGGAGCCCGCGCGCTCCGCCAGCGCCGCGCCGCTATCGACACTCGCCGTCGAAGCCTCGATCAAGGTTTTGATTTCCTTGGCCGAAACGGCGCTGCGCTGCGCGAGCGAGCGCACTTCACCCGCCACGACCGCGAACCCGCGTCCTTGCTCGCCCGCACGCGCCGCTTCGACGGCTGCGTTCAACGCGAGAATGTTCGTCTGGAACGCGATGCCCTCGATCGCCGCGATGATGTCGGTCATGCGCTTCGAACCGTTCGCCAACTCGCGCATCGTCTCGACGACTTCGCCCACGAGGCTGCCGCTCTTGGTGGCGATCTCGGACGCCGCGCCGGCCAGCGTGCTGGCTTGACGCGCGTTGTCGGCGTTGTGCCGCACCGTGGAGCTGAGTTCCTCCATGCTGGACGCCGTCTGCTCGAGCGAGGCGGCTTCCTGCTCGGTACGTTCGGACAGATCGGCATTGCCGCGCGCCAACTGCTCGGACGCACCCGCGATGGCCTCGCTCGAATTGCCGATGCGCGCGACGATTTGGGCCAACCGGTCGCGCATATCCTTCAAGGCCCACAGCAGGCTCGTCGCATCGCCCGCGCGGGTCTCGATACGCACGGATAAATCGCCGCCCGCGATACGGCTTGCGATTTGCGCGGCATAGCCGGGCTCACCGCCCAGTTGCCGCGACAACCGCCGCGCGATGAGCCATGCGAGCGCCGCGCCCGCGATCAGCGAGGCCGCCATGAACGCGAACATGATCGCGCGCATCGACTCGAAACGCGCCGTCGATTCGGCGACGCTATCGTTCGCTACCTTGTGCTTATAGCGAATCGCCTGTTCGAGCGCGCCGCGCAACTCGTCGCTGGCGGCAATGACCCCACGCACCATCGCATCGTGGTCCATGCCGGACGGCTGCGGCTCCGCACCGGTTTGATAGCGGATGTATTTGTCCCAAGCTTGCTCTTTGGCGCGCACATCGGCGACGATCGCGCGGCCTTCGTCGGTCGTGACCGTTCGACCGAAGCGGTCGAGGTCTTGATGAATGTTCACCAACGCATCCGCCATGCGCTGTTGCAAGCGCTGCTTGCCTGCGTCGTCCGACGCAAAGCCTAAGTTCGCGCCGGAGAGATCGGCGTCCAATCGATACTTGTTGGTTTCTTCGATGGCGTACAGGCCATCCATCTGCGAGGTACCGAGATCGGTGGCAATGCCGTGCATCGTGGCAAGCCCCCACACGCCGACGCCGCCGACGACCATGCCGAGGCCGATGACGACCGCGAAGGCGAGCAAGAGCTTGCTCAGCACCGTCATGCTATCGAGTCGATTCATTTTGGGGTCCTTACGAATTTTCAGAAAATGCGCCGCGCCGGGTCGAATAGCGCCCGGACGCACTCTCCTTATTACGGCAGGACCCGCTCGAGTTTTATATGCGCATTCCGCGAATAAGTGGGTTCGTATGGGTAAGGGTCGCACCCGATGGACGCGTGACGGATTCGCCTCGTTCGCACCGAATGATGCGATAGCTGCCGACGGCGCTTTCATCGGCAAACCGCTGAAAGATGTTCATCGGTTCGCACCTCACCCCGCAGGTGAACGCATCGAAGAAAGCGCGTCCTTCGCGCGGATACGTGTGGAGTGAAACATGCGATTCGGACAGCAACAAAAGCACCGTTACGCCCACCGGCTCGAACGCATGCGTGATCGTGCCGAGCACGGTCGCGCCTTCCGCCTTCACTGCACGCGACAGGGCGAGAACCAGCGCGTCGCCGTCGTTGAGCAGGTCGGCGCTCGTATCGGCGATATCGACGAGCACGTGGCGTCCATAGGCGAGATGAAGCGATTCGAATTCAGCCATGCCGGACCGCCGAACGTGCCCCGCCGAGGTATCCCACCGCGACGACGATCACCCCGATCACCGAGATGCCGATGCTCACGGGAGCCACGACGCTCAATGCCCCCGCGAAGGCGCCGGACATGGCCTCGCCGGTGTTCGCCAGCGTGGAGAACAGGCTGAAGTTTTTGCCGACGTTCTCCTGGGTCGACAAGCGCTGAATGTTCGTCGGCAAGACCACGTCGACGAACGCGCCGATGGCGCCGAGCAGGAAACAGCCGGCCAGCGTCACGACCGCACTCACGGCGCACAGCGGCAACAGCGCCAACATGAACCCGTAACAGCGCCAATACGTCATCAGGCTCGCCGTACTGAAATCGCGCGAGAGATTGCCGCACAGGAGCGCCCCCGCCACCGCGCCGAGCGCCAGAAGACTCATGGCGTAGCCGATCACGCTATCGACGAAGCCTTCCGCCTTGAGCATCGTCGGAATGAGGACCCGCAACGCCGCGCCGACGAACAAGATACAAAGCGCGGAGTAGCCGATGCTCACGAACAGATCGCGCCGCCCGAGCGCCGCCTTGAGGTTGCTCGCGAAGTCGCGGTAAAGCGCGCGCAAGGTGATCGAGCCCGCGCCTGGCGCCGGCGCATCGGACCCGCCCCGCGACGGCGTGCCGATCGCATACCGGATGCACAGCGCCGACACGAGATAGGTCGCCGCATCGATGACGAGGATATAGCCGGGATTCGTCACCGCATACAGCAATGTGCCGCCGAGTGCGGGCCCTAGAAAGCCGCCCAACTCCGCGACGGTTTGCGTGGCCCCATTCGCCGCCGGCAGATGCTCGGTACGCACGAGCGACGGGATGGCACCCTGGAACGCCGGCTGAAATACCGTTCGAAGCGCCGTCATCGCCATGCCGATAACAGCGAGTCCGCCGACACCCAGACTGCGCGTCGAAAGCAGCCCGCACAGCACGAGCGTGATCGTCATCCGCGCAAGATCGGCGAAGATCATCAGCGAGCGGCGCGGCCAGCGATCGGACAGCGCGCCGCCAAGCGGGCCCAACAGCACGTAAGGGATGAATCGAAAGAAATAGACGGCGCCGGATGCCGCCACGTTCGCGTGCGTGACGTGCAAAACCGTAATGATGAAAACGAACTCGTGAACGCCGTCGCCGACTTGCGACAGCAGATGCCCCGTCAACAGCACGGAGAACCGGCGTTCCTTGCGCAGCATGGCGAACATCGTCACTCCTAAGCCGCGGCGACAGGGATGATCGGAAACAGGAGTTCGCGCTTCGAGAAACGGCGGCCACGATCTTTGAGGTGGTCGATGACCATGCCGTTCATGAGCAGTTGGTCCGCACGCGGCATCAAGAAATACATCAGATTCACGTACCAGTACCATCCGAGTTTAGTGAGCGAGAGGCTCGTATCGTCTTCGGTCACGAGCGCCTCCTGCTTCAGACATTCCAGTTTTTCGAGCACCTCGGGATGCACGGCATCCCAGCGTACCCGGTGCTTCTCGATGCGGCCGTGGTAGGGCAATCTCAGCACGATCGGGCGCGCATAGTCCAACGCTCCCTCGTGCATACTCGCTTCACCGGGAATCCGGCCTTGCGAGATCGCTTCGCGGTAGATCTTCTTGTTATGCGTCTGGGTCATGACATGCCCCTTCGTCGAGCTGATCGCGTTGACGCCGAAGCCCATCAGGTCGTAATCATGATAGCCGTACACGTGCTCGTGATAGACAAAGCGATACACGTCGGTCACCACGTCGGCGCCGGCGCTCGCGCCGGTGCGAACGTAGCCGTGACCGTTGTGCGGCATGAAGCCCGCATGGCGCATGGTTTGGTCGACGAGCAGATTCATGGCGAACTTGCGCATCGCCGATGTGGGCGCGGCGCCGGCGCGTGCGAGCTTTTCGTGCAGCCCCACTTGCGTCACGACGTTATCGATCGGGTAGATGTCCACGTTCGTCGTTCCGAGCGCGACCGCCGCTTGCAAGTCGGCCATGAGTTCGTCCTCGTCCTGCCCGCTCATGCCGTACAAGATATCGAACGTTTGATGAGGGAAGCGCTGTTTGAGCAGTGCTGCGGCGGCGCCGATTTGATCGAGCGACGCGGTCAGATCGAACATATCGCGCCATTTGGGGGAGAAGGTCTGCAAGCCGAAGCGCGGATGCGTCACGCCGATCTCGCGCATGGCTTGCGCGCGTTCCGGCGTGAGGCTCTTCACCTCGACCTCGAACGAGAATTCGCGCAGTTGCGAAAGGTCGAACGTCTCCCGAATCAGCGCGCCGATGCGGGCGATCTGCTCGGGATCGAGCAAACTCGGCGTGCCGCCCCCGAAAAAGATCGCTGCGACCGGTACTTGCTTCAAATCGATCAGATCGGCCTTGAGCCGAATTTCGGCGATCAACGCCTCGACGTATTCGTCGATGACGGTACGGTTCGAGTAGCGCCCTCGCGTAAAAGGACAAAAATTGCAAATCGTGTCGCAAAACGGAATGTGGAAATACAAGGCGCGCGAGCGGACGTGGCGCGCCGCCTCGGCCCATATGAGCGGCACCGGGTCGGTCGCGCGCGCCTTGCCCTGGTTCGGGAAAAAGAAGTTGTAGATCGGAAACTGGCGATCGAATTTGACGAGCGACCGGCCTGACAGTAGCTGCATGCGGTTCTCCATTTGGAAGGGGGTTGCCCCCCCTTCTTCTTTCCTTACCTACGTCGATGCGATCGGATTACCAACCGCCCATCTTCACGGGCAAGAGCGCGGTTGCGGGAGCTTCGAAGTAAGCCAAGATATCGTCCATTTCGCAGTCCTAATTATTGAGATGCAGGAAACCTCCTGCGGGATGCCGGCGGGAAAGCCGACATTCGGTTACGCGACGCACACCGTCGGCGCCGCGAAAACGGGAGCGGGAGCATAGCGAACAAGAAGTGGGACCGCGCGGCGAGGCCCGGCCGCGGGCCGGCTGTGGCTTTCTCCCGAAAAGAAACATTTATCTCGTTCGAGCTAATTTAATCGAACGCGGTCGCCGGCGAACCCGTCGAGCCTGCTAGGTTGCGCGCGACGGATAAAGCGGGGAATGGTTAGAACTACGAAATGAAGCGCGGCAGGGAATTCGGCCGGCCGAATGAGATGCGCTCCTCGGATGGCGGACCGGCATCCGAAGCGAAGGCGAGCGCAAGGTGCGCTCGTCTCGTGCTGGGCTCAGCGATGAGCGTGTTTCGCTTGCCAGCTTTTCATAAAATCGATCTCGCGGCGCTGGCTCTTGATGATTTGAGCGGCTAGACGCTTCAGTTGCGGGTCCTTGCCGTACTTCGCCTCGACCTCCGCCATATCGACGGCGCCTTGATGATGAGGAATCATGCGCGAGACGAAATCCTCATCCGCGTTGCCCGTATAAGCTTCGCCCTGCATCGACTGCATCATGTGCTCGTCGGCGGCCTTGAACGCCGCGGTCGAATCGCCGTCGGCATTTTGATTTTCAGCCGGTGCCGATTGGGCTTCGGCCGTGCTGCTCGGGCTGGCCATCGTGGCCGCGAGCGCGGAAAGCGGCGCCGCGCCGAGCGCGAGGGCCGCCACAAAGAGAACAGAACATCCGGTCTTGGTTGTGCGTTGCATAGGACATCCCTCCTTCCGAACGAAGAACGAGCGCCCGCGTGGAGCGGGCGAACCAGGCGCGCGCCCGAGGGACGAGCGCCTGTGTGCGTGCAACGCAGCAAGTTGGATGCCGATACGGCTCGGCTGCCGGCGCATCGTGCGCCGGTTGCCCCATCAATACGCCATCAAGTCCTTATAGTTTTGCGGCGTGATCAGTTTGAAGGGGACGTCCACCGAGCGGGGCGGGTTGGGTTGACCCTTCTTCATGGCAATCGCAAGATCGACCGCGGCGATGCCTTGGCCCTTGGCGTCCTGGTAGACGGTTGCCTTCATGGCGCCGCGATCCATCTGGGCAAGCGCATCGGGCGTGGCATCCACGCCCATGATGAAGATGCTGTTCGGCGCGCGCCCCGCCTTTTGTAAAGCGATGATCGCGCCGATCGCCATCTCGTCGTTGTTGGAGACGATGGCGTCGAGCTTTTTGCCCTGAGCAAGCCAGCCCGCGGTGATGGCCATCCCTTTCTCGCGCGACCAATCGCCCACCTCCTCGGCGGCCACATGCATTCCCGGGTAGTGCGCGAGCACTTCCTTCAGCCCGGCCGTGCGCGCCACGGCCGCATCGGTGCTCAGTTGCCCGACCAGCACTCCCACGTCGCCCTTTCCGTTCAGCTGCTGAGCCACGTAGTCGCCCTGGATGCGGCCCGCGAGGACGTCTTGCGATCCGACGTAGCCCATGGAGTCGGCAAGCGGCTCGGCCGGCTTACGGTTGACGTAGACGAGCGGCACGCCGGCGTCGCGCACCGTCTTCGTCATCGCCGCCGTGGCGGCCGAGTCCACGGGCAGGATCACGATCGCATCGAGGTGCTCGTTCGCGATCATCGCGGCAACCTCGCCGTCTTGGCGGTGCTGGTCCGAATGACCGTCCGCGAATACCGGTTTCCAGCCTTGCTTGCGCGCTTCTTTCGACATCGCCTCGCGTAGCAGCGTCGGAAAGTTGTCGTCGAACTCGGCCATCGCGATACCGATTTTCGGCTTCGCGGCCTCGTTGTTCTGCGCGTGTGCCGAACCGGCGCCGCACGCGGCCCAGACGGTCAGCGCGATCAAGCACGCGTTGAGAAGACGGATCGATTTCATGCTGCATTCACCCGGAAAACCGCCACCAGCGAGGCCAGACGATCGGCTTGGTCGCGCAGCGACGAAGCCGCCGATGCCGATTCTTCCACGAGCGCCGCGTTTTGCTGCGTCGTCTCGTCGATGTGCACGACCGCTTCGCGCACCTGCACGAGATCGCGCTGCTGCGCTTGCGAAGCGTCGGCGATCTCGCCGATGAGCGCGCTCACGTGGCGCACCGCTTCGATGATGTCCTTCATCGCCCCGCCCGCCTCGCTCACGAGTTGGCCGCCCGCGTCGACGATGCCGACCGACGATTCGATCAACTCCTTGATCTCCTTGGCCGCGGCGGCCGACCGTTGCGCCAGCCCGCGCACTTCGCTCGCCACCACGGCGAAACCGCGGCCCTGTTCGCCGGCGCGCGCCGCTTCCACCGCGGCGTTGAGCGCCAGGATGTTGGTCTGGAAGGCGATGCCGTCGATCACGCCGATGATGTCGTTGATCTTGCTCGACGATGCCGTGATTTCGCTCATGCTCGTCACCACACCGGAGACGATATTGCCGCCGCGCTCGGCCGCGGTGAACGCTTGCTGCGCGAGATCGTTCACTTGCAGGGCGGTCTCGGTCGATTGCGACGCCGAACTGCCGAGTTGATCCATATACGTGGCCGTTTGTTGCACGCTGAGGGCGACCTTTTCGGTACGGGAACTCAGATCGAGATTGCCGGCCGCGATTTCACTGGACGCGGTGTTGACCGACTCCACGCCGTCGCGCACTTCGGCGATCAGCTTGCGCAGGCGATCGGACATTTCGGAGAGCGCACGAATGACGAGCGCGACTTCGTCGTTGCCTTGAGAACGGATGTGGACGGTCAAATCGCCGCTCGCGACGGTTTGCGCGAACTGAACGGCCGCATGCAACGGCACGCTGATCGCACGCGCAACGAGCGTCATCAAGACGGCCGCGATCGCCACGGCCGTCACCACCGCGATGGCGATCAGCATCAGCGATCGATGCGCGGCACCCGTCGCATCGTTGCCCGCCTGCGTTGCCTCGGCCTGACTCGAGTTCGCAAGTGCCGATAGATCGGCCGTGAAGCGCTGGAAGCTCTTCGCGCTGTCTTGCATGATGATGGCGCGCGCGGCGTTGGGCGAAGCGTTATCGACTTCGTCTTGCAAGTTCGCGTCGAGCGCGAGGTAGTTGCGCCACTCGGCACTCGCGTGCTCGTAGGTATTGCGCTCGGTGTCGCCTAGCTGCAACTCGCCGAAGGCTTTGAGTTGGGCCGACATTTCATCGATGCTGCGCTTGAGCGCGGGCGCCACTTGGTCGCGTTGATCCCAACGCACGAGGATGTAGGCGAATTCTTGGTTACGCACGGTGGCCGCGAGCTGGGCCATGCGTTGCGCCTGCATGGCCGTTGGCATCCATTTGCCGCTGATCGCGCCGCTTTGCGAGGCGATGCGCGCGATTTGCATGGCGCCGAACACGCCGACCAGTAAAAGGCTGGCCAAGGCAACGGCCAGCACGATCTGCAGCTTACGCGCCACAGACACTTTAGAAAGAGCGTTCATAGATCCGAAAGTCCGCGTATAGGTGTGTGAAACATGCGCTTCACGGACTTCTTATCGGCACCTCACCCGCGCTCATTAGTGTTGTAAGTGCTTTTTTATTGAGCGACGGACCCCGCGCACCGTTAGCGGCGAGGACAGATCATGCCAGCCAACCTGCCACGGCACCGGCGACGCCGGCTACGCACACGGCGGCCGCACATAGGCAAACGCACCAACGATAGGCGCCCCGCAAACGAGAGGCCGCCGGCAGCGCGACGATGGCGAGCACGATCAGCGGCCCGATGACGAACGGCAGCAACAGGGCATTCACGACCTGAGCGGCCACATTGACCGATACGAGATCGGGTTCGAGCCAGACGAGCCCCGCACTGATCGCGATCGCCGACGCATAGATTCCGTAGAACCATGGCGCGCGATGGGGCCGCGTTTGCAGCGAGCCGCGGTGCCCCGTCACTTCGCTCAAGCCCCAGGCCAGCGCCAGCGAGCAGACGATCGCCGCCACGAGCGAAGCCCCGAGCACCCCGACGCCGAAGATCATCCGCCCCGCCTGCTCGCCTGCGACACCGAAGAACGCGGCCGCGATCTCGCCGACGTTGCGCAATCCGGCTGCTGCCCCTTGGGACGACAGCGACGCGGCTGCGGCGACGAGCACTGCGCCCGTCAAACACTGCGTCAATACGGCGCCGAGCGCCGTTTCGACGCGTGCCGATCGATCGTCCGACGATGTTCGCTGCTCGTCCACGATCGCCGCTTGCTGATAGAAGATCATCCAAGGGTTGAACGACGCACCGATCAACGCGGCGGCAAGATAGACGAACTGCGGATGGCCGAGCGGCCAATCGCCGGCCTCGCGCGCGAGCCGCGGCCAGTCGGGCCGGGCATGCCACGCGACGACGAAGAAGGCGAGTTCGGCAAGCCCGATCACCATGGCGACACGGTCGACACGCTCGTGCGATCCGGTGCAAACAAGCGCCAGCAGCAGCGCCGCCGCGCCGCAGAGCGAGACGGCTCGCGGCACCCCGACCATCTCGCCGATGCCGGCGATACCCGTGAACTCCGTCACGAGCGAGCTCAAGACAGCGACGACGAGTGCGGCCGCGGCCAGCGCCGCCCAGCCTCGTCCCAACCGTTCGCGTACGAGGGCACCGTAACCGCGGCCCGTCGCGATGCCGAGCCGCACGCACAGCGACTGCACCATATAGAGCGGAACGGCCAGCGCGAGCAGCAAGGGCAACAATCGGATGCCCCACTGCGCACCGCTTTGCGCGGCCGCGACGACATTGCCGGCGTCGCAATCGGCCAGCATCACGAGCAAGCCGGGCCCCCATCCCGCGAGCGCGCGGCATCTCTTGCGTAGATTGGCGGCGAGCGATAGCAGTGGCGGCATGGCTAGGCGGTGGCGCTCATCGGAACAGGCGCCCGTGTGGCAGTGCGCGGCAAAGCGAGCACTCTATCACTCGAGTGTCGGCTCGGTCTCGAGCCCCAGCTGTCCAAAACGCGAGCCTCACGAAAAATAGGGCGGCGCCGTACCCTGCGGCGCGACGAACGGAAGTCAACGCCGAGCGCCGCCCCCATCAAGAAGCCTTTGCGTCGCGCCGCCGATCGGGGCGAGAATGTGCGCGCCGCTTTGCACCAACGACCAAAACCATGGAAAAGAACCGACTGGAAGCCTTTAGCGACGGCGTGATCGCCGTCATCATCACGATCATGGTGCTGGAGTTGAAGGTGCCTCACGGCGAAGACTTGGCCGCGCTCGCGGAGCTTTGGCCGGTCGCGCTGAGCTATGTGCTCAGCTTCATTTACGTCGGCATTTATTGGAGCAACCACCATCACATGTTGCAGGCCACGCGCCGCGTGAACGGCGCGATCCTCTGGTGGAATCTGCACCTGCTGTTTTGGTTATCGCTTTTGCCGTTCAGCACCGGATGGATGGGCGAGAACCATTTCGCGCGCTGGCCTAGCGTGCTGTACGGCGTGAACCTCCTTACCTGCGCCGTCGCGTGGGCCGTATTGGAGGTGAGCCTCGTCCGACACCATGGGCCCGACAGCCTGCTCGCCCGCGCAATCGGCAAGCGGGAAAAGAGCAAGGCCTCGCCGCTGCTCTATCTATCGGGCATTGCCGCCGCGTGGATTGGCTACCCGGGCATCGGGCTCGCGTTTTTTGCGGGGACGGCGCTGCTTTGGCTCATCCCGGATCGTCGCGTCGAGCGCCTGGTGGAAGCACGCGAGGAAGCACGCGACGCGAGCAAGGAACCCTGAGCGCCGAGTTGCTTCCGCGCTCTAGCGCGCCTTGAGCGGCGCACCTCACGCCGAATCTTCGCAACACCGTCAACCATCGCGTTCGGGCACCGTTAACGGGATGAAGCACGTCGCTTCACGCCACTTCAGGAGGGATGGTCATGTTGAACAAATTCATTTTGGCTGCGATTGCCGGTATGTTCACGGTGGGCATGGCACACGCCCAAGCCTCGGCGAGCACGGCGGCGGCCCCCGCGGGCGCGTCGGCATCGATGTCGGGCGGTGGATGCGAAGCCAAAGCGGTCGGCAAGAACGGTAAGCCGCTGGCCGGTGCAGCGAAGAACTCGTTCATGAAGAAATGCCAGGCCGATGCGATGAAAGCAGCCAAAGCAGGCTGTGAGGCGAAAGCGGTCGGTAGCAACGGAAAACCGCTCGCGGGCGCGGCCAAGTCGTCGTTCGTGAAGAAGTGCGAAGCCGACGCGGCCAAGTAAGGCCACGCGCGTCGCTTTGGAACGGAACGCGCCGGAACCAAATTGATCGAGCCGGCGCGTTCTCCGAATGCCCCTATTTTGCCGAGGTCGGCCGACCTTAGCCGACGCTAGGTTCCCCCTCGCCGGGCCGTTTTCCCGGCTTGTCGGCCGGCGACTGCCGGCGCGACTTGTCGTCGCGCTCGGGCATACGGCTGCGCGCGTCGTCGCTGTGATGGGCCGGCTTCGGCTCGTTGGCCATGTGCTGCGGATCGTTGGTTTCGCGGTTCATAGTCGCTCCCACGGTCGTTGGATCGGTGTCAAAGCTCCGACGCAAGAAACAGACCGGCTTCCCCTTCCCCCTTTCGCAGCAACGCGCAGCGCGATCGTCGGTCAATTCAACCCTGATTTTCCCGCATCGCGAAAAATGTAACGGGCCCTTAGCTTTTGCCGCGCGCCGCCGTCAACCAGATTGATGGCGCATCCCAAGTAACGAGCAATCGGGGATGCCGGTCGGATTTCATATTGAGGGCACGCATGTCTACCCACGACATCATGCACGATGAGCGCACGCAGCTCACGAGCAAGAACAAGTTCGAACTTCTCCTGTTCCGTTTGGGAACGGCACGCCCCGGCACCGCGCCGGCGCTATACGGCATCAACGTTTTCAAGGTTCGCGAAATCATTACGAACCGCGAAATCACGCCGATCGCCGGCGCCCCGGAAGTCGTGAAGGGCGCGATCGACATTCGCGGGCAAATCATCCCCGTGATCGATTTGTGCCGGTTGACGGGCAATACTCCGTCGCGCGAGCCGAACATCTTGCTGATCACCGAATTCGCGCGCACGACGCAGGCGTTCGCGGTGGAAGACGTGGACGACATCGTACGGCTCGAATGGAGCCAAGTGCATCCCGCGGAATGCGCGGGCGGCACGGGCTACATCACGAGCATGGCGCGGTTCAACGGCGATTCGGGCGAGTTGCGCTTGGCCCAGGTGCTCGACGTCGAGCAAGTGATGCGCGACGTGTTCCCCGAGCAGCACCGCGACGTCAACAAGGCGGAACTCAGCGCGGAGGTGAACTATGCCGCCGTCGGTGGGGGCAAGATCCTGGCCGCCGACGACTCGGCGTTCGCGCGTTCGTTGCTGGATCAGGCGCTCACGGCTATCGGTGCGCCGCACGTGATCGCCAACACCGGCGAAGAAGCGTGGCAAATGCTGTTGCGCTATGCGGACGAGGCCGAGAAAGAAAAGGTGCCGGCGCGCGACAAGATCGCGCTCGTGATCACCGATTTGGAAATGCCCGAAATGGACGGCTTCATGCTGACGCGGCGCATCAAAGCGGACGAACGGCTCAAGCATATTCCCGTCATCATTCACTCGTCGCTGACGGGTTCGGCAAACGAAGCGCACGTGAGGAACGCGGGCGCCAACGGGTATGTCGCGAAGTTCGCGCCGCAGGAGCTGTGCGCGGCGATTACGGAGGCGTTGGCTTCGTAGTATCGGTGGGCGGCTGTGCCTCGAGTGGGCAATCGCGCTCACTCATCGTTTCGAGTGAGGGACGTGCTGAGGTAGCAAGGTAGAATCGGACCTCGCTATTCATCACGTCGATCAATGGGACGAGGAGAGCACATTGCCGAAAGCAAAGGCACCTAGGCTGACCGTTAAGCGCTTCGGCCCAATTGCGCAAGCCGACGTCGCATTCGGCGACTTGACGGTGATCATCGGCCCTCAGGCGACCGGTAAAAGCCTGTTTCTCCAAACGCTGAAGCTGCTCGTGGATCGAGACCAGATCCACGACATGTTCGCGCATCACAACATGTCGTTCGGCGGGCGGGAGGAGGCATTTCTCGACGCCTACTTCGGCCGAGGCATAGCGAGCGGATGGAGTCGCCATTCCTCGATGAGCTTCAACGGAAAGGCGACAACCCTTGGCGAGCTCGCTCGGCCGAGCAAAAGTAAAACGCGCTACGAGCGACTGTTCTACATACCGGCGCAACGTGTCATGAGCTTGCCGGGAGGCGTATCGCAAAACTTCGGTACGTTCAATTTCGGCGACCCCTATGCACTGCGTGCGTTCAGTGATGCGGTTCATAACCTCATTCAGAACGAATTCGCGGCGAAAGGCGAGTTGTTTCCCGCGCCGAATCGATTGAACGCCGTTTTGCGCCAACCGATCAGCGACCAGTTGTTCGGCCACAGCAGTCTCGTGATCGACGAAAGTGAATTCACGAAGCGCCTCGCTTTGCAGGTGCCCGGGCAAAAGAAGGCGTTGAGCTTCCTTTCCTGGTCCGCGGGCCAGCGAGAGTTCACACCGATGCTCATGGGGTTGTACTGGCTCTGCACGGTCACGCAAAAGCGCAAGTCCGGATCGAATGCCAAGGAAACGATCGATTGGGTCGTGATCGAGGAGCCCGAGATGGGCCTCCATCCCAAAGGCATACAGGCCGTTCTTCTGCTCGTGCTGGAGTTGATGAGAAGAGGTTATCGCGTCGTTGTATCGACGCACTCTCCGGTCGTTTTGGAGATGGTTTGGGCACTGCAGGAATTCAAGAAGCTGAGTGCCGACGAAGGCAACGTGAGAAAGCTTTTCGAGCTGGCAGCCGTACCTTACGCAAAGGAACTGGCCGGCGCGGCGCTCGCTAAGGACTACCGCGTGTATTTCTTCGACCGGAGCGGTGAGTCACACGACATCTCGCAGCTCGACCCGACCGCGGAGCATATCGACGAGGCGGAATGGGGCGGATTGGTCGGCTTTGCCTCAAAAGTGAATGCCGGCATCGCGCAAGCGGTCAATGAAGCGGATGTGAAGAAGCGGCGGTCGAAAAAGCATGTAGCCGCGAGGACGGAGGGACGATGAGCCGCGACCGCAAGAACAAGACAAAAAACGCTGTCGTGTCGTCTCAATTCGAGAGGGCGGCATCCCGAGCCGGAATTGAGGCGCAAAAGGGAAAACATGCGATCAAGTCCGAATATCGAGCCGCCATATTCGAGGCAGGTCAAATTGCCGTCGTAACCGCAGCCTCTCCGCCGACGGGCCGATAATCCGGCCCCGGATGCGGAGGTGATCGGCGAACATTCAAGAGCCGATCGCCCCCCCCTCACTCCACCGTCACCGACTTCGCCAAATTCCGCGGCTTATCGACATCGGTCCCACGTGCGCAAGCCGTGTGATATGCGAGCAACTGCAACGGCACGACATGCAGGATGGGCGAAAGCATCCCATAGTGCTCAGGCATCCGAATCACGTGCATGCCTTCTTCGTTGACGATCTTCGTATCCGCATCGGCGAACACATAAAGCTGGCCACCGCGCGCCCGCACTTCCTGCATGTTCGACTTGAGCTTTTCGAGCAGCGCATCGTTCGGCGCAACCGTCACCACCGGCATCGCTTCCGTCACGAGCGCCAAGGGCCCGTGCTTCAATTCGCCCGCCGGATAGGCCTCGGCGTGGATGTACGAGATTTCCTTGAGCTTGAGCGCCCCTTCCAGCGCGATCGGGTAATGCAGCCCGCGCCCGAGAAACAGCGCGTTTTCCTTGCGAGAAAACTCCTCCGCCCAAGCGATGATTTGCGGCTCGAGCGCGAGCACGCTATTCAACGCAGCCGGCAAATGGCGCAAGTGCTTCAAGTAATCGGCTTCCTTCGCCGCATCCACGCGCCCACGCAGCTTGCCGAGCGTCACCGCCAAGGTGAACAAGCCGACCAACTGCGTCGTAAACGCCTTCGTCGAAGCAACGCCGATCTCACGCCCGGCGTGCGTCAAGAACTGCATTTCGGTCAAACGCACCATCGCGCTCGTGCTGACGTTGCACACCGCCAGCGTATGACGATGGCCGAGCTCCTGCGCATGCTTGAGCGCAGCCAGCGTATCGGCCGTCTCACCCGATTGCGAAATGACGACAACGAGCGCCTTCGGATTGGGCACCGATTCGCGATAGCGATATTCGCTCGCGATTTCGACCTGCGTCGGAATCTTCGCGATCGATTCGAGCCAGTACTTGGCCGTCGATCCCGAGTAGTAGCTCGTGCCGCACGCGAGAATCAAGACGCTGTCGATCTCGTCGAAAGCTGCGGCCGCCGGCGCGCCGAAGAGATCCGGGGTAAACGCGTCGCCAGCCGGGATCGTGTCGGAAATCGCGCGCGGCTGCTCGAAGATTTCCTTCTGCATGAAGTGGCGATACGGGCCGAGCTCCACCGCGCCGCCATAGGCTTGCACGGTACGGATCTCGCGTTCGGCCACGTTGCCGTCGCGATCGCTGATGCGCACGCCCTCGCGCGTCAGCTCGCAGACGTCGCCTTCCTCGAGGAACATGAACTGCTCGGTGCTGCCCGCCAGCGCGAGCGCATCCGACGCCAGGAAGTTCTCGCCCTGCCCCACGCCCACGACGAGCGGCGAGCCTTGGCGCGCACCCACCACGGTATGCGGCTCGTCCTTATGCATCACTGCGATCGCATAGGCCCCGTGCAGTTGCTTGACGGCTTCGCACACCGTTTCGTACAAGTTGCCGCTATACAGGCTGTGGATCAGGTGCGCGATGACTTCCGTGTCGGTCTGCGAGACGAATTCGTACCCCTTGCCGCGCAGCATCTCGCGCAACGATTCGAAGTTTTCGATGATGCCGTTGTGCACGAGCGCAACGGTATCGCGCGAAAAAATCGGATGCGCGTTGTCGGTGACGGGCGCGCCGTGCGTCGCCCAGCGCGTATGCGCGATACCGGTCACGCCTTCGAGATGCCCTTGTTGCACTTGCGCATCGAGGTCCGCCACACGCGCGACGCTGCGCGCGCGGCGCGGCTCGCCGCCCGCCAGCACGGCGACGCCGCACGAGTCGTAGCCGCGGTATTCGAGGCGGCGCAATCCTTCTACGAGGACGGGAACGATATTACGCTGCGCCACGGCGCCGACGATGCCACACATGGGAATTCTTCCTTTCGCAAATCTTGCTGAGTTCTTCAATCATCCGGCCCGCTCGCGCCCGCGTCCGTGCGCAAGCGCATGCGGGGCGGCACTCGCACGGCGCTTAGCTCTTTTTCTTGACCGGGCGCACGTAGCCGTCCCGCGTCACTTGCGTCTTTTCGTTGAGTACGAGCGTGCCTTCGGGCACGTCCTTCCATACCGTCGTTCCGGCGGCGATCGTCACGCCTCGGCCCACGCGCACGGGCGCCACGAGCTGCGTGTCCGAACCGACGAAGACGTCGTCTTCGATGATCGTGCGGAACTTGTTGGCGCCGTCGTAGTTGCAGGTAATCGTGCCGGCCCCCACGTTCACGCGCGCACCGATATCGGCGTCGCCGATGTAGGTGAGATGGTTCGCTTTCGAACCTTCGCCGAGCGTCGCATTCTTCACTTCGACGAAATTGCCGACATGCGCTTGGTCGCCCAGCGCGGCGCCCGGGCGCAGCCGCGCGTACGGACCCAATACGGCATTGGCGCCCACGCGCGCGCCCTCGATATGGGTGAACGGCTCGATCCGCGTGCCCGAGCCGATCGTCGCGTCGCGCAGCACGCAATTCGCGCCGACGGTCACGCCATCGGCCAACGTGACCTCGCCCTCGAACACGCAGTTCACGTCGATCGACACGTCGCGGCCGCACGTCAGCGTGCCGCGCACGTCCAGGCGCGCCGGATCGATCACCGTCACGCCGCCGGCCAGCAATTCGTCGGAGACGTTGCGCTGATGGATGCGCTCGAGCTCCGCCAGTTGCGCCTTGCTGTTCACGCCGAGCGTTTCCCAGACTTCGTCCGGCTGCGTCGTCACGATGTCGAAGCCCGCTTCGATCGCGTGTTCGACGACGTCGGTCAGATAGAACTCACCCTGCGCGTTGTCGTTGCGCAGCGCGCCGAGCCACATCGCCAACTGCGCCGTGGGCGTCACGACGATGCCGGTGTTGATCTCGGCGATACGCAACTCGTCCGCCGTCGCATCCTTTTGTTCGACAATGCGCGTCACGTAGCCGCCCGCGTCGCGCACGATGCGGCCGTACCCGTCCGGATCGTCCAACGACACCGTCAGAATGCCGTAGCGCCCCTCGACGGCGGCATCGGCCAGGCGCTTGAGCGTGGACGCTTTGGTGAGCGGCACGTCGCCATAGAGCACGAGCGTGGGAAGCGCCGGGTCGATGAGCGGCAGCGCCTGCTGAACGGCATGGCCCGTACCGAGTTGCTCCGCTTGGAGCGCGAACGCGATATCGGGTGCCGCGACGGCTTCGCGAACGGCATCGGCGCCATGGCCCACGACGACGACGATGCGCGCCGGCTGCAGCGTGCGAGCGGTATCGATGACGTGTGCGAGAAGCGGCCGGCCGGCCAACCGGTGAAGCACTTTCGGCAGCGCGGAGCGCATGCGCTTGCCGGTGCCTGCAGCCAATATGACGATGTTCATGGCATCGGCGAAAAACAAAGAGACAAAGTGTGTGAGTTTAGCATGCAGCCATCCCCGTCAAGGCCACGCGACGCAAGGCTCCGAGCCGCGTCGCGCGGCGCCCGAACGCGTCAGAGTTCGTCGAACGGAACGAACGAAATGGCCTGCCCGTCGCCGGGCTCGGCGCCGGTCCCGGTGGCGCACGGCTCGTCGTCGAACGCGATGTCCCCGAGCGGATCGGCTTGCCCCGTCGCCCGCAGTCCCGCGAACGGAAATAGCGACGCATCCATGAGATGCGACGGCACCACGTTCGACAGCGCGTTGAACATATTCTCCACGCGCCCGGGAAAACGCTTGTCCCAATCGCGAATCAGTGCCTTCATTTCCGCACGTTTCAGGTTGGGCTGACTACCGCACAAGTTGCAAGGAATGATCGGGAACGCACGCAATTGCGCGTATTTCTCGAGATCGACTTCCTTCACGTACGCCAGCGGGCGGATCACGATATTTTTGCCGTCGTCCGATTGCAGTTTCGGCGGCATGCCCTTGAGCTTGCCGCCATAGAACATATTGAGCAGCATCGTCTGCAAGATGTCGTCGCGATGGTGTCCGAGCGCAATTTTCGTCGCACCGAGTTCCCCCGCCACGCGATACAGAATGCCGCGCCGCAAGCGCGAGCACAGCGAGCACGTCGTCTTGCCTTCGGGTACGACGCGCTTGACGATGCTATAGGTATCTTGGTTCTCGATATGGAACGGCACGCCGACTTGCTCGAGATACTCGGGCAGCACGTGCTCGGGAAAACCGGGCTGCTTTTGATCGAGGTTCACGGCGACGATATCGAAATGTATCGGCGCACGCTCGCGCAAACGCAAGAGGATGTCGAGCATGGCGTAGCTGTCCTTGCCGCCCGACATGCAGACCATCACCTTGTCGCCGTCCTCGATCATGTTGAAGTCGCCGATCGCCTGGCCGACGAGGCGCGCAAGCCGCTTGAAGAGCTTGTTGTTCTCGTACGCTTCCTTCTGTTCGCGGCGGGTCAGCACGCGGCCCGCGCCGCCTTGATCGGCATCCGCCGCTTGCGCGGACGGCGTGGGCTCGGCGGACACGATCGACTCGTGCGCGTTCATACGGATTCCTCTTTGATGCGAAAGACTTCGACGCCCACGGCGTCGCAATCGGGATAGACGTCGGGTTTTTCCGTCGAAACGGAGACGGCGCGCACCTGCGGGTGCTCGAGCATCGCCGCGGCGACGTCGTCGCACAACGTCTCTTGCAGATGAATGTGGCCCCGTCCGACACGCGCGGCGATCGTCGAGCGCATGAAATCGTAATCGAGCACTTCGTGCAGTTTGTCGCCGACGGGCGTTGTTTTCGCCAGCGGCACGAACAGTTCGACGTTGATGACGACTCGCTGCTCCCCGCGCTTTTCGAACTCGTGCACGCCGATGTTGATGAAAACCTCGTAATTGCGCAGAAATAACCTGCGGCAATCGGCGAGCCGGGGATGCAAGAGAGCGGCAACCATGTTCTTTCCAATCAAAATATGCGCCCTTCGACGCAACAGGGCCCGATGTGGCCGGGGCCGGGGCCGGCGCGCGTTAGCGCGTCAAAAACATTACATCACGCGGCAGCGGCACCAAATGCTGGCCGCCGTCGACGACCAGCGTCGTGCCCGTCACGCCGCCGGCGCGGGCTAAATAGCAGGCCGCGGCGACGATATCCTCGGACGTCGAGGCACGGCCGAGCGGCGTGACCTGGTGCGCTCGGGTAAATTCGTCGCGCGTCTGGTCGGCCGATTGCAGCGTAAGGCCCGGCGCGATACCCACGACGCGCACCTTCGGCGCGAGTGCCTGCGCCAGCGTGACGGTCGCCGTTTGCAGCGCAGCCTTCGAGAGCGTGTACGACAAATAGTCCGGATTCAAGTTGTACAGCTTCTGATCCAACACGTTGATGACAACGCCGCGCAGCGCCTCGTCGTGCTCGGCCGCATCGGGCGTCGCCTCGTACAGCGCGCGCGCCAGTACGAGCGGCGCGCCGACGTTGACGGCCATATGCGCGAGCAGCGACGCGTAGCCGACGTCGCCAGCCGTATCTTCGTCGAACCTCGACGCGTTGTTCACGATGCAGGTGGGCCGCCCGAGCGCCCGCGTGCATGCCCCGACGAGATCCGCGGCCTCGTGCTCGAGCGCCAGGTCGGCAGCGAGCGCCACCGCGCGGCGGCCTTGGGCACGGATTTGCGCCACCAGCGCATCCGCATCGGCGCGCGACGTCCCGTAGTGGACGGCGACATACCAGCCGTCGGCCGCGAAGCCGAGTGCCAGCGCGCGGCCGATGCGCCGCGCCGCGCCGGTCACGAGAACGATGCGCGAAGGCGACGCCGGAGCGCCGGCGTCAGGGCGGGAATCGACGGAGGCGGTCATTTACAATGCCGGAATGAATCGAAATGCTCACGAACCCGCTAGTTTACCCGTTCCGCCCGCCGATGCGCTCACGGCCAGCGCCCAACTCGTCGCGCAGATCCGCGACGCGATCGCGGCCGGCGGGGGCTGGCTGCCGTTCGACCGCTATATGGAGCTCGCCCTCTATACGCCCGCGCTCGGCTATTACAGCGGCGGGGCGCGCAAATTCGGCCGCCGCGCGGACGACGGCAGCGACTTCGTCACCGCGCCCGAACTCTCGCCTCTGTTCGCACGCACGCTCGCGCGCGCGCTGGCCCAGGCGCTCGAGACAAGCGGCACGCGTCAATTGATGGAATTCGGTGCCGGCACAGGGCGTCTCGCGGCCGGCATTTTGTCGGCGCTCGCTGAACTCGGCGTGTCGATCGACTCTTATGCCATCGTCGATCTTTCCGGCGAACTGCGTCAGCGCCAGCACGAGACCATCGCGGCCTGCGGCGGCCCACTGGCCTCGCATGTGCGCTGGCTCGACGCGCTGCCCGAGCAGTTCGAAGGCGTCGTCATCGGCAACGAGGTGCTGGACGCGATGCCGGTCCAGCTATTCGCGCGCACCGGCGGCGTGTGGCACGCGCGCGGCGTAGGCATCGACGAAACGGGCGCGTTGCGTTTCGAAGCGCGCGCGCTCGGGGCGCCCGGCGTGGCGCTCTCGAAGGAGGATGCCGAGCTGCTTGCCGAGCTGGATGCGCAGATCGACCCAGTCGTGGACTATGTCGCCGAAACGCACGGCGCGGGCGCCGCGTTCACCCGCACCGTCTGCTCGATGCTCACCCGCGGCGCGGCGGTTTTCATCGATTATGGATTTCCGCGCGCCGAGTATTACCATCCGCAGCGCACCGAGGGCACGCTGATGTGCCACTACCGGCACCATGCGCACGGCGACCCGTTTCTGTACCCGGGTCTGCAGGACATCACGGCCCACGTCGAATTCACGCGCATCGCGGAGGTGGGCGTGGAAACGGGGGCGGATCTGCTCGGGTATACGTCGCAGGCTCGCTTTCTGATGAACGCTGGCATCACCGACGTACTGGCGGAAATCGACCCGGCCGACGCAGCGAATTTCCTGCCGGCGGCCAACGCCGTCCAAAAACTGTTGTCCGAAGCGGAAATGGGCGAACTGTTCAAGGTGATCGCGTTCTCGCGCGGGATCGACGGCACGCTCGACGCCTTTTCACGCGGGGATCGGTCGCACACGCTTTGAGCGGGCGCGACCGTCTACGACGGGACCCGTTAGTAGGCTCGCGTCAAACCTCGGCGGGACGACGTCCTTCGCCCCCTACTCGTCCCCGCCGCCAAGTGCCTCGGCCACCGCTTTCGCCCTCGCGCGGTGCACCGCTTCCTTGATTTTTGCCGGCTCGCCGGCGAACGCTTGCGCAACCGCGCCCGCGTCCACCGCCCGCGCCGCCGTCAATGCGACGCGCAAGCGGTCGGCTTGCGGGTACTCGCGTGCCTCGAAATTCAGCCGCCCGCGCGCATCGGCTTCGCATGCCTGCAGCGCTTCGGCGAAGCGCGCCGGCTTGCGCAACGCATCGCAGCGCTCGAACAACCGCACGAGCGCTTGCGCGCCCATCTCCATCACGCGATGGATGTTGCCGTGCTCGCGAGCGACGAGCAGCGCCAAGTCGCGGCACTCGTTCGGCACGCGCAGGCGCTCGCACATCGGCCGCAGCAAATCGACACTGCGCATCTCGTGTCCGATGTGGCGGGGCAAGACGTCATCGGGCGTCGTCGCCTTGCCGAGATCGTGCGTGAGAGCGGCGAAACGCACCGGCAACGCATAGCCCCGCGACGCCGCGTAATCCACGACCATCATCACATGCACCCCCGTATCCACTTCGGGATGGTAGTCGGCGCGCTGAGCCACGCCGAACAACGCGTCGACTTCCGGCAACACGCGCGGCAGGGCACCGCATTCGCGCAGCGCCGCGAACATCCGCGAAGGCTTGCGCTCCATGAGCCCGCGAGCAAGCTCTTGCCAGACGCGCTCGGGCACCAGTGCATCGACCTCTCCCGCCTCGGTCATCGCGCGCATCAACGCGAGCGTTTCGGGCGCGAGCGTGAAATCGTGAAATCGCGCCGCGAACCGCGCCACGCGCAAAATGCGCACGGGATCTTCCGCGAACGCCGGGCTCACGTGCCTGAAGCAGCGCGCATTCAAATCGCCCTGCCCGTCGAACGGATCGATGACGGGCCCGGCCAATTCGCCGTCGGGCCGCACTTCGCGCGCCATTGCATTGATCGTCAGGTCGCGCCGGGCCAGGTCCTCCTCGAGCGTCACGTCGGGCGCATAGTAGAACTGGAACCCGTGATATCCGGCCGCCGTCTTGCGCTCGGTGCGCGCGAGCGCGTATTCCTCATGGGTTTGGGGGTGAAGGAACACGGGAAAGTCTTTACCGACCGGGCGATAGCCCTGCGCCACCATCTGCTCGGGCGTGGCCCCGACGACGACATAGTCGCGATCGGATACAGGCACCCCGAGCAGCGCATCGCGAATCGCACCGCCTACCGCGTAGATCTTCATGCGTCGTCGTCGAGTTCGGCCAGACGGTGGGTTTCGCTGCGCGCGGCGTCGAACCATTCGCGCACGGCGGGCACGGCGCTCACGCGCTCGACGTATCCGCGCGCCGCATCCGACAGCGCCGGCGCATACGTGATGAAGCGCGACACCACGGGCGCATACATCGCATCGGCGGCGCAAAACGCCTGTCCGAACAAGAACGGGCCGCCGTAACGCGCGAGGCACTCGCTCCAGATCGAATCGATACGCGCGATATCGGCCAGCGTCCCCGGCGTAGCGCCTTTGCCGGCGCGCTGCGCGCGCACGTTCATCGACATGTTCTCGCGCAACTGCGCAAACCCCGCATGCATCTCGCTCGAGATCGCGCGCGCATGGGCACGGGCGGCGGCGTCGCGCGGCCAGATCTCATATTGCGGATAACGCTCGGCGAGCGTCTCGAGAATGGCGAGCGTCTCCCAAATCGACTGCCCGTCGTCCGTCACGAGGCACGGGACCTTGCCCGAAGGCGCGTACTCGCGAATGCGCGCTTGGGTATCGGGCTCTCTGAGCGGCACGAGCACCTCGTCGAACGGGATGGCCGCATGCTTCATCATGACCCAGGGCCGCATCGACCAGGACGAATAGTTCTTATCACCGATGACGAGTTTCATGCGCAAAGAAAATAAGCGTGGATGGATCGGACCGACTTGGCGAACGGCAATGTTGCCACGAGCATGCGATCGATGCTCATCGGCCGGACAGGCAAACGACCGCCTCAGCGTCCCGCCGTCGCCCGAAAAGCGCTGAACCGCGAACGCAGCGACGCGTCGCTTAGATACGCCGGCGCGACGGCCTCGATGGCGACGGGCTCCAAGTTCAGCTCGGCGGCGAGCGGGCCGGTCATGATCGCGTCGCGCGACATCGAATCGAGGTTGTCGCGCGTGATCAACGGCTCGCCGGGTAGCGTTTCGAACGTCAGTGCCTGCATGTACGCCAGGGCGTCGGGCAACCGCACGATGCGCGGATGCCGGTCGATCATCTCGGCGCACATCCGCACCAACGCTTCGAGCGTATAGACGGCGGGGCCGCCAAGCTCGTAGATGCGTCCATGCGCGGCGTCCAAATCGAGCGTGGCGAGGATCGCCTTGACGACGTCGCCGACGTAGATCGGCTGAAACTTCGCATCGGGCTTGGCGAGCGGCAATACCGGAAACCACCGGGCGAGCGCCGCGAATGTATTAAGAAAGCGGTCTTCCGGCCCGAACACGACCGATGGCCGAAAGACCGTCGTCGCGAGCTGCGCCGCGGCAAGCGCGGCTTTCTCGCCATCGCCTTTCGAGCGCAGGTACATACTCGGGCCGTTCGAATCGGCGTTCAAGGCGCTCAAGTGGATGAACCGATGCACGCCCTTGCCCTCGCAAGCCGCCGCGATTCGCGCGGGCAATTCCACGTGCAGCTTCGCGAATTCGGGTCCATAGGGCACGCCGCGCCGGCCGTGCAGCGTCCCGGCGAGATTGACGACGGCATCCGCGCCCTCGACGAATCGCGCGAGCTCCACGGGATCGAAGACATCGAGTTCGATCACGTCGAGCGGAAGCAAAGTGAGGTGGGCGGCTCGGCTGCGCCTGCGCGTCGCAACGCGCACGTTCTTGCCGGCGGCGACGAGCGCGTTGGATAGATGCGTACCGATAAAGCCGGAACCGCCGATCAATGCAATGGATTGATGCCGCATTTTCGACTCCCTGCTGGCGACGCTCGTCACGGCACATCGCGCTTATCGTGCGCGCCGGCCGGCGCGCACGCCCCGCTTCATTGCGCTTGAGGCAGGATGACGCCGAGCCGCGCCTTCAGCGATTGCGGACGGCCTTCGAACAGCGCCGCGTAGTAGACCGTGTTCGACAGCACGTTTTTGACGTAGTCGCGCGTTTCGTTGAACGGGATGGTTTCCGCAAAAATCGCGCCTTCGACGGGACGCTGCAAGGCAGCCTGCCATTGGCGCGGGCGGCCGGGCCCGGCGTTGTAGCCTGCCGTGGCCAATACGGCCGAACCGTCGAATTGATTGTAGATCATCGATAGATACGTCGTGCCGAGCAAAATGTTCGTATCCATATCGTTCATTTGCTCGCGCGAGAGCGGCCCGAGGCCGATCTTGCGCGCCACCATCCGCGCCGTGCCCGGCATCAGTTGCATCAATCCGCCCGCGCCCACGTCCGATTGCGCATTGATGATGAAGCGCGACTCCTGACGAATGAGGCCATAGGCCCACTCGACGTCCAAGCCCGTCGATTTCGAATCGCGCTCCACCACATCGCGGAACGGCGCCAGATAACGCAGCGAGAAGTCGTGTTCGCTTTGCGTCCGATCGGCCGAATTGACGGTGCGGTCGTACAACTGAATCCGGCGCGCGTACTCGGCCACGGCCAACAGCTGCCGGTCGCTCATGCCGCGCAGCGGCCAATTCCATTCGCGGTTGCCTTCGAGCCGTAGGTTCAGCGCATAGAAGCGGCGAGCAAGATCGAAGCCCGGCGTACGGCCGGCGGCATCGACTTCCGCGTCGGTCACGGTCGTCTTCGGCGGCAAGCTGATCTTCCGGCCGAGTTCCTCGGTGGCAAGTTGCCCGTAAAAGTCGAAGCCCGAGGCGATGCGCTCGAACTCCTGCGTGGCGAGCGCCTTGTCTTCGGGGCTGCCGCTCTTGAGCAGCGCGCGCGCATGCCAATACACCCAAGCGGGCTGATTGCGCAGCGCGCTCGGCATTTGTTCGATCGACCAGCGCACCATCGTCCAGTCGCCGGCGAGGAGCGCGCTGCGCGTACGCCACATGTAGGCGGGGTACGAAAGCGGCGCGTTCGACGAGAGCCGGTACCAATCCACCGCCCCCGGCACCTGATGGACCGCGCCTTGGTATCCGATCGTGCCCCATCCGATCGCGCGCTCGGCAAGCGAAAGCGAGGGCGCGACCGTGGCGAACGTCGCCGCCGCCGTGACCACGTCGGTTCGTGCCATCGTCGTGATCGCCAGCAACGCGAGCGCGTGCGACGCCGAATCGGGCCCCACGCCACGCGCGAGCACGAGCGGCGGGGCGCTCGTCGCTTGGTCGATGAGCTTTTGATCGGGACGCAGCGCGCCGAGCGCGTCGAACAGCCGGCTGCCGGTATTCGTCGCGTTTTGCTCGTAGGCCAGGCGAATCTGCTGCCAAACGTCGTCGTCGTTGAACTGGTGGCTCGACGCCAGCGCGGTGATGAGATCCACGCAGCCGTCGCCGTAGTATCGCGGCTCGACGAGCAGCGCGCGCGCCGCTTCGGCGACGTTCTCCCCGCGCGCGGCGCGCGATTCGAGCGCGTAGCACTTCACTTGCGTGTCGTCGTTCAGCACGAAGCGCGGGTACTGCGCATCGAAATTCTTCCAATCGTGGCGCGCGCCCAACACCACGAGGTAATCGTTGCGCAGACGATCGGCGATCGCTTCGCCGTCGTGGCGCTGCAAGAACGACAGCACGGGCTCGTCCGGCGCGTCGATGCGCGCGTGGCCGCTGCTATCGAACAGTTGGGGCCGGAGCTGGTAGTACTGAAGGTACGACGGCGCCGGATAGTTCGGGATCATCGCGGCGAGCTGCGCCGCACGCGCCGGATCGTTGCCGAGCGCCGCCTGGCGCAACTGCACGAAGATCTGGTCATCGGTGGGCGCGGCGCTGGGGCGCGCATGGCGTCCCGCGGAAGCCGTGCCGCAGGCGACGAGCCCCACGGCGGCGAGGGCGAAAGCAGCCGCGCGATATACTCGGGCAAGGCGTTTTGACATCGTGGTTCGGGGAGCAAAAATTGAGCGAAAGCATAGCACGCAACCCCTCGGCGGAATCGAAAGCCGAGCTGCGAAAACGCTTGCTCCAAGCGCGTCTCGACACGCAACGGCAGGGCCTTGCCGACATCTCGCTCGCCGCCCATTTGAACGAGGCGCTGGCAAGCTTCGCGCCCCATACCGTGGGATTTTATTGGCCCCTCGCGGGCGAGTTCGATGCGCGCGCAATCATGGGAGCATGGCTCGAAGGCGACGTGCGGCGCCAGGCCGCGTTGCCCGTCGTCGCCATGAAAGGTCAAGCGCTTCAGTTTCACGCATGGACGCCCGCCACCCCCATGCGCGTCGGCGCGCATCGCATTCCGGAACCCGAGCAGGCGCGGGTGGTCTTGCCCGACCTACTGCTCGTGCCGTGCGTGGGCTTCGACGATGACGGCTATCGCCTAGGGTATGGCGGGGGCTATTACGATCGCACGCTCGCCGCCTGGCCCGGCGTGGCCCGCCCGGTCACGGTGGGCATCGGCTACGAAGCCTGTCGTGCGCCGCTGCCGCGTGAACTGCACGACATACCGCTCGACGCGCTCGTCACCGATGCGGGCTTGTTCAAGCAACCGCGTGCGCTGCAAGTGCCATAAAGGGCGCGCGCCGGTCGAGCCGGCTTAGGCTCAAAGCGAAGCGGCCGCGCGCGCCGCCGTGTCGTAGAGCCCCGAGGCGTTGCGCATCAACTGAGCGGCCTCGCCGATCTGGTCATTGGCGAGCCCGCTCTCTTTGAGTGCCGCGATCAGGCAGCTTTCCCTCACTTCGCGGTACTTGTTGCAGAGATCGCGTCCCGCCGGCGTCGCCGAGAAGAAGACTTCCTTGCCGGTCTTTTCGCTTTTTACATACCCTCTACTTACGAGCTTCTTCAATGCATACGTGGCGACGTGCGTGTCCTCGATATTGAGCACGAAACAGATGTCGGCGAGCTTTTTCTTGCGTTCCCGATGGCTGACGTGATGGAGCAGCGACACTTCGATGGCCGTCATATCCTTGGCGCCGGCCGCCGACATGCATCGCACCATCCAGCGATTGAACGCGTTGCTCGCCATGATCAGACCGTATTCGAATTCCGAGAGCTCGACGCTCGTCTCGGAGACGAGATGTTCCGAAGATACGATCTTGGTCGGATGGCGCGACATGGCGGCTAACAAACTGAGGGTGGAAAAAGGAGTGTGCGAAGTGTACGCCGCGCATCGTCCGATCAGCACTAGCAAAAACGCTTATGGGTAAAATGTCGATAAATTATCGATAATGCACCTTGAACAGAACCAGAGGACCGAGCGCCGCACCCCACCGGTAAAGGGCGCCGCGCCGGCCAAGGCCTACATGAAATCAACCTCACGCTCAGCGTCGTCCGCCGCCGCCGATGGGCTTGCGCAGCGCGCCTCGGGCGATTCGGCGCGCGATACGACGGCGGCTCGGATCTACCCGTTCGGCGATAGCGCGCTCGTGTGCGAGGCGCCGGCGCCCGCGACGCTCGCATGCCAGCAGCGCATTTGGGCGCTCGCCCAGGCCGTGCTCGAATGGCCGGGCGTCGTCGAGGTCGTGCCGGGTATGAATAATCTGACGATCGTCTTCGATCCGGCTTCCGTCGATTTGGAGGCGCGCGCGGCCGATCTCTCGGTCGCTTGGGACCGGGCGGTCGGCGTGGATCCGCACACTCGGGAAATCGAGATCGGCGTGCGCTACGGCGGCGAGGACGGTCCCGATTTGCGCGCGGTCGCCGAGTACACCGGCCTCACCGTCGAGGAGGTCGTCCGGCGTCACTCGAGCGCGCAATACATCGTGTTTTTCGTCGGCTTTCAGCCCGGCTTCGCCTATCTCGGCGGCCTAGATCCATCGCTGCACATGCCGCGCCGGGCGGTGCCCCGGGTCGTCGTACCGGCCGGCGCGGTCGGCATCGGCGGCGCGCAAACAGGTATCTATCCGGCGGCCTCCCCGGGTGGCTGGCAATTGATCGGCCGCACGCCGTCGCAGTTATTCGATCCCACCCGGGAACGGCCGACGCTGCTCGAACCGGGCGACCGCGTCCGCTTCACCGTCTTGGAGATCGAGCCATGATCGACCTCGTGCGCGCCGGCATGCTTTCTTCGGTGCAAGATCTCGGCCGGGCGGGATACCGGCACCTCGGTATCGCCAAAGCGGGCGCGCTCGACACGCTCGCGCTCGAAGTCGGCAATCGCCTCGTCGGCAACGAACCGCAAGCGGCCGCGATCGAAGTCACGATCGGGCCGGTGGCGCTGCGCTTCACGCGCGCCACGCGCATCGCGCTGACCGGCGCGCAATTCAACGCGACGCTCGACGGCGCGAGGGTCCATACCTGGTGGAGCCTGCCGGTTCGGGCCGGCCAAGAGTTGCTCCTGCAAGGTCCCGTGCGCGGCATGCGTGGCTACGTGTGCGTGCAGGGCGGCATCGACGTCATCCCGGTACTCGGCTCGCGCAGCACCGATTTGGCCGCCGGCTTCGGCGGACTCGGCGGACGCAAGCTGCGCGACGGCGACAGATTGCCGATGGGCCAAAGCATTCGGCGGCAAGATCGGGCCACCGGTGTCGATGCCCCGGCTTTCGGCGTGAAGGCGCCCGAGTGGTGCCGCTTCGCCGAAGCGGCGCGCGAGCCCGCGCGGCACGGCAAATACGTTGCGAGCGGCGAACGCGGAGAGACGATTCGCGTGCTGCGTGGCCCCGAATACGATTCGTTCACCGAGGCCGCGCGCACCGCATTCTGGTCGAACACATGGCGCGTCACGCCGAACAGCAATCGAATGGGGTATCGGCTCGAGGGCAGCGCCTTGAGCCGCGAACAAGAGTGCGATCTGCTCTCGCACGCGGTATTGCCCGGCACCATCCAAGTCCCCGGCAACGGTCAACCGATCGTGCTCATGGGGGACGCGCACACGACCGGCGGGTATCCGCGGATCGGCGTGGTCATCGCCGCCGATTTATGGAAGCTTGCCCAGGTCCGGCTCGGGGCCGCCGTGCGCTTCGTGCGTTCGACGCGCGAGGAAGCGCGCTACGCACTGGCCGAGGAACACGCGTATCTGCGGCAGATCGATGCCGCGATCGCCATGCATGAAGAGCGGCTGCAACGTCTTTCGCGCGCCGCTTGAGGGTTTTGTAACGAGGTAGTCATGAATATCGATTTGAACGCCGATCTCGGCGAAGGCGGCGACGCCGATGAAGCGCTGCTGGGCCTCGTCAGCTCGGCGAACATCGCCTGCGGCTGGCACGCCGGGGGCGCCAACGCGATGCGCGATTGCGTGCGGCTTGCCGTCAAGCAAGGGGTGGCGATCGGCGCGCACCCGAGCTTTCACGACCCGGACAATTTCGGGCGCAAGGAAATGCATTTGCCGCCCGACGACATTTATGCCGGGATACTCTACCAACTCGGCGCGCTCTCGGCGATCGCCCAGGCCGAAGGTGTGCGCGTGGCGCATCTGAAGCCGCACGGCGCGTTGTATAACCAGGCGGCACGCGATCCGGCCATCGCCGAGGCGATCATCTCGGCGGTGCACGATTTCGATCCGTCGGTCGCCGTGTTCGGCCTCGCCGGCAGCCGGTTCATTTCGATGGCGCGCGAGGCGGGGCTCGTCGCCGTGGAAGAGGGATTCGCCGATCGCGGCTACCGCACCGACGGCTCGCTCGTGCCGCGCAGCGAACCGGGTGCGCTGATCGACGACGACGACGAAATGCTCGCGCATGTCCTTTCGATGGTGCGCGACAAGCGCGTGCGAGCGGTGAACGGCGATTGGGTCACGCTCGACGTGCGCACGTTGTGTCTGCACGGCGACGGCCCGCATGCCCTTGCGTTCGCGCAGAAGTTGCGCCGCACGCTCGATGAAAACGGTGTCGATGTGCTGCCCGCGTCCTCGCTGGCCCATTGATGCTCTCGCATGCGGCCAAGCACGATGACCGTATGCATGCTCGACCCGCCAAGGGTAGAAAACGATTCGCTGTCACGCGTTGTCCTCCGTGCAAGCACGCACGGGGCAACGCCGATGCAAAGCAGTGCAAGCGGCCGATAGAGCCGCGAGTGATAAGGCGATGAGGGCACAGATATAGATCGCCGGCAATTACCGCGACGGGTTAGCCCGCAATCGATAAATAAAGCGGTGCAACGCGGCGTGTTCGACGTTCGTCACTTGGAGACATATACATGCAGACCAACCTATGGCCTTTGCTCGGGGTAGCCGTCATCGTCGCCGGCTTCCTCTTGCGGTTCAATCCGATGTTGATCGTCGCTTGCGCGGCGATCGTCACCCCGCTGTGCGCGCATTTCCCACCCGACAAAATTCTCGCGGCCATCGGCACGGGCTTTTTGAAGACACGCAATATTCCCCTCATTATCTTGCTGCCGTTGGCCGTCATCGGCCTATTGGAGCGGCACGGATTGCGCGAGCGGGCGCAAATGTGGATCGCGAACATCAAGGCCGCGACGGCCGGTCGTCTCTTGATCGTTTATTTGCTCGTGCGTGAACTGACCGCCGCCGTCGGCTTGACCGGTTTGGGCGGACATCCGCAAATGGTGCGGCCGCTGCTTGCGCCGATGGCGGAGGGCGCGACCGAGGCGCGCTACGGCAAGATTTCCGATGCGGTGCGCTATAAGCTGCGCGCGTTTTCCGCGGCGACCGACAACGTCGGTCTGTTCTTCGGCGAGGACATCTTCGTTGCTTTCGGCGCCATCGTGTTGATGGTCACGTTTTTGAAGGAAGCGGGGATCACCGTCGCGCCGATGCACGTGGCCGTCTGGGGCATGCCGACCGCGCTGGCCGCATTCATCATTCATAGTGCGCGGTTGTATTGGCTCGATCGACGTCTGGACAAGGAATTGAAGCAAAACGCTCGCGCGCAAGCCGGCGATCTCGAACAAGACGCAGCGCATGCCTCGAGCCTGCCCGTGCAATCGTCGGCCCGCGCCGCAGGAGAATAACCATGACGCTCAAGCTCGTTCATTTGTTTTGGCTCGTCGGCGTGGTGCTGCTCGTCGTCGGTGGGATGATCCTCACTGATAAAACCCATCCGCGTCGATTCGCGGCCGGGAGCTTTTGGATCATCTATGCGGCGATCTTTCTCGTCGGCGACTTGCTGCCGGCGGAGTTGGTGGGCGTCCTCGTGATCGCGATGGCACTCATCGCGGGATTCGGCGGCGTGCTCGGCGCCAAACCGAAGATGCCCAACGACGAGACGCGCCGGGCGAGTGCCAAGCGGCTTGGCAATCTGCTGTTCGTGCCTGCGTTGACGATTCCGGTCGTAACGGTGGTCGTCACGCTCCTTGCTGGGCGGCTCGTCGTCGGGGGAACGCCGCTTATCGAGGCGAAGAATGCGACGCTCATCGGTTTCGGCATCGGCTGCGTCGTCGCATTGGCCGTGGCGTGCTTCGTGACGCGCGATTCGGTCGGGCAATCGGCGCGGGAAGCGCGTCGGCTGATCGACGCGCTATCGTGGGCCGCGGTGCTGCCGCAAATGCTCGGGATGCTCGGGCTCGTGTTCGCCGACGCCGGAGTCGGCAAGGCCGTCGCGCACGTGGCCACCGCGTATGTGAACCTCGACTATCGTTTCGTCGCGGTGGCGGTTTACTGCATCGGCATGGCACTGTTCACGATGGTGATGGGCAATGGTTTCGCCGCGTTTCCGGTGATGACGGGGGGGATCGGCGTGCCGATTCTCGTGAACGTGTTTCATGGCAACCCGGCGGTGATGGTGGCGATCGGCATGTTCTCGGGCTACTGCGGGACGCTGATGACGCCGATGGCGGCCAACTTCAACATGGTGCCCGCAGCCTTGCTGGAATTGCCCGATAAGAACGCGGTGATCAAAGCGCAAGCGCCGACGGGGGCGATGCTGCTGGTCGTGAACATCTTGCTGCTCAATGCGTTGATGTTCAGGTAAGGTGAACGGCGATCCTGCGCGCTCGGACGAGAGCGATCGGGTCGCCGGTGTCGATGCGCCGAAGCGGCAACATCCGCCTCGGCGCGCATGTCGCTTCCCCCCAACCCACTCAATGCCGCCCATGCTCCGACCTGCGCTTGCCGCCCTTTCCCGCCACCATCATCGCGGGGTCTAGGCTGCCGGCCGTGAGCTGAACCACCTGCAAGCTCGCCTTTTGCCAAGTCTCGTATAACCGGTACGCCGCGTCGAAAACGGCCCCCCAAGCCGGAATGCCTCCTTCCGAATCCGACGAAGCCAACTTCGAGGCATCGTCGACGAACAAGCGCGTGTACGCATTGCTCCCTTCCCGCGAGAGGCCCGCCATGTCCGCCTGCGTCGACACCGCGATGTCGTATGCCTTGCGACAGTAGCCCTGTACCTTCTCCACCATCGGCATCGGCAAGGGCCAAGAAGACGCAGGCATCATCCATTGCAGCGGCGTCTTGGGCACCACGCCGCGCCATGCCCGCTCATGCGTCTCGCCCATCATCGCCCCCGCCGTCTGCCAGTTCAAATCCGTCATGCGTTCGCAGCCGTCGAGCAGCGTCTGCGTCACCCCTAGTACCGTATCGATACCGGCCCTTTGCGTCGCGACCACCTGCTTGGGAGACATCCAGTTCATACGAACTCCTATTCACTCGGTTAGTTAGTACAACTCAATGAAATACGGACCTGCGCGTATGCAATCGCCATGCGCGCCTCACAGGCCCTTAGCGCCCCCGCATGACCGCGGCGAGCCAATCGGCGCCATGCGCCGTGATACGAGGGCGGCGCTTGCCGCACGGCAGCACCTCGAAGGTCACCAAGTTGCGCACCGACAAGCTTTCCAGATCGGCCCGATCTAGCTCGCCCTCGTTAGGCGAGCGCTGCAACACCATGAGCGCCGTCAACTCGTGCATGCTCAGAAGCCGATCGAAGCCGCGCGCCGCCGGTCGGCGAAACGCGGCGAGCGGCCATATCACGGGTTGCTCCGGGTCCGGCCCCCGCCGGGCACGCACCAGCGGTGCGCGGCACGAGCAACGAGCCGAGCAAAGCCGGCACAGCAGGCGAGGCTTCGTCATGCAGCGCGGACAAAAACGGCGCAGCCTCATCGCTCGACACCCTCCCTCATCGCCGCTACGTCGCCCCTGCCGCGCTCGCCGCTCGCCGCATCGTCGCTCGACCATTCGAACCAACACACGGTGACGCCCATGAATTCGCCTGCGATTCGCGTACGCCCGTTCGCGCAGCGAAACATGCGTCGTCCCATGCGATCGAGCAGCGGCGCAAGCGACACGCCGGGCTCGCGCTCGATTTCGATGAACGGACGCCCGTCGCACCAAATCACGCGCGCCACGCGTAGATCCAAATCGCGCAGCGCTCGCCGCGCGCCGTTCAACAGCACGAGCCGATCGAGCAAGCTGCCCGCGAGCACGCGCCGCGATGCCGGCGGTGCAGGCTGCGCGGTCGCAGGGTTCGCCTCGCTCTCGTCCGATCCGTCGTCGCGGGCGCCGTCGCCACGCTCCGTCAACCCTTCCATAGCCCTTCTCCCCATGTCCGATGGCCAACGGCAGGACTTCGCCGCGCAACGCCCCGGCCCCCCATCGCGGCAACCGACGCGCCCCGCCTCTCGACGAAAACGGCCGATTCTCGCGAACCGCCGCCGTCGATACGCGGTGAACGGATTCTCGACGCTCACGCCGGGCCTCACCATTCGGCAAATGAAGTAGTCAAAGCGAGCGATGCGAAAGGACGCGGCTATTTATCGAAATTCATTCCAATAAAACCGATCGCTTTGTCGGCGGCCCTGAAAAACTATTTTCAACCACGAACAACGTCTCTCATCTCATGCGCCGCCGCAATCCATACTTTTTAAGGTTTTATGGCACTACATCATTTGCCTAATGGATGCCTTTCGCATCGATGCAGAGAATCGCTCCAACCCCAGACGATTCTCTGCCAGGACCTCCATGTCACAACTCAGACCACACGAACTTCACCGCAGCATCAAAAATCCCATGAATTGGGTATTTTTGCGCAATCACAGAAAATCGACATTCAATCATCGACGAAACCACGACCGATCGCCCATTAAATGCGATTTATTGCGTCGCTTATCAAAATCGAATCACGCCGCATCGGCTGAATTATCTTGGAGAGCAGCATGATGCCAACGACCCGAGAGGGCACCGTACTCGCTTTGATCGCCGAAGGATTGACCGACAGGGAGATTGCCGCACGCCTCGCCTTCTCCCTGTCCACGGCCAGAAAACATCGCGAGGCACTGCTGGCGAAATTCGGCGCGACTAAGTCGGCGCAACTCGTGCGCCGGTATGTCGTGAGTTGCCCGAACCCAATAAAAAAAAGCCGAGCACGGCGCCGTTTTCCAAACGCGAACAACAAGTGCTCGGGCTGCTCAATGACGGCAAGAGCGACAAGCAGATCGCGCGGCGCCTCGGCATCAGCGACCTAACCGCCCGCAAGCATCGCGCGAACCTATTAAAAAAAGCTCATGCGTCCAACGTCTGCGAACTGCTGTTCGTCTCGATCGTTTCGGGTTGGCTCGACCTACCGGATGAGCCGCTTTGATGCAGCCACGCCACGCGGACGCCGGCTTTCGACCCGGGAGCCTCATGTCGTACTACATGGTGCAGACGATGTCGTGCGGTCCGTTGACCGAGGTTCGATATGTCGGCCGCAACGAAGGAAAGCAGCCGTCCAAGCAGGATTTGCAGCGTTTCACCGAGCATGCGCGGCGCAATTACGCGGCTTTGCGCAACGTCCCGCTATCGCACGTGGTGCCGGGCAAGATGGCCTTATGCCGCCGCACGGTGATCGGCGTCAATGCAGTCGAACTAGGCGATTGACGCACCGTGTTCAAGCTCATCCATTCAGCCCGCCTCGACAGTAAAGCCGCGCTGCCGCAGCAGCGCGAGCACGCCCCTGGGGCCGCCCAGATGGAGCGAGCCGATCGCCACGAAAATCGGCCGATTCGGCGCGGCGATGGCCACCATGCGCGCCGCGAAACGGCGGTTTCGATCGAAGACGATGCGGTTATCGAGCGCGCGCGCAACGGACGCGGTGCGCGCGAGGCGCTCGGACTTGGCCGTGGCCCACGCCGAGATCGCGTCGGCATCGCCGATACGCCAGAGCCGGTGCAGCGTCTTCACGTCGTCCATGTTCTGCGCGGGCGTCTGCGCGAGATCCTGCGCCAGCATTTCGCGTTGCTCGGCCAGCGTGAGGTTCGTGAACGAGCGCATCTGCTCGGCAAGGGTCTCCAAGCCGACGACCTTTCCCCGAGTCGGCAAATAGACGTTTTCGAGTTGGGCTTCGGTGCCGTATTCCGTTTGCAAGCCCGCGGCCAGCGAGTCGTAGGTCTCGACGAGCAGCGCGGCGAGCCACGGCCGCGTCTTTTTGATTTCCTCGAGTGCCGCCGGGTTGCCGCGCAAGCGAAACGCAAGCTTGCGCATGATCGAATCGGGCAGCAGGCGCGGCAAGCATGCGTAGGAACACACGCCGTACTTCGACACGTCGTCTTGCGATCGCAGCAGATCGTCCGGCGAGATCTCGAGCGCGAGCGTGGGCGAAGCGGCGAGTGCCGCCAAGATCGGCCTGCGAAAAGGCTGATTCTTCGGGTAGTCGTAGGGGTCGCCCACGTGCAAGGTGCCGAGCAGATAGATCGTCGTCGTCCCTCTCGTGGCGACGTAAAACGGCATATGCGCCGGTTCGGCCCGCACCGGACCGCTCGCGCTCGTCCCGTCGAAACCGGGAGGCGGTCCATGAAAGCCGGGGATCGCCACGCCGGTCGAGGGAGCCGGCGCCGGGGCGCTGGGCGCCGCTTGAGTGACACGGACCGGGGCGGGTCCCGCGCAGGCCGGCGAGATCAGCCCGCCGGAGCGCGGGTCGAGCGCCATCGTGAAGATAAAGGTGAGCACGAGCGAGCACATGCGTCGCAGGCTGGCTCGTGCCCGCCGCGCGAGGGACTGCCCCCAAAGGGCCCGCCCAGAACGGGCCGGCCCGAAGGCGCCCTCGCGCGGGCGGCGCGCACGGTTACGCGCCGCCCAATTTTCAGCCATCCGCGTCCCCTACCTCCTCGGCACGGTGACACGACACAAGGCGGCCATCGACTTCGCGCAGTTTCGGCTCTTCCACTTTGCAGCGCTCGATCGCGTACGGGCAGCGTTGATGGAACGTGCAGCCCGACGGTGGATTGAGCGGCGAGGGCATCTCGCCTTGGAGCTTGATCTGCGTGCGCCGATCGGCTTCGAAGATAGCCGGCGTGGCCGACATCAACGAACGCGTGTAGGGATGGCGAGGCTTCGCGAAAATCGTCTTCTTCTCGCCCAGCTCCGCCACGCCGCCGAAGTACATGACCATCACGTCGTCGGCAATATGCTCGACGACGGCCAGGTTGTGCGAGATGAAGACGTAGCTCGTCTTGAACTGTTCTTGCAAGTCCATAAACAGATTCAGGATCTGCGCCTGGATGGAAACGTCGAGCGCCGAAACGGGCTCGTCGGCCACCACGATGCGCGGATCCAGAATCATCGCACGAGCGATGGCAATCCGCTGCCTTTGTCCGCCGGAAAACATGTGCGGATAGCGTTTTGCGTGTTCCGGACGCAATCCCACCGTGCGCATCATCTGCGCGACCCGGGCGGCACGCTCGGCCGCGCTCATCTGAGCGTTGATGACGAGCGGCTCCGACAGCGTCTGCTCGACGGTCTTGCGCGGATTGAGCGAGGCGAACGGGTTCTGGAACACCATTTGCACGCGGCGGCGGAATCCGGCGAGCTGGGCCGCGTTCGCGCCGGCCACATCCTCGCCCTCGACCAGCAAGCGCCCCGACGTGGGCGGCTCGATCATCGTCAGTTGCCGAGCGAGCGTCGATTTGCCGCAGCCCGACTCGCCCACCACGGCCAGGGTCTTGCCACGCGACAGTGAAAACGACACGCCGTTCAGCGCCTTGACCGTGCCGTGGCCGAACATGCCGCGCCGCACGGGGTAGTGCTTGGTCAACTCGTTAGCGACCAGGACGAGATCGCCATCTTGCCGCGGCGCGCGCGAAACTTCGGGTACTGCGTTCATCGGGCGCCTCCGTGCTGGGTCGTGTTCGAGCGGATCGCATCGAGGTTCAAAGGTTTGATACAGCGCGCGCGGGCCTCGGGCGCATTCGGTTCCACGGGATCGAGCCCCGGCCGCCCTTTGAGGCAACCGTCCACCACGTACTTGCAACGCGGAGCGAACAGGCACCCGCTCGGGCGATCGTCGCGCCCGGGCACCATGCCGGGCAGTGCGGAGAGGCGCTTGGCGCCGCGATTGTGCTCGGGGATGGCGGCCAGCAGCGCTTCCGTGTACGGATGATGCGGCCGAGCGAAGATATCGGGCACGCGATTCGTCTCGATGACTTCGCCCGCATACATGACCGCCACGCGCTGCGCCACTTGCGACACCACGGCCAAATCGTGCGAAATCAGCACGAGCGCCATGCCGCGCTCCTTCTGCAGCTTGACCAGAAGATCCATGATCTGGGCTTGGATCGTCACGTCGAGCGCCGTCGTCGGTTCGTCGGCGATCAGCAGCTTCGGGTTGCAGGCGACGGCCATCGCGATCATCACGCGCTGGTTCATGCCGCCCGAAAGCTGGTGCGGGAACGCGGTGATGCGGCCTTTTGCGTCGGGGATGCCGACCTGATCGAGCAATTCGAGCGCGCGCCGCTCGAGCGCGGCGCCGCGCAGCCCCTCGTGCAGCTTGAGCACTTCCTTGATTTGATAGCCGACCGTATAGCTCGGGTTCAGACTCGTCAGCGCGTCTTGGAACACCATCGCGATGTCCTTGCCGATGATCTTACGGCGCGCTTTCGCGGAAGCGTTCAAGAGGTCCTTGCCGTCGAACGTGATTTCGTCGGCCGTGACGATGCCGGGCGCGTCGATCAGGCCCATCAGCGCCATCATCGTCACGCTCTTGCCCGAACCCGATTCGCCGACGACGCCCACGACCTCGCCCGGGGCGACGGCGAAGCTCACGCCGTCGACGGCGGGTGCCCCGCCGAAGGTGACCGCCAAATTGCGGATGGTCAAAAGATCGTTCATGTTCAAGCCATCCGTTTCAGTTTCGGATCGAGCGCGTCGCGCAGCCCGTCGCCGAGCAGATTGATCGCGAGCACCGAAATGAGGATCGCCATGCCGGGCATCGTCACGATCCACCATGCGTTGTCGATGTAGTCGCGCGCCGAGGCGAGCATCGCCCCCCACTCCGCCGTCGGCGGTTGCACGCCGAGCCCGAGGAAGCCGAGCGCGGCCGCGTCCAGAATCGCCGACGAAAATCCGAGGGTCGCTTGCACGATCAACGGCGCCGTGCAGTTGGGCAACACTTGGGAGAACATGAGGCGCAGCGTGCCGGCACCGGCCACGCGCGATGCGGTCACGTACTCTTTTTGCAACTCGCCCTGCGCGGAGGCGCGCGTCAAACGCACGTAGCCCGGCAACGCGACGATCGCGATCGCGAACATCGTGTTCGTGAGACCCGGGCCGATGATCGCGACCACCGCCACGGCGAGCAGCAGCGAGGGCAGCGCGAGCAGCACGTCCATCGCCCGCATGATCGGCGTATCCGCCCATCCGAAGAACGCCGCGCAAAGACCGAGCACGACGCCCGGGATCAGCGCGAGCACGACGGAGACGAAACCGATCCAAAACGACATGCGCGCGCCGAACATCAGCCGGGACAGGATGTCGCGACCGGCTTCGTCGGTGCCGAGCACGAATTTCCAATTGCCGCCGTCGCTCCAAGCCGGGGGAATCTTGACGTAGTCGCGGTACTGCTCGATGGGGCTATGCGGCGCGATTAGCGGAGCGAACAGTGCGACGAACACCAGCACCAGCACGATGACGCCGGCCGCCACCGCGCCGCGGTTACGCGAGAAGTTGCTCCAGAACTCGCGCAGTGCGAGCGCGCGTCCGCTTGCCGGCGTGACGCTTTGAGGAACCGTGTTTTGAATATCTGCCATGGTTGCGGGCTCCTTTAGCGCGTATGGCGAATGCGTGGATTGAGCACGCCGTAGAGCAAATCGACGATCAGGTTCACGACGATGACGAGCGTGGCGATCAGCAAAATGCCGCCCTGCACGACCGGGTAATCGCGCCGGCTGATCGCATCGATGAGCCATTTGCCGATGCCGGGCCACGAAAAGAGCGTCTCGGTCAGCACCGCGCCGGCGAGCAGCGTGCCCACTTGCAGGCCGATCACCGTGACGACGGGAATGAGCGCGTTGCGCAGCGCGTGCACGACGATGACGCGCACGGGAGAAAGTCCCTTGGCCCGTGCCGTGCGAATGTAGTCCTCGCGCAGCACCTCGAGCATCGAGGAGCGCGTCATGCGCGCCACGACCGCGAGCGGAATGGTGCCGAGCACGATGGCGGGCAAGATCAGATGGCTCACGGCCGATTTGAACGAGCCTTCGTCGGGCGCGAGCAGCGCGTCGATGAGCATGAAGCCCGTCACGCGCGGAATATCGTATTCCACCGCGATGCGCCCCGACACGGGCGTCCAGCCGAGCGAGACGGAGAACAGCATGATGAGGATGAGGCCCCACCAGAAAATCGGCATCGAGTAGCCGGCCAGCGCCGTGCCCATCACGCCATGATCGACGACGGTGCCGCGCCTGAGCGCCGCGACGACGCCGGCCGGCAAGCCGATGAGAAGCGCGAACAGCATCGCGCAGATCGAGAGCTCGACGGTCGCCGGAAAGCGCGCGAGAAACTCGTTCATGACGCTGGTGTTCGTGATGATGGAATCGCCGAGATTGCCGTGGATCGCCCGCCACACGTAGTGGACGTATTGCAGCGGCAGCGGCTCGTCGAGTCCGAGCCGGTGCAGCGCTTGCGCGTGCATCGCGGGATCGACGCCGCGCTCGCCCATCATGACTTCGATCGGGTCGCCGGGAATCAGATGGATCAGCGCGAAGGCGAGGATCGTGATGCCGATGAACGTCGGTATCACCATCCCGATGCGGCGTAAAACGAATCGGAACATGGTTCGTCCCTTTATCTTGCAGGAGGAAAAATGCGACCGGCGACGAGGGACGCTTTCGAGTCCCTGTCGCCGGAAAACATGCTGGTGCTCCCCGGATAACCCGAGAGAGCGTACCGCATCGCCGTTACTTCAGGCTGACGCCATCGAAACGGGCATAGCCGAGCGGCTCGATGCGCATGTCGACGACGTTCTTCGTCGTCGGTTGATAGATGGTGGAGTGAGCGATCGGCGAGAACGGCAGTTGCTCGGCGAAGACTTGCTGCGCTTGCGTGTAGATCTTCGAGCGCGCGTCTTGCCCGTTCGTCGTACGGCCCTTCTGGATCAGGTCGTCGAACGGCTTGTAGCACCACTCCGAGAAGTTGTTGCCGTGCACGGCCTCGCAACCGAGCAGCGTGCCGAGCCAATTGTCCGGATCGCCGTTGTCGCCGCTCCAGCCGATCAGCATCGAATCGTCTTCGCCCGCGTGAGCGCGCTTGATGTATTCGCCCCACTCATAGGTGACGATCTTCGCCTTCACCCCGATCTTCGCCCAGTCGGACTGGATCATCTCGGCCATCAGCTTCGCGTTCGGGTTGTACGGACGCTGCACCGGCATCGCCCAGAGCGTGATGTCGAAACCGTTCGGGAAACCGGCCTTCGCGAGCAACGCCTTGGCCTTGGCCGAATCGTAGGACGCCATCGGCAGGTTGCCGTCGTACGACCATTGCGTCGGCGGCATCGGCGCCTTCGCCGCCTGGCCCGCGCCCTGGTAGACGGATTCGACGATGGCCTTCTTGTTGATGGCCATATCGAGCGCGCGGCGCACGTCGACGTTGTCGAGCGGCTTATGCGTCACGTTGTACGACAGGTAGCCCAGGTTGAAGCCCGCTTGCGAGGGCATCGCGATGTCGGCGTCCTTCTTCAGCTCGGCGATATCGGCCGGCTTCGGATAGCTCATCACTTGGCATTCGTTGCGCTTGAGCTTTTGCGCGCGAACGCTGGCATCCGTCGTGATCGAGAAGATCAGGTTCTTCAGCTTCACGGCGCCCGGCTTCCAGTAATCGGGATTGCCGGTGTAGCGAATCGTCGCATCCTTCGTGTAGCTCTTGAAGATGAACGGACCCGTTCCGAGCGGCTTTTGATTGATATCGGCGGCCTTGCCTTCCTTCAGAAGCTGGTCGGCGTATTCCTTCGAAAGGATCGACGCGAATTCCATCGCCATGTTTTGAAGGAACGGCGCATTCACTTCCTTCAGCGTGAAACGGACGGTGTACGGATCGACCTTCTCGATCTTCGTGATCAGCTTGTCGAGGCCCATATCGGTGAAGTACGGGAACGACACCGGATAGGCCTTGCGGAACGGCTCATTCGGATCGAGCATCCGCTCGAACGTGAAGATCACGTCGTCCGCGTTGAACTCGCGCGTCGGCTTGAAATATTCCGCCGTTTGGAATTTCACGCCGTGACGAAGATGAAAGGTATAGACCTTACCGTCGGACGAGACATCCCAAGATTCGGCCAGCCCCGGCTCGATCTCCGTGCTGCCGCGCTTGAATTCGACGAGACGGTTGTACACGGTGAACGTGTTCGCCGTGAAATCCGTACCTGTCGTGTATTGCGCGGGATCGAAGCCGGCGGGACTGCCCTCGGAACAGTACACGAGGGTCTTGTTGGGGATGTCGGCCGCGTGCGAAATCGTCGCCGCGAGCGATACCGTTACGGTGGCGGCCGCGATCGCGCCCAACCGCACAGCGCGCAACAGTTTGTTTTGCTTCATGTTTCCTCCAGTTCTGAGGCCGGCCTGAGCCAGCGTACGCGGATATTACTGAGCTTTGATTACCCGAACAAGCGGTCGGGAAAAGGCAACGCTCGGCACGTGTGCGCGTTGACTTTGCGCTGAGCGCATGTTTAGTGCCACTAAAATTCCGTGTCAACCTCCCTCGCGCGCCGATCGCCTAGCCGATGTCTAGGCGATTGATCGGACGATTCAACGAGGGCTTTCCCGCAAAGATACGCTGATGAAGAATTCGCCGCGCTACTCGAGCCCCACGCCCCAAAACTGCGTCGGACCAAACGGATCGATCTTGAAGCCGACGACGTTCTTACGCAGCGGTTGGTACACCGTCGAATGCGCGATCGGCGTGAACGGCACTTGCTGCTTGAAGATCTCTTGCGCCCGCGTGTAAAGACGCGTTCGCTCGGCGACATCGTTGGTCTCGCGCGCCTTGACGATGAGATCGTCGAAAGGCTTGTAACACCACTTCGAAAAATTGCTGCCGTTCACGGCCGAGCAGCCGAGCAGCACGCCGAGCCAATTGTCCGGGTCGCCGTTGTCGCCCGTCAGCCCGATCAACATCGCGTCGTGCTCGCCCGCATGCGCGCGGCGCACGTATTCGCCCCATTCATACGTCGTGATCTGCGCGTGCACGCCGATCTTGGCCCAATCGGCCTGGATCATCTCGGCCATCAAACGCGCGTTCGGGTTGTAGGGACGTTGCACGGGCATCGCCCAAAGCGTCAACGTAAGACCATCGGCAAAGCCCGCCTTGGCCAGCAGCGCCTTCGCTTGGGCCGGATCGTAAGGCGCGTCCTTCAGCGCCTTGTCGTAAGACCACTCGGTGGGCGGCATCGGCGCCACCGCCGCTTGGCCCGCACCTTGGTACACCGATTTGACGATCGCCTGTTTGTCGATCGCCATATCGAGCGCGCGGCGCACATCGACGTTATCGAGCGGCTTGTGCGTCGTGTTGTACGCCAGCAAACCGAGATTGAAGCCGACTTGATGCGGCATTTGCAGATTCGGATCGGCCGATAGCGACGCGATGTCGGCGGGGCGCGGATAGTTCATCACCTGACATTCGCCCTCCCTCAACTTTTCCTCGCGCACCGCCGGATCGGGCGTGATCTGAAACACGAGCTTGCTCAAACGCACGACACCGCTCTTCCAGTAGTCGGGATTGCCGTCGAACCGGATCGTGGCGTCTTTCGTATAGCTACGGAAAACGAACGGTCCCGTGCCCACCGGTTTTTGATTGATATCGGCGGCCGCGCCTTGCTTAAGCAATTGATCGGCGTACTCGGCAGACAGAATCGAGGCGAACGGCATCGCCAATTCCGATAGGAAGGGCGCGCTCGGCTTGCGCAACGTCATGCGCACCGTGAGCGGATCGAGCTTTGCGACGCTTTCGAGGTTCGTGGCCAGCCCGAGATCGGTGAAATACGGAAACCGCACCGGATACGCCTGACTCAACGGCGCTTTCGCATCGAGCATGCGCTCGAACGTCAATACGACATCGTCCGCATCGAACTCGCGCGAGGGCTTGAAATAGGACGTCGTATGAAACTTGACCCCGGGACGCAGGTGAAAGGTGTACACGCGGCCGTCATCCGAAATCTCCCACGACTGCGCGAGGCCGGGCTCGACCTTGGTGCCGCCGTGCTCGAATTCGACCAGACGGTTATAGACGGTGTAAGCGGCGGCCGAGAACTCCACACTCGTGGTGTATTGCGCCGGATCGAATCCGGCCGGACTCGCATCCGAACAAAAAACGAGGGTTTTCGAAGGCAACTCGGCGGCGACAACGCTACGGCCAGCGCCAAAAAGGACGCTGGCCGTAGCGGCCGCGATGACGGCGGAAGCGACGAACTTGAACGAGCTAACGGCTAGAAGGGGACGACATATCGGCATGGACGGTCCTCCAGTGGCAGGCCGGGCAAGCGTAGCACGGCGCTCGATCGCTTCTCGCGGATGATGTAATGAATATCACGCCGAGTATTCGAAGCAAATAGCGCCTGCTTATCCAAAGCGGGTAAACACCGACTCATTTGCGCATTGACGCGCTTTTTTGGCTTGCTAGCATCTCGATTACGTAACGAACGTTACAACCCACTCCCGAAACCGAAGATTTCATCGTACTAGGCACCGTGACACCACTTTCCGTGAGGCTGCTGCTCAAGCAGCGGGAAACCACTTTTACGGTATCGGAGCGGCGTGTGGTCGCGGTACTGCTGGCGAATTACCCGAGTGCGGCGCTGACCTCGATCTCGCAGCTTGCCGGCGCGGCGCAAGTCAGCGATCCGACGGTTCATCGGCTCGTCTTGAAGCTCGGTTTCGAGGGCTATCCCGAGTTCCAACGCGCGTTACTGGCCGAAGTCGATGCGCGCATGAACTCGCCGCTGTCGCGGCTCGAATCGCCGGCGGACGAAAGTCATGCCGAAGACGTTCAAAAAGCGATGCTGGGCTCGCTGACGCTCGCCATCGGCAAGACCGCGGAGCAATCCTCGCGCGAGGACTTCGAGCGTACGGTTTCGTTGCTCGCCGATCTCGATCGCACCGTGCTGTGCTGCGGCGGCCGCGCGAGCGGCTTTATCGCGTCGTGGCTCGCCGTGCTGCTCAGTCAAGTGCGGCCGCACGCACGGCACGTCGAGCCCTCGCTGGAGCGCGGCTCCGAAGCGCTTGCCGATCTGACGCCGGGCGACGTGGTCGTCGTCTACGACTACCGGCGGTACCAGGAAAGCGTCGTGCAATTCGCGCGCGAGGCTCACGATTTGGGCGCGCGCGTCGTGTTGCTCACCGACGAGTGGCGCTCGCCGATCGCCGCTTTCGCCGACGCCGTGCTGGTCTCGTTCGTCCAAAACGGATCGCCGTTCGACACGAAAGTGCCGGCTGTCGCGCAAACCGAATCGATCGTCGCCGCGCTCGTGCAGCGCATGCCTGCCGAAGCGAAGGACAGGCTCACACGAATCGAAGCCCTGAGAGCCGGGCGCATCGCGCAGAGCACGTGAGCGCAGCGCGCGAATCCGGCCATCCATCCCACCACCGTCTCAGCAACCTAGAGCAGGCCCATCCGATGAAAAAGCACAGCCCCCTGATCGCCGCGCTCGGCGCGGCACTCGTCGCGACGAGCACGATCGCAACCGGCGCCATGGCCGCCTCGCGTCCTGCCGTCGAGGCGCGCAACGGCATGGTCGTCACGTCGCAACATCTAGCCTCGCAAATCGGCGTCGATATCCTGAAGATGGGCGGCAACGCCATCGACGCCGCGGTGGCTGTCGGCTACGCGCAGGCCGTCGTCAACCCCTGCTGCGGCAACATCGGCGGCGGCGGCTTCATGACGATTCACCTGGCCGATGGGCGCGATACGTTCATCAATTTCCGCGAGACGGCCCCTGCCGCCGCCACGGCGAACATGTATCTCGATGCCGAGGGCAACATAAAGAAAGGCGCGAGCTTGTACGGCTATGGCGCCGTGGGCGTGCCCGGCACGGTGATGGGCATGGATCTCGCCGAACGCAAGTATGGGCGGCTCACCCGCGAGCAGGTGATGGCCCCGGCGATCCGTCTGGCGCGAGAAGGGTTCGTGCTGACGCGCGCCGACACCGACATCCTCGACACGACCGTCAAACGCTTCAGCCAAGACCCCGGCATCGCACGTATTTTCCTGCGCAAGGACGGCACGCCGTTGCAGCCCGGCGATCGGCTCGTGCAAAAGGATTTGGCCAATACGCTCGAAGCGATCGCCAAGCATGGCCCCGATGCGTTTTACAAAGGCAAGATTCCGGCGGCGATCGAGACTGCGTCGAAAAACGGCGGCGGCTTGCTGACGGCGGCCGACTTCGCGAACTATCGCGCGACCGAGATGACGCCCGTGAGCTGCGACTATCACGGCTATACGTTCATCTCGGCACCGCCGCCGAGCTCGGGCGGCACGACGATGTGCGAAATCTTGAATACGCTCGAAGGCTATGACTTGAAGGGCTTCGGCTGGCATTCGGCGCAGGCGGTGCACTACATGGCCGAGGCGATGCGTCATGCCTATGCCGATCGCAACACGAAGCTCGGCGATCCCGCCTTCGTGAACAACCCGCTCGATCAATTGCTGAGCAAGTCGTACGCGGCCAAGATCCGCGCGTCGATTCCGGCCGACAAGGCGACCCCGTCGATGGACTTGGCCGATGCCGCCTCGCTGCCGGAAAAGAAGGAAACGACGCATTACTCGATCGTCGATAAGGCGGGCAACGCGGTCTCGACGACCTACACCGTGAACGGCCGCTTCGGCGCCGTCGTCATGGCCCCGGGTACGGGCTTCTTTCTGAACGACGAGATGGACGACTTCACGTCGAAGGTCGGCGCGCAAAACATGTTCGGTCTCGTGCAAGGCCCGAACAATGCGATCGCACCGGGCAAGCGTCCGCTCTCGTCGATGGCGCCGACGATCGTCACCAAAGACGGCAAGGTATTCCTCGTGATCGGCTCGCCGGGCGGCTCGCGCATCATCACGACGACGCTCGAAACGGCGATCGACATCATCGATTACGGCATGGAGCCGCAAGAAGCGGTGGACGCCGCGCGCATTCACGAACAGTGGCTGCCGGACGTCGTGTATTACGAGCCGTACGGGGTGTCGGCCGATACGCTGAAAATCCTGGCGAACGAAGGCTACAAGATGGTTCAGCAAACGCCTTGGGGCGCGGCTGAATTGGTCGAAGTCGGATTGCCAGGCTTGGCGGCCGATCCTTCACAAAGTTCGGGTAACGATTCGGCGGTCGGCGGCAAGGTGCGCGTGGGGTATTTCTACGGTGCCAACGATGAGCGCCGCCCGGCGGGAGAGGCGTTGGGGTATTGAGTGCGCACGGCCGCCGAGCGAATATAGGTGGGCAGGTGCCGCGAGTGCGCGGCACCTGAGTTTCAAGCCAACCGCTCGCAAATTGCCTTGGTCGCGGTGGCCGCATTCAGCGTATAGAAATGCAACCCGGGCGCGCCTTCCTTCACGAGCCGCTCGCACAGTTGCGTAACGACATCGAGCCCGAAGGCGCGAATCGCTTCGCGATCGTCGCCGAAGCTCTCCAAACGCTTGGCGACCCAGCGCGGCACTTCGGCCCCGCACATCTCCGAGAAGCGCATCAACTGAGAGTAGTTCGTGATCGGCATGATGCCGGGCACGATGGGCACATCGACGCCGAGTTTGCGCGCATCGTCCACGAACCGGAAATACGCATCGGCGTTATAAAAATACTGCGTGATCGCCGCATTGGCGCCCGCTTTCACCTTGCGCGCGAAGTTCTCCAAATCGTGCTTCGGAGAACGCGCCTGCGGGTGGTACTCCGGGTAGGCTGCCACTTCGATGTGGAACCAGTCACCGTACTCGGCACGGATGAACGCGACGAGTTCCGACGCATAGCGCAGTTCGCCCACTTCGCCCATGCCCGAGGGCAGATCGCCGCGCAACGCGACGATATGGCGGATGCCATTGGAACGATAGCGTTCCAAAATCGCACGCAGGCTTTCCTTCGACGAGCCGATGCACGACAAGTGAGGCGCGGCTTCGATACCGTCCTTGGCCATGTCGAGCACCGTATCGAGCGTGCCTTGCTGCGTCGATCCGCCCGCGCCGAACGTCACCGAAACGAACTTCGGCTTGAGCAGCGCCAACTGTGCGCGCGTGGCGCGCAGCTTCTCGACGCCGTCGGGCGTCTTCGGCGGAAAAAATTCGAACGAGATTTCGATGGGATTCATGATCCGGTGATCCGGTGTGGGACCGAGCCGCGACAAAGCCGCGCCGCCTTCAACCCAAACTGCGGTTGCCGAAAATCAACGCAGAAAGCAGCCACGACACGATGCTGTACAAGATCGAGCCGAAGAACGCCGACCAAAAACCCGACACCTCGAAGCCCTTCAGCAACGATGCCGCAAGCCAGAAACACAAGGCGTTGACGACGAGGATGAACACCCCCAGCGTGACGATCGTAACGGGCAGCGTGAGGATGATCAACACGGGCCGGAGCACGGCATTGATGAGGCCGAGCACGAGTGCGATGATCAACGCCGTGCCGAAGCTGCGGATGTGGATCGATGGCACGAGGTACGTGATGATCAAGAGCGCAAGCGCGTTGATGATCCAAGTCAGCAGCACTGTCATAGCGGGTTCCTTCGGCGTAGCGATCGTTGGGTCGATGGGTCGATGGGTTGGTCTCGATTTGTTATCGGACGGCGAGCGGCCAAACGGGATCGCGCGGCCGCGCAGCTCGGTATTGCAATTGAACAAGGCGGCGCCGGCAAGCGCCACGCCGCCTTCATACCCGCCGGCGAACACGGGAACGGCTCGCCTAGACTAGAACGAACCGCCCCCGGCCGACTGCCCGATCAATAGCGGTAGTGGTTCGGCTTGAACGGGCCGTTCTTCTCGACACCGATGTAGCTCGCTTGCGCATCGGACAGCACGGTCAGATTCGCACCGATACGCGCAAGGTGCAGACGCGCGACCTTCTCGTCGAGATGCTTCGGCAGCACGTACACCTTGTTGCCGTATTCGCCGCCGCGCGTGAACAACTCGATTTGCGCGAGCGTTTGGTTGGCGAACGAGTTCGACATCACGAACGAGGGGTGGCCCGTCGCGCAGCCGAGGTTCACCAAGCGCCCTTCGGCCAGCAGGATCACACGCTTGCCGTCCGGGAAGATGATGTGATCGACTTGCGGCTTGATGTTTTCCCACGTGTACTGGCGCGTCGAAGCCACGTCGATTTCGGAATCGAAGTGACCGATGTTGCAGACGATCGCGTTGTGACGCATCGCCTTCATATGGTCGTGACCGATCACGTGATAGTTGCCCGTGGCCGTGACGAAAATGTCGGCCTTGTCCGCCGCGTAATCCATCGTGACCACGCGGTAGCCTTCCATCGCGGCTTGCAGTGCGCAGATCGGATCGATTTCCGTGACCCACACCGTCGCGCCGAGCCCGCGCAGCGACTGCGCGCAGCCCTTGCCCACGTCGCCGTAACCTGCGACGACGGCGATCTTGCCCGCGATCATGACGTCGGTCGCACGCTTGATGCCATCGACGAGCGATTCGCGGCAGCCGTAGAGGTTATCGAACTTGGACTTCGTGACCGAATCGTTGACGTTGATCGCCGGGAACGGCAGGCGGCCGTCCTTCTCCATCTGATACAGGCGATGCACGCCCGTCGTCGTTTCCTCGGTCACGCCCTTGATCTGCGACAGACGCTTCGAATACCACGAACCGTCGATCTCGAGGTGACGCTCGATCGACTTGAAGAGCGCGATTTCTTCTTCGTTGGTCGGCTTGGCGATCACCGAGCGGTCCTTCTCGGCCTTCGAACCCAAGATCAAGAGCAGCGTCGCATCGCCACCGTCGTCGAGGATCATGTTCGCGAATTCGCCGTTCGGCCATTCGAAGATGCGGTGCGAAAACTCCCAGTATTCGTCGAGCGATTCGCCCTTGAACGCGAACACCGGCGTACCCGACTTGGCGATGGCTGCCGCGGCGTGGTCTTGCGTGGAGAAAATGTTGCACGAGGCCCAGCGCACGTCGGCGCCCAGTGCCTTGAGCGTCTCGATCAGCACGCCCGTTTGGATCGTCATGTGCAGCGAGCCGGCGATGCGTGCGCCCTTGAGCGGTTGCGCGGCTTTGTATTCCTCGCGGATCTGCATGAGACCGGGCATTTCGGTCTCGGCGATCGTCAGTTCCTTACGACCCCAGTCGGCCAGCGACAGATCGGCAACGAGGAAATCTTGATTGTGTTTCGAATCGATAACAGCGGCGTTCATCACGCCCTCCTTTTCTAATGAGTTCTAGAAAATATAGACGTGAGCGCCGTTCGATGGAGCTAGCCCGCCCGCGTGTCCATGCACGCAAAGGCTTGCCGTCCGATTGAAGTTTTCGAGCCTGGCGGAATGATCCGTCGCAACGCTCCTCGAAAACGGATGGATTGTAGCAAAATTCGCGGCGCGAGCGATGCAACGAGAGCCGCCGCGTGGCCGGCATGCGCCGGCGGTCGAATCATTTAGCCGAAGGTCGCGCCGAGCAACGGCGCGAGCAAGACCATCACCACGCCCGCGATCATCATCGTGAGACTCGCCACCACCCCCTCCTCGCTGCCGAGTTCCCGCGCCCTGGCTGTCCCCACGCCGTGCGCGGCCGCCCCGAACATCGCGCCGCGCGCAAGCCGGCTGCGCAGCGGCAAGAACGCCAGCACGAGCTCGCCGAGCAACATGCCGCATATGCCGGTCGCGATCACGAACAGCGCGGTGAGCTGGCGCGGCGCGTGGATTTGGTCGGACACCGCAAGCGCGAACGGCGTCGACACCGAGCGCGTGATCAGGCTGCGCGCGACGTCGGGCGCAAGGTGCAACAGCTTGGCGAGCGCGAACGAGCCGATCACCGCCACCACGATCCCCACGGTGACGCCAGCGGCAAGCGAGATCCAATGGCGGCGCATCAAAGCGCGGTACTCGTAGATCGGCACGGCGAACGCAACCGTGGCCGGTCCCAGCAGCCACATCAGCCAACGGGTGTCGGCGAAGTAGACCGAATACGGGATGTGCATGGCCAGCACCACGACGGCGAGCATCGCCGGCACGACGACGAGCGGCGTGAGCCACGGACGCTTGAAGCGCGCGTACAACCGCTTGCCCGCCGCGTAAAAGACGATCGTCAAGACGAAGCAAGCGGCGGCCACCCATTGCGGCCGGAATTCCGTCACCGGCCAGGACATCACGGACGAAAGGGACATCGACTCAACTCCTCGCCAGGCGGGCGCAAAGGCATCGTCCGCCCGCTCACGCGGCCGAGACGAGACGCGAGGCGCGGGCACGGCGCATCGCAAGAACGCGCTCGAGCCGCGCGGCTTGGTCGACGGTGAACGCCACCGCCACCATCACCAACAGCGTGCCGCACACGACGACGAGCGCAAGGCGCCAGCCGTCGGACTTGAACAATCCGCCGTATTGCACGACCGCGACGGCCGCCGGAACGAAAAACAACAGCATGTCGGAGAGCAGCCAATCGGCCCCGGCCTTGACCCACCGCGGCGCGACGCCTCCCGTGAAAAGCAGCACGAGCAGCGCGGCCAAGCCGATCACACCGCCGGGCACCGGCAACCCCAAGTGCCGCGCCGCGAAATCGGCGCCCAGCCAGAGCACGGCCAGAAAGGTGCTCTGTCCCGCGATACGAATCACTTGGCGCAGACCCTCGATCGATTTCGTGCTCATGGCAAAACTCCCTATTGACTCCACAGCCAAATTGTAAGAAGCCTGGCGTCATAAATAAAATGACTTAAACTCATCGCCGGCATTCCAAATTGGAACTAACGAGGGGTCGTCATGGAGCTACGCGCGCTGCGCTACTTCGTCGAGGTCGTTCGGCAGCAGAGTTTCACGCTCGCGGCCGAGCACATGTTCGTCACGCAGCCCACCATCAGCAAAATGGTCAAGGCGCTGGAGGAAGAGATCGGCGCGCCGCTCCTGCTGCGCGAGGGACGCCAAATGGTGCTGACCGACGAGGGTCGCATCGTCTATCAGCGAGCGCAGGACGTGCTCGCCGCCTACGCCCAGTTGCAGGCGGAACTCGACGACGTCGGCACGCTCGGCCGCGGCGCGCTCACGATCGGCATTCCGCCCATGGGCGGCTCGTTGTTCACGCCCATCATCGCGGCGTTTCGCCGCCGCTACCCGAAGATCGAACTGAAACTGTTCGAACAAGGCTCGCGCGCCATCGAGGCGGCGTTGCTCGCCGGCGAACTCGAGTTCGGCGGCGTGTTGTTGCCCGTCGATCCGCAAGTGTTCGACGTCTTGCCGATGTCGCTGCAATTGTTGTGGGTGGTCGCCCCGCACGGCTCGCGCTTCGACGGCGTGCGTCAAGTGCGTCTCGCCGACCTAGCCTCCGAACCGTTCGTGTACTACGGAGAGAGCCTCGCCCTGAACGACGTCGTCACGCGGGCCTGCCGCGACGCGGGTTTCACGCCGCAAATCGTCTCGCGCAGCAGCCATTGGGACTTCATGGCGGCACTCGTGCGCGCGGGCGTCGGCATTGCGCTACTGCCGGCCCCCTACTGCCGGCGGCTCGATCCCGCGCACTTCACGTGCCGGCCGGTCGTCGAGCCCGAAATCCGCTGGGAGATGGCAATCGCGTGGCGCAAGAGCGGCTATCTCTCGCATGCCGCTCGCGCGTGGCTCGACGTCGCACGCGAGACGCTGCCCGGGCAGCCCGGCGACGACTTCGTCTACACGCGTTCGGACAATATCAACGGCGCTCCGGCCGACGACTGACCGGCGCCGCGCTCGGCCGCGATGAAGTCCGCCGCCCGTTCGGCGATCATGACCGTCGGCGCGTTGGTATTCCCGCCGACGAGCGTGGGCATCACCGACGCGTCCACCACACGCAAGCCCGTCACGCCGCGAACGCGCAACCGCGGATCGACGACCGCTTGCGCATCGCCGCCCATGCGGCACGTGCCCACCGGGTGATAGATCGTATCGGCATGGCGGGCGATGACCTCGGCCAACTCGGCATCGGTCGCATGCGGGGGGACGTAAAGCGTCTTGCCGCCATAGGCGGCCAGTGCCGGCGCGGCCACGATACGCTGCGCGATACGCACGCCGGCAACGAGCGTCTGCCTATCGTCCGGGTCGGATAGAAAACGCGGATCGATGCGCGGCGCCACGCGCGCGTCGGCGCTCGCGAGCGAAACGGTGCCGCGGCTCTTGGGCCGTAACACGCAGACATGCACCGAGTAGCCGTGGCCCCAGTGCAAACGCCGGCTGTGATCGTCCACGAGCGCCGCGCAAAAATGCAACTGCAGGTCGGGGCGATCGAGCGACGCGCGGCTTTTCAGAAAGCCGCCGGCCTCGGCGACGTTGCTCGACCAGATTCCCTCGCCGCGGCGCAAGAACGCGGGCAGTTGCGCCGCCATCTTCGCGAAGCCGCGCAGCGAATAGCCGACCGGCTCGGTGCTCGCCACGCGCACGTTCAGCGTGAAATCGACGTGATCGATCAGATTGCCGCCGACCTCGGGCGCCTCGTGCACGAGCGGCACGCCGAACGCGCGCAGCGTTTGCGCCGGTCCGATGCCCGAACACATCAACAGTTGCGGCGAACCGAAGGCACCGGCGGCGAGGATCACCTCCGCACGAGCCGTTAGTGCGGCGATCCGGCCGTCCCGCATCATTTCGACGCCGGTCGCCCGGCGCGCGCCGTCGAACAGCACACGCAGCGCGCACGCATCGACGATCGTATCGACGTTCGCAGGCGGTCCCGATCGCGCAGCGCCTGCCTCATACAAATAAGCACGCGCGACGCTGCAGCGCCGCCCGCCGCGTTGCGTCACTTGGTAAAACCCCACGCCCTCTTGATCGGCGCCGTTGAAGTCGTCGTTCGGGCGGTAGCCGGCTTCGATCGCGGCCTCGACGAAACGCGTGGAGATCGGATTGCGAAAACGCAAATCGGATACCGCAAGCGGCCCGCCCGCGCCGTGCCATTCGTCGGCGCCGCGCTCGTTGTCTTCCGCGCGGCGAAAGTACGGCAAAACATCGGACCAGCCCCAGCCCGTGCAGCCGAGGTTCGCCCATTCGTCGTAATCGAGCGGATGGCCTCGCGTGTAGATCATCGCGTTGACGGCGCTGGAGCCGCCCAACCCTCGCCCGCGCGGCTGATAGCCCCGCCGGCCGGCGAGTCCCGGCTGCGGCGCCGTGCGATAGCCGTAGTTCGTCTTCAGCTTGTACGGCACGAGCGCCGCGATACCGAGCGGCGTATTCACCAGCCAATTACGGGCGGTATGAGGTCCTGCTTCGATCAATGCGATGCTCGCGTCCGGACATTGCTGCGCGAGCCTACCCGCGAGCGCGGCGCCGCCCGAACCGCCGCCGACGATGACGTAGTCGTATTGCATGCGTCCCTCCATTACTCCATGTTCGGAACGAACAGCATGTCCCGGCGACTGGCGTTCTCATGTTTTCGCGCATTGTAGGGAGCATAGGCAGGCCTGCGCGATCGCCGGCGCAGAGCGATTCCTCTAAACCGCGCACGCCGCGCGAACCTATCATTAAGTCAGACGCGCAAGCGAGCGCGGTGCGGCTTGCGCGCAATTCGAACAGCGCCGCATCTGCCTTCGCAAGAACGCTGGCGGCTTGCGCGCGACCTATCGAACACGCGGCCGAATCGAGCCGCAAACAACACCTGGAATCGACAGCGCGCCGAGGTATCGTCCGCGTACGAGCCCCAGCAGGAGACACGCTCTATGGAACCCCAGGCCCCGCCGGCCACGCACGAAGTCACGAATCAAGTGCCGCCGCTCGAGCATTACAACCTGTACGAGAGCGATGCGACGCTCACCGCGGCGCTCGAGCGCGAAGGTGCCGCATGGCATGCGAGCGCGCTCGCGAGCGACGGTGCCGCGCTCGGCACGCCCGAGGTGCTCGCACTGGCCGGTGCCGCGAACCGCCACGAACCCGAGCTCACTACGTTCAGTCCGCGGGGCGAGCGCATCGACACGCTCGAATTTCATCCGAGTTGGCATAGCTTGCTCGCCCTTTTGCGCGAGCAAGGGCTGCATGCGCTGCCGTTCGATACGCCGCGCGCCGGTGCGATGGTGGCGCGCTGCGCGGGCTATTTTCTGCATGCGCAGCTCGAGTCGGGCTCGCTATGTCCGCTGACGATGACCTTCGCGAGCATCCCCGTACTGCGCCGCGAGCAAGCGCTCTTCGCCCAAATCGCCGAAAAGCTCTACGCGCGCGAACACGATTCGCGCGATGCGCCGCTCGCGAGCAAACGCTCGATGATGGTCGGCATGGGCATGACGGAAAAGCAAGGCGGCTCGGACGTGCGCACGAATCAGACGCGCGCGTCGGCGCTCGGCGCGCAATCGGGACGCGGCGCCGCGTATCGGCTCGTCGGTCACAAATGGTTTTTCTCGGCGCCGCAATGCGACGCGCATCTCGTCCTCGCGCGCACGAGCGCCGATGCGCCGATCTCGTGCTTTTACGTGCCGCGTTATACGCCCGACGGCGCTCGTAACGCGATCCGCGTGCAGCGTTTGAAGGACAAACTCGGCAATCGCTCGAACGCGAGCAGCGAAGTGGAATTCGTCGATGCCTACGGCGTCATGATCGGCGACGAAGGGCGCGGGGTACCGACCATCATCGAGATGGCGAACTACACGCGGCTCGATTGCGTGATCGGCAGTGCCGCGCTCATGCGTGCGGCGCTGGTTCAGGCGATTCACCACGCGCGTCATCGCGTGGCGTTTTCGCGGCGCCTCGTCGATCAACCGCTCATGCGCAACGTCCTGGCCGACCTCGCGCTCGAAAGCGAGGCGGCAACGGTTCTGTTCATGCGCCTTGCGCGCGCCTTCGATGCGCATCTCGCGGCCGAACGCACCGGTGGCGCCGAGAGCGACGTCGAACGGGCATGGCGGCGTATCGTCACGCCCGCCGCCAAATTCTGGGTCTGCAAGCGTGCGCTCGAATTCACCGGCGAAGCGATGGAGGTTTGGGGGGGCAACGGATATGTCGAAGAGGGGCCGATGGCGCGCTTTTATCGGGAAGCGCCCGTCAATTCGATTTGGGAAGGCTCGGGCAACGTCATGTGCCTCGACGTGCTGCGCGCGCTCGAACGCGATCCGCAAGGCGCTCGCGCGTTGCTGACGCAATGGCGCGCCGATGCGCCGGGCGAGCCGGTGCTCGTGTCGGCGCTCGATTCGCTCGAAGCCTCGCTCGCCGCCTCGCCCGAAGCACGCGAAGCGGGCGCGCGCCGCATCGCCCAGCAGTTGGTGCTGTGCGCCCAGGCGATCTTGCTGCTGCGCGCGGGACCCGAGGACCACGCGCAAGCTTTCATCGCCACCCGGTTAGGCGAGTGCGGAGCAGGGCTCGGCGGCGGGCGCGTGTACGGGACGCTGCCCGCCTCGTTCGATCACGGCGCCATCGTCGCGCACGCGTTGCGCGTTTGAATGCGAAGCGCAAGCGCGGCACGGTAGCGAAGCGCACCCAGCGGTGAATATCAAAGGATACGCATGAAGAACGATTTGCCCGGCGCCACCGCGCTCGACCACCTGCTGCGCATGCAGCGCGAAGCGTACGCGCGCGAGCCATACCCCTCATGGGACACGCGAGCGGCACATTTGAAAGCGCTGCGCGCAATGCTGCTCGACAATGGCGACGCACTGGCGCAAGCGCTCGACGCCGATTTCGGTCAACGCTCCAAGGCCGAGTTGCTGCTGTCGGAGTTGTGGCTCGCCAAGAACGAGATCGATTCGGCGCTCAAGCACGGCAAACGCTGGATGAAGCCGCAGCGCCGCGCCACCGGTATCTGGCTGCGGCCCGCGACGGCGAAGGTCGTGCCTCAGCCGCTCGGTGTCGTGGGCATCGTCGCGCCGTGGAATTATCCGATCTTGCTCGCCGTCGGTCCGTTGATCTGCGCACTGGCGGCCGGCAACCGCGCGATCATCAAGATGTCGGAGTACACGCCGCGTACCGCCGAACTCGTTCGGCAATTGATCGAGCGCACCTTCGCCCCCGAGCAGGTGGCCGTCGTCACGGGCGATGCTCAAGTCGGGGCGGCTTTTTGCGGCTTGCCGTTCGATCATCTGATCTTCACGGGCTCGACGGCCGTCGGCCGGGAGGTCATGCGTGCGGCCGCGGCCAATCTGACGCCCGTCACGCTCGAGCTAGGCGGCAAATCGCCCGCGATCATCGGGCCGCATGCGCGCTTCGAGCACGCCGTGGACAGCATCCTCGCCGGCAAGACGCTGAACGCGGGGCAAACGTGTATCGCGCCCGATTACGTCCTGTTGCCGCGCGGGATGGAGCAAGCGTTCGTCGAGCGAGCCCGTGCGCGCGTCGCGCGGCTTTACCCTGATTTCGCGCATAACCGCGACTACACGACGCTTATCTCGGCACGCCACTTCGAGCGCATGAACACGCTCGCCGATGAAGCCGTCGCACAAGGCGCCGCGCTTCATCCGCTTGCCGAGGCGAAGCCCGATGCCGCACGCCGTCTCTTCCCGCCGTGCGTCGTGACGAACGCGCCCGAGCAAGGCACGCTGATGCAAGAAGAGATCTTCGGGCCGCTGCTGCCGCTCGTCCCCTACGACACGCTCGACGACGCGCTGCGCTACGTCAACGCCCGCCCGCGCCCGCTTGCGCTCTATCTCTTCGACGACGAACGCCGAACCGTGGAGCGCGTCTTGCACGAGACGGTATCGGGCGGCGTGGCGGTCAACGAGACACTGCTGCACATCGCCTGCGAAGGGTTGCCGTTCGGCGGCGTGGGCGCCAGCGGAATCGGCGCTTATCACGGATACGAGGGCTTCACGACGTTCTCGAAGATGAAGCCGATACTCGTGCAACCGCGCTGGAATGCGCGGGCGCTGCTGCTGCCTCCCTACGGGCGGCGCTTTCACGCGCTCATGCGGCTCATGTTCAAACTGTGAGGCGAGACGATCCGTGGCGATCCGCGCGCGCCTGACGCGCGCGTGTTACACGGGCCACAACGGTCCTTCCTGCATCGCCCCGATCTGTTCGCGCAATTCCAGCACGCGCGCCTCCCAATAGCGCTGCGTATTGAACCAAGGAAAGGCGGCCGGAAAAGCGGGATCGTCCCAGCGCCGGGCAAGCCACGCCGCGTAGTGCATCAATCGCAGCGTGCGCAGCGCCTCGATCAGATGCAGCTCGCGCGGCTCGAACTCGCAAAAATCCTCGTAACCGGCGAGCAGATCCGACAGCGCGCTCGCCGCGTCCGTCCGTCCGCCGGGCAACAGCAGCCACAGATCTTGAATGGCGGGCCCCATTCGGCTGTCGTCGAAATCGACGAAGTGAGGGCCGGCGTCGGTCCACAGCACATTGCTCGCGTGACAATCGCCGTGCAGCCGCAGATGGGCGATATCGCCCGCCGCTTCGAAGGCGCGTTCGACACCTTCGAGCGCGAGCGTCGCCGCCGCGTCGTACGACGCGCGCAGCTCGGGCGGCAGGAAATCGTGCGACAACAGAAATTCGCGCGGCTCGCGGCCGAACGTGGCGATGTCGAGCGTCGGCCGCGCTACATAAGGTTTTTGCTTGCCGACCGCGTGAATGCGCCCGATAAAGCGTCCCATCCATTCGAGCGTATCGCGGCGATCGAGATCGGGCGCGCGTCCGCCGCGCCGCTCGAATACGGCGAAGCGAAAACCGTCGAACGTATGCAGTGTTCGTCCGTCGATCTCGCGTGCGGGCACAACCGGGATTTCCGCCTGCACGAGTTCGGCGACGAAACCGTGCTCCTCGAGAATCGCTTCGTCTGACCAACGATTGGGCCGATAAAACTTCGCGACGACAGGCGGGCCGTCTTCGACGCCGACCTGATACACGCGATTTTCGTAGCTGTTCAGGGGCAGCAGACGTCCGTCGGTACGCACGCCGGTTTGAGCCAGCACGCTATCGAGCGCGTCGAGCACACATTCCGGGGTGAGTCGGGTAAAGGGATGCGTGGCCGCTGAGTTGGGCACGCCGGAGGAATCGGAGATTGGCTCGTTCATGCCGGCATTGTGCCCCATCGGCGCATGACTACCTCTGAGGAATACGCAATCCGAACGTGGGGTTCAATGCACGAGCGAGCCGGCCGGGCGCGCAACGAGTTCGCCGGTATCGATGAGATCTTCGAGGAAGAAAGGCTCGGTGTTCAGTTGCAGCGATGCGCCGGGCTCTCCGGCGAACCAAACGACCATCGCCATATCGCCGAGTATGCGCATGACAATCCCGCGCGCGCCGGACGGCACGGCCATATGCACCGACCTGACGATAGAACCGATCTGCATGATGTCTCCCCTCTGGGGCGTTAAACGATGACTCGATTGTTCACGGAACCGGCCTGTGAGGAAAGCCGAATGTAGAGGCCGATTAACCGCTATTTCCAGCGATCGTCCTTACAAATAGCTGACCATCCAAATAGCAAGAGTCCCGCAAGCTCGCCCTTTACCGCGCGGCCCCTCGTTTGAACGCGGAGCCCATCGCCATACGTTACGCGTACCAGGCGGTATAGTCCAAGCATAACGTGCGGCGCATCGCCGCGGGTCCGTCAGCCGCGCTGCGCCGCACAACGCGCCGGCGAGGCACATCGATTGCGCGCTCGAAGGGACAGGAGAACGACCATGAACGATCTATCGCAATGCGCCGCAGGGCGCAGCGTCTGGGCCAACGCGCTCGGGGCAGCGGGATTCTCGCTCGGCGTGCTCGCACTCGGCGCCTGCGCACAGAACGGTATGGACGATGTGAAGCCCACTGCCACCACGGCCTACCATTCGGGTGAGGCTGTTTCGCCGCCCAGTGCGCCGGCTCCGGCCCCCGCGCGGGAGTGACGTGCCGGCATCTGCTCCGTTTCTCGAACGCGGTTCGCGTGCCAATCGCTGCGCGTCTCCTATACTCGATCAACGCGTGTGCACGTTTGCAGCACTGCACCGCAACAAAAATTGGGAGGAGATGAGCATGCCGACGGACTTCACCATTAGCGATTTCATCCTCGTCATCCCGATGGCACTCGCGGGCGCGCTGTTCCTCGGTGCGCTTCCGACGTCCTCGCGTTTCTTGCACAACGCGTTGCGCGTGCTCGGTGCGCTGATCGGCGTCGTATTTGCCGTCGTTCTAGTGGAAGGGCTGCCGGCGTTGATGTAGCGCGGCAAGCCCGGCGCCGGCCGCGCACACGCCGATCAAATGCGTTGATCGGTGGACGGCTTTTCCCAGAGATTGATCCCGCCTTCGGTGGCGTAACGATCGATTTCGGCAATCTCATCGCTCGAGAACGCGAGGTTCGCCAGCGCCCCCACGTTTTCGCGGACTTGCTCCGCGCGGCTCGCGCCGATGAGCGCGGACGTCACACGCGCATCGCGCAGCACCCACGCGAGCGCCATCTGCGCCAACGACTGCCCTCGCCGCTTCGCGATCTCGTTCAGTTTGCGCACGTGCTCGATGTTCTCGTGGCTCAAATGGCTTTGCTGCAGCGAGCCGCCGCCGGGCTTGTTGACGCGGGCATCGTCCGGCACGCCGTTCAGATACTTCGACGTGAGCAGGCCTTGCGCCAACGGCGTGAACGCGATGCAGCCGGTCCCCACTTCGCCGAGCGCATCGAGCAACTCGTGCTCGATCCAACGGTTGAGCATGTTGTAGGACGGCTGATGAATGAGCAGGGGTACCTTGTGCTCGCGCAGCAGCGCCGCCATCTCGCGCGTCTTGGCCGCCGAGTACGACGAAATGCCGATATAAAGCGCCTTGCCTTGATGCACGGCCGTAGCAAGGGCGGCGGCCGTTTCCTCGAGCGGCGTGTCGGCGTCGAAGCGATGCGAATAGAAAATGTCGACGTAGTCGAGCCCCATACGCTTCAGACTTTGATCGAGGCTCGCAAGCACATATTTGCGCGAGCCCCCGCCCTGCCCGTACGGTCCCGGCCACATGTCCCAGCCGGCTTTCGACGAAATCAGCAACTCGTCGCGATAGGGGCGGAAATCATCCTTGAACAAGCGCCCGAAATTCGTTTCCGCGCTGCCGTAGGGCGGGCCGTAATTGTTCGCCAAATCGAAGTGCGTGATGCCGAGATCGAAAGCCGTGCGCAAAATGTCGCGCTGCGTCGAGAGCGGTGTCGTATCGCCGAAGTTGTGCCATAAGCCGAGCGACAGCGCGGGCAGTTTCAACCCCGAGCGGCCGCAGGTACGGAATTGCATATCCGAGTAGCGGGTGGATGCAGCTTCATAGGCCATGAGAGTCCTCGATGAGTACAGGGTGAATGGGTCGGCGGCATCCCGCGGGGTGCGAACCGATAGACACTTGCGCGGCAAGTTTCATACACTGCGGCCTGCTCGAACCACCGATGAGAACCTTCATGATGAAAGCGATTTCCCTGGCGTTGATCGCGGGCGGCGTGGTGCTGCTGTATTTCGGCGGCCAATCGTTCCATTCGCTCGCGAACGACGTGTCGCGCGTCGTGACCGGGGCGCCCACGAACAAGACCATTTGGCTCCTCGCCGGCGGGGTGGCGGCCACGCTCGCCGGTCTCGTCGGGCTAACCGCGTCGTCGGCCGGTAAGCGCTGAAGCGCCCGCCGGCACGACCGCCCTCGTCGGTCAAAGCGCGACTTCGGGCTTCGAAGCCGAACGGGTACCCGGCAGCGGCACGTTGCTCGTTCCGTGATAGGTGTACACGAGCGAGAACTTGACCTCGTCGCTGAGGTTTTGCCCCGCCGAGTGCAGCGTGTTGCAGTGAAAGAAGACGACATCGCCGGGCTCGAGTTCCGGCGACACGGCCCTGCGCAGCAGGGTTTCATTCTCGGGTAGATCGGCGCGGAAAAATTTCTGGGCGTCGAAGCGCTCCGAGGTGAACGTCATCGCATGCGAGCCGGGCACGAACCAGAGTCCGCCGTTGCGCACTGTTTCAGGTCCGAGTGCAAGCCAAGTCGAGACGAGATCGTCGCGTTCGAACGACCAGTAGCGCGCGTCGCGATGCCAGCCCGTCAAGCTGCCGTAGGCCGGGTGCTTCGTCATAACGCAATTGTGGTGCGCGCGCGAGAGCCGGGGCGGCTCGCCGAAGTACAGCTCCATCCAGCCCTTGATTTCCGGTGCCGTGGCCCATTTGCGAAACAGCGCGTCGCGCCCATACGCATCGAGCAACCGGCGCACGGTATGGCCGCCCGGCGCCAGCTTGGACTCGGGCGCGCCCGGGTAGCGCAAGTCGGCTTCGTATTCGAGCGGCTGCGCCGCCTCGTCCAATTGCTGCAGCGCGAGCCGCTTGATCTGCGCGCACCGCTCGCTCGGAACGAGCCCCTTTACAACGACGAAGCCGCGCTCGCGCAGCTCCCGCACTTGTTCTTTTTTCGATTGCGCTGACATGAAACGTTCCTTGCTGAAGGGCCGCTAGGGGCTCAAACGTTTCATTCTAAAGCGCGCGCGAGCGGTGCGGGTTCGCACCGACCCTGTGCGAGGGTGATCACGACTTACGCGCGTCACGATTCGCGTGTACTGTGCTCCGCATGTCGAATGTTCTCGTCGGCGCCTTGCGACCCCGTTTTACGTCGCGCGCCGTCCTCGCCTTCCCCGGATTTTGCCCCCGTCGCAACGGTCGGCCTGCGCCTGGCACCAGCGCGCATGGCACGATTGCTGCGTCGATGCGGCGGCCTTGCCCCCATCGCGAGGCCCACTATCGGTTCGCATAAGCCATGCACAAACGTCTCACCTTCCGTCATAGTCGGCCCCCCGCCGCGTTGAACCCCGCTCGCTCGCTGCGCCGCACCCCCGCGCGTGCCTTGCGTCACCATGCCGCTCGCGCGGTTGGGCTGTCGCGTCGCGGGACGGCGCCCGCCCATCAGCAGCAGGCCGATGGATCGTTGCGCGCGTGGCTACACGCCGTCTTCTCGATGTTGCGCAGCCGAACGCGTGCGCGCCGGGTACTGCTGCGCGGCTTGCTGCGCCATACGAAAGCCCGGAGGGCCGCGCTTGCCGCGGCGCAACGCGCGGCGGCCGTGTCCAACCGCCGGCCGCGCCGCCTCTCGGCCAGCGCCGGTTGGTTTGCGTTCGCCGCCCGCTAAACGCGGCGGCTGGGCTTTTGCCGAAGCCGATCTTGCGGTCGGCACCCGATGCCGTTCGCGTTTCGCGTTACACCTGGGCCATGCCGCCGTCGACGAAAAGCTCCGTGCCGTTGATATAGGCGGCGGAGTCGGAAGCAAGGAACGCCACCACCTTGCCGATCTCCTCGGGTTCTCCCAGACGGCCTAGCGGTACCTGCGAGGACAGCGCATCGAACAGCCTCTGACGCGCTTCGTTAGGCACGAGTTCGCCCAATCCCGGCGTGCGGATCGGTCCCGGGCTCACGGCGTTGACGCGGATCCGGCGCTCTTTTAGATCGAGCGCCCAGGAGCGCGCGAAATTGCGCACAGCCGCCTTGCTCGCGCTATAGACGCTGAAGTTGGCGGTGCCGGTGACCGACGTGACGGACGAGGCCAAGATCACCGACGCCCCATCGGTCAGCAGCGGCAACGCCTTTTGCACCGTGAACAACACGCCGCGCACGTTGGTGCCGAAGATACGATCGAAGTGTTCTTCGGTGATCGCGCCGAGGGGCATCATGTCGCCGCCGCCCGCATTGGCGAACACGATATCGAGTTTGCCGGCCGTTCTCGCGATCTGCGCATAGACCTCGTCCAAATCCGATAACACCGATACATCGGCGCGAATCGCCGTCGCCGCCGGGCCGATAGCCTGAGCCGCGGCAGCCAGTTCCGCCTCGCGGCGGCCGGTGATGAATACCCGTGCGCCCTGGGCTGCCAACTCCTGCGCCGCGGCCAGACCGATGCCGCTGCTTGCGCCCGTGACCAGCGCGATTTTTCCGTTCAGTGGCTTGCTCATTTTCAGCTCCGTTTCATGGTTCGAGTGACGTTCAAAATGTCTGCCGCGACGGTGCCGTTTCAGCGTTTCGGTATGTCGTGCAGCGCATGAACGCTAATTTACGAGCTGCGCTTTTATTGATAAATAGTGGAAAGATGAAATGACTATCCACTGCTATGTATAATCACGGCGCGTAACGACTCGGAGAGACCGACGGGATGGACCAGTTGCTTGCGATGCGCGCTTTCGCTCGCGTGGTGGAGGCGGGCAGCTTCACGCGCGCCGCCGAATCGCTCGACGTGCCGAATGCCACCATGAGCAAGCTCGTGCAAGAGTTGGAAGCGCATTTGGGCGTTCGGCTCCTGCAGCGCACCACGCGTAAAGTCACGGTGACCCCGGAAGGCCAGGACTATTACGCGAAAGCCACGCGGATCTTGGAGGACCTGCAAGACATCGATGCGTCGTTCAACGTCGCGCGCGGTAAGCCGCGAGGCAATCTCCGAATCGACGTGGGCGGGCTGACCGCGCGGGACGTGTTGATTCCGCTGCTTCCCGATTTCATGGCGCGCTATCCGGATATCCGCATCGATTTGGGAGTGGCGGACCGCACGGTCGATCTCATCAGCGAGAGCGTCGATTGCGTGATCCGCGGCGGCCCGCTCGACAACTCCTCCTTGGTCGCACGCCATATCGGCGATGCCGTGATGGTGACATGCGCCACGCCGGCGTATTTACGGAGATTCGGCGTGCCTGCTTACCCGGAAGAGCTGAAGAACGGGCACCAGTTGGTGAGCTACGTGTCGTCGCAAAATGGTAGAGCCATGCCGTTCCGGTTTCAGCGCGACGGCGAAAAGATCGAGATCAAAGCCGACCATCGAATCGGCGTCAACGAAAGCAATGCGCACTTTGCGGCCGCTCGTGCGGGCCTGGGCATCATCCAGACTTTTGCGCACTCGGCCAGATCGGCGCTGCAAGACGGTTCGCTCGTGGAAATCCTCGCTCAGTGGCGCCCAGGCTCGTATCCGTTCCATGTGGTCTATCCGCGAAATCGCTACGTCACGCATCGGCTGCGCGTATTCCTCGATTGGCTGCTCGAGCATTTCCCCGACAAAGTCCGGGGTACCGATGAGAACTAAGCACGGCGCTTTGCACAATCGATAGATAGATCGCGCACGCGGGCGCCAAGCGCTTTGCCGAAGCGTAAAATTCGACCATGACGGACTGATCGGCCAAGCCGCACGAAACAGGATTTGCAATGAACACGCCGTCTCCCGAAAAGCCGCGGCACAAGGGGCCCTCGAAGCGCACGTTGAACATTTTGACGGCGCTCGTCGGCGTGGGCACGCTCGCCGCCGGCATCGCCTGGCTCGTCTACAGTTGGGTGACCGATCTGGAAGTGCCCTACTTCGCGATTCCGCTCGTCATGTGTGTGCCCGTCATCGCAGCCGTGGCCTTTCGTAACTGCTGGGATTAGCCACGCCGCATCGGCGCGAAGGCACGCCGTTTGCGCGACTTCGGCATCCGCACGCGTCTTGACGAGGAATCTCCGATGACAAAGCCATCGACGTATTCCGACGAGAAACAACGAGCCATCACCTGCGCCGCGCAAGCCGAAAGCGGCGGCGACGCGCATTAACCTCGGCCCAAGGAAAAGCGGCCCGAGCGCGCTTACGCTCGGGCCGCTTTTTTTGGACTTTCCGTTACGCCGTTCGGCGCTTTCTTCGATCGATCAGGCCACTTCCGCAACCGGCTCCGTACCGGCCGCTTCGGCCAGCGCGAGCGCCTTATCGGTGGCTTCCCACGAGAATTCCGGCTCTTCGCGGCCGAAGTGACCGTAGGCAGCCGTCTTTTCGTACACGGGGCGCAGCAGGTCCAGCATCTGGATGATGCCCTTCGGACGCAGATCGAAGTGCTCGCGCACGAGCGCCGTGATCGTCGCGTCGGACACCTTGCCCGTGCCGAACGTATTGACCATGACCGAGGTGGGCTGCGCCACGCCGATCGCGTACGACACTTGAATCAAGCAGCGCGAAGCCAAACCCGCGGCCACGATGTTCTTGGCGACGTAACGGCCCGCGTAGGCGGCCGAGCGGTCGACCTTCGACGGATCCTTACCGGAGAACGCGCCGCCGCCATGGGGCGCCGCACCGCCGTACGTATCGACGATGATCTTGCGGCCCGTCAAACCGCAGTCGCCTTGCGGCCCGCCGATGACGAAACGCCCCGTCGGGTTCACGAGGAACTTGATGTCGCCCTTGATGAGATCGGCCGGCAGCGTCGGCTTGATGACCTCTTCGATCACGGCTTCGCGCAGCGTCGACAATTCCATCTCCGGCGCATGCTGCGTCGAGAGCACGACCGTGTCGATCGAATGCGGCTTGCCGTCGACATAGCGCACCGTCACTTGCGATTTCGCGTCGGGGCGCAGCCAGGGCAGACGGCCGTCGCGGCGCAGCGAGGCTTGGCGCTCGACGAGGCGGTGCGACAAATGGATCGGCAGCGGCATCAACTCGGGCGTTTCGTCGCAGGCATAACCGAACATCAAGCCTTGGTCGCCCGCGCCTTGATCGAGGTTGTTGTCGTGCGCGCGATCGACGCCTTGCGCGATATCGGGCGATTGCTTGTCGTAGGCGACGAGCACCGCGCAGCCGCGATAGTCGATGCCGTAGTCGGTGTTGTCGTAGCCGATGCGCTTGATCGTGTCGCGCGCGACCTGAATGTAGTCGACGTTCGCCGTCGTGGTGATTTCACCGGCGAGCACGACGAGACCCGTGTTGCACAGCGTTTCGGCGGCAACGCGCGAGTACTTGTCCTGCGTGAGGATGGCGTCGAGAATGGCGTCCGAGATTTGGTCGGCGACCTTGTCGGGATGGCCTTCGGAAACGGATTCGGACGTGAAAAGGTAGTCGTTTGCCACGTTGCAGACTCCAAGGTTACGGTGTTGAGTTCACGTAGCCAACTTCGAGAGCCTGAAGCGGCGACGCTTTAGCGGATTTCCATATCGTTCGGACGCTGCTGGCGTCCGGCGACTTCGCCCCGCAAGTTGTCTATTAACTCGGCGAAGCCCGTATTATAGCGGCTTCTCGTGATTGTCACAGAGCGAATTGCCGTGTCTTATCCCATCTATTCGGCGCATCGGGCGCGCTGCTCATACGTCCCCGCGGCCTTCTCGCTGCCTCGCCGCACTGCTTGCCCCCTCTTGCGTGAGGGCCGCGCATGCTAAACCGACTCGGCACGAAGTTCGCCATCGGGCTGCTCAAGTTCCTCGCCATCTTGCCGTACGGCTTCGTCGCGCGCTTGGGCGACGGCCTCGGCTGGCTGCTCTATCAAATTCCGAGCAAACGTCGGCGCATCGTCCACACGAACCTCACGCTGTGCTTTCCCGAATGGAGCGAGCAAAAGCGCGATGAGATCGCGTGCAAGCACTTCCGGCACGCGATCCGCAGCTACGTGGAGCGCAGCGTGCAATGGTTCGGATCGCTCGAGAAGCTCAAAAAGCTGGTGCAAGTCGACAGCGAAGTCGATCTGACCGATCCGAACATGCCGCCCACGCTGCTGCTCGGCTTTCACTTCGTCGGCATCGAAGCGGGCTCGGTCTTCATCAACGTGGCCCTGCAACGCCAATGCGCGGCCCTGTACCAGCCGATGTCCAACCCGGAACTCGACGCAATCGCCAAGCACGCGCGCGGCCGGTTCGGCGCCGACATGGCGAGCCGCGCCGACAGCGCGCGCATGGTCCTGCGCTGGCTGCGCGAGCGCAAACCCGTGATGCTCGGCGCCGATATGGATTACGGCCTGCGCAATTCCACTTTCGTGCCCTTTTTCGGCATCCCCGCCTGCACACTGACGGCCGTCGGCCGCTTCGCGCAAGTCGGGCACGCACAGGTGCTGCCCTTCATCGGCGAGGTGCTGCCCAATTACAAGGGTTATCGGCTGAAAGTCTTCAAACCTTGGGAAAACTATCCGACCGGCGACGAAGATGCCGACGCACGCCGCATGAACGCGTTCCTCGAAGAGCAGATTCCGCGCATCCCCGAGCAGTATTACTGGGTGCACAAGCGCTTCAAGACGCGCCCGCCCGGCATGCCGAGCGTCTACGATTGACGCGCGAGCGCCCGGAACCTAGGCGTCCCTTACAATAGCGGCATCATGAAGCTCAAGTTCACCAAGATGCACGGCGCGGGCAACGACTTCGTCGTGCTCGACGGCTATAGCCGCCCGCTCGCCCTGACGCGCGACCAAGTGCGCGCGCTCGCCGATCGCCATTTCGGCATCGGCGCGGATCAACTGCTGCTCGTCGAGCGGCCCACGGCCGCCGGCGCCGATTTCAAGTACCGCATCTTCAACTGCGACGGCGGCGAGGTCGAGCATTGCGGCAATGGCGCGCGCTGCTTCGTGAAATTCGTCCGCGACACCGGCTTGACCGACAAGCGCAGCGTCCGGGTGCAAGTGCACGGCGGCCTCATCACGCTCACGATGCAGGAAAACGGCGAGGTGGTCGTCGATATGGGCCCGCCCGTGTTCGAACCGGCCCGCGTCCCGTTCGACGCCACGGGGCTCGACGGCCGCCGCGAGGGGGCCGATACGCTCTGGCCGCTCGAGATCGACGATCGCACGTGCATGGTGTCGGTCGTGTCGATGGGCAATCCGCACGCCGTGCAAGTCGTGGACGATGTCCGCACGTTCCCGATCGCCGAGCTCGGCCCGAAGATCGAGCACCACGCGCGCTTCCCGCAGCGGGTGAACGCGGGCTTCATGCAGATTGTGTCGCGCGGCGAGGTGGCGCTGCGCGTGTACGAACGCGGGGCGGGTGAGACGCTAGCCTGCGGCACGGGTGCGTGCGCGGCGGTGGCTGCCGGCATTCGCCGGGGCTTGCTCGATTCACCCGTCACGGTTCATGCGCTCGGCGGCACGCTGACGATCGCCTGGGACGGCGCGCGCGACGAAGCCGCGCCGCTCATGATGTCGGGGCCCGCATCGACCGTATTCGAGGGCGAAATCGAACTTGCCGACTGATCCGATACGCTTGCAACGCACCCGCCCTTTTTCACCCATTCGCTCTTGCCCGCTCTTTTGCCGACACTCATGAACGATCGCGAAGTCGCCGACTACCTGCTCGCCAACCCGGAATTCTTCTCGCAACATGCGGAGCTGTTGGCCGCGATCCGGCTCGCCAACCCGCACGGTAAAGCCGCCGTCTCGCTGCAAGAGCGCCAGATGGACATGCTGCGCGAGAAGAACAAGGTGCTCGAGCGGCGCCTGGCAGAACTGCTCCGCTATGGGCACGAGAACGACAGCATCGCCGCCAAGTTCAACCGCTGGACCGCGCGCGTCATCGCCGAGCGCGACGCCCACGCGTTGCCGCGCACGGTCGCGCAAGGGCTCATGGAGGTGTTCGACGTGCCGCAAGCGGCGCTGCGGCTGTGGGACGTTGCCGACACTTATCGCGACGCGGAATTCGCGCGCCAAGTGGGCGAGGAGGTCCGCTTGTTCGCCAATGGGCTCGACGCTCCTTACTGCGGCGCGAATTCGGGCTTCGAGGCGGCGCAATGGCTGGTCGCGGGCGAGAGTGCCGGTCAAACCGCCACGGGCGAGGCCGGCGCCGTGCAATCGGTCGTGCTGCTTGCGCTACGCGAAACGCGTGCGGTCGAAGCGGCCGCCGTGCAAGCGAGCACCGCCGACGGCGCCGAGCTCAGCGCGCCCGCGACACCCGCGTTCGGCTTGCTCGTCATGGGCTCGCCCGATCCGCGGCGCTTCCACGAGGGCATGGCAACCGATTTCCTGCTGCAGATCGGCACGCTCGCGAGCGCGGCGCTGAGCCGGCTGCTCGCCCGATAAGCCGCATCGCTCGCGACGCGCCCGACCGTGCCCTCAACCGATTCCGAACTGGTCGCACAGTATCTGGCCGACCTGGCGCATGCGCGCAGGCTATCGGAGCACACGCTGCGCAGTTATACGCACGAACTCGAGACGCTCGTGCAATTGGCGAACGGTAGACCACTGGCCAGTTTGGCGGCGGTGGATATGCGGGGGGCCGTTGCCCGGGCGCATGCGGGAGGGCTGTCGGCGCGCTCGATCGCGCACCGCCTCTCGGCTTGGCGCGCGTTTTACCGCTGGCTCGGCGAGCGGATCGAAATCCCCGCGAATCCGGTCGCTGCCGTGCGGGCGCCGAAGCAACCCAAGCGGCTGCCCAAAGCGCTCTCCGTCGACGACGCCGCCGCGCTGATGGAAGCCGGTCCGAGCGAAAGCGCCGAAGGCCTGCGCGATCATGCGATCCTCGAGTTGTTTTACTCGTCCGGGTTACGGCTTTCGGAGCTCGTCGGGCTCGATGCCGTGTATGCCGAAGGCGACGGCTACCGCTCGGCGGGCTGGCTCGACATGGCGGCAGCAGAGGTAACGGTACTCGGCAAGGGCAAGCGCCAGCGCGCCGTGCCGGTCGGGCGCAAGGCACTCGAGGCGCTCAGTGCGTGGCTTGCGGTACGCGGCCAGTTCGTGAAAGCCGACCCGCATCCGCTGTTTCTCTCGGCGCGCGGCGCGCGTATGTCGCCGAACGTCGTGCGCGAGCGCGTCAAGCGCGCGGCGCTGCGAGCCGGCATTCCGGCCAATGTCCATCCGCACGTGTTGCGCCATTCGTTCGCGACGCACGTATTGCAGTCGAGCGGCGATTTGCGCGCCGTGCAGGAGTTGCTCGGCCACGCCAGCGTCGCCGCGACGCAAATTTATACGTCGCTCGATTTCCAACACCTCGCGCGCATCTACGACACCGCGCATCCGCGCGCGAAAAAGCGCGGCTAACGCGCGAGCCCCGCGTGCGCTAGCTGCGCCGCCGAACTTTCGTTTTTTGCTGAACTCCCATCGATGAACACCGTTACGCTCAAGCCCTCGAAGGAAAAATCGCTGTTACGCCGCCACCCGTGGGTCTATGCGAACGCGATCGAGCACGTCGAGGGCAAGCCCGCCTCCGGCGCCACTGTCCTCGTGCGCGCTCACGACGGCCGTTTCCTCGCAAGGGCGGCCTACAGCCCGCATTCCCAAATCCGCCTGCGTGTGTGGAGCTTCGACGAGACCGAACCGGTCGATCACGCGTTTTTCAAGCGGCGCGTGCAGCGCGCCTTCGCGCACCGGCAAGCGTTCGTACGCGACACGGGCGCCGTGCGGCTCATTTTCGGCGAAGCCGACGGCCTGCCGGGACTCGTGGTCGATTACTACACGGAAGACAGCGGCGCCGGCCGCGCCCAGCTAGTCTGCCAGTTCATGGCCGCGGGGGTGGAAGCGTGGAAGCAAGCGATCGTGGCGGCGCTCGTCGGCGCGACGGGTTGCCCGAACGTCTATGAACGCTCGGACGTCTCCATCCGCGAAAAGGAAGGGCTCGAGCAAACCACGGGCGTGCTGGCCGGCGACGCGCCGCCCGAAACGTTGATTACGCGCGAGAACGGCGTGCGCTATCACGTCGACGTTCGCACCGGGCACAAAACCGGCTTTTACGTGGACCAGCGCGATAACCGCGCCCTCGTCCAAACGTACGCAGCCGGGCGCGACGTGCTCAATTGCTTCTGCTACACGGGCGGCTTTTCGCTCGCGGCATTGGGCGGCGGCGCGGGGCGCGTCGTCTCGATCGATTCGTCGGGCGAAGCGCTCGCCCTTGCGCGTGCGAACGTCGAGGCCAACGGCTTCGACGCCGGGCGCGCCGAGTGGCTCGACGCCGACGCGTTCCGCACGCTGCGCCGCCTCGTGGACGAGGGCGACCGATTCGACCTCGTCGTGCTCGATCCGCCGAAGTTCGCGCCGGCGCGCGAGCACGTCGACCGGGCAGCGCGCGCCTACAAGGACATCAACCTGTCGGGTTTCAAGATGCTGCGCCCGGGCGGGCTGCTGTTCACCTACTCGTGCTCGGGCGCGATCGATGCGGAGTTGTTCCAGAAGATCGTCGCCGGCGCCGCGGCCGATGCGCGTGTGGACGCGCGGATACTCAAGCGCCTGGGCGCGGGCCTGGACCATCCGCTGCTGGCCGCCTTCCCCGAAGGCGAGTACTTGAAAGGACTACTGTTGCAAATCGTATGACCGCCCCCACTTAGGGCGCACGCTCGGCGGCAACGAGGTTCCACGGGGCCTCGGCGCAAATGCGCGCTCGCCGGTATGCTTCACTATTTTCGTGGCCGGCTCGCTTGAACCGTCCCTGATTTTCGACCCATAGGCGATTGAACATGATCCCCGTCACCATCTTGACCGGCTTCCTAGGCAGCGGCAAAACCACGCTGCTCAAGCGCATCCTCACCGAAAAGCACGGCATGAAGATCGCCGTGATCGAAAACGAGTTCGGCGAGGAGAACATCGACAACGAGATCCTCGTTCAGGAACAGGCCGAGCAGATCGTCCAGATGAGCAACGGCTGCATCTGCTGCACGATCCGCGGCGACTTGGCGCGCGCGCTCGGCGATCTGGCGGCCCGCAAGCGCGCCGGCGAGATCGCGTTCGATCGCGTCGTCATCGAAACGACGGGGCTCGCCAATCCCGGCCCGGTTGCGCAGACGTTTTTCATGGATAGCGAGATCGGCGATGCGTTCTTGCTCGACGCGATCATCACGCTCGTCGACGCCAAGCACGCCGACGCGCAACTCGACGAACACGAAGTCGTCCAGCGGCAAGTGGGCTTTGCCGATCGCCTGTTCATCACGAAGTCGGATCTCGTCGACGAAGCCACGCTGGCCGATCTGCGCCACCGCCTCGTCCACATGAATCCGAAGGCGGCGATCAAGGTGGTGAACTTCGGCGACGCCGACATCAAGGAAATCTTCGATCTGCGCGGCTTCAACCTGAACGCAAAGCTCGAGATCGATCCGGACTTCCTCGCCGAAGACGATCATGCCCACGCGCATCATCACGATCACGGCCATGACCACGCTCACGATCATGGTCACGAGCACTGCGATCACGACCACGGCCATTGCGAGCACGAAGGCCATGCGCACCATCACCACGCGCACCACGACGATCGGATCAAGTCGTTCGTCTATCGCAACGACCGCCCGTTCGATCCGAACAAGCTCGAGGATTTCCTCGGCGGCGTGCTGCAGATCTACGGCGAGCGGCTGCTGCGCTACAAGGGCGTTCTGTATATGAAGGGCGTCGACCGCAAGGTCGTGTTCCAGGGCGTGCACCAGATGATGGGAAGCGATCTCGCGGCCAAATGGCTGCCGGTCGAAAAGAAGACGAACAAAATGGTGTTCATCGGCATCGACCTGCCGCAAGACCTCATCACAGACGGCCTGGACGCCTGCCTCGTATAAATCGTCCGACAGGTGGGGCGCCACACGCACCTCGCTAGCCGAACGTTCGCTTTTTGCACGGGCGCGCGCTATATTTTCAGGATATTGGAACGCGCCGCGACAGGGTTTTCTCTGTTGCAGCGCCGAAGTTCGATTCAGTTACAATACGCCCCGCCGCTTATCGGCGGGTTATGCGACGGCACCGGGAAACCTTATCCGGACAAGGCCGAAACAAAAAATCGAGACACCGAAAGACGCCGCGCTCGAGGCTCGCGCATTGCGAGGTTCGTGCTGCGACGCCGTATCGAAGGGTAGGAGCACCCGAGGATCGGTTTCCTTAAGGAGTTCGGCCCCGCATCGGCGCGACGGCGTCTTGACGGCCACTGGGCCGCGGGCGCCGGCGCTTGCCTAGCACCGCTTGCGGGCAATACGAAAGTGCGGGCAATATGTATGGGTTTTGCCTCACATTGAAGAAGCACGCAGATGACGACGAAACGACTCTTGACCGAAGCCGAAATCCTGAAGATGAGCGACAAGGATTACATGAACGAGGATCAGCTCGCCTTCTTCAAGAACAGGCTCGAACAGCTTCAGGCGGAGATTCTCCGCAACGCCGGGCAGACGACCGAAAACCTGCGCGAAACGGTGATCGTGCCCGATCCGGCCGATCGCGCGACGATCGAGGAAGAGCATGCGCTCGAGCTGCGCACGCGCGATCGAGAACGCAAGCTGCTGAAGAAAGTGCAGCAGTCGCTTGCGCGCATCGAAGCGGGCGACTACGGCTGGTGCGAGGAAACGGGTGAGCCGATCGGCGTCCCCCGTCTGCTCGCGCGGCCCACGGCCACGCTCTCGCTCGAGGCGCAAGAGCGCCGCGAGTTGCGGCAAAAGCTGTTCGGCGACTGATGCACCGGCAGCGCGGCACGCACGTGCCGCGCGATTGCACGCTGCTTCCAACGAGGCGCGCGGTATCCCGCGCGCTTTTTTCTTTTGGGCATCGCATCGGCGACGACCTGCGGCAAGCCGCTACGGCCCTCGACCCGGAAAAGCTTACCGATGCGTGGCGGGTGCGCCAGCCATCGGCCGCGGCACGCGTCGATCGACGCCCCTCCCCTTGATAAATCCGCGCACGCCCTAAAATGGGCTGAATGCGCGCGCGGTATCGCTTTGGGTTGCTGTCCGCCGCCACCCGTTTTCAAGCTCGCGCGGCCGCGTGCCGCGCAAGCCCCTTCCGTATTCTCGAGGAACGCACCATGGAGCAATTTCACGGCACGACGATCGTCTCCGTGCGCAACGGCGACAAAGTTGCGCTCGGCGGCGACGGCCAAGTGACGCTCGGCAACATCGTCATGAAAGGCGGCGCAAAGAAAGTACGGCGCATCTACAACGGCAAGGTCCTCGTGGGTTTCGCGGGGGGCACCGCCGATGCGTTTTCGCTGCTCGATCGCTTCGAGGCGAAACTCGAAAAGCACCAAGGCAACTTGACGCGCGCGGCCGTAGAGCTCGCCAAGGATTGGCGCACCGATCGCATGCTGCGCCGGCTCGAGGCGATGCTGATCACGGCCGACGCCCAAACGACGCTCGTCATCACCGGTAACGGCGACGTGCTCGACCCCGAGGGCGGCATTTGCGCGATCGGCTCTGGCGGCGCTTATGCGCAGGCCGCGGCACGGGCATTGGCCGATAACACGGCGCTGTCGCCGCGCGAGATCGTCGAAAAGTCGCTCGAAATCGCGGGCGACATGTGCATCTACACGAACCATAACCGCGTCATCGAGACGATCGAATAAGCGCCAAGCGAGTGAGGAAGCGATGAGCACCATGACCCCCGCCGAGATCGTCTCGGAACTCGACAAACACATCATCGGCCAGAACAAGGCCAAGAAAGCCGTGGCCGTCGCGCTGCGCAACCGGTGGCGCCGGCAGCAAGTGGGCGAGCCGCTGCGTCAGGAAATCACGCCGAAAAACATTCTGATGATCGGACCGACGGGCGTCGGTAAGACGGAGATCGCGCGGCGTCTGGCCAAGCTCGCCGATGCGCCGTTCATCAAGATCGAGGCGACGAAATTCACCGAAGTAGGCTACGTCGGCCGCGACGTCGACAGCATCGTGCGCGACCTGATCGAGATCGCGCTCAAGCAAACGCGCGAAACGGAGATGCGCAAGGTCCGCACGAAAGCGCAGGACCAAGCCGAGGACCGCATCCTCGACATCTTGTTGCCGAGCGCTCGCCCCGTGGGCTTCGGCGCGCAAACGGCGAGCGACGACGGCGAGAGCGGCAACGCGACGCGCCAGACGTTCCGCAAGCGCCTGCGCGAGGGCCAACTCGACGATAAGGAGATCGAGCTCGACGTCGAAGTGCCGCAAGCGAGCATGGACATCATGGGCCCGCCCGGGATGGAGGACATGACCGAGCAGATCCGCTCGATGTTCGCGAATCTCGGCGGCGGCAAGAAGACGCGCCGCAAGGTGAAGGTCAAGGAAGCGCTGAAGCTTTTGACCGACGAAGAAGCGTCGAAGATGCTCAACGACGAGGAAGTGAAGACGAAGGCCGTCCAAAACGTCGAGCAAAACGGCATCGTCTTTCTCGACGAAATCGACAAGATCGCTTCGCGCAGCGAAGCGGGCGGCGCCGAAGTATCGCGCCAAGGCGTGCAGCGCGACTTGCTGCCGCTCGTCGAAGGCACGACGATCAACACGCGCTACGGGATGGTGAAGACCGATCACATTCTGTTCATCGCGAGCGGCGCATTTCATCTGTCCAAGCCGAGCGATCTGATCCCTGAGTTGCAAGGGCGCTTTCCGATCCGCGTCGAACTCGATTCGCTGTCGGTGGAGGATTTCGAATCGATCCTGATCGCCACCGACGCGAGCCTCGTCAAGCAATATCAAGCGCTGCTCGCGACGGAAGACGTCGAACTCGAATTCGAGCAAGACGGTATCAAGCGCATGGCCGAAATCGCCTTCTCGGTCAACGAGCGGACCGAAAACATCGGTGCCCGCCGGCTCTATACCGTGATCGAAAAGCTGCTCGAGGAAGTGTCGTTCTCGGCCGGCAATCACTCCGGCCAGAAGGTCAAGATCGATGCGGCCTACGTCGATCGCGCACTCGGTGAGGTCGCGCAAAGCGAGGATCTCTCGCGCTACGTGCTGTAGATACGTGCTGTAGGCGTGAAACCGGCGGGGATGGACGCATCGAACGCGATGCGCCGTCACCGCCGGAATCGTAATTCAGTCGGAAATAGCCCGGCGCGCGCCGCTCCGATTTGTACGACGCCGAAGATCGAGTCTCCCACCGCCAAGGCGGGCTTATTGGACAACCGTCCGATCTGAAAAGGAGGCAACTCGTGCAGACATCGTCGAATCACGCAGTAAAGCGCCATCTCGTAACAGCCATCGCCACAGCGGCGGCGCTCTCGTGCGGCACCGCCGCATCCGCTACCCAGGCCACCCCCGCCACCCCGGGCGCGTCCACGCCCGCACGCGCACCGCTCGCGCCTCAGGTCAAGCTGGCCGACGGCATCGTCGAGGGCTTGCAGATGCGCGGCCCGCATAAGGACGTGCGCGTCTTTCGCGGCATCCCCTACGCCGCCGCGCCCACCGGTGAATTCCGCTTTCGCGAACCGCAGCCGGTCGCCCGCTGGGCCGGCGTACGGCAAGCGCGGCAGTTCGGGCCGCGCTGCATGCAGCCTGTCCCCGCGAGCAAGAGCGACACGCGCGCGAAGGAAATGAGTGAGGACTGCCTATATTTGAACGTCTGGGCGCCCTCGCGCGCGGCTGACGCGAAGCTGCCCGTGCTCGTGTATTTCCACGGCGGCGGCTTTACGGCGGGGGACGCCTCGTCGCCGCGTTACGACGGGGCCAACCTCGCCTCGCGCGGCATCGTCATGGTGACGGTGAATTACCGGCTCGGCGTGTTCGGTTTTCTCGCTCCGCCCGAAGCGGCCCAAGAATCATCGCATGGCACGGCCGGCAACTACGGGCTGCTCGATCAGGTTTCGGCGCTGCGCTGGGTGCGCGACAACATCGCGCAGTTCGGCGGCGATCCGTCGAACGTCACGATCGCCGGCGAGTCGGCGGGCTCGATTGCCGTGAGCACGCATATGGCCTCGCCGCTTTCGCGCGGACTCTTTGCGCGCGCCATCGGCGAAAGCGGCGGCGCATTCGCACCCAACGAGGTTTGGAGACGCGACGAGGCGCAAGAAGCGGCGGCGAAATTCGCGACGCGCGTCGGCGCGAGCTCGTTGCAACAACTGCGCTCCCTGCCGGCGCAGGCGCTGCTCGCCGCGGCGACGCAACCGAATATCGCACCGGAGTCCATCGCGTTTTGGCCCAGCGTCGACGGCCACTTTCTGACCGAACTGCCGGAGCAGGTCTTCACGAACGGCGCACAAGCGCAGGTACCGCTGATGGTGGGCTCGAACTCGCAGGAGCGGCCTTACACGGCGCTGCTCGGAGAGACGGCGCCGACGCCGGAGAACTGGCGGGAAATCATCAAGGCGAAATTCCCGGCCCAGGCCGAAGAGGTGCTCGCGCATTATCCGGGCAACGATGAAAACGAAGTCAAACACGCCGCCACGGCGCTGGCGAGCGATATGTTCATCGGCCACGGCACTTGGAGATGGATGGAGCGGCACCGTGAGACAGGTCGTTCGCCGGTGTTCTATTACCGCTATACGCAGCCGTTGCCGCCCGAGGTCGACACTTCGTCCGCTTCCGCCAAAGCGCGAGCCGCGGAGCCGCGCCTGGGCGCGCGGCATAGCGCGCAAGTCGCTTATGCGCTCGGCAACCTGAACCAAGTTCGGCGCTACGCATGGACTGCCGCCGATTACGATGTATCGCGGATGTTCTCGAGTTACGTCGAACAATTCGTGAAGACGGGTGATCCGAGCGGGCAGGCAGCGGCCGGGCAAGGCGCCACGACGGAAAGCACGACGGCGCGCAGCGACGGCTGGCTACCGCGATGGCCGGCGGTCGTCGCCGAGAACCGCGGCATCCTCATGCAAACGATCGGCGAGAAGACGAGTTCGGTGTGGGATCGCAGTGCGCCGCGGCATGGGCTGGTTCAGCGCCTCACGGCCGGCGGCCAACCGGTCGCGGCACCGGAAGAAGTCGCGGTCGATACGCCGCAACCTCCGTCCGCTCGATAGGCGAGCTTAGGCGATAGGCTTCCGGCCGCTCGGAGCGGCCGGAAGCGAGCCCAGGCTTCGCCAGCAGACGTATGTCGTGAAACACCTCACTGCTTCACCGGCCGTTTCGCCAACTTTCTCTGCAACGTGCGCCGATGCATATTCAACGCACGCGCGGTCGCCGAGATGTTCCCGCCGTTCTCCGCCAGTGCACGCTGAATATGCTCCCACTCGAGGCGCGCGACCGATAGCAGCGTCGGATGCTCGATCGCCGCTTCGGCTTGCGCGGCGCTCGCCTCGGTTTGCAGCGCAGCCAAAATCGATTCGACGTTCGCGGGTTTGGCCAGATAGTTGTCCGCGCCGTCCTTCACCGCCTGCACCGCGGTGGCGATGCTCGCATAGCCGGTCAGCACCAGCATCCGCGCGTCGGGCTGCAATTCGCGCAGCGGCGCGACGAGGCTCAGCCCCGAATCGCTACCCAGGTGCAAATCGATGGTGACGAAGTCGAACCGGTGCTGGTTGGCCAGCGCGATCGCCTCCTCGGCGTTGTGCGCCTGATGCGTCGTGAAGCCGCGGCGCGTGAGCCCGCGCGCCAAGATGCCCGAGAAAACCTCGTCGTCGTCGATGACGAGAAATTGATTGCCGCTCATAGTTCGTTCTCCTTGGAATGCAATGGTGTGGGCGCGGCACGCCGCGATTGTCCTTCGTCCTTCGCGGCCGGTACCCGCAGCACGGCGCGCGTGCCGCGCGATTCGCCATCGAGCAGCTCGATCGATCCGCTCAGCCGCGAAGCGGCGGCGAAAGCGAGATACAGGCCGACGCCGTGTCCGCCCTGCGTACTGTCGACCGGGGCGCTGCCGAGCTTCGTGCGCAACGCCGGCGAGATGCCGGGCCCCGAATCGCATACTTCGAATTCGATGAAACCGTCCGCAGCGGCGGCCGCCAGCGTCACGTGATCGCAACTCACGCGTGCGGCGTTGTCGAGCAAGATCGTCAGAATCTGGCCGACGGCGGCCGTTTCGTCGAGCCATACGTCGTCGGCAACCGCGCCGAGACGCACGAACTTCACATGCGGATGGCGCAGCCGCCATTGCTCGCAAAAACTCGCGAGCCAGCTATCGAGCCGCTCGCGCGCGGGCGATACCGATGCACGCGAGCGCAGCCGCGCGAGCGCCGACGTGCAAAGCGTCATCTGCTGCTCGAGCAGCGCGAAATCTTCCGCATACGGCGCGAGGCCCTCGTCGTGCTTGGCGGCATCGCGCAACTCTTCCGTCACCATCGCGATCGTCGAGAGCGGGGTTCCCATCTCGTGAGCGACGGTGGCCGCCTGCACCCCGAGCGCGACCGCCCGCTCGTCGCGCAACAGCCGTTGCTGCGCATCGCCGAGCGCCGCGTCGCGCTGGCGCAGCGCGGCGGACATGCGCGCAACGAACCACGCGATCAGGCCGACGCTCACCATGAAGTTCACCCACATCCCGGTGCGGTAGTAATCGAACACGTTCGCGGGGTTGTCCATGTTCAGCGGGACCGAATCGAAGCCGAGCGCGACGTAGCAGCACATTGCGAAGATCGCGAGCCAGATCATGTGCCGCCACGGCAGCACCGCCGCCGCGATCGCGAGCGAGGGCAGATAAAGCGAAACGAACGGATTCGTCGTGCCGCCCGACAAGAACAAGAGCGCCGAAAGCGCGCCCAAATCGACCCAGAGCTGGCCGAGCAGTTCGAGATCGGTTTCGGGCCGCGCGCTCGATACGCGTATCCAGGTGGCGGCGTTGAAAATCGCCTCGAGCGCGATGATGATCAGCATCGCCGGCAACGGCAAATGCACGCCGAAGAACGTTTGCACGACGGCGATCGTGACGAGTTGCCCAATAATCGCCAGGCAACGCAACCAAAACAGGTGCCCGAGATTCATCCGGCCGGTATTCGTAATACGGTGCATCGAAGCCTACTTTCTGGAGTGTGGGCGTTGGCCGATATCGCCGCCCGCGGCCGCGCCGCCGGCGGCCAGTTCATCGGCATAGCAACGGGGACACAAACACCGGAGCGCCGCGCCGCCCGCTTCACGTGCAAGCGCGCCGCCGCCGGGCAACGCGGGCAGGCGCGCGCACCAGCAATCGAACGGCCGCGTCATGCTGCCGCACTCGAGAGCCGCACCGCAGCGCGGGCAACTCGGGCTCGAATCGGGTTCCGGCGGGCTATGCGGGGCGTCCATCGGCGGTCACATCAAAGCAAATATGCAAAATATGTCGTAAAAACAACACGATGAGCCGATGATGCCAGCCTTCTCGGCATGCCGCATGCATCTTTGTCAAAGAATCAGCGCGTCATACTCGCACTGCGACCAAAAACCGCGGTTAGGCGGCGCACTCCTGTACAATTCCGCCTGTTTTCGCCTCCCCGTTTGAACCGTAGCCTGCCGAGCTTGCCGCCATGTCCGAGCCTCTCGACCTCACCCAGATGCCGCCCACGCTGAAAGCAGAAATTCTGGCTGAGGCATTGCCTTATATCCGCCAATACCATGGCAAAACCGTCGTCATCAAATACGGCGGCAATGCAATGACCGAAGAGCGCCTGAAACAAGGGTTCGCACGCGATGTGATCCTGCTCAAGCTCGTCGGCATCAACCCCGTCATCGTCCACGGCGGCGGTCCGCAAATCGATCAGGCGCTCAAGAAGATCGGCAAGCAGGGCACGTTCATCCAAGGCATGCGGGTGACGGACGAAGAAACGATGGAAGTCGTCGAATGGGTGCTCGGCGGCGAGGTGCAGCAAGACATCGTCACGCTCATCAATCACTTCGGCGGCCACGCCGTCGGACTGACGGGCAAGGACGGCGGCCTCATCCACGCACGCAAGCTGATGATGCCGGACCGCGACAATCCGGGGCAGTACGTCGATATCGGCCAAGTCGGCGAAGTCGAATCGATCAATCCGGCCGTGGTGCGCGCGCTGCAAGACGATGCGTTCATTCCCGTCATCTCGCCGATCGGCTTCGGCGAAGACGGTTTGTCGTACAACATCAACGCCGACCTCGTGGCGGGCAAGCTCGCCGTCGTCCTGAACGCGGAAAAGCTCGTCATGATGACGAACATCCCCGGCGTCATGGACAAGTCCGGCAATTTGCTGACCGACCTCTCCGCGCGTGAAATCGACGCGCTGTTCGAGGACGGCACGATTTCGGGCGGCATGTTGCCGAAGATCGCGTCGGCGCTCGACGCCGCCAAGAGCGGCGTGCGTTCCGTTCACATCATCGACGGCCGCATCGAGCACTCGGTGCTGCTCGAAATTTTGACCGAGCAGCCGTTCGGCACGATGATCCGCTCGCACTGAGCGAGCACGCGTTCGAGCCATGATGGCTTCGGTCCCGAACGCGGCCATCGATCGCCCGCCGATGTCTCCTTCGCCACTCGCCCCCAGACGCCGCCGGATGCGCCCGCGCACGGGTGGCCCGGTTTGGCTGTTCGATCTCGACAACACCTTGCACCACGCCTCGCACGCCATTTTTCCGGCGATCAACGAGGCCATGACGCGCTATATCGTCGACGCGCTCAGCGTCGAGCGCGCCGAAGCCGATCGGCTCAGACTGCGCTATGGGCGACGTTACGGCGCGACGCTGCTCGGGCTCACCCGCCATCATCCGATCGATGCGCACGATTTTTTGCGCGTCGTGCACACGTTCCCCGATTTGGCCGCCATGGTGCGCTCCGAGCGCGGCCTGGCCCGCCTCGTCGCTTGCCTACCCGGGCGCAAACTGATTCTGACGAACGCGCCTGAAACGTACGCGCGCGCAGTGCTCGCGGAACTCGGGATCGAGCGCCTAGTCGAGCGCGTGATCGCGATCGAACACATGCGCAGGCGCGGCTCGTGGCACGCCAAGCCCGATCTGCCGATGTTGCGGCGGGTGCTGCGCGAAGCGCGCGTGCCGATGGAGGACGCGATTCTCGTCGAAGACACGCGCTCGCACTTGAAGCGCTACAAGCGGCTCGGCATCCGCACTGTCTGGATCGTCGGTCATCTGCCCGTACCGAAGCATCCGGACGGAAAAACGACACGGTTGCCGGGTACCGGGCGCCCCCACTATGTCGATCGTCGCATTCGTTCGCTAAAATCGCTCCGACCGGGTCACGAAACGGGGCGGACATGGAGCCGATTGGAGAGCAAGACGCGGACTTAAACGGCGACAGCGAGCCGAAAGGCACGGGGCGCGCGCCGCGCATGAAGCCGGGCGAGCGGCGCGTGCATATCCTGCAAACGCTCGCGGCGATGCTCGAAGCCCCCAAGACCGAGAAAATCACGACAGCCGCGCTTGCCGCGCGACTGGGCGTATCGGAGGCGGCGCTCTACCGCCAATTCGCGAGCAAAGCCCAAATGTTCGAAGCGCTGATCGAGTTCATCGAGGCGACCTTCTTCGGGCTCATCAATCAAATCGCCGAAAAAGAACCGAACGGGGTGCTCCAAGCACGCGCGATCGGCATGATGTTGCTGAACTTTGCGGGGAAAAATCCCGGGATGACGCGCGTGCTGACCGGCGAAGCGCTCGTGGGTGAGCATGCCCGGCTGGCCGAGCGCGTCACGCAGATGCTCGAGCGCGTCGAAACGTCGGTCAAGCAGAGTTTGCGCATCGCGCTCATGGAGGCCAATCAGGCCGCCGCCGGGAACGAGGCCCACGCCGCAGCCCCTTCGATACCGCCCACCTACGATCCCGCCATGCGCGCGAATTTGCTGGTCAGCTACGTCGTGGGCCGCTGGCACCGGTATGCGCGCAGCGGTTTTACGCGCGCACCGGCCGAACATGCCGAGGCGCAGCTGCATCTGATACTGCACGTCTGTACCCCGCTTTGACAGTCCGCTCGCGCGGGCGCTATGCTGCCGCGCATTGGGCGCGCGCGGCAGCCGATTCGCAAGCGTCCGCGGTGAACAACAAAAACGAGTGAGAACCGGGGAACGGAATGCGGGGCGAGAAATGGGAACGGGCGATGGCGCTCGTGAATGCGGTCGTACTGACGTTGGTCGGCGTTGCGGCTTTGACCACCGCGGCGAAGCTGGCCAGAGGCGTAGCGGGAGCTGCGGAAACGTTCGAAGGGGCACTCCTCGCCGCCGTCCCTTTTGCGATGGCATGGCGCGGATTGGGCCGCAAGGCGTCGCCGGGCCTGACGAATGCCGCCTGGGTCGTCAGTCTGGCGGCGGCTTTCATTATGCTTGTCACGTTCGTCATCGGCGCCACGTTGAGCGGACACGAGACCTTGGCGACTTTCCGCCCTGTTGCGCTCGGATTGCTTTTCGCCGTCAACGCCAAAGTACTCGCGCATAAAAAGGCCGAGCAATGCAAGCGTCCCGCACAGATCGAGCCTGTGTGGGAAAGCGCGAGCGAAGTCGCCGATGCGGCGGCCTGCCCTAACGAAACGTCGATCGACGCTGCCCGACAGACCGATCGCGCACCGTCGTCGAATTACCTCGTCCGCCACTGGCGCGGCGAACTGCCATTGCCGGTGTCGTACTGGATCAACGGCGGCTTGCTGAGCGTCGTATCGACGGGGATCATCATCTCGATCAACGAGATCGAGCAGCGAAGTCTCGCTTCATTGCGCCTCGTGGCATGGACGACGCTCGCGATATTGGGCGCCTCGCTTCTATCGTCGATCTGGTCGATGGTCGGAATATGGCGGTCGGCGGAACACCACGCCGCTCGGGGCGGAGCGAAGGGCTGGGCGCTTGTCGCACGTTTTATGGTCGTGCTCGGGATAATCGGCGGCCTTTCGAATTTCGTGCGAACCGTGTTGCCCCAGATGCGCATTTACGGGCTGATCGCCATCGGTCAGGATCCCATCGGCCATTTTTTCGTGAGCGTATCGCCCGACTCACGGTCGGTGATCGTGGCCGGTACGTTGCGCGAAGGCGCGGCAGCTGCGATCACCCGCGTGATCGACGCTACGCCGACGGCGCAATGGCTCGTACTCAATTCGAACGGGGGGCGCGTGCTCGAGGCGCAGCAACTGGCGCGAACGGTACGCGCACGCGGGCTCGACACCTATGTCGGAGGGCAATGCGCCAGCGCTTGCACCTTCGTCTATCTAGCCGGCAAAACACGCGCCGCATCCCCCAACGCACGTATCGGGTTTCATCAACCGACCTTCGTCGGACTCAATGCGCTGGGCCAGCAAAAAATCACGCAGGCTATGCTCGACGACTACCGCGTCGCGGGCCTGCCTCCCGAGTTCATTCAGCGTATCGCCCAGACGCCGCCGAGCCAACTGTGGTACCCCCGGAGCGACGAGCTCCTGCATGCGAATGTCGTGACGCAGATACGGCGTCCTCCCGGCTCCGGCCCCGTAACGATGGGCCCATAGCGCGTTATTCGAATTTCCGCTATCCTTTGCCGTTCATTGCCTTAAGCGAGCCCTTCTTCGGCGTTTAGCCGGAAGCGCGGATCGCATCAGGCAGCGCGCCGATTTGTCGACTCGATTGCGGGCGCGCGAACCCGAGCCAGTCCCGGGTTCACTATAAATGCGGCTAAAGAGGTCGTCAGCCGCGCACTGTCTCGTCCTTCCGCGCATTGCCGACACCATTTAGCCGCCCCATTAGAAGGCGGAACCCATGGAATCGATCGGCATCGTCGCTCCACATCGCATGCATTTTCCCGAGCCGCTCGCGCTCAGAAGCGGCGCGTCGCTCGCCGGGTACGACCTCATGGTCGAAACCTACGGTACGCTCAACGCCGCACGCTCGAACGCGGTGCTCGTGTGCCACGCGCTGAACGCCTCGCACCACGTCGCGGGCGTCTACGCGGACGAGCCGAAAAACGTCGGCTGGTGGGACAACATGGTGGGGCCGGGCAAGCCGCTCGATACGAACCGCTTTTTCGTCATCGGCGTCAACAACCTCGGTTCGTGTTTCGGCTCGACGGGCCCGATGAGCCTCGATCCGGCCACGGGCAAGCCCTACGGCGCGCGTTTTCCGGTGGTCACCGTCGAAGATTGGGTCAATGCGCAGGCGCGCGTGGCCGACGCCTTCGGCATCGAGCGCTTCGCCGCGGTGATGGGCGGCAGCCTGGGCGGCATGCAGGCCCTCGCCTGGAGCTTGATGTACCCGGACCGCGTGGGCCATTGCATCGTGATCGCGTCCACGCCGAAGCTCTCGGCCCAAAACATCGCGTTCAACGAAGTGGCGCGCTCGGCTATCCTCTCCGATCCGGATTTCCACGGCGGCGACTACTACGCGCACGGCGTGAAACCGCGGCGCGGACTGCGCGTGGCCCGCATGATCGGGCATATCACGTACTTGTCCGACGACGACATGGCCACCAAGTTCGGACGCGCGCTGCGGCGTCCGTCGGGCGGCGCCGACGACTACCACTTCAGCTTCGACGTCGAATTCGAGGTCGAATCGTACTTGCGCTATCAGGGCGACAAGTTCGCCGACTATTTCGATGCGAACACGTACCTCTTGATTACGCGCGCGCTCGATTATTTCGATCCGGCCAAAGCGTTCGACGGCGACCTCACGGCGGCCGTCGCGCATACGCGCGCGCAATATCTCGTGGCCAGCTTCACGACCGATTGGCGTTTCGCTCCGACGCGCTCGCGCGAACTCGTCAAGGCATTGCTCGACCACAAGCGGCGCGTGACGTACGCCGAAATCGACGCGCCGCACGGGCACGACGCCTTCTTGCTGGACGACGCGCGTTACCACAATGTGCTGCGCGCCTATTACGAACGCATTGCCGAGGAGGTCCGCGCATGAATCAAGCCGCCATCGATTCGCTCGCCACACGGTCCGATTTCCGCGCGATTGCCCGCTGGGTGGAGCCCAATGCCACCGTGCTCGACCTCGGTTGCGGCGACGGCAGTCTGCTCGCGCTCCTCACCGAGGAACTCGGCGTCACCGGCTACGGCATCGAGATCAACGACGCGGGCGTGCTGGCCTGCGTCAAACAAGGCGTGAACGTCATTCAGCAAAATCTCGAGGACGGCCTGCGCCTGTTCGAGGATGAGAGCTTCGATTTCGCGATCTTGTCGCAGACGTTGCAGACGATCCATCAAACGGCCGCGATCCTGCGCGAAACGGTGCGCGTGGGCAAGGAGTGCATCGTTTCGTTCCCGAATTTCGGTTATTGGCCGCATCGGCTGTCGGTTTTGCAAGGACGCATGCCGGTCTCGAAAGCGCTGCCTTACCAATGGCACAACACGCCGAACGTCCGGGTGCTGACGATCAAGGACTTCGAGGCACTCGCGCCCGAAGTCGGCATCGAGATCTTGGACCGCGTCGTCCTGCATGGGGGGCGCGTGCTCCGCTGGGGCGCGAACTGGCGTGGTAGTCTTGCGGTCTACCGCGTCAGGCGCGGCTCGAACGGAGCCACCCCCGCCTGAGCGCGCCGGATCGAAGAGGCCCGCCATCAAACGAGACATTGCCCCGCCGCCCCCGTCGCATGAAAGCGCCGCGTTGAGCGCCCACGAGGCGCACCCCGGGTGGCGCGCCTTTCTCAACCGGCACATGCTCATTTGCGTCTTTCTCGGCTTCACGTCGGGACTGCCGCTATTCACGCTCGTTTATCTCGTGCAGGCCTGGTTGCGCTCGGAAGGCGTCAACCTGAAGGAGATCGGGCTCTTCGCGCTGATCCAATTTCCCTATACGTGGAAATTCGTTTGGGCGCCGCTCATGGATCGCTATGTGCCGAGGCTGCCGTTCTGGCGGCCCGGGCGGCGCCGCGGCTGGATGCTCGCCACCCAGTTGCTCGTGGCCGGCGCCATCGCCTCGCTCGGGTTCGTCTCGCCGCGCGACGCGATCTGGACCGTCGCCGCACTGACCGCGCTCGTCGCTTTCTTCGGCGCAAGCCAAGACATCGTCATCGACGCCTATCGGCGCGAACTGCTGGCCGACACCGAGCAGGGGCTCGGCAACGCCGTGCACGTGAACGCCTATAAAGTCGCGGCGCTCGTTCCCGGCTCACTCTCGTTGATTTTGTCGGACCACCTGCCCTGGACGGCCGTGTTCGCCGTTACGGCGGCGTTCATGCTGCCGGGTATGGTGCTGACGCTCGTCGTGCGCGAGCCCCAAGTACACGGCACGCCGCCGAAAAATCTGCGCGAGGCCATCGTCGCGCCGCTGGCCGAATTCGTCGCGCGAGACGGGCTGGCGGCCGCCGTGCTCGTGCTCTCGTTCGTCTTTCTCTACAAGCTCGGCGACACGATGGCGACGACGCTGTCGACGTCGTTCTTTCTCGACCTGGGCTTCGAGAAGACGCAGATCGGCGTCATCGCCAAAACGACGGCGTTTTGGGCCAGCCTCGCCGGCGGCATCATCGGCGGCGCCTGGCTCGTGAAGATCGGCATCGCGCGCGGGTTGTGGATCTTCGGCTTCGTGCAGATCGTCTCCACGCTGGGCTTCGCGTGGCTAGCGAAGATCGGTCCGTCGCCGGCCGCGCTCGCGCTGATCTACGGCTTCGAGACGTTCGCCACGGGCCTGACGCTCGCCGCCTTCACGGCGTATATCGCGAGCACCACCGACCCGCGCTATACCGCCACCCAATTCGCACTGTTCACGAGTCTGGCCTCGGTGCCGCGCACGCTGGCCTCGGCCGCAAGCGGCTTCGTCGTCGCGAAAATCGGCTGGTTCGATTACTTTCTCGTCTGCGCCGCCCTGGCGGTGCCCGGCATGCTGCTGTTGCCACGGATCGCACCGTGGAATCAACGCGCTTAACGAGAAGGGCCCGCGGCTCACGCTAGCGGGTTTTCGCCCCCGGCGGGCCGCTTGCGTCCGCCACCGCGCACTAACGACGATTCCATTTCATTGCATCCGAATTGCGCATTGCATCGATCCCGTTGCGACATAACCCGGATGCCCGATAATTAATTCAACGATACGCGAAACGAAGCACCGCGTTCGCGCGCAATTCCGTCGGTCTTATTTGCAGAAATTACGCTAATTACCGGCACATCCTACAAGACAATGCCTCTCACGCCGCCGCGCAATTGCGTGACGCCGATCAGGATCGATGCACCTCGACATCGCTCCGCATAAATCCAATTCAGCCTCATCTCATTGCGCCATTGATTCATGGCGTCGATGATTCTTTCGCGTCTTCAATGCGAATTGCGGTCCCACTCATTAATTTACGAATCGAGAGGATCAAGATGAAGACAGTCATGCAATATCTCCCGTCACTGAGCTCGCCACGCCAACGGGCCGCCGCCGCATTCGTCGCCGCCACGCTCGGCGTCCTTGCGCCGGCTACGCTGCACGCATCCGCCCAAGTATCGGCGCCCCGTCTCGATTTGGGCTCCGGCACGATCGAAGGCATCAAAATCTCGGTCAAAGATATCGAAATGGTCAGCTTCCGCGGGATTCCCTACGCGGCCGCGCCCGTCGGCGATCTTCGCTGGAAACCGCCGCAACCGGTTGCCGCCTGGGCCGGCGTGCGCGACACGACGCGATTCGGCGCGCGCTGCATGCAGTTGCCCTTGTTTCCGATGGAATTCCGGGGGCGGGAGATGAGCGAGGACTGCCTTTTTTTAAACGTCTGGAAGCCGGCTCAACCGTCCGGCGACAAACTGCCGGTGCTCGTGTATTTCTACGGCGGCGGCTTCGCGGCGGGCGACAGCTCGGAGCCGCGCTACGACGGAGCCGCGCTTGCCTCGCGCGGCATCGTGACGGTGACGGTCAATTACCGGCTCGGTGTGTTCGGTTTCCTGGCGCTGCCGGAAATGGCGCGCGAATCTCCCCATGGCGCTGCCGGCAATTACGGCCTGCTCGATCAGCATGCGGCGCTGCGCTGGGTGCGCGAGAACATCGGCCAATTCGGCGGGGACCCCGATAAGGTCACCATCGGCGGCGAATCGGCGGGATCGGTGGCCGTCAGCGCACATCTCGCCTCGCCGTTGTCCAAAGGATTCTTCGCCCGCGCCATCGGCCAAAGCGGGGCGGCCTTCGGTCCGCTCACGATTTGGTCGCGCGAGGACGCGACCACGGCGGCGCAGGCTTTTCAACGAAAGATGAACGGCGCATCGCTCGCCGAGCTGCGCGCGATTCCGGCACAGTCGCTCTTGAACGGCACCGGCCCCAAGGAAAAGCCCGATTTCCTCTTTTGGCCGTCGATCGACGGCCATTTCCTGACGCACCCGCTCGAGGAGACCTATGCGGCAGGATCGCAAGCGCGCGTACCGCTGCTCGTCGGCAGCAATTCGCACGAAGCGCCCCACACGATGATTCTCGATGCCCAGCCGCCCACGCCGCACAATTGGCGCGCCGCGCTCAAGCGCGTATTCGGCCCTTATGCCACCGATGTACTCGCGCTGTATCCAGGCAACAACGACGATGAAGTGCGGCGCTCGGCCACCTCGCTGGCGAGCGATATCTTCATCAGCCATGCCACACGCCGCTGGGTGGATGCGCATAGGGAAACGAGCGGCGCGCCCGTCTACTTCTATCTCTATACGCACAAGCGCCCGCAAAAGCGCAATCCGGAACCGGACCAATTACCCGAGGACGGCGCGGTCCATAGCAGCGAAATCAAATACGCCTTGGGCACCCTCGGACTGTCCAATCGATTCGTTTGGCGGCCGCAGGACCATGCCGTCTCGCGTATTTTTTCGGGCTACGTGGCCCACTTCGTGAAAACGGGCACGCCCAACGATCCTTCGCTGCCCGCATGGCCCGCGTCGCGCGAGGAACAAGGCGGCCTGCTGCGCCAGCAGATCGCCGTCGATACCAAGACGATCACCGACGTCGAGACGCCGCGGCACACCTTCTTACGCCGGTATTACGCGGAGAACCCGCTGCTGCCAGAGCATCGGCGCCGGTAGACGAGACGCCGGGGAGGTCTGGGCGGCCGCCCTCGATCACGTCAACGTATGCGCGTAGTCGACGGTCAGCGGCGCGTGGTCGCTGAACTTGATGTCGCGGAAAATCGATGTCGCTTTCGCGGTTTCGGCAATGCCCGGCGTGGCGATTTGATAGTCGATACGCCACCCGACGTTCTTCGCGTACGCCTGGCCGCGGTTGCTCCACCAGGTGTACTGCTCCGGGCGCGAATCGAGCCGGCGAAACACGTCGACGTAGCCCACTTCGTCGAACAGTTTCGTCAGCCACGCGCGCTCTTCGGGCAGGCAACCCGAATTCTTTTGGTTGCTTTTCCAGTTCTTGATGTCGATCTCTTTGTGAACGATGTTCACGTCGCCGCAAACGATCACTTCACGCTCTTTACGCAGCGCCGCGAGGTGCGGCATGAACTCGTCCATGAAGCGGAACTTCGCCTGTTGCCGCTCTTCGCCGCTCGAACCGGACGGCACGTACACCGAGATCACGGAAAGCTTGCCGAAACGCGCCTCGACGTAGCGGCCCTCGGGGTCGAACTCCTCGCTCCCGAAACCGATGACGACCTCGTCGGGCTCGTGCCGCGTATAGAGCCCCGCCCCGCTATAGCCCTTTTTCACCGCGTGCTGGAAGTACCCGGTGAAGCCGTGCGGCGCGAGAAACTCGGGCGTCATGTCGTCTTGCGAGCATTTGACTTCCTGCACGCAGACGACATCGGCACTTTGCTCCCCGAACCATTCGAAGAAGCCTTTCTTGGCCGCCGAACGAATCCCGTTCAAATTGGCCGAAATCACTCGCAGCATGGTCGTCCTTGTTCTATTGGATTGAAGTATTGCGGGATGGCTACACCGCTCGCCTCACCGAGGCGAGCCGGCACTCGCCGCCGCCGGTTCATTTGATCGTGATGCCTTGCAGCGATGCCTTCGCGGGCGGGTATTCGAGATTCAAGCTCTCGAACACCCGGAGCAGCAACGCGGCCACCATGACGTTGCGATGAGATTTCGAATCGGCCGGAACGACGTACCACGGCGCGCGCTCGGTCGATGTCGCCGCCAGCGCCTCGGCGTAGGCGGATTGATAGGCATCCCAATGCTCGCGCGCCTCGAGATCGGCCAGATCGAATTTCCAATGCTTCGTCTCGTCGTCGATCCGCGCCTGCAATCGCTCGCGCTGCTGATCCTTGGAGATGTGCAGGAAACATTTGAGGATGGCCGTACCGGAATCGGCGAGCAGGGTTTCGAAATGCCGAATATGGGCGTACCGGCGCGCGAGTTCGTCCGCGTCGACTTCGCCCCGGATGCGCGGCACGAGGACATCTTCGTAATGACTGCGATTGAAGATGGTCAGCTCGCCGGCCGCCGGTGCCTGACGATGCACGCGCCATAGAAAATCGTGCGCGGCCTCGTCGGGCGTGGGGACGCGGAACGTCGCGATACGCAGGCCGAGCGGGTCGACCTCGTGAAAAACGGCGCGGATCGTGCCGTCCTTGCCGCTCGTGTCCATGCCCTGCAAAACGAGCAAGACGCGCTCTCGCCGCTGCGCGTGCAAGCGTTCCTGCATCTCGTCGAGCTTGACCGCATAGCTCGCCAGCCGCTCGCGGTCAGCGAGCTTCGAACCGGCCGAAAACGGCTTCGCGCCCGGGTCGAAATCCGCAAGCGAGAATGCCTTTCGTGCTTGATCGCCGTTTTGAAACGGGACTTGAAAATCGTCCAACCGCGCGCGCTTGCCCATGCTCTGTCTTACCTTCTTCGTTGGTCAGAACCGGCCGGCGCTCGCGGCGCCGGCCCACCGCCCTCCTCGCGTCGATCGTCGTGACGCTCAGGACAGCTTCTTCTTGAGCAATTCGTTGACCTGCTGAGGATTGGCCTTGCCCTTGGTCGCCTTCATGGCTTGGCCGATCAGTGCATTGAACGCCTTTTCCTTGCCCGCACGGAATTCTTCCACCGATTTTTGGTTCGCGGCCAGCACTTCGTCGATGATCGCTTCCAACGCGCCCGTATCGGAAATCTGCTTCAAGCCCTTCGCTTCGATGATCCGATCGGCGGCGCCTTCGTCGCTGGCCTTCTCGTCCCAAATCGCCAGGAAGATTTCCTTCGCGATCTTGTTCGAGATCGTCCCGTCGGCGATGCGCTGCAACACGAGGGCGAGTTGCGCGGCGGAAACGGGGCAGGCGTCGATCTCGAGGCCGTCGCGGTTCAGTTGCGACGACACTTCGCCCATCAGCCAATTGGCGGCGCTCTTCGCTTGCGCCGGCCCCGTCTTCGCGGCGACGGCTTCGAAGTATGCCGCCATCGCCTTGCTCGATGTGAGCACCGTCGCGTCGTAAGGCGTGAGGCCATATTGCGCGACGAAGCGCTGCTGCATCGCCGCCGGCAATTCGGGCATCTCCCTCTTCACGCGTTCGATCCACGCGGCGTCGATGACGAGCGGCATCAAGTCGGGATCGGGGAAGTAACGGTAATCGTGCGCATCTTCCTTGCTGCGCATCGAACGGGTCTCGCGGCGATCGGGGTCGTACAGACGCGTTTCCTGCACCACCGTGCCGCCGTCTTCGATCAACTCGATCTGGCGGCGCACTTCGTATTGAATCGCTTCCTCGAGGAAGCGGAACGAGTTCAAGTTCTTGATCTCGGCCCGCGTGCCGAACTCTTTCTGGCCCATCGGGCGCACCGAGACGTTCGCGTCGCAGCGGAACGAGCCTTCTTGCATGTTGCCGTCGCAGATGCCGAGCCAAACCACGAGCGCGTGCAACGACTTGGCGTAGGCCACGGCCTCGGCGGCGCTGCGCATTTCGGGTTCGGTGACGATTTCGAGCAAGGGCGTGCCGGCTCGGTTCAGGTCGATGCCCGTCATGCCGGCGAAGTCTTCATGCAGCGACTTGCCCGCGTCTTCCTCGAGGTGCGCGCGCGTCAAGCGAATCGTCTTCTCGTAGGCGGCGGAGCCGGTCTTCTCGTTCGCGGGCACCGCGATCGTGACGGTGCCGCCTTGCACGACCGGAATCTCGTACTGGCTGATCTGATAGCCCTTGGGCAGATCCGGATAAAAGTAGTTCTTGCGCGCGAAGATACTGCGCGGCGCGACCGTGGCGCCGATCGCGAGACCGAAGCGAATCGCACGCTCGACGGCCCCGCGGTTCGCCACGGGCAGCACGCCCGGCAACGCCAAGTCGACCGGGCATGCCTGCGTGTTCGGCGCGGCGCCGAAACGCGTCGATGCACCCGAGAAAATTTTAGAGACGGTCGAGAGCTGCGCGTGCGTCTCCAGTCCGATAACGACTTCCCACTCCATGTTCATGCCTCCCGCGAAGCCGCTTGCGGCGCTTGGGTATGCCAGTCGGTGACGCGTTGGAACGCGTCGGCGATTTGCAGCATCCGGGCCTCGTCGAAATAGTTGCCGATGATCTGCAGGCCGACCGGACGGCCTGCGTTTGCGCCCGTGCCGAAGCCGCACGGCACGCTCATGCCGGGCAGGCCGGCCAAGCTGACCGAGAGCGTGTAGATATCGGCCAAATACATCTGCACGGGATCGTCGCCCTTGGCGCCGATGTCCCACGCGACGGAAGGCGCCACGGGGCCCATGATGAAGTCGCACTGCTTGAACGCTTCCTGGAAATCCTGCGCGATGATGCGCCGGATTTTTTGCGCTTGCAGGTAGTAAGCGTCGTAATAGCCGTGCGAAAGCACGTACGTGCCGACCAGAATGCGGCGCTTGACCTCGGGGCCGAAGCCTTGCGCGCGCGACTTCTTGTACATGTCGAGCAAATCGCGGTACTCGGCCGCGCGATGGCCGTAGCGCACGCCGTCGAAACGCGACAGGTTCGAGGAAGCCTCGGCCGGCGCGATCACGTAGTAAACGGGGATCGACAACTCCGTTTTCGGCAGCGACACGGGCACGAGCGTGGCGCCGAGCGCCTCGTATTGCGCGAGCGCCGCGTCCACGGCGGCGCGCACGTCCTGCGCGAGCCCTTCGCCGAAGTACTCTTTCGGCAGGCCGATGCGCATGCCGGCGAGCGGCTTACCGGCGGGTGCGCCGGCCGAGAACGGCTGGCCGACGAGGCGCGTGTAGTCTTCATCGGGACGTTGCAGGCTCGTCGAGTCGCGCTCGTCGAAGCCGGCCATCGCGCCGAGCAGCAGCGCGCAATCGGCGGCGCTGCGCGCGATCGGGCCGCCCTGATCGAGCGAGGAGGCGAACGCGATCATCCCGTAACGCGAAACGCGCCCGTAGGTGGGCTTGATACCCGTCACGCCCGAGAACGACGCCGGCTGGCGAATCGAGCCGCCGGTATCGGTGGCCGTCGCCGCGGGCGCCAAGCGCGCGGCCACGGCGGCGGCCGAGCCGCCCGAAGACCCGCCCGGTACGGCGCGCTCGTCCCACGGATTGCGCACGGCACCGAACGCGGAGTTCTCGTTGGACGAACCCATCGCGAATTCGTCCATGTTGGTCTTGCCGAGCGTCACCATGCCGGCGCGCGCGAGGCGCTCGACGACGGTGGCGTCGAACGGACTTTCGTAGCCGGCGAGCATTTTAGAGCCCGCCGTCGAATGCCAGCCGCGTGTGACGAACACGTCCTTGTGCGCGACGGGCAGCCCCGTGAGCGGGCCGCCCTCGCCGCGCGCGAGCCGCGCATCGGCTGCGCGCGCTTGTGCGAGCGTGAGTTCCGGGTCGACTTCGATGAAGGCGTTCAGCTCGCGCGCCGCGTCGATGCGCTGAAGATAAAGCTGCGCCAGTTCAACGGCGGACGTCGCGCGGCTTGCGAGCGCGCTCGCAAGCTCGCTCAAACTTTTCTCGTACATATCGGTTCTTTCCGTAGATCCTGCAATCCTGGACTGGAGCGGTTACTCGATCACCTTCGGGACCAGATACAGCCCGTCTTGCACGGCGGGTGCGCAGCGCTGAGCGGCGTCGCGATCGACCGTTTCGGTGACGGCATCCTCGCGCAGGCGCAGGGCGACGTCCTCGATCTGCTCGATCGGGTGCGCGAGCGGCGCGATGCCGGAGGTATCGACGGCCTGCATCCGCTCGACGAGCCCGAAGAACTCGTTGAGTTGGGCGAGGGTGTGCTCGCAGTCGGCATCGGCCAATTCGAGCCGCGCGAGATGGGCGATGCGTTTCACATCGGTCAGGGTCAAAGCCATGTGTTCCACCGGAAACGAGGACTTCAGCGCAACGCGGAAAAAACGTCTGTTGCGCCAGTGGTTTAGGGCGTCGGATCGTGCCCTCGACGAGGGGGCCGGGAACGGCAAAAAGGACCGCCCGTTTACTACAAATAGGTCGAAATTATAAGGTATCATTACGCGTTCGAACCAAACCCGGACCGGCCCCGCCTCTGGCCACTCGGCGCCTCAACAATAAGCCGCCGCCTCGCGAGCCGCGGCCTCCGGTCGAATTCATTGCAGCTTCGCGCTCGCGTGGCGGCGCTCGAACGGCAGCCGCCCAGAACCCGAAGCTTTTATTTTTTTCCGCCGCCGCGCGGCGCCATCACGGCGAAGCCCGGCTCTCCCGCGAGACAGGAATTTCATGTTCGGCTTTTTGCGCAGCTACTTCTCCAACGACCTTGCGATCGACCTCGGCACCGCCAATACCCTGATCTATATGCGCGGCAAAGGTATCGTCCTCGACGAACCGTCCGTCGTATCGATTCGTCAGGAAGGCGGCCCCAATGGTAAGAAAACCATTCAAGCGGTCGGCCGCGAAGCGAAGCAAATGCTCGGCAAGGTGCCGGGTAACATCGAAGCGATCCGTCCGATGAAAGACGGCGTCATTGCCGATTTCACGGTCACCGAGCAGATGATCAAGCAGTTCATCAAAACGGCCCACGAATCGCGCATGTTTTCGCCCTCGCCGCGCATCATCATCTGCGTACCCTGCGGTTCGACGCAAGTCGAGCGCCGCGCGATCAAGGAAGCGGCGCACGGCGCCGGCGCTTCGCAGGTCTATCTGATCGAGGAGCCGATGGCGGCCGCGATCGGCGCGGGCCTGCCGGTTTCCGAAGCCACGGGCTCGATGGTGGTCGACATCGGCGGCGGCACGACCGAAGTCGGCGTGATCTCGCTGGGCGGCATTGTTTATAAGGGCTCGGTCCGCGTCGGCGGCGACAAGTTCGACGAAGCGATCGTGAACTACATCCGCCGCAACTACGGCATGCTGATCGGGGAACAAACGGCCGAAGCCATCAAGAAGGAAATCGGTTCGGCCTTCCCGGGTTCCGAAGTCAAGGAGATGGAGGTCAAGGGCCGTAATTTGTCGGAAGGTATTCCGCGCAGCTTCACGATTTCGAGCAACGAAATCCTCGAAGCGCTGACCGACCCGCTCAATCAAATCGTCTCCTCGGTCAAGATCGCGCTCGAGCAAACGCCGCCGGAACTCGGCGCCGATATCGCCGAACGCGGCATGATGCTGACGGGCGGCGGCGCGCTGTTGCGCGATCTCGACCGTCTGCTCGCCGAGGAAACGGGCCTGCCCGTGCTCGTCGCCGAGGATCCGCTCACGTGCGTCGTGCGCGGCTCCGGCATGGCGCTCGAGCGTATGGACAAGCTCGGTAGCATCTTCTCGTACGAGTGACGTTGCAGGCATATTCGGCGCGCGCCCCTCGCTCCTTACGGATCGAGCGTTGATGCGCGCCGCAACATTCCCCGCCAACGTTCACGCTCTCGGCGTCGACCATGGAATACAGTCCGCCGCCTCTATTTAAGCAAGGTCCGTCCGCGCTCGCGCGGCTCATCTTCTTCGTCGTCCTCTCGCTGGTGCTGCTGGTTTCCGACGCACGCTTCAAGACGCTCGAAGTCGTGCGCGCCGTGCTCGATGCGGGGCTTTATCCGCTGCAGCGCGTCGCGCTGTTACCGCGCGACCTCGTACTCGGCGCGACGCAGTTCGCCGTGTCGAGCAATACGCTGCGGCGCGACAACGATGCGCTCGCGGCCAAGAATCTGAAGCTTTCGCTGCAAGCGAACCAAGTCGCGACGCTCACCGCCGAAAACGCCCATCTGCGCGCGCTGCTCAATCTCACGCGCAACGTCGCCACGCAGTCGATCCCGGCCGATGTGCAGTACGGCATGCGCGATCCGTTCACGCAAAAGGTCGTCATCGGCCGCGGCTCGCAGCAAGGCGTGCAAAACGGCTCGCCCGTCGTCAGCGAGGACGGCATGATCGGACAGGTCACGCGCGTGTTCCCGATGCAATCCGAAGTCACGCTGCTCACCGACAAAGACCAAGCGGTGCCGGTCGAGATCGTGCGCACGGGCCTGCGCAGCGTCGTCTATGGGACCGCGACGGGCGACACGCTCGAGTTGCGTTTCGTGCCGATCAGCGCCGATGTCGTGGCGGGCGACGAACTCGTGACGAGCGGGCTGGACGGCGTTTATCCGGAAGGCTTGCCGGTGGCGAAGGTCGTGCGCGTGGATAAGCAGGCCGACACGGCGTTCGCGCGTGTCGTCTGTGCGCCGGTCGCGGCCGTGCGCGGTGCGCGCGACGTGCTCGTGCTGCATTATCAAAGCGACGTGCCGCCGCGCCCCGAAGTGCCGGAGGCCGCCTCGCAGTCGAAAGATGCCAAGGGCAAGAAAGCCGCCAAGGCCACCGAAAAAGCGGCTGAAAAGGCGGCGAAGACGGACGAGAAGGCCGCAGCGCCGAAGCCCGAAGACAAAAAGGCGAACGACAAAGCCGCGAACCCGGCGGCCGATAAGCGAGCCGAACCCGTCAAGGCCGACGCCAAAGCGCATGGCGCGGCCACCGCGCGCGCCGCCTCCGGAGCCCAGCGATGAATCGTCCGCAGTACATCCTGCTGCCGGTCAACCCCTATTTCATCGCGTTCAGCCTCGCCGCGGCGTTCTTGCTGAACCTGATGCCGTGGGGCCGCTTGATCGGCATCCCCGATTTCGTGGCGCTCGTGCTGCTCTTTTGGAACGTCCATCAGCCGCGCAAGGTCGGCATGGGCATCGCATTCTTCTTAGGGCTGTTGATGGACGTGCACGACGCGAGCTTGCTCGGCGAGCACGCGCTCGCCTACACGCTCCTTTCATACGGCGCCATCACGATCCACCGGCGGGTGCTGTGGATGCCGCGCGGCTTGCAGGTATTCGCCGTCGCGCCGTTGCTCGTGATCGCGCAGCTCGTGCCGTTCATTACGCGTTTGCTGACCGGCGCGGGATTTCCGGGCTGGGGCCAGCTCGTGCACGGATTCGTCGAAGCCGCGCTGTGGCCGCTCGCTTGTTCGTTGCTGCTGATGCCGCAGCGCCGCCCGGCCGACAAGGACGATACGCGCCCCATTTGATGGCCGCCCCGAGCGCTCCTTGGTGAGCGCGTTTCGCGAACAAGCATGACGGAATTCAAAAACACCCAGCAGCAGCTCTCGAGGTTTCGCTTTCGCGTAGCGGCGGCGGGCTTGTTCGTGCTCGCCTGCTTCGGGCTCTTGATCGTGCGCTTTTTGTTCTTGCAGGTCTGGCACTACAGCAAGTACTCGCTGCAAGCCGAGGAAAACCGCATTTCCGTTGCGCCGATCGTGCCCAATCGCGGCATCATCACCGATCGCAACGGCGTCGTACTGGCCCGTAACTACTCGGCTTACACGCTCGAAATCACGCCCTCGAAGCTCAGCGACACGCTCGACCACGTCATCGATCAGCTCTCGACGGTCGTCGAAATCGATGCACGCGACCGGCGCCGCTTCAAAAAGCTGCTCGAGGATTCGAAGAACTTCGAAAGCCTGCCGATCCGCACCCGGCTCACCGACGAGGAAGTCGCGAGATTCACGGCGCAGCGTTTCCGCTTTCCCGGCGTGGACGTTCGCGCCCGGTTGTTCCGCCAGTATCCGCTCGGCACCACCGCCGCGCACGTTATCGGCTACATCGGCCGGATCTCGCAGCGCGATCAGGAGAAGATCGACGCCGCCAGCGAGCAAAACGACAGCGACCCGGATCATTACGATCCGCGGCTCGACGCGAACAACTACAAGGGCACCGATTACATCGGCAAGATCGGCGTCGAGCAGAGCTACGAAGCGGAACTGCACGGCTTGACCGGTTTCGAGGAAGTGGAAGTGACGGCGGGCGGACGCCCCGTGCGCACACTCTCGCGCACGCAGGCGACACCGGGCAACAATCTCGTGCTTTCGCTCGACATCGGCTTGCAAGAGGTGGCCGAACAGGCGTTCGCGGGCAAGCGCGGCGCGCTCGTCGCGATCGAGCCCTCGACGGGCGACGTGCTCGCGTTCGTCTCGGCGCCCAGTTTCGATCCCAATGCGTTCGTGGACGGTATCGACCAGCAAACGTGGGACGAGCTCAACACCTCGCCCGATCACCCGCTGCTGAACCGGCCGCTGCACAGCGCCTACCCGCCCGGCTCGACCTACAAGCCGTTCATGGCGCTCGCCGCCCTGACGTTGCACAAGCGCACCCCCGATTGGGGCTTCCACGATCCGGGCTTCTATATGTTCGCCGGGCACATGTTCCGCAACGACGTGCCGCAGGGCCAGGGCTGGATCGACATGAACCGGGCGATCATGGTGTCGAACGACACCTACTTCTACATGCTCGCGCACGACCTCGGCGTCGATGCGATTTCCAAGTTCATGAAGCCGTGGGGCTTCGGGCAACTGACGGGTATCGATATCGCGGGCGAGGCGCGCGGTATCTTGCCGTCCACGGAATGGAAGAAGAAAGCCTACCGCAAGCCCGAACAGCAGCGCTGGTACGAAGGCGAAACGATCAGCCTCGGAATCGGCCAGGGCTACAACTCGTTTACGATGCTGCAGCTCGCGCACGCCACGGCGACGTTGGCGAACAACGGCACGATCATGCGGCCCCACCTCGTCAAGGAGATCGAGAACCCGATCACGCGCGATATGCGCCTGACCGTGCCGCACGAAAGCGGGCGCATCGACGTGAGCCAGGCCGATATCGACGTCGTTAAACGGGGGATGGAAGCGGTGACGAGCAATCCGTCCGGCACGGGTTACGAAGTGTTCCGCAACGCGCCCTACCTCGTGGCCGGCAAGACCGGGACGGCGCAGGTCTATTCGTTGCAAGGCGCGAAGTATCACGGCGGCTCGATCCCCGAACGCTTGCGCGATCATTCGCTGTTCATCGCGTTCGCGCCGGCCGACAATCCGACGATCGCCGTCGCATGTATCGTCGAGAACGGCGGGTGGGGTGCGAGCGCGGCAGGCCCGATCGTGCGCCGCGTGCTCGACTATTACTTGTTGCAGCGCGGCAAACCCGGCGTCTTGCAAGCGGCTGTCGCGCAAGCGGCCTCGGCCACGCAGGCGATCGCGGGTCCCGTCATCGGCGCGTCCGACAGCGAGGACGGCACGGCCGCGCCCGTGAAGGTCGCGGCCGGCTTCAGACCGCTGCCGGCGCCGGCCGTCTCGGCTCAACCGCCGCGCGACGCATCCGCGCCGTTGATCGCCTCGGACGTGATCGGCGCGGCGCAAGGCGCATCGGCGAGCGGCGCGGCCGCGAGCGCGCCCGGTACGGCGGCGGCCCCGGCCTCGGCACTCGGCGCGGCCCCAAAGAACACCCCGGCCATGGGTGCATCGGACAATTCCGCGAGTACGACAGCGTCGGTCTCGGCCGTCGAAGCGATGCGCCGCTTGCGCGAAGGGCCCGCTTCGGGCGCCGCCGGCGACCGGCCCGCCCCCAAGCCGCGTAAGCGGCGCTCGCCGCCGCCCGATGCCGCCGCGAGCGACGTCGCAGCGCCGCGCGAAACCGGCAGCGAGACGGCGCCTCCCGCGCCGGCCGCGTCCGGCCCCAACGAATAACGGAGATAGGCATGCAGATCGACAAGCGCGCCTGGCTCGAACGCTTCAAGAAAATGTTCATCGGTTTCGACCGTCCGCTCGCGCTGACGGTGTTCCTGCTGTTATGCGTCGGCATCGTCACGCTCTACAGCGCGAGCATCGACGTGCCGGGCCGCGTCGAGGACCAACTGCGCAACATCTTGATCACGTTCGTGCTGATGTGGGTGCTCGCCACCATTCCACCGCAAACGCTGATGCGCTTCGCGGTCCCGCTTTATGCGTTCGGCCTGGCGCTGCTCGTCGCCGTGGCGCTGTTCGGCATCACCAAGAAAGGGGCGAAGCGCTGGATCAACGTGGGCGTGGTCATTCAGCCCTCCGAGATATTGAAGATCGCCACGCCGCTGATGCTCGCTTGGTACTACCAGCGCCGCGAAAGCTCGATCCGCTGGTACGACTTCATCGTCGGCTTCGTGATCCTGCTCGTGCCGGTGGGGTTGATTGCGAAGCAGCCCGATCTCGGCACAGCCGTGCTCGTGTTCGCAGCGGGCCTGTTCGTGATTTACTTCGCCGGCCTATCGTTCAAGCTGATCGTGCCCGTGCTCGTCGCCGCCATCATCGGCATCGGCCTCGTTGCGACGTTCCAGGACAAGATTTGTCAGCCCCAGGTGCAGTGGCCGCTGATGCACGACTATCAAAAGCATCGCATCTGCACGCTGCTCGACCCCACTTCGGACCCGCTCGGCAAGGGCTTCCATACGATCCAAGCGGTGATCGCGATCGGCTCGGGCGGCCCGCTCGGCAAGGGCTGGCTAAAGGGAACGCAGGCCCACCTCGATTTCATCCCCGAAAAACATACCGACTTCATTTTTGCGGTGTTCTCGGAGGAATTCGGCCTCGCGGGCGAGCTCGTGCTGCTCACGCTCTATACGGCGCTGATCGCCCGCGGGTTGTACATCGCGGCCAATGGCTCGACGCTGTTCGGCCGGCTGCTCGCCGGATCGTTGACGATGGCGTTTTTCACGTATGCGTTCGTCAATGTCGGCATGGTGAGCGGAGTGCTGCCCGTCGTCGGCGTGCCTCTGCCATTCATGAGCTACGGCGGCACGGCGCTCACCACGCTCGGGATCGCCGTCGGGCTCATCATGAGCGTCGGCCGTCAAAAGCGCCTGATGAAGAGTTGAGGGCGCGCGCTTGCGCGCCGCGCCGCTCATCCGACGTTTGCGTGGCTATTTCGACGGCTGCTTCTTGGCTTCTTTCTGCAACGCTTCGCTCAGGTCTCGGTACTTGAGCCGGGCAGCCGGGTCGCCCTGCGCCGCGGCTGCCGCGTAGTAAGCACGCGCGACGTTCAAGTTGCGCTGCACGCCGTCGCCGCCGAGTTCGTAGAACGAGCCGGTCACGTATTGCGCGGTCATATCGCCGCCTTCCGCCGCCTTTTTGTACCAAATGAACGCCTGCGCGTTGTCGCGCGGCGTGCCGCGGCCGTCGAGAAATTGATTGGCGAGCGCGAGTTCCGCCTGCACGTGCCCCTGCTCGGCGGCCTTGAGGAACCATTTGTGCGCCACGGCCGGGTCGCGCGCGACGAAATCGCCGTCGTCGTACATCTTTCCGTAGACGTACTGGGCGTGCGACATATTCGCCTCGGCCGCCTTCAGGAGCCACTTGCGCCCCTCGCCGACATCGGCCGCCGTCCCCTCGCCGTTGAGCAGCATCATCGCGTAGTTGAATTGCGCGAGCCGGTTGCCGCGATCGGCCGCGTCGTGAAACTCCTTGAGCGCCGTGCCGAAATTGCCCGCGTTGTAGTCGGCGACGGCCGTTTGCGTTTCGTCGTCCACGACCGCTTCACCCTGCGATTTCGCGGCGGCCTGTGCGTAGGCGGCGCAGGTGCCCGCCCAGGCACTGACGGCCAGGATCGCAATCGATAACATCCGTGCCTTCGTCTTGCGTTGTCTCATGACCTCATCTCCTGCAATGCCGCGCGCGAGGCTCGCACGAGCCAAATGACGTCGGCGGCGAGCGCGATAACCGCAAAGCCCGCGTCGCGATACTGGCGCGCGCTGGCAACGTCGAGCGCGAAAATACCCGCGGCAATCCCGGCCTTTCCGGCCGCGTCGAGTACGCGTGCGATCGCGGCCTGTACGTCGGGGTGTTTGGAATCGCCTAGATGTCCGAGACTCGCCGCCAAATCGGCGGGACCGACGAACAAGCAATCGACGCCCGGCGTGGCGGCGATGGCGTCGAGCTCATCGAGGGCGCGCGCCGATTCGATCTGAATGATCGTGGCGATTTGCGTGTTCGCGGTTTGCACGTAGTCGCGACGCGCCCCGAACGCGGCCGCCCGGACCACACCGGCGACGCCGCGCAAGCCGTCGGGCGTATCGGCGCACGGATAGCGTGTGAGGCGAATCGCATGCGCGGCATCCTCTGCCGATTCGATGTTCGGAAACATGACCGTGCGCGCACCGGCGTCGAGCACGCGTTTGACGAGCCAGCCTTCGCGCGCCGGTACGCGCACGATCGGCTCGGTCGGCAAGTGCGCCGCCGCGATCGCGCGCAGTTGGGCGCTCACGTCGGCCGAGTCGTTCGGCGCGTGCTCCATGTCGATGCACAGCCAGTCGAAGCCCGCATGCGCGAGCGCTTCCGCGGCATCGGCGCTCGCGAGCGACAGCCACAAGCCGACCAGCGGCTCGCGGTCTTTCAAACGCTGCTTCAGGGAATTGGTCAGTGCGCTCATCGGGATGCCTCCCGTGCGCGCGCCTGCGTCACCGAACGGCTTGCGATCGGGGGTGCGGCGTCCGGCATGTCTCGCTCCTCGGTTTATCGTCGGCCGGCCGCGTCGCGGTGCGATGCGGCCCTCGAACGATAATACGCCGAGAATAAACGTTCGGATGCACGACCCCGGCGAGCGGCGCAGGTTAGAGCGCGCCCTCGCGCACGACGTCCGCCCAGCAGTTGGGCGTTTCGTAGAGACGGACTTGGTGTAAGCGGAGATTGACGCCGTAGTGGGCGTCGTAGACTTGCGCGAGCACGTCGAAGGCGACGGCGGCCAGGTTCTCGACGGTGGGGATGCGATCGAGCACCACGGTTTTATGCTCAGGCATCGATTCGAGGAATTCGCGCACCCGGGCATCGCCCTCGAAGACGAGGAACGCGTGATCCCAACGGCTCACGAGGTGCTCCATCGCGAGCGATTTGACGTCGGCGAAGTCCATCACCATACCGCGATCCGGCGCACCTTCCGTTTCCACGACGTCGCCGCGCAGCGTGATTTCGAGCACGTAGCGGTGCCCGTGCAAGTTGCGGCACTGGCTGCGGTGGTCGGGGATGCGGTGCCCCGCATCGAATTCGAGTTTTCGGGTAATCGTCAGCACGGTGAATCAGGGAATGTTCAGATACTTGTGAGTCTGCATCGAGAGCCGCCAGCGCGGGTGGCGCTTGCACCAATCGATCGCGAGGCGCGTGTTCATCTCGCGCGCCGGACCGTCCATCGGCTGCACGAGAAAATACTCGAAATCGAGCGCGGCGTAGTCGGCTAGGCGCTGGTTTTCTTGCGGCACGACTACTTTGAGCTCGTTGCCCTTCGTGACGACGAGCGGCGCGTCGGCCTTCGGGCTCACGCAGACCCAATCGATCGATTCGAGCACGGGAAGCGAGCCGTTGGTCTCGATGGCCACCTCGAAACCGGCCGCGTGCAGCGCGTCGACGAACGGCTCATCCATTTGCAGCATCGGCTCGCCGCCGGTGCAGACCACGAAACGGTTGGCCTCGCCCTCGGGCCACAGCGAGGCGATTTTCGCGGCGAGCGCCTCGGCGTCGCGGTACTTGCCGCCGTTCTCACCGTCGGTGCCGACGAAATCGGTATCGCAAAAGCGGCAGACGGCGCTTGCGCGATCCTCCTCGCGTCCGGACCACAAGTTGCAGCCGGCAAACCGGCAAAACACGGCCGGACGACCCGCATTCGCGCCTTCGCCTTGCAACGTGTAGAAAATTTCCTTGACCGCGTACGTCATGCTGCTCTTTTCGTCCATCTCGATTTTGGACCGGCCCACGGCGGGTCGGTCCGGCTTCTCGCCGCCGCGACTCAGTCGGGCTCGGTGACTTTTTCCCCGGCGAGAAACGCTTCATAGCCACGCTTGCGCAAGCGGCAGGCCGGGCATTCGCCGCAGCCGAAACCCCACGCATGCAATTCGGCCCGCTCGCCCACGTAGCACGTATGCGTCTGAACGCGCACGAGTTCGACGAGCGCGTCGCCGCCGAGATCGCGCGCGAGGCGCCAGGTGTCCGCCTTGTCGAGCCACATGAGCGGCGTTTCGACGAGAAAGCGGCTATCCATGCCGAGGTTCAACGCGACTTGCAGCGCCTTCATCGTGTCGTCGCGACAATCGGGATAGCCCGAGAAGTCCGTTTCGCACATGCCGCCGACGAGCACCGACAAGCCCCGGCGGTAGGCGATCGCCGCGGCGATCGTCATGAACATCAAATTGCGGCCCGGCACGAACGTATTGGGCAGACCATTGGCCGCCGATTCGATCTGAATCTCGCGCGTCATCGCCGTTTCGCTGATCGCGCCGAGCACCGACAGGTCGATCATGTGATCGTCGCCGAGGCGCTCGGCCCACTGCGGAAACGAGCGGACGATGGCCTCGCGCACGCCGTCACGGCATTCGAGTTCCACCCGGTGACGCTGGCCATAATCGAAGCCGAGCGTCTCGACCGTCTCGTAGCGCTCGAGCGCCCAAGCTAGGCACGTGGTCGAATCTTGGCCGCCCGAAAACAGCACGAGCGCACCATGCTTAGCGTCTGTCCGAATCACCGTGGAAACTCCGTGGGCCGTCAATGTTAGGTGAGCGCTCGGCGGCTGCCGGCGCACGAGCGCGGCGCTCGGCCACGCGGTGCTTGCAGTATATGCTTCGCTTTCGAGCGTCGAGTTGCCTGGCGCTTATACCGTGCAGTAGAGGGCGCCGTCGTACACGCCGACCCGATTATGTGCGAATGCGGGGGTGCGCTCGCCGTGCGGGACGGCTCGAAGCCCGCCCCGGTTACCCCGATTCGACTTGCGGCGGCAGCGCGACTGCCGGCCGCCCTGAACCTGGCCGGGCGGCCCGATTATGGACTGCGCCGTCGAAAACCCGTCATTATAGCCGGTCCCGCCTCCCCCCTGCTCGGGCGCCCGAGGACACCCGTGAGCCTGCCGGACTAAACGTACAGGTATCGCACCAGATGGAAAAACACGGGCGCGGCGAAGCAGATCGAATCGACCCGATCGAGCATTCCGCCGTGACCTGCGATCATCACGCCCCAGTCCTTTGCGCCGAGGGAACGCTTGACGGCCGAAAGGACTAGTCCGCCGACGAAGCCCGAGAGCACGATCGCGAGCGAGATACCGAACGCGGCGCCGAAGCCGAACGGCGTCACGCGATACAGCGCCGCGCCGCATAGGGTGGCCAGCAGCCCGCCGCCGACGAAGCCCTCGACGGTCTTGGACGGCGACAGGCGCGGCGCGATCTTGCGCTTGCCGAACAGCTTGCCGACCACGTACTGCAATACGTCGCTGATCTGCACGACGAGCAGGAAGTAAAAGAGCAGCAGCGCGTTTTGACCGGCGTAGTGGGGAATATCGAGGATGAGCACCGCCGGCGCGTAACTGAGCCCGTATACGCAGACCATGAGCGCCCAGTTGATTTTCGCGTTGCGGGCGAGGAAGTCGTGCGTGTCTTGCGTCAGCGCGGACACGAGCGACATCGCGAAAAACAAATGGACGGGCACGAAGATCGAATACATCCCGTACCAGTCGACCGCAAGCAGCAAATACTGCGTCGGAATCGCGACGAAGAACGCGATGAACAGCGTCGTGTGATCGCTGGCCGTCGTCGGCGTGAGCGTGATGAATTCGCGCAGTGTGAGGTAAGAGAGCAGCGCGAATACGAGATAGGTGACGTTGTTGCCGAGACCGATCGCGACCGCCATGACGGCGATCATTGCCCACCAGGCGCGGATGCGCTGATTCAAGTTGACGATCGTGGCGCTTCGTCCACCGTCGCGCGCACCGAGAATCGCACCGACGAACGTGGCGACGATGAGCAGGCCGGTCACGCCGGCGACCAATTGCCAGAAAAGAGTCCGCATAGATGAATTCCGTTATCGCTCGAATGGATTGGCAATGGCTCAGCTTGCTTGCCGGTGCGGCACGAGTGCGATGACGGCATCGCGCATACGCGTCAGAAAACCGGCTTTATCTTCGTTATCGCGGCGCTTTTCCGTCGCACCGAAATGCACTTTGCAAATGAGCGGGACCGGCCAGATTGCGCCTTTGGGCATGACCCGCTGGAGATTTTCGAGATAAACCGGCATCAGACCGATATTGGGAAATTCATTGGCCAAGTGAAACAGGCCGCTGCGAAACGGCTGCGGTAACACATCGGCGCCGCGCGTGCCTTCGGGAAAAATAATGATCGAGTGTCCCTCGGCCAAAGCCTCGCGAACCGGATCGAGCGGATCGCCGCCCGTCTCCCGGTGGCGGTCGATCAACACGACGTTGAGCAGATTCTGCGCAATGTGACGTTTGAGCGAGCCGCGACTCCAATAATCGCGCGCGGCGACCGGCCTCACGACCGCACGCACGTCGCGCGGCAGGGCCGCCAAGATCGCGAGCGTATCGACGTGACTCGCGTGGTTCGAAAAGTAAATCGTCTGCGCCGCCGTGGGCGCTCCGCCGTGCCATACGGGGTAAGCGCCTGCGACGAGGCGCACGATCGATAGCAGGAAGTCGCGCTGCCAAACATGCCGAAGATTCATCCGCTGCGCGCCCCTTCAACCCGTGCTCAGATCGATACGGCGCGCGCGTGCGGTGGTCTCGCCCGCATGCCCGCGCTTTAAAGTACCCTTTCCCGGCTCGTTATCGGCCATTTTCTCAATACGCTCGAATATCCGCATCGATTGCCTGTGGTTGTTGATAATTGGGCGCCACTACGCGGGTCGCGGGTCGTGCGCGAAAATCGGACCGGCGCGGCAAAGCTCCGGGATTATCGCGAGTTTGCGGGCAATTGACTAGGCTCCGGCATCGCGCCGTTCGACCGGCCCTTTCAAAGTCGCTTTCGGTTTGCGACCTCGATTCATCTCAAAAGCCTTGACGCATCGAGTGTCGCTCGGCGACGATTGTGCCCGTCCATTTTCCGGCGCCGCCATGCTGTCGTTTTAGCCATGCGATCGCCCGCCGCCGCGCCACTCCAACTCCGCGCGATCGGAATAAGCAATCAGCCCAATGAGCCTTTACGCACTCAAACCCAAATTCCAGAATCTGCTCAGGCCGTTGACCGTATCGCTAGCCCAACGCGGTGTCACCGCCAATCAAGTCACGCTTTTCGCGGCGGGCGGTTCGATCGTCGTGGGCGCGCTGGCGGGTCTCGGTTTCTTTGGCCCCACGCTTTTTCTGCTGATTCCGCTTTGGCTATTGATCCGGATGGGGCTCAATGCGATCGACGGCATGCTCGCGCGCGAGCACGGACAGAAAAGCACGCTCGGCGCGTACCTGAACGAGCTCGGCGACGTGATCTCCGACATCGCGCTCGTGCTGCCGCTCCTTGCCGTACCGGCTTTTGCGCCGGCCGATATCTGGCTTTTCGCGCTGCTCGCCGTCGTGGTCGAATGCGCGGGCCTGATCGGCCCGCTCGTCGGGGCGGGCCGGCGCTACGACGGGCCGTTCGGCAAGAGCGATCGCGCGTTCGCGATCGGCGCGTTCGCGCTGTGGGTCGGGCTCGGCTGGTCTCTCGGCGTATTCGCGCTGTGGTTGTGGCGTGTGCTGCTCGTCTTGATGCTCGTGACGATCGTGCGGCGCGTGCGAGCCGGGATCGCGCAAGCGCAATGAGCCGTAGCGGGCACGGCACGCTCCGGTTGCGCGCCGTGGACGGCGCCGATGCCTCGGCCACCCAAGAAACGATGACTATAACGTGAGAGCCAGGCCAATGAATACACGCGCCGCCTTGGAGGCGAGCTTTACGACCCACGATGGGCAGACACTGTTCTATCGCCATTGGCCCGCCACGCAGCCCGTCTGCCGCGGCGCGATCGTTTTGCTGCATCGCGGCCATGAGCACTCGGGACGGGTCGCCCATCTCGTCGACGAACTCGAATTGCCCGAGTTCGCCTTCTTCGCATGGGATGCGCGCGGCCATGGGCGATCCCCCGGGCCGCGCGGCTACAGTCCGGGCGCCGCCGCTTCGGTGCGGGATCTGCAATGCTTCGTCGAGCACATCCGCGACACGCACCAGGTGGCCATAGAGGATCTGGCGATCGTCGGGCAAAGCGTGGGCGCGGTGCTCGCGGCGGCCTGGGTGCACGACTACGCGCCCTCGGTGCGCTGCCTCGTGATGGCGTCGCCGGCCTTTCACATCAAGCTTTACGTGCCCTTCGCGCGACCGGGGCTGCGTCTGATGCACCGCATGCGCGGCCTGTTCTACGTGAACAGCTACGTAAAGCCGAAGCTTCTGACGCACGATACCGAACGCGCGGCGAGCTACGCGGCCGACCCGCTGATCACGCGGCCGATCGCGGTCAACATGCTGCTCGATCTGCACGAGACGTCGAAGCGCGTGGTGGCGGACGCGGCGGCCATCACCGCGCCCACACTTCTGCTGATTTCCGGCTCCGACTGGGTCGTCCATCGAGGCCCGCAGGACCGCTTCTACGAACGCCTCGGCGCCGTACGCAAAGAGCGCGTCGTTTTGCCCGGGTTTTATCACGATACGCTCGGTGAGCGCGATCGCGCCCAGGCGCTCGCACCGCTGCGCGCGTTCGTGCTGCGCGAATTCGACGCGCCGGCGCCGCGCGTCTCGCTCGCGGATGCCGATCGACGCGGCCCCTTTTTCGACGAATATGCCGCGCTCAGCCGCGCTCCGGCCAATCCGCTGGCAAAGCTGTATTGGCACGCTACCCGAGCGGGGCTGCGCATGAGCGGCGCGATGTCGAAGGGCATCGCGCTTGGGCTCGAACTGGGATTCGATTCGGGTTCCACGCTCGACTACGTCTATCGCAACGAGCCGCAAGGGTGCTCCGGCATAGGGCGGCTGATCGACCGTACCTATCTGAACTCGCCCGGCTGGGTCGGAATCCGGCAGCGCAAACTTCACCTCCAACAGCTCATCGCCACGGCGATCGCCCGGTTGCGCGACACGAACTCGCCGGTCCGGATCGTCGACATCGCGGCGGGGCACGGCCGCTACGTGCTCGATGCGATCGAAGCCGTCACGGCTGCGGGCGGCACGGCGCCGGACGCAATCGTGCTGCGCGACTACAGCGCACCGAACGTCGAGGGCGGGCGCGCACTGATCGCGCAGCGCGGCCTCGGCGCGATGGCTCGCTTCGAGCAGGGCGATGCGTTCGACGAAGCGTCGCTCGCCGCACTCGAGCCGCGCCCGACACTTGCGATCGTCTCGGGGCTCTACGAGTTGTTCGGCGATAACGAGCGCATCGAACGCTCGCTGCGGGGCCTCGCGCAGGCCGTCCCGGCGGGCGCGTATCTCGTCTACACGGGGCAACCGTGGCATCCGCAGCTCGAGTTCATCGCGCGAGCTTTGAACAACCATCGCGGCGAAGCAACCTGGGTGATGCGGCGCCGCTCGCAGGCCGAGATGGACGAGCTCGTCGCGCGCGCCGGCTTCCGCAAAATCGACCAACGAATCGACGCGATGGGGATTTTCACGGTGAGCCTCGCTGAGCGGGTACACACCCATGAGTAATGCCAGCGAGATGAGCCACATCAGCGATGGAGCGAAGCTGAACACGCAAAGCGAGCGAACGGACGCGGGCGACGCGTCTTGGCTGCTACGGCTCAGCCTGCTCGGCATGATGGGCGCGCTCTTCTTCTCGACGTACGGGTTTGCGAATTGGCTTGCGTCGCGGCGCGCTTTCGTCCCGAGCTTCGCGTTCGGATGGGAGCATGCGATCCCATTCGTGCCATGGACGATCGTGCCGTACTGGTCGATCGATCTGCTTTACGCCGCATCGTTCTTGTTCCAGACACGGCGAGCCGATCTGTTCGACCACGTCAAACGTCTCGTCACCGTGCAACTCGTCTCGGTGGTGTGCTTCATCGCGTGGCCCCTGCGCTTCGGCTTCGATCGGCCCGACGCCGGCGGCGTCGCCGGGGCGCTGTTCACCTTGCTCGCGGGGTTCGACAAACCGTATAACCAGGCGCCGTCGCTACATATCGGATTGCTGGTCGTGCTCTGGGCCGTCTATGCGCGGCACGTTCGCGGCGTCGCGCTGCGCGCGGCGACCCATCTGTGGTTCGCCGCGATCGGCATATCGGTGCTGACCACCTGGCAACATCATGCGATCGATGTGCCGACCGGCGCCGCGCTGGGCTGTCTCGCGTTGTTTCTGTTTCCGCTGCGCGACGCCGAAAGCGAGCCGCATCGGCGCGATGTGGCGCCCTCGGTGCGCGCGCCTCGTCTCGCACTGGCGTATGCCGGCGCGGCGATCGTCGCTTTTTTCGCGGCGATCGCTTGCATCCCCGGCGCGGCGGGGTACGCCTTGCTATTCGGATGGTTCGCGCTGGCGCTCGGCTGCGTTGCCTGGATCTATCGGCACGGCGCGCCGGGCGCTTTTCTGAAGAGCGCGCACGGACAAATGCCGGTTTTCATGCGCGCGTTGCTCGCACCGACGATCGCAGGCGCCTTCGTGAATTCGCGGCTTTGGACGCGTCGGCAGACGCCCGTGCGGATCGACGCCCGCCTATCGATCGGCCGCGCGCCGACGACCGGCGAACTGCGCCGGCATCGATTTACGGCGCTCGTCGACTTGACCGCCGAGATGCCGCGCTGGGTGTCTCGCCGTGCGCCGCTCGACTATGTGGCGGTGCCGCAGCTCGATTTGGTGGCGCCTTCGCTCGATAGTCTTCGGCGTGCCATGGCCGAACTCGAACGGCTCGTCGACGACGGCCATGACGTGCTCGTTTGCTGCGCGCTCGGCTTGGGCCGCAGCGTGCTGTGTGCCGCGGCCTGGCTTGCCGCCAAAAACGGCGAGCGCGATGCGCGGGCCGCGCTGGATGCGGTGCGCCGGCTGCAACCGCGAGCGGCATGGTCGAACGAAACCGTGGCGGTACTTCAGGCATGGATCGATAGCCGCTCGATGCCGATGCAGGAGGTCCGATGAGCAACCGATCCGCGCCGTTTCTGATTGCAGCCGGGCGCGGGTTGCTCGATGCCGGCGAGCGAGCCGTCTACGTCGCGGGCGCGGCGGCGGCCGCCGGATGGTCGATAGCACTCGAATGGACACGCGCGCCCTGGACAGGCATGCTGCTCGCCGCCGTCAGCACGATCACCGCCGTTATTTCGCTGTGGCTCATGGTACGCATCGCGATCGATAAAAAGCTGTTCGCCGCGCTGGAGCAAACCGAGCTTGGCGCCGATACGCTTGCCGCCTTGGATGACGCGCTGTCGGCGCTGGGATGGATCGACGGATCGAAGGCTGGGAGAACACTCGACGCACGCGTTCGCGGTGTGGCGAGGCTCTGCAAGAAGGCGACCTCGCTCGCCGCCTTTCAGATGCTGCTCATCGCGGGCGCCTTGTCCGCATCGGGCTTTGTTCCGTTCTTGCGGCCTTAGCGAGTCGCATCGCCCGCTGACCCGGCCGTGACTTGCTCGTCCTAGCGGGCACCGGCGGCTAGCCCGACGAACTCCGAAACGAAGGCAGCACAAAAACAAAAAGCCCAACCGGTTAGGTTGGGCTTTTTGCTTGAATCAAGTGGTGGCCTGGGGCGGAATCGAACCACCGACACGCGGATTTTCAATCCGCTGCTCTACCAACTGAGCTACCGGGCCACGAAGAAGCGAGAGTATAGCAAGGGGTTTTGCGTTGCTCAAGCATTTTTTTGCAGAAGCGCATTCGCACGCGCCTTGCGCCGGATAGGCGCCACGGCCGGTCCGCCGTCACTCCCCCTTGTTCTTGCTCAGATCGACGCCGAGCTGCTTGAGCTTGCGGTACAAGTGCGTGCGTTCGAGCCCAGTTTTTTCCGCCACGCGCGTCATGCTGCCGTTCTCGCGGGCCAGGTGGTATTCGAAGTAGGCTCGCTCGAACGCATCGCGCGCATCGCGCAACGGAATGTCGAACGAAATCGACGCCGCCTGCGTGGAAACCGGGGTGGCCGTCACAGCATCGGCTCCAAGAATCGGCAGCGCAACCGCCGCCGCGACCGTCGTCGCATTGGCCGGCGCCGCGGCCTTGACCGCACTCGCGCCCGCGATCGGCGCGACCGCGCTGCCGCGCGCAAGCCCCTGCTCGACTGCCTTGAGCAGCTTTTGCAAAGCGATCGGCTTTTCCAGGAAGTTCAGCGCGCCGATCTTCGTCGCCTCGACGGCCGTGTCGATCGTCGCATGCCCGGACATCATGATCACCGGCATCGTGAGAAGCCCTTGCGCCGCCCATTCCTTGAGCAAGGTCACGCCGTCGGTATCGGGCATCCAAATATCGAGCAGCACCAGATCGGGTGCCTGACGCAGACGGAAATCGCGCGCATGTTGCGCGTTTTCCGCCACCTCCACGGCATGTCCTTCGTCGCTCAGGATTTCCGAGAGCAATTCCCGGATGCCCATTTCGTCGTCTACCACCAGGATGGTCGCCATTTATGCTGCCCTTGTCTGCGCTATTGCTTTTGTCGTCCCCGACGCCGTGCCTCCGTTCGAGGCCGAGCCTCGCGCGGGAGTCGTGTCGTCTGCCAATTGCAGGAACAAAATCGAGATCTGCGCACCTTCGATTGCCTCGCCTGCTTTCACACGATTTCGAATATCGATTCGTGCGCCGTGTTCGTCGACGATCTTCTTGACCATCGCAAGCCCCAGCCCCGTCCCTCTCGCTTTCGTCGTCACGTACGGTTCGAACGCACGCGTGAGAATGCGGGCGGGAAAGCCCGGGCCATTGTCGGATACTGTCAGGCGGACCGCGACGCGCACTTTGCCCTGGGCGTCGGGGTCGCCATATTCTACTGTCTTGGTTTCGATGACGACACGCGGGTTCGCGATCTCCGCCACCGCGTCCTGCGCGTTCTGTAGCAAGTTATGGATCACCTGCCGCAGTTGCGTCGCATCGCCGCGAATCACCGGCAACGCCGACAGCTCCGCCGTGATCGCGCTCTTACCCTCTTCCACGCCGTACAGGCTCAGCACCTCGGTCACGAGCTCGTTCAACTGCAAGTTCGCAAGGACCGCCGGCGGCGTGCGCGCGTAATCGCGGAAATCGTCCACCATTTGCTTCATCGCCGCGACTTGGTTGACGATCGTCGTGGCGCCGCGCTTGAGCACGTCGGCGTCGCTCGGCGAGAGCTTGTCGGCCAACTTCATTTGCAGCCGTTCGGCCGAGAGCTGAATCGGCGTCAGCGGATTCTTGATCTCGTGCGCCAGCCGGCGTGCCACCTCGCCCCATGCCGCCGAGCGCTGCGCGGAAATGACATCGGAGATGTCGTCGAATACCACCACGTAACCGGCCGTGCGCGCTTCTTCGCTGCCTTCCGAGACAGTTGCCGCCAAGAGCCGCGTGCCGCGCACGAGCAACGTCAGCGGCTCGCTCTCGCCGGGCACCGACACGGCAACCTGCTGCTGCCAGTGCCCGCCGTCATCCACGATCCCCTCGCTCGCGGCCTCGCGATCCGCGAACGCCTTGCGCACCAGCACGGCGAATTCCGCGAGCGCGCCGATCTGTTCCAGCGAGGCGCCGAGCATGCCTTGGAACGGTTGGCGGAAAATCCGCTCCGCCCCGCGATTGGCCGTGGTCAGCCGGAACTGCCGGTCGAGCACGAATACACCGGCCGTCAGATTGGCCAAGATGCTTTCGAGGTACGCCTTCGAATGCTCGAGCGCCACGCGATTGCGTTCGACGGCCGCGCGCGCTTCCGACAATTGACGCGTCATCGCATTGAACGACTGCGTGAGGAAGCCGAGTTCGTCACGCGACTTGATCTCGCGCTTGGGCGTGTAGTCGCCCTCGGCGACTTCCTTCGTGCCCTTGGCCAGCAAGAACAGCGGACGCGCGAGTTGGTTGCCGAGCGCGAGCGCAAGCATCATCGCGATGAAGGTCGCCAAAAATAGCGCGAGCGTCAGCGTGCCGATGTACATCTTGCGCAAGCCGGTGCGGCCGAACGCCTTTTCCTGGTATTCGCGATACGCGCGCTGAACGGCATCGGCATTGCGCGCAAGCGTGGGCGACACCGGCTGCGTCAATTGCAAGAAGCGCTCGGCGGGCTGCAGCAGCGAGGCATTCGCGTCGGGCACGAGCACGACGACGCGCAAGCGCAGCGCGCCCTTCGAGCCTTTCGCATGCGGATCGCCGTCCACCTCACCCTCGATCGACGCGTAGCCCCGGCCGCGCGCCTGGTCCAGCATGATCGGCGTCGGCAGATCGTCGGGCATCAGCGAGGAAATGTTGCTGGACGCCTGCGCCTGCGCCAGCACGTGCAGATCGGGCGACGCGCCCGATACGCTGCGCGCCGATTCCATGAGCATCGCATCTTGCACCCCGAACTGGTCGCGCATACGCAGCAGCGTCAGCGTCGTGTTATTGGGCGGTGTGCTGGCGAGCTGCTCGGCCATCACGTGCGCCTTCGTCTGCAAATCGGACAGCGAGGCATCGAGCATCGCGCGCCCGAGGTTCAGGCCCGACGTCAGCGCGGTCTCGACATTGACGTCGAACCACGACTCGATACTGCGCGAGACGAACTGGTACGAGACGACGTAGATGATCGCGCCCGGCAACACGCCCACGAGCGCGAAGAACACCGCGAGCTTCGCCAGCAGCCGCGTGCCGAATTTTCCCTTGCGCAGCCGCACGAGGATCATCACGACGAGCGCGACGACGATCAGCAGAAAAACGAGCGCAACCGCGATGTTCGCCGCGTAGAGCCACGAGTAGTAGCGATCGAAGAATTCGGTGTTGGCGCTCGCCGCCGCCAGCAGCACGAGCAGCAGCAGCGCCGTGACGGCTACCGTGGAGACGATCACGCGGACGACGATGCTTCGCACGTCCGCTCTTCGACGTACGCTATTTAACACGTTCGGCCACCGTGAAAGTGAAGCGCTTCCAATCGGAAGCGAGCGTCCAGTCGCGATTGTTGACCGCATCGACCTGGAACGGCTTGGGCATCAGCGCGGTGTCGAGCTGCATGCGCACCGACGCCGTGTAGCTTTCGCCCGGCTGTACTTGATTGCGCTCGATCACGCGCCAGGACGTCACGTGCTTGATGACCGCCAGCGCCTCTTTGAGCGAGGGGAAACCTTGCTGGAGCCCGCCGCCGCTCGAGACGCGATACTCCCGCGTCAACGGTTGAAACGAAAGTCGAAGCGTTTGGGTGACCGATACGGGCTGCTCGTCGAACCAATACCAGCGGGCACGCGTAAGGTCGAACTCGGTCGTGAAATAGAGCGGGATGCCTTTATTGACGGCATCCTCCAAGCTGCTGTTGAGTTCGAAATCGAAACGCGCATCGAGATCCCAGCCCGTTCCGTCGGCCTGCAGCGACGCGCGCTGAACCGCGATCGTATCGGCGTGCGCCGACCCCGCCGCGGCTAAACAAACGGTCAGCCCAATCCAGAGCAAGGCCACGAACCGAAGCCGAAAAAAGCGTTTGCTGATCGTCACCGTTTTTGAAAGCGCGCGTAGTAAAAACCGTCGTGATCCATGTCGGCACCGCAGCGCTCCGACTTGGCGGTGTGCGTTCCGGGCGATAAAGGTGCCGAGGGCTCGGCCGCGGAGCCCGAACCTGTCGGCAGCAGTTGGTGAGGCGCGTCCAATCGTACCGCATCTTCATGCGCACGTTCAAACCAGTGCGCCTGCTCCTCGCACTCCTCGGGGAAGATCGAGCATGTCACGTAAAGCAGTTCGCCGCCCGATGCGAGCAGCGGCCAGAGCGCATCGAGGATGCGGCGCTGCTCGGCGACGAGCGCGGGAATGTCGCTCGGGCGGCGCAGCCAGCGCACGTCCGGATGCCGCCGAACGATACCCGACGCCGAACACGGCACATCGGCCAGAATACGGTCGAACGGCTTGCCGTCGTACCACTGCGCCGGCGCGCCCGCATCGCCCACGGTCACCTTCGCCGTCAACGCGAGGCGCGACAAGTTCTCCTCGATGCGCGCCGCGCGCGCGGCGTCCGATTCGAGCGCCACGAGTTCGACATCGGCGAGTTCGAGAATGTGCCCCGTCTTGCCGCCGGGCGCGGCACACGCGTCGAGCACCCGCATCCCGTCGCGCACGTTCAACCGTTCGGCCGCCAATTGCGCGCCGGCATCTTGCACCGAGACGACGCCTTGCGCAAAGCCGGGAATGCGATCGACGGGCAGCGGCGAAGCGAGCCGAACCGCATGCGGTCCGATCGCGGTGGCCGCCATGCCGTTTGCGTCGAGAGTATGCAAGTACTCGGCCACGCTCGTTCGGCGCGCATTGACTCGCAACGTGAGCGGGCCCGGTTCATTGCCCGCCGCCAACACGCGCCGCCAGTCGTCAGGCCAGGCCCGCTGTACCGCTTCGACCCACCAGACGGGGTAGTTCCAGGCGGCGACCACATCGGCTTGCGCCTTCTCGAGCCACGCCTCCCGCTCCCGCAAGAAGTTGCGCAAGACCGCATTGACGAGCCCCTTGGCAAACGCGCAGTCGCGGCGTGCCCCAATGGCCGTCACCGCCTGATCGACGACCGTGAATGCGGAATACGCGGCTGCCTGCGCATCGTCGGCCGCGAGTGCCAGCGCGCATGCGAGCACGTCGCCGACATGCGCCGGCGGCGCCTTGCGCACGAGTTGAGCGACGAGCCAGTCCGCCGTGCCCAACCGCCGCAGCGTGCGATACGCGATGTCTTGGATGGCGCCGCGCGCAAGCGCCGCGGCCGCCGGCATCGAGGCTTGGACAGCGGCGAGCGCGGCCGGCAGCGCCATGCCCGCGCGCACAGCACCGACGGCGAGCGCCGCGCAGTCGAGCGCGAAGGCGAGCGAATCGGGCGCGAGACGCAGCGTGGCAAAGCGCGGCGTGCCGGCTTTCGGCGGTTTACGGTGAACGGGAGCGGATCGAGTCATCGAAAAGGCGAAGGATCGCGCGACGTGAGGCGGTAAAGAGCGTATCGCACGAATAAACGCGACATTGTAACGCGCACGCGTGATCGATCATCTCGAGCGCGCTCGCTCGCAGGCGCGCAAGCGTGACACGGCAAAGAAAACGGGCCCACGAGGGCCCGTTTCGACGTTGGCGCGCATCGACGCGCGCACCTCGATCCTTAGTCGTACCTGCCCGTGCGCGCCATTTCCATGAGGCGTGCGATGCGCTCCTCCGTTGCCGGGTGCGTCGAGAACAGATTGGCCACGGCACCGCCCGATAGCGGGTTCAGAATCATCATTTGCGCCGTGGTGGGATGCGCCTCGGCGGCCGCGAACGGAATGCCGGCAGCGAATCGATGGATCTTGTCGAGCGCGGAGGCCAACGCTTGCGGATCGCCCGAAAGCTGCGCCCCGCCGCGATCGGCCTCGAATTCACGGGCACGCGAAATCGCCATTTGAATCATCGCGGCGGCGATCGGCGCGAGCAGCGCGACGGCGATACCTGCGATCGGGTTGGCCGGCCGGCCTTCCTCGTCGCGCCCACCGAAGAACATCGCAAAGTTCGCCAGCGCCGAAATCGCGCCGGCCATCGTCGCCGAAATCGTCGAGATCAAGATGTCGCGATGCTTAACGTGCGACAACTCGTGGGCCATCACACCGCGCATCTCGCGCTCCGACAAAATCCGCAAGATGCCCGTCGTGGCGGCGACCGCCGCATGTTCGGGGTTACGGCCCGTCGCAAAGGCGTTCGGCGCGTTTTCGTTGATGAGATACACGCGCGGCATCGGCAGGCCGCCGCGCGTGGCGAGTTCGCGCACCATCCGATAGAACTGCGGGGCGCTGGTTTCGTCGACTTCCTGAGCGTTGTACATGCTCAGGACCATTTTGTCCGAGAACCAGTACGAGAAGAAATTCATCGCCAGCGCGATGACGAGCGCGATCGTCATGCCGCGCGAACCGCCGATCATCCCGCCGATGGCGACGAAAAGGGCCGTGATCGCGGCCATCAGCATCGCGGTTTTGACCCAATTGAACATATGCACTCCTTTTCCGTTTGCGCCGCGGCGACACCCCCAGACATGGGGGAGCCCTGGCGTCACGCTCAATTGTAAGCGATTTGTCAGGAAATGGTTTTAGCCGGCCGGGCGCGAACGAGGTGTTCGTTCAGCGATGGACGGCGGCAAGCCGCAGCCCTAGTCCGACGAACGCGCTGCCTACCACGCGATCGAGCCACTTCTTGACCGTGGGCGTGCCGCCCAGACGCTGCGTGACGCTGCTTGCGACCCATACCAGAAACAGGCACCACATGACGCTCATGGCGATGAAAACGCCGCCGAGTGACAGAAACGCGAAGGCTTTGTACTCGCTGTCGGTCGAAACGAACTGAGGAAAGAAGGAGACGAAAAAGAGCACGACCTTCGGGTTGAGGACGTTCGTCCAAAAGCCTTGCAAGTAGAGTTGCCTGAGCGTGCGGCTGGCTTGCGCCGGAGTCTCGCCCGTCTGAACCGTCGCGGCTTCGCTTTTCGACGATGGCCAAAAGGCAAGCCGCACGCCGAGATAGATCAGATAGATGGCGCCTGCGAACTTGATGACCGTAAAGGCAGTGGCCGATGCCGCCAACAGCGCCGTGAGGCCGAATGCGCAGGCGATCGTGTGCACGCAGCAACCCGAACAGATTCCGAGCGCCGACATCAGCCCGGCGCCGCGACCCTGCGCCACGCTGCGCCCCACGATGTAGGCCGTATCGGGGCCGGGCGTGACGTTCAGCAAGAACACCGCGGCGACGAAAAACGGAAAATGAACGATGCCGAACATGCTCGAGGTCTCCTTCACGGAAAAGCTGCGCCCGCCATCATCGCATGGCGGCCGCTCGTTTGCGCGCGGGCCGGGCAGGCACCGCGGCGGCAATCACACGGCTTCGGGCAAGGTTAGCCGCTGACCGGCTTGCAACGTCGCATTGGCGAGAAATTCGCGCACGGGCAGACGCTTGCCGCCCGGTTTTTGCAGTTGCGTAAGCCGCAGCGCGCCTTCGCCGCACGCGACCACGACGCCGTCGGCCGCTACCGCCACGATCGTTCCCGGCTCTACGGTCGGGACCGATGCGCCGGTCGCTTCGGCCGCCCAGATCTTGAACGAGGTGCCATCCTCGAGCGTCGCGACCGCGCCCGGAAACGGATCGAACGCGCGCACTCGGCGCGCAAGTGCCGTGGCGCTCGCGCGCCAATCGAGCGCGGCCTCGTGCTTCTCGATCTTCTGCGCATACGTCGCGCCCTCGCCCGGCTGCGCGATCGACGGCAGCACGCGGTCGCGCTCGAGCTTCGAGAGTGCGTCGACGATGAGTCGCGCGCCTTGCGCCGCGAGCTTGTCGTGCAGCGTGGCGGTGGTGTCGCGCGGGTCGACCGGCATCCGCCCGACTTCTATCATCGCACCCGTGTCGAGCCCCGCATCCATTTGCATGAGGGTAATGCCCGTCTCCGTATCGCCGGCTTCGATCGCGCGGTGGATCGGCGCCGCGCCGCGCCAGCGCGGCAACAGCGACGCGTGGATGTTGATGCAGCCACGCGGCGGGATATCGAGCACTTCCTGCGGCAACAGCAGGCCGTACGCGGCCACCACCATCACGTCGTGCGGCGTCGCGCGCAGCCGGTCGATCGCGGCCGCCGCGTCAGCGGGGTATTTGCCGTTTCGGCGCAGCGAGGGCGGCTGAGCGAGTTCGAGCCCGTGCTCGACCGCATAGCGCTTGACGGGGCTCGCCTGCAGCTTCATCCCGCGTCCGGCGGGACGGTCGGGCTGCGTCAGCACCAACGGCACAGGAAAACCGGCTTCATGGATCGCGGCGAGCGCGCTGCAAGCGAACTCGGGCGTGCCGGCGAAAACGACGCGCAGCGTATGGGTCATGTATCGAGCAAAAGCGGCGGGTAGGAGTTGCGCGTCACGTCACATCGCGTGAGCGAGCTTTTTCATCTTCGTCTTGATACGCGTCTGCTTGAGCGGCGACAAGTATTCCACGAAGACCCGGCCCATCAAGTGATCCATTTCGTGCTGAATGCATACGGCCAGCAGGCCTTCGCAGTCGAGCTCGAACGTTTCGCCCTTTTCGTTCAGCGCGCGCACGCGCACGCGCTCGGCCCGCTCCACTTCGTCGTAGACGCCGGGCACCGACAAACACCCTTCCTCGTTGATTCGCCGCTCGTCGCTCGACCACACGATTTCGGGATTGATGAAGGCGCGCAATTGATCGTGTGTCTCGGAAACGTCGATGACGATCACGCGCTCGTGCACGTCGACTTGAGTCGCGGCCAAGCCCACGCCGGGCGCGGCGTACATCGTCTCGCCCATATCGGCGACGAGCTTGCGGATTCGGTCGTCCACCTTCTGGACCGGTTTGGCGACCTTGTGCAGCCGCTTGTCGGGGTAGTTCAGGATGCTCAGTAAAGCCATGGTGTCAAAAGTCGTTGCGACGCAGCCGGGGGGCGCATCGCCGATGGTCTACAGACCGGTCGTTAGCCGTTCGGCCAACTGGCACGGCCCGCTCGGAATATCGAAGATACGCCGAACCGCGTGCGTCGTCAGGCCGCTCGCAGCGGCGAAAAACGCGCAGGCATCGGCTACGTTCTGGGGTATTTCGGATGGTGAAAATTTTATCACGGCGCCGGCAAATTCGCTGGCGGCCGAGCGAAGGCGCGCAGTCATGAACGCGCGCGCGCCGACATCGGAACAATTGCATGCGTGGCTTGCGCTCACCAGTGTGCGCGCACTCAAGCCCGCCATTTTGCGGGCGTTGCTCGCGGCATTCGGCGACGCCCGCTCGTTGCTGGCGCAGCCGTTCGAGGCGCTCGCCGATGAGGCGGGAAGCGCGATCGCGCGGGCCGTGGCGGCGGCCGCGCGCGCCGACGTGCGCGAGCAAGTCGATCGAACGCTCGCTTGGTGCGCGGCACCAGGCCACGCGCTCGTCACGCTCGACGATCCGGCCTATCCTTGCTCGCTTTTCAATATGCACGACCCACCGCCACTGCTCTACGTGAGCGGGCAGTTGCAATGGCTCCACGCACCGAGCGTGGCGATCGTCGGCAGCCGCAATGCCACGCCGCAGGGCGCCGCCGATGCCAGGCGTTTTGCGCGCGAACTCGCCCGAGCGGGGCTCGTCGTGGTGTCCGGGCTGGCGCTCGGCGTCGACGCCGCCGCCCACCGAGGCGCGTTGGACGCGGGCGGCGCCACGCTGGCGGTGGTCGGCACGGGAGCCGACCTAGTCTATCCGGCTCAGCACCACGCGCTCGCGGACGAGATCGCCGCCTGCGGGGCGATCGTCTCCGAGTGGCCGCTTGCGACGCCGGCCAAACCCGCTCACTTTCCTCAGCGCAATCGGCTCATTGCCGGGCTGACACGGGGGGTGCTCGTCGTGGAAGCGGCGCTGCGTTCCGGTTCGCTCATTACCGCCCGCCTGTCGAACGAAATGGGGCGCGATGTATTCGCGGTTCCCGGCTCGATTCATTCGCCCGTTTCTCGCGGCTGCCATCAATTGATCAAGGATGGCGCGATGCTCGTCGAAACGGCGGCCGACGTGCTCCAAGCGCTCGGTCTGACCGTAACCGAGGACACCGGCGAGCCGCAACGCGCGGATCGGCGCGCAAAGGAAACGCAGCCGTCCCGGCAGCGGCAAGCGCGCCGTTCATCGACGCCCCGACCGGAGTCGGCCTCGAAATCGGCAAAGCCGCGGGTGCCCGCTCCGGCCTTGCCCCTCTTCGATACACCGCCGCCCGCGCTGTCACCAGACGGCAGCCGGTTGCTCGAGGCGCTCGGACACGCCCCGGCCGCGCTTGAAATTCTCGCCGGCCGAACCGACATGGATAGCGGGACCTTGCAAGGCGCTCTGCTCGAGCTCGAATTGCGCGGATATCTGACCGTCTTACCGGGTGGCCGATACGTTCGGCATACCGAGGGGTGACGCGGCGCACAACGTCGGCATAACCCGGCGTGCTACAGTCCCCAAAACCGCTACCGGCATTAGAAAAGAAGGAACGCATCATGCCAGCGCTGAACCTGGACACCGATTCGGACGAAATCGGCGAGCGGGTCAACGACCCGAACACGCTGCTCGTCGCTTGTCTGTGCGCCCAATGGTGCGGCACGTGCCGCGAATACCGCGAAACGTTCGACCAGCTTGCCGACGCCCATCCCGACATGTGTTTCGTCTGGATCGACATCGAAACGCATGCCGACCGCTTCGACGATCTCGACGTCGAGAATTTCCCGACGCTGCTGATCGAGGACGGGACGACCGCTCGCTTTTTCGGGACGGTCCTGCCGCACCGCGCGATCGCGGAACGGATGCTCGCCGACCTCACGGCTTTACCGGACGCCGTGGGCGCGCCGAAGGTGCGGCCGGCGCTCGCGGCGGTTTGAACGTCGCCCGGATCCCCGCCGCGCCGCGCTGCCCGGTGGCACATTCCGTGCACAGGGTGCACGCCGGCTGCCGTCCACAAGGTCTCGCGCCGCACGCATCGGAGCGTGGCGGCCGGTGCCGGCGCCCCGGCGCCGGCATGATCCTTTTTGGGGCAAGAAATCGCCGCTGACGCGCCGTGTGCTATAAAGCGGTCGTTGAAGGGAACTCAATCGGGGATTCGACCCCGATCACTACATTAATCCTGTCATGTCCAAAGCACTGATCATTGCGGAGAAGCCCTCGGTCGCGAACGACATCGCGCGCGCACTCGGCGGCTTCACCAAACATGACGAGTACTACGAGAGCGACGAATACGTGCTCTCCTCGGCGGTCGGCCATCTACTCGAGATCGCCGCGCCCGAAGAATACGAAGTCAAACGCGGCAAGTGGAGCTTCGCTCACCTGCCCGTGATTCCGCCGCATTTCGACCTGAACCCGATCGCGAAAAGCGAATCGCGGCTCAAGGTGCTGACCAAGCTGATCAAGCGCAAGGACGTCGAGCGCCTCATCAACGCATGCGACGCGGGGCGCGAGGGCGAGCTCATCTTCCGCCTCATCGCGCAGCACGCGAACGTGAAGAAGCCCGTTCAGCGGCTTTGGCTTCAATCGATGACGCCCGCCGCCATCCGCGACGGTTTCGCGCACCTGCGCAGCGACAACGACATGCAGCCGCTCGCGGATGCCGCGCGATGCCGTTCGGAAGCCGACTGGCTCGTCGGTATCAACGGCACACGGGCGATGACCGCGTTCAACAGCAAGGGCGGCGGCTTCTTCCTCACGACGGTGGGACGGGTTCAAACGCCGACGCTTTCGATCGTCGTCGAGCGCGAGGAGAAGATTCGTCACTTCGTGCCGCGCGATTATTGGGAAGTGCGGGCGGAATTCGTCTGCGCCGGCGGCTTCTATGAAGGCCGTTGGTTCGACCCGAAATTCAAGCGCGACGAGTTCGATCCCGAAAAGCGGGACTCGCGGCTGTGGAGCGTCGCCGCCGCCGAATCGGTCGTGGCCGCGTGCCGCGACCACGTCGGAACGGTGTCGGAGGAGTCCAAACCGTCCACGCAGCTCTCCCCGCTGCTGTTCGACCTGACGAGCTTGCAGCGCGAGGCCAACGGCCGCTTCGGCTTCTCGGCGAAGAACACGCTCGGGCTGGCGCAAGCACTCTATGAGAAGCACAAGGTCTTGACCTATCCGCGTACCGACGCGCGCGCGCTGCCCGAGGACTACCTCGGCACGGTCCAGGACACGCTGCAAATGCTCAAGGAGAGCAACAACTACCTGCCGTTCGCGAAGCAGGTGCTCGACAAGGGGTGGGTCAAGCCGAACAAGCGCATCTTCGACAATTCGAAGATCAGCGACCACTTCGCGATCATCCCGACCCTGCAAGCGCCCAAAGCGCTCTCCGAGCCCGAGCAGAAACTGTACGACCTCGTCGTCAAGCGGTTCCTGGCGGTGTTTTTCCCGGCGGCCGAGTACCGCGTCACCACGCGCGTGACGGAGGTCGTGGGTCACCACTTCAAGACCGAAGGCAAGGTGCTCGTCGAGCCCGGCTGGCTCCAGATTTACGGCCGCGAGACGAGCGGCGAGGACGCCAATCTCGTTCCGGTGCAAAAGGACGAGAAGGTCAAGACCGACAAGATCGCCGCACACGGCCTGACGACGAAACCACCCGCGCGCTACAACGAAGCGACGCTGCTCTCCGCGATGGAAGGGGCGGGCAAGCTCGTCGAGGACGACGAGTTGCGCGAGGCGATGGCCGCCAAGGGGCTCGGCACGCCGGCCACGCGCGCCGCCATCATCGAAGGGTTGCTCGGAGAGAAATACCTCGTGCGCGAGGGCCGCGATCTCATTCCGACCGCGAAAGCGTTCCAGTTGATGACGCTGCTCCGCGGGCTCGGCGTCAAGGAGCTGACGGCGCCCGAGTTGACCGGCGAGTGGGAATACAAGCTTGCGCAGATGGAGCGCGGCAAGCTAGCGCGCGACGCGTTCATGCAGGAGATTGCCCGCATGACGCAGACCATCGTCAAGCGCGCGAAGGAGTACGACTCCGATACGATTCCCGGCGATTACGCCACGCTCGCCACGCCGTGTCCGAATTGCGGCGGACAGGTCAAGGAAAACTACCGCCGCTTCGCTTGCACGCAATGCGAGTTCTCGATTTCGAAGATCCCGGGCAGCCGCCAATTCGAGACCGAAGAAGTCGAGACGCTGCTCAAACAAAAGGAAATCGGTCCGCTGTCGGGCTTCCGCAGCAAGATGGGCCGTCCCTTCTCGGCCATTCTGAAGCTGACGTTCGACGACGAAATCAAGAACTACAAGCTCGAGTTCGATTTCGGCCAGGATGCCGGCGGAGAGGACGGCGAGGCGCCCGACTTCTCGACGCAAGAGAGCGTGGGCGCATGCCCGAAATGTCACGCCCGCGTCTTCGAGCACGGCATGAGCTACGTCTGCGAGAACTCCGTCGCGAACCCCAAGACCTGCGATTTCCGCTCGGGTAAGGTGATCCTGCAGCAAGAAATCGCACGCGAGCAAATGGCGAAGCTGCTCGGCGAAGGCCGCACCGATTTGCTGACGAACTTCAAATCGTCGCGGACGGGCCGCAACTTCAAGGCCTATCTCGTCAAGCAAAGCGACGGCAAGATCGGCTTCGAATTCGAGAAGAAGGAGCCTAAAGCGGCAGCGAAGAGCGCGGGGCGCAAATCGTCCGCCGCGGATAGCGAGGCGCAAAGCGATGACGCAGCCGAAACCGTGACCGCCGCGGCTCCGGCCAAGAAGGCCGCCACCAAGACGGCAGCCAAGACCGCGGTGAAAACCGCCGCCAAAACACCGGCGAAGCGGGCGACGGCGCGTAAGGTCAACGCCTAAGGCCGCGCCAACCCGTACCGCGGTCCATAGACAAATAAAGCGAGCGCCAACCAGCGCTCGCTTTATTTTTTGTCGGGTACCGGGACCGCGCGCCCGGCTGGCGCACCGCTCCTCGCTTTACAGCGGCGACGGCGTGCTCATACGCGCACGCGGCGCTCGAGCCATCTTACGCAGCGCGCTGTCGCGCCGGGTGCCGAACGCATCGCTTTCACCTTCCACTTCGTAGGCCTCGTCGTCGCCGTCGGCGGATTCGACCGCCGGCAACGCGGGCGCAGGCGCGGTCTCGGGCGCATCCTTGAGCCAGAGTTCCCCGAGCGTGCCGTTCGGTGTTTGGCTGAAGTGGTCGACGAGGTGATCGATGAACGTGCGCACCTTGGCCGGCAAATGGCGGCGGCTCGGGTACCCGATGTTGATCTCCACCTGCGGCAGCCGGTAATCGCTGAGCACGCGCACGAGGTTGCCGCGCGTCGCATCGCTGCCGATCAAGTAGCTCGGCAAGATCGCGATACCCATATCGAGCAGCGCGAACTGACGCAGCATCTCCGTATTGTTCGCGACGATCACGTTCGAGGGGCGTACGCGCACCTCGCCTTCCGGGCCCGTGAACACCCGCTCGTCCCCCCAATACTCGGTGGGCAGGCTCAGGCACGCGTGGTCGAGCAATTCCTCGGGCCGCGTCGGCGTACCGTGCTTTTCCAAATAGGCGGGCGTAGCGCAGACGATCATGCAGCCCGTCGTTAGCCGGCGCGTGACGATACTCGCGCTGCGCACCCTTTGGGCGATGACGATACCGACGTCGAATCCTTCTTCCACCAGATCCACGCTGCGATCGACGAGCGTTAGATCCGGCACCACTTTCGGAAAGCGCTGGGTATAGGTCTGCAGAACGGGTGCGAGATTGTGCAAGCCGAACACCACGGGGGCGACGATGCGCAGCGTGCCAACCGGCTCATGATTGCGGGCGACGACCATCTGCTCGACATCTTCGAGCTCATCGAGAATTTGGCGAGCGCGCTCGAGGTAGACCTGGCCCGATTCGGTCAGCGAGAGACTACGCGTAGTGCGGTTGAGCAGGCGCGTGCCGAGGCGGCCTTCCAGATCGGCGACGTGACGCGTGGCCACGGCGTTCGAGATATCCATCGCGCCGGCCGCACGAGCGAAACTGCCGAGATCCGCCACTTTTACGAACACACGCATTGACTGCAAATGATCCATTGACGACTCCTGCCGCTTGTTGTTACTCAGAAAAAAATTCCTGAGCCAATCCGTGATTGTCCTACGACTTTGAAACGCGCGCAGAGTTGCGCGCATCGCGTTTTTTGTTTCGTAGCAAGAAACAAGCGGTAATCAATTGTTGCGAGAGTTCATAATGTGAAAATTCACGACCTATGCGGTTTCGTCAGAAAAAAAATAACCGCCCGAAGGCGGTCATTTGGAGAAGCCGGCTCGGCGCGGCGCGGCGCCGAGCGATGGTTCGAATTATCAGGCCGGCGCGAGGCGATTTTCGATTTCGGCCTTCGTTTGCGTGAGCGCGGCGGGCAACCGATGCCGTAACGAATCGAAAAATTCCGCATGCAACGCCAACTCCCGGCGCCAATCGGCGTCGTCGACGGAGATGACTTGGTCGAACTGCTCGCGCGTGAAGTCGAGCCCGTTCCAGTCGATGTCCTCGTAGCGAGGCGAAACGCCAAACGCATGGTCGGTGCCGGTCGCGCGCCCTTCGACGCGGCCGATCATCCAGCGCAGCACGCGCATGTTTTCACCGAAGCCCGGCCAGACGAACTTGCCGTCCGGCCCTTTACGGAACCAGTTGACGCAGAAAATCTTCGGCAGCTTGGCGCCGAGCGAATCCAGCCGCTCGCCCACCTTGAGCCAGTGATCGAAGTAGTCGCCCATGTGGTAGCCGCAAAACGGCAGCATCGCGAACGGATCGCGCCGCACGACGCCTTGCTGGCCGGCGGCGGCGGCGGTCGTCTCCGAGCCCATCGTCGCGGCCATATAGACGCCTTCCACCCAATTGCGCGCCTCCGTCACGAGCGGCACCGTGCTCGAGCGGCGGCCGCCGAAAATAAACGCATCGATCGGCACGCCCGCCGGGTTCTCCCAGTCGGGATCGACCGACGGACATTGCGACGCGGGCGCCGTGAAGCGCGCATTCGGATGCGCCGCCTTGCGGCCCGTTTCCTTAGCGAGCTCGGGCGTCCAGTCCTGGCCCTGCCAATCGATCAGATGCGCGGGCGGCGTGTCCGTCATACCTTCCCACCAAACGTCGCCGTCGTCGGTCAGCGCAACGTTCGTGAAGATGACGTTGGCCTTGAGCGTCGCCATGGCGTTGTAGTTCGTCTTCTCGCTCGTACCCGGCGCGACGCCGAAATACCCTGCCTCGGGGTTGATCGCGTACAGCCGGCCATCCTTGCCGGGCTTGATCCAGGCGATGTCGTCGCCGATCGTCGAGATCGTCCAGCCGTCCATCGTTCGCGGCGGAATCAGCATCGCAAAGTTCGTCTTGCCGCATGCCGAGGGGAACGCCGCGGCCACGCGGTACTTGCGGCCCTCGTCGGACGTCACGGTCAGTATCAGCATGTGCTCGGCGAGCCAGCCTTCCTTGCGCCCCATCGTCGAGGCAATCCGCAACGCAAAGCACTTCTTGCCGAGCAGCGCGTTGCCGCCATAGCCCGAACCGAAGCTCCAAATCTCGCGGGCTTCGGGGAAATGAACGATGTATTTGGTCGGGTTGCAGGGCCAAGCGACATCGGCCTGACCCGCGGCGAGCGGCGCACCGACCGAATGCACGCACGGCACGAATTCGCCGTCGGTGCCGAGTACGTCGTACACCGCGCGGCCCATGCGCGTCATGATCCGCATGTTGACGACGACGTACGGACTATCCGTCAATTCGATGCCGATATGCGCAATCGGCGAACCGATCGGTCCCATCGAAAAAGGTACGACGTAAAGCGTGCGGCCTCGCATCGCCCCGTCGAACAGATTGTCGAGCGTGGCGCGCATCTCGGAGGGCTCGGTCCAGTTGTTCGTCGGTCCCGCGTCGTCGCGGTACTCCGAACAAATGAAAGTGCGATCCTCGACACGAGCGACGTCCGACGGATCAGAGCAAGCGAGGTACGAGTTCGGACGCTTCTCCGGATTCAGGCGCTTTAACGTGCCTGCCTCGACCATCTGTTCGCACAGACGGTCGTTCTCTTCCTGAGAACCGTCGCACCAAACGATGCGATCGGGTTTCGCGAGTTCCGCGATGCGCTGAACCCAGTCGATCAGCTTGCGATGTTTGACGTAGGCGGGTGCTTCAAATGTAGCGACGCCTCCAAAGGCGGGATGATTCATCGAGCAGTCTCCGTTTTGTGATCGTAAAGAAGGAAACGGGCATGGCTCGCTGACGCTGCATGCGAGAGGCGCGTTCGTACGCGTACGCTGCGCGTACGAACGGGTGCGTCAGGAGCGAAACGGCTTGTCGCCGAGTGCGGGGCATCGACACGTTTTTAGGCGCGATCGATGCACGCGCGTAATCTGCGGCTTGCGCGCCGGCGCGACAAGCTGTTAAAAAGAGGCGGTCCTGCCTAGTGAAAGCCGTGAGCATCGTGACCCTGCGCGTCGCATCGCTCATGCCAGCTTGTACTCCTGTGACAGGTTGGAACCGACAAGCATATCACTGCGTCTATTGTGTACATCGTGCACTGCAAAACGAACCTCCCTAGCCTATGAAGATTGCCATTCTCGACGACTACCAAGACGCCGTCCGCAAACTCGATTGTTTTCAGCTACTGACCGGTCATGACGTCAAAGTGTTCAATAACACCGTGCGCGGCCTTGGTCAGTTGGCCAGCCGCCTCGCGGAAGTCGACGCTTTGGTGCTGATTCGGGAACGCACGCGCGTCACGTCGCAGTTGCTCGACAAGCTGCCGCACCTGCGCATGATCAGCCAGACCGGCAAAGTGTCGAGCCATATCGATCTGCCCGCCTGTACCGAGCGCGGTATCGCCGTGCTCGAAGGCGTCGGCTCGCCGATTGCCCCGGCCGAACTCACGTGGGCGCTCATCATGGCGGCGCAGCGCCGCATTCCTCAGTACGTTGCCAACCTCAAACAAGGTGCTTGGCAGCAATCGGGTTTGAAGACATCGGTGTTGCCGCCGAATTTCGGGCTCGGCACCGTGTTACGCGGCCATACCCTCGGGATCTGGGGATACGGCAAGATCGGCCGGCTCGTGGCCGGCTACGGCAAGGCGTTCGGCATGCGTGTGCTGATCTGGGGCCGAGAGCATTCGCTCGAGGCCGCGAAGGCCGACGGCTACGAAGCGGCGGCAAGCCGGGAGGCGCTATTCGAAGAGAGCGACGTCTTGTCGCTGCACTTGCGTTTGCACGACGACACGCGCGGGATCGTCAAGCAAGCCGATCTGCTGCGGATGAAACCGACGGCGCTGTTCGTCAACACGAGCCGCGCCGAACTGCTCGAGGAAAACGCGCTCGTCAATGCGCTTTCGCACAATCGGCCCGGGATGGTTGCCATCGACGTGTACGAAAGCGAGCCCATCTTGCAAGGCTATGGGCTATTGCGGATGGAGAACGTGATCTGCACGCCTCACATCGGCTACGTCGAGCGCGAAAGCTACGAGCTCTACTTCAGCGGCGCGTTCAAGAACATCCTTGCATTCGATGAAGGCGACGTGTCGAACGTCGTCAACCCAGAGGCGCTGAGCGTCGTGCGCCGGCGTTGAGACGTTCGCAGGGGCGCGTCGAGTGAAATAGGCGTGGGCGTTGTTTCGACGATGCTTACGCCTGCTCGGACACGAGCTCGGAAAGCTGCGGCAGACGAGCGAGGAATGCCTCGCCGTCGCTGCGGCCGAGGTCGTACGCGGGCCGCATGAGCGCCGGCTGCGTGTAGTCCCAGCTCGAGATGGGTACTTTGCGCGAGGGCTGCACGTACAGGCGCTGCTGCTGGCCGTGCGACATGACGAAAGTCTGCGGGCGCGGATAACGGCGCGTGACCATGACGAGCACGCGGCCCGGCGTATCGTCGAGCGCATCGACGGGCACGTTGTCGACCATCCCGCCATCGAGCACCGGACGGCCGTCTCGTTTGAGCACGGGCGTGAACGGCGGCGTGCACGAGGACTGCAAGATCAGATCGGCCAGTTCATCGACGACGATGCAATCTTGCACTTTGACGAACTCGGGGCGAAAGCCGAGTGCGCGCCCGAGCGTCGGATGCAGCACTTTTCGGACGTGCTTATCGATGTTGTAGGCGATGAGACCGGCTGCGACCGACGTGCGCGCGCCGAGCCAGCGCGGCACATGCGAGACGCCGACGCGAATCTCGGGCGCGCTCGTGAGCTTGTCGAACGACTCGCCGTAGATATCGAGCAAGGCTCGCCGGTAAATCGCGTAGTGCGGGAACACGGCCGCGCCGCGCCGCCAGAGGTTGCCCCAATAAACGTTCTTTTTGTTATGACGTAGAACGTCTTCGTAATAGCGCATGACCCACTGCGAATCGCGCGTGTAGAGCATGCAAGCGGTTGCCGCGCCGGCCGAGATCGCCGTGATGACGCGCGGCGCGAGCGAGAGTTCGGGCTGAACGACGTCCCAGAAGCCGGCCTGCCACCAGCAGCGATTGCCGCCGCCTGCGAACACGACCTGATCGAACATGAGCGATTCCTTTTGGGGTTTGCGCTGGACAATGCCTGCGCGCTTCTTGGCTGAGTGCTTAGTTGACGAGCGCGTAGGTGGTGGTGGCGTGCACGGCCATTTTGCCGTCCTGGTCGACGAGTTCGATCTCGCCGAATACGAGGTTACGGCCCATGCGCAACACGCGTGCCGTGACGAGTACGTCGCCCGCGCGCACCGCGCGCATGAAGTGGATATTGAGCGAAACGGTGGTCATTGGGCGAAACTCGCCTAGCGCCGCTGAAATGGCGACGATCATGGCCGTATCGGCAGCTGCCATGAACACTTGTCCGCAGATGACGCCGCCCGAATGACGGAATTCGCCGGAAAACGGCAGCCGCAGCGTGACGCTTTCATCTGAGACGGTCACCGGCTTGAGCGCGAGCGAGCGCACCCACGGTGCGAGGACGCGATCGAGCAGATCGAGGATGGCGGATTCTGTCATGGGCTGTCTCCTGTCGGCCACGCCGATGGCTCCGTCTTCTCATAGCGGAGCCGCTGGGGTTGGGCGCGGCGGTGCCGCCATCATACCGGGAGCGGATTGAATTCATGAGACAACGGCGCTGAAGGGCCGCCAGGCGGGGCTGGGCGGGTGGCTGGCGGAATTTTTTCAGGGAATTTCGTGCAAAGGGCTATGCAAGACGAAAAAAGTCCTGCATAATTCGCAGTCTGTTGGGGCGTTAGCTCAGTTGGTAGAGCAGCGGACTCTTAATCCGTAGGTCGAGTGTTCGAGTCACTCACGCCCCACCAAAGAATTCAAGGGCTTAGCAGCGATGCTAGGCCCTTTTTATTTGCCTCTGCAGTTAGAAATTAGACAGCGTCTAATATCCTGCTCTTCCGTCCTTTCCTCTAGCACCGGGACATTCATCGGCCCCACCAGCCGGTACGGCGCGCATGCATTCGCCTGTTAGGCAACCTCCCTACGGTGAGTCCGACCCTAAAAGTCGGCGCGACATTCGAGTCGCTCAACTTCAGTTTCGGATTTCGCTCACTTTAGATACATGGCAGAATTGCTCCGCAGTTGACCTTGCAGTTGCCGATGAACAAGGATCCCCTGGCCGTCGGCTTCGGTGGCCGTATGGCTCGCTTGGCGCGCGTGCACCAGTTTGGCGAGAAAGCCACTATCAACCCGGGCGGTCCCGAATACCGATATCCTGCGCGCGTCCTACTCGGCCTGACGGACGTCGAACGTGTGATGGTGAGGGATCATCTGCTGGGGAACGTCACGATATAACTGAATCGGAACGATCTCCACCTCTATTCCGCTGCCGCACATCCACCGAAGCGCGGCGAACGTAAAACTTCGGAAGCAGCCTATTGCTGGTGTCCGCTTCCCGGGTACGCGAGACGTTGTCAGTCGGTCGTCTGATGACCATCTTCGCAGCGACGCGATCGGGCGCAGAATCCTGCCGAGCTTCGGCCATTGGGCTGACCGCTTAGCTCACCATAAACGTGCGTCGTCGAGGAGGTTCTCGTTTGATGCGCAGCTCACCTCGTCGTCCATTGATCGCATAATGCACCTCGCACTGGATGCGATAAGCGGAGAAAAAATCTTTAAACGCATCGTGCAGTTCACGAGCCCACGGAAGCCGCCTTGCGTCGGGGGCGAAGAAGCGTCGGATTGCCTCCGGATCCTCCCTTAGATGAAACGTTTTGTTTCGGAGCTCCCGGAGCGGGTTGCGGTGACGTTTAATCATTTTTCCTACAGCATCGCTCTTCGGAATCAATTTCTCAAATGCCGCTGGTCTTCCACTCCGTAGGAGAACGTGCATCCCAATATCCTCAAAGCCTTCGCATGTCACGGCAAGAAAACCTAGCCAAGAGGACATATAGATTCTCAAATCAACAATCTTTCCGTGACTCAAGGAATTGTCCTTCTTCCATTTCTTGTTCAGGCTTTCGTAGTTCTCTCGCATCAACTCAGCAGCCTGAAAATAATGGCTATGAAGTACCATCACGATGTCCAGATTGCGAGGAGGTAGCTCGTCGCCAGGTGACCGACTGTCGATGTCAACTGCCAGCGCGCGTTTAACGTTCGCGACGTAGAAGAGACCATCATTTGAGCGAATCAGATATCCTTCAGAAACTGCCGTCTCGAAGCCCCCCTCCAGCGCATCCTCGCTCTCAAAACCGTACGTAGACAATTTTTCGCCAGCGAAGAGAGAGAGTCGCCACAGGTCGAATCCATTTATCTCTCCAAAAATTCCGAAATCAAAATCGATCTCTCCACCAGGGAGATAGACCGTGCATCCGGCACCGTGCTTGACGTACGTGATATCACCATCAAGTAGACCCTTTTCTGGAAGATCACTTTCGATCCACCGCAGGCTTGAATCCGGCATCCGGATACCGGACCGCTGCATGAGTATCAGGGCCTCGAGGACCTTCTCCTGATAATCACCGATCAGGTCAGCAAGCTGTTTGTTCATGGAGCTATTGGTCTATGTCGTTGTCGGCGGCGAGATGGTTCTTGCGACGCGAAGCAGCTACAGCCCAACTGCGGGTCGCCGTCGCTAAAAAGCATGCAGCCTTAGACCGGCCGCATTCATACTGAAAAGATGCAGCGCCCAAGGTCGCTACTTTACACCGGTTATAGTGCGCTTCATACGCGTCCGATTCGATGCCGGATTGGCGAACCGTTGGCCCGACTGCGCACTGCAGATGTTTATGCGTTCCCCGTTGAGCGCGAAGGCGACGCGGCACCGACGCCGATCACTGCAGCGGGGGCGCGATGAGAAAGCAATTCAAGCTCAACACGGCCGTTAGCGCACTGGCAAACATGGCCCGCTTGCGCGGGCACGTCATTCGAAACATGAAAATGCCGTATCGGCGGCAAGCAAGGTTGGGCCGCTCTCTCGCGCATCGTCGCGCGCAGCGAGGCGAGCGCCAATCTATCAGCACGCGCCCTATGTGCCGGCGCGTGCGGCACGGCTCGCGGATGAGGTAGGTCATGTTCCTGTCGAAAATCGAACTGGAAGAACTGACGTGATTCATCCGATCAGCCAAGCAAATCGAATGGTTGCGGGCGAACGGTTGGCGGTTCGCAGAAGATTCGCAGCACCGTCCAAAGGTTGCACGCAGCTATTTCGAGGCCCGACTCGGCGCGACGCAGTCTGCCCCGGAATCATCCCATGCGGGAACGATTCGGCCGCGTTTCGAGGCGCTGCGCGGGTGCGTACAACGCGGGAGGCCGCACATGGGGCGTAGGCGACAGACGAATCTAGACCTCCCGCCGCGGATGCACCTCAAGGGAGGCCGCTACTATCACGTCGGAACGTCGCTCCCGCGCCAGTGGACGCCTCTCGGCTGCTCTGAACGAGGCGAGGCGCAAGTGGGCGGAAATGGAACCGGAGCAGGAACGAAGTCGCCACGCGCTCGCAGCGATAACCTCAAAGAACTGGAGAACCCGAAAGCCATTTTCGGGGCGATGCCTATGACGCAACCACTCCCGTCCATGTGCGCGAATATCTGGACATTCGGGGGAAACCGCGAGGGTGCGCGCGAACCGCGAGAAAGCGTTGTTGAGCCACATCGATAACAAGGCTCGAGAATGGGGGTACACAAGCGCATCGAATCCGTGCGCGGGCGTCAAAGGGTTCCGCGAGAGCGGGCGAAACATATACCTGACCGACGAGGGGTTCGGGGCCGTCTATGCCGTCGCACATTCGACGCTGCAAGACGCGATGGACGTAGCCTACTTGACCGGGCAATGCCCGGCCGACGTACTGAAAGTGAAGTGAGCAGACATTCGGGGCGACCATTTACATATCGTCCAGAATAAGACGGGGAAGCACCTCAGAATCACGATCGAGGGCGAGTTAAAAGCGGTCATAGAGCGCATCACTGCGCGGCCCAGGAAGATGACCGGTGCACACCTGTTGCAAAATGACGACGGCACGCCGGTGAGCCCGTTCGAGCTGCGATCGAGATTTGACAAGGCGCGCAAGCTAGCGGGCGCGTCCTTCCAGTTTCGCGATATTCGGGCGAAGGCGGCGAGCGACACTGGCGATCTATCACACTCTCAAAGCTGCTCGGACATCAGAGCCGAAACATGACGGAACACTACGTACGATCACGCATCGGCGAGCGGATGAAACCGGTCCGATAACGTCAACCGCGCCGGTTGCTGACGTTCCAACGTCCAACCACCCCGGTCGCACCCACGCGAATCTCAGAACAACCGAAGGTCCAATCCGCCCGCAAACGACTCCTGACCACCACGAGAAACCGCAAGCTCGACAGCCAGCAATTCCGATTCCGTCCAACGCCGTTCGCCAACTCACGTCCATTGCCTATCAAACACCCTCCCCGTCGACATTGTGAGACGTTGGCTTGTCGGCCGCACAGGATGGTCAAAGGGACACGTGAAACTAAGTGGTTTCGGGCTTTGCGCGCACGAAGCGCGAGCACATGCTCGGCAAACAGTCGCCCATGTAGCAAGTAGCATCGTTGACCGCAATGATTAGACCGATTAACTTACATCACCAAAACTCAATCATTGGGGAGGATCAGTGAGCAACACGCGTAAAAATATCCCGGCAACACCGCCTGCGGCATCAAACAATCACGTAACCGGCGAACCAATCACGGACAAGAATAGTGAATCCGACTCGCAACCAGTTATGTCAGGGTCGGCTCATAACAGGGAATCACACGATAATGCAGCAGAGTCTCCGGGTTTTCGGGTGTGGCTACGCAAAATGATCAATGAGCCCGTGGCGCTTTTCACACTATTACTTGTCATATTTACTGCTCTATTGTGGTATTCAACGGACGGCCTATGGCGAGAGGCGCGATCATCTAGCGAGGTCGCCAAGCAAGCGGCCGATGCAGCAACAAAAGCTGCTGACGCGGCAAGCAAAAATATCGAAGAATTCTCACTTTCTGAACGAGCATGGATGTCACTTGTTAGAATGGAGGGCAATCCATTCCAAAACGCTCACGACGCAACCGGAAACAACGTCGGCAACGGTTTTATATTTACAGCGCAATGGATAAATTCGGGAAATACCCCTGCCCGTGACGTCGTGATGCTGTGCAAATCACAAGAAACGGATCTCACAGGTCAATACAATGATCTTGATAAATTTGGCCTTAACGCAAAACCAGAAGGCGTCATAACGCCACACACTACCGTATCGTGCCCAATGATTGTGTTTGACAAAAGCATAAATGCATTGATAGCGAGAAAAGCCCGTCTATTTATATATATTCGGGTCAACTACAAAGACATCTATCACCCTTCAATCGCAAGATACACAGATACACTAATTGAAGTTAAATATGGCGGAATGCAAGGAAATCAACTGCGATTTTTATTTCCAACCATAAAAGGCGATGCAATATAACGACGACCCACGATCTGGACGAGCCGGCATGGTACGGTCTAACAGGCTGTTGAAATACCTCCCGCAGACGTCATCCGAGCGGGAGGGGTAAACGTTGAAAGAAGGAATCGACCAACACTGAGAGCGAAACGATGCGCGGAGCGGACGGCTACACCGAGACGATGTTCAC